>DHVP01000006.1 GCA_002412715.1 Deltaproteobacteria bacterium UBA5205
GTCAACGCAAATACTGACTAGTGCAAAAAAAGCCATCAAGGAGATGGCCTAAATATTTGTTATGTTTGGTGGGCCGTCAAGGATTCGAACCTTGGACCAATTGATTAAGAGTCAACTGCTCTACCGGACTGAGCTAACGGCCCTGAGATGGATTTATATAGCATAGACGGGAGGTTATCTGCAACAGCAATTTTGTGCTTTCGATCTTTTCATAATTGCCTTTGCATCATAGCCCGTTTCAACACGGCGCCTGCCGCTTCACGCCTCCTTTCCTCCGGCGATCTCCAGCGCTTCCCGCACCATCTGGTTCGAGTAACCCCATTCGTTGTCGTACCAGCTCATCACCTTCACCAGGTCCCCATCCACCACCTGGGTCATTTCCAGGTCGATGACTGAAGCCCGGGAATCCTTGATGATATCCAGGTCTGCGTTGCCTGCCTAGCGCAACGCATATGCATTCTCTTCTTTGCCGCTCTCTTTGTTTTGCACGCTCTCACCTCTTGCATGTAGATCCACCTGACCATGGTCCACCATTCAGACGCCGGTGCCAGCCGCCTTAACACGTTCCGCAATCATCGCGAACGTTCGGCGGGGAGCGTATCCATCACCGGGATCACGAAAGAAACGATGGGCCATCGCCCGGCTACTTGTTCCTGAAAGCGGAGACAGCCGCCTTTATTGTCTCTCCCAGGTCTTCAACGGCCTCATCAACCCCCTTCTTCATGGTGCCCCAGGCCTCTGAACCGGACCGCCTGAACTCGGCGAGTTTCTCTGCGGCAATCCGCTGCTTCTCTTTCAGGTCCCCGATGTATTTGACGTAGATGTCCCGGGAGGCGTCCTTTGACGTTTCAATCTGTTCCTTGAGCATGTCTATCCTTGAACCCCATTCGTCGAGCATGGTGCCCAATCGTTCCTCGTAGGCCTTCTTCTCCTCCGAGACACTTTTCGGGGTCCCTTGCATCTTTTCTCTGAATTTTGCGACGGCCCTGTCAAAAGCAGCCCACAGATCTCCGAAACCCGTCTTGATCTCTCCCCAGGCCTCTCCCCCCGATTCCTTGATACGATGGATCTTCTTCTGCACCTCCTCGTTTTTTTCCTTGAGTTCAGCCAGACGGCGCTCATATATGGAGTCTATACTTCCCTTCTTCTCTTCTATCCTCCTTTTGATGGCCTCCAGCATCTCACCCAGTTCGTTAAGCTGAGACTCAAGGACCTCGTCGACATGGGTACCGAGGCCGGGCTCCATCGTCACCTCTTCCGTTGTTTCCGGAGGACGCAGAGGGATGACCAGCACGGGACACGATGCGAAGCGGACCACCCTTTCGGTTACGGAACCGAAAACCAGCCGGTCGATACCCGTCCTGCCGTGCGTGGATATGACGATGAGTTCTACCATATCCTTCCGTGCCTCTTCCGTGATCTCGTCGGAGGCATTTCCTTGCAGAACAACCGAACGGATCTTGAGATCGTCACTCTTGATGGAGTTCACGATCTCCTCGAGAGAGTTTTCCGACGATGTGATGAGTTGCCTGCCGTATTCACCAACATCGAAATTGGTGGGCGCCGGGGTATATGCAAGGGTGGGAACGACTGGAGCCACGTTGAGCAGGATCAGTTCAGCTTCGAAGTAAGTCGCAAGTTCCCGGGCTACCTCGATCGCATCCTGTGAGGGTTGACTAAAATCGGTGGGACAAAGGATCTTCCGGATCGGTAACATTTTTAAAACTCCTTTCCTTTCTAATCTCTCCACGAACTTCCTTCATTTCGTTGAATACCCGAGTTCATCTATAACCCGGCGCAACGTTTCCGCGCTGTTTCTCAAGGCCGACCTCTCCCTGTCATTGAGCGGCAGGGGAAGTCTTGTCAGCACACCCTGTCCCCCGAGGATATGGGGCTGTGAAAGAGTCACGTCGGCAACCCCCTCTACATCTGGCAGGAATGTGCTCACCGTGAGTATCGCCCTGTGGTCGTGGATGATCACATCGATCATGTGGGCGAGTGCGCTGCCTATTCCGAAATAGGTGGCCCCTTTCCCCGAGATGATGTGATGTGCGGCCTGGCGCACATCCTTCCCCATTGTCTCTTTCTGTGCGTCGTCCAGTTTCAATCCCAGGAGAGCGCAAATCTCGTCGATCATCTGTCCCCCTACCCTCGCCAGCGACCATGCCATCACCTCTGAATCACCATGTTCACCTACTACATAGGCATGGACGTGACTGCTGTCGACACCAAGGAACTGGCCGAGAAGCGTTCGGAAACGGGCAGTATCGAGGACCGTGCCGGATCCGATCACTCGTGACGAAGGCACACCCAATCCCTCGGCTATCCGGCTTGCAACGTGGGTCATCACATCCACGGGATTCGTGGTGATCACAAGGACCGAACCGGGCGCATGTTCAACGATCGCCGGGATAATGTCCCGGAATATGGCCGCATTATCTGCCGCCAGGTCAAGGCGCGATTGTCCATCCAGCCTGCTTCTTCCGGCCGCCACAATGACGGCGGAACAGCCTTCGAGATCGGCATAATCGCCCTGCCGTATGACAACGGAGTGGCCGAAAGGAACGGCGTGGAGAATGTCGGCTGCTTCCGCCCGCGCACGCATCGTATTCTTGTCGACGAGGATGATCTCCGTCCCGAAACCTTTCATGACGATTGTGTAGGCTGCGGTCGAGCCTACGAAACCTGTACCGATAATCCCTATCTTCACCGTCCCACCCCACGCTCTGCGTTTCAGAATCAATATCGAAAGACAGCTGCCGGCGACGGCACCCCGGGTACCGATCCGGGTGCAATATCATAAACAGCGCCGCCCTTCAGGTAGGTGTACGCACAGGCAAGGTCCAGAAGGTCTTCGTCATCCCCCGAACGGCTTTCGTGCAGGTCGACTTTCCGGCTGACCGGGTCAAACCTTCCCCATTGAGGCACCCGGGGCGATACGAGAAGGGAATCGACGCGCCCGCCGAATGCTTCGGGCAGGATGGTTTCTATATCACCTGCGGTCCGGCCTGTACCGGCAAGATTGAGATACGAATCGATCGCTTCGTCACGGGCAGCAAGAAAATAGGAACCCATGACCCCGACAGCCCTCTCGTGAAGCTCGGCATCAGTCCGATCCTCGGGATTGATCGCGAGGATCTCGCGGGCGAGATAGGGATAACTGTTTGCCTTTTTATAGATTCCGAAAAGGTGATCGAGACCGGCGAAGAGAAGCGGTGCCTTTTCCTGTCCTATCACACCGGAGACCCCATGGTCGACCAGCTTGAAGTATTGCAGGATGTTGCTTTTCTTATCATCGATTCCCCCGCCCTGGCCATGAAATACAGCGATGCCTCTCCCTCCCGATTGAGCAGCATTCGTGTGATATTGAAGCTGCTTCTGCTGTTCATTGTACTGCATGGCCTCCTCGAAATTTTTCGGGACCTTATCCATGACAAGTTCGTTAATGCTGTAGCGGGAACATTGAAAAAACCGCGCCCCGTTGAGACCCAGGGCAAGCATGAAAAAACGGCTGTCATTGTAAACAAGACCGAGCACGGGCTTCAGATGGAAACGGCCCGACACCGTGACGTTCTCATCAAACCTGAGAGGGAGGCGAAAGTAAAAAAGGTCCTTCCCCGATATGAAGGCGCAAAAACCCTCGCTCTGAAAGAATGACCAAAATTGATTATTGTTGACGAGCGGCTTTATGGAAGACAAGAAGTCCTCCACCCGCCCGGAACGCAGGTGTTTTGCGTTGAGCTGCTCCTCGGCTTTGCGAACAAGATTTTTGAAACGAATTTGGTTCTGTCTCTTTTCGGGACCCGTCCGGAAAGCCGGCATGTAAAGAGAAACGCACAGTTCGTCTCTGTACTCCATCAAAACGCTCAGTTGCTCCTTCGAAAGAATATCCATGAAGACCCACCTCTCTTTATAATTAATGTACCCTGTTCAGGCAGCGCCGGATAACGGACCACCATCCAGAATGTTCATGGATGCAAGGGGAGTGCCAGCGTCCAAAAGGCTATAAAACCGCATAGTTCACATATTTGAAGTAGATCGAATCCCCAGCGGTGGGGTATTATGCCACAAGAAGATGGTTTCGGCGAAACTTGAAACTATCTGTGTTTTGACCTATCTTTACTTCATGCATACGCCCCTGAAGTTTTCCATCATGACCTACAATGTGCACAGCTGTATCGGCAATGACGGAAAAAATATGCCGCTGAGGATAGCGCAGATAATTGCAGGACTCCATCCCGATATTGTGGCGCTGCAGGAACTGGATGTCGGTCTTAGCCGCACGGGATGCGTCGACCAGGCACGCATCATAGCCTGTGAACTGGACATGAACTTTCATTTTCATCCCAGCCTCTATATTCAGAAGGGGCGGTACGGCAATGCCATCCTGAGCCGCTATCCCATTCGACCCGTCAAGACCGGAGGTCTTCCCTCGCGTCGGAAAGAACCCCGCAGAGGGGCCCTCTGGGTTGAAGTCGACATCGACGGCCATAGCATACAGGTCATCAACACCCACCTTGGGCTCACACCGGTCCGGCGCCGGACTCAATCAGCCGTGCTCTTAGGTCCCGACTGGCTTGGTAATCCGCGGTGCCGTCCCCCAATCGTGCTGTGCGGCGACATGAATGCCACTCCGGGATCCTACGTTCATCATGACTTTTCGCAAAAGCTGGCCGATGCCCAGCTCTCTCTTCCGGGAAATCACCGGCCCAGGAGGACCTGGCCTAGCATCACCCCGTTTCTTCGGCTCGACCATGTCTTCCTTTCACGGGAAATCGTGGTGAAAAGCTGCAAGGTTCCCCGCTCCATGAATGCAAAAATGGCGTCCGACCATCTTCCACTGCTTGTGGAAGTGCAACTGCCGGACGGGAAGATTTAAGTCCGCCTGACAGAACGAAACGGGGCCCGCATAATGTGCAGGATCTGGCGGAACTGTTTGACTTTGGAATAACGTTCGTGTTCCGGGAAGTGTCATCGGGGGCCGGACAGGGAACCGCTATTCATCCCGAAGCACAACGAAGAAAGTGGCACCCAGCCTGTCGATCATCATGAGCACGCCTTTTTCCGGTTCTGCCTTTTTCAGGACTGCCAGATAGTCTTTATCGTCTTTGACACGCCTGCCATTGACGAGGACAATGACGTCATCGGCCATCAAGGATGCGGCATGGGCGGGGGAACCCATCTCCACCCGGGTTATAACCACGCCTTCAAGGTCGGGGTGCCCAAGCTTTTGCGCGATCCCGGGGGTTATTGTCCTGACTGCAAGCCCAAAGGGTCCCCTTTCTTCAGAGGTGGTCACTCTAATACTGCCGGATCGGAATTTTTCTTCATCCGTGGTGGTGATCGCGGCTGTAAAGCTTTTGCCGTTGCGGATCCCTTCCACGTTTACAGTTTGCCCTATCCTTTTCTCCTGGATCGTGTTGATCACAAACTGCGTGTTGGCCGCCTGTTTTCCCTCAACTGCAACAATGATGTCGCCCGGCTTCAAACCGGCCAGGTCCGCAGGACCCTTTTCCACAACCTGCCTCACCAGCGCCCCGGGGCCCTTGAGGCCGAAGTATCTCTTGATGTCCGGAGTAAGGTCCTGGAGCCCGAACCCCACCCATGCACGCAAGACCTTTCCCTGTTCAATCAAGTCCTGGACCACCCTTTTTACGAGATTGACGGGGATTGCGAAGCCGATACCCTGACCCGGCCGGACCACGATGGAGTTAATCCCTATCACCTCCCCTCTTATATTCACCAGAGGACCCCCGCTGTTTCCCGGATTGATCGAGGCATCAGTCTGGATGAGCTCCCCCAGTGAACTCATCCCGAAACCGGGGCGGCTTTT
Source organism: Deltaproteobacteria bacterium UBA5205 (assembly GCA_002412715.1). Classification (GTDB taxonomy): domain Bacteria; phylum Desulfobacterota; class Syntrophorhabdia; order Syntrophorhabdales; family Syntrophorhabdaceae; genus Delta-02. Next base: position 5,834 of record DHVP01000006.1, read on the forward strand.
CGCACTGATTACTCCCAGGGTCACGCTTTTCTCGAAACCATAGGGGGAGCCTATTGCTATCGCCCACTGGCCCGGTTCTATTCGCTCCGAATCCCCCAGTGGCGGCACTTTGAGCCCGTCGGCCTTGATCCGCACGAGGGCAAGGTCCGTCTTGCTGTCGCTACCAGCGACCTTTCCATCAAAGACGCTTCCATCGTGGAGTTGGACAACCACCTTGATCGCATCTGCTACAACATGATAGTTTGTCAGCACATATCCATCCGGGGTCACGATCAGTCCGGAAGCCTCGCGTATTCCCGTACGTTTTCCCGGAGACGTCTTGCGTCTCAGCAGTTCCTCAAGAAATTGCCGCAGACTCTCTTCGTCAATACCCTCTTCCCCGTCGGGCAATTGCAGTCCCTCCAGGACCCTCTCGGCGCGTATCGATACAACTGACGGTCCCACATCCCGCACAACCGCAACGAAGGAATTCTCCTCGGCCGCCGCGCCGGCGGGCGGCGTGATTCCCTGCGGACCGTCAACACCTGCCCACACACATCCGGATCGCTGGGCTGCAAAGCACAGAAGAAATGCGAGAATAATCTTACAGACCACCTGACATGCCGGATATCTCTTCGCCATACGACCCTTACAGGAAAATTATTTTCCCATCAACTGAACGTCTCTTGACTTTATCATGCCCCTTAGCAATAAAACTGAGGGCCTCGAGAGCACTGAGCACTCTGCGGGCCCCGTCGGTGACGGACGTATGGGCTGTATCTATGCGGACCTCCGGCGAGGAAGGTTTCTCGTAGGGGATACCGGCGCCGGGCAAGCTTCTGATCTCGCCCCTGTCTGCTTTTTTCCAGAGCCCTTTAGGATCACGCGCACGACAGAGCGCTTCAGGGCAGTCAACGAAGACTTCGGCGAATTTCTCGATGTGCAGGCGGGCCGTTGCACGGTAATACCGCCGCGGCGCAGTGGCGGATATCACGACATTGACTCCGCTTTCCGTAAGATGCTCGGCAAGATAGACCACGACGCCGTAGAACCAGTCCCTTTCTTCGTCCGTGTAGACAGGGCGCGGTGTCAGCACTCGTCTCAGTTCGTCGGAATCGAAAAGCACCACGGTAACGCCGCGCTCCGATAATATCCCGCACATCTTTTCCGCCATCACCGTTTTCCCCGACGACGGCAGCCCCGTGAACCATACCGCGAATCCTGATTTTGCTGCCGGGTTCATCGTCCGTTCCTCCTCCTGCTACGCGATATAATCATTGACCTTATTGTAGTCAAAGCGCTTTGTCTTCAATATCCTGTGAATGAAATTGAAGAGCTTCCGTCTCACATCATAAGAAATGTCCGGGTACCACAAGGGACTGGCGAGCACCAGCGCCCGCCAGGCAAACCATGGCTGTACCACGCTTTGAATTCCATCGTCGGGACGGAAGGCAAGATAGCTCTTCCAGAAGAGATCATGAAGCTCCTTCAGGGGGCCTTCAAGACGGCCATACCGCTGCAATGAGAAAAAAAGATAATTGATTGCCATACAGCTCACGTCGTCCGCGGCTTCACCCCAGGGGCCTCTGCTTCGGTCAAGGACCCAGAAAATATCTTCCTTCTCGAAAACGATATTGAAGGGATGGAAATCCCCGTGGACCTGGCAGAGTCGGCCCGGAACACTTTTCAGGCGCCAGCGCCACATGTTTGCCGCCTCTTCGATGGAACGCAAATCCTTGTCGGTGATCGTCGCGGCATCGGGCTGGTAGCTGTCCGTAAGACCCATGATGCCCTCTCCGTGGCCGACGAGGTCCCTGAGCCTGCGTATCCACAAATGAGGTTCATCAAGCCGCAACTGATGTATCTGCGCCAGATAGGAGGCCAGTTTCTCGACCCGTCGGCGATCAAGTCCGCCAAGGGTGCCTTCGTCGCGAATGCGCATCAGATCGTGCGCGTAGGGCACACCGCGCCGAAACGCCGTCACAAGGACCAGTTCCCTGGCATGACCCAGAGAGGCCATACTCCCGTTGTCCTCAAGGGCAACCATATCAACGGCGGGGACATGGCGGGGCAGGACATTAAAGGTCTGATAGTCGAGCCAGACAGCCGCTGCCCTGTCGTCTTCCCGTTCCCTGCCGAATGCGTTGGGGCGAATCCGATGGAATACCAGGCGCTTCCTCTTGCCACCGATAACACACAGGACAAGAATCGGGCGGCCGTAACCGAATTTCTTCATCTCCTGGTCGGCGGCCGTTTTTCCCGATAGTTCCCGCACGTCTATTATCCGTACCCGCTCGGAAAACCGTTCGGAAAGATACCGGCTTATTTCACTTTCATTGATCTCCATTCACGGTCTCGCCTGGCATTAAAGCAACATTGATGCCACCCGGGCTGGCCGTCCTTGAATGCATGGTATCACAGGATATTATGATTTGCGGTCTTTTGTTATCCTCGACCGTATCTGTCTCACCTGGGGCACTATGCCTCAGGAACTGTCGGCTTCCTTCCCATGTTTTTCCCCATGAACGACAGTGGTTTCCCGTAGAACCGGCGACCTTTATCATTACAGAGAACAGCTGGAAATCCCCGGATAGTCACCTTATACGGAATCTCTCCTGGATTTATGGCCTCCGAGGAATCACGGAGAATAATAGGGTTTCTGTCCGGGAATCAAAAGGCAAACAGAAAAAAAAAGGGGTGGGGGGTACGGCCCGCTGTAGCGTATTATCACTACCCGCGGTGCCGCCCCCTTCCGATAGAGGCTGCTTATTTATACCCCGGGCCGATTCTTCCGGCCGGGCCCATTCACGGAAACATACCTGTCATCACACAGCGCTTGTGTCAACGGATCAGTGTCATTATATCTATGCCTTTAGCCGCCTTCTTGAGCAAGCGACGGTTGTAGAGCACCACGTCATCGATTATTTCGCCGCATTTTATGCAGCGCCAAACCCAGATATGGGCACACATGCCATAAAATCTTTCACGTACCAGAAATGCGTTACACCGGGGACATTTGTGTGTCTCCTGCGCATCGAATTTGCTCTTGGGTATTCTTCTACTCGTCGTACCGATTTTCCTTGCCATATTTCCCTCCCTGTTCTCTTGCATCCGTCAATTCGCGGGCGCCCTCCGGCGGCGACGTATCCCCGATGACGCAGTTCGGACCCAAATTGCAATTTGCACGCCATCGGACCTGCAGCCATGTTCGGGATAGCATAGAACGGCCCACAGCAAGGGGACAGGATATTCGGCCCGACTTCGGGCTCCGGATTCATTTGGGGCATAGCGCCCCGGTTGGGCAGGCTTTCTGCCCCATCTCTTTCCTGCCTGTCTGGTGATGGATTATTCGGATTTGAGCTTTCGGTAGAGGGTCTTTCTGTCGATACCCAGGATTTCCGCCGCGCGAGACCGGTTTCCCTTTACCTCGGCAAGTACCTCGCGGACATATTCCTTCTCCATTTCCTCAAGGGTATGGCCCTTCCCAACGGCGCGTTCAAGAAACGAATTACCCATCGTCTTGGTCATAAGCACCGGCAGGTCGTCGGGGATAACAGTCTCGCCCCGGCATAGAGTTACTGCCCTCTGGATCACGTTCTCCAACTCCCTTACGTTTCCCGGCCATGAGTAATCCATAAAGATCTTCATCGCTTCTGTGGAAACATGGGACACCTTCCTTTTGAGATCCTTGTTGAATGTGTTCAGAAAGTGCATGACGAGGAGAGGAATATCTTCCTTTCTTACCCGCAAAGGCGGAAGATCGATATCGATCACTCTTAAACGGTAATAGAGGTCACTTCTGAAGAATCCCTCATCTATACGTGTCTGGATATCACGGTTTGAAGTGGAAATGATGCGGACGTCCGTCGGGTAGGAGGTCGTGCCGCCCAGCGGGCGTACCTCCCTTTCTTCGATGACTCTCAATATCTTGGCCTGGAGTGATGGGGGCATTTCAGTCACCTCATCCAGAAATAATGTCCCCCCGGAGGCACCCACAACAAGTCCTTCCTTGTCGGTCTTTGCGTCGGTAAAGGCACCCTTCCTGTACCCGAAAAGCTCGCTCTCCAGCAGGTTCTCAGGAATGGCGGCACAGTTCACGGCGATGAAAGGCCCGTTCTTTCTGGAACCATTGTAATGAATGGCTTTTGCCACGAGCTCTTTTCCTGTGCCACTCTCGCCCGTTACGAGAACATTGCTCGATGTATCGCAGACCATCTCGATGAGCTGATAAATCCTTTGCATGAGAGGGCTTTTCCCGATCATCTTATGGAAGCTGTACTGGGATTCAAGTTTTCTTCTCAGGCCTATCACTTCTTTTCGCAGGGACTTTGTTTCGAGTGCCTTCTCGACGGCCAGGACCAGTTCGCTCATGTCGCCGCTTTTCGTTATGAAATCGTAGGCACCCATCTTCATGGCCTGCACCGCCGAATCGATGGACCCAAAAGCGGTAATCAGGATAACCGGGGTTGTCGGGGCCACTCTTTTTGTCTCCTGGAGAAGCTGCAAGCCATCCTTGCCGGCCATCCTGAGGTCGGTAAGGATAACATCGAAATCCACCTGATTTATAAGTTGCGATGCCGTCGTACTGTTGCTGGCAACAGTGACGTCAAAACCCTCCGAGGTGAGTGTATCGCTCAACAACTGGCACCATCTCACCTCGTCATCGATTACGAGCAGTTTGCGGGAACGGTCCTTCATGTGATCACCTCTCCGATTGCAGGGGGAAGATTATTGAACGGTCGCCACCCCGGGGTGACCTGATGCATCTCTTCAAACCATTGTACCGGATTATGGTGAAATGGTAAAGAGACGTCTGGGGCATAAAACCACTTTCAGGGGAAAAAGTCCCCACTCTTGCCGTTTGGTAAAGCAGAGAATGGGCCGCTGAATCCTGTTATTTCAATTGAAAGACCACATGGTACGGGTTTTGCTTCTCAAAGGACGCACATGCATCGGTCCTGCTATAAATATGCCGGGAGCCAGGCCGCTTCCCGGCGGCAAAAAAAGGAGGGAACCCATGAAGAAGTCTGTTTGCTTCACCATCTTTGCGATGTTATTGCTTTTTGCGTTTGCAGCTATGACTGTGTCCGCTGAAGCCGCTATGAGAACCATGACGGGCAAGGTGATCGGCGTCGATCCCGGCGCAAAGGGCATTTCGATCTCGTCTATGGCCGGTGGAAAGGAGATTGTGGCTGGCGCCATCGTCGATGATTCGACACAGGTGACGGTGAAGGGCAAAAAGGCAGGCCTGATAGACATCAAGGAAGGTGACACGGTTACGCTGGTATATACCCTTGAAAAGGACGATCTCTACGCAAAGAAGGTCATGAAGAAGTAGAACCGGGTTTACCACCCCGGGTCGAAAGATCCGGGGTTTTCCTTTCCTAATCCGGCAGTGTGAAATAGAACGTAGTCCCCTGTCCTGGCTGGCTTTCGGCCCAGATGCGGCCCCCATGCCGGTGAACAATCCTTTTCACCGTGGCAAGTCCTATTCCGGTACCTTTATATTCATTTTCGTTGTGGAAGCGGGCAAAGGGTTCGAACAGCCTTCTCCTGGCCCGGTCCATATCGAAACCGCAGCCGTTGTCGCGGACGAAGACGACGAGACCTTCTTTGGCCTGATGGGACCCAAGCTCTACAATGGCTTCCCCGTCGTTATTGGCCGTAAACTTGTAAGAATTGCCTATCAGATTTTCCATGACGATCTTCAGCAGGTTGTAGTCTCCCGGCACTTTCAGATGTTCGTCGGCAATCAATTTCAGGGTCCTGCCGGGGTAAAGGCCCTGAAAATACTGCTCCAATGACCGGGACATCTCAGCCAGGTCTACCGTCGTCCGATTTATTTCTCCCTTGGAGATCTTGAAGAGCCTCAGCAGATCCCGGACGAGAAACAACGCATTCTGACTCGTTTCGCGGATATATTCCACGTACTCATGGCTTTTTTCCTCGAACCCCTCAGGCGGAAGTTCAAGCAGCCGCCGGCTGAAGCCGTTGATCACGATGAGCGGGGATTTGAGATCATGAGTCACGGACTGCATGAATCCTTCAAGCTCCTTGTTGGTATCTTCGACCAGAAGCAGGTTCTTGGCCAATTCCGTGTTCAGGGTCTTTATGGATTCCTCCGACTTCTTCATTTCCGTGATATCCACGAAGCTCGCCACTGCCCCCACTATCTCGCCTCCGATCACCAGAGGCGTGGTATTCGCCAGGATCGTAATGTGCTGCCCGTCGGGCCGGACCAGGACCATTTCTTCGCCCTTGATTGTTTCACCGTTGACCAGAGAGCGGTTCAAGGGCAGTTCTTCGTAAGAATAGGCCTCTTTGCTGTCGGGTTTCAAAAGCTTGAATTGGTCGATATTATCGACCATCTCGAGTCCGGAAGCAGGCCTGTGGCCAAAAAAGACCTGTGCTCTTCGATTTACATACGCTATCCGGCCTTCTTTCCCTTCCACGACGATCACTCCGGCGGGGATGACGTTGAGAATCGTCTCGAGACGCTGCTTTTCCAGAAGTACCCTCGTCTCCGACAACCGCAGCTCTTCCTGCGCCTTGTTAAGACCCATCAGTATGTCCCTGAGATTGCGGTTCTGCACGCGCAAGCTTTCAGTGCGCTTTCTGACCATTGCGTCCAGGTCCCTGTTGAGTCGCTGAAGCTCCTTTTCCTTGCGTTTCAGGCCGGATATATCGCCCACGGAGCCTATCCACCCAATCCGGTTGCCCGAGTTGTCATAGAAAGCCGAGTACATGATGAGAGCATCGAAACGCGTACCGTCCCGCCTCTGGAGATTGAGCTCGAAAGAGCCTGAAGTCTTTTTCCCTTTGCGGATTTTCAGAAATATCTTCCTTGCCTTCCTTACTTCGTCGTGAGGCCAGTAAGCATAAGGGAACCGCATGCCGAGAAGTTCCTCGCTGCTCCAGCCCACTATTCTGCAGAAGGCGGGGTTGACGTATAACTGCTTTCCCTGATCGTCAATGGCACCGATACCTATGCTCAGAGACCGGCTGATCGCCTCGCGGAAAGAGTGTTCTGCCTGGATGTCTGCTTCGTTGCGCTTCAACCGCGTGATATCGCAAAGGATGCCCAGAACCGTGCCGATCTTTCCATCGGTACCGGCTTCCGGAACGAGACGCACGTGCAGGTACCCCGGGCTTCCGGCCCTGTCGCAGGTGACTTCGGTCTCCTGAGGTTCACGGGTTCTGAATGCCTTTCGCGCCAGCTGTTTTACCCGGGTAATCATTTCCCGCGGCAGAAAAGCCCAATCATCGAGAGACGCAGAGAGGAGCGCCTCCCTGCGGAGGCCGGAAAGATCATGCATGACCGGATTTGTGAATACATGCCGGAAATCGTGATCGAGCCGGAAGATTCCATCGGGTACGTTCTCCCCGAAGGTCTTCAATACCGCAGCCGGCCCGGCCCAATGCCGGGCCGAATCGTTGACGTCGAGGCTCATAAAGGCGGCCCTCACGGTGCCGGGTAAGCCCTTTTTCTTTTTCGTTCGGGAACTTCTGACGATGGCACTGACGAGGCTCCCGTCCTCCTTTATGAGGGTCAATTCGCAGAGCTTTTCGTTGCCTGAAGTGGCAATCTCCTCCATGTACAGACTAAAGGCCGCTTCAGATTCTTTTGTGAGAAACCGGGAGAAGGGAACGCCGTTAAGGGGCTCCTTCCCGATGCCAAGAAGGCCGGACATGCAGGCATTGGCCTCGACCACAATCCCCTTCGGGTCGAAAACAACCAATCCCACAGGCGCTTCATCAAAGAGCCTCTGCCAGCCGCCCTCATTTTTGCGCTCCATCTTTTCGGCTTTGGAGATACCGTATGTCTGTACCGACAGATCGGCGGGCGCAGATTCCTCGCGAGACGCGTCCTTTTGTCCGGACACACCTGAGCGCGCGATATCAGGCCTGTTTTCGCCGTGTTTCATAGGACCTCCGCCATTGAAGAAGACCCGCTCTGTCCGTTCTGTTGGATACCCCGAACGACTCCAGAGAGACAAGGCACGAATCAATTGTGGTAATTATACATCATAATGGTGCAAATGTCGTCTCGTCCGGCATCCTTTCTCTCGCGAAATGGGGCTAAAAGGAACAGCAAGGGGGCAATTAATCCCATATCGCAACAGGGCACAATGCGCGCGTCACATCTATACCATTAGTGATTTCTGGATGTTAGGTATATCAGGATATGAGGCACGAATCTTGCTTTGAGAAACTGGTCCAAGGTGCTGTATTACAGCATGAATCGATGCCGGGGGTAAGCGTTGTGAACCACGAGAAAACGATTTTAATAATAGATGACGACGAGTATTTCGTTAAACTTCTCTCCGATGAACTCGGCGACGAAGGGTACGCAACGAAACATGCGGCAAACGGGGCAGAGGCGATCCTCATTCTCAAGCACCTGAAACCCAGCCTTATCATACTCGATATCGTTATGCCCGTTATGGACGGCATGGAGGTGTTGGGACCGATCGTACGCAGGTACGAGGATGTACCCGTTATCCTGCATTCTTCGTATGAGGATTTCAGAAAGGATTTCAAGAGCTGGGCCGCAGATGCCTACCTCGTCAAGTCATCCGATTTTGTGGAACTGAAGGGAACGATCCGCCGCCTTCTCGGCGTCAACAATAGACGAAAACAAGCCCGGGCGTCCGACTCGAGAACGTGATACTGCAGACCTCGTCACCAGGCCCGCAATTCACCGAAACTTCAGCATCCGGAAACCCCTTTGGCCAATCCCATTTTCCATCGCGCCCGCCTCTCGGCGCACCCTTTCCACGCCCGTAAATACCTTATCTCAGATAATAAAAATAACGTTGACTATCGTGCATTTCCTGTGTTAGAAGAAAAGAGCCGCAAGCGGGACATTAATGACTCTTCAAGACAGTAAAAAAGAAATGTACAGGACACTCCTGAACTATAGTGCCCTGGGTCTTGAAATGGGTTTTTGCGTTGTCATCGGCCTTGTGGCTGGTTTTTACGCTGACAAGTATTTGGGCACGAGTCCCTATCTTACGTTTGTTTTTATGGTTTTTGGAATGATCGCCGCTTTTCGGGCGGTTTATCGGGCATACAAGAGGCTGAAAAAGGAAGACGATGAGGGAGATCACCGTAACCCAGGTTGAACGTTGCAACATTGCGATTCTCGTGTTCGGTTCCATCGCGATCGCGTTTATCGTCCGTGACCTCACAGCTTTCTTCAGTTTTGCCGTCGCCAGCGCCATCGTTGTTCTCAATTTCAGACTCCTTAAGCGAATCATAGGTCGGCTTATCCTGAAGCAGGAGATAGGCAAGAAGGACCTTTTTCTCACGCTTCCCGCAAAGTTCCTCCTTCTTCTGGGAATCCTCACGGTTGTTGTGATCTATGGGAATGTCAAGCCTTTCTATTTTCTCATGGGTCTCTCAACGGTTTTTGCATCAATCCTGGCAAGTCAATTATTGCCGGTTTTCACTTCCAGCTCACAAAGGAGACAAGATAATGGGGCATGAAGCTTTTACCTGGGCATCATACATACCTTTTCTCAAAACGCTCCCGCCGCATGTATCGAATGCCATCATCGTTTCGATCTTCCTTCTTCTGATCGTATTAGTCGGTTACAGACAGGTGAAGAGACTGGAAGACCAGATCGTTCCCGATGAAAAGCTCACCTTCAGAAACCTCGTCGAAATGATAGTCGAGGCTCTGACCAACTTCGTCAATGAGAACATGGGGGAACGGGGGCCGCAATTCATGCTCGTAATCGGTACACTGGCCCTTTTCATCCTCTTCAACAACCTCTCCGGTCTCATCCCCGGTTTTCTACCGGCAACGGACAATGTCAATACAACCTTCGCTTGTTCACTTACCGTCTTCGTCCTCACCCATTATTACGGCTTGAGGGAGCACGGGATAAAATACCTGAGGCAATTCGTCTTCATCAGCGATATGATGCCCTGGTACGCCAACGTTATCCTGAGCATTCTCATGTGCCCCATTGAACTCATCAGTCACATCGCAAGACCGATGTCCCTGGGAATAAGGCTCTTCGGCAACATAACGGGTGACCACCTCGTTACCGCCATATTCTTCGCCCTGGTTCCACTTTTGATTCCCGTCATCTTTATGTTTCTGGGTCTCTTCGTCGCCTTTGTCCAGACATTCGTCTTTACGTTGCTTTCAATGGTCTATTTTGCAGGTGCTGTTTCCCATGAACATTAATAATAACGATGTAAGAATACAAAAAAGAAAGGAGTGAATAGTGATGAAAAAGGTTGTTTCTATTTTGATGCTCAGCGGTTTGATCCTCGTTCTTTCCTGCGGCTTTGTACTTGCAGCTGAAGAAGCTGCAAAGGCTCCCCTCGACTCAAACGTAAAAGCCATGCTCGCGATCGGCGCCGGTGCCGCAATCGGTATTGCCGCTCTTGGTGGCGCATTGGGCCAGGGTAAGGCTGCGGCGGCAGCCCTTGAAGGCATTGCCAGGAACCCGGGCGCATCAGGAAAAATCTTTGCCCCGATGATCATCGGTCTTGCCCTCATCGAATCACTGGTCATCTACGCTCTGGTTATCGCATTCATTTTTGTAGGCAAAATTTAAAAAACCGCTACAGGGATGGTTTTCGCGCAAAACCATCCCTGTACTTTAACCCAGCCAATCAGGACCTGCGGAGTGAATCCTGTAATCCGCCGTCGGAAATCAGAACCACACCATTCCGGCAGAGTTTAAGTGAGTTTTTGCGGGATAGTTCCTCCTGGCTTTAAAAATCCTCCTCCTCGAAAACAGCCCTCTCATAGCGTTTGAGTCTCATGCTTATGTAAAGACCCCTCACTCTTCACCTTCATGGAACCTCCACGTGTACGCTTCTGTTGACTGAGAACAGCGTAGGTCCTATAGGTCGAATTAGACCTATAGGACCTATTTCTTGCGACTCTGAAACCTGAAACCGGGAACCTGAAAATCAATTCTCCGTCATTCTAACCCAGCTATGGCACATAGCACGGACGCGGGGGATGAACCAGTATATGACGATGGACCGGCTTGAAGAAGAGACCGCCAAGAGTCTGAAGACATAATCGGATCTATGGGTTTGCGGAAAATGCGAGAGATTCCTGACACTGTCAGGCACACGTATTCCGGGCACCATGGAATGTTGAGAAAAACAGTTGGACTCCCTTTGGATAGTTATTCCTTGCCAGAAACACCTCTGACATTCCGGGCAGGTACAGGCCGGAATGTCAGAGGTGTATACACGAATTGTGTGATAGGGGCGTGACAAACGTGATGCGGTTGAGCTTTGAGATAGGAAAAAAGATCCGGGGAGCATATCAAAAAAGGGAGTGGCGCATGGGTCCGATGGAAGGGGGACTGACGTCCGTATGGTGGGACCTTTACCCCCGGTCCAGTCAAAAAAAGGTCCCGCTTTGGTTGCCGGAAGCGGGACCTTGTACTCTCTATGTAGAATTAAGAAGTTATTTCTTTTCTTCCTTCTTATCCTCTTTCTTCTCGTCCTTCTTTGCTTTGTCCTTCTTTGCGGGTTTCTTTTCCTTTTCAGGCGCTACGGCGTCCTTCGTGCCAGCTTTTTCCTTCTTGGCGCCTGATATCTTGACCAATGTCATGGCACCCTTTTTATACTGCACGGCAACTTTATCGCCCACAGTCACCTGATCCAGATTTTTGTAGCCTTTCAGTTTGGCATCGCTCACGTCAAATGCTACGACATCTTTGCCGCGCTGGACGCTGATGGTCTTGAACACTGAATCGGTCACCGCTACTTTGCCGACAAAGCCAGCCATTGGTTTCGGTTTTGGTTTCTCTGCCGCTTTTTCAGGCTCTTTTGCCTCTGCCGGTTTTTCTTCCGTGGCGGGGGCGGGTTTCTCTACAGCAGGTTTTTCAGGAGCCGCTTTCGCTTTTTCAGGAGCCTTTGCCTTTTCCTGGGCAAAACCGGTACCGACGAATGCAATGCTGACAAGCAAGACAAGTGCAAACAACAAAACCTTTTTCATACCCCTTCCTCCTAGATGGTGTTTTAGAATATTATGATTTATCTTTAAACCTTTGCAGTCGCCATGTCAAGAGCTTTTCTGCCCGTATCCGATCGTGCAGATGCTTTTTTTGGCCTATCCTGCTGTGAGGGTTTATCGGCAGGGCGTGATTTATCTTTAGCCATCGCTGAACATGTTATGCTTTTTTTAACACGAGACGGATTAAACCCTGAAGCGGCATCAGACGGGAGCGTACGCAACATAATCCGTGCCCCTGGTCCTGCAGCGGTTCGAGCGGTTCCACCCTTTGGAATTGTCCTTTTGACACGGCTTTAAAAGCACATTAAACTAATACCACTATGAAGCGTTTCAGACTGGTCAGCGACTATGAGGCAAGGGGAGACCAGCCCCAGGCCATCGATAGGATCGCAGGCAATATCGACCGGCGCGTACCCCACCAGGTACTCCTCGGCGTCACCGGCTCGGGTAAGACCTTCACCATGGCCAATGTTATCGAACGGGTGAACAGACCTGCACTCATTATCTCCCATAACAAGACCCTGGCCGCACAGCTCTATTCGGAATTCAAGACCCTCTTCCCGGAAAACGAGGTCCACTTCTTCGTCAGTTATTACGATTATTATCAGCCCGAGGCCTACATTCCCTCATCGGACACCTTCATCGAAAAAGATTCCTCGATCAATGAGGAAATCGACAGGATGAGGCTACTCGCAACGAATGCCCTCTTCGAAAGGGAAGACATAATAATAGTCGCCAGCGTTTCCTGCATCTATGGCCTCGGCTCACCGGAGACGTATTACGGAATGCTCCTCAACGTTGAAGAAGGACAGGCACTGGAACGCCAGGCTATCCTCAGGAAACTCATTCAATGTCAGTACGAGCGCAATGACATCGATTTTTATCGGGGCAGATTCCGCGTCCGCGGCGGTACCATCGATGTGTTCCCTCCGTACGAAGAAGACAGGGCCTTCAGGATCATCCACGACGAAGGCCGGATCGAGTCCATTTACAGCATCGATCCCCTCACGGGCAGGGTTCTCGAGAGATTCAGACGGCTGATGATCTTCCCCACCACCCATTACGTCATGCCCCGCGAAACCATAGAGCGCGCCATCGCAACCATTGACGAAGAACTTGTCACTCATCTGGACTTCTTGCGGTCCCACAATAAGCTGCTCGAGGCCCAGCGGCTCGAAATGCGGACCAGGTATGATCTCGAGATGCTCGCCGAGCTCGGTTACTGTTCGGGTGTCGAGAATTATTCGCGACACTTTACGGGCAGGGCCCCTGGGGAACCCCCACCCACACTCATGGATTACCTGCCTGCCGACGCACTTATCATGATAGACGAAAGCCACGTATCCATGCCCCAGCTCGCTGCCATGTACCGCGGAGACCGGTCCCGCAAGACTACCCTCGTCGAACACGGTTTTCGTCTTCCCTCGGCTCTTGATAACCGGCCTCTCACCTTTGAAGAGTTTGAGGCAAGAGAAAAACAGGTCGTATACATCTCGGCGACACCTGCGAAGTATGAGATGGAAAAGTCACACGGGCACGTGGCGGAGCAGATCATCAGGCCGACGGGGCTCATGGACCCCGAGATCATTCTCAAGCCGGCCAGGGACCAGGTCGAAAACCTTATTGTCGAGATCAGGCGGACGACGGAACTCAAGGAGCGTGTTCTGGTCACGACTCTCACCAAGCGGTTTGCGGAAGATCTCACCGATTTTCTCCTCGACAAGGGGATCAGGACCAAGTATCTCCATTCCGACGTGGACACACTTGAGAGAGTTGCCATCGTGAGAGATCTGAGACTGGGTAAATTCGATGTCCTTGTGGGCGTGAACCTTTTGAGAGAGGGACTCGATCTTCCGGAGGTGTCCCTTGTTGCCATTCTTGACGCCGATAAAGAGGGTTTCCTGCGCTCCCAGACCTCGCTTATACAAACCTGCGGCCGTGCCGCCCGTAACCTCAATGGCAAGGTTATCATGTTTGCCGACACGGTGACGGAATCGATGCGCCGCGCCATGGACGAGACAAAGCGCAGGCGGGCCGTTCAGGAGGAGTATAACGAACGAAACGGGATCACCCCGGAAGGTATCAGGAAATCCATTACCAACGTACTCTCGTCCATTTACGAGAAGGATTACTATGAGGTACCCGTCGATGGACTGGATGCAAAGATGCTCAAGCCGAAACAGCTCTCCAAAATGGTCAAAAGACTGAAAAAAGAGATCGCCGACGCGGCAAAAAAATGGGATTTCGAAAAAGCAGCCCAGCTCCGCGACAGGCTCCTGACGCTTGAAAAGACGGAGCTTACCCTGTGATCTCCCAGATAAGCATCGATGGTTTGCCCGACTCTCCCGGAGTCTATCTCTTCATGGGCAGCGACGACGATATCATTTACATAGGCAAGGCGAAGAACATCCGCGACCGGGTCAGGAGCTATTTCCGTAACGATGTCAAAGACCTGAAAACGAAGGTGCTCGTCGAGACCATCCACCTCATAGATTTTGTCCTCACGGCAAACGAAAAAGAAGCCTTTCTCCTCGAAAACAACCTCATCAAGCAGCACGCCCCGAAATACAATATCATGCTCAAGGACGACAAGTCCTATGTGTCGCTGAAGCTCACCGTCCAGGATGACTACCCTGCCCTCTTTGCAACGCGCAAGATCGTCGACGACGGCTCCGTCTACTTCGGTCCTTACCCCCACGGCCGGGAGGTCAGGGACATTCTGAAACTTCTGGAACGGTTCTATCCCATCAGGAAATGCAAGGAAACGGTATTTCGGAAAAGGAAGCGGGCCTGCATGCTCTACGAGGTCGGTAAATGTCCGGGACCGTGCGTCATGCCCGTCGACGCCGCCGAATATGCCGGTACCATCGAGGAGGTAAGGGATTTTCTGTCCGGAAAAAACGAGAAGATACTCAAAAGCATCGAACACCGCATGGCAAAAAAGATCGCTTCGTGGGATTTCGAAGGTGCACAGGTTCTCAAAGAACGCCATCAGGCCATCAAGGCGATGACCGAGAAGCAGCACGTCCACGAACATTTCGGCAAGAACCGTGACGTATGGGCCTTTTCGGAAGGCTCCCGGACCATCTCGCTCGTCGTTCTCACCTTCCGCGGCGGCGTCCTCCTATCGCGCCGTCTTTACAAGGAACGATTCTATGGAGAAGACGCCGGGGAAACGATAATGACCTTCCTCTTCCAATACTACAGTTCGCGGCCCGTTCCCGACGAGATCATTCTTTCGGAAGAAATGGAAGATAGCGATGTCCTCGAAAAACACCTGAGTGGAAGGAAGAAAGGCGTCGTCAGAATCATGGGCCCGGCTCACAGGGGCGTGAAAGACATCGTGCGCCTGGCGGTGGAAAACCTCCATGAAACCGAGGTTCTGCCCCTCGACCAGGCCTTCCGGGACGCATTGCGCCTGAGAGCCGCCCCCGAAAGGATTGAAATATACGACATCTCTCATATCCACGGGCAAAACCCGACGGGCGCCATGACCGTGTTTAAGAATTTCAAACCCGCAAAGGACCAATACCGGGTCTTTCATATCCGCGGGGAGGATACGATGGATGACGTCGCGATGCTCACCGAGGTGCTCAGCCGAAGGGTCAACGACACCGCGCTGGGACCGCTGCCGGACCTCTTCATAATAGACGGAGGCAAGGGCCAGCTCGCGGCAGCGCACAAGGTCCTCAAAGCAAACCATGTCGACAGGGACATCATCTCCATAGCCAAAGGGGAACGCAGAAAAAGAATGGACGATATTATCTACGCGCCGGCAAGAAAAAATCCGCTCGTCCTTCCCCGGGCATCCGCCGTCTTTAAGGAAATTGTAACAATGCGCGACGAAGCCCACCGCTTCGCCGTAGCCTCCCACAGAAGGTGGAGAAAGAAAGAGAATTTGAAAGGCGGGTAATGGGTTATAGGTTATAGGTTATCGGAAAGACATGACAGTTTTTCCTATTACCCATCACCTTACCTGTTTTCATTACCTTTCGAGAACTTCCGCTACTACCGCCAGGGCGTCGTCGTCCTTGAAGGGCTTGTCGAGGAAGCCGTCCACCTTGTACTCTTTCAGTTTTGCCCTCTGTTCCTCACTCATAAATCCACTTGAGATGATGACCTTCATGTCAGAGCGCGCTTTCCGGATTCGGCGGAGTACCTCGTCTCCTTTGATTCCGGGCATGATCACATCGAGAATCACGAGATCGATATCGTCCTGTTTTTCCATGTAGATCTGGAGCGCATCCTCACCGTTTTGGGCTTCAAGAAGGGTTGCGCCGGCTTCGGCCAGAACACCTTTCAGGAGATCCCTGACCATATGTTCGTCATCGACGATCAGGATGGTTCTTCCACCCATGTTTTGACTGGCATGCGGTGTTTCCTTTAATCGTCTTTCTGAAACGCGCATGGATGGGACCGGCATATAGAGACGGAAGATCGTTCCCTTTTGTTTTTCACTCGCAATCTCGATGAAACCTCCATGCTCTTTGACAACCTTGTCCACAAGGTAGAGTCCCATGCCCAGGTTGGAGAGATCCTCCTTCGTGGAGAAATAGGGTTCAAATATCTTGTGCTGCATCGCCTGATCAATCCCTTTTCCCGTGTCCTCTATTTCGATGCAGATAAACCCTCTGTCCTGTCTTGACGTCGTTACCCGCAAGAGGCCTTCGCCATCCATTGCGTCCTTTGCGTTGATAAAAAGGTTCAGAAATACATTCTGCAATTCCGCTTCGTCACCTTTTATGTTTGGAAGTCCGAGGTCGAGGTCTCTCTCGATCCTGATATTGAAGAAACTCTCCTTCAGCAAAAAAAGTACATCATCGAGAAGGGAATTGATATCCACAAGCCCGTTCGATTTCTTCTGTCGCCGCGAAAAGTTGAGCAGGTGCCGGGTGAGCTGGGAGGCGCGCTGGGCTGAATGCTCTATGGCCTCGGCATAGCGGCAGAGCTTCGGATCGGTAAGCATTTTCCTCATCAACGCCGCATATCCGAGGATACCCGTGAGCATGTTGTTGAAATCATGGGCAATGCCCCCCGCGAGCATCCCCACGCTCTCCGTCCGTTTCTTGACAAGGTGTTCCTCTTCGCTGACCTTCATTTTCGCAACATCCTTGAAGAGGATGGCCCGCAATTCGCCTCTGCCCTTTTCTTCCTTCACAACAAAGCTGTCGACGCGGAACATCTTATAGTCGTTTTGTGATTTATAGTTTATCTCTCCACGGAAGGGGCGGTTCTTCTTTACAAGGTCTTCGGGCAGACCCGGGATGGCCTTATCGGCCCGTTCACCTAGCAGAAACCCCTTCCTGGTTTCGAACTGCGCCTTTGCGTTCCTGTTCGCGTAGCAGATGTAGCCTTTCTTGTCGACAAGAAGGAGGGGATCGGGAAAGACTTCAAGGACCGTCTCGAAGGTTGCCATCGGCCGAAACCCCTTGCGGCGGTCTGTGCCGCCTCCCAGAAGTAATGACCGGTTGTATATGTCGCACACAATCTCCAGTTCGCGCAGGAGTCTCAATTCCACATCCATGTAGTATCTTTTGCCCAGAACAAGATACCCGATGGTCTTCAGCTCTCTCCTGAGAGGATAGATGTAGAGAATGCCGTAGCCAAAAACATCGTCGATCAGTGAGGCGGTGGTGGAATTCCCGCTGAGGGTGGCGACGCTGGTATAGTCGAGACTGCTCAGAGTATCGTCTATACTGTAAAAGCCTTCGCGTATGATCCCGTCGTCATCGATCATGATCTTGCACATGTCAAAAAACGATTCTTCCACGAAGACTCTGGGAACATGGCTTATGAGCAGATCATCCTCGGCGCTGCTCATTATGCGCATGATAATGGAATAGTTGTTAATGGTCCTCTCGTAGAAATTCCACTGGAGCTTCACCGATTCGGTTTGAAGGTTTTTCCATTTCATCTCTTACCCCAATTGGAGAAATTTCATGATCTTCTCAACCTCGAAAGCTATGGCGTTGCGTTCCTTGTCCAGGATAAACGCCTCTTTCGAATGACTGTTCAGAGATCGGGTAAAGAAACGATCCGACGCGTTGACCAGTCGGAGCAGACCGTCCTGTTGATTATCACCAAGGTCGCCATGGTGACGACGGATGACCCGCGCGAAGTCGTGGGGAAACTTCCATTTGACGGCTATAATGTATCCCGTTTCCTGGTGATCGATGCCAAAACGCTCCCGCTCGACAGTCACGGTATCGGCGGTGCTCTTTATCTCCCGAAGCATTTCCCCGTAATCCGGAACGGCCAGGTAGAAGACGATCTTTCCGATGTCGTGAAGCAGGGATGCGGTGTAGACCTTTTGCGGGTCTTCAACGAGCAAGTGCTCGGACAATACGCGCGCCGCGTATGCAACCTCGATGGAGTGCTTCCACAGGGCAAGGAGGTCGGCCTCCTTGAGCTTGAGCATCTTGATCATCCCTTCCATTAAAAGAAGGCAGCTCACGATGCTCCGAACCTCCTCGAAACCGATCGTAAGCATTGCACGCTGCAGGTTGAATATCTCGATGCCCCTGCTATAATACGCCGAATTTGCGATACTGATGATTTTGGACGATATGGCCTGATCGTACTTGACCACGTCGGAAAGGTCATTGAAAGACGAATTGTTATTGCCCAGGACGGTGAATACCCTGTCCACAACTCCGCCCAGCGTCGGAATCACCTTGATTTCGCTGGCACGGTTGATCAACTGCTCTCTTGGCATGGCGTTTGTCATGGTCGTATATTGGGCTTTTCGGCATAAAAGATTATCAATTAAGCTTTTTTTATATTTTCACTGCTCGAAGCCTCACCCTTCACCCCATCGAAGAGGCCGTCAACGGAATTCATCTTGACTTTCGAGGAGTTTTCGACTATGATGTTACAATTTTTCGGAGGTGTCTACCATGGCATTAGGTCTTATAGGAAAGAAACTCGGTATGTCGCAGATATTCGATGAACACGGGAACGTCATTCCCGTTACGGTCATAAAAGCCGGTCCATGCTACGTGGTCCAGAAAAAAACTGCCGACAGGGAAGGCTACAACGCGGTTCAAGTAGGTTTTGACGAAGTCATAAAGGTCCAGAGGGTCAACAAACCCGATGCGGGACATTTCAAGAAGGCGAACGTCACGCCGACCCGGGTCCTCAAAGAGTTCAAGGTCGCACCGGAAGACCTCGAGACAAACGAAGTAGGCGCCATTTACTCCGTGGACATCTTTGAACCCGGAGATTTCGTTGACATTACGGGGACATCCAAAGGCAAAGGTTTCGCCGGAGTCATGAAACGTCACGGCTTCGCGGGCGCTCCGGCGACCCACGGTTCTCATGAGGCCTTCAGGCACGGCGGTTCCATCGGTCAGAACATGACCCCCGGGCGGACCTTCAAAGGTACGAAGATGCCGGGGCACATGGGTGCGAAGACGGTTACCGTCCAGAGTCTGAAGGTCATCGACGTCCGCGGCGACACCAACCTCCTTCTCATCGAAGGCGCCATCCCCGGTCCGGCAAAGGGATATGTAGTAATAAGAAAAGCGGTGAAAAAGGCAGGCTAGCAGCAGCCTCATAGAGGAGACTACCCCCAACAGGCTTCGATCTCGAAGCCTGTTTTTTATGCTACTGCCGGTACCGGTTTATAGGTTACAGGTTATAGGTTCCAGGAAAGACCTATCAAATGATGGTTGTTTCTCGTGACCTATTGCCTGTTGCCCATCACTGCTCCTCTTGACTTTCCCCCCCTCCAGACGATAGATTATGGCATGTTCACACTTTGCGTGAAGGATTCTTTTGCGGCCGCGCACCGCCTTGTGGGATATAAGGGCAAATGCGAGGAACTGCACGGGCATAATTTTACCGTGGAGGTCTTCATCTCGGGAGACAGTCTGGCTGACGACGGAATGCTCGTTGACTTTCAGACGATCAAGGGCCATTTGCAGAACGTTCTTGATGTCCTCGACCACAAGTATATCAACGACATACCATTCTTCAGCGAACGGGCCAGCTCGGCCGAATACATCGCCATGTATATTTTCACCGAAATGGAAAAAAGCATGGGCCAGGACCCTGTATCGGTCCGGGAAGTCCGGGTCTGGGAATCGGAAAGGGCCTACGCATCCTATGAACGATAGACGAAAAATGGCCGACGTCCAGAATATGCACGACAGCCGCGAGATTGAGATAGACAAGGTCGGGGTCAAGAACGTCAAGTACCCCATCATCGTCCTTGACAGGGCCAATGGTCATCAGAATACCGTCGCCACCATTGACATGTACGTGAACCTGCCCCACCACTACAAGGGAACCCATATGAGCAGGTTCGTCGAGATCCTCCATGAATACAAAAACATGATCAACATGAAGAATTTCCCCGATATCCTGAAAGAAATGAAAGTAAGGCTTGACGCGGAAGCCGCGCACATGGCCGTTTCTTTCCCCTATTTCATCAAAAAAGAGGCGCCGGTCTCGAAAACCCCGAGTTACATGGAATATCAATGCGGATTCAAGGGTTCCATGGGAGCCCACAACACCATGACGGAATTCGCCGTCTTCGCGTCCGTGCCCATCAATACGCTTTGTCCCTGCTCCAGGGAGATCAGCGAAAGGGGCGCACACAATCAGAGAGGAATTACCAGGGTAGAGGTAAACACAAAAAAATTCTTCTGGATCGAGGATCTCATCAGCATCGTCGAACAAAGCGCGAGCAGCGACATCTACTCTATTCTCAAGCGGGAAGATGAAAAATTCATAACGGAGCACGCCTTTGACAATCCGAAGTTTGTCGAGGATGTCGTAAGGGACATAGCTGAAAGGTTATCAGAGGATACGAACGTCCGTTGGTTCGCGATCGAGGCTGAAAACTTTGAGAGCATACACAACCATAGCGCGTATGCGTATCTTGAAAGAGACAACAAGGGAGGAAATATATGAGAAAGATAATTGTCCTGTTTTTTGCGCTTTCCCTGATCTGTGCGGGATGTGCCGCTTTTCAGAAGAAGGATGAACCTGCGCCGCCTGCCAAAGGCCAGGCCTTCAACCAGACCTTTCACGGGTTTCCCGATGTTCCGGTCCCTACAGAAGTCCAGATCGTCAACGAGCGCAGCTTCGTTTATGAGACACCTACCGTCAAGGCAGGGGTCATCGTTTTCACCGGCAACGTAGATCCCGCGTCCCTCGAAAATTATTTCAAGGTCAACATGTCCAAGAACGGCTGGAGATATATCAACAGTTTCAGGTACAAGGATACCGTCCTCAATTACATGAAGGATGACAGAACATGCAACATCAAGATATCCCGCGGCGCATTTCAAACCGAACTGGAAGTCTGGGTAGGTCCCGCCGACAAGGGATCCATCCAGAGACCCGGCCCCGCGGCAAATGGACCGAAATAAGCAGATAAACGTCCATACTATCGAGAGCATCTTTGAAATGGACATGATCAAGGATGCTCTCGATAAGGATGCCATACCGTACACCATCAAGGAACACCGGGATACCGCCTATGACGGCCTCTTTATCCTCCAGAAAGGGTACGCGTCTCTCTATGTCGAAGAGCGTGACAAGGAACGTGTTCTGGCCCTCGTAAAGCGCATAAAGAGCCTCCCATATGTGGCATATTCAAAGGACGAATGATCCCTGCCGTCTCATCGAGGGTGTGAAGTTTGCCTCTTTCGTGGGAGGCGGCGGAAAAACAAGCCTCAGTGAAGCTCTTGCGAGCGCCTGCCTGGCACGGCAACGCTCTGTCGCCATCACGACGACGACAAAGATAATGGCCGCCAGACCCCTTACGCTCTTCGACGATCGGGCAAACGCCACACCCGGGAGTTCCTTCACGCACGTCGGAAAAACGATCGAGGGCGGCAAACTTACAGGGCTCTCTATTGAAGAGGTTGAAGCCCTCGGCAATGATTTCGACGTAGTTCTCGTAGAAGCCGACGGAGCAAAAGGCCGCCCCCTCAAGTACCCGGCAGACCATGAACCGATCATACCTCCTTTCTCCGAAAAGGTCTTCATCATCGCGGGACTCGATGCACTGTTCCAGCCCTTCCGGGATGTGGTATTCCGTCATGAACTGTTCTGCCGCCGAACGGGTGCCGAGCCGCCCCGACTGGTATACCCCGACGTCTTCGTGCGTCTATTCTCCGACGACGCTCTCCTCAAAGGCACCGCCGGCCTTAGGCGCACCATAGTCCTCAACAAGTACGACTCCTGCCGCCACCGCCACCTGGCTGCCGTCCTCATGGAAAAGATCATGGAGAGCACCGGCATCATGGAGGGCCTCATCGCGGGGGTCAGGCATGGGGTCTTTTATGAAATGAGAACAGGTTATGGGTCATAGGTAATGGGTTCCGGGAAAAATCTAGAACCATGCGCGTGGACCATTCCTTCCTATTACCCATAACCTATTACCCATAACCCCCTTTATTTTCTTGCTTTTTGTTCAATATAATCATATATTTATCCCCATATGGAGAAACCTGTCATAGTGTCTGTGACGCTGGCGGATATTTATCTCGAACAGGGATACATCGAGAAGTCCATCGAAATCTATGTCGAGCTGGTAAAGAGGGAACCCCGTAATGAGGTCTACAAGAAACGTCTTGCCGGCCTGAAGAAGGAAAACAAGGCCGCTGGCGGTAAGAAATCCGGAATCCTGGGCAAAGTACTGAAAACGAAATTATGGTAACGACACGCCGATTACGGATAGAAAGGGTGCAGAGCCTCCTCGTGGAGTCCGGCCTCGACGGCTGCGCGCTCAAGGGCATGGACAACATCTTCTACCTTACCGGCTTCAGAGGTTCCGAGGGGACCCTCTTTGTAACACGGGGCGATGTCGTCCTCATCGTCGATTTTCGCTACGTCACCCATGCGAAAGAGGTGACGCGCGACATCGTTATAGAGGAGATGAAACCGAGACGGGATTCCCTTTATGAACTGTGCACGAGGTACAAGGTCTCAATACTCGGTTTCGACGGCGCACATGTCCCCTACAACGTCTTCAAGACCTGGGCCGAAAACCTTCCCGGTATCAGCCTCGTTCCCATGAACAATGCGATGGAAGAGATTCGGAAGATCAAGGAACCGGAAGAGATCTCCGCCATCATGGATGCAATCGCGGCGGCAACGGACGCCTTTACCGACATCCTCGATCTCGTAAGGCCAGGGAAAACAGAAAAGGAAATAGCCGACGAACTGGACTACGCCATGTGTAAGCGGGGCGCCACGGGGCCTTCATTTGACACCATTGTCGCCTCCGGTCCCCGGGGGGCCCTCCCCCACGCGGAACCTTCTTCAAAGAAGCTCGAAAAAGGTGAAACCGTGATAATCGATTACGGCGCCGCAGTGGCCGGTTATTGCAGCGACGAGACCGTCACCGTCTGTCTCGGGGAGATCCCCGAAACGCTTGCCGAAATATACACCATTGTCAACGACGCCCGTAAACTGGGCATCGAAAAGACGAGAGCGGGCATCACCGTCAAACAGCTCGATAGCATTGTCAGGGGATATATCGAGGAGCACGGCTACGGTGAGTATTTTCGTCACGGCGTCGGCCACGGGGTGGGGATTGCCGTTCACGAGGCCCCGGGGGTTAACAGCGTGGCAACGGGAATACTGGAAGAGAACATGGTCATCACCATTGAACCCGGTATCTACCTGCCGAATATCGGTGGCGTCAGGCTTGAAGATATGGTACTAATAACAGAAGACAGACCGCGGGTTCTTACTCACATCAGAAAAGACATGATGAAGATGTAGATCACTTTACAGGCCCGGGCGGAAGTTTTTGTCAACCCAGGAGGAAACAAATGATCGTCGATACAACAGAATTCAGGAAAGGTCTCAGAATTCTTCAGGATAACGAGCCATTCACGATTGTGGAGTTTCAGCACGTAAAGCCCGGCAAGGGCGGAGCGTTCGTGAGGACGCGCATGAAAAGTCTCATAACCGGCAACGTCCTCGACAAGACCTTTCGGTCCGGAGACAAGGCCGAGGTCCCCGACGTCGAAGAAAAACAGATGCAGTTCCTTTATAAGGAAGGCACCAACTACCATTTCATGGATGAAGCAACGTACGATCAGATCTACATTGAAGAGACCAGTCTGGGCGACACGAAGAACTACCTCAAGGAAAGCATGGTCATAACCGTCCTCTTCTACAAAGGCAGGACGATCGGCGTCGATATCCAGAACTTTGTCAATCTCACGATCACCCAGACGGAACCCGGCATCAAGGGCGATACGGCCCAGAATGCCACAAAACCGGCCGTCCTCGAAACAGGGTACACCGTGCAAGTCCCTCTTTTTGTCGAGGAGGGCGATACTGTCAGGGTCGACACGAGAACGGGCCAATACATCGAGCGTGTACAAAAATAGGAGCCTTATGCTAATCACCTTTGAAGGCATCGAGGGGAGCGGCAAGACAACACAGATCGAACTCCTGAGCGATTATCTCACCGGCAACGGTTATTCCGTGGTGCAAACACGTGAGCCAGGCGGTACCGGGTTCGGCGAAGCCCTGCGGGAAGTCCTTCTGAAAAAGGGCATGGAAGTCAAGGCGTTGTCGGAGCTTCTCGTTTTCATGGCAATGCGGGCACAGCACGTGGACGAGGTCATCCTCCCGGCACTCCAGGACGGCAAGGTTGTCCTCTGTGACAGGTTCGTCGATGCTACGTACGCGTACCAGGGCTACGGCAGGAAAATCGACCTCGGTGTCATTGAAACACTGAACCGACTCGTTACCAAGGGCATCCGGCCAAATCTGACGATACTCCTGAACGTGACCGCCGAAAGAGGGCTTAAACGCAAGGCTGCGTCATCCCCCATGGACAGGATAGAACAGGAAGAGCTATCCTTTCATCAAAGGGTGAAGAAGGCCTACGAAAAACTTGCCCGGGAAGATGCCAAGAGATTCTTCATGATCGACGGTTCCCTCAAGGTTGAAGCAATACATGAAATCGTCAGGGTAAAGGTAAGCAACGTCCTGAAGAGCTATGGCGTTTGAGGACATCATCGGCCACGAGAGGCAGAAGCGTTTCCTGAAATCCCTCATGGAGCGCGGTAACATCCCCCACGCCTTTCTGTTCTGCGGCCAGGAAGGCATCGGCAAGAAAAGAACGGCCCTGGAATTCACCCGGAACCTTTTCTGTCAAACCGGGACCGGTTGCGGCCAATGTCGCCCCTGCACGAAACTGGATCGGGGAAGCCATCCCGATCTGGTCCTCATTCAAAACGAAGGGTCAATCGGCATTGACGACTCCCGAATGATTGCGAAGGAGGTATCCGAACACCCCTTCGAGCAGGATAAGCGGGTGATCATAATCGACAACGCCGAAGCGATGACCACCGAAGCGGCAAACGCCCTCTTGAAAACGCTCGAAGAACCTCCGCCGCACAACCATTTCTTCGTCATCACATCCTCCGAGCGCGAAATCCCTCTGACAATACGGTCACGCTGCACCCGCGTCGCCTTTTCCCCGCTCTCAAGCGAACAGCTCGAAGAATACTTTTCCCACAGGGCCGACATCGATCCCGCCCGGGCGCAGCTTCTCTCATCCATCTCCTTCGGAAGCATCGGAAGCGGTCTTTTCTGGCTGGACGAGGACAATTTCTCACTGAGAATTAAGCTCGCACAGGCCCTCTCAAGAAAAACGCAGGGTTTTGTCCTCGCCTCGTCGCTTGCAGAGAAGGCGTCCGCGACGGACAGGAGTGCTTCCATGTACCTGACTTTTCTTTTGTCCTTCTTCAGAGACCTCTTCGTGAAGATGGTTGCCGGCGAGGCTTCGTTCATCACCAACACCGACCTCGAGGATATTCTCAATGACACGCACGGCGATCTCGCCTGGGTAGAAAACTCGTTAAAAAGAATACAGGAAACCGTCCGCGTAATGAGGTATAATGTTAACCGTTGGCTGATATTTGAAAATCTTCTTATCCATGTTACGAGGGAATAGGCTATGAAAAGTTGTTACGTAAATATCGACAGGCTGACTGGCGTCGTTGAGCTGGAAGCCGCCGATGATATAAAAATAGGCGACTGTGTCATCAGTGAGCTTGACAAGGGGACCTGCCTCGGTACGGTGGTATCCGAGCCGGCGGACACGGCCAGAGAAGACCTGGGGAAGATCGCCAGAAAGGCCACCGAACAGGAGATTCTGGACCATTATCTCCTGAAGGAAAAAGAGAAGTACGCCTTCGATTTCTGCAAGACGAAGATCGACGAAATGGCCCTTCCCATGAAGCTCCTTTCCACCGAATATCTCTTCGGCGGCACGAAGCTCCTCTTCTATTTCATCTCCGAGAACAGGGTCGATTTCCGGGAACTGGTCAAGGAACTGGCCAAGGAATTCAAGATCAGGATCGAATTGAGGCAGGTCGGTGTCCGCGACGAGGCAAAGATCGTGGGAGGCCTCGGCAACTGCGGCAATACGGTATGCTGCCGACGGTTCCTCAATAATTTCTCCATCGTCTCCATCAAAATGGTGAAGGAACAGGGCCTTGCGCTCAACCCCTCAAAGATATCGGGTATCTGCGGAAGACTCATGTGCTGCCTGGCCTATGAATACGAGACGTATCTCATGCTGAAAAAAAATTTCCCGAGGATTGGGAAACGGGTTCAAACGCCCCAGGGCGAAGGCAAGGTGGTGAAGCACAATGCGCTCAATGCAACCGTTTCCGTTCAGCTCGATGAGGGCAAAGAGATAACGCTCCCCCTCAAGGACGTGTCGGCGCTGGAACAGCCGAAGGGCATCCCGCTGGCAAATCCCGGCGATAAGGGCAAACCGAAAAATGACAACGACAGGGGACAGCCCGGGGAAAAGCAACCAAATCACGACCAGAACAGACCGAAGAACGATAGTCCCCGGGCGCCAGGAAAGGAAAGACAACATACCTCCCGTGACCACAACAGACCAAGAAATAACAACGGCCAGAAAAAAGGCAACAACCAGTGACACGGTCCGGTGATCGAATGAGCGAAATATCGCGGTCGTTGGTTCTTGATATTGGCAATTTGTTATTGTAAGTTTAATTGGTTATCACAATCCGGTCATTGATTATTCGCTTTTGGAGACTCTATCATGGACAAAAAATATTACATTACAACACCGATCTATTATATCAATGACGTTCCCCATATCGGCCACGCTTACACAACCATAGCGGCGGACGTTATGGCACGCTACAAGAGACTCGGGGGCTACCGGGTCTTTTTTCTGACAGGAACGGATGAACACGGACAGAAGGTTGAGAAAGCCGCAGCGCTTTCGGGCATCCATCCCAGGGAACATGCCGATGTGATGGTCAATCGTTTTACTGATCTCTGGAAGGTCCTCAACATATCCAACACGGGGTTCGTCAGGACAACGGAGGAACGCCACAGAAAAGTAGTCCAGCACATCTTCGAGAAGGTTCGGGAAAAAGGTGATATCTATCTCGGCGAATATGAAGACTGGTACTGCGTACCCTGCGAGGGGTATTACACGGAACTGCAGCTCAAGGACGGCCTGTGCCCCGACTGCCTGCGCAAACCTGAAAAACTTAAAGAAGAGAGCTACTTCTTCCGCCTTTCCCGGTACACGCAACCCCTGCTCGACCTCCTTGAACAGCACCGCGATTTCATCATGCCCGAGATACGTTACAACGAGGTGGCGAGTTTCGTAAAGGGAGGCCTTCGCGACCTGTCTGTCAGCAGAACAAGCTTCAGCTGGGGAATACCGGTACCGGCGCACGACCGGCACATCGTGTATGTATGGTTCGACGCGCTGACCAACTACCTGACGGGTATCGGCTTCCTTGAAGACGAGGAAGAATTCAAATCCTTCTGGCCCTGCGACGCCCACCTCATCGGTAAGGATATCCTGAGGTTTCACGCCGTATACTGGCCCAGCTTCCTCATGTCCTACGGGCTGGAACCCCCCAAACATGTCTTCGCTCATGGATGGTGGACTATAGAAGGTCAGAAGATGTCCAAGTCGCTGGGCAACGTGGTCGACCCCCACGATGTGGTCAAGGAGTACGGCGTCGATGAGTTCCGTTTCTTCCTCTTCCGCGAAGTCCCCTTCGGACTTGACGGAGATTTTTCGAAACATGCCATCGTCCATCGCATCAACGGCGACCTGGCGAATGACTTCGGCAACCTGACGAGCCGCACTGTGACCATGATCGGCAAATTCCTCGCGGGAAAGATCGAGACTCCCGAGAAGAAGGGCGGCATGGACGACCACGTCGAAGAGACGGCTATGAAGCTCATAGCGGAATATCAGAAAGAGATGGATATCTTCGCCTTCCACAAGGCGCTGCAGAGCGTCTTCGAAATAATCTCCATCCTCAACAAGTATATAGATTCCGAAGCGCCGTGGAAGCTGGCAAAAGAAGGTGACATACGCGTCAAGACGGTCATGTTCAATCTCTGGAACGGCATACGCGTCGCCGCGGTCCTCCTCTATCCTTTCATGCCCGTAAAATCTCAGCTCATTTGGAAGGCGCTGGGCATAGGCAGGCAGATCGAGGCGTGCGGTCTCGAAGAAGAGATGCGGTTCTATACCCCTTCGGACATAGCCCCTATCGACAAGATACCTCCCGTCTTCCCCCGTATAGAAGAAACGGCGTAGATGGCATTCACTTCCCTTCAAAAAACCCTCGCCAAGGTTCTGAAAGGGTATCGTATCAACGATCTCGAATCGATCAAGGTCTTTGCGGTATGGGGAAAGATTGCGGGAGAGAAGATGGCGGCGCACTGTCAGCCGGTGCGGATCGACAGGGGGATCCTTTATGTTGAGGTTGATGACCCCGTCTGGCTCACCCAGCTAAGATACATGAAGATCGATATCCAGAACAAAATAGAAGAAACTCTGCAAAAAGACTCAATCAAGGACATTCGGTTCTATTTGAAAAACTCCGTATAGAGGGCGGAACTTCACAATTCAGGACCCTCCACAGACGCCTCTATCTCCCGCCGGACCATCTCCAGGGCTTCCCGGTACGGAATACCCGTCGCGTCGGCTATCGATCTTACGTCTTCGAATTCAATGTGCGTCTTGACGAGTCTGCCTCGCGAGTCAAAACCCTTTTTTATCCGAACCGGGCCCCGGGATGTCGGTACGGTAATCTCTTCCCGTCTCAGTACGCGCCTCCTGCTCCCGCGAAAACGCATGCCGAATGTAGTTGTTTCTGCAAATATGATCTCGACTATCTTCTCGAATTCGCGCCGTTCTGTTGTAACGCTGAGCCTCAGGCCCATCCTGCCCTTTTTCATTGAGACGGGGAACAAAAGGACATCAAGGGCTCCGGCGGCACGGATCCTTTCGGCGACTGCACCGACGTATTCCATCTCCATATCGTCGATGTCCGCCTCGATGACCTCGACCTCCTGGTCGTACGGCAGTTCATCCGACTCACCGAGAAAGACCCTCAGGACATCAGGCCGCGAAGACTTGTATGTCCCGACGCCGTAACCTTCGCGAACGGTCCTGAACGCGGGGGCCTTCCCTTGCTTTTGTGCATAATAGGCGGCGATGGCGGCACCCGTCGGGGTGGTAAGCTCGAGGGTATCGTCGTAAAAGACAAGCTGATGGCCGCGGAGTATCTCTAGTGTTACCGGCGGCGGGTTGGGGATCGATCCGTGGGACGTGGTGATCGTTCCGCTGCCGCACGGCACGGGTCCGCAAAAAACCTTGTCCGCGGCAAGGAAACGTATGCCATACGCGACGCAGAGGAGATCTATGACGGTGTCGATATGTGAGAGTTCATGAAGATGGAGTTTGTCGCGGGAGATGTCATGGATCTTTGATTCCGCTGCCACGATGAGGGAAAGCATGCCTATCGCGTCATCTTTCACGGGCTTTTCGGCATCGATACCGGCCAAGACCTGTTCCATTTCGGCTATGGTCAGATGCCTGTCCGAAGGGCCTATTTCGAGGTGAACACCGCTGATCACGCCCTGCGTGAGTCGAACGGGCCGTATCGACGGCACCTCGGGGGGTATCTTTCCGAGGAGTCCTTCGAGGCCCTCGAAGGGTACTCCGGCATCGATGAGGGCGCTGATCATCATGTCGCCGCTCATCCCAAAAACGGGGTCTATGTAAAGTATCTTCATAACCTGTTTATAAGTGTTGCAAAGTATGCCGCGCCGAAGCCGTTGTCTATGTTAAAGACGCCCACCGTGGAGCAGGAATTGAGCATTGCGAGAAGTGCAGTCAATCCTGCAAAGCTCGCCCCGTATCCGACGCTCGTGGGAACGGCAATTACAGGAACACCCACAACGCCGGCCACAATGGACGGGAGAGCCCCTTCCATACCGGCCGCTACGATAATGACGCGGGCCCTTTTCACAACGGCCAGATTCTGAAACAGCCGGTGAATCCCTGCCACCCCTACATCATAAAGTTTTTCCGTATCGTTGCCAAAAAACGTCGATGTCACGTATGCCTCCTCGGCAACCCTGACATCGCTCGTCCCGGCCGATATAACCAGGACCATTCCCTTACCTTGCGGGGCCTCTGCCTTACGAACGAAAAAACACCGTGCTTCGTTGCTGTATGTTCCTTCCGGGAAGCTGCCGGTCAAAGCATCTCCCGTTGCGGCGTCTATTCGGGTCACCAGTACATCGAGATCCTTTTGCCTGAAAGAGCCGACGATATCAAAAAGCTGGGAAAGGGTCTTGCCTTCGCCGAAAACAACCTCCTGAACGCCTTTCCGGAGCAAACGATGATGATCGACCTTTGTATGTTCCAGATCGTCATAGGGGATGTCCTTGAACGTCTCATAGGCTTGATCAACCGAAATCAACCCGTCACGCACCGCCGCAAGAAGCTCCATGATCTTCTCGTCAATCACTGTCTCTCTCATCCCCTTTCTTCTCCGAAGGCGTGCCTGATCAGCCTCACCTCGTCACCATCGATGCCTACAACATCGAAACGCACCCTTCTGCCAAGGCTCCGATTCGTTTTGAGGTATACCTGGGCGGAACGTATGATGTGCCTTTTCTTGCGGGCGTCGATGGCTTCGAAGGAGGTACCGAAGGTGCGGCCCTTTCGTCTTTTGACCTCAACGAAGACAAGGCAGCCGTCTTCTTCCGCAATGATATCGATTTCTCCAAAGGGACTTCTGAAGTTGGTGGCGATGATCCGGTAGCCTTCCTTTTTCAAGACAAGCGCCGCCCGATCTTCCCCTTCCTGTCCCGTCAAACGTTTATCGGGCACAATACTCCTTTACTCCTCTGAAGGTCTTCCGGTGGATCGGGGTGATCCCGAATTCCTTGATTGCAGCCCTGTGCTCTCCTGTTGGGTAGCCTTTATTCTGCTTGAAGTTATAGTGCGGATAGATCCGGTCGTACGCATCCATGGCTCTGTCACGGACAACCTTGGCTATAATGGAGGCGCTTGCCATAAAAAAACATTTGCGGTCCCCGCGGACAATGGGACAAGCCTTCGGGTAGTTCTTAAGTCCGCGATTGCCATCGATGAGCAGTACGTCGGGATCCAGCCCCGCTGCTTCCAGAGCGCGCTCCATGGCGAGAATGGTGGCGTTGAGGATATTCATGGCATCAATCTCTTCATTGCTTGCCATGCCTATCCCAACGCTCAGCGCATGGTCTGTGATCCACGAAAAAAGACCGACCCGCTTCTTTTCCGTCAGGAGCTTCGAGTCGGTCACACCGTTCTTCGTTTCCGGCACTTTCTCCCAGATCACGCAGGACGAGAACACCGGCCCGGCGAGCGGACCCCGTCCGGCCTCATCTATTCCGCCCACGAGACCTGTCAGCCGGCAGATCATCGTTCTTCTGCTAATCCCTTTTTTCTTTGAGCTTAGCCGCTTTTCCTCTGAGGTTGCGCAGATAGTAGAGCTTCGACCGTCTGATCTTGCTCTTACTGACCCTTTCTATCCTGTCGATGAGCGGGGAATGTACGGGAAACGTCTTCTCGACGCCCACACCGTAGGACACCTTACGAACCGTGAAAGTCGCACGCGTGTTTCCGCCTCTCGCGCGAATAACGACGCCTTCGAATATCTGGATCCTTTCTTTGTCGCCTTCAAAAATCCTGGTGTAGACCTTTACGTTATCGCCTATGCCGACCTCAGGGAGGTCGAGTCTCATATGCTCTTTTTCAAGCAGATCGACCATTTCATTCATGGTGTCCTCCTCTTTGACTAAAAATTCTATCCAGTATAATACCCAGTGCAACGCGCAGGGAAAGATGATTGTAATCGCCTGTGCCACTGATGGGTTCAAGCATTCTATCGCAACGGTCCACCACTTCCTCCGTAAGGCCCCAACCCGTTCCGAAGAGCACGAGAGCCGGTTGCTGCCCCTTCATGACGAAATCATGGAAATCGTCGCTTGACATCATTTTTCCCTCCCTCGTACGGGAGGACGTACCCACGACAAACGGTCTGGGGTCGCCGCCGAAGTCGTCGAGCACCGCATCGATGTCCGGTTTGATCCTCACTTTTTTAAGGGCTTCACCCCGTGCGGGATTGTATTTCGCCCCGTATCCGTGTATCCAGTGATGGACCAGCTTTTCCGCTATCTCCCGCTGTCGGGCGAGAGGTGACACAATATAGCACAGGTCTATGCCAAAAGTCATGCAGGTTCTTGCCATATCATGTATTTCCAGGTTTGTCAGGCTCGTCGCCACGACATCTCCGCGTTTATCGTAGACGGGGTAGTGAATAACCCCGATACTTACATTATTCAGGGAACTCCTCCATGACCTCTCTCATAAATTTGCGGTCCTCCTCACCGGGTTGAAGACGGTTGAGAAGATCGGAGCGCTTGAGGACTGTCTTCCTGATGGCCTCTTTGCGCCTCCACTTTCGTATTTCCTCATGGTTTCCCGACAGCAGGACGGGCGGCACGGCGGCGCCCATGAAATTCTCCGGCCGTGTATACTGAGGATATTCCAGAAGAGGCTCTCTGAAGCTCTCCGCAAAAACCGATTCGTCGTTCCCGAGAACCCCGGGCACAAAGCGGGACACAGCATCGATAAGAACAAGCGCCGGGAACTCGCCGCCGGATGTGACATAGTCCCCCACCGATATCTCTTCATCGACATGGTCGAGCACGCGTTCATCGACGCCTTCGTAACGACCGCATACCAGGCAGATATGGGGCGATCTGGCGAAGCGCTCCGCGGTGAATTGATCAAAGGGCTGTCCCTGTGGTGTCAGCAGGACAAACTTCGCCCTGCCGTGAACCTCAGTCACGTGTTGTATGGCCCGGTAGATGGGTTCCACCTTCATGACCATTCCCGGCCCGCCGCCATATGGCGTGTCGTCGCAACACCGATGGGGATCGTCGGCAAAATCCCGTATATTGATGATGTTGAAACTGACAAGCCCCTTTTCGGCTGCCTTGCCAAGTATGCTCTCTTTGAGGGGCGATGAAAAGATCCCCGGGAAGAGCGTGAGAATTGAAAAGATCATGCAACAAGTCCCTCGATGTCTACGCGGATCGTGCCGCGACCCACATCTATATCAATGATGAACCCTTCAACCATGGGAATCATCATGTCCTTTTCTCCTTCAACAACCAGGATATCATTCGCGGCGGTGTGCATCACCGATCCGACCTTTCCGAGCGATACTCCTTCCGCGTTTATCACCTCGAGCCCGATCAACTGGTACTCGTAGTACTCGCCGTCCTCTACCGGACGGAGGTCAGCTTCCCGGACAAAAAGCTCTTTTGTCACCAGGAAGGAGACCTCCTCAACGGTTGAAAGCCCACGAAATGAGAGATAAAAGAAATGTTTCCTGTAACTTGCCCCCTCGGGCTTCAGCTCGATATGTTCATCGCCTTTAAGGGCAAACAACGAGGTGTAGTCGAGAAACCCTTCCTTCACCTCGTTGTAATAGTAAAACTTTACCTCACCCCGTATGCCGGATGTCGACACGACACGGCCGACAGGGATCCATTTCATTATTCAATAATCTCGAGGACCGCTCTCTTCTTAACTTTTGTCGAGGCCGCACTCAATATCGTCCTCATGGCCCGAGCGGTTCTGCCCTGCTTCCCGATGACCTTCCCAAGATCATCCTTGGCAACATTGAGCTCAATAACAGAAGTCTTTTCCCCCTCGATCTCGGAGACCCTGACGAGATCAGGATTGTCAACCAACGCCTTTGCAATATACTCGATCAACTCTTTCAACACGATCCACCTCCGTTCGTTTTATGAAAGCTCCTTCAGAACCCCCTCTCTCTTGAACAGACTTTCAACGGTCCTCGTGGGCCTTACCCCTTTTTCATACCATGTTTTAATCTTTTCTTTGTCGAGGCTTATCTCGGCAGGGTTCTTCAACGGGTCGTAGAATCCGACCTTATCGATAAACCTGCCATCTCTGGGTGAACGTTCATCGGCCACGACAATGCGATAAAACGGTTTTTTCTTTGCACCAAACCTCGACAACCTGAATTTTACAGCCAAAATCCTACCTCCTTATCTATTGAAAAGTTGTCTTTGGAGGCCTTTTGCGCCTCCCTTCGTAAATTTCTTCAGCATCTTTTTCGTTTCCATATATTTTTTCAAAAGATCGTTAACATCCTGCACCTGCGTCCCGCTGCCTTTCGCGATGCGAATCCGCCTGCTTCCGTCTATAATTCCAGCCTTGGCCCTTTCCTTCGATGTCATTGAGTTGATGATCGCTTCCGTCTTCCTGATGTCCTTTTCGGCCTCGGTGAAATTGATCGCACCTTTGAACTTGTTCATGCCGGGAATCATGCCTATGATCGATTCCAGCGACCCGAGCTTCTTCATCTGCCGGATCTGGTCGCGAAAATCCTCGAGGGTGAATTCGTCCTTGCGGAACTTGCGTTCGAGCTCGCGGGCCTGTTTCTCGTCGAAGACATCCTGGGCCTTTTCGACAAGGGAAACGACATCGCCCATACCAAGTATCCGGGATGCCATTCTGTCAGGGAAGAAGGGTTCAAGAGCATCCAGTTTTTCGCCGACGCCGATGAACTTGATGGGCTTGCCCGTTACCGCCTTGATGGATATGGCTGCGCCGCCGCGCGTATCACCGTCGAGCTTTGTGAGGATTATGCCGTCTATACCCAGTTTTTCGTTAAAAACGGTGGCTATGCTCACCGCGTCCTGACCCGTCATCGCGTCAAGGACAAGGAGTGTCTCCTTCGGATTGAGGACCTTTTTTTGCTCGACGAGTTCGCCAACCATGTTCTCGTCAATGTGCAGACGGCCCGCGGTGTCGACAATCACCGTGTCATAGCCATGTCTCATGGCATATATTTTTGCCTCTTTGCAGATCGTTACCGGGTCCTTGACCACGTCCATGGTGAAGGCCTCGACATTGATCTGCTTTCCCAACGTAACAAGCTGATCTATGGCTGCCGGCCGGTAGATATCCGAAGGAACGAGGAGTGGCCGGCGCCCCATTTTGCGAAGGTGGATCGCAAGCTTTGCTGAGGTTGTGGTTTTGCCGGACCCCTGCAGACCGATAAGCATGACCGGTACGGGCGGGGCCGCTGCAACGTCCAGGGGTTTGTTGGCGCTCCCCAGTACCTCGCAAAGCTCGTCATAAACGATCTTAACAAACTGCTGGCCGGGCGTGATGCTCGTGAGCACCTCTTCGCCCATCGCCTTTTCCCTGACCTTCTCGAGGAAATCTTTGGCCACCTTGAAGTTGACGTCGGCCTCAAGGAGCGCCACCCGTACTTCGCGCAAGGTGTCCTTTATATTATTTTCGGTAAGTTTCCCGTATCCTCGAACCTTCTTGAAGGTCGACTCAAATCTTTCCTGTAATTTATCAAACATAAGATATGAGGTATATTCTAATTGAAATGTCGGAGATAGTCAATGTTAATTAAGGGTTATCCACCAGTGATTACAACGTTTTACGAAAGACCTGCCGTGTGTTGCCATCCTCTCATTCTTCACAGGCCAAGATACCTCGCCGGGTTCTGACATGCGGCGCGTTCCACAAGACCGGGATCGAATCCGAGCTGTACGAGCCGCCTTGTCGACCCTGTAAGGGCAAGGGAACCCCCAAGGAGCTTTCCTCGCGTGTCCACAACCGCTCTTCCCCCATCACCGGATGCCGAGCCCTTTACCGTATCGGAGACGATAATGATGCGGTCGGGGTCCTTCACTGCGAAGATAAGCTCGATGGTACTTCCATGAAGGTGATAGGGGTCGGCGATCATTTCGACATAGACCTCAGGATTCATGAGAGCGAATCCGGCGATACCCGGCTCGCGGTGATGGAAACTCCGCATGGCGTTAAAAATATGGGTAATGCCCCGCGCACCGGCCCGAAACCCTGCTTCGGCCTCGCCATAGGTCGCGTTGGAATGGCCCATGCTGACGACAACACCCATGTCCGCCATGGCCTCGATCAGCCCGGTTGCCCCGGTGAGTTCGGGAGCGACGGTAACGATCCTGACAACCTCACCGAAACCCTCGACAAGTCTCTTCCAGCTGGTGATCGTTGCCGGCAGAAACGACCCTTTATCGAGGGCCCCCGCCCGTGCAGGATTGAGAAAAGGTCCTTCAAGATGAACGCCGAGAATCTTCGCGGCGGGAAGACCGGACGCCGCCGTCCTGTCTTCCCGCTGGTATTCCATCGCCTTCTTTGCCGCCCCCATATCGAGCCGCATCTCCTCGATCGATGAAGAAGAGATCGTCGGAACAATCGCGCCTACCCCCAGCGAACCATGCAGGTGCGCCATCCTGAGAAAGTCCCCGGGAGAGGCCCCCCGGGTATCGCAGTCACGAAGACCGTGCGTATGGATATCAATCATCTCCATTATCGAGCTCTCCCTCAACGGAACCTATCCGGTAATTATACAGCACATCGAGAAAAGGAGGCGAATGTAACGGATCCGTGTCCATGCCGAAAAGATGGCTCTTGCAGGAGCAATCCGAGCACCCGAAACCCGGGACCGACCAATGGGATATCCGTTTCAGGTCAGCTGCCAGGGCGCACTCTATATCACTGTCAGTCCTGATCGCGAGGGCCCTGCAAAAAGATGCCTTTTCCCGGAGATAGTCGATATGCCAGAAGAGATTCTTCCGTCTTCTTGCGTGGCGTTCCATCCTCTTCGTGAGCGTTCTTTTGGCTGAGCCGGCGTACAGATAGTAACCCTTCCTGAAAAGAACATTTCCCAAGCCTCCCGTCATGACCACGGCGTCATTGTCGAGTCTCAGAATGAGGATGTAACACCCCCTGTCACGGCTCTTCCTTTCAATTGTTCTCCAGGGAATAATGAGCTTCTTCACGTCACGGTCAAGCGAAAGGTCGCTGTTCCACTTAAGCCCCAGGGCTTCAAGGAAGATCCGGTCCCTGCACTTCAGAAACGTCTCGGAAAAGACAAAGTCGGTATGATATTCGGGCATGAAGTATTGAGCGTAAGGCCACTGAACCAGGAAAAGGACGCCCGCCCGGATACCCGACGAGGCAAGCCTCATCAGGCCTTCAAGATGACGGCTTCCCCGTCTGGTGACGGCATCGGGGAACATGGCAAGCCGGTCACTGAAGAGGGTGCAATTCTTAACCTCCAAAACCATGGTGCAGCCGTCCTTTTCGAGAAGAAAGTCAAACCTGCTTTTGCCGAAGGCAGTCTCCCGCTTTACTATGCGGACATCCTCAAGTCCCGGCACCAGGCCGTTGCCGAGGAGAAATGCGGCCACATCGTTCGCCAGGTGCGTATGGAGAAGAATGGGTGTACCCTCTTTCTCCATGGCCACAACGGTATAGGGCAA
Organism: Deltaproteobacteria bacterium UBA5205; assembly: GCA_002412715.1. GTDB lineage: Bacteria > Desulfobacterota > Syntrophorhabdia > Syntrophorhabdales > Syntrophorhabdaceae > Delta-02. Next base: position 43,509 of record DHVP01000006.1, read on the forward strand.
TTTTACACCCGCTCGATTCTCGGAAAGATACAGCGGACAGCCGGGAAGGAGAAGTTCCCACAGCCGCCCGGGGTTCGGCAGGTAAGCGTCGGTAATCTTTCCGTCAAGAATGCACCGGACAACAAAACGATTGGGGCGCGCCACGAACTGTGCTTTTCGAGGTTCTCCCGGGATCATCCGCATGGGGGATTATACCAGATAGCGGTTCCAGCTTCCAGGTTTCGGGCCGGTCGGAACCTTACGCGGCGCCTTTTTCATTATGGTCTCCGATAGTCGCCCCCACCGTATAATTCCCCTGCACCCCTCCCTCATTCCCGTTTCACTCCTTCGTCATTCCGGTGAAAGGCCGGAAGCCAGGAGAGATCCCGGATAAGGAGCAGCTATCCAAAGTGGCCTTTCAACTATTCTCTGCATGGGGCCCCGCATACGTGTGCTTTCACTTCATATCAAAGATTCTCCTCCTTTCCAGCCTGCGCTGGAATGACGGACAACGTGAAACCCGAGCCCATAAGTCCCGGTTGCTTTTTTCTTCAAAGGAGATTATTGTCTTTCTACGAAAGCAAGAAAAGAGGTGGAGGACGAATGCGGCAACATGGGTATGTCCGTCCCGTGTATATACCACTCGTGGTTGTCCTGCTGACGGCGATGATGGTTGTGATCCCGCAGCCTCATGCCCTTGCTGCCGCCGCGGACAAGATCGCCGAGTGTGCTTCGGTAGAGGACGACACCGCCAGGTTAGAATGTTACGACAGCCTGGCCGGCAGAAGGACGCAAAAAACACAGCAATCTTCCGGTGCCCTGGCACCGGAACAATCTCCTAAAACCGCTTCCCCCGCCGGGGATGATCGAACAGCACGGGATCAATCGGTTATGAGCAGGCAGTGGGACCTTGACGAAGCGAACCGGGCGCACCGGTTCGTCATCAGGTCATACCGTCCCAACTACGTTCTTCCGCTGGCATACAACACCTCTCCCAACATGGACGCGAGCCTTGACGTCGACCCGAATGCCAAGGCCCAGAATACGGAGGTCAAGTTTCAAATAAGCTTCAAGGTGAAACTCTGGGAGGACATCCTGGGGAAAGATATGGACCTCTGGTTCGCTTACACACAACTCGCATTCTGGCAACTCTACAACTCGGAATTTTCCGCCCCTTTCCGTGAGACCAATTACGAACCCGAGTTGCTCCTCAACTTTCGGACCAACTACGATCTTCTGGGCCTCAAAGGAAGGATGATCAACCTGGGACTCAACCATCAATCGAATGGCAGGTCCCAGCCCTTGTCCCGAAGCTGGAACCGGATCGTTGCAAACTTCGGCTTCGAACGGGACAGATTCAATCTGCTCCTGAAAACATGGTACAGGATCCCGGAAAAAGCAAAGGATGACGACAACCCCGACATCGACAAGTATCTCGGATACGGTGAACTCTGGGGTTACTATTTCTTGAACAAACACAGGTTCGCCGCCATGGTGCGCAACAACTTACGACCCGCGGACAACAGGGGCGCGATACAATTGGAATGGAGTTTTCCGCTTATCGAGCGAATCAGCGGTTACGTGCAGTACTTCAACGGTTATGGCGAAAGTCTTCAAGATTATAACAAGAGTGTGAACCGTTTCAGCGTAGGCTTCATGGTCACGGATTGGTAATAGAACAAGGATCGATGCCTGTCAGTCTTACGTACATTGTGATAGAATAGCTGTCACCGAAGCATTTTTCAAGGGTGCAAAGGAGGATCGGCCTGTGGATGAAAGAGCCAGGATTACACTCGGAGCCTGGTCTCAAGCCCGCATCGACAAACTGCTCGTTCAGGCCTCCAGGATTGACGTTGCAGGCTCGCGGATAGCATTTCTTTCACGGGATTTTCTCGATACGCCCTATGGAGAATCGACACTTATCGGAAGCGACGAGGTGCCGGAAGAACTGGTCGTAAACCTGGCAGCGCTCGATTGTTTTACCTTCATCGATTATATCGAGGCCATGCGGCTCGCGTCTTCATTCGCTGAATTCCTGAAACGGCTGAGAGAGATCCGCTACAGAGAGGGCGTCGTCTCATACGTCAGCCGCAATCATTTCTTCACTGACTGGAAGGAATTCAACGGACGTCTTGTCAGCGATGTTACCGCCATGATAGGCGGGCAACGGACACGGCAAAGCTCGAAAACCCTCAACCGAAAAACGGACGGAAACTTGTTCCTTGAAGGCATCCCGGCTCGGAGTCGGGCCGTGGACTACATACCTTCGACGGCGATCGATCAGGATATTGTCGATCGATTGCATAATGGCGATTATACCGGGATTTATACCGAAGCCGATGGGCTTGATGTATCGCACGTCGGGATCGTTATCAAGGAGAGTACGGGAGTATACCTGCGTCACGCCTCGTCGGCAGCTGCATCTCGCAGGGTAATAGATCAATTGTTCGGGGACTACGTAATAGAAAAGCCCGGGGTCGTGGTGCTCAGACCCCGAACGATATAGACCCCTTTCGGGCTTTCCGCGGAATGTGTTGATTCAGCGAATATTATGAAGAAGGTCCGGCCGGAACCGGACCCTTTCTTTCCGTTCCTATGATTTGGTTACGTTTGCCGCCTGAAGCCCTTTGGGACCCTTGACGACGTCAAAGTTGACTTCCTGGCCTTCCGCAAGGGTTTTGAAACCGGAGTCCTGGATTGCTGAGTAGTGAACGAAAACGTCCACACCGTCATCCTGAGTGATGAAACCAAAACCTTTGGACTCATTGAACCACTTCACAGTTCCTTTTGCCATCTTACTAAAGCCCTCCTTGTTAATATTTTTTTTGAAGGTAACGGAACTGTGTCGTGTAGATGTTCGGGCGAAACGCAATTCATCACTACTGACAGCGACTTCCGAAACTTCGTTGTCAGTATCCCACAGTATCAAAAAGCTGTCAATGAATTTTATGAAGAAATTTTAATCGAAAAAATCCCACCGGAAAATGTCCTCTCCGGCTTGACTTCATCAGGATGTTTTGACCGCATCCAGGGCGACAATTTCCCTTTTCAGATAGAGCACAAGCAGCAATCCAGGCAGGGCCGCCACCGTGGTAAGGAGGAAGAAATTCGCCCATCCGACATAGGACACGATGTAGCCCGATGTCGGAGATATGACGACGCGCCCCAGGACGGCGAGCGACGACAAAAGGGCAAATTGCGTGGCACTGAAACGCTTGTTGCACAGCGCCATGACAAAAGCGACAAACGCCGTCGATCCCATGCCTCCGGACAGGTTTTCAAAGGCAACGGCAACGATCATGGCAGTATAGCTCTTCCCGACAATGGCCAGCACCATGAAGGAAAGGTTCGACACCATCTGGAGGATGCCGAAATACCACAAAGACCTGAAAAGCCCCATCTTCACCATCAGCGTGCCCCCGAACAGAGCTCCTACGATAGTGGCCACAAGGCCCATGCCCTTGTTTATGGTTCCGACATCCGTGGGCGTAAAATTAACACCCCGTATAAGGAAGGCCGTTGAAAGGGCCCCGGCGTATGCGTCACCCAGTTTGTAAAGAATGATGAAGAGGATAATGATGATGGCCGATTTGCGTGAAAAGAAATCTTTCAGGGGACCCCAGACGGCCTCTTGCATGGTCCTGGGCGGCACAATGTGATGGTCCGGCTCCCGCCCGGTAAAAGCACCGAGCATCCCGAAAATCATGAAAAGCGCCATAAAAAAATAGGTCTTCTGCCACCCTATGATGTCGGACATGATGAGGGCCAGGGCCCCGCCGACAAGCATGGCTATCCTGTAGCCGAATATGAAGACTGCCACACCGATTCCCCGTTCTTTTTGGGGAAGCACATCTGTACGGTAGGCGTCGATAACGATGTCCTGTGACGCGGAAAAGAAGGCGACACCGAGGGCAATAGCGGCAAGTGCAAGAGGCATTCTGCCGGGAGAGGTCAGGGCCATGACGGCGATGCCCAGAAGCAGAAGCACTTGCATGCAAACGATCCAACCGCGGCGCCTCCCCAGCCATGGCGGAACGAACCTGTCCATAAAGGGGGACCAGATAAACTTGAGCGTATAGGGAAGCCCCACGAGGGAGAAGATACCGATGGTCTTTATGTCGATGCCCGTCACGGTCAACCATGCCTGAAGAGTTCCCGCGGTTAAAGGCAGGGGCAGGCCGGAGGCAAAACCGAGAAGGACCATCACCACCATCCGGCGATTCGTGAATACCTGCAGATAGGCCGAATCCCTGAGCTTGTTCATGACACCTGGCCTTGCGTTGCTATTGTTCACAGAACCCTCTTTGCAGACAGAATGGTAAAGCTTCGGAGACGGTGGTCTGCCGCGACGATCCGGTCACGATCTCATCGAAACGAGGCACTGCCGATCTAGAGTCCCAGCCTGTCGCTGATCTCAAGCATTGCGGCGATGGACAATTCGGCAAACTCGTTGAGAGGTATGCCGATGGCCTCGCATTCCATGATGATTTCCCGGTTTACGGAAGCAGCAAAGGCCTTTTCCTTCATCCGCTTGACGACGGACTTCGTCTTGACGCTGGCCAGTTTCTTGTCCGCATAGACGAGCGCCGTGGCGACGACGAGCCCTGTTATGGTCTCTCCCGCGGCAAGGGCGTGCTGAAAGCGCGTTTCGCGCTTTCTGCCCGTCACGGCTTCGTTATGCATTACGATGGCATCGACAATCTCGGGATCGACGTTTTTCTCCGTAAGGATCTTTTGCGCCTCAAGGCAGTGCCGGCTGAGGTCGGCATCGGTGACCTCAAAGTCAATGTCATGGAGAAGTCCGGCCATACCCCATTTTTCTTCGTCCTCGCCCAGCTTTCGGGCCAGCGAGCGCATCACTGCCTCGGCTGCATAACAGTGGTTGAGCATCCTTTCGCTCTTCACGTAATCCTTGAGTAACCGATCGGCCTCATCTCTGGTCATACTGGTCATCTCCTGTTCAGCGGCCTTTTTCAAGAAGCTCAATGAGAAGCCGATCGGGCAAAAGGAAGAAAGATATCCTCGTCACGCCCTCGCAGGCGCGACCCAGGTTCTCGTCGTAGGCCGTACAGTCCGTTGGCGGCGAAACCATCTTGAAACCTTGTTCCTCAAGTCTCTTCGAGACCTGTTCGATGTCATCGACTTCGAAGCAGAGGTGGTGCAGGCCGCCGCCGGTCCTTTTCAGAAAATTGTACACCGCCGACCTCTCGTCCACCGGTTCGAGCACCTCAAGGTAGATATCTTCCTTCTGCCCGACAGACACAAAGGAGGCATTGACGTTCTTGTCGTAATCAGGGACGGGCCTCGTGGCGTCAGCAAAACCGATAGTCTTCAAAACCGTGATGAATTCATCGATACTTCCGACAACAAAGCCGATGTGGTCAAGCTTCATAGGCGCTGGCAGCCTCCGCCGATATATTAACCGACAACAACGGTGATTGCCACCCTAAATATGGCCTGGAATTTAAAGGCAGGTTGAATGCCTGCAAATGAAGACAAGAACAGGCCCCGCAGGACCCGGATGACCTGCACGACCTGTCAACGACAGAACCAAACTCCGTGTTCACCAGATAAACACCAACGCCCGGGGGTTGTCCCGGGCGTTGGCCTGACTGTCCGTTTACTTACATGTTTGCACATCTGGTCGTCTGAACAGTCATCCCCTCCTCGTCTATGACTTCCATTCTCAGTATAGGAAATCGTGTGACGTTGAAATCCTGGGCGGCGCATATGGGAAAATTGTTTCTGTTGAGGAACCAATCGCCCAATTTGGGTTTTCTGACTTCACCCGTAACAATGAACCTGATCTCGCGTATCATCGCAATTGCCTCCTTTTTTGTACGCCCCCTCACGCCTTGCCCATTATCTTCCCGGGGACGTATCAGCAGCTGTATTACTCCAGCCACCCCCTGTGTTTATTTATCTTTATATATATGAGAAGCGCTTCCTTGAAAATGACATCGATCACAATTCGATAAAAAAAGAGGGCGAACCAGTCGGGCCCGCCCTCTTCGAGTCTTCTTCCTCTTGCCGGGATTATGAATTGAGGATCTTTTTTGCCCTTTCGTCAAGGACGTCCGTAATGAACGGTATTCCCGTCTCTCTCTCGACATCCCTGTTTGCCGAAAAGATGTCTTGCCGCGAGATGTCTTTCAGGTTGAATTTGCGCGCGCCTGCCATGAGCTGCTGGAGACCGGCTGCAAGCTTGTCCGCCAGGGTCCACATCGCGATGGCTCCGAAAGGAATATTCTTCATCTCCGCGGCCCCGACCTTTTTCTGGACATCATAGTAACCCGCGAAGATCTCGTCTGCAGAGGAACCGAGTTCCTTGACGGCGGGTGAAAGTTCGTCCCAGTTGCCATTGATCCTGGCCTTGTTCTCGGGTTTCAGGACACCTTCGATGTTGGAGCCGACAAAACCGGGTATCATCGCCGCCCTGCCCATGCATATCATCTTCGTGAAGGGTGCGCCAAGCGCGAGGGCCTTGAATATATGGTCTTCACGAGCGAGACCGCCGGCAAATGCGAGGTCCACGACCCTCTCTCCCTTTGCTGCCAGGACTGTCGCATACTCATGTGCCTTGCTGTGAAGCAAAAGCGAAGGCACGCCCCATGACTCCATCATGTTCCAGGGGCTCATACCTGTTCCGCCGCCGGAGCCATCGATAGTCAGGAGATCGAGCTTTGCGTCTGTTGCGAATTTAAGTGACATCGCAAGCGCTTCCATGCCGTAGGAGCCGGTCTTGAGAGAGATCCTCTTGTATCCCAGTTTACGGAGATAGGTGACGGCCTTTATGAAGTTCTCCTGCACCTTTTCTGGTGTCGAAAGGTCTGTATAGCCGAGTCTGCTGTGGCGGGCGAAGGATTTTATGGCACCGTGCTTGAAAGCCTCCTGAACCTCGGGGACGGTCGGGTCGGGATCGACGATATAGCCTCTGTTCTTGAGGAACAAGGCGTACTCGAGGCTGTCCACCTGAATCTCGCCGCCGATGTCTTTCGCGCCCTGGCCCCATTTCAGCTCTATAATGACCTTGTCGCCATACTTGTTGATAACATACTCGGCCACGCCGTTGCGTGTATCCTCAACGTTCATCTGAACGATAATCGCGCCGTATCCGTCATAGTATTTGAGAAACGTCTCGATCCTTCTGTCAAGCTCCGGTGCTTTCTCTATCCTGCCGTTGTTGATAACCGCCTGCTTGTCGATACCGACAACGTTTTCGCCGACAACAATGGGGATACCGACAAGGGCAGCGCCCGTGGCGAATGAATCCCAGTACTTTGCGGCGATGAAGGTAGAGCCGAGGGCGCCTGTCATAATGGGCATCCTGGTCTTCGTCGTCATTTTGGAGCCGAATTCGGACTCGATACTGACATTGGGGAATATGCAGTCATCCGCGGTATTCTTCAACCCCTTCGGAAGGCCCTTTACACCGTAAAGATATCCCTGAACCCTCAGGGCGTTGTAGTTCACGCCAAGGTGCGTGGTATTGCCGCTTCCTGCAGTAATCAGGCCAAAATCCCTCGGGTAGAGGATCTTCCTACCCTTCAGACTCGAAAGGAATGTTTCACATCTTCCTTTGCAATCCGCCCGGCAGAGTGTGCATAAACCTGATTCCGCGGGGTTACCACGGTTTACCGTTCCAATCGCGTCATTGGTTTTCGGCCATTCTATCATGTTAACCTCCTGAGTTTATTAATTACGGTAACTTGTTGCCAGTGTGCCGGCAATCTATTGCCGTTACGCTGAGGCAAATAATAGCAACACGTCGAAATCTTGTCAATAAGATTCTTCAGCTATTTAAACGGTTTGAGGGAATAATATTGCAAACAGTTTCTTGATGGGATATGATAGACATCATCGGCAAAATTGCCGTAATAAGAGTTGTTATTGCCGGAAAGGAGCCATATGGAAAAGAAAAGAAAGAAGGACCTTCTGATTCTGGGTATCCTCAGAAATTCCAGCGTCCCTCTCACAAGCATAAAGATAGCCCGGGAACTGGAGTCTCTCGGCCATGATATCAGCGAAAGAACGGTAAGGCTTTACCTGCAGCGCATGAATGCGGAAGGGTTGGCCGCGCAGAACGGCAAGAAGGGCCACGAGATAACCCTGAAAGGTGAGAGCGAACTGGATTCGTCCAAGATCATCGAACGGGTCGGGTTCCTTTCCGCCAAAATAGACCGCATGACCTACCAGATGAGCTTCGACCTCAATACCACATCAGGCAGCCTGGTCATTAACGTCACCCTGGTCGATCCGCGCCAGTTCGCGAAGAACGTCGAGTATATCCGGCGGGTATACGCGGATGGGTACGCAATGGGTCACCTCCTGACGTTCCTCGGTCCCGGGGAATCGCTCGGGCACATCGCCATACCTGACGGCATGATCGGCATCGGAACGGTGTGTTCCATAACCCTTAACGGAGTTCTGCTCAAACACGGCATTCCCACTGTCTCACGCTTTGGCGGCCTTCTTGAGATCGAGGACAAGAAACCTGTCCGTTTCGTGGAGATCATAATGTACGACGGAACGAGCATCGATCCTCTTGAAGTCTTCATCCGCAGCGGAATGACGAATTACATGGGAGCCGTTGACTCGGGAAGCGGCAGAATCGGGGCCAGTTTCCGTGAATTCCCCGCCGAGAGCAGGGACCTCGTGGAACAACTTGCCGAAAAACTCAAGAGGATCGGCCTCGGCGGCCTCGTCCGCATCGGCCTCCCCGGTCAACCGCTGCTCGACATCCCCGTGAATGAAGGCAGGGTCGGAGCCATAGTAATAGGCGGTCTCAACCCCGTATCGATCCTTGAAGAAACAGGCGTCAGGGCTTACTCGCGGGCCCTTGCGGGCCTTATCGACTTCAGCAGGCTCTTCCGCTACGAAGAGATGGAAACGAGGATAAAGGAGTTTTTGTAAGAAGCAGGTAATGGGTTATAGGTAAGAACGAACGATGAGTCTTTTCCGTCACCCATTATGCTTCTTCCGGCAATTTTGCCGTTTTAGCTACCGGCAATTTTGCCGGACGCACATCTGCGATACAAATCTGAAGTCCGATGTGCCTTCTCCCCCACCATCAGCGATGGGCAGTCTTTCCTATAACCCATAACCTATGACCCCTCTTCTCTCTATCCCACAAATTCACCCTTCATGACCGTGACGGCCTGGCCGAAAAGGTGGACGCGGTCACCGGCGAGATGAACCCTAACCACCCCTCCCCGCTGCGATATCTGGCAGGCGACGAGATCGTTCTTTCCGAGACGTTTACCCCAGAAGGGGCCGAGACAGCAATGAGATGAACCTGTAACGGGATCTTCGTTGACGCCCACGGCGGGCGCAAAAAAGCGGGAGACAAAATCGAACCCTTCCCTGGTTGCCAGGCTCGTCACAATGACCCCCCTGACCGGCAGCCTGAGGATCAGGGCAAAGTCCGGCGTCAAGCTTCTCACCGTTTCTTCCGAGGCGACCTCGACGATATAATCCGACCGGCTGGCGCCGACATAGATCGCAGACACACCGAGCGCCTCGGTGAGGCCATAGGGAGCGGTCACTTCTTCGTCAGGGGTCGAGGGAAAATCCAGACCGATCCAGTCGCCTTCCTGAGTGCACGTCAACGTACCGCTGCGCGTGTGGAACGTGATCTTTTCTCCGGCCCTGGCGAGGCCTTCCTGCCATAGAACGTGGGCGCTTGCAAGGGTGCCATGTCCGCACAGATCGACCTCCACCTTCGGGGTAAACCATCGCAGGTTGTATCCGTCGGCACTCCGGATGACAAATGCCGTCTCGGAAAGGTTCATCTCTGCGGCCACATTTTGCATCCAGGCGTCCACTTTCGGGTGGGGAAGGATGCAGACCCCTGCCGGATTGCCGCTGAACGGCCGCGAAGAAAAGGCATTGACGTTGAATATCTTCATGACAACCCCTTGAACGAAGTCTTTGATATTGTAACCCCGGTATATCGTTAAGATTGTGCGCCTCACGCCTGTCGTTGTCAACACCGTTCGGAAAGGGATACAAAACATCTTACAGTTATTGACAATTCTCATCCATTTGCATATGCTGTTTAACAGGAATGGTTGTGACGGCAGTACTAGTCTGGAAAGGGGGTTTGTTGCCATGAAAGTAATCACCAGGATCATTGTCACTACCCTTTTGGTGCTTTCGGCTTCAAGCATCTGTCTTGCCGATCCACCGGATCCGCCGGCCCCTCCACAATCGCAATATACTATTCAACTGCCCGGCTAAGAGGTCCTCGGATCCACAAGATGACGAAGGAGGCGAAAAAGATCCCATGAAGAAATTTGTTTTGACACTGATAGTGGTTTTGTTCCTCATCACCTCTGTCAATATCTGTCTTGCAGAGAAGGGGCGCGATCCTCCGGATCCCCCTGCCGCACCTCAGATAGACCTCTCATTGCAGGCATCCCTGGTAGAACCGCCCGATCCGCAGGCCTTCGGCGAATTCGATGGAGCGCCCCGGTTTCAATCCGATCGGAGCGATTTCTGAAAAGTGGTTATCTTTCACGGGGTCAGGTTCGAGACGGTCGCCCTCGCCGGTAGACACGTTGTAAACAGTGCTCAAAAAAATATGTCGAGAAAATATGCACCGGCGATACCGTTGACACAATGAAGAACCGCAGGATCACGCACCCGTTTCTTATTGCCCTTTTCATCGTATCCGCCTTGACTGTTTCTTCGTACCTGCCCTTTTTTTCTTCCTTTGCCTCGACGACACTGAACCAAGACCAGCAAAAACTATACGATGAACTTGTCCGCGGCTCCGACTCCGGTGTAAGCGGTTTCTGGAGAGCCTTTGACGACAACAAGGAGAAGATTGACGGACCCGTCCTTCAGAAGACACTCGAACATGCCGTCGGGAGCCGGGACGAAACCCTTGTCAACCTCGTCCTCGAAGGGGCGCGCATAAAAGGCGACGAGAAGACGCTGATCTCCATGATGCTGACAGCCGGCGATTTCTTTCTTTCCATTTCCCGGTACAATGAAGCCTTGAAACTTTACGACGCCTCGATGCCGCTGGCCCGAGCTGCAGGAAACCCCCTGCTTACGGCAAAGGCATATGAAGGCAACGGCGACATTGCGTTTTATTCGGGGAATCCAACCAACGCCCTTATGATGTACAACCGGGCAGCGGATCTCTATGCCAGGGAAGCTTCTGAACTCGGTCAGGGCATCGTGGCCCGAAAAATAGGAGATGTCCTGCTGCAGACGGGTGACAACGGTCAGGCCATGACCGCGCTCCAACGGTCCCTCGCTATTCTCTCTCGTCTAAAAAGCCCCGTGGAAGAGGCAAACGCTTACCGCAGTTTCGGAAACCTCGCCATGAGACAACGGGACCACAAGACCGCCCTGGGCTCCATGGAAATTGCCCTCGCGCGGTACACGGCCGCCGGTTACAGGAACGGCGAGGCCGACATTTACCGGGCTTTCGGGGAGACGGCCCTTCGAACCGGAGACAACGAAAAGGCGACGGAAAACTACGAAAAAGCCCTCGCCATATATGACAAAACAGGATCGCTTGTCGGCCAGGGTTACGCCCGTAAAGGACTGGCGGACATCGCTTATTTCGCCGGCAAGAATGATAAAGCCCGGGGGCTCTACGAAAAGGCCCTCGATATCTTTACGGCAGCCGGTTATCCCCTGGGGCAGGCTGACGTGCTAAGGAGGATGGGGCAGCTCAACCTTCGCATGGGTCAGATAGCCCAGGCCCTCGAAGCCTACGAGAAGGCCCTCCCCGTCTATCGGAAGGTAAGAGAGCCGGTGGGGCAGGCCGACGTATACAAGGGGCTGGGCGACATTGGTTATTACAGCAGAAATTTTTCAAGGGCGCTGGAGATGTACGACAAGGCCCTCCCCTACTACGTCCACGCCGGCGAGCCCCTCGGTCAGGGCAACGTGCAGCGCTCCATCGGAGATATCCATTTCTACGCCGGTGACTACACCAGGGCCATGGAATATTACGAAAAGGCGCTCGCCCTCTATATCAAGTCACATTCCCCTATGGGCCAGGCAAACACGTACCGCACCATGGGCGAGACCTACCTGAGGCTCAAGAAGAACGACCACGCAGGTGCAATGTTCAATTCGGCAATGGCCCTCTACAAGAAGACCAATGAGCCTGTCGGCCAGGGCGATATCTACAAGACCCTTGGCGAGATGTACCTCAAGAATGGCGACAAAATGGGGGCGCTCGACATGTTCCGGCAGGCACTGGTGCACCTCAAGAGCGCACATTCCGTCGTAGACCAGGGGCATGCATACCAGGGAATCGGCGACGTATTTCTGTCGGCGGGCGATCTGGAAAAGTCTCTCGAGAATTATGACATGGCCCTCGTCCTTTACCGTCAGATGCAGGACAAGGAATCCGAAGGCTTCGTGCTTATCAAGAAGGCATCGGTATTCGGCCGGAAGAAAGATGTAAAGGAGGCCGTAAAATTCTTTGAAGCCGGTCTCGGCAAGTTCGAACAGGTGCGAACCCAGGCGGTGTTCCCCGACATGAAGAAGAGCTACATGGAGAAGGTTTACGGTTACTATGAGGACGCCGCCCTGTTCATGCTCGACAATAATGAAAACGAAAAGGCCTTTCACTATATCGAGGCCATGAAGGCCCGGGTATTCCTCGACCAGCTCGCAGAGGCACGCGTCGACCTCCAGAAAGGCATCGACCCGGCGATGAAAAAAGAGCGCGACTTGCTTGAAGCGGACCTCCTGGTCATGGAGAGAAAACTGGCGCAAGAATCGAAAAAGGGTACCCCCGACAAAGAAGTCATCGAAAAACTGGAAAAAGACTCTTCCGTCACCCAGGAAAAGCTTGACGTTCTCAGACGGGAAATACGATACAGGAACCCTCTCTATGCGTCCGTACAGTACCCCGAGCCCATCGCGGCGAAGTCTCTCCAGGAAAAAGTCTTGAGAGAGGGAGAGATCCTTGCCCAGTACTTTCTGTCAAAGCAGGGTGTCTATTGCCTGTTGATCAGTAAAACGGATTTCAATGTCATCGACCTTCCCGTCACCCATGCTGACCTGGTCCGGAAAGTAAACGACCTTCTCGGAAACATCCGGGGTTATCAGGAGGGAGAGCGTTTTCGTGCAAGCCTTGCGGAAGACCTTTATGACATTCTGGTGAAGCCCCTCGAGCCTTTTCTGGGCGACAGAACGATCATCGTGGTACCCCAGGGCGTTCTCGCGTACCTTCCTTTTGAAGCCTTGCGGACCCATGAGAACGGCAAGAAGATGTTCATGATAGAAAAGTACCGCGTCAAATACATACAATCGGGGACGGTTCTCGGGGTACTGCGCAGCCAGTACGAACGGGAAAGCCCGGGCGGGAGCTTTATTGGTTTCGGCGATCCGGTTTACGACTACCGGAGCTACGTGTCGGAAAAATCAAAAGGCAGAGAAGAGGAAAAACCGGAAGGCAACGACAAGGAAACCGAAGCACCGACCGCCACCCCCGGTGCGGCATTCATAAAGAACAACTACCTCAGGGCCGGAGGCACCCTGACGAGACTGGAAGGCAGCGGCGAGGAGATAGAGGGAATCCGGAAGATATATGAGAATCGGGGCGGTGCGGCCCGATCGTTTCTGAGGATCGAGGCCCGGGAAGAAAATGCCCGATCTCCCCAGATGAGCCAGTACACCTTCGTGCACTTCTCCACGCATGGTATCGTGGAGCCGGGGTTCCAGGCGATCGCGTTAAGCCAGATACCGGGGGACCAAGACGGGTTTCTCACGCTCGGGGAGATCATGAACAGCCGCTTCAATGCCCGCCTCGTCGTTCTCTCCGCGTGCGAAACCGGCCTCGGGGACTCAAGCTACGCCGAAGGTATCACCGGGCTCACGAGGGCCGTCATGTACGCCGGCAGCGCCGCGGCGCTTGTCAGCCTCTGGAGCGTCGCCGACGAAGGTACCCGCGATCTGATGGTCCGGTTCTATGAAGGTATGATAAACAAAGAAATCGCAAAAACCGAGGCCCTCCGTGCCGCCAAAATCCAGCTGCTCACCGATACCAAAAGCTTTTCCCACCCCTTTTTCTGGTCAGCATTTGTGATGTATGGAGAATAAAGAAACGTTTACTTGTATATTCCACACCCCAGGTAGACGTCCCCTACCCGCTGGCAGTAGGTTGTTTTTTCCAGGATTTTACCGGTGACCGGGTTTATCCATTTGTAGTCGCTCCAACCCTTGCCCTGCGTCCTCGCAACGTCCGTGATCTCCTTCATGAAGTATTTCCCGTCGGCGTCCTTCAGTTCGAGCATGGCCTTGCCGACAAGCCTGGCGTTCTGCCCGTGGGCGACAGTCACGCCATCCATGGTATTCACAAAAATGTAGAGATCGCCCTTAACGAAACGTCCATGTGGGTCGCTTATTTCTGCATATACTTTTTTGGCGTCGCTGGAATTCTTCAGGTAGCCGGCTGCCTTTTCCACAAAAAGCACCACCTCCTCCCTGCTGACCGACGGCATCTCGGAGACGGCACGGTCCTGTAATTTAAACTGGTTCCCGAGCCTGTTCAACTCCAGCGACAGGGCGGACAGGTTGGAGGACGCTTCGGCGTTCTCCGATATGTTCCTGGCCGCCGTGTCCATTATCCTGGATATCTTCTGTATGTTGTTGTTGATCTCGTTTGTCGTGGCGCTCTGTTCTTCGGATGCCACCGCGATCTGATTGATCTGCGCCGCCAGCGTATTGATCTGGTTCAATATCTCCTTGAGGGCATTACCGGATTTTCCCGTCTCATTATTACCAATCTCCACCTCCTTGACGCCGCCCTCCATGGAGACCACGGCATTTTTCATCTCATCCTGCATGGTCCGTATCGTCTCGCCGATCTGCTTCGTCGCACCCGTGGTTCTCTCGGCCAGTTTACGGACCTCATCGGCGACGACGGCAAATCCTCGTCCGTGTTCACCGGCCCTTGCCGCCTCAATGGCGGCATTGAGGGCCAGAAGGTTGGTCTGCTCGGCGATTTCGTTGATGATCCCGGCGATCTCCCCGATCTGGTCGGAACGCTCGCCCAGTTTATGGATGATAAGGGCCGATTCCTTGACCCTTTCGTCGATCCGGCCCATGCTCCGGATGATCTCCTGGATAATATTCTCACCTGTCATCGCTGAATTGTTTGCGATCTCGGAACTCTTCGCGGCCGCGATGCAGTTGTTCGTAATCTCCGCCGCCGTGGCCGACATCTCTTCACTCGCCGTCGCTACGGAGGTGATCTCCATAACCACCACGTCCGCACCCCGTGCCATCTGGGTCGCTGTGGCATCAAGGGTATTGACGGCAAACGAGATCTCGTTGCTCCTTTCCGCAACCCCGGCCAGGGCGTCACTGAAATGCTCCACAAAGCTGTTGTAATTCTTGCCCATCCCACCGAATTCATTATCCGATGTACCATCCAGCCGTCTCGTGAGATCACCTTTTACAAGGATCTCGAGAGACTCCCCAATCTCTTTCAACGGCGCACGTACCTGACGGGCCATGCAATAACCCGCCAGAAGCACAATGATAGCGGCGGCCAGAAATGCAAAGACCGTAAGGATGCCCGAAGAAGATGAGTCACTGCGTCCGCCGGCCGGTTGTAAATGGAATGCAATGCCCAGACCGATCAGAAAGACAGCGGCTGCATAAGGCCCAGCCATGACTTTTTGTGTGATAGACAAACTCCGCAGGAACGTTTTCACTATACCCCTCCTAATTAGTAACTCTCCTTTGTTTTTTATCGAAGATATGGAGTTCGGATTAAGAATAAAGATGGGGAAAAACCCAGGTGATAGGTAATGGGTTATAGGTTATTGGGAAAGGCATAATACATATAACCTGATGTGCGATAGCCTGTTGACTGTCCGGAAAAAGGTTGACCTTTAAAGAGAGGCATGGGGGAGCTTGGTCCCATTACCATCATCTATTGCCTATCACCCATTTCCATTATTGCTTCTTACAGAAGAACGAAATTGCGTCCCTTCTTGCTCTCCAGAGGCGCTCGGCCTCTTCGATATCGATGGACCTTAAAAGGACGCTGTCGCCGGGTTTTATGTGGGCCAGTCTCTCCATGTCGACATCGGCTACCGTGGCGAGGCGGGCATAATCGCCTATGGTCCTCTCGGTGAGATTGATGATGGGGAATCCGTCGGGCGGGATCTGGATCGTACCAGGGAGGATGCCTTCGGATATGATGCTTCGCCTGGCCTTCTTTTTGAACATGATCGGGTTTCCTTCCAGACGGATACCCGTCCTGTTAAGGCGTGACGCGGCGCTGAAAAGGGCCGCGTCCGTTCTCCTCTCCAGGAATCTGACAGATGCGGACGTGAAATGATCCGCCTCCGGCCCGGGTATGACCCTGACGATATGCGGTTCACGCATGGAGGGTATCATAGTGTCGGGAACACCGAGGAGTTGCGCCGGGTTATGGAGGTCTGTCAGGAGGATCCTGTCCCACTTCATGAGCGGTCTTCCGTGAAACCCGCCCAACTTGCATTCGAGGTTTATGGTGCGGCTCCCCATCACAGGCTCGACATCGATGATCCCCGAAAAGGCGATATAGTAACGCAGGCCTTCCAGGACCTCCCGTACCCTCAGAATACTTCCCTTCCTTGCACGATAGGCCGACCATGGGCGCAGGAGTTCATCGTCGAGGGTCGCTTTCACCCGTGCCCCCGTTATGGCGAAGGTCACCTCCTGTGAAAAGCACAGCCGAAGATCATTTCCCATGACCTCGATTACGGGGGCGTCTTCCGGGTTTTGGAGAAGGAACCGGGCCATCGAGCATGCGAAACGATCAAGCTCTCGTGAGGACGGAACGCCTATATGCCCGTGGCCGTATCTGCCGCGGTCCACGATGATTGACAGGAAACCTGGCCCCATAACCTCTATCATGCCCGCACAAACCTCACGATATCTCCGAAGTTGAGCAGGCTGTAAGGCGCCTGTCCGGAATCAAAAAGCCTCGCCATCGTCCTGCCT
Source organism: Deltaproteobacteria bacterium UBA5205 (assembly GCA_002412715.1). Classification (GTDB taxonomy): domain Bacteria; phylum Desulfobacterota; class Syntrophorhabdia; order Syntrophorhabdales; family Syntrophorhabdaceae; genus Delta-02. The sequence goes on from DHVP01000006.1 coordinate 60,462, forward strand.
ATAATCCGCCAGCCGGCCGGCGATTCAAAGGGGTAAATACCGGTCTGGAACTGCGCGATGCCAACCGACCCCTGGGGGACCTTGAGGACCGGCGTCTCCTGCCGGGGTACGTAGATCCGCCTGTCGAGCGTGCCCAGGTGGGGGAAACCGGGCATGAACCCCACCGCATAGACGCGATAGGTAACCGCCGAGTGGATTTCTATGACTTCTTCCGAGGAAAGCCCCGAATAGGAACAGACAAAATCCATGTCCGGCCCGTAATCTCCGCCGTATCTAACGGGTATCTCAATCCGCTGCACCTCGGGAAGGGGCATCTTCTTCCAATCATCCTCAATCCCGGAGAGAAATGCCGACATATCATCGTATTCGATATGGTCCCTGTCAAAGTGGATAAGGCAGGATCTGAATGAAGGGATAATGTCGATCAGTCCCGTAATCTTCAACGATCTTACGTAGAGAAAAAAGCGACGCACCGCCTCTGCGGTCTCTTCATCCATCGCCGCGCCGAAGATGATCCTGACGCTCTGTTCACCGAAACGCTCGATTTTCATGCCATCACACAGGACCGCCCGGGCGGGCCAGAAGGACCGGTGAAGGAGCAATTCAAGTCAGCTGTCGCACGCATGGTCTTGAATTTTACCAGTCACGCTCTCAAGTTGCAAGTCTCAGCCTAAAAGGGTGTTAGTACCGGTCTCTGGCACGAAACGCGAAACCGTCTTTACATGGCCTCGGTCTTCTGCTATGTTTTGGAGACAAAACCAACCATGGCAAGAACAGCAAAAAAAGCCGCACGGCCGATTAAAGGCGGACATAAAGCGGTCGATGCGGACAAGACAAGGCTCAGGAGATTTTTGTTCTTCTGGACACCCATCATCGCTATAGTTCTCATCGGGCTTTACGCGGCCGCGCTCGATCCGTCGAAACCGACGGGCAAGACCATGGAGGCAACCGTTACCGGAAAAGATGCATCGGCGGCGGGACAATCCACCACATCGGCCACATACAAGATAAAACTGCAAAATGGTGAGGAAACCGTCCTCTTCATCCCCGAAAAACAGGTGCCATCACCATCGGGCCGCATCGTCGTTGAAGAATACACGACCACCCTTCTCAAGAAAAAAACGTACCGGTACCTGAGGACTCTGCCGCCAGGGAAATAGGGAATAGAAAATGTCAGCATCCCGAACACGCATGCTGTGGCCAACGACCCAGGACACGGGGACGTCCCCGGTGGGCATGCGGTAGAAGGTGTTAATGTCCCTTCATCAATTCCTGGATCTTCCCGCTCATTTCGGGGAGCTTTTTCGTGATAGTCTCATAGACCCGACGGACATCTACGTTCTTGAAGCGTGCCGCCTTTCGGTCCCATCGACCGGTAACAGCGGGCCAATCGACGATGTCGAGCCCTCGTTTCCCCTCGGGCGGCATGGTATCCCACCTTTCCTTCATGATGGTCAGTCTCCTGACGGCCGTATCGATCTGAAGAGGATCCCCGGAAAATTTCTCATAGGGGATTGAAGCGAATTCTCCCGTGAGTTTGCCGGCAAGGTTTCCCATATCGTAGAGATATTGCCGGCTGAGATTCATTTTATCTTCTAATACAGGCGGTTTCATGTTTGTCTCCTTTCAAGGGAAGATATGACCTCACATCCATCCGACACCTGGGGTTTGCAGCCGTATTTCCCTTATATGTCCTTTCTCACCGCTTTCGCGTCATGGTCATCTCCATCACCTTATCCTGTTTGTCTCCGGAGATGAGATACATCTCGTATTCGATGGTGTTATCATCAACGGTCCGGCTTATGCTGCGCCAGATCGTAGGGCCCCGCACGGGATCGTCGTACCGGCTCTCCTGCGTCACCGTCCCGCCACCCCCATCGCTCGTTCCTTCGAAAAAGTAGACGCCCGTGCTCATTGAATCGATCCAGGCCGAGACGTACTTCTTCGTATGATTATCATAGCCCAGTATGTTGATGCCCCTGAAGGTGCTTCCCATCATATCCCCCGTGTACTCCTGCTGAAGGTACCGGCCCCCGAGAAGCATTCTCTGTTCGCATGTCCCGGTACCTTCACTCGGGGGTCCACCGGGTTCCATCCATGCCTTCGTCTTTGTCTCCCATTTTCCTTCAAGGGCGGCCAGTCTCCTGTGAATCTCGCCGGGTGTTCCTATCCTCTCGTAGATTTCCATCATTTCCTTTGTGTCCATAACCTCCTCCTTTAATACGTTAGTATGCTTCTTTCAATCATCCCCTGATGTATGGAAAGACCGGGGGGTCTCCTCGTCATGGACGAGTTCGTTGAAACGTGTGGCCATCGCGGGTCCTTTTGCACCTTCCTCGTGTTTGAAAAAGACAAACGCCCTCTCCCAGCCCTGCGACCGGACCGACCTCAGCCATTGCAGCAGGTCGGCATCCCCGTAATTGGGGCGGCGAAGGCGCAGATACCCCCAGGGCGCCGTAGAAAAGATCTTTTCCCCGGGGTTATCCTCGGAATCGGCGATACACAGACTGCATCCCTTTGCGCGAAGGAGGTCCAGGATCTCGTCATCGAACCATGAACGGTTACGGAACTCGAATGCACAGGGCATACGGCGGGGAAGGATTTCGAGAAAGTTCTTCAGCGCCGCCGGGTCGGCGTGAAAACCGGGGGGAAACTGAAAGAGGACAGGTCCAAGCCGCGCACCCAGCACGGACAGCGTCTTGAAAAGGTGATTCGTCTGTTGGGTTACATCCCTCAGTCTCTTCAGGTGAGTTATCACTCCTGGCGCCTTGAATGCAAAAATGAAATCATCGGGAACCTGATCGGCCCAGGACATGAGAAGGTCCTCGGTAGGCATGCGGTAAAAGGTGTTGTTGATCTCCACAGTGCTTAAACGCTCCGAATAGTAACGGAGCATCTCCCCGGGGGATATTTTTTCCGGATAGAACAGTCCCTTCCACTCTTTGTACCCGTATCCACTTGTGCCTGCACGGATATTCATGGTGCCTTGCCCGTATCTTCGCCCCCGGCAGGGGGTTTTTCACGCATTACGTCACGGGCCGATTTATCGTCTCTCACACGAAGAAAGGTAGGCTGCCTCATGACGCCATCGGTGGTCCAACCGTGGAAATCCACCTCGCAGACCAGTTCCGGTTCCACCCATGTGACCGCCCTGTTCGTTTTCGGTTTTATTTTGAAGGGACAGGTCCGGCGAATGAGGGGTTCCAGTCTGCCACGGATCTCAGCCAGAGCCTTTACACTGAATCCTCCGCCGGTATGACCGATGTATATCAGGTCGTCTTTTTCGTAAACGCCCAGAACAAGCGCTCCGAAGTGTTTTCTCAACCCCCCGGGTTCGGTGAATCCCCCGATCACCGCATCCTGGGTGTCGCGCGTCTTTACCTTGAGCCATTGCAGGCTCCGTTTGCCCGTCCGGTAGACGCTTCTTGAGTTCTTGGCAACAATCCCTTCAAGCCCCTTCTCACTGACAACATTGAAGAAGGCGATACCATCCTTCCAGATGTGGTCGGTAAATCTGATGCCGGGGAGGGAAGGGAGAACCTTTCTCAGTAGTTCCTTTCTCCTGATCAGCGGAAGGTTCGTAAGATCGTGGCCCCCGAGGTGCAGAAGATCGAAAACATAATAGATGAGATGTCCTTTTCTCGATTTCCGGTAGTCCTGGAGCATCTGGAAATCGGGATACCCCTCATCGTCGACAACAACGATCTCTCCGTCAAGGAGGGCTTCGAAGGTCAACTTCCTGAGGGTGTCCCGGATAGGGGCAAACTTCTCATCCAGGGAGAGCAGGTTTCGGGAATAGAGCGAGACCTTTCCGTCCTGTATCTCGGCTATCGCCCTGTACCCGTCCCATTTCACCTCGAAGATCCACTCGTCGTCATCGAAAGGCTCCTTGATCAGGGTCGCCAGCATCGGCCGGACATGCCGGGGCATCGGGGCCACGGGAGCATCGGCAAGTTCGCCTTCCTCCATCGCCTCTTCCCGCCGCATGCGGTCCATTTTCGCCTGCTTCGGAGGACTCTGCTCCCCGGAGACGGCAACGTCCTCGAGGGTCCGCCGGGAAACGACGGAACGGCTGTCCCCGGCGATATTTGCGCCCGTCGCATAGACATCCTTTTTTTTGAGAAGCAGCCACGATTTTGAACCCATCCCCGTTTTTACGAGGGCAAATTCACCGCGCAGCTTTTCCCCCTCCAGAACAAATTTCACATTTCCTTTTTCCAGCGCCTCTTTAAGAAGGGCTTGGCTCGCCTCGCCCGAACTATCGCCTGGGTGACGCCAGTAACCTTTGTCCCAGATGATGACGCTTCCGGCCCCGTAATTGCCCTCGGGGATGACGCCTTCGAAATCCTTATAGTCGAAGGGATGGTCTTCCACCATCATGGCGAGCCTTTTTACCGATGGGTCGAGGGAAGGTCCTTTCGGGACTGCCCAGCTTTTGAGAACACCCTCCAGTTCCAGTCTGAGGTCGTAATGGAGGGTGCGGGCCGCGTGTTTGTGGACGACGAATATCAACTGGTTTCCCTTATGAGGGGGCCCCGGTTCGGGTTCGGGTGTTTCCGGGAATTTTCGTTTCGATTCGTAGTCTTTCAGTCCCATGTCATGTCACAGATAGGGGAGCTTCTGCTTTATTGTCAGTAGATCCTTGAAAAGGTCGCCGTCTTTTTCGGTTCTGTCGATGACCTCGGAGAATATGAACTGCACCTTGGCCGGGTCGCCGTGACCGGCCAGTGTTTCAAGTTCCTGCCAGGTAACCGGGGATGACACGGTGGGTTTTTCCGAGGCCCTCAGGGAGTAAACACAAACCGTCGTGTTCGAGGCGCCGTTCTGCGACCAGTTTATGAAAACCTTTTTTTTCCTCAGTTCGTTGGACATCGACGAGGTAACCATGAGGGGATAGTTGTGCTGCAGAACCTCCGCCACCGTTTTTGAGAACTTCCGGGTTTCATCAAAGGTAGTTTCATTACGGTTCAAAGGGACATAGACATGGAGGCCCTTCTTGCCGGATGTCTTCGGGAAACACGTGAGTTTAAGGTCCGATAGAACGTCGCGGAGCATGAACGCGACCCGGGCGCAATCCAGTATATCCGCCCCCTCTCCCGGGTCGAGATCGAAGACCATGGAATCGGGGGTTCCCGGGGTGGCCGCCCTCGCCAGCGGCACGTGCAGCTCAAGGGATGCCAGGTTCTCCACCCACATGAGAGTATCGAGATCGTTGACAAGACAGACCGTCATCAGCCCCCCGTCGGACTCACGGACCTGGGCCGTTTTGACCCAGTCAGGCCGGTAGCCGGGACACCGTTTTTCAAAGAAAAAGGGGGCCTGTGCCCCGTCGGGGTACCGTTTCAGGGTCAAGGCGCGCCCATGCAGGTGCGGGAGGATATGCGGCGATATGCGGCGGTAGTATTCAAGGATATGGGCCTTTGTAAAGCCGAAAGACGGATAAAGGTCCTTGTCCAGGTTCGAAAGCGGCAGCCTTCTGTCACCTATGCGGGCCACCGTCTTTTTCATTTGGTTGCCTTCAGTTTGCGCATGCTTTCCTGCAAAACGGCAACGAGATCGCCGGGGCCTTCGGGTGTTTCCTCACCGATCACCGGGGCCTCGACAGGAGCCTGTTTCTTTGCCTTTTTCCCGAGGAGGCTGACAATCTTCCTTTTGCGCTCATTTGTATATTTTTCCGGTTTGAACGCGGCCTTCATATCACGGATGGTCTTGACCATGCGGTCTTTTTCCTCCGATACGGCACCTTCTTTTTCAGTTGCAACACCCGTGTCAGAAAGGATTTCGTCACTGTAATGAAGTGTGACCAGGCAGAGGGCTCCCGAAGTAACCCTGACCAGCACAAGATATTCCCGTTCCCCGAACACAAATTTCGCGATCCCGGCTTTGTTCGTGCGGCGCATCACCTCGACAAGCAGTCCATAGGCCTTTTCCCCGCTTTTTGAGGGGACGAGGTAATAGGGGCGATCATAATAAACGGGGTCCACATCGTCACTATCGATAAAATCCACGATCTCTATCGAGCGGCTCCGCTCCGGTGATAACGACTCCAACTCTTCGTCGGTCACGACGATGTATTTTTCGGGACCGATCTCGAACCCCCGTACGATCTCGTCGGAGGGAACGATCTTCTCCTCATCGGGACAAAACATTTCCCTCGACAACGGGGAGTAATCTTTTGCATGGAGCATGCGAAAAGAGACGCGTCCGGGCAGGACCGCCTTTACGAGTTGCACGGGTATCGCCACCAGGCTGAAACTTATCGTCCCGGTCCAAATGGACTGGAGGGCCATCTCCACCTCCCTTCGATCTGTCTAGACCACCTTCTTGAGGCTTGCTTCCAGGGTTTCAAGCAGCTTGTCCGGCGCCGTGGCTTTCCTGCGTTTAGGGCGCAAAATGGAAATCTTCTCTCCACTCGCCTTCTTATCGATCAGTTCCTGCAGCTTCTTCTGGTGCTCATTCTCAAAGTTCTCGGGCTGAAACTGCCCCGAGAGTTGATTCACAAGGTCGATGCCGGCCTTCAATTCCCTGTCTGACAGTTCTATGTCCGGCAGGTCGAGAGACCCGGCCGGGACTACTTCATCGGAGTAGCGCAAGGTGCCAAGTCTCAGAACCCTCCCGCGCGCACCGAGGGTGCCCACATAGGACCGTTTTCTCATCGTCCAGGTACATATGCCCTCCAGGCCCTCTTCCAACAGGGCCTCCAAAAGAGCGTCATAACCGGGCGAAACGACATCCGGTCCCAGGTAGTATAATCTCTCAAGGTACACCGGATCGATCTGTCCGGTCTTGACAAATTCATGGACTTCGATCGCCCGGCTGTCTTCCGGTTCGATGCGATCCAGTTCCTCGTCATCGACGATTATGAATTTCCCCTCTTCCAGCTCAAATCCACGGATCTGTTCCTCTGACGGTACGGGCACCTTCTCATGGATGCAGACCATCTGCTGCCTGAGCCTGACATGATCCCGGCCGTGCAACAGGTGAAACTGAACTCTTTGTTCCCTGACGGCCGTATGGAGCTTAACCGGCACATCAAAGCTTCCGAAATGAACATACCCTTTCCAGATTGCCCGAACTGCCATGAAAACCTCCGGTTTTCTTGCTTAAAAAGAAATATGCACGAAAGGGTATGTTGTCAAACGCCGAAGGGCGGTATGCGGCCCCGGCCGCCACGTCGGGGCCCGGGATGAAAAGATCGTCATGGCCCCTTTATCGGGAACAAAAGAGTCTGCGAAATAACGGCCAGCTTCGCAGGTCCTGGCGGAAAAACTCCTTTATAATACCTCGCTGTAACGTTTATAATACAGGAACCGCACAATTCGTCAGGGGGAACAGACACCACGGTGGGCCGTATAATCTGCAGCCATTGCAATTGCTCGATGGATGATTCATCCGCCGCGGGGGCGCCGCGTTACTGCATACAATGCGGGGCTCCGGTCTCTCCGGTCAACAATATTTCCGGGTCCATGGAGCGGTACACCTTTCAATTCACGGCAACAGCCCGTGAATACTTTAGAATCTGGATTGTGAATCTCTTTCTGACCGTCATCACCCTGGGTGTCTGGGCCGCCTGGGCGAAGGTGCGAAACCGCAGGTACATCTGGGCCAGCACGAACCTCGCGGGTCATCCGTTTACCTTTCACGGTAATCCCGCGGCAATTCTCAGGGGTAATATGATCATCGCAGGAATGTTCGTCGCCTACGTTGCAATGAAGAAATTCGAGCCGGGGCTGGCGGGTATACTCTTTTTCATCTTTTCCGTCGTCTTTCCCTTTCTTGTCTGCAAATCACTTCGTTTTAACGCCCACAATACCTCATACAGAAATATCCGTTTTCGTTTTCTCGGAGGCCTCGGGGAAAGCTATCAGACCTACCTTCTTTTTGCCGGCATCGTTCCCTTTACGCTTTTCATTTTCTTTCCGGCGTGGCAGTTCTACAAGAAAAAGTACTTTTTCAACAATTTGGCATACGGCATGACGGGGAGTACATTTTCAGGGCGCAAGGGACCCTTCTACAGGGCCTATCTCCTGGCCTGCGTCATCGGGGGACTCTGCTTCATGGTATTTTCCTCCCTCGGAGCCTATGCGGTGCACCGGTTATCAACGGTATTGGGGAATACCGGCGCATCGGGCACGCTCAGCTTCGTCTATTCCCTGTTCTTCACGTACCTCATCATGGCCTTTATCATTTACGCGCTTCAGGCGGTGATCTATTCCATGACGATGAACCACTGCTGGTCCCGGACACGGCTTGGAAAGGCCTACTTTGCAAGCACCCTGAGGGCCCGCCGGCTTCTGTTTATACGGATCACGAATATGGCAGCGATCTTTTGCTCGTTGGGTCTTCTTATCCCCTGGGCGAAGATACGCCGTACCAGATACATACTGGAAAATCTTGCCGTCGTGACCGCCTCTGGTCTTGATGATTTTGCGTCGGTTGCCGCATCGGAAACCACCGCCGTCGGCGATGCCGCGACGGATTTTGTGGGAATAGAGATAGGCCTATGATCCGATTCGATGCCTCTTACTTCGACGGAAAAACCTCAAGGCCCTATCCTGTGATAGTCATGTTCGACGGTGCGGCGCTTGCGCTCGAGGGCGAGATGGACGGCGCCGGTATGAAAGCCCGCATCCGGGATTGCTCCATCGATCCCGCCCTGGGGCGTACAAAGCGGTCCATCCGGCTGCCCGGCGGGGGGCTTCTGCAGACTTACGATCACGATGCGGTCAACGCCATCGAACGTGCCCTCAACACAAACCGTCCCTGGAGGCTTGTCCATTTCCTGGAATCTCACGGCAAGGCAGTTGCCGCTTGCATGATGTGTCTCATCCTTGCCCTCACCGCACTCGTTTACTATGCGATCCCCCACGTATCAACCCGCGTTGCGCGGGCTATACCGCCTGAGGTTACCGCCTCCGCCAGCAGGAATGCGCTCAAGATGTTCGACATGCGCTTTCTCAAGCCCACCGGTCTTCCCGCAGACAGGCAGCAGGAGATACGCAACGTATTTCGTGATGTCGCCCGCCGGATCGACCCGCCCGGCGCAGGTATCTACACCCTGGAATTCCGTTCGGGAAAGAACCTCGGTGCCAACGCCTTTGCCCTTCCCTCAGGTATTGTTATCGTTACCGATGAACTCGTCGCCCTTGCCGACGGCGACGACGAGCTTTCCGCCATCTTCGCCCACGAGGTAGCCCACGTCAAGAGGCGCCATTCCATACGATACATCCTTCAGAGCACGGGGGTCCTTTTCCTCGTCTCCCTCCTTACCGGGGATGTCACCTCTATCACTAATTTCGCCGCCTTCCTACCGACTCTGCTCATTGAAAGCGGCTACTCCCGAGACTTCGAAAGAGAGGCAGACCATGAGGCTGCTTCTCTCCTCATCGCCTCCGGCAAAGGAACCGCCCCTTTTCGGAGGATCCTCGAAAAAATCGACGCCAGTCACCCCGGGACCCTCAAACTCGGAGTCTTCTCCACCCACCCCGAGACCGTGCGGCGGCTCGGATACCTAAGTGAACTGGAGGAGTCACCGAAATAGCAGGTTTTGTAAGACAAGCCCCTTTCTGCTATAATGGTCGAACACCCTGTCTGTGAGGATCTAATTGAGAAAGATATCACGTCGATGCCTGCCTGCTTTTGTCATTCTCTTCCTTTCACTCATTGCGGCCCCGGCCTTTACCCCCGCCGAAGCGCAAAAGCATTTCCTCTGGCAGGCGAGAACAGATACCGCGACCGTTTACCTTCTGGGTTCCATCCACTTCATGAAGAAAGAGGCCTATCCGTTGAGCCGGGTCATCGAGGACGCCTTCGACAGGTCGGACACCATGGCCGTCGAGGCGGACATCAACAGTATAGGAAAGAGGGCGCTGGAGAGGCTTCGCCTGGCTGGCTTCTATCAAGAGGATGACTCCATCGTCAACCACCTCTCGCCGGAAACATACGCCTACATCACCCGTGAGGCGGCAAGGATCGGATTCCCGGCAGCGTCTCTCAACCGTCAGAAACCGTGGTTCCTGGCCATGACGCTGTCATCGATAGAATTGATGAGGGCCGGCTACAACCCCCATTTCGGCATCGATAAATATTTCCTCACCAGGGCCTCAGGGAAAAAGAAGATAGTGGAACTGGAAAGCCTCGATTACCAGATCGATCTCCTTGCGGGGCTTCCGGACAGGGAACAGGAAGACTTTCTCCTCTACGCCATTAAGGATCTAAGATCCCTCGTGGCGCAGGTCGATACGATAATGACCGCCTGGACAGCGGGCGACAGCACAGCCATAGCGGGAATCCTGGAAAAATCCGTGGCGGACGACAGCCGCCTCAAGGCGATCTACAAAAAGATCATGACCGACCGGAACCTGAATATGACAAAAGAGATCGTTTCTCACCTGAGGTCCGGGGGACGCGTCTTCGTGGTAGTAGGGGCCGGACACCTGGTCGGCGAACTGGGAATCGTGGAGCTTCTGCGAAAAGAAGGGTTCACGGTGGAACAACTATAATAACAATGGTAAAGGAGTTCTATTCATGACACGGATCGTTTTATTGCGACATGGCGAGAGTCAGTGGAACCTGGAGAATAGATTCACGGGCTGGACGGACGTCGATCTTTCCGAAAGAGGGATCGAAGAGGCCCGACAGGCCGGACGAGCCCTCAGAGACGCGGGATTCGTCTTCGATGTAGCCTTCACATCGGTACTGAAAAGGGCCGTGAGAACCCTTTGGATAGCCCTTGAGGAACTCGACCTGATGTGGATACCCGAACGCAAGACATGGCGCCTCAATGAACGTCATTACGGGACCCTGCAGGGTCTAAACAAGGCGGAAACAGCGGGCCAGTATGGCGAAGAGCAGGTACGGCTCTGGCGCCGCAGCTACGACGTGGCGCCTCCTCCCCTTGAGCGAAAGGACAAGCGTTTCTGCGGCAATGACCCGCGCTATGACGCCCTGGCCCCGGAAGAACTGCCCGTTTCCGAAAGCCTGAAAGATACCGCCAAAAGGGTCATCCCCTACTGGGAAACGACGATCGTACCCGTGCTTGCCCGGGGCGCAAAAATCATCATCGCGGCGCACGGCAACAGCCTGCGCGCCCTGGTTAAACACGTCGACGCTATCCCCGACGAGGACGTCCCGGCCCTGGAGATCCCGACTGGCAAACCGCTCATCTACGAATTTTCACAGGACCTGAAACCCTTGAAGCACTACTACCTGTAAAGGCGGTTCAGGGTTTACACTTCCATTTCCATCCCGTCATACGCCAGATCCACCGTCATCCTGCTGTCGGGGTCGTAGATTGCAAGGTAGCGTCTGGTATTGTCGAGAAAGGTTTCGAGGGCGCTGTCGTCGACAGTCGGCTCGTTGTGAAAGAGGCACAGCCGCTTTACGGAGGCCCTTACGCCCAGTTCGACCGCCACCATGTTGTTCGAATGGCCCCAGTTCTCTTTTACAGACAGCGCATCCACAAGCGGATACTGGGCATCCATTATCAACAGGTCGGCGTCTCTGAAAAAGGCAAGGAACCTGTAGTCTGCCTCGGATACGTCTTTGAGATGTTCGCAATCCGTGGAGTAGACAACACTCTTCCCCCCTCTTGCAAAACGGTAACCATATGAATCGCCCGGGTGGTTCTGTAGTATCGGGCGTACTTGAAAGCCGGCAATATCATATTGCTCTCCCGGCTCAAGCTTTTTAAAGCTGATATCCGCCCTTATGGGCATGGAGATGTTGGCATATTCCCGTTGATACGAAAAGGCTCTTTCCATGCCGGAATGACAGCCGTGAACGACAATCCGGTTGCCTGGTGCATAACAGGGCATAAAAAAGGGGAAACCCTGGATGTGGTCCCAGTGAAGATGGGAAATGAAGATATGAAAAACGTTCTGAGGACGCTCGGAAACGTTCGCAACCGACGCGGCGAAATGACGGGAAAAATCCCTGATGCCGGTCCCGGTGTCACACACGACATACCCGGTACCGCCCCGCAACTCCACGCAGCTGGTATTTGTCCCGTAGGAGCCCGCCAGGGAAAAGGGACAGTCTTTATCGAGGAATTGGTCGATATCGAGGTCAGTGATTAAGGTCCGGCAGCGTGACCTTTTGAGGATTTCCAACAGCTTCGGCTTGAGGTTCAGGGTGTCCGCAGCCGCCGGCAGCGACCCCCGCGTTCCCCAGAAACGCACCCTCATCAAGACCTCCGGTCATGCACAATTTCAGTTCCACAAAGCATATCTGAATATATCATACACCAGTTGCGCGGGCGGCCGAAACTACAAGAAAGATGCGGCGGACCCACATATCGCTTACCGATTGAGAAAAAATGTAAGGAAATGTAAACGCCATCGTATATAATGTTGGCGACAGGAGATTATGACATGAACATCGAGACATACGGCAAGGGAATACCGATCGTTTTTATTCATGGCGCGGGCGGTTCCTCACTTTCCTGGCTCGCTCAGAAGGCATATTTTGAGAAGACAAACCGGACAGTCCTCATCGATCTTCCCGGCCACGGCAGATCAAACGCAAAATCGTCAGGCTCCATCGAGGCCTACGCCCGGGCGGTGAAAGGAACCCTGGAGGATAACGGGATCGGTCCGGCATATATTGCCGGCCATTCCATGGGAGGGGCGGTTGCCATGCAGATGGCCATCTCTTATCCCGGGCTCCTCAAAGGCCTCATCCTTATCGGGACCGGGGCGCGTCTCAAGGTCTATCCGGAGATACTCGAAGGCGTCCTTGAAGATAAGGAAAAGACAGCGCGGATGATCGTCGATACAGCGTTTTCCGCCGCAATGCCCGCGGCTTTGAAAGAAAGGGTCTTCGCGGAATACATGAAGAACGATGCCCGTACTATCTTCGACGACTTTACCGCCTGTGATTCTTTCAATGTCATGGGATCCCTTGAGGCGATCTGCGTTCCGACCCTCGTAATCTGCGGGGAGGATGACCGTTTTACGCCTCCCAAATACTCCCGCTATCTTGCGGAAACCATCCCCGGGGCGCTTCTCGCACTTGTCGAAGGCACAGGCCACATGGTGATGATCGAAAAACCGGGCCAGGTCAACAAAGCGATAAAAGGCTTCCTGGCGGCCTCAATGACTGACGATGAATAGTGTCTCTTCCGAGGCGTGAAATCGACACTTCTTTCCTTAGTCTTGCAAAACGGGACGAAACGTACTGAAAAAAGGACGGTGCACTTTACGCATCTTTCTTCGGCCGGGACCCTGAAAGGAAAGCTGAACCATCCTGCAGAGCCATACGCTGCAGCAAATGTTTTACGATGCTCAGCCTTTCCGGCACTGTCAGGCCGAGGTAAATGGCGCTTCCCATCAGTACGCTTATAATCTCCTTTACGAGTATCCTGTCCAGCATTTCCTGCCTCTGAAGATAGTAAAAGCAATATCCATGCCATAAAACATCGGGCCAACCTTTTACAATAAGGACCGCCTGTGTTATGCTTGTAGCGTTCTAATGCTTGCCCCACACCCCCTGCCCCGGAGAGTCGACCATGCCCTACGATCTCTGTAACAACATCATCGGTAATATGTCCCGTGTCATTGTCGGAAAGGAGAACTCCATCGAGCTTCTCATGGTTGCACTCATCGCCGACGGTCACGTGCTTCTCGAGGACATTCCCGGTGTCGGCAAGACACTCATAGCGAAATCCCTGGCAAAGAGCATCGGGGCATCCTTCAAGAGGGTTCAGTTCACACCGGACCTGTTGCCATCGGACATCACGGGCTTCAATGTCTACGATCAGCGCAAGGGTGAGTTTGTCTTCCAGTTCGGGCCGGTGATGACCCATGTCCTTCTGGCGGACGAGATCAACCGCACGATACCACGGACGCAATCGAGCCTCCTTGAGAGCATGGAGGAGAGACAGGTCACCGTCGACGGAAAGACATACCCCCTTCCCCATCCTTTTTTCGTTATGGCCACCCAGAACCCCATCGATCTTGAAGGCACCTTCCCTCTGCCGGAAGCCCAGCTCGACCGTTTTCTTCTGCGCGTTCATCTGGGCTATCCGGGACAGGATGAAGAGGTGGCAATCCTGAAGCGTTTTCAGGAAAGCGATCCCTTGCAGGAACTCGACGCCGTTGCGGCTCCCGAAGAGGTTTCCCGACTGCAGGGGATCCGAAAGGGAATTCGCGTGTCCGAACATGTGAGGAAGTACATAACAGACGTCGTACGTGCCACCCGCGACAATGCGTCATGTCATCTCGGAGCAAGCCCCAGGGGATCGCTTGGTCTCATGCGGGCGGGACAGGCGATGGCTATCCTGAGACAGCGTGAATATGTTCTTCCCGACGATATCAAATATCTCGCTGCCCCCGTCCTCGCACACCGTCTCATACTCCACGAGGAGGTGCGTCTCCAGGGCAGATCGCAGGAGCAGGTGGTTGAGGAGATTCTCGAAAAAATCCCTGTTCCGGTGACGGACGCCGGGGATTAGCATCGATCATGGAAGACATAAACCGGCGGGTATCGAGCCTTTTCATAACCCTTCCCTTCCTTATCCTGGCAATTCTTTTGCTCATAGCCGCTCTTGTCTATAAACAGAAGGACCTGTCGATACTTACGCTTCTCGTCGTTGCCGTCGCCGGGGTCGCGAAGCTCTGGACAACACTGGGCCGCCGGGGTACGCTCTGTCACACAACCATCGACCGCTACAAGGTTTTCCCGGGAAACCGCATCGATTTCGGCCTCACCCTGAGGAACAACACCCTCCTTCCCCTGTGGTTTCAGATCAATATCCCTCTCAACGGTCTTCGCCGGGACGAAAGCGGCGTTGAGACCTGTCTTGAAGGAGAATCAAGCCTCCTGTGGCATGACAGCGGCCGTTTCCGCTGGGAATTGACGGCCCCGCGGCGCGGCATCTATCGGCCGGGACCCGTCGGCCTCACCTGTGGTGATCTCTTCGGCTTTTTCCCGAAAACGCAGGAGATCGAAAATCATGATGAGATCGTCGTATATCCGAGGCTCGTCCCGCTCAAGCCTTTTTCAATCATTCGCCGCGATTTTTTCGGAATCCCCGGGGACGAAAGTCCCGTGCGCGATCCGGTGTACATACTCGGGACCCACGACTACCAGTTCGGCCGGCCGGCCAGATTCATACACTGGAAGGCAAGCGCCCGGCGACATGTCCTCCAGGAAAAGGTCTTTGAGCCCACAGAACAGGAGAAGGTCCTCTTGATCTTTGCGGTGGAGGAGTTCGCGCGATCGGGAGAGTCTGAAGGATTCGAACGCAGCCTGGAAGCGGTGGCATCTCTCACTGCCCTCTTTGACAGAGAGGGTGTCGCCACGGGTTTCATCACCGACGCGGCCCTGACGGGAAAAGAGACTTTCTTCAGGGCCGTCCGAAGAGACCCGGGTCACCTGCCCTCGATCCTCGAGATCCTGGCGAGGATCCGCATGGAAAAGGGCCGTGACCTTATAGAGGGGATGAGAGGCATGAGCGGGCTTCCTTACGGGATAAGCTGCCTGTGTTTCTCCCATCGGATGAATGAGGGATCACGAGCCGTAGAGGAGTATTTCACGCGGCGGCGCGTACCCGTCATCCACTATGTCGGCGTACCCTCTTCGGATGGGGTAAATGTTCCACGTTCAGTGCTGCGAAATTCAATCCGCGCCATCGATGATATTCTCGTGGACATTGATGGAGGGGTCGGCCGGGCATGAGGCGGTTTGAAAAGACACTGGTTTTCGTAAGCGGCGCCGTCATGGACTTCTCGTGGCTTTACGCATGGACGATATTCTCCATGATCGCATCAGGGAGAGACGGCTTCCCCTTTGCCGATGCCGCCGTGATGTTCGCTGCCGCCGCGGTGCTCACCCGCATCTCAACCGGCAGGGGCCTGCGTGTCATAGCGATCGGACTACTGCAGGCGACCGGGCTCGTATCGGCTGCCTTGAGGACAATCTACATCATGAGCGGTACCACGGGCGCCTTCGTGAACAGCCAGTGGCTCGTGGAATTTTTCGGGGCCCGGCACAGCGCCATGGAATGGTTCGCGCTGGTTGCGGCCCTCTTCTGGACCTCGGCGATCTGGCTCGGGGGTGCCTTCTTCGCGGCGAGACCAAAGACACATGAGAAGATCTGTTCCCGCTTCGATCTGGGCCTTGCGGCATTCTTCAGTATTCTCCTCATCAAATTGGCCCTTGTGGTGAAGGGTAATCCATCCACCGGGGATAATCTGACGGGAGCCCTCGCCTGTGTTTTCTTTTTCTTCGGCCTTGTCGCCATGGGGATGACCCGGGCAAACGGCGCACACTCGCCGGGCCTTGTTTCGGGCCGGCGAAGGCTGGGTGTGGTGATGGGCTTCATCGGTGCCGTCCTTCTCTGTGTGATGAGCGTCGCCGTCTTTTTCCAGCAACCGCTGGCACGGGCCGCCGGGACCGGCTATGGGCTCTTAAAAGGTGGGGCTTCTTCGCTGGGTTCCATCTTTTTGTGGTTTATCAAATTTCTCTATATGCCCAGACAGGTAAAGATGCGCGATGGTCCATCGGGCTCTTCGGGAAGCAGTATCGGCTCCTTTTTCCAATCTGACAACGCGCAATGGGTTGAGGTCGTGAGCAAAGTACTGGCATGGCTTTTCGGGACGTTCCTCGGCCTTACCATACTCGTCGTGACCGCCGTCGCGGTCTTCTATGTCGTAAGATGGCTTTTTTCTCGCACAGCCCGGGACCACTCCGATGTCAAACGCCGGTCGCTTTCCGATCTGGTGCGGCGGCTTCGGGGTCTTATCGCACTTTTCGCTGGAAAAGCGCGGAGATTTCTTGGGGGATACACCACGGCGGCAGATTTTTATCGGGCCCTGACTATCTGGTCGCGGCGAAGCGGTGTACAGCCGGACCCGAGCGAGACGCCATCGGAATTCTCTTGCCGGCTCGCAGGAATATTTCCATCACTTAAACACGAAATAGAGTCCATCGCGGGAGCATTCAACAGGGAATTTTACGGAGAAACCGCCCTCGGCAGGGAAGAGATCAACTTCATCCGCCTGAGCTGGCGCAAACTTAGAAATCCCTCCTCCTGGCCGGTCAGGCTGAAGACGCGTGTCTTCGGAACGATTACGTCTCCTGGCTGATCTTCTCCATCATATCCTTGAAGTAAAGTTTCTTCTTCTTGAGGAGCTTAATCTCAAGCTCCTCATCCTCTGTGAGGTAAGGCTTCGCCTGGAGCATCTGAAGTTTTTCGTCGAGAGATTTGTGTAGAATGCGCGCTTCGTTATAACGCTCTTCTTTGCTTTTCTTTTCTTCCATCGTCATATAGTGTAAAGGGTAAAGGGGTCAGGAGTAAAGAGTAAAAACATTCCTTCCTTCCTCCTCGCTCCCGGCTCTTTGCTCATACCTCATCCAGTCTTGCACTCAAGCCGGTGAAGAGCCGGTTTTCGGACTTCCGGATCGCTTCTTTCATCTCCATCACATATGCGGGCCGGAGGTTGTCCCTCCACCGGGGGTACCCCCCCTCCCAGAGATAGAGGATGAGTGCATGGAACCCTTCCCTGTCGAAAAGATAGCCTCCGAAATCGACGGTATTGCGGACACCGTCCGCGAGAATCTCGATGGGCCGCATACCGGCATATTTCTTCACGATCTCCTCGATGATGGCACGGTTCTGAAAACCTTCGGGCTGCTGCCTGAACTTCTCCTCTTCCGCGGGAAAGGGGAAGCGCCTGTAGACCTCGCCGATAAACCCCCGAAGATCGATACCGCGTATCGCCCCCATGAGGTTGCCGATCAGCGCCGCATCGAGGGTATAGGCATTGAGCCGGACGCGGGCGGCCCCATCATCGCGGTCTGAAGCCATATCGCCGACAGCAGCCGACAGATCGTCGGCAAAGAAAAAATGAACGTCGAGAAGCATCATGTCCGTGTCGATATTAAAAAAACCGAACGCTACTTCTCCATGACTCAGGGAATGAAAAGCAAGGGGCATGATATCCTCCCACAGACAGTTTTGCAGTTCCAAAGTTCACGAGTATGAAGGTGATCCTGCAGTTATTATCATATGTGTCACCGTCTTTTGCAACATTCGGGACATATCCGATCGACAATCCGCCGCATATACGCGGCTCCGTCTTCCCTTCAAGCCTCGAGACTCCTGAGACACCTCCGGTAATTTGCGCTTGCAAAAAATCCTCAGCCGAAGGAGAATTGGGGGAAAAACGGTTTGAGAGAGGCACAGGAATGGACCCATATGTTAACAATGATCTGAAGGATGTTCAAAAAGCGGTAAGCGAATTCTGCGAGCACGAGTTCGATCAGGAGGGTCTCCACAAGCTGGAAGATGAGCACAGGTACCCCAGGGAGCTGTACGGGAAGATCGGGGAGCTTGGGATCATCGGGGTAGGTTTTTCCGAGGATATCGGTGGATCGGGTTTCGGGGCGCTCGGTCATGTTATCGCCGTGACGGAGCTCTGCCGAAGCCTGCCGGGCATGGGGATGGCCTTGAGTCTTGGGTATATCCCCGGTTTTGTCGTCGACATCTACGGGAACGCCGAGCAGAGAGAGAAATATGTCCGGCCCATGATCGAGGGGAGATACATCTCCGCGATAAGCGTTACCGAACCTGACAGCGGCAGCGATCTGTCAAGCCTGAAAACAAGGATGGAGGACAGGGCAGACCATTTCGTGGTAAACGGCTCGAAGGTATTCACAACAAACGCGGGCTATGCCGATTTCTATACACTGCTTGCACGGGACCAGGACCGGCAGACGGTGACCATCTTCGACAAGGAATTGATCGACGGGAACCCTCCGGGGTGCTTCGAGATAAACGACCTGGGCAGGAAGATGGGCATCAATACAACCACATCGGGAGAGCTTGTCTTCAGCGATTTCCGGATACCGAAGGACAACGTACTCGGGCAGCGCGGCAAGGGCCTGAGAATGGTCCTTGACGGGTTCGAGCTTGGCAGGATAGTCATAGCCGCGCAGGCCTTCGGAAGCATGCTCTACGGCTACGAAAAAGTTGTCGCCTATGCAAAGAAAAGGACCCAGTTCGGCCGGCCGATAATACAATTTCAGTCTGTCGAGCACAACCTGGTAGACATGTATGTGGAGATTGAAAAATGCCGAAACATTCTCTATAAGGCCGCCTGGCTCTACGACCGGAAAGACCCCGAGTCCAAGAAGTACTCTTCGATGGTGAAACTGGCCGTACCCGAGAGCGCCATAAGGCTGCTCAACACAACCATAGACATCCTCGGCGGCTACGGCTACATGCGCGACCAGGGATTGGAGGGTGCCTTGAGGGACGTGAGGATAACATCAATATATGAGGGTACGGGCAATATACAGAAGAACTCCATTGCGAAGATGATCTTCTGACAGAGAGAGTTTCACGTTCCTTATTCTTTATAGATCACAGTCCCTGCGTTTTCGCCGTTCAGAGCGCGGGTGATGTTTCCTTCTTCGAGGCCGTTGATGATGGTGATTCGCTCGAGAACCTCGCTGTTCTGGAGGATCTCCAGGCACGGGCGCTCGATAATGAGGTCGTCCTGATCCCTTTCCATGAGCGTCCTGGCACCGATTTCTGGAATGAACTCCTCATTGGGATCCTTTTTCGGATCCCCTGTGTAAAGCCCCCTCTCATCCTTGACAAAAATGCACGTTCTTGCTCCGATGAGATCGGCCATGATGATCGTGCCTACGTCCGTGCGGTGAAGAGGGATCCGTCCTTTTGCCGGGGGGATGGCGAAAT
This sequence comes from Deltaproteobacteria bacterium UBA5205, assembly GCA_002412715.1. Classification (GTDB taxonomy): domain Bacteria; phylum Desulfobacterota; class Syntrophorhabdia; order Syntrophorhabdales; family Syntrophorhabdaceae; genus Delta-02. Next base: position 80,167 of record DHVP01000006.1, read on the forward strand.
AATCGTAGGGCGGCATGCCATGCATCACGGGAATACAGCCCTGAACGAAATAACTCGTAAGCTTCACGATCTCGTCGTGTCCTATCTTTATTCCGCCGTGGGAAGCCAGAAGCATGGTCACAAGAAGTGCGTTCTGCTCCGATATGGAATTCCCGAACTTGGCGAGGATGCCCGTCGGCATGCCCAGTTCCAGGCCTATGGCATAGATATGCCGACTCCTCGTTCCACCGCCTGTGGTGATCAACATTTTGTGGTCTTTTTTGTTTGCCGCGATTTCATCAACAATGGCGGGAAGCGCCTTTGCCCCCCGGTCGCATATCGACTGGCCCCCTACCTTCAAAATGTTCACATCGGGGAAAAGTCTTTTCTGGGGCGCTATTGTCAATTCGTCGATGAATGATTTGCTGACAAGGCTCTCGCCCATGAGTTTGCTCTTGATGTGCAGACGGCGGCCGTCCCGTTCTCGTATCAGTGTCATATTCCTGCTCCTGGCTTCTCCGGGTTAGTCTTTGCTGCGTATTCTTCTCAACAGACTGCTGGCCGGGATCAGTCTTTTACCTCCACCGTTTCATCCTTATATTTCTTGTCTCCATGGGTAAGGAGTATGAGTTCGGCGCCGACCGCGTTGGCGATCTGATCGAGTTCGCTTCTCCTTAAGTGCTTCCCATAGACCTTCAGGTTGACGTCAGCCACGGCCACGAGTTTGAAACGCGGCTGTTTCTTGTTCTCCGTGACCTTTTCCCGTTCCCGATAAAAGATTTTTCCAGCCATTTTACGTTTCCTCCCTTTTGTCTTTCCTGTGTTTCCTGCCGATTGATTCCCACAAACCCCGGTCCTTCGGCTTTACGATCAGCACCGCTTTCCCCGAGAGAAGCCGTGGTCTCAACCAACCGAAGGTCTCTACGATATCATTGCCGGCGGGTATCTGCGCGTCCCGGTCGATGGAAACCACAATAATCCCTGCCGCACGTAAAGCTTCGACAGAGACGGGAGATGGGAAATCGCGCAACCCGCCATACTCTACAAAACGTCCGCTCCAGCCATGGAAAGTGAGACCCACCGCCGCCGCAGCCCCTATGATGCCGTCATGGGTCCCTCCATGACCGGATAGATGGGCCCCGTTAACAACCTTCACGGCATCTGCCTGACCCACGACCTTCTTTGTACAGGTCAGGCCGAAATCTGCGAGGTTTCCAAGATTCGGGTCCTGACCTGACACGACGCATAGCCCGGGGTCGCTTCCCGGCAGGGAATAATCCTCTATATGCCTGACAGCACTGGCGATTACCGGGTTCAGGAAAGACGGATCGGGACACTCGACCAGGGCGCAGGCCGAACTGTTGTGTGACGTGTAAGGGATTGCCGGATCGACAAGAAGCTGCTGCCTCACGACCCCCCGGAGCCGACAACCGTCGGGAAGGGCCTTTTCAAACCACCGTGCCAGCTTTCCCGTTCCGCGATCGGCGTCAATAGTATCGGTGTCGTCAAAACCAACATAAACGATGTACATATGCCTTTCTTCCTCACTCTCGCCTTGAAGCATCAGGCGACAGAATATTATAATATCATTTTAGAAAAAGAGGGAAGGTTCTTCAGATCTCCCTCAGCCGCTCCTCGAACTGTTCGGCCAGGGCATCGTGTTCCACGGTAAGGACCTCGAGTTCGTCGAAGAGGCCGTCGATCTCCTGCCTGACCTCGTGGACGTTGAGGGAAAGGTTCATGATAGCCTTGCCGTCACCTTTTTGCGAGGCTACTATAAGCGCCTCGTTGTCGCGGGCAATCTGTCCTTCCGCACGGGTAATGGCCGTTTCGATCTCGTTAATGCGGTTCCTGACGGGCGTCATGACCCGGGACCGCTCGTTGATGATATCAGCCCTGAGCCTCTTCGATTCTTTCTTCTGTGCGCCTTTTGCAGGCGCGGCGCTTGCCTGTGTGCCATTCCCGTCTTCATGAGCCTCGTCTTCCCAGCCGACACGGGCGAGGAAGTCTTCATAGCTGCCGTCGAACATGCTGACCCTCGAGCCGTCGAAAACGACAAGCCGCTCTGCCACGGCATCGAGGATCATTTCACTGTGGGTCACGATCATCACCGCACCCTCAAAGTTGTTGATGGCCTCTATGAGAGAATCGATGGACTCCATGTCCAGGTGGTTCGTGGGTTCATCGAGGAGGAGAAGGTTGGCCGGTTCGGCAAGGAGCTTCCCCAGAAGCACCCGGCTTCTCTCTCCGCCCGACAGGACCCCTATCTTCTTGAGGGCCTTGTCGCCGTCGAAGAGCATGGCGCCGCAGATCCCCCTGACCGCACTTTTTCCCCGGCCGGGTTCGACGCTCCAGATCTCGTCCTCTATAGTCAGTTCGGGATCGAGGCGGTCGATGTTCATCTGTCCGAAATAGCCCAGCTTCAGATTCTTGCTGTACGTGATCGTGCCTGAACGGGGTTTCAGTTCTCCTGAGAGGAGATTGAGGAGCGTCGTCTTGCCCTTGCCGTTCTTTCCGATGATACCTATACGGTCGCGTTTTTTCACGGCGATAGTAAAATCCCTGATGAGCTCCGGCCCGGAAGGATCGTAGGAGAAACCGACCCCGGCGGCCTCGACGGGCCACCTGCCGGGAAAAGGAGCCGCATTGAAAGAAAACTCGAGATTCTCCAGGGTGGAGAGTTTTCCCATCGTTTCCTTCTTCTGAAGCTGGCGGATGCGAGATTGCACGGACCTCGCCCTCGTCGCCTGCGCCCTGAAGCGATTGATGAAAGATTCTATCTCCTTGCGCTTCTTTTCCTCGTTGACACGGGTTTGCTCGTAGACCTCTTCTTCCTCGATGATCTGTTCATAGAGCTTGTGGGTCGTCCCGGCGATCTTGCGCATCCTCATCCGGTGGATCGCCATGGTGTGGGTGGTAACGGAATCCATGAAATCCCTTTCGTGGGTGATGAGGATCATCTCTCCCTTCCACCCTCTGAGGAACTGCGTGAGCCAGCGGATGGAGACGATATCCAGATAGTTCGTCGGCTCATCGAGAAGGAGCATCATGGGCTCAGCGATAAGGATCTTTGCAAGGTTGAGGCGCACCTGGAAGCCCCCGCTCAGCATGCGGGGGTCGCGGCCGAGATCATCTTCGGCGAAACCGAGCCCCGCCAGGATCGTCTTTGCCTTGTACGTCTCGTCGCGCCCATCCTCATGGAGGGGAAGATTGAGACAGGCTTCGGCAAGAACCGATCGTTCACTGAAGGATATATGCTGGGAAAGATGGCGGATCGTGTACCCCCGGGGAATATGGATCTCCCCCGAATCGGGCGTTTCCTCTCCGAGGATCATCCTGAAAAGCGTCGTTTTCCCCGTTCCATTGCGCCCGACAAGCCCCAGCCGCTCACCGGGCCCCACGGTAAAGCTCGCCTCATCAAATAGTGTCTGTGTCCCGTAGGCCTTTGAAAGGTTGTTAACGATAAGCATGAAAGTCAGCGCCGCGCGAAGAATTTCTCAAAAAGCGCTTTATCATAACGCAAGGAGAGAAAAAGTGCAATGGTTCAGGGGCCGGGATTCAAGGAACCCGGGGCGGGCATTCAGGCACCGGAACGTGAAACGTGAACCGTCCTGCCATCTATATTTTATGGTCTTCCCTTATCAGCGCCCTCGGGCCGCCGGACAGGCTGGAATTCCAGTTCTTGGGCGGTTCTATTTCCGTCAGTCTTTCGAGCTGTTTGATATCTTTGAGCCTCTTGTAGATGAGTTGCCATGCACAGGGCCTGTCCGGCCGCACCTCGCACCTGTCTTCGCGGGAGCCCCCGCACGGTCCATTCATCATACGCTTGGCGCAGCGGGTAATGGGACAAATGCCGCCGTATTTGTGCAAAACGCAGGTGCCGCAGGCGGCGCACTTTTCCGTCCACACGCCGCGCTCCTCCAGGATGCCCAGGAAAGTCGTGTTGAGCCCGGCGTAAACCGGTTTCTCGGGAAAACGCTCGGCGATCGCCTGAACCCCGGCACCGCATGCCGTCGACAACACGGCGTCGGCTTTCTGGATGGTTTCCGCGGCCTGCTCGATGAAGATGTTATCACACTGGCGCTCGATGGTGAGTTCGTCGATTTTAAAGTTGAGGCCCTGAACACGGGACGCAATACGCAGCGCCGATGATATGATACTGACCTCCCGTTCGCCTCCGGACAGGCACACCGTCACGCAGGTACCGCAGCCCAGCACCAGTATATTCTTGTGTGGTCTCAAGATATCGACAAGTTCAGGAATGGTTTTTCTTTCGGCAACTATCATTGTATTGCTCCTGTCTGTTCTTTGTTTGCATCTTTTATGTCTATTATTTTCTTCACGGGGGAAGGACCCAGTTTGCTGACAGTTTCCACCATTTCGCGAACATATTCGGCAAATTTCTGGGAACTGGCGGCGCTCACGTTGACCATGCGGAGCCGCTCGGGCTCCAGACCCGCTTCCTCCAGCAACTGTCTGGCGGTATTTACCCGGCCCTTTGCCAGGTAATTGCCTTCCTTGAAGTGACAGCTGCCTTCCTCGCAGCCGGCGACCAGCACGCCGTCGGCACCCGCCTCAAAGGCCCTCATGAAGAAATTGATCTCCAGCCTGCCCGTACACGGCGACCTGACTATGCGGATGTTGGGCGGATATTGCAGACGCCCTGAGCCGGCCAGGTCCGCCGCGGCATACGCGCAATAATGGCAGCAAAAAGCCACGATTACCGGTTCGGAATTATTTGCGTTCATAACCATTTTCCTTATTTCGGTGCGGATTCGGCATTGCCGCCCCCGCTGGATTCCGTTAATAAAGCCTGCAGCATACCTTCGAACTGATCGGACTCGAAATTTCTGAGCTGGATGGCCTCCGCCGGGCATTCCGAGACGCATATACCGCACCCCATACAGGCGGCAGCGGCAATCTCCGCCTTGCTGTTAACATTGACGAAGGGTGCGTGATAGGGACATGCCCTGACGCAGGTCATACAGGAAATGCATTTCTCCTGATCGACGCTGGATACCTGCCCGCCAACCTCGAGCTGTTTCTTGGAAAGGATGGTCGCCGCCCGGGAAGCAACCGCCCGTGCCTGTGAGATATTCTCGTCGGCCATCTTCGGTGAATGGGCAAGTCCGCACAGGAAGATGCCTTCGGTGGCGAAATCGACGGGCCGCAGTTTAACGTGTGCTTCCACATAAAAGCCGTCGGCGTTCAAGGGCACCTTGAGCATATCAGCCAGCTTGCGGTTATCCTTCGGGGCATCGATACCGGTGCTGAGAACGATGGTATCGGTCTCTATCTCCACCGACTCCGGGAAGTCGGGGCTTTTCACCGTAACCAGATCATAATTGCCGGAAATGACCGGCGGCAGCTCTTTTTCGTATCTCATGAAGATAACGCCGGCTTCACGGGCCTGTTTATAGTATTTTTCCCGGAACCCGTAGGTGCGGATATCGCGGTACAAAACGATGATATTAGCGTCGGGATTCTGCTTTTTCAGTTTCAGGGCATTCTTTACCGCCATGGAGCAGCAAATGCGGCTGCAATAGGGCCTTTCGTCGTTGCGTGAACCGGCGCATTGTATCATTACGATGTTGCGGTTAGCGGAAGAGAACGTGCCTGCCTTGAGCGCCATCTCCAAATCCGATTGAGTTATAATATTGGCCGATTGACCGTACTGGAAATCCGTGGTGACCGCTGCGTTGGCGCCCGTGGCGACGACGATCGCACCACATGGCACGGTGGTCTCCCCGCCCGACTCGTTGAGGGTCACCTGGAAATCACCGACGAAACCGGCGACGTTCTTTACTTCACAATTCATGTGCAGGACGATATTGCCATTATTCCGGACACGGTCGACCAGGGCGGTGAGAAATCCGCCGACGTCTTCATGCTCCAGCGTATAATTCAGATCGAGGAAATTGCCGCCCAGTCTATTCGACTTTTCGATGAGGTGGGTCTCGAACCCCTGTTCGGCAAGGGCAAGGGCCGCCGTCATGCCGCTTAAGCCGCCGCCGATGACGAGGCCATTCTGGACGACATCGGAGTAAGAGCCTTGCAATGGAACCAGTCTCTGAGCCCGGGCGACAGACATCCTGACGAGATCGATGGCTTTCTCGGTGGCTTTTTCCGGCATCGTCGAGTGTACCCAGGAGCATTGATCGCGAATGTTGGCCATCTCGAACAGGTACTGATTCAAGCCCGCTTCACGCAGGGTATCCCGGAAAATAGGCTCGTGGGTGCGCGGCGTACAGGAAGCCACGACAATACGGTTAAGCCGGTTTTCGCGGATGGTGTCGCGGATATTGTCGAGGCTGGTATCAGAACAGGTGAACAGCGTGTGGGTGGCAAAGATAACGTTCGGTTCCCGGGCTGCGGCGTCGACCACCTTTTCCACGTCCACCACGGAAGCAATGTTGCGGCCGCAGTGGCAAATGAAAACGCCGATCCGGGGCTCTTCGTCGGTGACATCGTGCTCATCGGGATAGACCGCCGTGGTTATCAGTGTGTTGCGTGCGGAGGACAAGAGTTCCATGGCCATCGAAGCCGCGGCACTGGCCTGCGTCACCGTCTCCGGTATGTCCTTGGGCTCCTGAAAGGCACCACCGACAAACACTCCCGGACGGGAGGTATTCAAAGGCGTGAACCTGTCGGTAGCGCAGAAACCGTATTCGTTCAGCTCAATACCCAGACGCCTGGCGGAATCCACGGCTGCCAAACCCGGTTCCATGCCGACGGACAGGATAACCAGGTCGAAGTCTCTTTCCTGCAATTGACCGGTTTCGTTATAGAATGTCGCCCTTAAGTCTTTCGTACCGGGTATCTGGATGATGCGGGAGGGTATGCCCTTGATGTAATCGACACCCTGCTGCTTTGCCCGCTCGTAATACTGGTCGAAATCCTTGCCATAGGCCCGGATGTCCATGTAAAAAATGGTCGCTTCCAGCCCGGGCAGGTGATCGGCGGCGATCATCGATTGCTTTGTCGAAACCATGCAGCAGACCGAAGAGCAATATTCATTGCCGCATCGGGTGTCCCGCGAGCCGACACACTGGATCCAGGCCACACGTTTGGCCGGATTGCCGTCGGACCGCCTGATAACATGGCCGTCGAAGGGCCCCGAAGCGGAGAGCATGCGTTCGAACTGGACGCTGGTGATAACATTGGGATACCGGCCATAGCCGTATTCGCCCTTCTTAACGGCATCAAACTCTTCAAAACCGGGCGCGAGGATAACGGAACCGACATCAAGCTCGATTATCTTTTCCGTCATCGAATGGTCGACGGCGTACTGCTCGCACGCGGCAACGCACAACTGGCACTCGGAACACATGGCGCAGTTGAGACAGCGCTCGGCTTCCGCCAGGGCGGCTTCTTCGGTCAGACCCGCTTCAACCTCGGCAAAATTGCCGGCACGCCGGGAAACGGGCAGCATGGCCTGCTCGGCCCGCAGTTTCTTCTCCCTGCCCCTGGTTTCAGGAAGCATCTCGGGAGCGATCGGCCTTACGGTAGACTCGAAGCGCCCGGACACCATGTCCTCGCCCCTCAGATACCGGTCGATTGATTCCGCGGCCCGCTTGCCTGCGCCGACAGCGCCGATAACGGTAGCACTGCCCGGAATATCGTCACCACCGGCGAATACACCCTTTACGGATGTTTCCAGGGTGATCTTGTCAACCTTGTAAAAGCTGCCTTCGGTTGCCGCGCCCATTTTCGCGAAGGAGTCCTTGTCGATGGCCTGACCGATAGCCACGATGATCCGATCGGCCTTTAATGTCGATGTTTCATTCTCGTTATAGACGGGGCTGAATCGCCCGTTTTCATCGAAAACCCTTGTACAGCGTTTCAGCTCGACGGCATCGACCGTGCCGTTTCCGAGAATACGCTTCGGCCCCCAGCCGTTCAGGATCCTGATATTCTCTTCCTGTGCGGCGGCAACCTCCTCGGGTAGAGCCGGCATCTCGTAATGCGCCTCCAGGCTCACCATCTCGACGGCATCCGCTCCGAGGCGCATGGCGCTGCGCGCCACGTCGACGGCAACGTTGCCGCCGCCGATTACGACCACCTTGCCGTTCAGCCTGGGAGGATTCTCCTTGCTTCCTGCCTGACGCAAAAAGTCCAGACCGTAGCTGATACCGGTCTTACTCTCGCCCTCAACGCCCAGCGACCGGCTGCTCTGGGTACCGACACTGAGAAAAACGGCCTCATTTTCCCGGCGCAGTTCGTCCATGGAAATGTCGATGCCGATCCGGGTGTTATAGACGAATGTAACGCCCTTGCGACGGATAAGCTCCACCTCGTAGTCAAGAACGTCCTTCGGCAGGCGGTAAGCGGGGATGCCCCATCGCAGCATGCCGCCGGCCGCTGATGAAGCCTCATACACGGTCACCGCATACCCCCGGTCCGCCAGGTCGGCGGTAGCGGTAAGACCGGCAGGTCCGGCGCCGACAACGGCAATCTTCCTGGCACCGGCTGGCGGATTAACCTCGTCGGGAAGGGCCAGCTCACCGGACCTGACCATGTTCATTTCCTGATCGGAAGCGAAACGCTTCAATAACCTGATGGAAACGGCTGAATCGATATCGTTGCGCGTACATTCAGTCTCGCAGGGATGGGTGCAGACCCGCCCGCAGATGGCGGACAGCGGGTTGCGCTCCCGAATGAGGTTGACGGCCTTCAGGTATTCCTTCTTCCTGATCAACTGAACATAGCCCTGAACGTTGACGTTGGCCGGGCACGCAACTTTGCACGGTGAGTGACCTATCTTGAGTATACCAAACTTGTTGGGCGTCGCCTGGGCGTAGAGCTTGGCTATGGCTTTTCTCGTGCCCATGTCACGGTCGAATTCATTGGGCACGTTTACCGGGCAGACGTCCGTACACTGACCGCAGGCGGTACATTTGGCTTCATCGACATACCGGGGAGAGACCTTGACTCTGGCCTTGAAATTACCGGGCTCTCCTTCCAGGCCGACGAGTTCGGAAAGGGTGAGTATCTCAATGTTTATATTGCGGGCACATTCCACCAGTTTGGGCGATACAATACAGGTGGCGCAATCACCGGTCGGGAATGTCTTGTCGAGGTGAGCCATCATGCCGCCGATGGCCGCATCGCGTTCCACAAGGTAGACTTTGAATCCCGAATCGGCGAGATCGAGGGCCGCCTGAATGCCGGCGATACCGCCGCCCTGAACCAGAACGGCGCCTGTTAGTTTCTTTTGGCTTTTATCCATATCGTAACCTTAAATTGTCTCCAATTACCCTTTAACGTTTTGACGAACCGGTTTCCTTGCTGCCTTTAATACGGCTGCCGGGCTTACCATGAGCTTGTCAAAGCCGAGTTTTTCAGGCGAAATACCAAGGGCAAGACCGAGTAACTGTGTAAGATAGATAACCGGCATATTATATTTCTTGCCAAGGAGCTTTTCCATATCGGCCTGTCTCACATCAAGACTGATCTGGCACATGGGGCAGGCGACGACAACACACTGGGCACCCGCGGCCTGTGCCATCTCAATGACGGCGGCCGACCGGCGGACGGTAATCTCTGTCCGCGTAAGGTTTTGCATACCGCCGCAGCAATCCACCTTTCCCGACCATTCCACGTCCTCCGCGCCCGTCACATCGATCAGGCGCTCCAGGATCGTAGGGTTTTCGGGATCGTCAAAGCCGGTGGCTTCCGGTGGACGGACCAGGTAACAGCCGTAATAGGCGGCCGCCTTGAGACCCGTCAGGGGGTTAACGATCTTCTTGCGCAAGGCAGCCACTCCAAGGTCTTTCAGGAGTATCTCGACAAAGTGCCGCACCGGAACAGACCCGTCATAAGGCTCTCCCAGGCTGTCGGCAACCGATTGCCTCATCTGAACGGAATTGACGATCTCGTAGTTGGCAACCTTCGAGCGGTTATAGCAGGCGGCGCAATTGACCACCATGTCCATGCCCATCTGCCTGGCCTTGAGGAGGTTCGCACAGGCGAGCGACGCCGCCAGTTCCCGGTCGGTCTGGTGGGCAGAGCTGGCACCGCAGCATGTCCAGCCCTTGATCTCATTGAGTTCAATACCAAGCGCCTTCGACACCGCCAGACATGATTCATGCATGTCGCGAGCGGTGGAATGAGCGGAACACCCGGGATAATATGCGTATTTCATCGTCCCGCTCCTTTGTTTTTCGCTGCCTTTTCGAAGATCCGTTTCACTTTGCCTTTATCGGCGCCCGATGGCGGCAGGATTGCTATCTTGCCTTTTTTCAGCATGGCAGGGAATTTGTCCATGTCCTGCCCCAGGTTCCCGGCCCCCAGCTTATACATCGCAATGGCCTTGAGGTCGTAAGCGCGGCCGTGAGACCTGACCGTGTTCAGGAACGAACGGTTGAATAAAGGCGCGTCACCTTCAGGTTTGGCAACCCCTTTTTCCACAGCGATGGCCTTCAGGGCGTCGACGACAGCAGCAAAATTTATCCGGTTCGGGCACCTGGCGTAGCATGTTTCACAGGACAGGCACGTCCAGATCAGGCCGGTCTGCAATAGTTCGTCGCCGGCGCCCAGCTGCAGCCTCCGTATTATCTCCGACGGCGGCGACTCGATCTCGCCGGCCACGGGACAGCCGATGGAACACTTCCTGCACTGGTAGCAGACGCCGAGGTTGACATCCGCCTTTTCCTGAACAGCCTTCAGAAGGCTTCCGGGGGTATTCTGTTTTGTAATTCTTGTCGTCATTTTCGACACTCTCTCATATAAATTACCATTCGTCGGACTCCATCTCAGCGGTAGCCGACAGCTTGGCCGGAGCAACTTTCCGGTAGACTTCGGCCGGCTGCTGGCGTTTGCCGTCGACGGTCAGCAGGTCATCCACCTTGATCCCGAACAAACGCTCGTTCTCCTGAAGATAGGGCAGGATGGTTTCCCAGTCCCGATCGGTCATCCTGAAGAAATTACCGCCGTTCAGTTGCTGGCGGACAAGATACTTGCGAGGATCACGCACGTATATGGCGCCGCCGGAAGCGAGCGAGAACAGGTTGCCGCCGGGATAGGGTTCCTTCAAATCCACTACGCCGCCTTTATCATCGAACGTAATGCCATTGAGAATAACAAAACCGCCTCCCGCAAAGGGGTCGCCCGCCATGAACGATTCCGCGAGGAAGTCGAGGCAGGTACCATTGATAACCACCTTTGGCCTGCCGACGGAGTTGATGAGCGGACGGCCGGCCGCATTTCCCAGGACAAAAACGGAGCCGCCTTTCGCGCCGTAAAGAAACGTCTGGCCGGTATCACCGTGGATAACAAGTTTACCTTCCTTGATGATCTGACCGAGTTGGTCCTGGGCATTACCGTGGACGGTGATCGTCAACCCGTCTATACCGGAGGCAAGGTAGTCACCATCGCTGTCGTAGACATTGATACTGACATCCCAGGTTTGCGGTCCGAGCCCGCAGCCGGTAAAACGCTGGCCGGCGCAGTTATAGACAATGAAGTTCTTCCAGCCCTTCATGTAGGCATCCACCAGAAGCGAGGAATTGCATTCCTTTCCTTCCGCCGGGAAAGCAAGCGTGTCGATCACAAGGGTCGTCTCGCCCCCATGAGGCTCTCTGAGCAGGTCCCTGGAGTTGTAATCGATGAGCCGGAATTCGCTTGCCGGTATATCTTCCGCGATTGAAGGGAGCCCGGAAAACAACCGGCGCAAGGCGCTGCGGACTACCTGGAGAATGTGTTTGCGCTTTTTCGTGCCCGTGTCATATCGCCGGTCGTTAAGGAGCGTCAACAGTTGTATCGCCCCGGCGCATTGCCTCGGGTCTTCGGCCAGTGCAACAACGGCCTCACAGGCACGACTGACATCCGCCAGGGACCACCGGGCAATGTTTTCAGTGAAATAACGGAAGGCCGTCAGGCTGTCCGTGTCGAAGTGCTCCCGGATACCGCTCGCGATCATGTCGCCGTTCGTTCCGGACAGTGTTATTTCCTCCGATAAATTGACAACTTCCGTTCCGGACGGTAATTTTACGGAAGCCCCGAACTTGTCGGCACAATTCAGCCGGTACGTGCCGGCCTCACCCTTTTCAAGTGTGAAAATGAAGGACCCGCCGTCCGTCGAACTGCCGCCCCGGGCATTCCAGTATTTGTCGGCGATGGGACAGATACGGCTGTCATCCTTCGACATGCTGAGCAGTGTCGCGTCGATCGCCTGCTTTTCAGAACAGATCAAGCCGACCTGGACTTCACCGTCGGCAAAGGCAAAGACCTGCGGGCGGAGCATGGAGGTGTCCGTGATCCCCATGAGCTGGAACTTATCGGCTGCCTCAAGGGTGCGGGCGATGATAAAGAACCAGGGGCCGTCCGGCGAGGCATGGATGTGCGTTGCCTGAATTGCGCGATAGACAGCCTGCTTCTCTTCGGGCAGCCTGTCGAAATCCAGCTCGGTGGTGGGCGCCAGGGCCTCGATGATATATTCCAGCGGATAGTTGTATATCCTGCTGAGCAGATCGAATATCTGGATCGAGACCTCGGTATCGGTCAGGAACTGGGGATAGATATGACGCTGCGCAAGATACTCGCATACGGAGCTGTAGTTCGCAAAATCGCCGTTGTGGACCAGTGCGGTATCGATAGCTCCGAAAGGATGGGCACCACCCGGATGCCAGACTCGTCCCTTGGTCGGGAACCGCTGATGGGCAATCCAGACATGCGCCTTTAAATCGTCGATCTTGTAGTAATCGGTGATCGACTCCGCGTACCCGACCACCTTGAGGATCATGATATTCTTGCCGTAGGACATGACGAAGGCCTTCTTGTCACCCAGCGAAGCGTAGTATTCCTGGTTCAGTTTGACGCTTTGCTGGCTTAAGAATTCAGCCTCTGCCTCTTCACGCGTCATCCGACCCATCTCATTTTTTGAAATGAAGGAGCTGATGATCTCCGGTCGAACGCGAACGAAATAGCGCATGACATCCGGCGGTTTGGCTTCCAGCGAAGGGATCGTCGTCCAATCCGCAACGGTATCGAGCATGCACGAGGCCTCAACCTCAAAACAGGGGGTAATATACTTCTCTTCGAGTTCCTGCCGGATACCGTTATCCAGGAAAGCGATGTGCACCATATAACAGGTGTTCAGGACCTCGCGGGTTACCCCGAGCTGCTCGGGAATAAAGCCTACCGCGGCAATTCCGCCGCCCTTGCCGTTGCCGCGGTTATGCATCTGCCGGGACGGCTCGTGAATATGGCGGGCGGCGACAGGCTCCGTGGCACAGAAACCGACCACGCCGCAGCCGCCTTCTTCCTCGCCTTTGTAGGTAGGGTAAGGTATGCGCAGCTCTTCGATCAGCCGCTGTCGGGAACGCAAGATTTTTTCTATAATCCCGTTGTTCATGTATGGGTCTCCACATCGTTGGTATAATCGAGATGCATCAGCAGGTCGTTGCGACCGCGCAGTTCGCTGACGCTGCGCATGCCGAATCGTTTCAATATGCCTACCAGTTCTTTTCGCCAGGCGCTGTACATATTGATAATCCGCTGCGTGCCCCACTCAAGATCCACATCCGCCGCAAGCTCAGCATCGGTGGTTGCAATACCGCGCGGACAGCCGCGCCCGCTTTCGCAGCGCGAACATCGTATGCAGCCCAGCGCAACCAGTTCGGACGTACCGACGACAACGCCATCGGCCCCCAGCGCGATCGCTTTGGCGATGTCGTGAGCTGTCCGCAGCCCGCCGCTGGCGATCAATGTGACCTTGTCCCGAATACCTTCGTCCGTGAGGAAGCGGTGGACTTTCACGATACCGTACTCGATCGGCATCGCGATGTTCTTTTTGGCTATGTCGGGTGCGGCTCCCGTGCCGCCGTACCCGCCATCGAGATGCACGATATGCGTGCCGGCGGAGTAGCTGCCCACGGCGACCATGTCCACGTCATTAGGGGTAGACACCTTGGTGGATATCAGGGTCCTCCGGTTGACGTGCTTGATCCAGTCCATGTGCTTCTGATGATCTTCGATGGAGTAAACGCTGTGAAACGGAAAGGGTGAAAAAAGCGATATCCCCAGGACTGTCTCACGCATTCTGGCGACTGCCGGTGTAACTTTGTCGGCCAGCAGGTGGCCGCCGAGACCTGGCTTGGCCCCCTGAGCGTACTTGAACTCGACAATGCGGACGCGCTGGATCGTCTCTTCGCGAACACCGAAAAGGCCTGTGGCTATCTGGGTGATGACGTGATCGTCATAAGGCTTCATGCGTTCCATGTAACCGCCTTCACCGGTGCAGGTAAAGGTATTGAAAGCGACGGCGGCCCGGGCCTTTGAAAGCTGGACGACGTTGCTGACGGAACCGAAGGACATGCCCCCGCCATACCACGGAACGTCGATTTTAATCTGTGGACGGCCGTCATTTCGTCTGTTGAGCACGATACTGGTGTCTATCTCGTCATCGCGTAAATCGACGGGTGGTTTTTCGGGGAATTTGAACCGCAGCCGGTCCAAACCGCCTCCGGAAGCTCCGGTCTCATAGTTGTAGCCGTATTCAGGTGACGGGGGTTCCCCGGTTTCCGCCATTTTCCAGGTAGCCATCAGCATGTCCGGAGTCCAGCGAAAGTCGCCCATCGCCTTTAACATCGGGTTCTCAACCATTTTCAGCGCCTTGTTCGGGCACAGGTCGATGCAGTAATGGTCTGTCTTCTGGCAGGAAGGACCTATGCAGACATTCAAATGCGGAGCGGAAAACAATTTATAGCCCGGTTTCAATACGTGCACACCCTGGGGGCACGCCTCTGCGCATTTGCCGCAGAGTTTGCAGTTGCTGTCCCGGCGAATGATATATTTGGCTATCTCGTTACGATAGCGTGAGGGCGCCGGCTTCACCTCGCGAGCTATCTCAACCTGCGGCACCAGCGTTTTCGCGGTGTTTTCAGGCAGAATTTCCTTAAGAACTGATTCTTTTGCCAAAGAGCCTTCCAAAGGTCTCCTCCTCGATATCTTCAAAGAACAATGCACGGCCGGTCTCGCCGCGCAGACGGCGGGCTTCCCGCATCCCCATTGCTCCCATAACCTCGATCAACTGGTCGTGCCAGACCGCAATCAGATTCGTCATACGTCCGACCCCGTATTGGGCGGTGATAGTCTCGATCTTCGCCGGACAGTCGAAACCATCGCGACAGCTTCCACAAAAGCGGCACTCAAGGGCGATCAATAACGGCATATTGATGGTTACCGCGTCGGCACCGCAAATGATCTCTTTCGCCATATGTTCCGCCAGGGCGATGCCTCCGCTGGCGATAATAGTTACCTCATCCCGGATGCCGTCTTTTACAAGAGACGTATGGATACGTCGTGTCATATCTTTTATAAACCCGGGTGTTTCCACCCCTGTTTGATTTCCGTTGATATCGGACACGATGTGTATCACTTCGACAACGGGATTATGGGCAAGCTCTACGGACCTTCCTTCGCCGCGGGAGTCGAGTTCAACTCTCACTGCGACGACCAGGTCCGGGTTGACAGCCTTGATCTCTCCT
Organism: Deltaproteobacteria bacterium UBA5205; assembly: GCA_002412715.1. Taxonomy (GTDB): domain Bacteria; phylum Desulfobacterota; class Syntrophorhabdia; order Syntrophorhabdales; family Syntrophorhabdaceae; genus Delta-02. Next base: position 95,634 of record DHVP01000006.1, read on the forward strand.
ATCCGTTGTTCGACTCCTTCATTGTCGGCTATTTCAATAAGGCGCGACTTCCTGAGGATTTCCGGCGTGGGCAGAGAAGCGTCTTTGCCGACATAGAAGACTACGTTCGATAAATGCTTTTCGTTATACGTCCCCAGAAGACCTTGCTGTTCCCAATCAACGATCACCATCGTGCCGGTTTTGGCGGCGACAGCCAGCAGCATCGGCATGAGATTGGGGAACTGATATTCTTTCGGGAACATATCGATCAATATCGGGACCGGCAGGTCTACGAGCGGTGGTAACGGGGTAGTCAGCCGGTTGTTTTCAAATGAAAGCAGCTTTGGCTTTCTTCCGATATCGACGGAGGTGCTGATATATTCCCGCCCGTGAATTCCATCGCGGGTAGGCCGGACGATCTCCGACATATCGGTCCACATGGAATCGAAACCGGCGCCCGTGAATTTGCCCCGGTAGCCGGCGCCAGAAACCGGAATGCCGGCGGTTTCCGCCTGGTTCCAGGTCGTCAGAATAATGTCAGACGTATAATACCCGTTGCCCATATGTTCGTATTCGGGGTTCACGGTTAAGGCCAGGATGCCTTTCGTACACTTCTGAACGCAGGAAAAGCAACCCATACATTCAAAGAACATGGCATTGAATTCATCCAGGTCTTTGATGTATTGCATTTCCTGCCGGTAGCGATCGTAGACGCACGCCTTTTTCACACAATTATGGCACCGGGCACAATCCTCGCGCCAGTCGACAATACCGAACTTACCTACTTTCGGTAATCTCGGTGGGATCTTTTTCGTCTCTATATGATATTTCTTCGGCATTTCATCCAGCCTCGATCATTACGTTACAGCCGCCAGCAGCTCGCCTACCCTCGACTCGTTGCCGCCGGAAAGGATGTGGACACCTTTAAGTCCCGGAAGTCCTTTGAGTTCATTTATAGTCTCAGCGGCGATGCTGACGCCCTCTTTTTCCTGGGCCCCGGCGTTGCCGGCAGCCGTCAGCCGGTTGATAATTGTTTCAGGGATAATGAAATCGGTGTGAGTAGAAATCAATTCCACGGCCTGGGCGGCGCTCCTCAAAGGCAGGACACCGGCGAGGATTGCAGTCTTGCCGGCAAGCCCCGCATCGCCGACGGCTTTCAGCCAGGCCTTGAAATTATCGACATCAAATACGGCCTGCGTTTGAATAAAATCAGCACCCGCGGCTATTTTCTTACCCAGCCTTATGATATTCAGTTCAAGTGGTTTCAGGTCCGGGTTTGCGGCGGCGCCTATCAGCATGGCGAAGTCTCCCTGGATCTTCGTGCCGTCCGACAGGTGACCGCCGTTCATCTTCCTGACGATATCGATCAGTTGAATAGAATCAATGTCGAAGACGTTGGCTGATTCACCGCAGCCTATAAGAGTCTGGTGAAAGCCCGACAGGCACAGCACATTCCTGATGCCAAGATAGGCGGCTCCCAGCAGGTCGGATTGAAGAGCGATGCGATTGCGGTCTCTCGTCACTATTTGAAATACCGGCTCGATGCCGGCCTGACGTAAGGCGGCAGATGCGGCCAGGCTGGACATCGATACACCATAGTGGTTATCGGCCGTATTGACCGCCGTCAGGGCGGCGCTGCCGAAAATCTTCGGATCAATCGTCAACCCGGTGCCGGCGACCGGCAAATATTCGGCGGTAAAGATGAAGTCATTGCCGCTGATCTTGGCTGCTAACTTGCTATCAGGTTTCATACCCTGTACTCCTTGGCGTTAGACTGACGAAGAACTGTCGACCCCATTGACCGCGGTGTTCTGAACCATTGTCTTAATCTGAAGTCGGAAATCTTCTAATTTATGGATAACTCCCGCAATGCCCTCATCATCCATCTGAATCACCCTGGTCCGGCCCTTTCCGAGCCCAGCTTCCTGCAGCAATTCGTCGACGGCATGCGCCCGTTTTCTGGCCCGCATATTACCTTCCATGTAACGGCATTCGCCTTCTTTGCATATCATGATGACGGCGCCGTCCGCGCCGGTCTCGAATGCCTTGGTCAGGTACAGAATGTCCAGTTTTCCGGAACAGGGCAGAGAGACCATTTTAATTTCATCATCCTGCCGGGAACAGCCGCGCATCAGTTCTTTCTGATCGTAGCTCGTCGCACAATGAAAGAGATATATTCTAGGAATGTGGTTATTCAAAGGCGGCCACCTTTACCTGTCGTTAATGGAGCCGCTTCGGTAACTTTGCCGTAGCATGCGGACTCCTTCAGTTCTCTATGTACCGGTATACTACTATTCACCTCATGTTCCGCCGGTTGACAGCCATCCTTGCTCAAGGTCGGCAGGCCGTCTGCAGGAGAATAGAAGATTACCCTGTCTCTGACTAAGTGAACGACATTGTTCGATGTTTTACAGAACCCCTCGGAGGTCGTTGAGGGAATAGCACGTCGATGTGCCCGTACAGCATAATCTACTCGACTTGATTTTACAAGCGTAAATTTGGACGCGTTCCGGATCATACGCACCTTCTCCCCGATCATCTCTCGCACGGCCTCCACCAGTCTTCCTGTCGCTGTTCCGGCCATGAGCCTTCATCCATGAACCTGGCTACGACTTTCCGGGATTGCAGGGAAGATTCAACGATTCTCTTAAAGTTCGTGATTACTCTTTTCCCCTGATCGGCAAAGCTTCCCAGGATCTTCTTGCCGTCGCGGATGATCCTGGCCACGTCGATCCCTCTTTCATTTTGCATCCAGGCCTCGACCATCTCCGGGGTTACCTCGATGTGGAACTGAAGGCCGTAGGCACAGTGCCCAACCTTGAACGCCTGGTTGGGACAGACCCGGCCCTTTGCAAGAAGGACACCATCGTCGGGTACGTCGAAGGTGTCCTCGTGCCATTGGAAAACGGTCATATGCTGGGGATTACCCCTGAAAAGATTATCGTCCATACCTTCGCGGGTTTTCATCACGGTGGACCATCCGATCTCTTTTTTCGGGGACCTCGTTATGCGGGCACCGCAGGTTTTCGCAACAAGCTGGGCACCAAGACATATCCCGAGGAGAGGCACTTCATCGATAAGGGCGCGCCTTACGAAAGACTCTTCGTTCTTCAAAAAAGGGTACGCGTCTTCCTGGTAGACGTTCATGGGACCTCCCAGGATGACAATCCCACCGACATCGTCAAGGTCGTGGGGAAGGTTTGTCCCGGCTCCGGAGAGTTCCAGGACTTCTACGTTCCATCCGTCATCCAGGAAGAGATCCGCAATGTATCCGGGGCCTTCCTCTTCAACCTGTTTTATGACAAGCAGTGTCTTTTCCATATTGCTTCCCCTGTTGTCCCTCTACGTGCTTCCGGGGGGAAGTTGTGAGGGGGTTGGGTAGTAGTCCATCTCAATCCCGTATCAGTCGCCGCTAAAGTACTTTCTGAGATATTCGAGCTGATAGTACAGCTTTTGAAAGCCGTCCTTCAGGTCGCCGTCACTGGGATCAATTTCCCACAACGATCGAATGTCCTTAAGTGATTCCATGGCACTGCAAACGATACCGCCGAGTGCCGTATCGGCTACGCCCTCCATTTCACGGTCGAGAGAGCTAAGAGGAACAACCTTGACTATGGGAAAGTGTCTTAAACTGTCTGAATGGGCCATACTGCACCTCACAAATACCTTTTCAGGCTTTTTAGTCCAAGACGTTGACTGGTTTTTGAACGGCTTTGTTCGCTTTTTGAAAACCCCTCGGAGGTCGTTGAGGGATCTGCACGTCAATGTACGCTTATAGTATAATGCAACACTTGGTTATTTACAATAAAATTTTAGAGGTTAACAGGGAGAACGGTTTCAGGGGAAAAACCCTTTACCGTCCGGTGATTCAGTGTGTCTCTCGCCTTTCCTGGAGCTGGGCCTTGACACCCGGAAGTTTCTTCTCCTATTCCAGGATCGTATAGGCGTTCTCATGATGCTGGGTGAGGTCAAGGCCTACGATCTCGTCCTTCTCCTTTACACGCACCTTCATGACGATGTCGATGACCTTGTAAATGATGAAGCTGGCGGCGAAACTGTAAGCGATGGTCACCGCGGCGGCGATAGCCTGAATGAGAAACTGTTTCGGATTTCCGAAAAAGAGACCGTCAGGGCCTGCGGGATTGATCGCCTTCGAGGCGAACAGCCCGGCCGCGAGTGTGCCCCAGATACCTCCCACGCAATGGACGCCGAAGACGTCGAGGGCATCGTCGTAACCGAATCGGGGCTTTATGACCGACACGGCGACATAGCAGAATACACTGACAAGAACACCTATGATGATCGCCGAAAAGGCGCTCACATATCCGGCTGCCGGCGTGATGGCCGCAAGCCCGCCCACCGCGCCGGTGACCGTTCCGAGCACCGTCGGTTTCCTGTTGAATATCCAGTCGAGAAGGGCCCAGCTCAACCCTGCGGCGGCGCCCGCGGTATTGGTCACCACAAAGGCATTGACGGCCACTGCGTTCGCGCCCAGGGAACTGCCGGCATTGAAGCCGAACCATCCGAACCACAGAAGACCGGTGCCAAGGATGGTGAAGGGCAGATTGTGAGGAAGGATTGCCTTGCTCCCTCCATTCCTCTTGCCTATGAAGATCGCCGTCATGAGGGCGGCTATACCGGCATTGATATGGACAACGATCCCGCCCGCAAAGTCTATGGCCCCCAGTTCCTTAAGCCACCCTCCGGCACCCCACACCCAATGGCAGACAGGATCGTAGACAAAGGTCGCCCACAGGATCGTAAAGACAACGAAGGCGGAGAACTTCATCCGCTCGGCGAAGGCCCCGATGATGAGCGCGGGAGTAATGATAGCGAACATCATCTGGAACGCCATGAAAAGCTGGTGAGGGATGGTCGCCGCGTAATCGGCGTAGGGTGTAAATCCCACCCCCTTTAAACCGATCCATTGAAGACCTCCCCAGAACCCCCTGGCCGGGCCGAAGGAAAGGCTGTAGCCATAGAGAACCCACTGGATACTTATGACGCACAGTACCACGATACACTGCATGAGAATGCCCAGAACGTTCTTCCTTCCCACCATGCCGCCGTAAAAGAACGCCAGCCCCGGGGTCATGAACATGACGAGGGCCGTTGATATAAGCACCCACGAGGTGTCACCGGTATCGATCCCGTGCAGGCTTCGCGTCTGCCCGGCGGGGTGCGGCTGACCCACCGCCTCACGGCCGTCCTGGCCGAAGACAAGAAAAGCACAACCGACAAAAATCACCACCATGATCAAAACCGCGATCTTCTTCATAGAGCCCTCCGTGGACCTTACCCGTACGAACACCCCGAAAACGTAAAGGATATCGACTGTTTTATTCCGCAAAACCTCTGCCGGACCATAAAAAAAGGCATTCCCGGTAATGGGAACGCCTTTGTGCGCAACACATCAATGTGCCTGTCCTTAAAAAGTCAGAAAGGCACGAAACTGGTAACCAATGAAAAGGGGTTAGGGGTAATAGGTTATGGGTAATAGGGAAGAAAAATTAATTTTTCCCATGACCTATGGCCCATCACCCATTGCCCGTCTCTTTTTACCTGTCTCTCTATCCTATCGCCACTCCTCCTCTCTCTTCCGTCCTTATGCGGACGCATTCCACAAGGTCGAGGACAAAGATCTTACCGTCGCCTGTCTCGCCGGTCTGGGCGCCTTTGATGATTGCCCGGATCGTCTTTTCCACGTAGTCTTCGTTGACGGCTATCTCGAGACGTATCTTCCTCAGGAGATTGCCCATCTCCTTGATGCCGCGGTAGACCTCGGCGACACCCATCTGCCGCCCGTGACCAAGGACTTCATTGACGGTAATGAGGTTCACATCCTCTTTATAAAGCTCCTGTTTTACGGACTCGAGCCTGTCCGGTTGTATGATGGCTATGATGAGTTTCATAATTATCCCTCCTTACTCAAGGATCGTGTATGCTTTTTCGTGGTGCTGGGTCAGGTCGAGACCCACGATCTCGTCCTTCTCCTTTACGCGCACCTTTATGACGATGTCGATGACTTTGTAGATGATGAAACTGGCCACAAAACTATAGGCAACGGTCACCGCGGTGGCAATCAGCTGAATGAGAAACTGTTTCGGGTTTCCGAAGAAGAGTCCGTCGGCGCCTGCGGGGTTCACCGCTTTCGAGGCAAAAAGCCCTGTTGCGAGTGCCCCCCAGATACCTCCCACACAGTGGACGCCGAAGACGTCCAGGGCATCATCATAACCGAATTTCGGTTTGATATAGGCGACGGCGAAATAACAGAAGATGCTGACGAATATGCCGATCAGGATCGAAGATACAGCGCTGACGAATCCCGCCGCCGGGGTTATGGCCACAAGGCCGGCAACAGCCCCGGTAGCCATGCCGAGCATGGTCGGCTTCTTGTTGAATATCCAGTCGAGAAGCGCCCAGGTCATGCCTGCCGTGGCGGCGGCAGTATTGGTCACGACAAACGCATTGACTGCGATACCGTTCGCCCCCAGGGAACTGCCCGCGTTGAACCCGAACCATCCGAACCACAGGAGCGCCGTACCGAGGATCGTGAAGGGCAGGTTGTGAGGAAGGATAGAGTGGCTGTTGGTGCCTTTGCGCTTTCCGATAAAGATGGCCGTCATGAACGCGGCGATCCCGGCATTGATATGCACGACCGTTCCCCCGGCAAAATCAAGGGCGCCAAGTTCCCTGAGCCATCCCCCTATTCCCCAGACCCAGTGACACACAGGGTCGTACACGAAGGTCGCCCACAGGATCGTAAAAAGTACGAACGCGGAGAACTTCATCCTCTCGGCGAATGCCCCGATGATGAGCGCGGGGGTAATAATCGCAAACATCATCTGGAACGCCATGAAAAGCTGGTGAGGGATCGTGGCCGCATAATCGGCGTAAGGGGCAAGGCCTACCCCTTTAAGACCCAGCCACTCGAAACCTCCCCAGAAACCCTTGCCCGGCCCAAAGGACAGGCTGTAGCCGAACAGAACCCATTGAACGCTGACAAGGCAGAGGATCGTAAAACACTGCATAAGGATACCCAGGACGTTCTTCTTTCCCACCATCCCGCCGTAAAAGAATGCGAGGCCGGGCGTCATGAGCATGACAAGAGCTGTCGCAACGATAAGCCATGCCGTATCACCCGTGTCGACCGCGGGGACCGCCTGTGCCGCGGCCGCCTGCCCGGTCCCCTGCCCGCTTTCACCCTGTGCGTAGACGACCCCCGCCGGCATCGCGAACAGAAAGAACAGTACAAGTACGACAAGAAATCTTTTCACCTTACACCTCCTGGATTAAATACAAAAGGCGTCCCGGACCCGCTTTGGGTCCACGACGCCTTCGTCTGGTAACCATAAGAATGGAAATGGCGCTCCGGTTATTTCAGAACGCCATTGTTATTTTCACATCACTGTGACTGCTCAAGTCGATGAGCAGCGATACTCTATCAAGTATGAAAACCCGGCAAGTGGTAACCGGGGGGCTGCCTACGGCATCATCATCGGTCCCGAGGGAAGCACAAGGCGGGCAAGAACGTTGATGATCAGGGAAACGACAATACTGACGATTATAACGACAACGAAGTATCCCAGGGTCTTTTCCCTGGGCGTTTCCATAAGGATGGGCAGGCCCGTATACAGGAGGTATAAGCCGTAAAGCGAGGCCAGAAATGTAAGTATGGACAGCATGGGCAGGATCATGAAGATTCCGCCGATCCAGGCCGGCGTAAAGGAGAAGACGGCGACCTTCACGGCCGAAAGGATGTCCTTGCGGGAACTAAAGGAAGGCGCCAGGGCATCGATGACGAATGCGACGACGTACACCCCGACAAGCGTCAGAACATAGGAGATAATGGCATGAATGATGCCGTACAGAAAGGGGATGCGAAAGTGAATTCCGAGCATGGAAGTACCCATGAGAGACATCCCTATGAAGCCGGCGGCGGCGGGAATAATCGCAAGAATGGCGGCATAGGAGGTGAAGAGATCTTTGATCGTTGTCTGCTCCGCCTTGATTGTCTCCCACGTTTGCGTGGGTTTAAACATGATGCCTTTTGCCCGTTCAACCAGATTCATACATCCTCCTCATCGTGTAGGTTTTTGCTTCCCTTTGTTTTTGCCGGTATACCGTAGGTTTTACCATATACCGGAAGTGTTCTACAAGTCTTTACGCACGGGCACTGCTTCGCCTGGCTGCGACGAAACCGGCCCCCATCACGAGGGCAACATAGACCGTAACGGGCCACAGCGGGTGGATTATCCTGTGCATTCCCAGGAGAAACGAAAGACCCATGATGATAACGGTACCAAGGAGGGCGGCAAAGGCATAGGAGCTTTTCATGCCCCGTGCAAACCACCCGGCAAAGACAACATAGACGATGGCACTTAGGAAGACGGCAAGCCAGGTGACCTCCCGCAAGATCTCCCTGACGAAGAACCCGAGAACAAGGGACAACCCCCCGATGGCCAGGGTCGTGAAGCGCGACACAAGAAGTATCTTCCGGTCATTCTCCATCCTGAAAAACGGGGCTATATACCCTTTTACCGCAAGCGTCGTGGCTCCCATCAGAAAGGGTGAACCCGAACTCATAAGCGGGGCCCACATGCTGATCAGAAAGAAAACCGCGACAAACGGGGGCACGATGGAGATGAGCGACGGAAGGGCACCCAGGGAACTGATCCCGGGAAAACGGTACTTCGCGATTATCCCGCAGAGCGCCGCCATAATGACAACGGGAATGGCTATGATGTTTCCTATGACGATCCCCTTCTTCCCCTCCTGAAGGGTCTTCGCAGAGGACGCCGTATTGATCACGGGCTGGGCAAGGACGCCCAGCGTAAAATTGATAAAGGCCCAGCTCAGCGCCTGGGAGACCCCCAGGTCCCCGAAGGCGGTGTAGTAATGCCCTCCCCCTGCCATTGCCTGCAAACCGCCCGTCGAGAAGATGACGTAGAAACCACCCAGAAAGATGCCGAATACGATGGCACAGATATGGATAAGGTTTGTATATGCCGTCGCGACAAAACCTCCCATGACGTTGTAAAGGGTAAAGACGACCGTTGTCAGTACCATGCCGCCGTTGTAGGAAATGGCCCCCTTTGTGAGGACTGACAGGATGGCGCCTCCGCCCACGATCTGCATGGTCACTATCCAGATGGAGAAGACAAGCTGGAGGATGCCTGCCAGCCGCGTTGTCTTCCTGTCGTAGAGGCCGCCGACGACGTCGAGAATCGAGTAGGTCTTTTTACCGCCAAGGACCCTGGGGAGAAGAAACGCCGTCACGAACATGGCGATCCAGATGCCGGCCTGGAACCACAGGGCAGACAGGCCATGGATAAAAGAACCCTGGGCCATGCCGACGATGGAGACGCCCCCGATCCAGGTGCCGGCTATGAGGACCGCGATGAAAGGTACAGACAGCCCCCGCGACGCGATGAGGTACGCATCGGCCGACCGGGACTTCCTCGTCACGTACATCCCGGTGAGCCACAGGATAGAGATGTAACCCGCTATCGCAAAGAGGTACAGCCCCTTCACGCCCTATTTCCTCCGAAAGAACTCATCCAGCCTTTGTTTGAAAAGCGGTTTCGAGGCAAATTCCGCCACGTACCGGCGCTCGCGGTCGAGATGCGTCTCAAGGCCGGCAAAGAGACAGCGGTTCACGAGGTCCTTGTGATTGCCGATCGTCTCCATGGGAAGCGACCTCAACGTCCCCACAAGTTCGCCGAGTTTCGTATCCACCTCACTATCATCGCATACGATATTGACAAGCCCCAGGTCTTTTGCCTCCTCCATCGTGATGTTCCGGGACAGGAGGTACATCTCGTTGAAAAGCTTTGCGCCCACGATGCGCGGCAGGAAAATGCTTCCACCCCCGTCCGGCGTCAGGCCGATGCGGCGATACCCCATGTTCATGATCGTCTTTTTCGTGGCGATGGAAAGGTCGCAGGCCAGGGCAAGACCCACACCGGCACCGACAGCCACCCCTTCCATGACAGCTATGACAATCGCGGGGATGTTGCGGATCGCCTTTATACTTTCATTAAGGACACCCGCCTCGGCGTCGATGAGCGCCTCGGCGTCCTTCGCCTCCTTGAAAGCGATTATGTCGCCCCCCGAGCAAAAAGCCCCACCCGAACCCCGTATGACGACAAAGGGCGCTTTTTCGCGGGCGGCGTTCTTTATCGCCTCATAGAGCCCCTTAAGAAGATCGTAATCCATGGCATTCTTTTTGTCGGGCCTGTTCAACGTGATCGTAAAGACGTCTTCCTTCAAAGATTCCAGTACAACCGACATAATGTTTCCTCCTGATTTTCAGCTGTTTTCCAATGATTAAACATATCGTGTCTTTTTTCAAGCCAAAAACACCGTAATCCGAACCTTTTCAGGAAACAAAAAACCACTCAAATTATACGGTTGACAGCGTGGCGCCGGAAAGGGCTGGAAACGCCCGCGTATGCGACAGAACACCCTTAATATCAAGACTTTTTATCTTGACACAGGCCCGTTCTGAAAGATAATATTAAGTTTATAAAATTTTTCACAAATGGAATACCTTTAGGCAACTAGAAAACGACGAAAAGGAGAGGGGCGTTATGAAGTTAGAGGGTAAGAACGCAATTGTAACGGGCGGCGGCAGAGGTGTTGGACGCGCCATCAGCGTGGCCTTTGCCAGGGAAGGTGCAAATGTGGTTATCAATTATGCGGGAAATCAGAAGGCAGCCGACGAAGTCGTCGAGATCATCAAGGGGATGGGGAAAAAAGCGGTTGCAGTGAAAGGCGATGTCGGTCAGGAGGCAGACGCCCAGAAGATCGTCGAAACATGCGCCGAGAACTTCGGGTCAGTCCACATTGTCATCAACAATGCCGGCATTTCCAAGCCGTCCATGATGCACAAGATGAGCGTGGAAACGTGGGATGAGGTTGTGAACGTCCAGATGAGAGGCCCCTGGCTCATGGCAAAGGCCGCCTCGAAATACTTCATGCAGCAGAGCTACGGCAGGATCGTCAATGTTACCTCCGTTGCCGGTGTTGTCGGCACAATCGGTCAGATCAACTACAGCGCCGCCAAGGGCGGGGTGATCTCCATGACCAAATCAATGGCCAGGGAACTCGCAAAGTTTAATGTCACAGCCAATGTTATTTCTCTCGGCATAGTCACTACGGAAATGACGCATACCATATCAACAGACGAAAAACTCAAAGAGATATACACAAAACGTATCCTTCTTGGACGATACGCGGATCCGGAAGATGTAGCACCGGCCTTCGTATTTTTTGCTTCCGATGACGCCCGTTACATCACGGGCCAGCTGCTGTGCGTGGATGGCGGTTACGGAATGACGTAAGAATTGGGGGAGGTGATCAACGTTCACTCAAATATATAAGGAGGTGTTGTAATGGCTGACGTACCGAAAACAATAAAACAATGGCAGATGGTGCAACCGACCGTATTCAACAGAGAGACCAAAGAGACGACACCGGGTAAACTGGAAATGGCAGAAATCCCTGTTCCGGAACTGAAAGCAGGCGAAGTCCTGGTTGAGATCGCCGGGTGCGGCGTATGCCACACTGACCTCGGATATTTCTTTGACGGCGTTCCTACCGTCAGCAAGCCGCCTCTGGCACTGGGCCATGAGATAGCCGGTACCGTTATCGCCGGCGACCCGGCCTGGATTGGCAAAGAGGTCATCATCCCCGCCGTTATGCCCTGCAGACAGTGTATACTCTGCAAGGCCGGCAGGGGCAACAGGTGCCTGGCACAGAAGATGCCCGGCAACTCCATCGGCGTGTACGGCGGGTTNNCACTCCATCGGCGTGTACGGCGGTTTCGCAAGCCATATCGTCGTTCCGACCATCGACCTGTGCCTTGTTCAGGACAAGAAAGGTTATGCTCTGGAACAGCTTGCCGTCGTAGCAGACGCGGTTACGACCCCGTACCAGGCATCTAAAAGAGCAGACCTTCAGCCTGGCGACAACGTCATCATCATCGGCGCAACCGGCGGCGTGGGCGTGTACATGGCCCAGACCGTGAAGGCACTCGGAGCGAAGACCGTCATCGGTATCGCCCGGAACCCCGAGAAACTCAAAAGGGCCCTTGACTATGGTTGCGACTATGTTATCAGCACCCTCGACAAAACGAACAAAGACGTCGTCGGCGAATGGAGAACCATCTGCAAATCCAATGGCCTTGCCAATACAGGCTGGAAGATCTTCGAGGTCACCGGCTCCAAGGCAGGTCAGGAGCTTGCGCTCGACCTCCTCTCCTTCGTGGGCAAACTTATTCTCGTCGGCTTCGGCATGGCGAAGAGCGAGTACATGTTCTCCAAACTGATGGCCTTCGACGCCGAAATTATCGGCACCTGGGGCTGTCTGCCCGAATACTACCCGATCGTCCTCGACATGGTCCTCAGCAAAAAGATCCAGATCGATCCCTTTGTTGAAGTAAGGCCCATGAGCACGATCGCGGCAACTTTTGACGAGATTCACAAGGCAGGCTCGCCTGCAAAACGTGTTGTCTTGAAACCTGATTTTTAAGGTTCTACACAAAAACTTTTAGGAGGAAAGTATGGGATTAGAATGGATGCCAAGAGAAGGCGGATTAAAAAACCATGACAGGCACGGTACACAGTGGTGGGGCACGGAAGCTCCCTGCACAGTTTACGAAAAAAGACCTCTGAAGGACCCGAAGGGAAACGTTGTCCCCGGTCTGTTCACCGCGTGGATAAGGCTTAACAACCCGACTCAGTACAATTCCTACACCACAGAGATGGTGAAGGGCGTCATCGCCGGCTTCGAGAATTCCTCTACCGACCGTTCCGTCGTCGCAACGATATTCACCGGCACGGGACCCAACGCCTTCTGCACCGGCGGCAACACGAAAGAATACTCCGAGTATTACAGCATGAGACCCGAAGAATACGGCTCATACATGGAACTTTTCAATAACATGGTTGACTCCATCCTCATGTGCAAGAAACCGGTCATCTGCCGCGTAAACGGTATGAGAGTGGCCGGCGGCCAGGAAATCGGCCTTGCCTGTGACCTCGCAATCTCCTCCGACCTCGCCATTTACGGCCAGGCAGGTCCCCGTCACGGTTCAGCCCCTGTGGGCGGTTCTTCAGACTTCCTCCCCTGGTTCCTTACCGCCGAGGATGCAATGTGGAACTGCGTAAGCTGCGAAATGTGGTCAGCATACAAGATGAAGGCCAAGAACCTCATCTCCAGAGCCCTCCCCGTCCTGAAAGACGACAAGGGTGCCTGGGTACGGAACCCGCAGGTCATCACCGATGCCTACGTGAAAAACGGCGAGATCGTTTACGGCGAGCCTAAATCGGGCCAGGAAGCAAAAGACGCCCGCGCGTGGGTCAACGAGAAGCTGAAAAACAACGACTACGACTTCTCACTCATCGACGCGGAAGTCGACAAAGTTGTCTGGACATTCGCCAACCTCTTCCCCGGCTGCCTGATGAAATCCATCGACGGTATCCGCCAGAAGAAAAAATCCTACTGGGATGTCATGAAGAACGACCACAGGTACTGGCTGGGAACGAATATGATGGGCGAGGCCTTCGCAGGCTTCGGCGCCTTCAATACCAAGAAGATCACCGGCGTGGACACCATCGACTTCATCAAGAACCGCCAGCTCATCGCCGAAGGCGTACTGAACAACGAGGCATACTTCGGAGAAATCCTCGGGAAACCGCAGGCGAAGTAGAAAACCAAAATATCTTAGGGGGGATTTTTCCCCCCTATTTTTTTTGAAAGAAGGAGATGCATCATGGCCTTTACACATATAGCATTTGAAAAAAAGAACAAGGTCGCAACGATTACGCTCAACGAACCGGTGTCAAACTGGTTGACCATCCTCATGATGAGGGAGATTAACGAAGCTATCATGGATGTCAAAAAAGATCCGACGATCCAGCTTCTCGTCTTCGATCACGCCGGCGAAAAGGCGTTTTGTGACGGTGTGGACGTGGCAGATCATACGGCTGACAAGGTCAACGACATGATCGAGGTCTTCCACGGGATGTTCCGGCTCATGGAAGAACTGGACTGCACCACGGTAGCACTGGTGAACGGAAGGTCCCTGGGCGGCGGATGCGAACTCATGAGCTTTTGCGACATCGTCATCGCATCCGAAAAAGCGAAAATCGGCCAGCCCGAGATCGCTGTCGGGGTATTCCCTCCCATCGCCGCGGCATGGTTCCCGAAGATCATCGGCCTCAAGAACACCTATGAACTTCTCCTGACGGGCAAGATCATAGGAGCGAAGGAAGCACAGGCAATGGGCCTGGTAAACGTCGTTCTGCCCGTGGAGAACTTCAAGGCAGAGGCTGAAAAGTTCATGGCCGACTTCCTGAAACAGAGCAGACCTGTTGCGATGTGGACCAAACGCGCCATCAAGGCGGGGCTGAACGTCAATTTCCTCGAAGCGCTGAGAATGTCCGAAATCATCTATCTTGACGGCTGCATGAAAACGAAGGACGCCGCCGAAGGTATCAGCGCTTTCATGGAGAAGAGAAAAGCCGTCTGGAAGGACGAGTAACGGGCAGTATGAGATACGCACCAAAAGAAGAACTGGATGCACGAATCGGTAAACTGAAGACATTAATGGAAAAGGCCTCTCTCGATGGGGCCTTTTTCCATTACAAGATCGATTATTATTACCTGTCCGGCACGATGCAGGATTCGCTCCTCTATGTTCCTGTAGACTCGGACCCCATTCTTTTCGTCAAGCGAGAGATATCGAGGGCACGCAGGGAATCCGGTCTTGAGAACATAGTGCCTTACCGTTCGATCAAAGACATCCCCCAGCACGTGAAACCGATGAAGCGCCTGGGAATGCAGCTTGACGTGATACCATACAACGACGTCATAAAATTCAGGAACATCATCGGTGATGTCGAGTTCATTGACTGTTCTCCCCTGACGAAGGAGATCCGCAAGTACAAGTCTCCATTTGAGATAGGCCTTATGGAGAAGGCTGCCGAGATCGCCAGGAAGGTCTACGCGAGGGTGCCGGAATTCCTTCACGAAGGCGCCACAGAGATAGAGGTGGGGGGCCGGATGGAGGCCTACGCCAAATCTCTGGGCCATGAGGGTCTGCTACGGGTCCGCTCCCTCAATTATGAGGCCTACACGTGGCACATCCTCAGCGGACGTACCGGGTCCATCGTGAGCCAGTCAGACTCACCCATGGGCGGGCTCGGACTGTCTCCCGCTTTCCCCGTCGGAGCAAGCTTCAAAAAGATCAAAAAGAACGAACCCATTCTTGTCGATTTCGGCATCTGCTACCATGGTTACCAGGTAGACCAGACCAGAATGTTCGCCATCGGCTCCATGCCCGATATCTTCGTCAGGGCATACGAGGTCTGCAAGGAGATCCACGACCGCGTCCTTGGCAAGGTGACACAGGGGTATACAAGCAGGGAACTCTTTGAATACTCCAGAGACCTTGCCGATAAGCTCGGATACGGGGACTATTACCTCGGGTACAAACCCCACAAGGTGAGGTTCCTGGGTCACGGAATTGGTATCGAGCTCGCGGAGTTTCCTTACATAGCCGCCACCCACACCTATTCCATTGAAGAAGGTGCCGTCTTTGCCATCGAACCAAAAATGGTCTTCCCGAAGAAGGGTTGCTGCGGATACGAAAACACTGTCCACTACACGAACGGAAAATGCCGGATAATCACTGATATTGATGAAAACATCATTATCGTATGAAATATATCTTTTCTACCGGTTGTCTGTACCATCTTCCCATTGAGGAGATATTTTTGCTCGCCCGCGAAGGGGGGTTTGACGGGTGCGAGGTTGTCATAGACCAGCGCTTTATGAATGACGGCTACCTGGACAGGGTACAAGCGTGCAGGGAGATACTTCCCATTCATACCATACACGCCCCTTTCCTGAAAATGAAGAAATGGGGAACAAAGGTAAACGAGCTGAAGAGGACCATCGACATTGCGACGGTTCTGGAAGCAAGCGTGGTCAATTTTCATCCTCCCGCCTGGCTGACTATGGAAATAAGCTTTACCCGGTGGCTTAACAGTATCCGTGACTTCCAGAAAGAACTCGATTGCGGCGATATAGCGCTTACCATCGAAAACATGCCGCGCTCAGGCAAGCGCCTCATGCTTGCTTCATACATACTTAACGATATCAATGACCTGATTGTCTTCGGCGAGGAGCACAACCTCTATTTCACCTTCGATACAACTCATCTTGCCAGCTTCGGGACAGACATCATCGCCCCCTTCATAAAGGTCTTCAAGACCGGTCGACTGCGCAATATCCATCTCAGCGATTCCTCCGACCAGGAAAGCCATCTTTTTCTCGGCCGGGGAGAACTCCCCATCGCCAGGTTTCTCAACACAGTCCGGAGACTTGGCTACGACGGTATGATAACCTTCGAGGTATCGCCCGGGGAGCTGCCGAAAACAAGGGGATGGCTGGTAAAACTCATCGAATATCAGCTCCGGTTGATCAGGCTCCATACCGGGGCGGTCCTGGTGTAAAATGGCAAAAAAAACCCTCTTTGTCTGCGCTGCCTGCGGATACGAAACATTGAAATGGCTCGGAAAATGCCCCATGTGCCAGGGATGGGATACGTTCAAGGAGGTCGCGCCCGTCTCAAGGGCTGATGGCAAAGAGCCGCGGCGCCCGGTCATCCTGTCCGATGAGGAGCTTGCCGATGAAGAGCGGGTAGCGTCGGGCATAGGAGAAATGGACCGTGTCCTCGGCGGGGGTATGACGATAGGGTCGGCCATTCTGCTGGGCGGCGACCCCGGTATAGGAAAGACGACGCTATGCTTTGAGATCGCATCCAGGCTGACGGAACTCGGGCTCAATGTACTCTACGTCTCGGGCGAGGAATCTCTCAGACAACTGGCTTCCCGAAAGAAAAGGTTGGGAATCAAGGCCGCCTTCGCTTTTCTTACCTCGAATCACCTCGATGATGTCATATCGGCAATCACGGAGAAACACTATGCCCTGGTCATCGTCGATTCGGTCCAATCCGTCTATAACCCCAAGCTGCCCATGTTGCCCGGCAGCATGGGCCAGGTCAAGGACGTTTCCACGCGCCTCACGATGGAAGCGAAGGCCCTCGACACGAGCCTCATCTTCATAGGCCATGTCACAAAGGAAGGTGTCATAGCAGGACCAAAGGTCTTGGAACACATGGTCGATACCGTCCTGTACTTCGAAGGCGACAAAATGCTCCCCTACCGGATCCTGAGGACGATCAAGAACCGCTACGGCGCCATCGAGGAAGTAGGAATATTCCAAATGACAGGCGAGGGTCTTATAAGTGTCGAGAACCCATCGCAGTTCTTCATCTCGCAGAGAGGCGACATCGGCGAAGGAAGCAGCCTCTTCCCCTATATCACCGGATCACGGCCCATCGTCCTCGAGGTCCAGGCCATCACCCAGAAGACGAACTTTTCCATCCCGAGGCGGCTTTCCCTCGGCTACGACGTGAATCGTCTTTTCATCCTCATCTCCGTCATTGAGAAGACTGTAGGGAAACCCTTCTTTGATAGGGACATCTACGTCAATGTAACGGGGGGGATGAAGGTAAACGAACCTGCCATCGACCTCTCCGTGGCTGCATCCATACTGTCCAGCTACAAGGAGGTGACTCTCGGCCAAGACTCTGCGTTCTTCGGCGAAGTGGGCCTTACCGGTGAGATCAGAAAAACAGTGAACATGGACCTTAGAATCAAGGAATGTCAGCGAATAGGTATCAAGCGCATCTTCTGCCCGGGTGATGTTCGGCATTCCGACGGTATAGAGATAGTAACCGTAAGAAATGTAAGGGAATTGGTGAAGAAGATAGGTAATGGGTAATAGGTTATAGGTGATGGGGACCGACACCATAATGCAATGCCTATAACCCATTACCTATAACCTATTTACCTATCTTTTAAGGCATCTTGAATTCTTTTCCCTTCGGACGGATGGTCATTACCGGGCAGGGTGATTTTCTTACCACCTTTTCAGCCACGTTGCCAATGAGGATGTGTTCGATGCCGCTGCGGCCGTGAGTACCCATAACGATGAGGTCCATCCCTTCAGATTTAGCATAATCGATAATCTCTACAAAGGCGACACCAGTCTTGACGACCCTCTTGATCTCAATATCGACGTGCTTCAACATCTTCCCAAAGTCCCTTTCAACCTCGTCCTGGATGTTTTTCTCCACCGCCACGAGGTTTTCCGGGGTAAGGAAGGATTCATAAGGCGTGAAATAGGTCAGGTTGGGTATCACGTGGAGCACATGGAGTTCGGCGCCATACCGCTTCGCGATGTCAGCGGCATAGGTAATGACTTCCTCTGTGAATTTGGAAAAATCCACCGGACAAAGTATCTTCTTGAACATTGAGGACCCCCTCCTTCATGTAGTAAATCTCTTATATAATCACTTTGCCCTTTAGTCAATCCAATTCTCTCCGATAATTCTCTTCGTGGCAGAATTCACAAAGACGGAAAATCAGCCTTGACAAAAATACCCCCCGATTGCTATATTTATTCTATAGATACGGAGAAGAACCAAGAAAATGCCCTAGAACCAACCAGTTAGGGCATTTTTTACTGTCCGGAGAATAGATGACGATAAAAAATCATAGTGAGATCCAACATCTCGTAGACATCGGAACTGAAAAAGGATACCTGACTCCAGACGAAATTAACGACTATTTGCCCCAGAACATCTTTTCCCCCGAGGATATTGAAGATATTTTTGACTTCCTTACCGAATCCAACATCGATATCGTCGATACGATCAAAGAAAAGGTAGAAGCCACCCCCGAAGAAGAGTCTCAGGAATGGGGCGAAATGGAGCGGTTTCCTTCGGAGCGGACCGATAATATTATCTGGGCCTATCTCAAAGACATCGGCCGGGTATCCCTTCTCAATTCGGAAGAAGAGTACATGATCGCCAAGAGGATCGAGGATGGAGAGCGGATGATCAGAAACCTCCTCTTCGACCTACCTCACGCTATCCAGGAACTCATGGATATAGCTTCGCTTTTGAAAAAAGAGGCCATCAACATCGTCGATGTGGTCAAGAACATCGACGAACTGAACTATACAAAGAAAGATGAGGACAAGTACAGGAAGAAGACAGTCTCCCTCATCAACAGCATCAAGAACCAGCACGTGAAGAAGGAAGAGCTGCGGAAAAACTCCGTTAAGGTCAACGAGGCGACCAAGAAACTCAATGAGAAGAAGCTCAACGCCCTTGAAAAGAAGGTCGAGGAAAATCTCATAAACCTTAATCTTAACAAAAAGGTCCTCGAGGAGATTATCCGCAAAGTCCAGAGACAGCTCAAATTCATGGACGACAAAGAGGCGCGGAAGGTAAAAAAACGGCTGATGCAGATCGGAGAGATCGAAAATGGTCTCAAAACCGTGAAAAACCGCCTCATACAGGCCAACCTCAGGCTGGTCATCAATATCGCAAAAAAGTACCTCAACCGGGGGCTTTCCTTTCTGGACCTTATCCAGGAAGGCAACATGGGACTCATGAAGGCGGCTGAAAAGTACGACTACCAGAAGGGATACAAGTTCTCAACGTATTCTACATGGTGGATTCGTCAGGCCATTACCAGGGCCATAGCCGACTATGCGCGTACGATACGGGTCCCTGTTCATGTCCTCGAGACAATGAACAAGATAACCAAGGTCACCATCTCCCTCTTTCAGGAGCTTGGACGGGAACCGAACCTCGACGAGATATCTCTAAAGGCCGGTCTTCCGCTTGAAAAAGTAAGAAAGATCATGAAGGTCTCCAACGAGCCCATCTCGATTGAAACGCCCATAGGCGACGATGAATCTAAACTCGGGGACTTCATTGCAGATCCTAAGTCACCCTCACCTTTCAATGAACTCGTCAGTATATCTCTCAAGGAGGAGATCGACAAAGTCCTCTCCACTCTGACACCGCGCGAAGAGAAGGTCATACGAATGAGGCTCGGTATCGGCGAAAAGACTGATTACACTCTTGAAGAGGTCGGCGAGGTCTTCGGGCTGACCCGTGAGCGCATCCGCCAGATCGAGGCAAAAGCCCTGCGCAAACTGAAACACCCTTCGAGGCGCAAGAGACTGGAAAGTTTTCTGGAATAACAGGATTTCGAGTGAAGGCGATTGATTATCGCCTCTCATCCTTGCTCGTGATAGGTCCAACAGGTCATTAAAACCCTGCAGGACCTATTTTTTTGTTTTCCTGATTTTATTGTTGATAGAGATTGTCTTGTTCGGTTTCCGGGCCTGCAATTCCGAGCTTGTGCGGGCCAACCAGTTCTTCTTTCCCGCTGCCGGCGAGTATCTCCGATGCATTGGCCCTGATCTGAGTCATTTTGTCCGCGGAAAAAGGCTTGATACGGGAAAAGGCGGGATTCAGAGTGACGTCGGGTCTGAATGTCTGGATGATGAGGTCTTTCGCTCCCTGAAGCTCGGCAGCAACGGTGTAGACGTCTTCTTCCCTGTGAAGAAAGGGGACCACCGTCATCCTGAAGTGATAGTCGATTCCGCACTCCATGATGAATTCGATGCTCTCCCGCACTTTGCGGTCATTCACGTTAATGCCGCACCATCTCGAATAGCGGTCCAGCGGGCCCTTGACATCCATGGCAATGCAGTCTATAAGGCCGTCATTGAAGAGACCTTTCACCACCGAAGGGTTTGATCCGTTCGTGTCGAGTTTGATTGACATGCCTTCGCTCTTCAGAAGGCCGATGAGCCCGAAGACATTCATGTGTATCGTCGGCTCGCCGCCCGTTACTACAATATTGTCTATCCATTGGGCCCTGTATTTTCTGATCGTCGCCACAACGTATTCAATGGGAACATCCTCAAGCCCTCCCGGGTTGAGAACGAGATCACGATTGTGACAAAAGGGACACCTGAAGTTGCATCCACCAAGGAACAGAACGGACGCGAGATGCCCCTTCCAATCCACAAAGCTCGTTTCGATGAACCCCTTTACAGCGGGGCAATCAGGCGCTGTGAACGGCACTCAATACCTCGTCGATATGAGGCACGCTGCCTCTCCATTCGCCAAGAGAATTTTCTGCCTCATCTTCAACAAGGATGGTCGGCAATGCCATAACGCGGTAAAACGTCGCCTCGGCAAGACCCTCCGTTGTGCCCACGTTGAAATCATCGACGGCAACGTTCTTCTCCCGAAGGTGGTCTTTCAGTTGTTTTGCCATCGGGCACATCGGACAATCATCCTTGTAAAAGATCTTCACTATCCCCATCAGCCCCTCCTAAGAAATTTTGAAAAATTGATGTTACTTTTCAATCGTTTGCAGCTTTGCGCTTTTCGGAGAAGAATTCCACATTGCGATAGCGGTCTTTGAGTTCACCTAATTTGCCCTTGTTCCAACTTGAAACCTTTGTAAAGTAACCGGTGATCCTCGTAATGCCGTCCACATCGGTTGAACCGCAGTATGAGCAGGTATCCGTAAGGCCACGTCCTGTTCTATGGCATTTGTTGCACGTCGTGAACTCGGGCGAGAACGCTATCTGGTCGTTTGTTGTATGCTTGAAGGTCTTGATAACGAAATCCGCAATGGCCTCTTTCGATGGCTGTGCCTCACCTAGCCAGACATGCGATATCGAACCTGCCTCGATGAGAGGATGGAAAAGCCCCTCTGTAGTGACCCGTTCGATGGGATTCATTGCGTGTTTCACATTCAGGTGTGTTGAATTGGTGTAGTACACCTCTCCGGAGGCAATATCACCCTTCATAATCCTTCCCGCGTGCGGCGAGAAATACCGAAGGTCCAACCGGGCGAAACGGTAGCTCGTGCTTTCCGCCGGCGTCTGCTCCAGGACAATCTTCATGTTTTCCTGGCGGCGCATCTTTTCGGTCAGGAGGTTCATATGGGCGATCGCCTTGATGCCGAACTTGAGGGCCCGTTTCGAATCATGCATTTCCTCGCCGGTATGTATCTGTACCATCTCGTTGAGCCCGACCATGCCGATAAGATGAGAGGCATGGTTAAACCTGAGATAGGGCATTCCGTCCCGATTCATTGTAAGAAGCGCCAGAGGTCCGTTTTCACCCAGGGAGAGGAGCTTCTCCATGAAGACCCTTTTTTCTTTATGGGCCCTGACGGCAAGG
This sequence comes from Deltaproteobacteria bacterium UBA5205, assembly GCA_002412715.1. GTDB lineage: Bacteria > Desulfobacterota > Syntrophorhabdia > Syntrophorhabdales > Syntrophorhabdaceae > Delta-02. The sequence continues at coordinate 117,751 of DHVP01000006.1, forward strand.
ACGAACCTTTCGGTGATGAGGTTGAAGAGCTTCGTATCGTCGTTCTTTGCCATATACGCCAGCCGCGGCAGGTTGAGGGAGACGTTCTGAAGGGCACAGTAACGCATTCTCCAGGGTTCCCTGGCATCGAGAAGGTCGCTCTCTTCAAGTTTGAAGCTGAGCCTGCAGCATTCGGATATCTTGGCGGTCTCGCCCCGGTCAAAAACATAATAGGTATTGCCCTTATCGGCGGCCACGTCCGAAATGAGGTTGAGAAAATCCATGTGTCCGTCGGTATGAAAGAACTTTTCAGTGATGTGGACGATCGGCTTCGGGAAGAAGAATGGCCGCCCTGCCCCGTCGCCTTCCTTGAAAACCTCAAAGAGTTTCCAGGCAAAGCGCTGGGCCTCTTTTTCGTACTCTCCGTAAGTCTTACCCGTGAATTTACCACCGGGGCCGATAGCGGGAACAGTGACAAAATGCTTCGGTATCTCCCAATAGATGTTGATATCGGTGAAGATCGCCTGGCCTCCCCTGGCCACCGCCTGCTGGGAAAACTCGAAAATGAGCATCTGAGCGAGCTGCTTCACGTCGCCATCACTCATCCCTTCTATGTAAGGCGCGAAGAAAATGTTTATGGCGTCCCAGCCGATGGCACCCGCGAAATGGCTTTGCAGTGCCGCTGCAAACTTGACAAGGTGGGCAAGAAGAACCTCAGCATGCTTCGCAGGCTTGGCCATGGAGAGGGAATGAGGCAGGTCAAGACCGAATTTCTTAATATATTCCAGTGATTGGCCGCTGCAATACGGTCTGTCGACAAAGCCAAGGTCGTGGAGGTGTATATCGCCGTTCATGTGGGCATCGGCGACTTCCTGGGAGAAAACGGACAGGAGGGCATATTCCTTCTTAATGCCTTCAGCAAGGGTCAGGTTCGTTGCCTCAGGGCCATGGGGTACGTTTGCATTCTCCTTGTTGGGGTGCAGGATGAGGCTATCCACATCATAAAGGGGCATACCGAGCCTTGTATGCATTTTGCGGGAGGTCTCGAGCCCTTTTTCAATCAATCTTGCATTTACGAGCTCCCTGATAAGAGGTGCGGTGATCACTTCGATCCCGGATTTCCTGATCATCTGCTCTACTTCTTTGCTTATCTCTTCGGCTGAATCGCGATCGATCAGGGTTTCCCTGATGAGCGCATCAACGATCTTCGACCGGTTCCAACCGGAAATGCTTTCCTCTGAAGTCCTGACAAAAAGATTCAGATCCGTTGTTTCCATGCAACCCCCTATCAGAATTGATTACTCTTTCGTATTTCGTTGTTAAAGCAGATGATACTTCCCGGAATGAAACTTCGCCGCAATCCCCTCCGAAACACTACATGTAGTATGCTTGCTAAATATCCATACTACATGTAGTACTTTTTACCCGAGCAACCCATCCGTTGTCAAGACATTTTTTGAGTTTTTTCAGCGTCTGTTACTATGGAATATTTTTTGAAAATTTTATACATAGCCCGATTTCTTCAAGAATTTTCTCACTCGTGCTTCAATGAGAGATAATCTGTTGTATGCACCAAATTGCGATCGCTAATGAGGCCTTTTTCGCGTTGCGACCACCCGGCCGACTATATCCGCTGGGTTTTCATCGCTTCGGCAGCCTCTTCGGGTGTTATTGACGATACGGAGAATTCATCTTCCCGTTTATACTTCGATGACCGGAAGTCTCTGGGCAGGATCTCGATATGCCAGTGATAGTATTCATGGAAAGGAAGCTCGTCGCCACGCGTCTGGGCTAATGTGGTATTAGGCGAGGTATGTATCTCCATGGTGTACGCATTGGCGAACTGCTCTACACGCTTCATCACGTCAAGCAGCATATCGGTAAGGTCGTCCTTGACCCCCTGGCTCGTCAGGTTTTCGTAACTGGCTTCATGAAACCTCGGTAATATCCACGTTTCATAGGAAAACCGCGACGCGAAGGGACAAATGGCCACGAAACTCCTGTTCATACTCACCAGTCTTTTGCCCTGGCGTATCTCCTGACTGATAATATCACAGAGGAGACATCTGGCTTTTTGGCCAAAATGGTTGCGGGTGATGATGACCTCGCGGGAGACGCGCGCCGGTAAGATGGGCGTGGCCAGCACGTGAGAGTGAGGATGCAGGAGATAGGACCCGGCAAGCTCGCCGTGGTTCTTGAATACCTGCACGTATTTGAAACGTTTATCACCCTTGAGGTCGAGGATGCGGCCCCTGTACATATCCAGCACCAGCTGCAGTTCAGGCCTGCTGTACATCGACATGGCCTTGGAGTGGGACCTGCTTTCCACGATTATCTCGTGAGCCCCTACATTTCCCATCTTATCGTACAGACCTTCGCCCCGCCTGTCCTCCGCAACCTCTATTACAAAAATAGGGTTGGAGGCCGGAAAACAACGGACAACCCAGTCACCGCAGTCATCGGCATATTCACGGATAGTCGGAGGGGTCAACGACTCATGACCGGGGCAGAAGGGGCAAACTCCGGTTCCACCTGACTTCGAACCGCCATACCCTACAACTACCCAGTTGCCCGACAGAGGGTCTCTTCTTAGCTCCGCCATTGGGGAAATAATAGACTAGAACCGTACCGTTGTCAATTCACTGTTTCCTTGCAAATGAAAGAAATTATCGATTAGAATAATCTTATGAACGACCCTCTGCAGTCAGCCGTTGAAATCGCACTTGAGTCCGGGAAGATACAACGGGAGTCGCTCAAGAAAGACTTCGCGATCCATCACAAAGGCGAGATAAACCTTGTCACGGATGTCGACATCGCCTGTCAGGAAAAAATCATATCGATGATAAAAGAACGCTTCCCCGACGACGACATTATCAGCGAGGAAAAGTCGAACCGCTTCGATGGGGACAACAACAGGTGGATCATCGACCCCATTGACGGTACGACGAACTATGCCCATGGATATCCTTTTTTCTGTACATCCATTGCCTATGAGAAGAAAGGCAAGGTCGTCGCCGGAGTTGTCTACAATCCGATCATGGATGAGCTCTTTTTCGCCGCCCGGGGGAAAGGGGCATACCTTAACGGCAACAGGATAAAGGTTTCATCGGTGGCGAAAATGAAAAAGTCGCTTCTCAGCACGGGCTTTCCCTACGATATCGCGACAAACCCCGACAATAATATCAACCATTTTGTTCGCTTCCTCTACGAGGCCCAGGCAGTCCGCAGGGACGGTTCCGCCGCTTTAAACCTGAGCTACGTCGCATGCGGCCGATTTGACGGTTTTTGGGAGCTGCACCTCAACCCCTGGGACCTGGCCGCCGGCGCCCTCATTGCTGAAGAGGCGGGGGGCGTGATCACGGACCTTCGAGGGCGAACATTTAACATTTATGACGGGGCGGTCCTCGCTTCCAATGGTCTCATCCACAAAGCCATGGTAAGGGTGATCGAAAAGGACGGCGGGCCCTCCGGCAAAGTCGGCTAAAACCTGAAATAATGCATGGTTTCGAGGCTCCCGGAAAAACCAGGAGACAATCGGGGAGAAGATCACATGAAAGAGTACCGGATCGATGATATTAAGAATATAGTACGCCCCAAGCTGGGCGATGACGTGCCGCTCGTTCTTTTTCGTATCCTCCGAATCATAGGTATGCGCGGCATCCTCGGTGAGACTTCAGGTGCCACCCTCTACATGATGGGCAAGCGCGTCGGCAACATGCTCCCGGCGGCAACGATGGACGAATTCACCGCGACGATCCGCGATCTCAAGATCGGGATCCCGGAGGCAACCATTACAGATGAGGACCACATCAACGTAAAGCTTTACGAGTGCATAACCTGCGCCGGTTTCACCTATACCGGTGAGATGTTCTGTGATATGGAAAGCGGGATCATAGCGGGACTCCTCGAGAATGTTCATGGTAAAAAAGCGAAGTCGACCCAGACCAAGAGCTGGTCCGTGGGTTACAATTATTGCGAGTTCGAGGTTTTTCTGTACTGATGACACCTCGGAAAAAAAAAGGCGAGACCCTATCCGCCGACCGCACAAGAGACCTCGAAATAGCCCTTGAAGAGGAAAAAAGTCTTTCCCGGGCGCGAAACACCCTCCTCGAATCGAACATAAAAGAACTCAACGATGTCTACCTTGCCTTGAACGACAAGCTGAAGGTCCTGCGCAACCGTGACGAACGCATCAAGGGTTTCGAGGCACAGCTCGTTCGGGCAAACAAACTGTCCTCGCTCGGAGAACTGGCCGGGTCTATCGCCCACGAAATCAAGAATCCCCTTATTGCCATTCAGGGTTTCGCAAAAAGGATAGCGAAGGCAGAAGACCTGGAGAAGGTCAGGCGTTACGCGGAGCTTATAGACAAGGAAGCGGGCAGGCTTGCCAACGTACTCATGAAGCTCCTCGATTTCTCCAGGATGGATGAACCCCGGAGAGAAGAACACGATCTCAACGATATCGTTGAGGATACGGTCCTCTTCATGGAGCACCACCTCACCCGATTCAAAGGCGTGAACGTCGAGGTTCTGAGCAGCAGTGAACCCGTCGTGGTCGCGATCGACAGGATACATATCCAGCAGGCGCTGGTGAACCTCATAAACAATGCGGCCCAGGCGATGCCGAAGGGCGGCACGATCACGATTTCAGCAGGCACCGAAGATGGTTTCGGCTTCATAAGCGTGGCCGATGAGGGCGGCGGAATCGACGAGGAGATCATGGAAAAGATCTTCGAACCCTTCTTCACGACCAAACCGAAGGGCGAGGGAACCGGTCTGGGTCTTTCCCTCAGCAGGAGGCTTCTCGAAACAAACCAGGGCTCACTCAACGTGCAGACAAAACCTGGCAAAGGCAGCACCTTTCGAATGCTTTTGCCCCTGATAGAAGCAGGTCACAAGTAATGGGGAAAAAACCTGACGTAGTCCCCGCCCCCCATTACCTATTACCCATTACCCACATCTGTCCAAAATAATGTAAAGGTCAACCTTTTTCCGGACAGTCACAGACTATCGCACAGTTCCCATACGCTTCCTCCGTCATTCCGGCCCCTTCTTCTTCCGTCATTCCGGCGAAGGCCGGAAACCAGAAGAGATTATGGATAAGGAACCACCATCCGAAGGGACATCCAACCATCCTCTTTAAACACTGTATGGTGCTCTGTATACGTATACTTCCTTTTGTATGAGAGGTCTTCCTGGATTCCGGCCTGCGCCGGAATGACGAATAGAGAAAACCGGAATGACGAACTGAACGAGATTAGGCAACCTAGTTTTGAAATGCGGGATTTACCTGTCCTGAATCATTGCTTTACAAGGAAAGCAGTCCGGGAAATGAATTATTTTGGACAGCAGTGACCCATTACCTATTACCTGTCACCATTACCTGCCTCTAAAACTCCCACTTCATCCCATCCCTGCCCGCTATCACCTTGACCCCCGTCTGGCCGGACAGTTTTTTGGCCAGGAGCCCGGGCTTCTCCCTGATGATGTGCATGCCGAAGTGGGTCAATATGGCAGTTTCGGGCCGGACGCCTTCGATGATGCATCTGGCGTCGTCGAGGGCAAGGTGCTCGATGATTTCGTGGTTCTCTATGGGTTTCAACCTGAGAACATTTATTATCAGGTGGTCGGCACGGTAATGGTTAACGAGATCGGGAAAGAATCTCGTGTCGGAAATGAGCCCGATCGTCTTGTTGAGGTCGAAAAGAAGTCCGTAGGTCTCAACGGGATGCTTGTGTCTGACGGGGGTCCGGAAGGTAATATCGCCCAGGGTATACTCCCCGCCCTCCCTGAAGAAGACGATATTATCGAGATACTTTCTGGCAAACTTAAAGACTACCGGGTCACCGGCAAGGGCATCTTCGGGACAAAAAAGGGTCCCCCTCTTTCTGAACCCCCCTTCGGCCATTGACTCGATGAGGATATTGATATCGTTGGTATGATCCATATGTCTGTGGGTTATGATGATCCCGTCAAGCGAGGCCGGTTCGAATTGCTCCCGAGAGGACCGGATCCGGACAATGGCGCCGGGACCGGGATCGATATAGAGGTTCGTCTTCCTGTAATTCAACCAGAGACCACCCGTCGCCCTGAGCTGTTTCAGTGCCACGAACCGCGCGCCGCCCGTCCCGAAAAACTTTATATACCCTTCCATGGTCCGTACCTTTCTTCGCTTTTGACATCTCTATTCTAGAGAAGCGCGCCCTGCTTGTCAATTTGCCCTTATTAGAACCCTCCAAGCATCGGCAAAGGGCCGCGGTGACTGACCGGCTGACTGTATTAAAGAGGGTCCATATATTTTTCCTGTGCATTATCGTGAATTGTTGTGGTTTATGACAAGACTTTGTGGTTTAATACTTACAAATAATAACCAAATATGTACTATTAGTACCATTTAGTCGCAATTCATCAAAACAACGGAGGGGTTATAAGGAGGAACTCTGATGAAAATCACTATTAACGGAAAGTCTTGCGAAGGAGTTGAGGGGCAAACAGTCCTCGAAGTGGCGCGGGCAAGCGGATTCAACATCCCTACCCTGTGCCATCTGGCGGATCTGACGCCAACGGGGGCCTGCCGTATTTGTGTCGTCGAGGTTGACGGCATGCGCAACCTGGTGGCTGCCTGTTCCACCCCGGCGGCCGATGGTATGGTGGTCAGGACCGACAGTGAACGCGTCCTGAGCGCCCGTCGCTTTATCGTCGAGCTCCTCGTATCGTGTCATCCCCTGGACTGCATGACCTGTGAGAAGACGGGGGACTGCACGCTGCAGAATCTGGCCTACGAGTTGGGGGTGACCGGCTCCCGGATGGAAGGAGACAGGTACGATTATCCTGTCGATTCTTCCAATCCTTTTATCGTCCGGGACTACAACAAATGCATCCTCTGCCTGAAATGTGTCCGTGTATGCAACGAGATCCAGGGGATAGAGGCGATAAAAACGACTCAGCGCGGCTTCGACACAAAAGTCGCCACCGCATACGACAACACCCTGCAGGACAGCACGTGCGTTTTCTGCGGACAATGCGTGCAGGCCTGTCCCGTCGGAGCCCTTACGGAAAAGAAGGCGAAAGGCCTCGGGCGGGCCTGGGAAACCAGAAAAGTACGCACCACCTGTCCTTATTGCGGAGTCGGCTGTCAGCAGGAATTGCATGTCAAGGGAGAGCAGATAGTCAAAGTGACGGCCGCGGAAGGCGCATCCCCCAACAAGGGACGGCTCTGTGTAAAGGGACGGTTCGGATACGATTTCATCTATTCCAACGAGAGGCTGACCGCACCCCTGATAAAAGAGAACGGCTCATTTCGTGAGGCCTCATGGGATGAAGCGCTGGACCTCGTCGCAAACAAATTCAAACAGATAATCGCAGAAAGCGGCCCCGACGCCATCGCAGGTGTCAGCTGTGCCCGAAGCATAAACGAAGATTCCTATCAGATGCAAAAACTCTTTCGCGCGGTGATCGGCACTAATAATATCGATCACTGCGCACGAACCTGACACGCGCCAACCGTCGCCGGTCTGGCGCAATCATTCGGTTCCGGAGCAATGACAAATTCTTTTGGTGAATTCGCCGACGCGAAGATGTTTCTTTGCATTGGCACCAATATGACAGAGGCGCATCCCGTTGCGGCCACATTTCTGAAAAATGCCCTGCGCAAAGGTGCAAAACTGGTCGTCGTCGACCCGAGACGCCAGCCGCTTGCAAAACTTGCCGATATCCACTGTCAGATCAACGTGGGCAGCGACATTGCATTTCTTAACGGCCTCATGAACGTCATCATCGATGAGAACCTGTACGACAAGGAGTTCGTCGCGAACAGGTGCGATAATTTCGAGGCTTTTAAGGCCAAAATAATGGAGTACCCCGTGGAAAGGGCGGCCGAGATCTCCGGAGTGGAGCCCGAAACCATTCGCGAAGTGGCCCGGCTTCTCGCAACCGTCAAGCCGGCCATGCTCTGCTATACCCTGGGAATCACGGAACATACGACCGGTAAGGACAACGTGATGAGCACGGCCAACCTCCAGCTGCTCCTCGGGAACATGGGGATGCCTTCAGCCGGTGTCAACCCGCTCAGGGGCCAGAATAACGTCCAGGGTGCCTGCGACATGGGGGCCCTGCCCAATGTGTTCCCCGGTTATCAAAAGGTCGTCGATCAGGCGATGAGGGAGAAGTTCGCCAAAGCCTGGAACGTCGAGAAACTCCCTGAAAATAACGGAATGATGATGCCCCATATGATGGAGGCATTGCCGGACAAGAAAATCAGGGCATTCTACGTCTTCGGCGAGAACCTGGCAAACACCGAGCCCGACATCCATAAAGTGGAACACGAACTGGCCTCCGCCGAATTCCTGGTCTGCCAGGACATCTTCCCGACGGAAACAACGCGTTTCGCTCATGTCGTCTTCCCCGCCGCATCCTGGAGTGAAGATGACGGAACCTTCTCGAGCAGTGAGAGAAGGGTGAACCGTGTCCGCAAGGTCAAGACTCCCCCCGGCGAGGCTAAACCCAACTGGTGGATATTCAAAGAAATCGCAAAACGAATGGGGCATACATGGGAATCGAACAGCAGTCAGGAGATATGGGACAACGAGGTCTCCGTGCTGGCCCCGGCACTGGGCGGCATCAAGTACAGCCGCATCGAAGAAGACGGACTCCAGTGGCCCTGCCCTACCCTGGAACACCCGGGCACGGCGTTTCTGCACCGTGATGGCATGTTTACACATGGAAAAGGTGTATTCAACCCCGTTGATTGGAAGGCGCCCGCGGAAATCCCCGACCGGGAATATCCCTTCGTCCTGAGCACGGGCCGGAGACTTTACCAGTATCACACAAGGACTCAAACGGGAAGGTCGGGCATGAACTTTCTCATGTCCGAGGAGACGGCCGATATTTCCCCTGCTGACGCGCAAAAGCTTGGTATCCAGCAGGATGAACGAATAAAAGTCCGGTCGCGGCGCGGCGAGGTCGAGGTTCGCGCCAGGGTCACCGAGCAGGTGCCCCCGGGGATGGTATGGATGTCATTCCATTTCCGTGAAGGTTCAGCGAACTGGCTCACAAATGCGGTCTATGATCCGGCCACAATGACGGCGGAATACAAGGCGTGTGCGGTGAACCTCGAAAGGTTGTGAAAGACCGTCCGCGGCATTGCTTGTCTCAGGATGCTGCCGGCTTTTAAAGGATTGTTGATGAAGCCCCCGGTGTCACTCACCGGGGGCTTCATTTATTTCCGGCATCACCCGGACGGCCGACTGCGCGTAAAGAATCACCTATTCCACCGCTTGCATGGCCAGGGTGAATATGCCATGCTATAGTTAGAAACCGAGAAGCAAAAAAGGAGGGATCTATGGGAACACGTGAGTTTGCAGCCATCATCGACCTGGCGATAGCAAAAGAAGAAGAAGCCTACGATTCTTACATGGAACTTGCGAAAATGGTCACGGGCAAAGAGGCCCGGGATGCACTCGACTACATTGCCAGTGAAGAAAAGAAACACAAGGATTTCCTTGTCGGCTACCGGGACCGGGGCTACGGGAGCGAGGGGCTTACAATGAGCACCGCCGTCGACTACAAGATCGCGGAACACCTTCAGGCCCCCGAACCAAAAGCGGGCATGGAAGGGAAAGATGTTTACCTTCTGGCAGCTCATCGCGAAAAGTCCGCTCATGAGTTCTACCTGTCCCTTGCGTCCATCCATTCGGCGGGAGAAGCAAAAGAAATGCTTTTGAAAATGGCCCAGGAAGAATTAAAGCATAAGGAAAAGATGGAATATTTCTATACCAACGCCGCCTTCCCGCAGACAGACGGAGGCTAAAGAGAGGCCGGCCGCAATGTAAGTGCCGCCGAAACACGATGGAAACAGCGCGCGAGGTCATCTCTTTGGATCCCATTCGATTTGCCATTTTTGAATCCTGGTTCGGCACGATCTCGGTGGCAGAAAGAGACGGGCGGATCATAAGCCTCGATCTTTCCGACAACGACATGTACCAGGAACACCGGGCGCTGTTGAAACGCTATCCCGACAGCGTGGAGTCGGAGCAATCCTTTAAAAAACTGCGCACCCTCCTCCACCGTTATCTGAAGGGACAACCCGTCGACTTCGACATAGAGGTGGACATATCGGACCTGCCGGACTTCACCCGGAGGGTCTTAAACGAACTTCGCACCATCCCCTATGGTGAAACGAGAAGTTACAGCAATATCGCGATCAGGGCAGGATGCCCGAAGGGCTGCCGCGCCGTCGGTCAGGCAGTAAAGAGAAATCCCATTCCCATCATCATCCCCTGTCACCGGGTCATCCGCCAGGATGGGTCCCTCGGAGGATTCGGACTAGGGGAAAAGATAAAGAAAAGGCTTCTTTTTCTTGAGGGTATCAAAAAAACCTGGTCGGTTTAGGCACAGGTACCCTGAAATGACGTCTGCCGATGTCTCCGGTGTGGGCAGGTAATACTGGGTTTCGCTTATCGGACTTTAGAGACCGCCTTCACACCCGCCAGATTCTCAGCCCTGAGCCCTGCACTGTCCTCGAGATATCGTTTCAAAAAGAGACCGGTGTAACTCGTCTCCACGGACATGACGTCTTCCGGCGTACCTTCGGCGATGATCGTTCCCCCGCGTGCCCCGCCCTCGGGGCCAAGATCGATTATATAATCAGCGCTCTTTATCACATCGAGATTGTGCTCGATGACAACCACAGTATTACCCCTCTTAACCAGCTCGTTGAGGACATGGAGAAGTTTTTCGATGTCCACGAAATGCAGGCCCGTGGTAGGTTCGTCGAGGATGTAGAAGGTCTTCCCCGTATCCCTCTTGGATAGTTCCCGGGAAAGCTTGATCCTCTGGGCCTCTCCGCCGGAAAGGGTTGTGGCCGCCTGCCCCAGCCTGATATATCCGAGGCCGACCTGGTTGAGTACTGTGAGCTTGCTCTTGATATGGGGGTGCGCCTCGAAAAATTCCATCGCCTGCGTAACGGTCATTTCGAGAATATCGGCGATGCTCTTCCCGCGATAAAGGATCTCCAGGGTATCCCTGTTGTAGCGCTTCCCCTTGCATGCCTCGCAGACGATATAGACGTCGGGCAGGAACTGCATCTCTATCTTGACGAAGCCTTCGCCCGTGCAGGTTTCACACCTGCCACCCTTGACGTTGAAACTGAACCTTCCCTCCTTGTATCCACGCATCCGTGACTCGGGCAGCCTGGCAAAGAGCTCCCGGATATGGGTGAAAAGGCCCGTATACGTGGCAGGGTTAGACCTCGGCGTCCGTCCGATGGGTGACTGGTCGATATCGATAACGCGGTCAACCTCCTCAAAACCGTGGATACCGTCGGATTCCCCCACCCGTTCCTTTGACCTGTAGAGTTTTTGTTTCAAGGCAGGATAGAGGGTATCCACGACAAGGGTGCTCTTGCCGGAGCCGGATACGCCCGTGACAGCTGTAAAGACCCCCAGGGGAATTCTGACATCGATACTCTTCAAATTGTTCGCCCTTGCACCCCTGACCGTCAGGAACCCCCTCGGTTCTCTTATGCCGGCCGGCCTTTCGATGGAACAGCGTCCCGACACATACAGCCCCGTCACGGAATCGGGATGGGTCTTCAGTTCCGCCGGTGTCCCCTGAAAGACCAGGTAACCGCCGTTTTCACCGGCCCCGGGGCCAAGGTCGACAACGTAGTCCGAGGAGACTATGGCATCGTAATCGTGCTCGACAACGATGACGGTGTTGTCAAGATCGCGGAGCCGCCTCAATGTTTGAAGGAGTCGATCGTTGTCCCGCTGATGAAGTCCTATACTGGGTTCATCGAGGACATAGAGCACCCCCGTCAGACCCGAGCCTATCTGCGTGGCAAGACGGATCCGCTGGGATTCTCCGGAAGAAAGGGTGGCGGAATTGCGGCTGAGACTGATGTAATCGAGGCCGACATCGAGGAGAAACCTTAAACGCGAGGTGATCTCCTTGAGTATCGTCCGGGCGATCTCCTGGTCTTTCTCGGAAAGCTCGACGCGGTCGAAGAAATCCACGCATTCCTCCATGGTCATCCGGGAGATCTCGAAGATATTGAGGCCTCCCACCCTGACCCAGAGCATTTCTTTCCTGAGACGGGCTCCCTTGCATTCCGGACAAGGGATGAGATTGATGAATCTTTCCAGCTTTTCCCGTTCGTAAAAGTCGGCCCCGTCCCAGTCCTTCTGAAGCTCGCCGATGACACCTTCGAAGGGCTTCTGATTGAAAGTCCGGCGGCCGCCATGGTCGTGGAAAAACTCGATCTCTTCACCCTTCGAACCATAGAGGATGGCATCCTGTACTCTTTTCGGGAGCTCCCTGAAGGGCTTTCTGATATCGATCCTGTAATGCTTGACGAGGGCCTCCAAAAAGGGCAGGAAATGTACGGGGTTCTTTTCGGCCCAGGGTACCACCGCCCCGTCCCGGAGGGAAAGGTCCTGATTGGGAACGATAAGAGCCGGGTCGAAGTATTCTTTGACGCCAAGTCCCGTGCAGGCGGGACAGGCCCCATAGGGGTTATTGAAAGAAAACATCCTGGGGGCTATCTCCGGGTAGCTGATGCCGCAATCGGGACAGGCGAATTTTTCGCTGAAAACGCGCGTCTCTTTTGCCGTTTCGACCTTGACGAGACCGCCGGCCCTGGCGAGTGCCAGCTCCACCGCCTCGAAGAGCCTGCGTTCAGCACCGTCCCTGATGGTAATCCTGTCTACAACAACCTCGATTTCATGTTTCTTGTTCTTGTCGAGTTCGATCTCGTCGGCCAGATCCATGATCGTGCCGTCGATCCTGACCTTTGTGAAACCGTGCTGCCTGAGTTCATCCAGTTCCTTGCGGTACTCACCCTTTCTGCCCCGGACAATGGGGGCGAGAATCGTTATATGCTGACCTTTCTCGAGGGCGATTATCGCATCGACTATCTGGGGGGCATGCTGGCTCTCGATCTCTTTCCCGCAGCCGTAGCAGAAAACATGACCTGCACGGGCGAAAAGCAGCCGAAGGTAATCATAGATCTCCGTGACGGTCCCCACGGTGCTTCGCGGGTTCTTGCTGATACTCTTCTGCTCGATGCTGATTGCCGGCGACAACCCTTCGATATAATCTACGTCGGGTTTTTCCATCAGTTCCAGGAACTGCCTGGCATAAGACGAGAGCGATTCGACGTACCTGCGCTGGCCTTCGGCATAGATCGTATCGAAGGCGAGCGTCGACTTGCCGGAACCGCTGGGTCCTGTGATAATGACCATCTTGTTGCGGGGAATGGTTACGTCGATGCCCTTGAGGTTGTGCTCTCTCGCACCTTTTACAAATATACTGTCCATATCGCCTTACAGCTTCACATCCTTTTCAACCCCTCATTGTAGCAGAAAATCGGGCGTATTTCAAAAAGGTAAGCAGGATCGGCCTCTATGGCAACCCGGTGTGGACCGTAATCCGAAAAAGAAATGCGGCCTCGCCTGTTGCACCTCACCGCCCGGGACTTTATAATGTAGTTATGTCCCAGTTTGAGCGGCTACCAGGGTATTTAACGGACACTAACCAAGGAGGTTAAAGATATGGAGAGCAGACAAGAACCGAAAGGCTGGAACCCGTACGTGGCCGGGGCCCTGACAGGACTGCTTCTTGTCCTATCTGTCTGGGTCGCCGGCAAGTATTTCGGCGCCTCCACGACCTTCGTCAAGAGCGCCGGCATGCTGGAGATGACCGTATCCCAGGAAAGAGTCACTCAGATGGAATATTTTATCAAGGAACTTCCCAAAATCGATTGGCAATGGATGTTCGTCGTTGGTATTTTCTTTGGCTCCCTTATCGCCGCGGGGACTTCAAAATCCTTTCGCTGGCAGGGTGTCCCCACTATGTGGGAAAGCAGGTTCGGACCCAACAGGGCTAAACGGGCCATCGTTGCCTTTCTCGGAGGCACGATAGCCATGTTCGGGGCGCGCCTCGCGGACGGATGACCGAGCGGACATGGGCTGAGCGGTTCGCTCCAGCTAGCTGTCAGCGGTTACATATCTTTGATCTGTTTCTTCGTCGGCGGCCTCATCGTTGCCGGCTTCGTTTACCGGGGAGGTGAGAAGAGATGAATACTCTCATATATGGATTGATAACGGGTATCATCTTCGGCTTTCTTCTGCAGAAGGCACGAGTCATCCGCTACGACAAGCAATTGGCGGCACTGAGGCTCATGGACATGACGATCGTCAAGTACATGTTCTCGACGGTTCTCGTGGCCATGGTGGGAATCTATCTTCTCAATGACCTGGGACTGGTGAAGCTGTCCGTTAAGACGACCGTCCTGGGAGGCAACGTCATCGGCGGACTCATTTTCGGCGCCGGTTGGGCGCTCCTCGGGTACTGCCCGGGGACATCCCTGGGTGCCCTCGGTGAAGGGCGCTATGATTCGATCTGGGGGATCGTCGGCATGCTTGCGGGCGCCGCCCTTTTTGCGGAGTTTTTCCCGCTCATAAAAAGGACCGTCCTGACCTGGGGCAATTACGGCAAGATCACCATCCCCGGGATACTGGGCGTGAACCACTGGATCGTTATAGTAATAATGATAATTCTGGGAATTATCATGTTCCGGTTCTTTGAGAAGAAGGGACTGTAAAGAAACAGGTTATGAGTTATGGGTAATGGGTGATGGGGAGCTATTCCTGTCATTCCGGCGAAGGCCCGACTGTGAGACAATAGGTTGATTGTTCGCCGGCTGTGTCTTTCCTATAACCCATAACCCATTACCCATAACCCGTTTTTCTAAAGGAGTCTACCATGCCTCATGAACGTCTTGTTGTCATCGGCGGGGTCGCGGCCGGGATGAGCGCCGCGAGTAGTTTTAAACGGCTCAAACCCGAAGCGGAGGCGGTGGTCCTTGAGAAGGACCATTTTATCTCCTACGGCGCCTGCAGCCTGCCGTACTACATATCGGACGACGTGAAAGACGTGAATATGCTTTTATCCCTCACCCCGAAGGTGGCGACGGAAGAGCGGGGTATAACGGTACTGACCCGCCATGAGGCAATGGCCATAGATCCGTCCAAAAAAACGGTCACTGCCAGAAACCTCGATTATGGCGAAGAAATCATCTTCCCTTACGACCGACTCGTCATAGCCACGGGCGGACTGCCGGTTCGCCCCCCTCTTCCCGGCATAGACCTCGATCATGTCTTTACTTTAAGAACACTCGACGACGGTATTCAAATAAAAAAATTCATCGACCAGTGGACGTCATTCGAACCCTGTGTCGGACCTCAATGCGTTTACGTAAACCCCTTCGGGACACAAAAAAGACCGATGAGGGCCGTCGTCGTCGGCGGCGGGTACATCGGCATGGAGATGTGCGAATCTCTGAGAAAGAGAGGTCTTGAAGTGACGGTTTTTGAAAAGATGGACCGCGTTCTCGGCAATATGGACATAAGCATCACCGCCATCGTCGAAGAGAAGATCACGGCTGAAGGTGTGGCGCTCATGAAAGGAGTGTCTGTCGAAGGGTTCGAGTCAGACGGCGACACCCTTTCCGGGGTCATCACCGATAAAGGACCTTTCGACGCCGACATGGTCCTCATGGTGATCGGTGCACGGCCGAATACCAGCCTGGCCGTCGCGGCAGGGATGGAACTTGGCGCAGCAGGAGCCATCAAGGTCGATGAGTACTTGAGGACCAGCATTCCCGACGTCTATGCTGCCGGAGACTGTGCTGAAGCGACGCAGCTCGTGACAGGCAAAAAAGTCTACATCCCGCTGGGAACAACGGCCAACAAGCAGGGAAGAATCGCCGGTGAGAACGCCGCCGGTTTGAACAACGCCTTCGAGGGGATCGTCGGAACGGCGGTAACGAAGATCTTCGATCTCGAAGTGGCCCGCACGGGCCTCGCACCCCTCGAGGCCGAAAGGGAAGGTATCGATCACTTTGTGTCGACAATCACAGGCAGATCGCGCAGCAGCGCATACCCTGAGGGCAAACCGATCACGGTGACCTACGTAGTCGAGAGGGGATCCGGAAGACTCCTTGGCGCCCAGATGGCAGGGGCCGAAGGTGTTGCCCACAGGATCGATACCCTCGCAGCTGGACTGTACAACAGGATGACAATCGCGGATATTGCCCGCCTCGACCTTGCCTACGCGCCTCCTTTCGCCACAGTATGGGACCCCATTCTGGTTGCAGCCAATGTTGCTTTGAAAACATTGCAAAGGGGAACGTAACTATAGTATATAATTGTTAGTCACTCATTATAGGGACGGCAGTCAACGGAATCCAGGACTCTATAACCCGGGAGAGATCAGAATGCTGCACCACATGTTGTCATCGGTTCAGGAACGTATAGCCATGATAGAGAAATCTCAGTGGGGTGAGGGTTTGAGCCGCGATGACATGGATCGGTTCGCGCAGTACCTCTATCTCGCCAGGGCCCAGCCGAATGAGTCCATCTTCAATGAAGGCGCCATCGAGCCTTATATGTGTTTCGTGGCAGACGGGCTGGTAAAGGTCACGAAAGGCGATTCGAAAAAAAACGTAAAGACAATCTGCGAGATCGGTCCCGGCAGGACCGTAGGGGAGATGAGCATCATCGACGGTTTGCCCCGGTCCGCGTCGGCAGTGGCGGTTGAAGAAACCGTCGTCCTTGTCCTCACCAAGGAAAATTTCGAGCTCTTGATAAATGATAATCCCAAACTCGGTGTAGCCCTCTTCCAGAGGCTGGCCCAGATGATAAGCCACAGGCTCCGCGTCTCGGACTGGATGCTGGTGGAATACATATACGAATCATAGAAACCGCTTTCGGGCTTCGGGCTTCGGGCTTCGGGTAAAAGATAAACCATAGAAGTTACGATCCTTCCGCGCAGTCTTCGCATTGCCTTCCGCACCGTACAAAGTCTTGATTCTCATTCCCGGGTTATGATGCATCATTCCTGGGTCTTTGTTCGTCATTCCTGGGTCTTTGTTCGTCATTCCGGCGAAGGCCGGAAACCAGGAAGAACTTTCACACGACGGTAAGCACACGTATGCGAGGCACCATGTGGTGTTGATGGAGAACAGTTAGATGTCCTTTCGCCTGATAGTTCCGTATTCGTAGTCTCTCCTGGTTTCCGGCCTTCGCCGGAATGACGATGACGGAAGAGGCGGGGGAGCATTACACGATAGAGGCTGACTGTTCGGTGGAACTGGAAGTACTTCGGGACCCTGTGGCTGGTGATAATAATTCGCGAGGTTGAAGATCTTCCCTGACTCTTCAGTCCCCTCTTATCGAAGAAGGGACATGTTCTTTACCCGAAACGCGAAACCCGAAACAACCCGCACCGTCTCTAGAACCTTTCCATATGTCCTGACTGGCACTTGGGGCATCGTTTGTCGGTCATTTCCAGGAGCGTTCTGATGCGTTCCGATTTGCAGTGGGGGCATTCGAGGGTGTCTTTTCTAAGATCAAGGCCGAACTGCCCGAGGCAATCGATGCAGACACACGCCGACAGGTAGCCTACACGTTCTTCCATGATATCGATGATCGCCTCCTGCGATGCGGCCAGGATTTCACAGTTGCGAAGCGATTCCTCTTCCATGCGGAGCATCTGGGCGATTATCTCTCGTTCACCGTGGTCTCTTAAGGGTATCCTGTCACCCCTGTCATTCCGCAGATAAAGAAAACCACCGTTCGATTCGTCCAGGATAAATCCGCAGAAATTGCACCGGTAACCATAAATCGTCGTTCTTTCGTGGAAATCTGCCTCAATTCTTTCCGGGTTCATGACTATCACGCTCCTTTGATATGTAGTACCACTCAAACATGCGGGCCAGTTTTGCGATCTGTGCGTCCTGCAATATGTTGTCAACTTTTTCCCTGGCGGCGCCGATAAGCATGGCATTTGCCTCGTCGCAGCTTGCCTTCGATATGAGGATGACGGGAATATTGATCGCATGGGCATAACCGGCCTCAAAGGCCACGCCGGTGTCGCCGTCGTCTACAAGGGCCACGACAAGATCGCATTCTTCCAGCATTCGAAGACACGTTTTCATGACGGTCCTGCTGAGCTTCACCTTTGTTTCCCTATTGCCCTCTATATTCGGCGTATCATCGAAGGGATCGACAATACCGACTGCCTTTCCATAATCGGTCTGCCCGAGGGCAGTCCTCAGCTTTTCCAGGAATTCCCTCTTGAATCGTTCCTGGGAGTCGTTGAAGCAAGGATGAGCAAAATAAACGTACACTGTCACTCCTCCTCGCCGGCCGATGCCGGCCCGCAGATATCGTGTGCGAGGTGAATGCCCGGGGAGCATAAATAGGGGATATTTTCCCCCCGGGCATGTACGAAGCTGTAACTTACGGTGGGGAGGAAACAGCGATGGTTGATCTCAATACCGAAAAGAATGCCAGCGGCTGCCGTTACGGCCTTCGCGAATGCCGGGCCCCTGCAACCCAACACTCGATGCCGCTGGCATTCTTTTCGGTATTCTCCTGATTCGCCCTTCATTTGTGTGGTTTCCTCGTTCATACCCACCACGTTACAGCCTGAAAAACAGAGTAAATTTCCCGCCTGCGGCCCTGGTGTAATCTCCCGAGCCCTGTATGCCGCCCGTGCTCCAGATACCGTCGTCATACCGCCTGTCCAGATCCCGGCAAGCGTCTGACGGGACATCTTCGAAGGCAAGCCAGTGACCGGCGGCGGTACCCACACTATTGTAGGTCAGGGCAACGTTGCCGCTGAATGCGTGTCTGGGATTGGCAAACCCCGCGCCGCTCACGTAATTGGTCTTTCTGAGTTCAAACCATAGATCGCATTGTTCGGTCCCTGTTTCCCTGCAGGCGAAATTCGGTGCAGTTGCCCCCGCCCCCACACCCACGCGGCCATTGCCGTTGCCGTTCGCAGCGCCGCTGAATTTTTTTGAGGCATTGGGATCGTCACCCGGATAATAGGCAAAACGCTCGCGGTAACCGTAAAAGGCACCCGCGATCTTTTCCTTCTGATTAACAAGCTGTTTCAGCTGACCGTTCACGATAAGCGCCTGACCCTTTACAACAAGTCCGATGATGATTCCGATGATCACCATGACGACGGCGAGCTCAATGACTGTGAAACCATTTCGCCCGGTCGCCTTTCTGTCATGATGAAGCCTTTCGTATTTGGCTTTTGTCTCCATGTCTACACTCAATATATTGGGAAAAAATAAGGCCTGCAAGATGTAGAATTAATTTACAGATAGGGTGATTTTACAGGTAATTTTGGTTTACAGATAAGGTGAATTTACGGGTAAATCGGGTTTACAGATAAGAGATATTTACAATGAATCGGAAAAAACCATGAATATTAAAGAGTTTGATCTGCGGTAAGGCTGAGGGGTCCGGCGCCTTTCATGAGAGTGACCGTAAATTCCACGCCCCGGTTGGTATTTGCCACGGTCATATTGCCGCCAAATTTTTTTACAACGTGCCTGGCCTGAAAGAGGCCGATACCCAGTCCCGACTTCTTTGTCGTGTAGAAAGGCTCAAACATCCGTTCGATATCCTTGATGGGACTACCCGTATCATAGATAATCACCGTTACTGTTTCGCCTTCTTCCCGAACGAAAGCAAAACACTCCAGTTGCGGTTCACTCGTGGCCTTCTCGTGAATGTTTTTTATTATATTGTCGAAGACGGTCACCAGTTTGTGCTTCTGTGAAAAGACACTGCCGCGTCCCGTTGCTTCGCCCCTGATACCGTAGAGCTCGAAAAGCTCTCGCACCAGGGCGCCAACATCAACTTCCTGCTCATCGCTTTCCTCATCTTCCTTTTCCGTGCCAATCTCCAGCGTAGCCAGGATCTTGTCGGTCCTTATGGAAAGCGCGGGGGCCGACTCCCGCAGGTATTCAATGAACCTGTGCTCACGCTCCGGCCCGGTGACCCTCCCGACATTATAGAGGAGCCCCTTGATGAACTGGGTCACATTCTTCACATCGTGGAGCAGAAACGCCTGAAGCTTTGAAAAATTGTAGAGCGCCTCATTGGCCACCTTTATTCTCATAAGCAGATCCATTTCAATGAGGAGAAGGAGCGTCTCAAAGATGATCATATAAATGTATCTCTGATAGCCGCGCGGGCTGGCAGCCACTATACCGAGACCTATGGAATAGTCAGGTCGTGTAATATTCCGGGTAATCGTTCTTTTATGCGCCGGCCCCGGTTTTGAGAAGGAACTTTCGCCGTAGGTGATATCGTAAAAGATATCCTCAATCTCGGCCTTCCTCATGAGATCCCGTGCCCTGGGTAGGAAAAGGGCAATATCGTAGTTGCACTCCCTGTTCGTCTCCACCATCATCAACTGGACCTTGAAGGCACGATTGGTAAGGTAGCGCAGGTAAAAAAGGATGACGAGCACGACCAGGCCGGACACGATGACAAACATGTACATCGATTGGATGAGCTTAAGCGTCAGCATCGATGTCCTCCCGCCTGAAACCGAATTTCTTTATGAAGTAATAGAGACTCTCTCTCTTGACGCCAAGAAGCTTGGCCGATTTGTAGACGTTGAAGTTCGTATCCTTGAGAACTTTGAGAATAATATTCTTCTCCGCCTCCTCCCTGGCCGGCTGAAGTCCCTTCCCGACTTCGATGCCGAAGGTTATCTTCGCGAGGCCCTGCTCCTCGAGCTTGCGTTCGGTATCGCGAAAAAGAATGGCGCGTTCGATGGAAAAAAGCACCTGTTCAATGGAAGCTGGCTTGACGAGATAGTCGAAAGCCCCCGATTTAATGGCCTCAAGTGCGGCGCTTTCCGTCTTCTGTCCCGTAAGAATGATGACCTTTATGCCGAAATTCTCGAGAATATAATGTAGGAGCCTCAACCCTTCATCGGGAGTGTTCTCATGGGGAGGAAGCCCCAGGTCGAGGACCGCAAGGGTAATGCCGTGCTTGTTAAGAAGGTTGATGGCCTTCCTTACGTCCCCGGCCTCGAGGACCTCGAAACGCTCCTCCAGGGCAAAACGCATCTGAGCCCTGAGAGCTACATCATCCTCTGTCAGTAGAATGGTTTCCATGGATATTCCGGATAATCATTATAATAGTACTAACGGAGAACACTTTTAAAGAGGTTTTTCATATAATTTGCCTGCAGGGCAGGTTTTTCCTGCGGGAATGGTCGCTGCAGCTCTACTGCCGCACCATTATCTAACTTTCCAGAGGTTCAAGCTCTTCGAGTTCAAACAGGTTCGGTTCTTTCTTCGCCCTTACCCATATGCTCATAAAGAGTTCGGAATACCCCGAAGCCATGGAAGACATGGGAAACCCACCATCTTTCAGCATGGCGAGAATCTGTTTCCTTGAATGTGTGGCCTTGTATCCCCGAATCTCAACAGGGCTTAGCACACTGAGCCTGACAAGCAGATCCAGCACTCCTTTGGTACATCTGGTCGGCGTAGTCATGATGAAAACACCACCAGGTTTGAGAACCCTTTCGATTTCCTGAACGATACGAAGCCTCCACTTCATTCCCAGTTGTTCCCAGACAGCCAGCATGGTGACGACATCGAAGAAACTGCTGTCAAAGGGTATGCGGGCGGAATATTCGAGGTCAATATCGACAAGAGCGACGTCGTGCCTTCTCTTCAGGTCCATCCTGAGTTCTCTGTCGATCCCCTTGTGGAGGCCGTATTTTTCGGAAAAGTCCATTTCAGCATGAAAATTGCGAAAGAACCCGCAACCGATATCGAGAATTCGGCCCCGTTTCAATACTGAAGGCAAAAGTGCATTCGCCTTCAGAGCAGACCTTTTTGCGGCAAAAAGCTGCCAGCGAGCGAAGCGTTGTTTGTCAGCCGTCATGCATCGTTGCCTTTATGATCAATAGCGCTATGATCTTGCCCGTTTGAGAATGAAGAAGAAATCCTCCTGTCTCTGAGCAACAACCACACGCAAAGCAATACCCCGAATAGTGTCAGGCAAAGACCGAGGTAAAAGGATAGAGGTACGTACCTGAAGACAACGGTGTGCCGGCCGGCCGGTACTTCTATCGCCCGGAATGCCAGGTTAGCCCGGTATATTTTCGTCTCCTTGCCGTCGACATAAGCGCGCCATCCGGGATAATAGGTATCGCTCAGATAAAGAAAGCCGTCGCCATCCGTTTCAGAGGTGAGAACAATCCTGTTTGAGTGATAGAATACAAGATGTCCGGTGCCTTTTATCGGCTTTTTGGCCAGCAGGCTTTCCCGGGCCCCCGGTAACGTAATGATAAGTTCTTTCCTGAAGTCGGACTTCTGGTCTATCATTTTGAGCATTGCTTTCTGGTCGTCGTCAACGAAATGAACCCTATTGAAAAAAAGGAACCTTCCCGGGTATCCCCGATATGTGTAGAGGTAGGCGTCCTTATCGTTCACCTTCTCCTGTCCGTCTAGCTTAAATTCATTGTTATCTACGGGATAGGATAGGATCACATGCTTTATGCCGCCGATATCCAGGAGGGCACGTGCTTCCTCAAGGCCTTGAACGCAGCGAAATAGGCCAAGGTACTTCTCGTGGTAGCCTATTCTCATAACCTCGGCGCCGCCGGTGGAATAGAGTCCATGCATGGCAGCATAGGGCGAAACCAGGGTATTCTTGCCAATCAGAAGGCTATTGAGATCATTTTCCGTTTTCACGGATACCATGAATCTTTCAGTTTCAGCGTTTTTTGAAATATCTCTCGCAAATCCGTCCGGGGTTCTGAGCCATTTCCATGCCACGCTGCCATAGAAACCATAATTTGCCAGGAACAGATCCATGACTAAAACCAGGAGCACGGAGCATAGCAGGATCTTGTTCAGACGCAATCTTGCATATAGCAGGAGACCTGTACACAGCAGGAAAGAAAAAAGCAAAAACCGTTTGGCGTTGTGCACGTTGAACCATATCTCGTTATAGAGCGGCGGATTTATTCTCTTCTGATTGAGGAAGTTCACAATTTCCTCATGCCGGAAGTACAGGAAACCCCAACCCAAGGCGAATACAAAACCCGTGTAAAAGAAGACGAGGACCAGGCGTTTCACAACCTTATCATTGTTTCGCAGGCCTTCTCGAAGAACATCCAGACCCATGGCAGTCGTGACGGAAATAGCGAAAAAGAGAAGAAAGAGGAACTTCACCGGATAGCGGACGGCGTTAAACGGCGGAATCATGTGGAACAATTTGTAAACGGGGGTATTCCCTCCCAGCCCCAGTATGAGAGAAAAGACTATGAGACCACCAAAGAAGAACCGCTTTCTGCCGCCTTTTACGAAAAAGAAAGTGGAGAACAACAGAGGGCCTATGCCAAGATACACCGTTTTCAGCCAGGACTGGTTCAGCCAATACTTCTCTAGTGTTTGCTGATATCCGAAAACGTCGGGGAGGAAGAATTGAATGAAATCCCTCCAGGCGAAGGACCAGGTGGTTGCACTGATGTAATTCAAGCCGGAGGATCGTATGCTTTGCCTGTGAAGCTCATAGAAACTCGTCCATTGAATCCCCGACAGAAAAATGAAGATCGTTCCGATCCACAGCAGGCCAAACAATCTGTCTCGTATCGATACATCGTTACTCGTGAATGCCTTGAGGAAAAAAACCGTAATAAAAAGGACTATTACCGTGAGGATCACTATCTCAGGGGCACCGGCAAGGAATTGGACTACCAGGAATATCGACGAGAGGACGATATGGCGCTTACGGTTTGTCTCAAAATACTTGATGAAATAAAGCAGGATCAAGGGGAACCAGGATACCCCGAAAAGGTGAGGGAGCAGGTTGTGAACTGACAGGAGATACCCCGAGAGCATGAAGACCATACCGCCGGCCGCCGCGGAAAGATTCGTCACCTTGATATATCGCAGGAATGCATGGGTGGCCAATCCCGCAAAAACGAAATGAAGGATGATCAACCAGTTCCAGACAACATTGAATGGCAGCAGCAGGTAGAAGATATGGGGCGGGTAGAAAACCCCCGGCTGAAGGGTGGCCAGAAGAGGAATGCCTGAATAGTTATGGGGGTTCCAGAAAGGGAACTCGAAATTCTTGAGCTGGGAAACCCACAGCAACTTCGGTGGAATGAAAAAGGGAGCGAGGTCTCTCTCACAAAAAATGAGCCTGGAGGAGAGCATCGGGTTGAAATACAAAACGCCAACAATCAGAAAGAATACGACTGCCAGGAGGGATTTGAGTCTATTCAACCAATCGAAAGCGTAAGGTTCTTCAGAGAAGAACAATAGATCGTTTCATCACCACGTTGTGCAGCGATTCGAAGTACCGGCCGACACTCCCGAACATACCAGTGATGCCGGGGTTGTGGGCATCTGGGCTACCGTGGGGATCGTAATGGTATACGTGGCGGCGCCGGGAACCTGTATTTGGACGCTCGTTCCGCTGGTCTCCGTCAGAGTGACACCTTGAATGCTCGCCGCACCGATAATATCCGACATTGTATAAGCCGCCGCAGTACCTTTTATATTGTACTGAGCAAATAATATGCCGCTTGCGCCCCGCAATGCGCTCAGAACGCCCTTCGCAGTCGCATCACCAGCCTCTTCCTTGATCTCGAGGTATTTTGGAAGCGCTACGGCGGCGAGGATACCGATAATGATTATGACGATGATCAATTCTATGAGGGTAAAACCTTTATTGTTCCTGAGTGTCTTCAACGTGGTCCCTCCTGTCTTGTCTTGCGTGGCGTTAGCTGATATAAGATTGTGCAAAATGCGTGCCGTCCCGATACTTCCAGTACGGCCACTGTTCTAAGATTTGTTTCTATATACCGCAAGGTCTGACAAATTGCAACAAATATACGGCGACAAGGACTGACAAAAATTAGTCGTAAAGAGAATCTTCTTCGCGAAACCGATCGGCATATGCATTCTTCCTTCAAAGAACAACAATTTTTGTTAACAGGAGCAACACTTTTTGTAGCCTTTTCAGGTCTCTATCTCGTACTTTTTCACCCGATACCACATACTTCGCTCGGAGATTCCGAGAATTTTGGCGGCCCTTGCCTGCGAACCCTGAACTTTCTTGAGGGCGTCGACGATCATGTTCTTTTCCAGGACCGATATTGCATCATCCAAAGATTGATCTGAATACACAGAACCTGACAGGGGATGCTCCGCCCGGAAATGGAGGGGCAGATCATCGAGACCGATAACATCCCCGTCGCACATGACGGAGGCCCTCCTGATGATACCGATCAGCTCCCGGGCATTGCCGGGCCAGGAGTAATCCATGAGGAGTCCCATCGCATCGTCGGATATCATCACGACACGGCCTGTCTCCTGTTCTATATTCCGCAGGACATAGTCGACAAGGACCGTAACGTCGGCTCTCCGCTCCCTCAATGGGGGTATCTGGATATGGATCTGCGAAAGCCTGAAGAAGAGGTCCTCACGAAATTTCCCTTCCCTGATCTCATTCTCCAGCACTCGGTTCGTGGTCGAAATAACATGGATATCCACCTTTTTTGTCTTTGTTGAACCAAGGTGCTCGATCTCCTGCTTTTCCACCACCCTGAGCAGCTTCGCCTGAAGGTACGGACTCATTTCGCCTATCTCATCGAGGACAATAGTTCCTCTGTGGGCAACTTCGAATTTTCCCGCCTTCTGTTGAACAGCACCCGTAAACGCTCCTTTTTCGTACCCAAAAAGCTCGCTTTCCAGGAGGTTGTCCGGAATGGACGCACAGTTGACAACGATAAACTCGCCCTTGCGCTTGGACAAAAGATGGACGAGTTTCGCTATCTCCTCCTTGCCGACGCCGGTTTCGCCGGTAATAAGTACACTCAAACCTTTTCCGGCTATTTTTTCGACCTCCTTGAATATCTCCTTCATTTGAGGTGATTTGCCTACAACCCCGTGAAAAATGTGGTTTTCCAACTCCTTTTCCCTCAGCTCTTCAACCTCTTTCTTTAATCTTCTCGTGCCGAGGACCCTTTTCAACATGACCTTCAGTTCGTCGAGAAGGATGGGTTTCACAAAAAAATCCGTTGCACCCCTCTTTATCGCCTCCAGCGCATTCTTCTTCGTTCCATATGCCGTTATGATCAGGATAGGCACGTCGAACTTGTTTTTGATCTCCGTGGTGGCCGAGAGACCATCCAGGCCCGGCAGGCTGATATCCATGATCAAGAGATCGGTACTGTTGCTGATGGACTTGCTGGCGTCCTCATAGCTTTCAAAAGAATCCACTCTGTAGCCTTCGCCCTTCAAGGCCTCTTCCAGGAAGAATCTAACGCCCTGGTCGTCTTCAACAATGATGATTCGTTCGCTCATATTCATGATCCTTTCAGCTTACGCTGATTCATACCGTCATACCGGCGTAGGCCGGTATCCAGGAAAAATGTTCGGATAGAAAACCCTGTGACGGCAGAAAGGACTTTATCAACAGACCGGTGAAACCCCGAGCTGCTTGGACGCACATTATGCTGACAGGTTTTCACTGTATTTCTTGACCTCTTTTCGCCTGAGCTTACGCTCTTTCGTCTGAGTTGGCAACTCGATGACAAAAGTCGTACCGTGCTCATCGCTGGCGACCTTGATATCTCCGCCATGAAGCTTCATGTTGCGCATGCCGATGAAAAGTCCGATACCTTTGCCGCCCTTTTTTGTTGTATAGAACGGTTTGAAGATCGATTCGTAGTCGCTTTCTTCAATATACGAATTCTTGTTGAAGACGGTTATCGATATCTTTTCTTCATCGTGCTTTGCATCGATCTTGACGGTGCCTCCTCCTTTTTCATACCCTGCCGCGTTTTTCAGAACGTTGTGCACCACCTGGTAGAGTTTCGTCCTGTCTGCGAAACAGACAAGGCTGCCCTTTTTCGGATACTCGATGCGGACGTCCTTATGAATTTCCGTTATTGCGCTGATGGCATCGTGGATGACTTCGTATATGTTAAACTGCTCCCTCGCCAATTCGTTATCGGTAAAATCAAGAAGTTCGCGGGTAAAGACGTCTATCTTCTTTGCAGCCTCGAGCGTAGCGGCTATGTACCGTCTTTGGGAATCATCAATCACGCGCTGCTGCAGAAGTTCGCTCATGCCAGTTATGGTATTGAGAGGGTTTCTGACCTCGTGAGCCACCATTAACGACATATATCCCAGGGGAATTATATAGTCGAGCTTTTCCATGCTCTCAATGAGCGTTGTACGTTCGCCCTCGTCCGCTCTTGTCTGGACATGGTCCATCAGGCGTTCAATGAGCTTGTAAACCTCCATCATCTGTCCCCGTTCCTTCCTGAACTCCTTGAGCCTGACAAACTGTTCCGCCTTCTTGACGAGGTCATTGATGGGCTGCATTATGGCCCTGACGACCATGAGACCACATAATGCGGAAAACAGACAGACGCCGAATATCCAGAACCACACCACACTGCTTCTCGCCGAAGCGATCACGTTGAGGCCGATGGTGATGGAAAAGAGGCTTGTCAGAAATGCGACGAGCGGTATGATAGTGTTGAGACTATACCGCAAATTTCCGGGATCCTTGAAGAAACCTTTCATCAACCGCCCCGCATGGCCCGCATCATGTCCCACCAGGGCATAAAGATAGCGAGGGCCAGAAAAAGGACCATCCCGGCCAGGCCTGCCGTCAATACGGGCTCGATGTATGCCGAAAGCCTGTTGACCGTATATGTTACCTCCCTATCGTAGTGCGTGGAAATTTCCCGAAGCATATCTTCAAGAGACCCTGTCTCCTCACCCGTGGCAATAAGATGAATAACGAGGGGCGGGAAGATTTTCGCATCCTTCAGGGGTCGCGATATGCCCTTTCCTTTCTCGATATTGGCCGATATGTCAAGTACCTTCCGCGCGATAAACTCATTGCCCACCGTACGGGAGACTATATCCAAAGTCCGTATTATGGGTATGCCCGAGCTTACAAGATTTTCCAGGGTAAAGGCGAACCTGCTCATGCAGGTCTTTAAGATGACGTCGCCTATGAAGGGGATTTTCAATTTTATCACGTCTATCATGTATTGTCCGGCTTCGGTACGCTTATACAAAATGAAGGCCACAATCAGTGCGATGAGCGCGATTACGACAAAGAGGGTATACTTTGTTGTCAGGTCGTTGATAAGGAGCAATATCTGGGTCGGCAGCGGCAGATCGATCTTGGCATTTCTGAACATGGGTGCAAATTTAGGGACAACCAGGTTGATCAGTACGATAAACGCGGAAACAAGGGTGACGACAACGAAAACCGGATATCTCATCGCCGACTTAATTGTCTCTTTTGTTCTCATCTGGAATTCGAGAAGGGCCGATAACCGTTCCAGCACCTCTTCCAAATTACCGCTGGTCTCTCCGGAACGAACCATGCTCACGTAGATCTCCGAAAACACACCCTTTGGCCTTGCCAGCGCATCCGAGAAACTCGAACCCTTGTCGATATCCTGGGAA
This sequence comes from Deltaproteobacteria bacterium UBA5205, assembly GCA_002412715.1. Lineage (GTDB taxonomy): Bacteria > Desulfobacterota > Syntrophorhabdia > Syntrophorhabdales > Syntrophorhabdaceae > Delta-02. The sequence goes on from DHVP01000006.1 coordinate 146,072, forward strand.
ACGCTCTTAATCGCCTGCTGGAGCCTCTGATTGGTGGTTTGCTCAGCGAGGGCCTTCAATCCGGAGACTATGGGAATACCCGCACGGACAATTGTCTGCAGCTGGCGGGTAAAGAAAATCATATCGTCATGCTTGATGCGCTGAAAGCGAATGAGGAAATCATCAATTGAATTGGTACCTTTCGAACCGGTTTCCTTAGCTGAAACAGGAATGTATCCCATGGCGTCGAGTTGCGTCATGGCCTCCCTCTGGCTCGCTGCCTCGATATTCCCCTGAACCAGCAGGCCTCTTTCATCCCGGGCTTTATATGCAAAGGTGGCCATGGCTACACCCTGTATTTCATAATGTCACCACACTTTTTTGGTCTTGCAGGGTTTTCCGCCGGGATGACACAAGAAGAGTGGAGCGATAAGGTCAAGGGATCTGACATCTATTTTACTCCTCCTGCACGACATTGAGGGCCTCTTCGAGCGTGGTTGTACCGAAAAGCACCTTCATGACGGCGTCGTCACGCATCAGCCTCATACCTTTTTCATGGGCTCTCTTTTTTAAAACTTCGCTTGGCGCCTTGCTGATGATAAGCTCCCTGAGTTCATCATCCATGACAAGAACTTCATATACGCCTGTCCTCCCCCGATAACCCTTGTATTTGCAGGCCGGGCAGCCTTTACCCCTGTAGAGGAGGACGTCTTCCCTGATCTGAAAGGTCTTGTGTACCGAAGGCGTGGGATAATAGGATTCCTTGCATTCCGGGCAGATCTTTCTGAGAAGTCTCTGGCCGATAACGCAGCTTACGGAAGATGTCACCAGAAAGGGTTCTATCCCCATTTCAACGAGTCTGGTCACGGCACTTGCCGCATCGTTCGTATGGAGCGTTGAAAGCACAAGATGCCCTGTGAGCGCCGAATGGACCGCGATGTTCGCCGTTTCGCGATCCCGGATCTCACCGACCATGATGATATCGGGGTCCTGTCTCAGGATGGATCGAAGCCCGGTTTCAAAAGTCATTCCCGCACGGGGGTTGACCTGTGCCTGGGCAAGGCCTTCGAGGGTGTATTCGACGGGGTCTTCTATGGTGATGATGTTCTTTTCCGCCGAGTTGATGAAATTGAGGATGGAATAAAGCGTTGTGGATTTGCCGCTGCCCGTGGGACCTGTCGAGAGAATAAAGCCATAGGGCCTCTTGAGCACGCTCTTGATCTTTTCCTTATCGTCCCTCAAGAACCCCAGGTTATCGATGCCATACAGCGCAGTGCTTTTGTCGAGAAGACGGAGCACCACTTTTTCGCCATGTATGGTGGGGAATGTGGATACCCTGACGCCTACCTCGCGGTTGGACTCGCGGATATTAAATCTCCCGTCCTGGGGCGTCCTCGTCCTGGCAATATCGATACCGGCGAGAATCTTGATCCTGGATACGATGGGCAGGAACATTTTTTTGTCCGGGCTGGGCACTTCCCGGAGCCTGCCATCCACCCTCATCCTCACGCGCATTATGTTCTTTGAAGGCTCCACGTGAATGTCGCTGACGTTGTCCGCGAGGGCCTGCGCCAGGAGGCTGTTCACAAATCGAACTACGGGTTCCTCCTCTATAACGTCGACGGAAATCCGTTCGTCTTCTTCGTCATCCTTTTCATCCCTTTCCAGGGTCAATTCCTGTTCCCGAATCCTGTCCAGGGTCTCTTCAACGATGGTCTTGAGCCCGTAATACTTTTCCAGCGCCTGCTTAAGCTCGTCCTCTGTAACAATGAGCGGTTCGATCTCCATCTTGACCATTCTCGCCACGTTGTCCATGGCATCGATGTCGAGGGGATCCACCATGGCCAGTTTGAGAACGTTATATCTTCGCATGACAGGAATAAGCATGGAATTCTTGGCAATGTCGGCGGTAATAAGCGAGACGACCTCTTCGGGGATCTCCAGGGCTTTCAGATCGATAATGGGAATGTTGAGCTGCTTGCTGACAGTATCGATTATCTCTTTTTCGGAAAGCATCCCGAGCTTGACGATCACCTTGCCCAGTTTGTCGCCGTACTTCTTCTGTTCCGTGAGAGCGCGCAGCAAATCCTTTTCCGTCAGCTTCTTCGCGTCGAGAAGCAGTTCGCCAAGCCTTTTGCGCATCCGAGCCATTATTTCTTTCCCCGGTCTTCAAGATACTTGAGTCTTTCGATCACTCCATTTCTCAAATCCGACGGCCTTGCGAGGGCAAGATATTGCCGGTAATACGTGATTGCCTGCGCCGTTTGGTCCATGTTGTCTTTGATGATGGCATACGAAAGATAAAGGAGTTGGTCCCTGGTGTTTCTTTTTATTGGTTCCTCAAGGACAGTTGCCGCGTCCTGAAACCTGCCCTGGGTCCTCAGGAGCGCCGACAAATTGATGTAAGGCTCCAAACCCTGCGGATCGAGTGATATAGCCTTACGGAAATACTCCTCCGCGAGTACTTTGTCGCCCTCGGACATCATAATGAGGCCGATATTGTTATAAGCCTTGGGATAATCCGCCCGGTATTCGAGGACTTTTTTGAAATAGGCCAGAGCCTCCTTTTTATTGCCCAGTGAAGCCGATATCACCCCAAGGTTGTTAAGCGATTCGACATGATCCGGTTTCCGTGCGACAATGGCCAGAAACATCCGTTGCGCTTCACGGCTCCGGCCCGATTTAACGGCGTTAAGCGCTTCGTTGTATTGGGCGTCTATCCGTTCCTCTTCAGTCTTTCTTGCCGGGGTTCGCCGAATCGGCTCTTCCGCTGGTTCTTCAACGGAACGCCGATGTTCGCCCCGGGCTTTTGAACCCTTTGTGGATACAGGCGCGGCCTCTCTCAGCACGTCCCCCGTCTGCCACGACCTTGAGGCCGTCTGGACGGCCACGGGGACAGGCAAACCGGCCTTTTCAGCCTTTCGTGCGGCCGTTTTCCCGGCTGGAGGCTGGTTTTCCTTTGCGCCGGTCTTCGTCGGAGCCGTCGGTCCCTCGTCAGTTTTGGATTCTTTCCAGTCGGGTTCCTGAACGGGCTTGACGTTAGCCGCAACTGCCTCAGCGGGTGGGGAGGGTTTTGCCGGGCCTACAGAAGAGGCCTTCTGACGATGAAAGGCAGGGACGTAAAAATAAACAACCACGGTCGCCGCCAGCAATGCGACAACCGCTATCAGCGCGAATCTCGGTTTTTTTTTAACCTCCGGCTGATTGCTGTAGGGAATGCCGGCCGGGTCCTTTTTTCTTTGTTCCTGCGCCTTTTTCAGGGCATCATGGATTATGCTCATTCATATCCCATTTACTTTGCGTAGACTATTCGCGGAGTCAGAAATACGACAAGTTCGGTGTTACGCTTTTCTTCCGTGTCCACTCTGAAAAGCGGACCCAGCAGCGGAACCGAACTCAGGCCCAATATGCCCGTGCGATCCTTAAACTTCCTTTCCTGTATCAAGCCGGCGATGATCACCGTTTGGCCGTCCTTGATCCTCACGACCGTATCCGCCTCCCTCGTCGTAACCACGGGAACCCTGCCTTGAGAGTTGGGATTGGGGGAGTTGACATAACCTGAAATTGTTGAATAAACAGGGTGTATGCTCAGGATTATGTTGTTGTTATCGTCGATCTGGGGCGTTACGTCAAGTACTACGCCGACATTTAGGAACTTGGGGGTATAAGTGGCAACGGGAGTTGCAACTCCGCTGGTATATGCGAGTGCTTCGTCGAAATATACCTCCTGCTGAGTCGCCTTGATGACTGCCCTTTGGTTGTTGAGGGTCGATATCTTCGGGCTCGAAAGCACCTGCGTCTCGTACTGCTGCTGGAGCGCATCAACGTACGTATTGGAAATATTAAGCTCCCCCGATGAGGGAGATCCGACAAAGAAACGAAACATCGGCTGTGTGATGGTAAAATCCGCAGGTACCGGAAAAAACTGCGTGGCACTGATGTTGGCAAAACTTCCAACCCTCGCGTTGACAAGCTGCCAGTTGACACCCACACGCGACCCGGCGTTCAAGATAACCTCGACAATCTTCGCTTCAATCATTATCTGCCTGTGCATCGGGCCTTCAAGGCTGTCGAGAAACATGGACACCCGTTTGAGGTTCTTTGGGTAATCCGTCACCATTATGGTGAATGCCTGCCGATTGACCGAGGACTTTCCCTCGGTAGAAAGTATGGATTTCAGGTTATCTTCCAGGCTTTTCCACAGGTCAGATTCTGTCTCGCTTTTTACCTCCAGGGTCTTGTCTTCCGTGCTGGTGGTGCTTGCAGACGAACCGCTTCCGGAGGAAGTACTCGTCGAGCCTCCTTCTCTCCATGTAACCTTGCTTATCGCAGTCTTCTTTAAAGCAAGGTAATTTATTGTAAAGAGCTTTGTTTCAAGTTTGGGCTTTGAGACATAGACCGTTCTGTCTTCTATCTTGAAGGTATAGTTGAGCGGTTCTAGAATATATTCGAGGGCCTTTGTGAGGGTGACCTGTTTAAGGTCCACGGTGGTAAAGCCTTTCACATCGGGCTCGACAACAACATTGTAATCGGTCTGCTTGGCGATGGCCCGAAGGATGTCCTTGACGTCCGCCTCGCGGAGCGAAAAGGAATAAAGGTCTTCCGCCTGTCTTGCAGTGACTTTTTGTGCCGTGTCAGCCTGGAACGAAATCGGGCTGGGTATGTCCGGAGGTTTCGACTGGGTCTTTCCATCCCGCACCTCTTGTGAATGCGCACAGGAAAGGAGGAAACCGAGCAAGACTAAAGGGATCCACCTTTTTCTCATTTGGGCCTCTCAGTACTTTTTGGCTTAGCGGTAAGCGCCTCATCCGCAGCAATGGTATCTGCATCTGCAAGAACGAGGGTCCTCTTTGTTCCGCCCCGGGCAAGAACCACCCTGTCCCTGCCTATTTCGACAACTTTTTCATTTCCTATCATGTCGCCCTTCTTGACGACGTCGCGGTCGATGACGGCCACTCTCTGGCTGCCCCGTTCCAGAATCGCGACAAGTCTTACGGCCGAACCATCATCCCTGCCCTTCTTTCCTTTAATGACGGGAAGTATGAAGGGATCGGATGCCCAGCCCATTCTCAGTTTATCGAATTGTGGTTTCGGCCTGGGTGCGGCCGGTTCGGATTTCCCCGGGATCTCCGGAAGCGCCACCTGCTGTCCGCCCGAAGGCGGCTGGGCTGGTTGCGGCTGCCCCTGCTGCGGCTTTGCCGGCTGCGTCTGGGCCTGAGCCGGCGCGGACACGGGCGCGGGACCCTTCGGTTTTTTCTTACCGGTGAAAAAATGGATGTATCCCGCCAGAAGCAGCATGGCAATGCACAGGATGAGTATCGGCTTACTTACCTTCAAACGTTCTCTCCTTGAGCGCCTTGAATTCTATGACAAACCTGCCGGAGAGGACCGGATATTCCTTCTCATCGTAAGCAATTTGGGCTTTTCTGATACCCGCAAACGCCGTCTTTCCCGAAAGTTCTTCCAAAAATTTCCCCATATCAAGGAATTTTCCCTTAACGCCCATTTCAAAGACGGGGTGAATCACGTTTTGCCGGGATGCCTCTATTGAACTATATTCCCCGTTCAGGCGCTCGAGGCTCATTCCTCTTGATTTAGCTGAACGGACAACGCCCGCCATGAATTGGCCCATCCCGTCGATGGTCGGGGCCTGGCTAAGAAACTCATCGTAGGATTTTTTTAATGAGGCCTGGGTTTGCACCTGTTGCGTCATGGTCAGCAAACTGGCCTCTAATGTCTTCCGCTCCTGCAAGACCGCGCTGAGCGAATTCTGTCCCCTGGTTGCCCGCGCGCTCATGGGTACGTACACGGCAAGTATCCAGACAAGGATGATCGCAACCGGGAGACCCACCGACCATATAAGGTTTTTATAACTCATACTTGAAGCACCTCGCAGTCAGGGCAAATTCCATCACCGGCCTTCCGCGTATCGTCTTGTTCTCTTTACTGAACACCTCCACCTGGCGGATAAAACCGGATCCATTGAGCGATAAAACAAAGTCAAAAAGCTTGAGTTCAAGGGAATCCGCCTCACCGAAAACGTATCCCCTGAGTATCAGAGGATACTCGTCATCGCTGGCCTTCTGGACTGCTTCCCGCTTCGCTTCACTTGTTTTGACGGGCGGTGTACCGGCAGAAGATGCCTGCTGGCCCTGCCCGGGAGGCATAGCCGCATCCGGTGCAAACTCGCCCCCGAATTCGATGGATTTTAGATAGATTCCACCGGGTGTCTTTGACGAAAGGTATTTCATGAGCGTGACGAAAGTGACGTCTTTTTTCTGGATCTCATTGCGTATGAACCCGATATCCTTCGGATCAATCGCGGCCGTCACGGTCTTAACCCCGAGGCTCTCCATGCCTTTCTTGATCTGCTCCAGGGTGCCTTGTTCGGCCTTGAATCTCAAATCGGCATTTTTTGTCGTGCGCCACATGCCCAGAGAAAGGAGGATCAGGATCATTGCTATCGCCACCGTAACCATCATGGCGAAGCGCTTGAAAATTTTGCTCGTTTCCCGCCTCTTGGCCCCTTCCGGAAGGAGATTGGGAAGAACATCCACGTTCATGCAGAGCGCCCGGGCAAGGATATATTTCTCTTCGATATTGTGCAGAGTTTCGAGACGGTCCACCTGTTCCACGAGGGTCTCTTCCAGTTTCTCCATGAACCTCGGTATCTTCGCTCCCCGTCCGGTCACGTACACCTGGGTGACGGCCTTGTCAGGATAATGCTGGTTATAGACACTGAATGTCCGCTGGACCTCTCCGGCCAACCGCTCAAAAGGTATTTTCAGGATCTCCGTCAGTTCCGCGTCGAAACCCCTTTCCCTCTTGAATTGCTCGGCCTCGTCGAAGGAAAACCCGGGTCCGCTCATGAGGGCGTCCGAGAAACTTTCCGATGCCGTCAGGATTTCCCTGGCGAACATGAGGCGGCGGCCGTTCGCAATGTACAGACCGGTTTGCCTGCCACCCACATCAACCACCGCGATCGACCGTTCCCCGACTTCTCCGAGGGTATAGACGTAGGCAAAGGCTATGTCTGTGACAAGGACAACGTCCCGGAAACCAGCCTGTTGAAATGTTGAATGAATCCGCTGAAGAAAACCCTTCGAGGTCCCGACAAAAAGGACCTCGTCCTTCATGATCCCCTTCTCCTCAACCCTCCCGAGCATGACATGTTCGTACACCATATCATCGAGGGACATGGAAAGGACTTTAGCGGATGTCCAGTTGAGGGCTTCTCTCTGTTCCTTCTTCGGAAGAATGGGTATGGTAAAGGTCTTCTTGATGATATCCGGTGACGAAATACCTGCGGCCACTTCCAGGTCTAATCCCTCTTTCATTCGAATATCTTCGAGGATCAACTTCAGATCTTCGAAGTCTCCCTTGTAGGGATAGTCGCCCTGGGACGCAATAATGCTATTGCCCGTCGTGCCTTTGCATCTCACGTATTTGACACTGACCGTCCCAATGTCTACACCGAGGATATCCAAATTCACTCCGTAAGAAATGGCAACAAACTGGTATTGACTATATAAACACTAATAATATTAGATAGTTGTTGATGTATTCCGAGGTGACTGATTAATCTTTGATTATATCTGCTGATAATCCCCATAATTATAAATACTTTTATATGGTTTTCACAGAAATATGTCAACAGGAAAATAGCTGCCTGACTTCGGCGTAATCATTGTCATTTACAGACGTTTCCCCGCCTTGTCAGATAATATACATGCAATTTCAGGTAAGAGTTGTATCGTCTGCAGGCGCTTCCGTGTTCTTCACATAGGATGTGTTATGGCACCGCAGGCATGTGCGGCGGCGAAAGGTTCTGGTCGCAATGATGTTCTCGTCGTTTTCGTCTATGTGTCCGAAAGTGGCTCTATGAGGTTAAGCTGGATCATCTTCCGGGCCAATCTGTAAATATTGTTTTTATCTCCTTCCTTTCGCAGGCCGACGGCAACGATTATAACGATAACAGTTTTATCCTGGCCCTTAAAGATGATCCGGAAACGCTGGCCCGCTGCTCGCACGCTGCTATATCCGCTCAATTCCCCGATCAACGGCTTGCCCTGCTTTTCGGGGTCGTCCTGCAACCGGTCGATTCTCTCCACTATCTGCCTGGTAATGCGCCGGTCTTCTATTCCTTTCAGCATCTCAAGGGCTGTGGTAATCAAATGAGCGTCCCGGGACCAGATGCCACATCATGGTGCTGATGTCGGAAGACTCTGGTCTGCAAGGATGTTCTCATCGTTATCGTGTGGCAACAGCGTAACTTCGGGAAATGTGTGAGATCTACCTACCCTATAGTCTGAAAGTCAGGGTGGTTGTCCTGTCTGTCGTTTCAACCCCGATTCTGTAACGGAATGTTATTGAATATACATACCCGGTAAACGTGTCAGGCAAATCAAATAAGAGCCTGAAGACACTCGCCGTGTTACCTGGAATTGCATGGGGAGAATTCGATGTGAATGTGAAGGAAGTCGAGCCGGAGGGTAACCGAATGCCCGTTTTGGACAGACCCCACCAGTCAACGGTATCCCTACACGGAAGCGGGACGGACATTCCACAGTTCGAAAAAGACAAGTCGCTCACGTAATTGTAAGTCAGCGTTTCCGACGTTTCGGTAAAATACATTCCCTGAAGATATTTTCCCGATGTGGGCATTACTATATTAATCCCTGAAATATGTATGTCCAAATTGTTGTTATTAAAAATAGGTATTCTGATTGAACCTGAGGAATAATAAGGTCTTCGGGTTGACAACGGGACGCCCGGATCGTACTGAAAGGTTAGGCAATCTATGTACCGCCTGAAGTTCTTAATGCTTATTTGCCGCTTTGAGTCCCCAAAAGAACCTGAAACGGACAATACGTCATTGCTGTATTTATAGAAGAAAGAAAACGATTGGTTGGCGGACATATTGACAACAACAGGATTGCTCGACGTCTGAAATACGGTCGGATCTTGAAAATACGTATTGCTGGTATTCTTGAGACTATCAGAAATGCATCTTATCGCATATTCGACCCCCGCGTTCGCGAGATTGAGCGACCGGTATGAATCACGTTGATACAGAAACCCCTTATGTTTTGTACCAACGAGCGAGACAAAACTGGCGCCAAGGATCGCTATAAGGGTCATGGCGATCACAAGAATGATGAGCGAAATACCTCTATTATTGGATAACGTCCTCATAATCACCGTTGAAACACCTGTCCGAGTAATTGCCACTTCCTACGTTCTTTGGCGTCACCCTTGAACCCAAAGTAACCGATTGATCGCCGTCATGAACCGTGAGGGTAATTGAAAACGGACAGTTACAGACGGGCAATGAGACGCCTACCTGCCCCCTTTCGACTCTGAACAGAGTAACGTTGCCTCCAATTGCCGGCGATGGAGGAACGTTTCCATCCCGGTACATAATGTTCGTTCCAGTATCGCGCCTGAACGTGATGGAAAGATTATCAACCCCCTCCAGCGTCCGATGAACCTTGTTAAATGTAAAAGAATTATCAAAGGCAGCGTAACTACAAGTCCCCAAGTTGCCCATATCGCGCACTTCCCTCGTCATTCTCTCCATGATATATGATGCGTCCTGATAGATAACCCTTTGCTTGGTTCCCATTGCATATGTTTTTACTGCCTGATCGATAAAAGAAAACGTAAAGAGCCCGAGGACGCCAAGGACCACAACTATAGTGACAAGCTCGATAAGAGTGAAGCCTCTGTTATTCTCAGGGCTCATGATTTCGGCCGCTTGCTGACTACCGTATAGACATCATAAATCGAATTATCCGGCATTTGGACCGTTACCTCGATCCTCTTATAGTAAGAGAAATCCGTCGTCACAGTATGGCTCGCAGAACACTGAAGGCTAATTTCGCTTGACCCCGTATTGCACACAATCCATTTCCATTGATACCCCGTATAACCAGGAACAACCTCATAAGGCTGGTTTACAGTGCTCAGCCCATCATATGAACTTGCTGTAAGATCTTCCACTTTCTGCTCCGCTATGAACCTCGCCTTAACCTGATAATCCGGGGTTGAAAAGTTGCTCATCACGCTGGTGAAGGCAATCATCGACGCGGGCAAAAATATCCCCCCGATGACAATGAAGGCAACAAGTTCGACGAGCGTAAAACCTTTGTTTCCTATTCCAATCATTCAGCCTTTCCGGTTATTCCATGGATTGTTACGTTTCTAGTGCCAGAAAGATTTATAGTTCCGGTGCCCGTGCCAAAAGTTGGCTCTCCCAGAGTGTTGAATGTGAGCGTCGTACCAAAATTGGTGCCGCTGACCACAACACCACCCGGCAGAGTTTTCTGTTCGCCCGTTGAATTGCATGTAGCATATACACAAGCGGAACTATGACACACGCAATACTTTCCTGCCCCGTTTGAAAACTCGATTTTCTGGCGGCTCCCCATCCCCATCGCCCTCATCTGCACATACTGAATATCAGCGATGAGCTGGTCCGCCGCTATCGAGCTATAATCACTTATCGAGAAAGGGTTCTTGACGATGATAGAGGCAGTGAGGACGCTGAGAACCATGATGACAATAACGAGCTCTATTGACGTAAATCCCCTGGTCTTGCTCGGGAACGTTCTTAAGAAACTGAGTAACTTTTTAGAAGAACCTCCAACCCGTTTCATGTCAGTCCTATTCCCGTTTCCCGTCGTTGCTCGTTTTGTTTCTAACACGCGGTACGCTGTCGGTAAAGTCTGTCAAGTCCATCACACCTCAGGTGTCGTCCCTTATCAGGCTGAGTTGTGCAGAACTGTCCGATCGAAACATTCTTGTACATCTCTTCCTGCGCTATTGTTTTCCCAACGTTTCTATTTTAAACATATAGATAGTTAAATGCCAACAGGCAAATGGAAGAAGATAGGTAATCGGTTATAGGTTATAGGTGATGGGAAAAGCACGAAAAGATAGTCCTTCCTGTGGCCCGTGGCCCGTTGCCCATTACCTATCACCTATCTTCTACCCGCAGCCCTCCCAACACCTCTAAAATTAAAAACAATTCTTGACAGTAAAGTTGAATGTTAAGTAAGCTTAATCATTCCATAATACTGTCATCAGTCTCGGGGCGATGTTCTACGGTGGGGTAGGAAACATCACAAGGAGGAGACATGAAAGACGGAGATTCGGAACAGAAAGGCATGAGCAGGCGGTCGTTGCTTAAAGGTGCGGCAGCGGTCGGGGCTATGGCCGGTTTAGGCGGCCTGGCATTGAATCTTGCAGCTCCCGGTACAGCAGAGGCAATCACAAAAAAGCTGCCCCAGAAATGGGATGAAACATGGGATGTTGTGGTCATCGGTTCAGGGTTTGCAGGACTTGCGGCTGCGGCGGAAGCGGCAGGTGGGGGCGCAAAGACCGTTATCCTCGAGAAAATGCCTATTTACGGCGGAAATTCCATCATCAACGGAGGGGGATATGCCGCCTGGGATGAAGAACTCCATCTTCGTCAGAAAAAGAATCTCGGCAACGACAGCGTCAAACAACACATCGATGATACCCTGAAAGGCGGCGATTTTTTTAACATGCCGGCGCTTGTTGAGGTCATGGCGAAAGAGGCACCCGACGCCCTGAACTGGATGATAAATGAGGGAGGCGCTCAACTCAGCGACGTCCTGGTCATCGGTGGTGGACACACCGCCTACCGCGCGCACTTTTCGGCGCACAATTCCGGCAAGGACTACACCGACGCACTTAAGAAGATCGCCGAGAAACGCGGGGTAAAGATGGCGCTGAACTCTCAGGTCACCTGGATCTGGCGCAAGGATGCCGATCCCAAGAGCCCGGTCCTCGGGGTTGAAGTCAAGAGAGGCGCGAAGGTTTTGAACATTAAAGCCAAAAAGGCTCTCATCCTTGCATCGGGAGGTTTCAGCCAGGACGTGGAAATGCGGCTCGCAGAGTGGCCCAAGCTTGTCAAGGAGTTCAACTGCACCAACCAGAAGGGAGCCACGGGCGAAATGATACGCTTCTCCAAGGCCGTCGGGGCAGACACGCTGCATATGAACTTCATACAGCTCTTCCCCTTTGCCGAACCGGAAGCCGGCATCCTCGACAGGCCTGCCGTGTACGGTTTCAGCGGCCCCGGAGTAGGAGTCATCTACGTAAGCAAGACCGGAAAACGTTTTGTCAACGAACTGGACCGCAGGGACGTATGCGCCTTCGCCCAGATCGCACTCGGGCCAAACATGAAACCCGCCTATACCATTTTCACTGATGCAATACCGCCCAAGTTTGGCGGCAAACCCGCAGAGATAGAAGCAGGCATGAAGAAGGGCCGTTTCATCAAGGGCGAAACCATCGCGGAGCTTGCCAAAAAGATCGGAGCTCCCGCCGATGTCCTTGAAAAAACCATAAAAGACCACAACCGCTACATAGCGGAAGGGAAGGACCCCGAATTCAACAAACCCATGAAAAAGACAATGATCCCCATGGATAAGGGACCTTATTACGCTCTGCCGATGTGGCCTGCGGTACACCACACCATGGGCGGCCTGCGGATTAACACGAACTCCCAGGTCGTGGACGTGTTCGGGGCGGTCATACCGCACCTGTACGCGGCTGGTGAAGTAGCCGGAGGCGTTCACGGTTCAAACCGGTTGGGCTGCAATGCAACCACGGAATGCGTCGTCTTCGGCCGGATCGCCGGCAAAAACGGAGCCAAAGAAAAAGCATAGTGCGAGCATAGTACACACAAGGGCCATCCCGGAAAGGGGATGGCCCTTTTTTTAACCCCCGCACAGAAATCGATTCGCCGGAATGACGAAGAAAAACTTGGGGATGACGAAAAGGTGAGCGTGGGAATTATTGGATTGGGTCTGGCGGTACGGAGAGATCATGACCTTTGCATACGTGCGCGTGTCTCCAGCCTATAGCTGTTTTACCTGAATAGATTGTACTTGACGATCGTGAAGAACGCCTTGATGCCGTCGCGCCAGGTGATCTTCTTACCCTCTTCGTAGGTCCTGCCGTAATAGGAAATGGGGACTTCGAAGATGCGCCATCTCCCCCTGGCTACTTTCGCGGTGATCTCGGGCTCCACACCGAAACGGTCGGATTCGATGGTAATGGTCTTGATGACCTCTTTCTTGAAGACCTTGTAGCATGTTTCCATGTCGGTCAGGTTAAGGTTCGTGAACATGTTAGACAGGAGCGTCACCATGGAATTGCCCACGTAATGCCAGAAGTAGAGAACTCTGTGAGGCCCGCCGAGAAACCGTGAACCATAGACCACGTCAGCCTTGCCCTCCAGGATAGGCCCCAATAGCACCGGGTACTCCCTGGGGTCGTACTCAAGGTCGGCATCCTGGATGAGGACGATGTCGCCCGTTGCAGCAGCGATGCCGCGCCGCAGGGCCGCTCCTTTCCCCTGGTTCTTCTCCTGAAAGATCGCCACGACACCATCGGCCGCATTCAGCTCATTCAGACGTTCGCGCGTGCCGTCAGTGGAACAATCGTCCACCACGATAATCTCTTTATCGTATGGCGTCTCTTTCACTTTGCGGAGAATCTCATCGATGAATTCGATCTCGTTGTAGGCCGGTATTATTACAGATAAAAGCATGTATTCCTTTCAATCTGATCCGCACGTTCGTCCTTCCGCAGATCGACCCTGGCATGGTCCGCATCCCACAGCAGGGGACCGATCAGCTTGAGTGTCTTCCCGGATAGTGGCATACAGGTAATGTTATATGTACGTCTGTTAAATTTCAAGGAGAAAGGGTAATAGGTAATAGGTGGTCCTATTACCTGTTTCTTTTTTTCTTACGTTATGTCATATTCAAATAAGTATGGAAATCCCGTACCTTGAGCATTTCGGTTTCTCGGAAAAACCATTCGGCATGTCCCCGGATCCGTCTTTCTATTTCGAGTCAGCCGAGCACAAACAGGCTATCGACTGCCTGACCTTCTTTATTGCACAGCAGGAAGGCTTCGCCCTCATCTATGGTGACGTAGGTTCGGGAAAGACGACGATCTCACGGATCTTCCTCAACACGCTTGACCGCCAGACCTATAATACCGCACTCATCCTGAACCCGGTCGCCGATGAAGCGGAGTTCATGAAGGAGGTGCTGGGCGAATACGGTGCCGGTGACATACCCGACACCAAAAAAGAGCTTTACGACAAGCTGAGGCACTATCTCCTGGAGGAGTTCCAGAAGGGCAAGATCAATATTCTCCTTATCGACGAGGCACAGCTTCTTTCCTATGACCTCCTGGAGTTTATCCGCCTGCTCTCCAACATAGAAACGGATAAACAAAAGATCCTTCATACCGTCTTTTTTGCCCAGCCGGAGTTTCTCGACAAATTGAAGGACCCCATGATGCGCCATCTTTCCCAGCGCATCACCGTCACATATTGCATAAGACCGCTCACCTATCCGGAGGTGAAGGCGTATATCAACTACCGGCTTTTCAAAGCAGGGGCCAGGGGGACTCTCGAGTTCCACGACCGGGCGATGAAGCTGATCCACACGGCATCACGGGGTTATCCGCGCCTCATAAACTATATATGCGATCGCTGTCTTCTTGTCCTCTACGCAAGATCCAGCTTCACCGTTGACAGCCACGTCGTGTCGAAGGTCATCATCGAAGAGAGCATCCCCCTTTCCACGACGAAGCATACGAAAGATTCCAGGAGACTGGCGTTGAGGCGTCCCATCCTCATAGGAGGGATCATTGCCGTGGTCATCATAGGTACGGCCGGTTATTATTTCATGATTACCGGCGTGCACAGATTCTTTTCACCCAAAACAACGCCCGTACAGGCGTCCGGCGCACCAGCCGTCCGGGTGCCCACCACGGCCGTTCAAACCGCGGCACCACCGGGCGGCATTACACCGGCGGCGGCACCCGTAAAGGTCACCACCGGCGCTCCCGCCGTCAAGGCGCCGCCGAAAACAGATATCGTTCTCAAAAGGGTCTACGTCGACAAGGAAGCGGCAAATGTCAGACTGCTGCCTGACATCAATTCCGCCCGGATAGGCGTGATCGTCAAGGACGAGGCCCTGAAGGTGATAGCCGAAAAAACAGATCGCGATAAACAGAAATGGTACAAGATCAAACTCTACGAAGGCCGGGAGGGCTGGATCTCGGAAACGGTTGTAAGGGAGAAGATGAGTAATGGTAATAGGTAATGGGTTATGGGTTATGGGTTATGGGTCATAGGAGAGAAACATAGATCTTAACACATTGTGATTCCCCGGCGTTTTATTTCCCCGTGGCATAGACTTGCGGTTATTCGCGCATTATTTGTTCTGTCAAAAGTAATACTCACATAATGAAGAAATCAGGGTTCAGGGAACTCAACGTGTGGAAACGTTCGAGAGATCTGGCGGTTCTCGTGTACAGAATTACTGGTGGCAACTCTTACAGGCAGGATAATGGTTTGCGAGACCAGATGCGTCGGGCTTCGGTGTCGATTGCAAGCAATATTGCCGAGGGAGATGAAAGGGGCACCAACAGGGAATCGATAAGATTCCTGTATATTGCCAAGGGATCTCTTGCAGAACTGGTCACACAGCTGGAAATATCAAAAGCTATCGACTACATCGAAAACGACGATTTCACCCGTCTTCAGAATGAGTGTGATCTGATTGGAAAGATGTTAGGCAAACTCATCAAAATGCGCAGTCCCCATAACCCATTACCTATTACCCATCTTCTCACACATACCACATCTCTGCTTCGAAGGTTTCCGAGGGGGCGGTAATTGCCAGGTAGCCTCTTTGAGGTATCCTGTCGATGATCATTTCCTTCATCTTGAGGGAAAGCCAGACATCCACCTTGTCTTTTGGTTCAGTTCCGAGGGCGTCGAATGGCACTGAAAGTTCCAGGATGTCCTCGAAGGCCGCTTCGACGGGTACGTCGGCTTCCAAGGACCTGTCATGAACATGGAATTCGATCTTGTGGTCACCTTTGCCGATCATCGCGATCTCGAAGGTGATGCCGTCCATTTCATCCATGAAGCGTTTGTCGAGATCGATGCGCAGGTAAAGTTCCGACTCGCTAAACCCGTAGTAGCAGTCCTTTATGATGGAGACCGCTTCATGCATGGCGCTGCCGTGTCCTTTCCCTTCGATGAAGCCGGAGCCGATCCACTCGAAGTAATTCGTCACCCTGCCGTCGATGATCGGACGGAGAAAATTGACGGGCTCCCTCACAGGGCGCGCCTCGCGGTCCGCGACTATGATCGGGATTGACAATCTCTCGGGGACTTCCTTACCGAGATACCGGTACACATTGGCCACATTCTCCCGGAAAAGCAGATCGAAGATCTCGTCGTCATCCGATGAATGTTCGTCACCGTACCACCAGAACCAGTCGCTCCCCTCCGCTATGTATATGGATTCCCAGGCCAGTTCGTTTGTGTGTTCGGGGTCCTGCGCCTCGAGGAAGTTCCGGGCCTGTGCCA
Organism: Deltaproteobacteria bacterium UBA5205; assembly: GCA_002412715.1. Classification (GTDB taxonomy): domain Bacteria; phylum Desulfobacterota; class Syntrophorhabdia; order Syntrophorhabdales; family Syntrophorhabdaceae; genus Delta-02. Next base: position 162,486 of record DHVP01000006.1, read on the forward strand.
GGAGCGACCATGCCGCATTGTCTTCTCTGTGGCCGATCCAGATGGAGAAATTGTGACCGATCCATGATCCGGCGTGGCAATGGTAGAGGCTTCCATAATCCCTTGCCGTCTCAAGGTATTCCGAGATGGTAACGGGCGTCATACCTGAGTCGTGAAGGATACCCTCGTAAAGATAGCTGAGAAAATCCCTTCCGTCGTTTTTGTAGCCCTCCCAGGCATTCTCACCGTCCATTGCGATCGTCACCAGGGGCCTTGCGATCGTGTTCCCGATGGATTTACCGATCGCTCTTAGCCTGTTCAGGCAGTCCCGGGCCGCATCCTTCGCGTCCGCACGGGAGTAATGAAATGAGATGAGATCCGAAAGAGATTGATCCCGAAAGACGACCGTGATCTCCCGACCGTTCTTTTCGTAGCGATAAGGCTTGTACAGCACCTCCGGATTGATGACATAACCATGTTCGTCTCGTCGCGCACCCCATTTCAAGCTTTCGAAGAGAATGTCCTCATCCGTCGCAAGCCACCTGATACCCTGTTCCATGTAAAGCTCGAGGGCCTCGTCGCTGACAGAACCCTCCGGAGGCCACATACCTTGCGGACGCCGTCCCATTATTTTCTCGAAGAGTTCGAGCCCATCAGATATCTGGCGGGATGCGTCGCCGGGCCAGGCAAAGGGCACATCCGGAAGTTTGACGCCCGGCATGGCCTCCCTGGCCGACCCGCTGTTGATAAGAAGCGGTATGATGGGATGATAGAAGGCTGAGGTGGATAATTCCACGATCCCCCGCGAGGCAAGGTCCCGGTAAAGAGGCATGATCCCTTTCAGAATATCCTTCTGAACACCCCGAAGAACCTCCTTGTCTTCTTCTGTGTAGCTTCGCCCCTTTTCTTTGAGATATTTCAGACCGTCACAGGTTTCGAAAAAACAGGGGTCAGTCCAGGCGAGGAAGAAGAGGATCTGAAGGTCCCGCAGTTCATCCTCGCTGAAGTACCCGGTGATTTTCCGCATGCCATCCCTGGGGGAATAGAACCCGCGTTTGGCCAGAAGTTCATAATATCGGGGGAAAGGCCGGATCATGTTTTCCCAGTTGGCGTTGAAGAAGTTATTCAGGAGGAAAACCTTGTCATCCTGTGAAAGGTCCGAGGGATGTTTCTTGAACACCTCGAGGTACCTGTCCTTCACATCCAGGTCTTCGTAATCCACCAGCTGTTCGAGAAGAGACGGCACGAAATTGAAATTCTGCTTCATGCCCGGAAAATCTTTGAGCATGGAACCCATGTCGTAGTAATCTTTGGTCCCGTGCAGGAGAGTCCACGGGAGCAGATATTCTCCCGTGAAGGTGTTCTTGTAATAAGGCTGATGCATGTGCCAGAGAAATGAAATGTACATCCCGTCCATATGGATATTATCGCTTACGATCCCGGATGGTTAATATTATTCAACTTCAATGTGGCGAAAGGTTATGTCCTGACCGATCTCAATAACACCGACCGTTCCCTTTGCCGAATAACCGCCCCTGTAGCTTCCCGGATTGAAAAGGACAATTCCTCCTTTGATTATATTTAATGGCACATGCGTGTGGCCGAAAACGATTATGTCCACATCCGAAAATGCATGCAAAACCGCATCTTCAAGGCCCCGCGGTGATCCCCACCCGTGGATGATGCCGATTCGCCTGCCTGCAATCTCCTCGATACGCTTCTGAGGGAGGGCAGCCTGCAGGCCGGGATCGTCCATATTACCCCTCACGGCCCGAAGGTCCCAACCGGAAAGATAATCCAGCACATTCGAAGACGTCATGTCACCGGCGTGAATCATTACGTCGACATCTCCGAAAAGGGTCGTCATGTGACGCCTGAAACCTTCTGTGGCATATTCAAGATGGGTATCTGAAATGACCGCGATCTTCATCTGATGAATAACTCTATAAGAAAACAGGGAGAGTGTCAAAAACAAAGTGTCCCTGAACTTAAGGCTGTCCAACCCGGTATGAGGGTCGGACGTTCGGCATACGGCCGCCGAACCACGGCCATCGGTACATGGCCATCTGCATTGACAGGACGCCTTGCGGGGTGTTAGACTAGGTGATGAAATTATTAAAGAAAATCCCCTTGAAGTTCAATATATATCTTCTAAAAGAACTCTCAAGTATCCTGTTTCTCTCTCTGGGCATCCTCACTTTCATTCTTGTTTTATCCCGCCTCGGCAAGATCGCCGATCTCATTATCAACAAGGGGGTGGGGTTCAAGGATATCTTTGCGCTCATAGCCTTTTCCGTACCGCCGTACCTTACGTTTACCCTTCCCATGGCTTTCCTTCTTTCAGTCATCGTTGTGCTCGGGAGACTTTCGACGGAAAACGAGATACTTGTCCTCAAGGCAAGCGGAGTGAATCTCAGATGGCTTTTCGCGCCCATAGCCTTCGTGGGTCTCATTATCACCATCGGCGGGCTCTTCAATACAAATGTCCTGCTTCCCCACTGCAGCGGCTTGTTCAGGGAAACTCTGATCAACGTGATAAAGAAGGGCATTTCCGTGGATGACAAGGAAGGTGTCTTCAACGACAGTGTACCCGGTGTCGTCATCTATATCAACAAAGTAGATACAGCAAAGCGGGCCCTGGCAGGCGTAGTCGTATCCGACGACCGCGACAAGACCGTGAAACAGACCATTTCCGCAAGCAGCGGGTATGTCCACATCGATCCGGACACCTTCGACCTCTATTTCATGCTGCACAACGGCAGCCTCCACCGCTGGGAAAAGGCGACCGATACCTACCGCAACGTGAGCTTTCAGGACTACACGTTCACCATGAACCTGTCTCAGATGGTACCGACGGGAGGCGTCAGCAGAAAACTGGCATACGAGATGGACCGCAATGAGCTGAAAAAGGCACTTGCGAAAACAACAAATGAAAACGACCGGTACGATCTGCTCCTTGAGATCTACAAGAAGATATCCTTGCCCCTGTCATCTCTTGCCTTTATCATACTTACCGTTCCCCTCGGGGTGAGACGAAAGGTGGAGGGAAAGTTTTCGGGGACCCTGTACAGCTTGCTGTTGTTCATTTTTTATTATGTACTTATGGCCATGACGGACAGCCTGGGGAAAAACATCCACGCACCGCCCTACCTCATAACGTTCCTCCCCAATGCGGTGATACTCGCGATGGGCCTTTATCTGGTGAGGAGCCTTAATAAAGAAGAGCATGTAACCATATCACAAAGATTGAAATACCTGTGGGTTTATTGTCTTGAAAAAGTTAAATAGATATCTTTTGTACAGCGCTATCAAGTACCTTCTTATCGCCCAGCTGGCGGGCGTCAGCATGTTTCTGGTCATCGAGTTCTTTCAGCATACGGACCGTTTTACCGTCTCGCTGCATGCATTCGTGATGGTCGTGCTCTATATACTGCTCCTGCTCCCTTATTACTTCAATCTCATTCTTCCCCTGGCCTTTCTGGTTTCCATGCTGATCGTGCTCATACTAATGATCCGGGGCAATGAAATGATCGTCGCGCGAACCTCGGGAATCAGTACACTATCTTTAATGAAACCCTTTGTAGGCTTTTCCCTGGTACTGGTATTGGTGTCCTTCGCTCTGGCGGAATGGATAGTCCCTCTTTCGGCCAATGCCTCGAATTATATTTACCAGGTGAAGATCCGGGGCGAAGAGTCACACGTTTTCATAAAAAATGACAGAATCTGGTTCAAGAGGGATCAGACTATCTGCAACATAGACTTCTTCGATACCAAGAAAGATATCATCAAAGGACTCACGGTCCTTGAACTGGACAATGATTTCGCGGTGATCAAGAGGACTGACGCCCAGGAGGGCGTATGGAAGAACAATACATGGCATTTCACCAATGTGGCTGTAAGAACATTCGAAAAGAACGGCAATATCACGAAAAAGACATACCCCAGGATGATCAATGTCATCAACGAACAACCATCGGTCTTCAAGATCGTGGAGAGAAACCCCGAGGAAATGAGCTACCGGGAATTGTACCGCTATATTTCAAGGCTCAAGGAAGACGGTCACGATGTGAGGCGGTACCTCGTAGACCTCTATAACAAGATCGCTTTTCCCTTCATCAATCTCATCATGGTGTTCGCCGCATTCTCGGTGGGGCTGAGATATGCGAAGACGAAACATGTCTCCAAGGGCATATTCTCCGGCATCCTTGTAGGCGCGCTGTACTGGTTTTTTCATTCCGTTTCGTTGTCTTTGGGCTATTCGGAGATCTTCCCGCCGCTTTTTGCGGCGTGGTTCTCCAACCTTGTTTTTATTGCGTCCGGTGTCATCGGTATCGTGACACTGAGAACATAGATTATTAGCGTATGTTTTGTTACAAGAAAGGAGTTTTCATTTGCGAGCATATCTGGATATTGAAACAGACAGGAAGGGGAAAATATGTGTCATCGGGCTTCTCGTGGAAAACAACTGTTTTCTCCAATGGTATGGCGAAGATATATCATCGGAGACAATCGAACGGGAACTTTGTAACGTCAAGACCATCGTGACCTTCAATGGAGACCTCTTCGATCTCCCACACATGAAGAAGTGCCTGAACATCGACCTGCAGACCAACTTCATCTCCCGGGACCTTTTTAAAGACAAGAAGAAGCTTGGTATCAAGGGCGGACTCAAACAGCTTGAAAAAATGTTCGGAATAGAACGCAAGACTGAGGGAGTCAACGGCTATCAGGCGATGTGGCTCTGGGAAAAATACAAGAAACACGGGAATCAGGAAGCCTTGAAACTGCTTCTCGAATATAACAAGGAAGATGTCGTCAACCTCACCAGGCTTGAAGAGATCATCGATCAGCTCGGAGGTGGCACTCCATGACAGAACAACCTTTCGAGATCGATTCACGTTATAACAGGATAAGCTGTATTATGATCATCCCGCCGTCAAACAAGCGCTTTCCCTGTGCCATTCTCTCTCACGGTCTCGTCAGTTCCAAGGAAAGCTCCAAATACATGGCCCTTTCCGAACTGTTTGCCGAGGCCGGAATAGCTTCCTGCCGGTTTGATTATCATGGCTGTGGTGAAAGCGGCGGGAACATAGAAGAAACCACTTTGTCCATCAGGCTGGACAACCTGAATGCCATTACAGATTATGTTCTGTCCCATCCTGGTGTGGATCCTCAAAAGGTGGGTATCATAGGCAGCAGTTTCGGCGGTTCCACGGCCCTTCTCAAGGCCGCCCGTGACGAACGAATCCGGTGTCTGTCTCTGTGGGCTACACCTTATATACTGGAGAACAAGGAAGACGGCACCATTTCCGACATTGTCTTCAGGGAGACAATATTCACGGACTTCCAGTCATACGACATACTGGCGGAGGCACGAAAAGTCTCCCATGCCCTGGTCATACATGGAGAGGCAGACGAAGTGGTCCCCTGTGCAGAGGGAAAAGCCATTTACAAACGCCTGGGCAAGCCAAAGAGCATCGAGATCATCAAGGGTGGCGATCACATCTTTTCCGCAGAGGCCCACAGGAACAAGGCCATAACTCTGGCTCTCAACTGGTTCAGAAGATACCTGATATCGGACGGCGGAGCTTAAAGGCACCAATAGCCCATTGCCTATAACCCGATGAATATATCTTAACGTTCCAACGGTTCCAGCGGCTGAAACTTCTTATTCTTTATGTTTGCCGTTCCTTAGTTTGACCCTGTCCCGGATGAGGTCTCCGAGAACATTGCTGAGCCCGATGCCCAGCGCCAGGGACATGGTCAGGACGATCCCGCCGAAGACTATGAGGAAACTCACCGTAACGATGGTATTCCCTAGTCCGATATATTCGAAGACAATCCCGAAGGTGATAACGATGAGGAGGATCCTCACGCCTTTCGCAATGAAATCGGCATATTTGATCCTGGCATTCTCGCAGGTCAGGTAGATGATCCTGGCGAGGAAATTACCGAATATTATCCCGATGATAAGAATGACCAGCGATACAATGATGTTCGGAAGGGCCGAGGAGATCCTTGAAGCATACTCGGAAAACTGAGTGATGCCCATGTAATTGAGTCCGAATGACAGAAAAAGAACTATAAAGATCCAGTAGACGATCTTGCTCAGGATGAGAGACGGAGGGCTCCTGATGCCGCCTTTTTCGAGGAAGGCAATGATCCCTGCATCCTGGGCCCATCTGTCAAATCTGAAAAGGACCAGGACCTTGCCTAAGAGCTTCTTGATGAACCAGCTGATGATAAAACCCAGGATCATCACAATGACCATGACGATGATACTGAGAAAAACTTCCTGAAAATTATCGAAAAGATCCAGGAACATATCCTGGAAAAACTTCATTATTTCTTGCATGGGAACATATTATGCAATGTACAAGGCCATGTCAATGGAAATTGGGCGCTTATTTTTTTGTTGACATTCCTCATTGATTCGTTTAGGAAATTGTAAAAATTGAAAGGAGGGAGAATTCATGCCTGCAAAAGTTGACCAAGATGCCTGTACAGGTTGTGGAGCCTGTTCAGAGATTTGCCCCGCCGATGCGATCACCGTTGATGACACGGCAAAGGTCGATCCCGAACTGTGCACCGAATGTGGTGCGTGTACAGAAGAATGTCCTGTAGAAGCTATTACTTTAGAAGAGTAATCCTGGCTGATTCGATCCGCAAATTATAAAAGGATGGGGTAACCACCCCATCCTTTTATCGTATTCTACTATTTATTCTCTTTACTAGATTCCCTTTACAACGATCTCTGAAAGGTCAAGGGCCTTCATCGTTTCGATCTTCTCCTTGTCCTTGATGGCGTCTTCCATCATGATAAGGCAATACGGGCAAGCCGTTACAACGGTGTTGGCCTGCACGGCGATGGCTTCATCGATTCTTGCATGGTTGATCCGCTTATGGTGCTCTTCCATCCATATCCGACCGCCGCCGCCGCCGCAGCAGAAACTCTGGTTGTGGTTTCTTCCCATCTCCTCGTAGGTACCTTTGGTGACCTTGTCCACAACGCTGCGGGGCTGATCGAAGATACCGTTCACCCTGCCGAGATAGCATGGGTCGTGGAAGGTGACTTTCCCTTCCAGGGTGGGATTCACTTTGAGCTTCCCTTCGTTGATCAGTTTGTAGATGAACTCCGACTGATGATAGACTTCAAAATTGCCGCCAAGCTGAGCATACTCTTTCTTGAGGGTCGTGTAGCAGTGCGGGCATGTGGTTATGATCTTCTTGATCCCGATCTCATTCAGGAGCTCCACGTTGCCCTGAGCCGTACCGAGGTATTGCTCTTCGTTTCCGCACCGCCGTGAGGGGTCACCGCAGCACATCTCGTCCGTGCCCAGAATACCGAAATTGACGCCCGCCTGATTAAGTATCGTGGCGAAGGACTTCGCTACCTTCCTGTTCCTGTCATCAAGAGAGGCAACACACCCGACCCAGTAGAGGTAATCCACTTCCTGTTCGGCGGCGTTCCTGATGTCGAGGCCTTCGGTCCATCCCAGCCTCTCTTTTTTGCCCATTCCATAGGGGTTATTGTTCTTCTGCAGGTTCTTGAAGAGAAGTTTTGTTTCCGATGTGGTCTTGCTGAGTGTAAGCGTAAGATAGCGTCTCATCTCTATGTTCTTATCGAACGTAGGGATAGAAACCGGGCAATTGACCTGGCAGGCCATGCAGGCGGTACAAGACCACAGGGTCTCTTCCAGGATTGTCGTATCGATGATGCCGTCTTCATTTTTGATACCGGCACAGTGACGTTCCCACTCGCCCTTGAGATCCTGGATCAATTTTTTGGGCGAGAGCGGTTTTTCCGTATTGTAGGCGGGGCAGAGATCCTGGCAGCGTCCACAGCGCGTACAGGCATCGAGGTCGAAGATCTGCCTCCAGGTAAAGCCCTCTATGCTATTGATACCGAATTCCTCGGCGTTCTCGAAATCTTCGATAGGTGCTATGGCGCCCCTGGTGCCCTCGGGAACATCTTCGACACCCCTGAACATCATATTCAAAGAAGACGTGATGATGTGAAGCAGTCTGGAGTAAACGATATAAGCAAGCAGACCGAAGGAAATGACCATGTGGAAGTACCACAATACCTTATGGGTCGCCGTGATCGCTTCCTTAGGCATCCCTGCAAAAATGTAGGCGGTGAGGTAACCCAAAAAGCTCCACTTCTCAAAATCAGGCATTGCATAGGCAATTCTCGCGCCTTCCGCGAGGAAACCGGTTACGAGGACGACTAGTATCCAGGCCAGGACTATGGCGTCGTCGGGCTTGTTGTCAAGACGCGTCGGTTTCTGAACATAGCGCCTGATAATGGCCATCACTATGCCCACGATTGCAATCAGGCCTCCGAGATCAAGGAAGAATGAGAAGATAAGATAGAAGCCGCCTTTCAGGAACTGGACTTTAAAGAAAAGATCCGTGAAGTCCGCCTGTATTGCGACAAGAGCCGTCCCTATCGTAAGCAGCAGGAAGCCCCAGAAAATGAAGAAGTGCATCCAACCGGGGAAAGCTTCGCGCAGAATGGATTTATGGAAGATCCCGTTCGCGATGAAGTACCCTATACGCTCGCCAAGTCTCTTTTTGAATTCTATAGGGGAAGGCTTCCCTATTTTCCACATGGCATAGCGCTTCTTTAGCCCCACGATCAAGATGATAAAAGTGATGATCATGAACGCGTAACTGATCCATTGCGCACCAGTGTCCTTCACGTTCCAGAATATCTCCCTACCGATATCCACCATAAACTGGCCTCCTGAGGAATTTTTTGTATATTATCATTACAAAAGACCTTTAAAATCAACAAAAATGTGATCGATTTCACGAACCATCGGCCGCAATGCTCCAAGTTTCCATTCTCAGAGGGCTCTCGCCGCAGACCATTGAATTTCCCGAGGCAAATAAGGGGAAATTTTTCTTGACATCTTTTCGCCCCGTTTGGTATTTTAGACCCAATACCAACCAACAAAGGAGTTCTATGAGAAGTAGGTTGACTCTTTGTGCACTCTCCCTCGCCATCCTACTTATGGGATTCCCTTTCGTCATCAACGCAGCGCAGGTCACACACAGCGTAAAACGCGGCGACAGCCTCCACACCCTGGCAAAAAAATATGGCGTCTCTGTCAGCCATCTCAAAGACATGAACGGCCTTCGTTCAAACAAACTGTCGCTCGGGCAGACAATCGTCATCAAGGATGAAAAAGAACGGACCGCGAAAAAAGAATCCCGGAACAAGCTATCCACCAAAGCGATAAAGGCGCAGGTGAGAGAACAGGAGGCGCAGCCCGTCATATCCGAGAATGATGACGAGTTTATCGAATACAAGATCAAACGTGGCGATACCCTCGACAAGATAGCCAGCCGATTCAACGTTGAGGCCGACGAACTGATCGAGACCAACAACCTTACTTCAAGAAAAAACAGAAAGCTTTCTCCGGGAAGGACTCTTCTTATTCCCAGGATCACAGAGGAAGACGACGGCAGCGACAACATCGTCACCTTTAAAAGCATGGCCATGAAACCATGGAAGAACAGCGACGAGAAATACATGCTCGTCAAGGTCGCGAAGAGTTTCATGGGCGCGCCTTACAAGTACGGCGGCAATACATTGCGTGGCCTCGACTGTTCGGCGTATGTAAAGAAGATCTATGAGATCTTCGACGTGCAGCTTCCGAGAAGCGCCCGGGAGCAATACCAGGTGGGGTCCAGAATATCCCGGGAAGAATTGGCCGTCGGCGACCTCGTTTTCTTCAAGACCAGAAGGTATGCAAAGTATCCTACCCACGTAGGCATTTTTATAGGCGATGGCAATTTCATTCATGCCTCATCCGGTAAAGGCCGTCTGGGCGTGAAAATAGACTCTCTTGGTTCCAACTATTACTCCGGGGCTTTTATCGGCGCCACCCGTATAAAGAGCGAAAATACGAGCCACGGATCTGAAGCGACACAACCCACGGAAAAGCCCAGCAACAATTCCTGACATTCCATGTGATAAATAGAAAGTTTTCTCGTAGTCTTTTCCTTGTTGCTCTATTTGTTTGGTCACCTTGCCCTCTTCTAAAAGCAGAACACTTCCCGCATACATGCATGCACATTGACTGTTGACATAGTCGATGTATCTGTGGTGAAATAGCAACCAGAAATGGCAAGAAAAAGAGAGAAAGAGATTATCCATAAGCCGGACATCCTTGTCCAGGCCTTCGATTCCGTCTCAACGTATATCAGGGTCAACACAAGACAATGCCTCTACGGACTGGCCGCGCTTCTCGTCGTTGTAGCCGTCGTCGTATCATATGCGGTATATGCGCATTACCAGGATCAGAAGGTGCAGTACCAGTTGGCTCAGGGCATAAAAGCGGTGGAGATGTACGGACAAACCAGGGCCCCGGCCGACATCGATAAGGCGGAAGGCATCTTCCAGGGAATCGTCTCCGGCGCAAGCGGCAAATCCCGCTATATCGCCAAATTATATCTTGCCAATATCAACATGGCCAAGGGAAAGCGCGAAGAAGCGATAAAACTATATCAGGAAGTCTCACGCAATTCCTCAAACCAGGCCCTGACCTACCTGGCCGACAAGGCCATCAAGAGCGTCGAAAAGAAGTAGCCACTCTTTCAAGTACCCGAACACCGACTCTTCCCCATCTGTCCGAAACCCGTAGCCGTCTCTAGGAGTGCAAAGCCTTCACCGGTTCGTACTTGGTACCCTCCATGGCCGGATAAATTCCTGCAAGGACGCCTATCACCATGCTTATGACGAGGGCCAGCGGGATGTTCATCGAAAAGACGATGGGGAAGCCCCCGATGATATCGACAATTATGGTGATCAAAAAACCTGCGACAATACCTCCAATACCTCCCACCAGAGCCACAATGACCGACTCCGACAGAAACTGGATAATAATGTCACGTTTCTTTGAGCCGACTACCCGCCTGATTCCAATCTCCATCTTTCGCTCCGATATGGAAAGGAGCATAATGGCAAAGATACCGAGACCGCCTATAAGGAATGATACCGTTGAGGCAATCACGGTGAGAACAGAGACCAGTCGTATGCCTTCTTCCTGTGTCCTCAGGATGTCCTCCATGGTGAAGATGGAAAAATCGTCCTTCTGCTCCGGTTTTACGTTGTGGATCTTTCGTATAAAGCCCCTGAGGGTTGTCTTCATGCCGGTAAGCGAGTAACCGTCCTCAACCTGAACGTACATCCCTTTTATGTAATCGACATTGCTGTAACGTCTCATGAAGGCATTGAGCGGGACATACACCTGCAGGTCCTGGTCCTGACCGGCAAAGTCCGTCCCCTTTTCCTGCATGACCCCAACGATTTCGGTGGGGACCCGAAAGACGAGGATATTCTTGCCTATGGGATCTTCGTTGGGAAAAAAATTCTCAAAAACCTTATACCCGATGACGGCCTTCTTCTCCGCCTTTGCGTCTTCCTGCTCCGTAAAATATCTGCCCGTTACAAGGTCGATGTTGCGGATATCGAAAACCTTGTTGGTGATCCCCGATACGCTAACCGTGAGACTGCTGTCCTTGTATCGCGCGGGATAACTCATGTCAAAATAGGGAACTACCTCCATGACACCGGGAAGGGATTCCTTTATAAGCTGTGCGTCCTTCAATTTCAGCGTCTTCGACTCGGAGAATTGCCGGGTGCTTCTCCCCGCCGCAAACACAAGACCCGCCCGCACGATCACCAGGTTTTTGCCGAATTTTCCGATCTCCGCTTCTATCTTTTGCTTCATGCCATTGCTTATATTTCCAAAGGCGACAAGACTCATGACCGCAAAGAGAATGCCCAGAAGCGCCAGCGTCATCCTCGCCTTGTGAACGATCAGATTCTGAAAGGCTATCCTGAGATAAAATGAAATGGTATATCTCATCCCCGTATAGCCTCTATGGGTTCTATCCTGCTCGCCTTCAGCGCCGGTCTTAATCCGGACAACACGCCGGTGAGAAAACTGAAAAGAAGTGCAAAAAAGACGACCTTAAAGGAAAACATCATCGGGATGTCGAAAAGCTTTTCGAAGGTGCTCCCGAGGATGACACTGAGCAATATCCCTGCGACGCCGCCGATAAAGGTGATCAGAATCGATTCGAAGAGAAAGGACAGGAGGATGCCTTTCCGGGTTGCTCCGTATGCCCTCCTGATACCGATGTCTTTTTTACGCTCCTGAATGCTGAGATAGAACAGATTGGCCAGGACGAAACCGCTCACAACGAGGGCAACGATCGATGCCGTCCCGAGAAAAAGGAGGAGAGATCCGGAGATAACCGTTACAAAAGCCAGAATATCTTTGGAACTTCTGATCGTAAAATCGTCGTCAAGGTTCCCCGTGAGACCGTGGCTCGCCCTTAGCACGTGTCTTATGTCTTCGATTGTCTTGTCGAGGTCCCGGTGTGTTTTCACGCGTACCGCGCTCAAATACCGCTTCTCATTGACGATACGGGAGGTCACCGTCGTCAGCGGCATGATAACCCTGTCGTCCACGTGCGGCCCTCCGACGCTTCCGCCCCGTTCCTCGAGCACCCCGATCACCGTTGTGGGAAGCTTGCCGACAACAATCGTCTTCCCGATGGCATTCTCACCCCTGAAAAGTTCCTCATAGACCTTAGCGCCAATGATGCACACAGCCGCGGCCCTGTCATATTCATCCTCCGTAAAAACCGTTCCCGCCTGGAATCCCCAGGAAAAGGATTCAAAATAGTTCGTTGTGGAACCGACGGCCTGAGTCTGCCAGTTCCTGTCCTTGTATCGCATCATCACATTCCGTGCGGAGTAGATCTTCATTATGTCGTAGATACCCTCCACCCGGGCGATAAGGTCGGCATCACCTGTCTTGATGCTGCTCGTTCGTATCCTTGCGGCACGCTGCCTCTCTCCGCCCCCGAAGACCATGATGGAATCGGGCCCCAGGGCCTCGAAGATCTCTTGCGCCTTCTTGTTCGCTCCATCGATGGTGGTGATGATTATGCATATGGAAAGAATGCCCAGGGCCACGCCCGAAAAGGAAAAGATCACCCTCCCCCGGTAGTAATAGAGGATCTTGACCACCTCTTCGATGAATTCCCTAAGTTGTGATATCTTCTGAAATAGCGCCATCCTCTATCCTGACCAGACGTTTTCCAAGGGTCGCGAGCTTGGGATCATGGGTCACCACGATGATCGTCTTGCCTTCTTCATTGAGCATCTGGAAGAGGTCCATGATTTCGCCGCCCGTCTTCGAATCAAGGGCCCCTGTCGGCTCGTCGGCAAGGATGATCTCCGGGTCGTTGACAAGCGCCCTCGCAATGGCAACGCGCTGTTGCTCGCCTCCGGAGAGCTGCGACGGTTTGTTGTGTATCCTCTGTTCGAGGCCAAACCTCCCGAGCAGCATTTTTGCCTTCTCGCGGGGATGCTTTATGCCCTTTTTCGAGTAGACAATGGGTATGAGGACGTTTTCGATCGCGTCGAGGTAGGGAAGGAGAAAGAACTGCTGAAAGACAAAACCAATGTATGTGTTCCTCATATCGGCGAGCCTTTCATCATCCAGCCCGTCAACGCTGGTACCGGCGAAGGTATAATCGCCCTCGGTCTGCTTATCGAGGAGGCCGATAATGTTCATGAGCGTCGTCTTGCCCGAACCGGACACACCCATGAGAACCACGAACTCTCCCTTGGTAATCGAGAGATCGATGCCCTTGAGGATCGGCAGTTCCCTGTCCCCGACGAAATAACTCTTCCTGATATTTCTAAGATCGATCACTTTCTGGGGCCCGCGTTGTTCTGCGGCTTCTTTGCAGCCGGCGCTACGGAGGGAACTATGACCTGCTCACCCTCGGCAAGACCCGATGTTATCTCGGTGTACTTCTGATCTCTGACACCGGGCACAACCTCCCGGCGAACCGTCTTACCCTCGGATTTCAGGTACACAACGTTTTTCCTGTCTTCGAAACGCAATGCACCGTTGGGCACAACGATCACATTGGTTTTTTCCTCGATGATGATCCTGACATGGCTTGTCATCTCGGGTTTGAGCGTCAAAGCGTCGCTTGGATCGATCTTGACGATTGCGAGGTAGTATACGATATTCTCCTTGATCTCGGGCTGGGGATAGATTCGGTCTACGACGCCTTTGTATATCCGGTCACGGTACGCGTCGACCCAGTACTCCACCTTGAGGCCGGGTTTTACCCGTCCGATGTCGGTTTCGTCGACGTATATCCACATCTCGAGCTTCACGGGGTCGATGATGGTTATCAGATTCGGTGCGGAAAGACCCGAAACCACTGTCTCACCTTCCTGGGTGGCGACGGCGGAGATGTATCCCGATATGGGGGCGTAAATCCTGGTATAGCTGTGGCTCACCCTGAGCGCTTTAAGCTTCTCCTGGGCTTCGGCTACCTTTGCCTTACCCAGCTCCACCTGGGCGCGGGAGACGTCCAGCTCTCTTTTTGCCTTCTCCACGCTGTCCTTCGTCGTATACTCTTTCTGAAGAAGACGCTGTTCTCTTGCGTAGTTTGTCTGATTATAGACGTCCTGTGCGCGTTTGGCCTCAAGATCCCTGTGTTGCTGTTCGACCGCGGCCTCTAAATTACGAATATTGGCAAGGATTTCACGATCGTCGATCTCGACGATAAGCTCTCCCTTTGTGACGAAGTCACCGACCTGGAACTTGAGTCTCTTCAATGTGCCCGTCGCACGTGTGCCAACCTTGACGATAGCGCCCACCTGCGACTTGATTATGCCCGTCTGCTCCGTTGAATAGACAACGCTGGCGCGTTTTACCGTAAAGGGTTCGCCTGTCTTTTGTTTCTCGCCTTTTCGCGTGGCGAAAAAAACGATAAGAATTACAACGCAGAGAGCCGCAACCGCAAACAGGATTTTTCTTTTCATCACCAGCGATCCCCGATGTAAGCCGCCTTCTCGAGATAGGAGAGCGAAACCTGTGCCCTGGCCAGAGCGCCGACATAGTTTTCGTTTGCTGAAGCCAGATCTTTTTCACTCTGAAGCAGGTTCAGTATGTCGCCCTTCCCCTCCATATATTCGCCGTAAAGCTGGTTGAAATTCGATGTCGCTTCCCGGACGAGCTCCGTATACATCCTCACATCTTCTATGCTCAACTCATAATCCTTGAGTGCCCTTGCTATGTCGAGACTGGTGGTCCGTTTGGTCTCCGCAAGCCTCTGCCTTGCCCCATTGACATCGCTCATGGCCCCTTGCATGTTGTAGTACCTGCCGACACCGTCAAAAAGGGGGAAGGAGAAGCTTATGATGAAAGCGTCACTTCGTCCGCCGGGGAAGAACTGTGTGTCCTGCCTGGTTTGCTGAATGGCGCTGTCGATTTTGGGAAACCAAACGCTCTTCTTTTCGTCATAGACCCTCATCAACCTGTCGATCTCTTTCTCCTGAGTCTTGATCTCCGGTTTTGTGGCGAGGGCCTTGTCGTTGAGGCTCTTGTAATCGGTCCTGAAAGAAGGCTCCGAAAGCAGGCCCTCCACATCGAAAGGGCCGGCCGTTTGAATGATGATGAGCGACTTTACCGATTCCAGCGACTTCTCGTATTCCTTCCTGGCCCTTTGCAGATCGATCTTCGCGTTAAGGAGACGAACCTCCGCTTGGAGTAATTCGCTCTTCCTCGCAACTCCTTCCTCGTATCTTCCCCGGGTAAGGTTATAGATCTTCTGGGTGGACTGCAAAGCCTCCTGCCTCTTCCCAACAATTGATTTTGCGCCAAGAGCAGTATAGAAAGCGCTCTTAATACTGAATAGAACGTCTTCCCGAACGCTCTTGAAGCGCTCTTTCTCTCTTTCCCAGACCAAAAAGGCGCCCTTTCGTTTTGCCCACCGTTCACCACCATCAAAGATCCGCCAGGAAACAGAACCGGTAAACGTATAGACATCACGGGAATCCGTAATATCCCTGAGATCGCTTGTATACGTGCTTATCGGCGTCATGGGGGATATCGTCCGTATATACGAGGAGTCCAGATCTACCCTGGGGAGGAAGGGGTCTATGGAAGATATGTACGAAAATCGCGATCTCTTGACGAATTCGGCCTGCTCCTTGATGACGTATGATTCGCCTAAAGCGCTCTTGATTGCATCGTCAAGGGTAACAGGCCATGCCGCCTCCGGTATGAAAGAGGCGAAAAGACAAATAGCCAGCAGTGGAAGGATGAAGCCCATTGAACTCTTGTGCATCTTAACCATGGATCTATCTTGCACCAGTTTTTTCAAATATGCGCGAAAGCCGTCCCGACAGTGCTATTGTAGCATAATCACTTCACTGTAACAATTGAAAGACTTCGACAATTTAGAGAATCTTCTTCGTCAATCGAACCGATGTTTTCGGAGCATCATCATCAGAACTCTACCAATCGGACTCTCGACATTGCACGCCGGAATCAGGATGAGGAGGTATTGACTCTTTCAAAAGATAAGGCACGATTAAATTGGCGAGGATTGGATAAAAAAGAAATGCCGAGGAACGGAATTGAACCGCTGACACGGGGATTTTCAGTCCCCTGCNNCCCTGCTCTACCGACTGAGCTACCTCGGCAATGTGTAAATTTAAAACACAACCCGTCATGCCCTGTCAACAGTTTCCTTGAAAATAAACGGTCTAAAACCTTTTGACACAACCCGCTCCCGTATGTTACACAGAATCAGCATACCCTGAATCGCAGGCAAGTTAATGAAACCATTTAAAGGTATACTCTATAACACCGAAAAGACCGACGGCATCGCCGACCTGGTGTGCCCTCCCTATGATGTGATAGAAGATACCGACCCCTATTATGCCCGAAATCCCTTCAACGCCATCCGACTGGAACTTCCCCGGGACCTGCCCGGCACCGACAGGTACCATAACGCGAGGAATACCATGGATGAATGGCTCTCAAAGGGTGTTCTTGCCCCCGATCCCCATGAATCCATCTATGTCTATGAGCAGGAATTCGCCATAGAGTCGGCCACGTTCCTGCGGAAGGGGTTTATCGCCCTTCACAAATTGGATAGGAAACGTATCCTGACCCACGAACAGACCCGCAAAAAAGCGAAGGCAGACCGCGAGCAGCTGATCGGTACATTAAGGACCTATACCAGCTTCATCTTCGGCCTTTACGATGACAGGGGCAAGACAATCCGGCGTGCTCTTGAGGCCGCACCCGGAGAGCTTCTCTTCGATTTTACAGACGAGCAGTCCATCAAGACCAGGTTCTACCGGATCACGGATGAGGATTCCATCGGCAATGTCGGCTCGATCCTCGATGGGAAATGCATCTACATTGCCGACGGACACCACAGACTTGATGTCTCCTATCGTCTCAACCTCCCCTATGCGCCTTTTTATCTGACCGATATGTACGACCGGGGGATTGTGATCCTTCCCTACCACAGGCTGGTCAGGTTCGCTCAGAAACGCCCGCTGAAAGAGCTTATCGGAGCGCTCGAACCCTTCATGACCATCGAAAAGAGAGGGTTCCACGACGACGATTCGCTGAAGGGCATCCTCGCATCCGTTGCCGCCTCTTCCGGCCTTGCTTTTGCCTTCTTTTCCGGCGACGATCCACAACACCTTTATATGGCTGTTGAGAAATCCCCATTGCCGCTATATGCCGCCTCCGGCCTTCATGACACCTTGAAAAAGCTGAAAGTCAATGCCATCCACAGCGGCGTTATCCGGGACATTATGAAAATCAAGGACGATGAGATATCCTTTACCGAGGACCATCAATGGTCCGTCGAGTCTGTCAGGAACGGCTCTCAGGACATGGCATTCTTTCTGCCTCCGACGACAGTTGACGAGGTAAGGGACATCGCTGAAAACAGCCTTGATATGCCCCCCAAATCCACCTTTTTCTATCCCAAGATCCTGACAGGTCTGGTATTCTACAAGTATGCATGACATCGTCGGCAAAGACGAAACCTTTGACATCCTGTGCAGCGAACAACTGAAGATCATCCAAAAGAAAAAGGGCTATCGTTTCTCAATCGATTCGATCCTGCTGGCTGCTTTCGTGGCATTGAAAAAGCATGAAAGGCTGTTGGATATAGGCTCCGGTTGTGGTATCATACCTATCTATATAGCGAAAAAGGGCTATAGAAACACTATGACCGGCGTGGAACTTCAGAAAGATCTTTTTGAGGTTGCGCAAAAGAACAGGATGATCAATTCTTGTGAAGACCATGTTCAGTTTATCAACGCGGACATTCGCACCGCGGTTCAAGAGATGAAAAAAACGCCTTTTCATGTCATCGTATCTAACCCGCCGTACACCAAACGACGCAGTGGAAGGACATGCCCTGAAAAGTCGCGTTTTCTGGCGCGAAACGAGGAAACGCTCGATCTTCAGTCTCTCCTGTCTGCTGCATCGTCCCTTCTGATCGGGAAAGGACGCTTTAATATCATATATCCGGCTCATCGCGCCGGGGAACTCGTCCACGAGGCCCAGTCACAAAAACTGGCTCTTAAAAGATTGCGGGGCGTATATCCACGCAGAGATGAGAAAGCGAATCTCGTCCTTGCGGAATTCGTCAAAGATGGAGGGGTGGGCGCCGTCATCGAAACACCGCTCTATGTATATGACGGTGGAACTCTCTCCACGGAAGTTAAAAACTATTACTCATTCGGGGACTAGCATGTCAGGATTTACAGAAATCATTCAAAAGGACCTGGACCAGCTCGAAGCATCCATCGACGAACTCATGAGCACACGGGTCACGTACATCAAAGAGATCGTCACTTACATCATCAAATCCGGTGGGAAGAGGGTACGTCCGGTCCTCGTGATGCTTTGCTCCAAGCTTTGCGGCTACCGCGGCAAGAAACACATCCCCTACGCCGCCATCATCGAGTTCATCCATACAGCCACTCTGCTTCATGATGATGTGGTGGATAACGCCAAGACCCGCCGGGGCCTGTCGACTGTCAATACCGTCTGGGGCAACGAACCCAGCGTACTCGTCGGTGACTTCCTCTATTCAAGGTCCTTTGAACTTATGTCCCGGGACGGTAATAACGAGATCCTGAAGACGATCTCACAGGTGACAACGGCTCTGTCGGAAGGAGAGATCCTTGAGATCGTCAAGACCGCAGATATCGAAACCACGGAAAAGGATTACTATGAAATCATAGGCAACAAAACCGCCGTCCTTTTCGGAGCGGCCTGCGAGATCGGCGCCATCCTTGGCAGCAGATCCAACAACGAGAGAAAGGCTCTCAAAAACTTCGGCTATAACCTTGGCATTGCCTTTCAGCTCATGGACGATGTCCTCGACTATACATCCTACAATGATGTTCTTGGCAAACGTGTGGGAACCGACCTGAAGGAGGGCAAGGTCACCCTCCCCCTCATTTACGTTTTAGAGAACACCGGGGACAAATATAAGGCTTACATTGAAAAGGTCGTCACCAAGCAGAGGATAACCAAACGCGACTTCGAGCGAGTGCGAAGCATCATTGAAAAGACCGGTGGAATCGCCTACACACTGGCGGCAACCGAAGATCACCTCGACAAGGCAAAGAAATACCTCGATATCTTTCCTTCCTCGCGGTACAAGACCGCGCTCCTGGAGCTGGCGGATTACATGCTCAAAAGGGAAATGTAATGAGGATGGGTTATACGTAATGGGTCATGGGTGATGGGAAGATTGCGCAGGTATAAAGTTTCAACGGTCCTCCCTGAGGCTGCCTCTAAAGAACTTCGCCCTTAGGGATTACCACTATTCCTTCATCAGAGACGAAAAATCTTTTGCGGTCTTTTTCGAGGTCGTAGCCTATTTTCATCCCGTCAGGGATGCGGACCCCCTTATCGATGATTGCCCTTTTTACCTTTGCCCTCATGCCTACGACTACATCGTGGAAAAGAATCGATTCACTCACCTCGGCGTAGCTGTTGACTCGTACACCGGGGGAAAGAACGGAACTCTGGACCTTGCCGCCGCTTATGATGACTCCGCTGCAGATGATCGAATCGAGTGCCTTTCCTGCCCTGCCTCCCTCTTCATCGGCAAAGACGGTTTTGGCCGGCGGATATTGTCCTTCGTAGGTTCTGATAGGCCAGTTCCGGTCGTAAAGGTTAAAGTCGGGGGTCACAGAGGCTAGGTTCATGTTCGCCCTCCAGTATGCCTCGATGGTTCCAATGTCCCTCCAGTATGACGCATCCCTGCCCTTTCCCGCACCGAACCGATAGACAAAAACGCGATTTCGGGGATACATGTAGGGTATTATGTCCTTCGCAAAATCATGGAGCGACCCTTCACGTTGTGCGTCCTTCGTCAGCATGTCGATAAGCACATCTCGTTTGAAAACATAGATTCCCATGGAAACAAACGCCCGATCGGGGCTGCCGGGCACGGGACGCGGCTCTGCCGGCTTTTCCTCGAAACCTGTGACCCGCGAATCGGAGCCGGCGCGGATGACGCCAAAGCGTGACGCCTCCCGGATATCGACCTCGATGGAGGAGATGGTCATGTCGGATTTCTTGTTTTGATGGTACCTCACAAAGTGGCTGTAGTCCATCTTGTAGATATGATCGGCCGAGAGGACAACCACGTGATCGACATTGACCTGTTTCAAATGATAGAGGTTCTGATATACGGCATCGGCGGTTCCTCTGTACCAGTCTTCGCCCACCCGCATTTGCGGCGACAGGTTCGAAACGAACTCTCCAAGCTCGGGATTCAGAATACTCCAGGCATCACGGGTATGCTCTATGAGGGAGTGCGATTTATACTGCGGAAGGACAAAGATCTTCCGTATCCCCGAGTTGACGCAGTTGCTCAGGGTAAAATCGATGATCCGGTATTTGCCGCCGAAGATTACGGCCGGCTTGGCCCGGTCCCGTGTAAGTGGATGCAGCCTTTCACCCGCGCCTCCGGCGAGGACGAATGCGACTGCATTATGTACGAGTCTCGATCTCATTTGCCTGTATTAATATTATCGTGGCCTTTCAGCCGTTGTTCAAGAAAAAACATGGATTCCACGGCTTCACCTATCACAGCCGGCCACTATAAAGGCGTACTCGCCCTTTTTTTCCTCGGATGCGATTTGTTCAAGGACATCGCTTACGGTTCCCCGGTAGGTCGTTTCGTACATTTTCGTCATCTCTCTGACGACAACTATCCTGCGATTGCCCAGTATGGCGAGCACATACCCGAGTGTCTCATCGATCCTTCTTGGAGACTCATAAAAGACAATGGGGTATGGAAAAGAGGAAAGCTCTTCCAGCACCCTTTTTCGTTTTCCCTTCTTGAGCGGGAGAAAACCGTAGAATATAAAACGGTCTGCAAAAAGTCCTGAAACCGATACAAGGCCTGCCACGGCGGAAGCGCCCGGTACGGCGCATACCTCAATGCCTTCCTCGACGCATTTGCTGACCAGAATGTTGCCCGGGTCAGAAATGCAGGGGGTGCCTGCGCTCGTTATGAGGGCGACGTTCTTGCCCCCCTTGAGGCCGCGGATTATTGAGGCCGATCTCTTTTCCTCGCTGTAGCTGCTTATGCTTACAATCGTTTTTTTGATCCCATGCTGATTAAAAAGTTTCAATGCCCGGGGGGTGCTCTCGGCCACCACGATATCAACTTCCTTCAGGATATCGATAGCCCGTAAGGTGATATCTCCCATGTTACCGATGGGCGTCGCCACAACATAGAGAATGCCTTGCAAATCCATGACTATCAAGCATATTACACTCCAAAAGTCTTGACAAGGATAAAAAAAGTTAAGAGAATAGAACTATGACTCTCAAGGGTGCGCTGATATTAGTGCTGTGCCTGTTGCCTCTCGGGGCACACCCCGCAATTTATACGTACGTGGACGATACCGGCGCATCTCACTTCACGAATATTCTTCCTGTCGGCAAGAAATTTCGCGTCGTGATCTCCGAGCGCATAAAGTACGTTGTTGCACGGGTTTTTAATAACACCGCTTACGATGGAATTATCGAGCGCCATGCGCAAACGCATGGGATAGATCCATCACTCATCAAGGCAGTCATGAAAGCTGAATCGAATTTTAATCCCAACGCCATGTCCCACAAAGGGGCTCAGGGCCTGATGCAGCTCATGCCGGATACGGCACGATTGATGAAAGTGGAGAACCCTTTCGATCCTGAGGACAACATACGCGGCGGAACGAAATATCTGAAATATCTGGGCGAAACATTCGGGGGCAATCTTGACCTCATGCTGGCTGCATACAATGCAGGGCCGGCGCGAGTCAAAGAAAACAATATGAACATCCCGCCCTACGATGAGACTCGCACCTACGTCCAGCGGGTCAAATCCTATTATAATTCGTTCAAGAAGAATTAATGAAGGTCAAAGACGAACAGTTGCCTCTCTGGACACTTCCTAACCGGTTGTGTATTCTCAGGATACTCTTTATTCCCCTGATCATAATCTTCATTGAAAAAGGGTTCTTTTACGCGGCATTCTTCCTGTTCATCATGGCCGGCATTACCGACGGACTTGATGGCTTTGTGGCGCGAAGGTTCAAATTGACCTCAAAACTCGGGCTATACCTCGACCCCATTGCCGATAAACTGCTCGTTTCCTCAGTGCTGATAACACTCACCTACCATGGCCTCGTTCCTTTGTGGGTCACGATCTTGCTCGTGTGCCGGGAGTTCATTATCAACGGCCTGAGGTCTTTCTATGCCCTTGAAGGCATCACGATCTACCCCTCCTTCTCGGGCAAGCTCAAGACCACCCTGCAGATCGTTGGAATATCCTGCGTGCTCTTTAAACATCCCCTGGCGCAACAGATTGGATTGTACGTGATATATGCAGCGCTGTTGTTCAGTATGTATTCCGCAATAAATTACATCAAAGCTATATTTATGCCTAAGAAGACAGGTAATGGGTAATAGGTTATGGGTTATAACCCCTCTTCTTTACACATCCCGCATTTCATGCAAGCGCTCTCTTGGCCATTGTCGTCGTAATAGCCGATCTGACCCGAGGGGCTGATGAGCCTTACCATGGTCGTGCCCGCGAGACGTTCCAGGTGTTCTGCGTCAACGGGAATCTTGCCAAGGCCGCCGGGGATGTCAAGGGCGTACCGCGGGACGGCCAGGCCCGAGGCGTTTGACCTGAGATAGGCCATAATCTCACGGCCCCGGTCCAATTTCACCTTAAAATGAGATGCGCCCTGCACATCGTCGAGCTGAAAAAGATAATAGGGTTTTATGCCGGCTTCCACGAGGGATTCGAACAACGCAAGCAGGACATGAGGACAATCGTTGATATTTCTCAGAAGAACCGTCTGGCTCACAGGGATACCCCCTGCCCGTCGGAGATCACGGACAGCTTTGAGGAATTCGTCCGTGATCTCCCGGGGGTGATTGATATGTATGATAATCCAGACAGGAGCTGCTTTCCCGATTGCCTGTATGTGGCCCTGAGACAAGCCCTCGGGGTAAACCACAGGAACGCGGGTACTGAGCCTGATGATCAGGTGTTTCTTAATTGATCGCAGCCTCATGAGGATTGACTGCAGTTTATCCGCATCCAGCATGAAGGGGTCCCCGCCTGAGAGGATCACTTCACGAATATGAAGATCCTCTTCAATATGCCTGAAGGATTCTTCTAAATATGGTTCGGGGTCCACTGCCTTGCCTGCGAATCGCCTGCGATTGCAGAACCGGCAGTACATGGCGCATTCCGAACTTACGAGAAAAACGCAGCGATCCGGGTGCCTCTTCAGCAAAACGGGGGTAATGGAAATATCTTTCTCACCAAGGGGATCTTCCGTACCCGCCCCATTTTCCTCCATGACGGACGGAACGGCCTGCCCCCTGATAGGACAAAGCGGGTTGTCAAAATCAACAAGATTCAGATAATGGCGGGGTATCTTAAAAGTGTGCCGAGAAATAACTCTTTCAAGGGATTTCAAAATCCCCGGGGCAAGTGATAAATGTGCGCCTATTTCGCTGAGGACGAAAAGAAAAGGGAGGGTATTAGACATAGTACCCCCCTCCTCGCTTTTCGTATCCTTGTTTATGTTTACTGGAGTGCCAGAAAATGGGCTCTTCTGTTCTTTGCCCAGGCTGCTTCGTTGTGACCCGGATCAACCGGTTTTTCTTTGCCATAACTTACTGTTTCAAGAAGCCTTCCGTCTGCGCCGAGATTTACGAGGAAATTCTTTGCAGAGTCAGCTCTTTTCTGCCCGAGGACAAGGTTGTACTCGACCGTGCCTCTTTCGTCGCAATGGCCTTCGACTCTAACTTTTTTGCCGGCATTCGCTTTGGCCTGAAACCAATTCATGTTTTCCTTCAGGACCGCTGCATCTGCATCCCTGATGGCGTACTTGTCAAAATCAAAGTTGACCTCCTTAAGCGGAGCAATCGCCACGGGGACTTCAACTTTCTGTTCCGGCGGCGCAACCTTTGCGGGCACTGCTGCCGGAGGCGGGGTCTCACCCTTCATCTGCTGCCAGAAACATCCACAACCACCAAGTGAAATGCCGATAAGGGCAACTAGTAAAATAAGAGACAATGATTTTATCTTCATGTTCCACCCCTTCCTTCAAAAATTAGAGGGTATACCCTTGACACCGGATATACCCTCGCATGCAACATTACTTTTTCTCCGGTGCTGGCTTTTCTGCTGCCGGGTTCGCTTCCGCGGGCTTCTCCGGTGCGGGTGCCGGTTTCTCCTCTGCAGGAGGCGGCGTCGGTTTCGCCTCTTCCTTCGGTGGTGCCGGTTTTGGAGGCTCCGCAGACGGACCACATCCGATCAATGAAAAACCTGCAAAAAAAGCGATAGCTATCATTAATGCGACGAGCTTCTTCATCTATTTTCACCTCCTTTCTTATTAATCTTTGCCTATATTGAATACATATATACTAACAATCGTAATATGTAAATTAAAATTTTTCAATGATTACTTCTTTTTTGATTGAATCCACATCCGTTTTTTTACACAAACTCCCGGAAATTCCAAGCGTTGCCGCAGTGCCGCAGGCTACCCCAACTCTCAAGGCCTCTTCAAGAGAACCTGATTTGCTCATGACGGAGACGACTCCTCCCAGGAGTGAATCGCCTGCACCGAGTGAGTTGCGTACCTTTACTTTCGGCGGTCTCGCGTGGTAATCGCCCTCCTTCGAAAACCCCAGGGCGCCGCGTCCTCCCATCGACACTATAATATATTCGACACTATCCCGGTAATGCTTAACAGCTTCCGCGATTTCTTTTACCTCGCTGACGCTGCCTCCCGTTAATCTGTTGAATTCGAAAATGTTCGGTTTGATCAGGAATGGTGCCGCGTCGACGCCTAATCTGAAAGCTTCCTGGTCTGAGTCAAGAAAGGTCTTTATATTTCTCTTTTTAAGGGTCTTGATGAGTCGCGCAAAAATACCCTCGTCCAACCCGGCAGGAACATTTCCACTTATCACGACATCGCTGCCCGGCGGGATTTCATTGGCTTTCTCGAAGAAAGAATCCACCTCGGCCTGGCTTATTGCCGGGCTTGGGGTGCATAACAAGGTCCGGATCTTCTTTTTTCGCTGATAGATGGTTATGCTGGAACGCGACTCACTGTTGATGCGGGCAAAATCACTTACAATACCCTCGCCGATCAGCATGTCGGTCAGCTCGAGACCACTGTAGCCACCTGCGAAACCCAGCGCAGTACTCTCACCGCCCAGTTCTTTTATGACCCGGGACACATCGATTCCTTTACCACCGGGCTTCTTATGCTCCTCGATAATGCAGTTGACGTCGTCGTAGACGAGTTCTTCCACCCCAACGGCCCTTTCGAGCAGGGGATCTAAGGTGACAGTGTATAACATCGATTATTAAGGTTATTGTATTAGATAAAGAAACAAATGGCTAGAAGAATTTTTCTTTATCGTCGTAAAAGCTCGAATGACTTAGGTTTTGACAGTGTCATACCAGAAATCTGTTGATTCTTTGATGGGCTGCTGGTATGTCGTATAAACGGAGACAAGGTGCACTCAACGATCAAGCCGTTGAAAATGGGCATGGTGAAAGGTCTTTCCATCGTCTATGACATGGTAAAGGTCATCGTTCCGTGCTATATCGGCATTGAGCTCATGAAGCATTTTGGCCTCATCGAAATCATAAGCCGTCTTTTTCGGCCCTTCATGAAACTCTTCGGTCTGCCGGGAGAGGCCGCACTGGGACTCATCGCCGGGTATTTCATCAATCTCTATGCTGCCATCGCTGTTCTGACGCCGCTTAACTTGTCCGGCAGGCAGATCACCATCATGGCGCTTATCCTTGGCATATCCCACTCACTTCCCATTGAAACGTCGGTCACTCAAAAAACAGGTGTCAGCTGGCCGATCCTCCTTGGCGCCCGTATCGGCCTCAGCCTTATATCGGGGGTATTCGTCAATATCGTATGGACATTCTTCTCGTAGCCTTAAAGGATTCCCTGGTTCTGACCCTCAAGCTTTTCGTCATAATACTGCCTTTGACCATATCCTACGAATACCTGAAACACCGGCAAAAAGATATCGAAAAAAGGCAATTCTCCTTTATGGGCATCTCCCATAACGGCCTTGTCCCCCTCATAGCCGGCATCATAATCGGCCTCACATACGGCGCCGGCATCATCATCCATTCCATCAGAACCTCAAACATATCAAAAAAAGAGGCTTTTCTCATACTCCTCTTCCTTTCCGTCTCTCACGCCATCATCGAAGATACGCTGATCTTCGTTATAATCGGCGCCAACATTTTTGTCCTGATAGGCTTCCGTTTTGCCCTGGCAATAATCCTCACATGGCTGGTATGGAAGGTGAAAGAGACAGGTGATGGGCTATAGGTTATGGGTTATGGGAAAGACGAGCTTCCTAATTACCTATTACCTATTACCTGTCTCTTTATCTCCATCACGACCTTTTGAGGGTCAAGGGGGAGTTCCTGCTGGGTCTTGGCCGACATGTTCCGGAGTGTGATGATGCCTTTTTCGATCTCATCGTCACCGAGGATAAGGACGAAGTCGCACTTCAGGTTATCGGCATAGCGCATCTGCGCTTTGAGCGATTTTGCCTCATATGCGTACCTCAAGGTGATCCCTTCGGTGGTGCAAGCTTTCAGGATCGAGATCAGGTGGTCCCTTGCACGGTCGCCGACGCAGGCAAAAAAGCATCCTCTGTCTTCCTTTTCTCTCGAGGCCGGCACCAGCATGGCCAGGCGTTCCACACCAATGGCGAAGCCGATTCCGGCGGTGGCCGGTCCTCCCATTTCTTCGACAAGGTTGTCATATCTGCCACCGGCCATGAAGGCCTTCTGGGCCCCAAGGTCCTCCGAGGTAACCTCGAATACGGTCTTGGTATAATAATCAAGTCCCCTTACAAGACGTTTGTTGATGTCGACCTCGATGCCGAATTCTTTCACATAGCCCTGGAAGAGCGTGAAATGATCCTTGCATTCATCGCACAGCGAATCGAACAAAAGGGGCGAATCACCCGTAACCCTGATGCACTGCTCGTTCTTGCAATCAAAGATCCTGAGGGGATTTCTTTCGAGCCTTCTTAAGCAATCCTCGCAAAGTTCGCTCTTCCTCGTTTCAAAAAAATCGATGAGGACCTTGCGGAAGGATTCCCGGCAGGTCTTGCATCCAACGCTGTTGACCTCTATCCGGTAGCGATCGATGCCAAGCTCGTCAAGGAGCATGCGGATCATAAAGATCAATTCGGCATCGACGATGGCCTCTTTTACCCCGAATACCTCCACGTCGATCTGGTGAAATTCCCGGTACCGACCCTTCTGAGGCCGCTCATGGCGAAACATGGGTCCGACGGAACAGACCTTGGTCATCCTTTCCGTTGCATAAAGGCCTTCCTGCAGGTAGGAACGAACCATGCCCGCCGTTGCTTCCGGTCTCATTGTCAGAGAATCGCCCCCCACGTCGGTAAAGGTGAACATCTCCTTTTCCACTATGTCCGTGGTGTCTCCGATACTGCGAACGAAAAGCTCCGTTTTTTCCAGAACCGGCAATTCAACTTCACGAAAACCAAGAAGGTCGCTATATTTTCGGAAAACCCTTTCGATGCGCTTGAACTTTTCCAGTTCTTCGCCGAAAATGTCTCGAAAGCCCCGAAGAGTCCTTATTTTTTCCATGTGTGCTCCAGGAGTGCTGTGTGCTGTCTGTCAATCATTTAGGTATCACAAAACAAACCGCAATTGGAAGTGATTTCTGCCGCTTTATGGTATAGTAACAGTCTATTTCATGCCAGGGAGGCTATATCTCATCGTGAATGAATGTATCGTGACGACTGTCGAGCATTTCGAAAACCCCCGAAACCGGGGAAGTATGCCCAGCCCTGACGGCATCGGGGGGATCGGGGACCTGTCACAGGGAGACTTTCTCAGGGTCTTCATCAGGGTGGAAAATAACATAATTACGGATGTTAAGTACGAGATAAGAGACTGCCCCACATCCATCGCCTGTGCGAGCATCATGACGGAACTTGTCATCGGCAAGGACCTGGATGAGGCCATGATGATCGAGAATGAAGATATCGTCGACGCCCTGGGGGGTTTGCCCGAGGAGATGCTATACTGCTCGAACCGCGCCGCGACCGGCCTCCACGAAGCTATCATC
Source organism: Deltaproteobacteria bacterium UBA5205 (assembly GCA_002412715.1). Lineage (GTDB taxonomy): Bacteria > Desulfobacterota > Syntrophorhabdia > Syntrophorhabdales > Syntrophorhabdaceae > Delta-02. The sequence continues at coordinate 191,026 of DHVP01000006.1, forward strand.
AACCACGTTTATGGCCGGGTAAAATGGTAAAAGGCGCATTCGCGCGATTATCCATTCTTCATTCACCCCGAGAGATGAAAAGGTTGATGATCTTCTGTCCGCCGGTGGCGATCAATCGCTCTATCAGGCTGTCGTGCCGCGACTTCAAAAGGCTGTAGTTTTCGATCGCCGCGTCGCGTGAGGCATCGTTGTTCGCACGGTCTTCCTCGATGGCACACGTGAGCTCCTGTGCAACCGCTCTTGCACACGCCTTCGCTTCCTCACTTCCGTAAACGTCACGGGCCAGAATGATAAGGGCGTCAACGGCAATGGCATTGAGCTCTGCCATCGTCTTTGCCGCGGCGGCCTCCTCATCGAGAAGCCCGAGGTATTTCAGGACTACAAAGACGAAGCCGGTCATGCAGAGAAATGAAGCGCAGGAATCCAGGCTCGGGTCGCCTCCCACATCGTAGATAGAACACTTCGCATCAGCAAGAAAGATACAGGGTTTCGCATTTTCCGAGATCCACATCAGCGTCCGGTAATCCTGTCCCTTCGGTATGTCGCGGGCAAGGTCCCCGCCGAGCACAGAGTCTTTTTGGCGGGGGAATATTACACACGCTGCACCCTGCTGCATCATAATATCCGCAGGAGGGAAGAGGCTGTCACTATGTTCGGTCTGCACCAGAGGAAAGATTTCGAGAGGATACTCTCCCGACGGTCCCTTTTCGTTCAAATGCTCGCGCAGGTTCCGGAGCTTCCAGGGACCCACGGTAACGCCGTGCAGCAACAGCTTCCCGGTGAAATGGCAGCAGTACGCCGGGCATGCGGCAACCGGGCAGGATGGTTTATGAAACAAATCTTCCATATGCTGCGCCCCGCGTTTGATCCTGTCCAGGATGTCCCGGAGTTCCCGGGACCGAACCTCGCCATCCGCCTGAGTTGAGGCGCCGGGAAACACCTGGCCGACTACACGCGCCGCCCACTTTATCGTATCGATGCGCTCGTAGTTCCTGTCAAGACAGATCGCCTTCTTCGTGTCATCGTCGGCAAGGTCGGGCCTCCCCAGGGCTTTGAGGAAAATTCCCCGTTCATGATAGTATTCGGGGATTCCGGGGGCAAGTTTGATCGCCCGTGTCATCGCTCCCACCGCTCCGGCGGCATCCCCCGCATCGCTGAGCGCCCGAGCAAGTCCGTGCCATGCGTAAGGCGTATCGTGGATATCGATGGCCTTCTGGAAAAACACAACAGCCTCTTCCAGGTTGCCTTCCTCCGTGAGAGCGGCTCCCATGCTGTGATAGTATTTTTCTCTCAGCTCATCGGCCTGACTGGCATGCGTCATGGTCTTTTTACCCTTCATTCGAGACATATTACCACGCTTCACAATGTGACGCCACCCGTACCGGCCGCCTCGAATAAATGTATTGATAAAATGGCGCCGTTTCATTTAGAATGGCTTCGTATGTCTTCCCAACCAGATCGAACTGCCGCATTCCGCTGGATCGTTATAACGGTGGCTTTCGGGGCCTTTATGTCCAAGCTGGATAGCTACATCGTCAACATTTCACTGCCCACGATCGCCAACCGTTTCAATGTCACAACCGCGGAGGTTTCCTGGGTTGTCCTTGTTTACCTTCTGGTCTCGACAAGCACGCTGCTTCTCTTCGGCAAACTCGGTGACCGCTTCGGTCTGAGAAAGATCTTTTTCCTTGGCTATCTCCTCTTCACAATCGGGTCGCTTTTGTGCGGGCTCTCTCTTTCAATGGAGATGCTCATCGCTTCCCGGTTTGTCCAGGGAGCAGGCTGCGCCATGCTTATTGCCATTGCGTTCGCCATCATACCCAAATTCCTTCCCCATGAGATCACCGGCTGGGCGTTCGGCATCGCCGCTACCGGAGCCGCCCTGGGCATTGCCATCGGTGCGCCGGTAGGCGGGGTCATTACCGGTTTCCTTTCCTGGCGCTGGGTCTTTCTCGTCAATGTGCCCTTCGGTATATTTGCGATGTATGCCGTGAACAGATACATTCCCGATGGAAAAGAAACGAATTCGGAGAATCTCAAGAAGGCCGGTTTCGACATACTCGGGGCCGCTTTGAGCTTTGTCGGCCTGGCCCTCCTCATATACGGCCTCAACACAGGCCGGGCATTCGGCTGGACCTCACCCAGGATAGCGGGTTGTTTCGCCCTTTCCGTCATTTTCCTTGGGGCCTTCTTCCTGCGAGAGATAAAATGCAAAGAGCCCCTGCTCGACCTCAGGCTGTTTAAGAGCTTTCACTTCAGTGCGGCCGTGGCCTCCACACTTTTCGCGTATATGCTTCTATCAGGCAATTCCTTTCTCCTTCCTTTCTATCTGGAGAAGGGTAAAGGTCTTCCAACGGTGACAGTTGGCCTTGTCATCATGATCTATTCGGTCATTTATATGGCCGCCGGGCCATTCGCCGGCCGAATATCCGACAAAGTACGCCCGAACCTCCTGTGTGCATTCGCCATGCTCTCGGCCGCTCTGTGTTCCTTTGCATTTGCCTTCAGTCTAGCCGCCCCGGGGCTACTTGCCGTCGTAATATTCCTCATATGGATAGCCCTTTCCTTCGGTTTTTTCATATCACCGAACAACAACCAGGTGATGACGCTGGCGCCCGCCGACAGGCAGGGCAGCGCATCCGGGGTCTTCAACACCATCAATAGTCTCGGGTTGGCGCTTGGCGTATGCCTCTTCGAAATGATCATGTCGCGATCGATGCCTGCGGCAACGGGGCATTCCGCGCCGGCATCTTTCGCGGGATACAGGGATGCCTATATCTTTGGAGGGATCGTCTGCGTCGTGTCGCTCTTCTTCTCTTTCCTTATAGGATGGAACAAAGACAGAACCTGAGCCGTCACATCGATACGCCCCAGGGGTCCTCTATCCCCACCCAGTCGCGGTACTTTTCCTCGCCTCCCCGTGCACCCCAATCGGAATCTATGGTCAGTTTCGAGCTGATGCCGCCCCGGGGATGGCATATCATAACGAGACGGACCCGGTCGGGTTCGTAGGCTTCCATGATATGGTCGTACATGATGTTGATGAGCCGTTCGTAGGAGACGATGACGTCCCTGAGCTGATAGACGTACTGCTTGAGGGATTTCAATTCGATGATCTTCTTCTTCGGATAGAATGTCAGGTATATGACGGCAAAATCCGGCTGCTCGCTGACTCCGAGGAAGGTAAACTCCGGTATCTTGATCTTGATCTCATAGGCCTCATTCGTGGGATTGGGGATCGCCTTGAGTATCGATTTATCGATGTCTTTGTAAGTCCTGACGTTTGGTCCCATATATTACCTCCTTAAATCAGGTCAATTCTAAAGATTACGGAATTGGTCCCGCACCTCTTGCGCCGCTCCGCAGGAGTAAGTTCCCTCCGGGCATGAGCCTCCGAGGCATGCCGGTCCTGCATCCGCGAAGATTGCCGGTGCCGCCCGTTTTGCCAGCTTGAGCATCTCTATCGCCATGGCGCGTATCTCCCATTGAGCCCGCCTGCAGCATCGCTGCATAAAAAAGTGCAGAAGTTCCCTGCCGTTCATGGTCACGATAATCCTGGTTTCAGCGGCATTGGGAAGGACGAATCGGGCATCCTCGTAGGCGGATTCTCCTTCGATACCCCGCGCCTTCATCGCCAGAACCAGGTCGTTGTAGAATTCCTGAATACCTTCCATGAAGAAACCGAAGCGCTCCCTGAGCACGGGATCGGCTTCGATCGACGGCGGAACAATATATCCGAATCCATCCTCCATACTGACGTATCGCTGCGACTGCTGGCTGTATGAGGCAAGCCGGTGCCTGACAAGCTGGTGAGAACAGGCCCGGGATATGCCTTCCACGGCAAACGTGAAGGAAGCGTGTTCTATGGGGCTTAGGTGGCCCCTGTCGACAAGCTTCTCGATGAATGGCTGTTGGTCCGTGGCATGTACCGTTTCTGTGATGGCATCCACATCGGATGCGCTGTAGCACAACTTCGCCGCCGCGGCCACCGTCTCTTCCGGGTGGGGCGTGTGGGCGAGCAGAACAACTTTTAACTTTGATTCCAACTGATGTCTCCCCTGTCGGATCTAGATTTCTATTCCCTGCTTGCGCAGTTCCTCGGTTTTCTTTTTGGAGCACTCCTCACAGCGAAATTCCGGCTTCGAATCGCGGCTCTTGTCATATCCTGCAGCCCTGACAATGCGATACCCCCTGGCCTGCCTTCCGCAATCGACACAGGCTACCGCGTCCTTTACCTCCCACTGGACCGCAAGAAGTTCCGACGTGAAGATAAATTTATCCACCCAAAAAAATATGAGACCGCCTATGAGATTGGCGATCGTCGTCGCCATGATCTTGCCCGTGCCCGAAAGCGTATAGAGAACGACGGCCAGAATGGGCGTCGAAAGCTGCCAACGGATGAGATATAGCCCGTAACGCTTGAGGTTCACCTTCGCCATAACCCCTCCTTTCATCCATGAGTGTTACGAAGTTTTATTTGATAACACTCTACTTCTTTTGCCCTCACCGTGTCAACCACATTTAATATAGCGTTAACAGCATCACAAAACAAGAAAGATGCGTAAACATCACGGTGCCCTGAACCCGACATACTCTGCTATTATCGCATATCGCCAGCCATAGTGGGACATCCTGCATTCAAAACCATTCTCCGCGAGTATCTCTGCAAGATATCGGGGACGATAGAAATGGGCCGGTTCTCCGAAAATCCTTTCGCCCCATGTGATCAAAGCCCCCAATGAAGTTCCCGGATCGATCTCAAAAAAGACAAGAAGACCTTTTGGTTTCAGCACCCTTGTGATCTCCCCGATCGCTTCTTGCGGCTTCCCGAAATGATGGAAGGCATCGCCGATAAACAAGGCCTCAAAGGACCCCCTCCGAAAGGGAAGCGACTCAGCCAGGCCGATTATCTTCCTGCCGAATCCCGGCGCGAACCTGAGCATGCCCGGTGCCGGATCGATCATTGTAAACAGCAGGTCTTTTCGCACGTCATGCGCAAACCGGGAGAGTATTCCCGTCCCCGAACCGACATCGAGAACGGCGCCGGACTTCGGCACTTTTTGAAGAACCGAGAGGAACACTGCCCTGAACGAGCGGGGATATATAAACGATGCGAAGATTTTGAAGATCAGGCCCAGCCGGTTAAAGGGTATCATCGTTCATACTATATAACATAGTCTCCTCAACTCGTGTTCACGCTTCGCTGAAAAAGAAAGTCAGAATCCCCGGACCGCCTGCTTCTTTTAAGAAAAGGTGCTTTTCTTCCGCTAAAATGATACATATTCCTATGTTCGTTTTTTTCTACCGGACTCTTTCCGTAAAGCTATTCGTGAATTTGTCTACGGCATGACCGTACACGAACTGGACGTCGAGATAAGATAAGGACAAGGGCCATATGGAAGAAAGGCATATGCCGGGAAAGGGATATCACGGAGATCTTCACGACCGATCTGTAGAAAAACATGGATAGGACTTCGGTGCACATAATATCAATACACAAGGGGAGCAGCGAACATGACAGAGTGTGGACACACAACGCAGGACACGGATGACCATTTACTCCAGGAACGCTTAAGCAGGATCGGCCGGACGTTGATGGTCCTTTCCGGCAAGGGCGGCGTGGGCAAAAGCACGGTAGCGGTGAACCTGGCCCTCAGCCTCACCGCACGCGGCCAGAGGGTAGGCCTTCTCGACGTCGACATTCACGGACCGAGCATTCCGAAAATGCTGGGGCTCAACGGCCGGAAGGTCGGCGTCAGGGAAAACGAGATCATCCCCATAGAATGCTTCGGAAGGCTCCACGTCGTATCCATGGGACTTCTCATCGAACACGACGACCAGCCGGTCGTCTGGAGAGGAGCCCTCAAGTACAACGTCATAAAAGAATTTCTCCAGCACGTCATGTGGGGAAACCTTGACTATCTTGTCATTGATGCCCCTCCCGGAACAGGCGACGAACCGCTTTCCGTGGGGCAGCTTATTAAAGAACGTGCCAGCGCCGTCATTGTTACTACACCGCAGCAGGTGGCGACGATCGACGTCGCAAAGTGCATCACATTCTGCAACCAGCTTCACCTTCCCGTAGCCGGCATCATCGAGAACATGAGCGGATTCATCTGCCCTCATTGCGGCAAGGAGGTGGACATCTTTTCGAAGGGCGGCGGAAAAGAACTGGCCTCACGGATGAACGTTCCCTTCCTTGGTGCGGTGCCTCTCGATCCGGATATCGTCAAGAGCGGGGACAGCGGAGAGCCCTATGTACTTTCCTACACCAATACGGAAACAGCGAAGCGTTTCGATGAGATCGTGGAGAAGATCACTGCCGGGTCATAGCCGGCAAGCGCAGCGACAATTGTCAGACATGTATGGACGCGTAGTATCTAGGTCAAAGCATGAAGCGGGCGGGTTGTCCGCTCCATGCTTGGTTGCGTGATAGAAGATCGATGCCGAGAGAACTTTCGAGCCTCCATGAAGGGATCGGACCATAGATATAGCTGGAATCATTTCGCATTTTTCACCTTGATCAGTTCCGCAACAATGCTTACGGCTATCTCCTGCGGGATCTCGGCCTCAATGTCGATGCCTATCGGAGCATGAACACCGGCGGTGACCTTCCGATCGAAACCTTTTTCGTGCAGACGATCCAGAATGATCCTCACCTTTCGTTCACTTCCGATCATTCCGACATACTTTGTACTCCTCTTCAAAACCTCCTCGAGGACCAGCAAGTCGTACTCGTGACTCCTCGTGAGGATGACCACGTATTCGTTTCCCGTAAAATCGAGAGAGGAGAAGGCACCACGGAACTCTCCTACGACGATGCTGTCTGCATCGGGAAACCTTTCGAGATTTGCAAATTCTTTTCTATCGTCTATGACGGTGACGAAAAAACCGGCTATCTTTGCAATCTTCGAGAGGTGCTGCGATACGTGGCCAGCACCGAAGATATAAAGGGGTACGATTATCCGGGCGGGTTCCGCGAACGTGTTTCCGGACAGTTCCGGTTCGCGCCGGCGCAGTACGTCCATGCACCGCTCTATCGCCTTTTTGTCCACCGGGTCACCGACTACGGTTCCATCCCCCCGTATCAATGACTTTGCAAATACATCGGCACCGAAACACGTGAACACGACCGCCGGTTCCCTGTCCTGTCGGCACCTCTTCAAAGCCTCGTAAACGTTGCGATGTCTTTCTGTCACCGGCTCAAGAAGAAGATCGACGTTGCCTCCGCAGAGCATGTCCTTGTCTTCGACCCGCGTGGCATCCATGTTGATACTGAACACCATAGTGGTGTCTCTACCCATTATTTCTCTTGCTTTAGCGCAGGCGTCCGATTCAAGTTGCCCCCCGCCCACGGTCCCGAACATCTCGCCGTCTTCGGTCACAAGCATCTTTGCACCCACGTCACGAGGGGCGGACCCCGTCCTTCTCAGCACCGTCGCAAGCACTCCACCGGAGCCCTGCTCCAGATGCGTCAAAATTATACTGAAAAGGTCCATTTTACTCCTTCGTTCGGAATCGCGTCTTTTTACTTTGCCGCCTTTTTCTTTTCTAGTTCACGGATACGTTCACTGATCTGCTCCATCTGTCGCTTCAATGTTTCCAGTTCGTCCCCGCCGGCTTCCTGCATGTTCCGCACACCAGCCGTTTGCCGGCCGGCGAAACCATCGCCCATGCCGCCACGTCCCATACCACCACCGCGTCCCATACCGGGGGCAGACCCGGCACCGGCGCCCATTGCGGGGCCCGCCTGTCCCGGATAAGTTTGGCCCATTCCATAGTGGTCGGCCACATTGGGACCGCCCGCCGCTGTGAAGCTACCTTGCCGGAATTGATTGATCACATCCCGTACACCTCCGGCACAACCCGTGACAACCTCGATCCCCGCCGCCGAGAGAACCTGGTAAGCGTTGGGCCCGCAGGCACCGGTGAAAACGTGCGTCACTCTCTTCGCAGCGATCATCTGAGCCGACTGGATTCCTGCACCGCCGCCCAGCGCCGCATTCTGGTTCTCGACAGCCTCAAAACTGAGATCGTCAGTATTGATGATCAGAAAATACTGGCACCTTCCAAACCGCCCATTGATCCTTGCGTCAAGGGATGGGCCTTCTGATGTGACTGCAATAAGCATGATAAACCTCCATGGTTATACCTTCCGGGCCAGAACATGGGGGCAACGATCGTCCACGTGAGCCGTTGCCCCATCCGTTCCGCTCCCGGCCTTCAACCTGCAGGGGCACCTGCTTGCTTTTCCTCAAGCTCTTTTAGCTGCATACGGATGCCTTCCAGCGCGTCTTCCAGATATTCCGCCTGGGCTCTCAACGCATCCAATGTCTGCCTGGTCGTGGCTGTCGTCGGTTCATAATATGGTCCGCCGTAACCAAGGGAATTACCCCGTGCCGGCATTCCATAAAATACGTTCCTGAAGCCTCGACCGCCACCTCCACGGCTTCCACCCCAAGCCCGGCATCCCCTCGCTGCAAGGTTTGCATATCCGGGGACTCCCAGGCCCGCGCAGAAGCCTGCCGCACGTCCCGTCATGGGGCCAATTCCGTAAGGTCCTGTTCTGTCTCCACCTGGCATGTTCCTTACCTCCTTTCGTTAATATCGACCAAATAGTCGCGCCGCCGTTTGAAATTACTTCCAATCACTAACCCGCCGGTCTACGGTTGAATTCAGCTTTGCTTCAGGGCCGCGAATTCCTTCTCGATACCGTACTCTTCGACGTTTCGTACACACTGGGCACAGACATCTATCTTTTCAGGCATCCCGAAGGTCTTGTCGGGTTCATCCGGGGTCTCTGCCTTTTTCAATTCCCGAATCCTCTCGGGATCGAAAGAGCTGCCCCTGTACGCAGCAGAATAGCAGAGGTAGTAGTGCCGGCCCCGGTAGACCGCACATTCTCTACAGGCCGTTCCGGAAAATGGACATACCATTTCATGCTTGGCCATATTGACACCTTCCCTTTGTAAAGTTTACGAACCCTGGAGCACCAAATCCCCTGCAAAAACCCGCCGCACGTCCCGTCATGGGACCAATTCCGTAAGGCCCTGTTCTGTCTCCACGTGCCATGGTTGTTACCTCCTTTCCTTTTTATGGTCAATGACTTACCGCCCGTTGAGGCCTTTTCCCCGACGGTGCTGAAACCGGCGACCCTGACGTCGTCCTAAACAACCGGGCATAAGGAACCGGCTGTCCGTCAACCTGCCCTGCAAAAATGCGCCAATAACGGATTCGAGATCGCCGCATGTGAAAGGGAGGATCCGGATCCCCACGCTGATCAAGGCTGTTTCGAAAGCGCGGGAAACGGCGCCGCATATCAAGACTTCGACGCCCGTCCCTGCCACCTCCCCGGCCCTGGCGAAGGGGTCCCTGCATTTCAGGAGTATGCTCTCCCTGTGCACCTCGGTGCCGCCGACGATCTCGACCACGCACAGTCTGACCGACACATCAAAAACGGGCGACACATTTCCTTGCCAGTCTGTTATTCCTATGAACATAAACACTGCAAGTGCAACATCCATACCATCTTTGATTCGATACAGCGGATCCAATATTGACAGGGTGTAACGCCACGATAGAGGTCGGACGGATTGACGGTAATCACGCATTATGCAATACTTATATGCGTTGATGGCTGCAATTGGCACGATTAGCGTTAAGTCTAAAGGAGCATGGCATGAAAGACAGGCCTGCCGTTAACGAGCGTGACGTTATACTTGATTCCATAAATGAAGGTGTCTTTACCATCGGCCCCGATTGGCGGATCACTTCCTTCAATCAAGCCGCCGAGCACATCACGGGGGTTTCCAGGGAGAACAGCGTGGGACGCCTTTGCTCCGAGGTGTTCCACGCGAATGTATGTGAGAACGCCTGCTCGCTGAGAAAGACCTTTGAAACGGGAAAACCTGTCGTGAACGCTACCGCCCATATCGTGAACAACAAGGGTATCACGGTCCCCATCCGCATCTCCACGGCCATCCTGAAAGACAGGGACGGCAATGTGATAGGCGGCGTCGAGACGTTCCAGGACTTAAGCCAGGTGGAACAATTGCGCAAGGAACTTCACAGTCGCCACACCTTTGAGGACATCGTGGGAAGAAGCCCTGCGATGATACGTCTCTTCGAAATGCTTCCACTTATTGCCGGGAGTAGCAGTACGGTACTGATCGAAGGACCGAGCGGCACGGGAAAGGAGCTGTTTGCGCGGGCACTGCACAACCTTTCTCCGAGAAGGAAAAAGCGCTTTGTTGCCGTCAACTGCGCCGCCCTCCCCGACACGCTCCTTGAAAGCGAATTCTTCGGACACAAGGCCGGCGCCTTCACCGATGCAAAGAAGGACAAACCGGGACGTTTTGCACTGGCCCAGGGAGGCACGATATTTCTCGATGAGATCGGAGATATATCGCCGGCCTTACAGGTGCGCCTCCTGCGTGTTCTCCAGGAGCGCGTCATCGAACCCCTCGGATCCACGGAACCCGTGAAGGTCGATGTCCGGGTGATCGCCGCCACAAACAGGAATCTGAGTAACCTTGTCAAAGAAGGCAAATTCAGGGAGGACCTCTACTACCGGATCCGCGTCATCCATCTTGCGCTGCCGGCCTTGAAGGACCGCAGGGAGGACATCCCCTTTCTGGTGGATCATATCATAGCAAAATACAACCGTCTTCAGGGGAAGAACATCGCCGGTGTCTCGTTCGAGGCATCAACGCGGCTCATGGGATATGATTTTCCCGGAAATGTCCGCGAACTGGAGAACATCATCGAACAGGCCTTTGTCCTGTGCGGTGGAGATACCATCGAACTCCATCATCTCCCGCCCGAGCTTCGGCCCGCCCTGATCTCCCCGGCGGGCGACAGCGGTTTTACAAGCCTCAAGGCCATGGAGAGACACCTCATCGTGGAGACCTTGCGCCGCTATGGGGGAAACAGGACGCGTGCGGCCCGCGACCTCGGCATCGATGCAAGCACGCTGTATCGAAAGATCAGGTACCTCAAGATCGAAACGCCTCACAGCGACGGCCGGGGGCGACGCGGGTAGTATTGCATATCGCACCAATGCCCCTGACTTTTCACGTGCACTGTCTTCGGGGCAACCATCCTCAACGGCGTTTCCACTGAGGTTTTCTTTTTTCGAAAAAGGCGTTGATCCCTTCGGTGACGTCTTCTGTTGTACACAGCCGCGCAAGGGCGCTGGTCATATGTTCAAAGGCCTTATGATATTCCATGTCGGCGGCCGTGTAAAAAGCCCTCTTCGCCGTCTCCACGGCCAGGGGACTTTTTGAGGCCAACCGGGCCGCCCATTGTCCCGTTCTCAGATCAAGCTCTTCCGTTGGAACAACGCGATTCACAAGTCCCATCTGCAAAGCTTCCCGGGCGTCTATCAGGTCCCCGTACAGCAAAAGCTCGAGTGCGCGTTTTCTGCCCACACAACGGGTAACGGGAACCACGGGTCCGACGCAGTTGAGGCCCACGTTGATTGCCGTCAGCCCGAAACGGGCGTTTTCCGATACGATAGCAAGGTCTGCGGCGGCCACAAGACCAGCTCCGATAGCTGCCGCGATGCCGTGCACCTGGGCGATGACGGGTTTTCCAAGGTCATTCATGGTCATCATCGGAGCACCCATGAGCCCTATCCATTCGCTGTATTCCATGGCGGTCTTTCCGGGGAATTCACCGACATCGATGCCGGCACAGAACGCCTTGCCGGCGCCCTTGAGCACAATAACGCGGACATTGTTGTCGTTGTCAACGGCGCGAAGAACACGGTCGAGTTCCTTCGCCATGGGGGTATTGAAGGTATTCAGGTTCTCGGGCCGGTTCAGCGTGATCTCACAGATATGATCATCACCGATCTTCGTAAGAATGTATTCGTTTTCCATGTAATACTCCTTTCAGTTCGCTCGCTGCGCCTGCTTTCTCACGGCTAAATGGAATTCACCTGACTTTCTGCTTTCGTCCTATACCTGACCGCCCGCGGCCTTGTTAAAATGCATCCGAAGGATGCGAGTCGGCCCGGACATGTTTCGCATCCTATAGGGAAATTTGATAATTCCATAACTTTTTATTAAAAATATCAATTTGACATTTATAACGAATATATATTCACTCCTAATTGAACTGTCAAGATATTTATAAAAGGAGAGCCTATGTCCAGATTTGTACAGATTTTTGCGACACGGTGGGGAATAATTGCAGTGGGAGCTTTTATCGGTATTTTCGCTCAACTTCTGCAAAAGTGGGGCAATCCCGCGAACATGGGCATCTGCGTGGCCTGTTTCGAGAGGGACATGTCAGGCGCCCTGGGGCTCCATCGCGCCGCTATCGTTCAATACATGCGGCCCGAAATCATCGGTTTTGTCCTGGGCTCGCTGATCGCCGCCTATGCCTTCAAGGAATTCCGCGCGCGGGCAGGGTCGGCCCCCATTGTCCGTTTCATTCTCGGAGCCTTTGCCATGATCGGAGCCCTGGTCTTTCTAGGATGCCCATGGAGGGCCGCCCTTCGCCTGGCCGGAGGTGACGGGAATGCGATATTCGGACTCCTCGGACTTATCGGAGGGATTTGGGTAGGCACCCTCTTTCTTAAGGGCGGCTACAACCTTGGACGTTCGCAGACCACTCACACATCGGTGGGGTGGCTGCTGCCCCTGACGATGCTCGGTTTTCTTGTTCTCATGTTCGTCTTTCCACGGGTGGAGGGGCAGGACAAAAGCGGCGTCCTGTTCTACAGTCTGAAAGGCCCCGGTTCCATGCACGCCGCTGTCTTGTTATCACTGGTGATAGGTCTCGTCATCGGATTCCTGGCTCAGCGAAGCAGGTTCTGCACCATGGGAGCCATCCGGGACTTCATTCTTTTCAGACAGACTCATCTTCTATCGGGGTTTGTCGCGCTTGTTGTGTTTGCCTTCCTGACAAACCTCGTCCTCAAGCAATTCCACCCCGGCTTTGCAAACCAACCCGTTGCACATACGATGGCCCTGTGGAATTTCGGTGGCATGGTCCTGGCAGGGCTGGCGTTTGCCCTGGGGGGTGGCTGTCCGGGACGGCAGCTTTTTCTCGCCGGTGAGGGTGACGGCGACGCGGCGGTCTTCGTTCTGGGGATGATTGTCGGTGCCGGCTTTGGGCACAACTTCGGCCTGGCAAGTTCCCCTCAGGGTGTGGGCCCTCACGGCATCGCCGCCGTGATCACAGGTCTTCTGGTTTGCCTCTTCATCGGGTTCACCATGAAACAGAAAACTGCCTGAACAAGGAGGAATGATAATGAGTGCTGTCGTCGATGCAAAAGGACTTTCGTGCCCGCAGCCGGTTATTTTGACCTTGAACGAGATCAATAAGGCCCGGAAAGGTGAGATAATCGTCCTCGTGGATACCGTCACTTCAAAGGAGAACGTCTCCCGTGCGGCAATCGCCCGGGGATGGACTCTCAAGAATGTTGAGGAAGAAGGCGAGACTTTCCGTATCACCATTGCAAAAGACTGAAGGATCAAGTACGGTTCGCTGAAGGTAGATTACATGAACCCCACACCCCTCGGGGTGGAGCTCGTGGCACGGGGAAAGGCAAGGAAGGTCGGCAACGCAAGATTGTCGTGAAGATCCAGGTCATTGCGACACGAAAGTTATGCGCCCGCAGCGAGGTGGCTGCCGTCAGGTGCCCGGCGCAATCAAAATGGCCCCCGTCGTCCCTCAGTTCTCCGCAGGTCCTGTCGAAGAGGTCTTTCATGGCGCCAGCCATCGGCATCCACCTGCAAAACAACATACATGAACCATGACGTGTTGCGCACTCTCTCCCGCCGACGGTTTACAGTGAAAATGGGTCTTTTCACAAAGCCTCTGTACCGGTGAGCCGGTTGAAACTATTTTTTTATTCCCCTTGACAAGAACTCATTCTGAATATATATTCATTATATACTAAATATATTTCCGAGGAAGCAAGCACAGAATGCCACGGCCAACATGCAGAAAACGGATAGGATTTCAACCAAAGGCGGTGTTCTTTAAACCAGCCGGAATTCCCCTGGGGGTCGTTCTGGAAGTCGTGATCGGTCAGGATGAGGTAGAGGCAATGCGTCTAAAGAACCTCCTCGGGTTCCCCCAGGAGGAGGCCGCGAACCTGATGGGTGTTTCCCAACCAACTTTTCATCGCCTTATCAACGCGGCTCATCAAAAGATCACTGATGTCATAATCAACGGCAAAGCCCTCAGAATAGAAGGGGGCAACGTAACCATGCATGAAGAGATGGCCGGACCGTGCCGCTGGAAAAAACATTGGGGACAGGGGAAGGGGTGTGCTTCCGCGGAAACCGCTGCAATGTCGCAAATGGAAAAGAAAAAACCCGTACAAGGAGGAATTCCCATGAAAATAGCTATAACGAGTGCCGATGGCACACTTGACGGAATGGTAGACGAACGTTTCGGCAGGTCAAAAAAGATTGTTGTCGTCGATGCACAGACAAACAGCCAGGAAACCGTCGATAACCTGCCAAACATGAACGCCGCTCAGGGCGCAGGAATCCAGACCGCTCAGAATGTCATTCAGTCCGGGGCACAGGCTGTTATAAGCGGTCATCTGGGGCCGAACGCGTTTCGTGTTCTCGCGGCGGCCGGCGTCGAAGTGTTCACCGCGTCCGCCATGACCGTTCGTGAAGCCCTGGAAGCACACAAGGACGGAAAGCTTTCCAGACTCGCAGGGGCCGACGTCGAAGGTCACTGGTAAAAGTAAAAGGAGGCATATATCATGCCGGGCAAAAACAGAACAGGTCAATCGGGAACAGGGCCAGCCACCGGCAAGGGCGGCGGTCAGGGCGGCCGTATGGGCCGCGGTGGCAGCGGAAACCAATCCGGTGCCGGAAGAGGCAGGATGGGAGGCCAGGGTCTCGGCGCCGGCGGCGAATGCCAGTGTCCGAATTGCGGGACAAGAACGCCGCATACCCGCGGGGTACCCTGCTTTGAACAGATCTGTCCGCAATGCGGGTCAAAAATGGTGAGGGCATCGTGATAGATCTGACAGGGATGAACATCGCAATGGCAAGCGGAAAGGGCGGGACGGGCAAAACAACTGTCGCGGTCAATTTTGCCTGGTTCCTTGCCTACGCCGGGCAAAGGGTACAGTACCTGGATTGCGACGTGGAAGAACCCAATGGCCATATCTTCATCAAACCTTCCATCCGTGCATCGTCGGCTTCACGGGTCATGGTTCCCGTGGTGGACCAGGAAAAATGCACCTCCTGCGGGGAATGCGGGGCAAAATGCCAGTTTCACGCCATCGTCAACCTTCCCGGGGACACGCTCATTTTTCCGGGTCTGTGCCACAGCTGCGGTCTGTGCGGCGCTGTTTGCCCCACGGGGGCCATCACCGAAGGAACCCGGGATGTGGGTATTATTGAGCAAGGAAGAGGGGTAAGAGAAATAGAGTTCACCCACGGCATTTTGAATGTTGGCGAGGCCATGGCGGTACCCCTCATCAAAAAGGTGAAAATGGAGCGGAAGGACCAGTTCATAAATATCGTTGATGCGCCGCCGGGGACCTCGTGTCCCGTCGTAGCAACCCTCAACGGTTCCGATGCGGTCATCATGGTGACAGAGCCAACCCCCTTTGGCCTGCACGACCTCAAGATCGCCATCGATGTGGCGAGACTGCTCAATATTCCTACGGGCGTCGTTATCAACAGGGACCAGGGAGGGTATCCGCCTTTGAGCGACTACCTCGAGACGAGCCACATACCGGTCCTTGCCGTGATCCCTGAAGACGCGGAAATCGCACGCCACTATTCCCGGGGCGACATCATTCTCGAATCGCTTCCCAACTACATCGACACCTACCTTTCTCTTGCGACGAACCTGGAAAAACTCCTGGGTCCTGTCAGCAACTCTCGCGTCAGGAGGGCTTGAGTCATGAAAGAGATCGTCGTGGTAAGCGGAAAAGGTGGAACGGGCAAAACGTCAGTGGTGGCTTCGCTGGCCTGCCTCATTGAGAACAAGGCCATGGTCGACTGCGATGTCGATGCTGCAAACCTTTCCCTTGTCCTCTCCCCCCGTGTCATCGAGGAAAAGGACTTTACGGCCGGCAAAAAGGCACGGATCATCGAGGAAAAATGCACCCGGTGCGGCATATGCCGGGACATGTGCCGTTTTGGCGCCATTTCTCAAGACTTTATCGTTGATCCTTTCTCCTGCGAGGGCTGCGGGGCCTGTTTCTTTTTCTGTCCCGCCTCAGCCGTAGAATTTGAGACAGGGCTGGCCGGGCTGTGCTACATATGCGACACACCGTCGGGTGATCCCTTTGTATACGCCGAGCTCTTTCCCGGCGAGGAGAATTCCGGCAAACTCGTCGCCATGGTGAGAACCGAAGGAAAGGAGCGGGCGCAACAGGCCGGCCTCTCGCGCATCCTCATTGACGGCCCGCCCGGGATAGGATGCCCCGTCATCTCTTCAATAACCGGGACCTCGCTTGCGCTGATAGTCACTGAACCAACCGCCTCGGGTATCCACGATCTTGAACGGATCGTCCAGCTGGCACGTCACTTTGAGATTCCCTCCGCGGTGATAGTTAACAAAAGCGATATCAACCAGGTTTGTACGGATTCCATAGAGAAATACTGTCTTCAAAACAACATCCCTCTTCTGGGCCGCCTCCCTTACGAGAAAATGGTCTCAGCGGCCCAGCGCCAGGGCAAATCCATCGTCGAATATGCACCCGACCTTCCGGTGAGCAAAGCAATACGCGATATATCAGAACGTATCATATCAATATACAAGGAGCAATGATCATGACAGAGTGTGGACAAACAACACAGAACAAGGAAATGGACGACCTTTTCCTTCAGGAGCGCTTGAGCAGGATAGGCCGGACGCTGATGGTCCTTTCCGGCAAGGGCGGCGTGGGCAAAAGCACGGTCGCGGTGAATCTCGCCCTGAGCCTCGCCGCACGGGGCCAGAGGGTGGGTCTTCTGGACGTCGATATCCATGGCCCCAGCATACCGAAAATGCTCGGGTTGAACGGGATGAAGCTCGGCGTCTCGGGTAATGAGATCATTCCCATGGAGTACTTTGGAAAACTTCACGTCGTTTCCATGGGGCTTCTCATCGAACACGACGACCAGCCCGTCGTCTGGAGAGGACCTCTCAAGTACAACGTCATCAAGGAATTCCTCCAGAACGTCATGTGGGGAAACCTCGACTATCTCGTCATCGACGCCCCTCCCGGGACGGGAGACGAACCGCTCTCCGTCGGGCAGCTTATCAAGGAGCGCGCCAGCGCGGTTATTGTCACGACACCACAGCAGGTCGCGACGATCGACGTGGCGAAATGCGTCACCTTCTG
This sequence comes from Deltaproteobacteria bacterium UBA5205, assembly GCA_002412715.1. Taxonomy (GTDB): domain Bacteria; phylum Desulfobacterota; class Syntrophorhabdia; order Syntrophorhabdales; family Syntrophorhabdaceae; genus Delta-02. The sequence continues at coordinate 208,346 of DHVP01000006.1, forward strand.
CAACCAGCTTGAACTGCCCGTGGCCGGCATCATCGAGAACATGAGCGGATTCATCTGCCCTCACTGCGGCAAAGAGGTGGACATCTTCTCCAAAGGCGGCGGTAAGGAACTTGCCTCCCGGATGGGGGTACCATTTTTAGGCGCAGTTCCTCTCGATCCCGACATCGTCAAGAGCGGGGACAGCGGACAACCCTACGTACTCACGTACACCAACACGGAAAGTGCCAAACGTTTCGACGAAATCGTGGAAAAGATCACCGCCGAACATTCATCAGGCAATACAGATATCCCCCGGCCCCCGGCAACACAGGATAATGCAAACACCTCTGTCATACCACCCTCCAGTGGCGTGGGCCAGGGGGATATCTCTTCTCAAGGAGGAATCATGAAATTCGCCGTACCAACAAACGAAGGTAAACTCTGTATGCACTTCGGCCACTGCGAGGCCTTCGCGCTTATCGATACCGATTCGCAAGGCAAGATCGTAAACGAAGCGTATGTAACACCGCCGCCCCATGAACCGGGCCTTCTGCCCCCATGGCTTGCACAGCAGGGCGTCAACTGCATCATAGCCGGAGGCATGGGGAGCCGGGCGCAGCAGCTTTTCGCCGAGCAAGGCGTCAAAGTTGTCACCGGTGCACAAGAGGGAGAACCCCGCGCGGCTGTGGAGAATTTTCTAAAAGGAACGCTCGTCACCGGCGCGAATACCTGCGACCATTAGAAACGTAACGGGCCGAACAAACGGCATGGAGCGGATGACCGAATCGGTCATTCGCTCCATGCAAGATCAGGTCATTGCCATGAGGATACTGCAGGACATCATATCTTCGATTACTATCGATGCTCCCGTGCTGGACGTTACCAGGGGAATATACTGGACAGCGGTAGTAAGCAGACACTGCGGTCTGGCGTCGACGATGATCTATGACTGCAAAATTGAAGAGGGCAAGGAACCTTCCCGGAGACCGTACCTGCAGATGAGCGCGGCAGCACTCGCCAGGGGGGTATTATCGGACAGCACCGCAGATTCTTCAGTGGGACTCGCCGCGATCAATTCCCTGATCGATACAGACACTGAGCGATTCGTCGACCTCAATGCCGCTGATTATCTAGCGCGGCACGGACAGGACAGAAACATTGCTGTCATCGGCCATTTCCCTTTTGTCGATGACCTGAAGAAGACGGCCCGAAACCTCTGGGTGATCGAAAGGCGGATGCAGTCCGGCGACCATCCCGAAGAGGAAACGGCCGCCCTGCTCAGACAATCGGACATTGTCGCCATCTCCAGCACGACCCTCATCAATCACACCCTTGGCAAGATACTCGAGCTGTGCCCGACACAGAGCACAAAAATGCTCCTCGGCCCCACAACACCCCTCACAACGGTGTTTTTCGACCACGGTATCGACGTCATATCCGGTTCCATCGTCACCGATCGCGATACCGCTCTGACCCACATACGCCAGGGGGCAAACTTCAGGGAACTGAAACGAACGGGCTCCATCAGGCTCGTAACCCTTATAAAAAACCAGGGAGGCTGAAACTTTCAATGAACGAATACACTCCAATCGTCATCGATCACTTCAACAACCCCCGCAATGTCGGCATCATAAATGATCACGACGGGGTAGGTGAGATCGGGGACCCCGATTGCGGCGATTTCCTGCGCGTCTTCATCAAAGTGGAAGACAACATCATCATCGCCGTAAGATACCAGATCAGGGGATGCCCCGCGTCCATCGCGTGCGCGAGCGTCATGACGGAACTCGCCATCGGCAAAGACCTTGATGAGGCCATGATGATCGATGACATGGACATCGTCAAAGCCCTGGGAGGTCTCCCGGAATACAAGCTCCATTGCTCAAATCTCGGCGCGACAGGTCTGAAAAAGGCTATCATGAACCATCTTACCCATTACATGTCGGGCATGAAGGGGTAAAAACGGCATAGATCATAACAACGATCGCGGAGGAAAGAGGTGTCATTCGGTTTCAGAGGCAGGCATGGCCGTCGCAGCCGGGGTGGGAAAACAATCCCCGGCGGGATAGAAGGCCGCGCCCATAAACCAACCGGTCCTCCCGGGCAATGTATATGTCCGCATTGCGGCATGATAACCGAAAAGGTTCCGGGACAGCCCTGTTTTCTGACTCCCTGCCCCCGCTGTCAAGCCATGATGGCGGGACGGTTCCCGGAGGAACGACCGGATCAGACGGCATCGTGAAGACCAATCTGAGAAAAGGTCAGCGAACAGCTCTTGTCGCGTCTATCGTTACGCTTATGCTCGCCGGTGTGAAGACGCTGGTTGGTTACGGGTTTGATTCGCCCCTTCTCGTGGCCGACGGTTTCCACACCCTTTCGGATTTCACCGTCATCTTCGCCTCATGGTTCGGGCTCTTCCTCGCCGCACGGGAAAAGACGGATCGTTTCCCTTACGGGCTCTACAAGGCCGAGACCCTCATCAGTTTCGTCATCGGGCTCTTCATAACCTGGGCCGGGATCGACGTATTTCTTGAGGGGGTAAAGAAGTTCGGCCCTCCAGCATCGACAGGCAGTTTTCCCCTGCTGCCGATCATCGTTTCCTTCGTCTCCGCGATCATCGCATTCTTCCTTGCCCGCAGGGAAGGCTCTGTCGGAAAAGCCATCAATTCCCAGTCCCTGAAAGCAATAGCCCAGGACTCCTACCTCAACATAGCGGTCTCGTTCGCGGTCCTGGCAGGCATCGTAGCTGCCTATGTCTCGGTACCCTACGTGGAGGGAGTGCTACTCGTCATCATCTCCCTGCTCATCGCGAAGCTGGGCCTCGAGACCATCTGGCTCTCCCTGCTCATCCTCCTCGACGCAAATCTCGACCGCCCACTCCAATCGGAAATCGCGCGAGAAATCAAAAACATACAGGGCGTAACCGGGATACGGGACGTAAAGATAAGGCAGGCCGGGCCCTTCCGGCTCGTGGAGTGCAAAATCGAAAGCGGCCCCCATGTGCCTCTTTACCAGGCCCACGGCGTGGCCGACAGGGTGGAAGATTACATCAAAAAGACCTTCCCGTACATCGAGTCCGTATACGTCCACATCGAACCCCGAAAAAGCGAGACTCCCCTCGCCGTCATCCCCGTGAAAGACATCAACGGTCTTGGCTCAAAGGTGCATGGCCATTTCGGCAGGGCGCCCTATTTCATCGTCGTCAGGCTCGGAGAGGACACCGTGGAGATCGAGGATTTCTACTACAACGAACACCTGGGCAACAAAGGCAACATCCACGTGGGCGTCAAGGTGATCAGAGAACTGATCAAATACGGAATCGATGTCCTTTTCACCTCCCAGATAGGCGAGATATCCTTTTACATGCTCAAGGACGCCTTCGTCGACATTTACAAAGCTCGGGAAGATGAACCCGTGAGTGAGGTCATTGAACGATTCCGCCGTGGGGACATTGAGACCCTGAACGCCCCCACCCATCCGGCAGAGACCTCACAAGCCGGGCGCATGACGGGAGCAAAAGACAACGGACCATGATCTCTTGCGTCGTCCTTCCGAGCATGGGCGCCGGGACCTGCTCAAATGTCATATGCGGTTGCCGGACCTCTACGCCTTCTCTTTACTCTGTCTGATCTTCCAGCCAGGAGTAATACCCTTCCGACAAATAAACGGCCGCGAGGGGATTGTGCCCCGTTACCCGGTCCTTGACGGCAAGGACCGTCGTCGGCGCCTTGGCGTATTTGAAGAAGAGAGAATCGTGGCCAACGCACAACCCTACCAGTACGTTGAACTCGGTTTTGGCATCATTGACCACCAGTGCCTGCAGGATGGGATTGCACATGGACTCAAACTGACCCCGGTACATCTTGTCTTTGTCCTTGAGGCCGATCTCCTCCTTCGGCACCCTGCCCGCTTTGCACATCACCGAAACCACAAGGAAGCCTTTCCGCGAAAAGATCCCCGAGACTGCCGCAGCCTCCTTCGCCAGGCCGCCGCAAAAGACGAGGCCCAGTTTTGTGTACTTCATTTTCTTTGCAAACTCGCAGATCTCCAGGATCCGGGGCTTGACCGGGTGCAGGAGGTAGGGCCTTTTATCCCGGTCGGAATAACATTCGCCTTCCTGGATCGATGCCTTGCGGGCAAACTCGTAGATACCCTCCTTTTTGTATTCCCTTCGAGCCTTTTCCACCAGACCTTTTCTCAGAACCGTGGGGCATCCCTTTGAACCTTTTCCATCGGGATTCGTGCAGATCCGTTCCCGAAGAGGAATATCACAGACCGCGCAGGTGCTTTCCGGTTCCTTCTTCAAGCCAGGACCTCCTCTTCGCGGACAACCTCCCCCTTGATCTTCGACAGGAGCCCCTGGAGAACCGGCAATACATCGGTTCTGAAGCGCCCTGCCACGAGGACGTACATGATGTCGGCACCTATGCTAAGGTCGCCTTCATTGATCCAGACCTTCACGTCGGCTATTCCTTCATGCCTTTTCGCCTCATCGACAGCCGTGGCAAGCAGGCGGCGGTCATAGGTGAGGCGCATTCCTTTCACCGCCGTTCCCTGTTTGGAACTGGCCCTCACCACACCGTTATGGACAAGCATCATTCCCAGCATGTCCGGGCTGACCGATTTCCTGATCTCTTCCATCCATTCTTCAACCATGATTCTCCTCCTTATCCGGTTTTCTATCATCTGTCCGGTTTCTACCATCGATCCTCAGGAAAAGCAACAGGGACGTTCCTCCCATTGAGATCGCATCCGCAACCCGTCACCGGGCAAGATGTCTTGGTTTTCGAATCGAATATGCGTATTATATTAAGACCCGTCCCGGAAAGGCCGCACGGACCTATCCTGAGCGGGACCTTGAGGAGAATTACACATGATAGTTGAGTATCTGCAGGCGTTGGTCATCGTTCTCGGAATTAGCGCCCTTATCGTTTTTATTCTTGGCAAACTCAGGATATCATCCGTCGTCGGATTTCTCGTAGCGGGCATCCTCATCGGACCTTCCGGATTCGACCTTATCGGGAATGCTCATGAGATTGAACTTCTCGCGGAGATTGGCGTTGTTCTCCTCATGTTTACCATCGGCCTTGAATTCTCCCTCAAGAACCTGTTTCAGTTGAAATCTATCGTCCTGGGGGGAGGCGCTTTGCAGGTCACCCTCACGATCGTACTGATCGCTCTCGTCAGTTATTTCTTATACGGACAGCCGCTCAAGGGAGCCCTGTTCCATGGTTTTCTCGTTGCGCTGAGCAGTACGGCCATTGTCTTCAAACTCCTTCTTGACCGCGCAGAGATGAACAGTCCTTACGGACGTTTCTCGGTAGGTATCCTCATCTTCCAGGACCTCTGCGTCGTACCCTTCATGCTTCTTATCCCTGTCCTCGCAGGCAATGGCAGCGGCGGAAACATAGTTTTCACCATCATCAAGGCCTTTCTGGTCATCGCGCTTATCCTTTTTGCCTCACGATGGCTGGTGCCTTTCATATTCAAACAGGTAGTAAGCATGAAAAGCCGCGAGCTCTTTGTGATCTCCATTATAACCCTCTGCCTCGGTACGGCACTGCTCACTTCAGCCTTGGGGCTTTCCCTGGCCCTTGGTGCTTTCCTTGCCGGTATGATCATTTCCGAATCGGAGTATGCCGCACAGGCCGTCTCCGACGTCCTGCCCTTCAAGGAAAGCTTTACCGGACTTTTCTTCATCTCCGTCGGTATGCTTCTCAACCTGGGCGTGCTCGCAGGCAATGTGGGCGGTGTATCGGCCATGGTGCTGATAATCGTGCTTCTTAAAGTGGCCGTAATCACCTTCGCAAGCATGACCCTCGGGAATTCGTTGAAAAACTCTCTCACGGCGGGTCTCTACCTGTTTCAGATCGGCGAATTTTCCTTCATCCTGGCCCTTGAAGGAAAACAACAGGGGCTTTTGACGGAAAACCTGTACCAGGCGTTCCTGTCGGCCTCGATCATCACCATGATCATGACGCCTTTTCTCATCAGGGGCTCGTCATCCATAGCAGAGTGGATAGCGAGGAAAACCCCTCTTCGTTTTATCGAAAGAAAAAAACGGCGGGCAGACCGTGAGCGTTATCCCACGAGCATCAGCGACCACGTCATCATCGTCGGATTCGGCCTCAACGGGGGGAATCTGGCACGGGTGCTGCGTTCGATGAATATCCCCTATGTCGCACTGGAGCTGAACAGCAGAACCGTCCGGGCGGGCAGGCGAAAAAGTGAACCCATCTATTATGGAGACGGCACGAGCGTTGAGATCATGCACAAGGTGGGGATCAAGAACGCAAGCGTCCTCGTCGTGGCGATCAGCGACGCCGCGTCAACGAGGAGGATTGTCCAGCTTGCGCGCTCCACAAATCCTGACCTTTATATTATCGCGCGCACCAAATACGTGGCGGAGGTTGAAGGACTGAAGAATCTCGGCGCCAACGACGTCATTCCGGAAGAATTCGAAACGTCGGTGGAAATATTTTCAAAAGTACTTCACCGGATGCAGGTCCCCGTGAACGATATCAGGGAACATATTGACAAGATACGGCAGGACAATTACCTCGCGTTGCGGGTGGTGAAGCTGCCCAGAAGGTACCTGGTGGATCGCGAGGACATCTTAAAGAACATAGCCATAGAAACCTACCGGATCAGGGCCGGTTCCATCGCTGATGAAAAAACTCTGAGCGATCTGGACCTCCGTTCAAAGACGGGGGTAACGGTGATAGGCATCGAACGTGCCGGAGAGGTCCACAGGATGCCTTCACCGACACTGCGCCTCATAGCGGATGACGTCCTGCTCTTCATCGGCAAGCGCTCGGATATAGACTGTGCAGTCGATTATCTTGGCTCAAATGAAGTTGAACCCCCTCAGTTAATAACAAAGGACACGTGAACGCATGAATCCCTTTCTAGCCGCCATTATGGGAACGCTTCTGCATTTGAAACGGAAGTGCCCCAAATGCAAACGCGAGCAGGTAGTAAAGGCAAGCGAGAAACAGAAGACAGTTGTATGCAAATTCTGCGGAGCAAAGATACCACCCAAAAGAATCGATCAGGAATAGTTTCGTGTTTCGATGGTTCTTCTCCTCCCTTGACTTGTTATGAGCATATGCTTATAATAGGAGCATGTCGCGCCCGAAGAAATGCAGATGTGTCTGCTGCAAGCTGGAGTCCGATTATTTTAAGCCCCGAGGCATTCCTCTTAGCGGTCTCGATGAGGTCAACCTCGAGATAGATGAGTTGGAGGCGCTCCGGCTTGCGGACTACGAAGGGCTTTACCAGCAGGAAGCAGCGAAACGGATGAATGTTTCGCGGGCGACTTTCGGCAGGATAGTTGAGGCCGCGCATCGCAAGGTCGCTGACGCGATCCTTCATGGCAAGGCCCTGAAGATAGAACCACAAGAAACACCGGGAGGAGATTTATGAAGATATGTTTTGCAGTTTTGAAGGACGAGGGTATTGAAAGCACGGTATTTGGTCATTTTGGATCGGCGCCCGCCTTTGTCGTAGTAAACACGGACGAAGGCGATGTTTCGGCCATCGTGAATCGCGACGTCAACCATGTTCATGGGGCATGCAACCCGATACAGGCGATCGGCGGTACGAAGGTGGATGCCGTGGTGGTAGGGGGCATTGGAGCCGGCGCCCTGACAAGGCTCAACGCCGAAGGTATAAAAGTGTTCAAGGCGGTTCAGGACACTATCAAGGACAACCTTGCTCTTTTTCATCAGAACAAATTGCCCGAGCTTACCATGATCCATACATGCGCCGGGCATGCCGGCGGATGCGGCCATTCGCATTAAGGAGATAAATATGCCGATCTTTGAATATAAATGTGAAGATTGCGGAACCATTAACGAATTTATCGTTTTTTCCGCAGATGAGGAAATGGCCTGCAGGTCATGCAGTGGTACGAGGCTGACAAAGCTGATGTCCGCCCATAATACTTCCGGGTCCTCCGGCCCGACATCGATGCCCGGTTTTGGCGGGTGTTGCGGATCGCCCGGCTCGTGCGGCAGCCCGGGCGGTTGCTGTTCGGGATAGCATCCCCGGTGCTGCCCGATCAGAAGGTTACGATCTCGTATCCGTTATTGACATAACGGGCGATTCCGGGATGGCCCGACATGTCGTCCAGCAGGCGGAGTCCCTGCTCTTCGGCCGCCTTCAATGACCCGGTTTTGTTGGAGCAGGCCCTGCATGCCCCTTCGATCAACCCTTTTTCCCTGGCGCTGCGATACAATACTTCGAGCGGGTTTCCGTCTTCCACAAGCTGAGGAATGAGCTTCGTGGCAGCTCCTTCAATGACAACCTTCACGTCATGGCCGGACATTTTCATATTGAGGGCATTGAGCAGAACATGGGAAAAGCACATGGACTCACCGTTGAAGGCAAAAAGAACGAACTTTTTCATCATTGATCTCCTACAATTATCCTGGCCTGCCGGAGTACCCTCCGGCTTCAGCCGTGCATTTCACCAGAACCGGCTTTCAAACTTTACCCGTCTCTTCAATGAATTTCAGGACTTTTTCCTTTATTGCATCGCGCAGGCGGCGTGCCTTTTCCAGCTTTTCTTCAGGCGTACCCGTGAAAGAGGCCGGGTCTTCCAAACTCCAGTGGATCGTCTCAGTCCGTATCCCCGGAAAGATCGGGCACATCTCGGCGCTCGCCTCGTCGCATACAGTAATGACGTACGAGAATAACTCCCCGTTCTTATACTTTTCGAAGACGCTCTTTGTTTTGTTGTGTGATATGTCGATACCGGCCTCCTTCATCACCTCCACCGCAAGGGAATTGAGGGCGCCGGGCTCCATCCCCGCGCTCTCGGCCTGATACCGGTCTCCGGCCAGAGTATTGAGAAAGGCCTCCGCCATCTGACTTCTGGCGCTGTTGTGTACGCAGACGAAAAGAACTTTTATCCTCGACATTTCACACCTCCTTCCTCCTTTTAATGCATTTTCATTAATTTTACAACCACCACCTCCGCCGCCAAAGATCGCCAAAATCCCCGGGGTCATTTATCGACATCACTATTACGAACCGGTCTTTGAATTCCGTCGATGGAGATAGCCCTGATTAAACAACCCTTTCTAGCGCGAGGCTCCTGGTTTTACGGGCATTATTCCGGGCAGCCCATACAGCGGATGCCGGTCCGGGTGATCAGGAGATTTTTGGGTTGAAGTCTCTTCTGGAAAAATTGTAATGTTCGAGGTAATCTATTCATACTATGGAGAGGGTCACATGAGAAGACTGATTTTCTTTACTATCACATTACTGACGGCTTTTGCCTTGTCTGCATGTTCCACATGCCCCGTTCCGCCGTCCGCGTCCAGAACGTACTCATTCAATATGACCGGGGGCGAGGCTCCCCGGAACAGATAAGACCGGTAATAATGGAAAACGCCGCGGAATTGAATGGTCCTCCCTGCATGGTGATCCTGCCATATCCTTATTCCGGCCTGAGGGGTAATCGGCAATGGCTACAGTGATAAGAAGATATGCCATCGCAACGGTCAGCGCTGCCTTTCTGTTGTTGACTTTCCTGCAGGTCACGTCTGTAAAAGGCCATTGCGCCGAAACCGTCATGCCTTCTTTCGGCGACGGCAAAACCAATGTCCGGCTGTACACGGACTATTTCTGTCCTCCCTGCAGGCAGATGGAGCCGGATATCGAACCTCTCCTCAAGGAACTGGTCAGAGACAAGCTCATTACCCTCACCTTTGTCGACACGCCTTTCTACAGGTATTCCTCCCTTTACGTACGGTATTTCCTTTACGCCATCAATGAGAAGAAAGACCTCGAACACGCCCTTTACGTTAGACGGTCTCTCATCGAGGCGGCGAAGAAGGGACTCGATAGCGCACAAAAGCTGGAGGCCTTTCTGAAGGAGAAGAAGATTACCCTCAAGCCTTTCGATCCAAAACCTGTGTTCGATTCTCTGTCCCGCCATCTCAAAGAAGACGGGATCGATGCGACGCCGTCGTGCGTGATAGAGTCGAACGGGAAAACAAGCAAGTACGGCGGAGCGGGCAACATAACCGATGCGCTCACAGCGTTACGACCAAAACCATCGATGAAATAGAGGATACGCCTCCGACGGCAAGAATGGTCTATAGTTTATCATGAACCTCACCGGGGAAAAGCGACTGGTCTTCACCCTTCTCGTTGCCCTCGCCATCATGGCTGGCGAGGTCGTAGGCGGGTTTCTAAGCAACAGTCTTGCACTGCTCAGCGACGCCGGTCACATGATGACCGATGCCCTGGCAATTGCTCTGGGTCTGGTGGCAACCCGTATAAGCAAAAGGCCATCGGACAGGAGGGCAACCTTCGGTTATCATCGGGTGGGACTTCTCGCCGCACTCATCAATGGCCTGAGCCTCCTGATCATTGCCGTCCTTATCTTCTACGAATCCTACGAAAGGTTCGTCAAACCGCCTGACGTCGACATCCCCGTCATGCTCGCCATCGCCGCTCTCGGTCTGGCCGGAAACCTTGCCATGGTGTTTATCCTGGGACACGGTCACAAGGATCTCACGCTTAAAAGTGTGTGGCTCCACGTCCTCGGTGATACTCTTTCTTCCGTAGGAGTAATCGTATCGGGCGTGGTAATCTATTTCACCGGGTGGACATACGCCGATCCCGTCGCGAGCATCCTCATAGGAGGCATCATCATCTGGGGCGGAGTGAGGCTGGTACGGGACACAATGTCCATCTTTCTCAACCTGACGCCCAGGGGATTCAATGTAGAGGCCCTGGCAAACAAGATCGCCGAGATGCACGACGTCATAGACGTCCATGACGTACATCTCTGGCCCGTGGCCCACGACCATGTTGCATTTTCGGCCCACGTGCTCGTCGATAACAAGAGTTTGAAAGAGGTTGAAACAACGAAGAAAAACATTGAAAACATGCTTAAAGATGCCGGGGTGAATCACAGCACCCTTCAGATCGAATGCAGCTGTGTGGAATGTGACAACAATCTTTTCTGCCAGATCAAAGGCGACGAACACGAAGACACGCACAACCACTGATCGACAGCCCTGCCATAAATGACGAACAGGTTTCAGATCGATTGTCGGGCTTTCGGTTCAGGGCCGCTGTTTGGACGACGGACCGTCCCCGCGATTTTTCGCAAAGGGACAGTTGCAGGTCCTGTCCCTGCAGCCGGTCAACCCATGATCCTTCATCATATCATGGAAAAGGCATCCTGCCGCGCTCCGGTGCACGCCCGGCGAAACGCCCTGCTGCGCCTGATAACCCGGGCCGTAACCCCTGCTGTCGTAGTGTTTAGCATTCTTCGGATTCATTGGCCGATCCGCGTCTTGTGGTGTCAAGTCCGGTTCACCATCCCGGTATCAGACAAGAGGCAACGCCGTTGAAATGTCGGCAGGATACCGGTGGCAAACTTCGGTTCTTGCTTAAGTCACATTAGGGTTATCGCAACAAACGGCAGCTTCTTAATACCTCCTTCCTCTATCTTAAGAAAAACTGCAAACGACCGATAATGTAAGAAGTATTATTTTTGAGAAAATCAAAATGTATGATATAGTGAAACATCCTACGAAACGGGGGTCTCAATGGGCGACAAAAACTCACTGATCCTTTATGTCATTGCATTTATAGTCATGATCGGTGGTTTTGCAATGATCTTTTTGACACGAAGTACTACCATACTGGCCGCCGGCGCCGTACTCATCTTTATCGGGCTCTTCATCTTTCTGTTCGGCAGGGAAAAGGCAAAAAAGGTCAGGACCTGAGGACATAAGGTAAACCAGCACAGTACTCCCAATCGGAATCATTGACAGGTCAAACGGCTCGATAAGCCCTGTTTGGCCTCTTTTTTTGACGCGGGAAACATTTGCATTGCAGGGCCTCCGGTGATAGTGTAAGACACGTCAAATGGATGACTCACTACGGGAACTCGAAAACGTCGAACGACTGCGGCTTACGGGCAGGGTAGACAGCATTACCTGCCGTGAGATAGAGTCACTTTTCAGGAACGCTGTCATGGCCGGCAAAAGGCTGATCATCACCGACATGGCGGGCGTCAGCTATGTGAGCAGCGCGGGCCTGCGCGTATTCCTTTCTTTCCAGAAGGAACTGAAAAAGGCCGGTGGAGAGATCTGCCTTTTCGCTACAGCCCCTTCCGTTTACTCACTATTTGAAATAAGTGGATTCACCAACATCTTTCGTTTCCTGTCATCGGAAGATGAGGTAAAGGGACTTCTGGAGACACCAGCCGAAAAAACGGCGATACGGGAGGTCTCGTCCGACAGGGCACTATTGCGCGTCCTTACAAGGAATCTCCCGGTCGGGTCATTGACCGTCATAGGCGGTGACGAAAAACTCTCGTCGGCCGGCTACGGTGAAGAAGATGTCAGCTCCGTGAAGGCCTCCGACATCCGGTTCGCCACCGGACTGGCTGCCCTGGGCCACCGGTTCGAAGACTACAAGGGCTATTTCGGGGAGGCTGCCGTAATCGACCGCAGTATCTTCGTTTACCCTGCCCTCAAGAGATCCGCTGTCGATTTCATCATACATGCTGAAGGAGACAAGGACACGGCTTACCATTTTCTCCATGGTTTTTCGTTCCAGGGGGAATTCAATCATATCGTCTCCTTTGAACCGAAAGACAACCTCTTCACTCTCGACGAACTTATTGACAGCGCCCAACTCGCATCTTCCTCTCCCATTATAGGGATAACAGGTATCTTTGAGAGCAGGGGCCTTTTCGGCATGCGTCTGAAGAAGATCCCGATCCGGGAAAACTCAAACCCCGGGGAAACGGACATCTTCTCCGGGGAAAGTTTTCCGGAATGGATGGATTACTCGATTGAGGCCGAGGACCTGTACAATCTGGTCGTCATCACAGGCATTGCAGTCAAAGACAGGGGCGGCGTCCGGGGAGCGGCCGACAGGATCATCCCCCGTGAGGGTCGTTACCACACTCACGGTATTGTGTTCGATAAAAAACCCTTCAACAAGATCATTGACAACTTTCCCAACGAACTCAAGAGGGTCGTGACCGGAATGGAACCCCAGAGGGTGCTCCACCTTCTCGGTAAGACGAGGGTCGGCCCGGGCCTTCTGGGCATCGCGGAACTTGGCGGCTAGAGATGGAACTCTGGGTAGGCGCTCTCAATCTCGGATTTCTCTACGCCTTCGTCGCCTTTGGCATCTATATAACCTTTCGCATCCATGATTTTCCGGATATCACCGTTGACGGGACGTTTACGACGGGCGCCGCCGTTACATCCGTCCTCGTCGTGGCGGGTACTCATCCTCTTCTGGCACTGCTGGCCTCTTTTGTTGCCTGTATGGCGGCGGGAAGCGTAACGGCGATCATCAACACCCGTCTTAACGTCAACAGTCTCCTTGCCGGTATCCTCGTAATGACCGGCCTTTATTCCATCAACCTCCACATCATGGGCCGCTCCAATATACCGCTGCTCAACACATCCGAATTCTTCACGCTCCTCAACGGGGCGAACCCCGGGTTGCCCCATGAACCCTGGACGGCGATATGCCTCACCGTCATTATGGCCGCATCCTGGCTGGCCGTCTCCTTCTTCTTCAAGACCGACCTCGGACTTTCCATGCGGGCAAGCGGCAATAACCCCATCATGGCGCGAGCAGCCGGGATCAACGTGGACCGTGTCAAGATCTTCGGCGTGGCATTCGCCAACGGTCTTGTCGGGATCTCCGGCAGTCTCGTTGCGCAGTACCAGGGTTTTGCGGACATCGGGATGGGAATCGGGACCGTCGTCACCGGGCTCGCCTCCGTCATCATCGGGGAATCGATTCTCAAGAAACATTCCATCTATGCCTGGATAGCAAGCGCGGTGATCGGTTCGGTGATCTTCCGGTTCATGATCGCCATCGCCCTTTACGCCGGTATGGATCCCGTCGATCTCAAGCTCCTTACGGCAATCTTCGTTCTCGTTACGCTCGTTGTAACGGCAAAGATCGCAAAAGGCGCGGGAAAGGTGAAGAAGAAGCACCTCGTCACAGCAATGGCAGCCGCGGCCATTATCTTCGGCATCTTTGCCGGTATGAAATATGGGAACCTCACCGCCTTTATACCCCAAAAAAAGGTCAAGATCGGTATCTTCCAGGTAAGCGACAACCCCATCCTCAACATCACCCGGGACGCCTTCCTTGACGAGATGAAACGTCTCGGCTACGTGGAGGGGAAGAACGCGACCTTTCTCGTAGAGAATGCCAATGGAGATCTTGCCACCGTAAATGCCATAGTCGACAAGTTCCTCCGCGACAAAGTGGACATTCTCGTTCCGATATCCACGGCATGCACGCAGGCGGCCTCCAGGAAGGTAAAGGACCGCCCCGTTGTCTTTGCCACCGTCGCGAATCCCTTCGCCATAGAGGTCGGCAAAACGGACACGGATCACCTGCCGAACGTAACGGGTGTCTATGGCGCGGTACCCATGGACAAAACAATGGAGATCGTCAGGAAAATCCTGCCGGGGCCCATCAAGATCGGGGCTATATGGGACCCTTCGCAGGCAAACTCGGAGGTCAATGTTAACAGCCTTAAAAAAGCCCTGCAGAATTACCCGGATGTAGCCTTCGTCGGCGGCAATGTCTCCCACTCTTCCGAGGTGTACCAGGTTGCCGCATCCCTCGTCCAGAGAGGTATCGACGCCTTCGTCCTGCCGACGGACAACATCGTCTATTCGGCGTTCGATTCAGTTGTCAAGGCGTCGCGAAACAGAAAAGTGCCCATCATCTTCAATGACGTCGACCATCCCGAAGGCGGTGCCCTGGTGGTCTTCGGATATACCTATGAAACGAGCGGAAAGCAGGCTGCGAACCTTGTGGACCGTATCCTCAAAGGAGAGAAGCCGGCATCGATCCCCTTTGAACGATACAGGGAAATAGCGCTCGGCATCAATCTTAAGGTTGCGAAAGAGCTGGGGCTTACCATACCCCGTAAACTCCTCGAGAAGGCCACGGTGATAGTCGATGAGTCAGGCACCCGGCAGAAAAGCGGCGGCACCTCTTCCCGGGAAGGAACGTCCTTGCCGGGCAAACGCCTCGCACTTTTTCAGTTCACCGACAACGTCATCCTGGACATTTGCGCCAAAGGCGTTCTCGACGGATTGAAAAAGAGCGGTGTTCTTGACAAACAAAAGATCGCCATCGACCACAAGATGGCCCACGGTGATTTCCCTACGGCCCAGTCGATTGCCCAGGAGATGGTAAGCAAGAACTACGACTACATTGTGACGGTATCGACGATAGCCCTTCAGGTGACTGTCAATCACAACAAGAAGATCCCCCATGTTTTCGCTGCGGTGACGGACCCTCTCAAGGCCGGAGTCGCAAAAAGCTTCACGGACCACCCCGCGAACCTGACGGGGCTCGCCACTCCCCAGCCCGTGGAATCGACAGTGAGGCTCATGCGCAGAGTATTCCCGAAGGCCCGGGTCATCGGCATGATCTGGAATCCCGCGGAGGTGAACTCCGAGATCTGTACGGTGATCACGCGCGAGGCGGCAAAAAAATACGGCTTTAAGGTCGTCGAAGTCCAGATCACGGGCACCCAGGAGATAGACCAGGCCCTGCAGTCGGTGCTGGGCGACAAACCGGACATCTTCTTTACCTCCGGCGACACGACCGTCTCTTCCGTCATCCCCTCGCTGGCACAGAAGCTCCGGCAGAAAAGAATACCCTACGTCACCAACACGCCCGCCGATATCGATTCGGGCGCCTTTATCTGCCTCGGTGCCGATTATTATGACGTGGGCCTCAAGACAGCCGATATCGCCATCCGGATAATAAACGGGGGAAAACCCGCCGCCATACCGATCGTTTCCTATGTGCCCGAACAGCTCACTCTCAATCTGTCACTTGCAAAAGAATACGGAATCACGATACCTGACGACCTCGTCAGGAAGGCGGCAAGGGTGGTAAAATAGACGATGATACGGATCAGCGATTATCACAAGACATTCAATGCCGGCACTCTTAACGAGGTCTATGCACTTCGGGGGATAAATCTCCGTATTCAGGAAGGTGAGTTCCTGACTATCATAGGAACCAACGGTTCCGGCAAATCGACCCTTCTCAATGCCATCGCGGGGACTTTCCAGCCCGACCGTGGGACGATAGCGATAGGAGGGAAGGACATGGCGGGGAAGGCTGATTTTCAGCGGGCGCGATTCATCTCCCGGGTATTCCAGAACCCCTTCATGGGTACGGCCCCGGACATGACCATCGCCGAGAACATCCACCTTGCCTTCATGAGAGGAAAACCCCGTCACCTTATCCCCGGACTTACCCGGGAGCGTCGTGACCTTTACCGCGAAGAAGTGAGAATGTTGGAGATGCAGCTCGAGGACAGACTGGGCAATACCATCGGCACCCTCTCCGGAGGCCAGAGACAGGCACTCACCTTGCTCATGGCTGTCATGAACGAGCCGAAGGTGCTTCTGCTGGATGAACATACCGCCGCACTCGACCCCAAATCAGCCGCACAGGTTGTCGCGCTTACCGAACGGTTCGTCACCCGCTACGGCCTCACAACCGTTATGATCACCCACAGCATGCAGCAGGCGCTTGCACTGGGCACGAGAACCATCCTCATGCACAAGGGACAGGTTATAGAAGAAATCGCAGGAAAGGACAAAAGCTTCCTCACCACAACCGACCTTCTCGACCGTTTCGCCGATCTGAGAAAACAGGAAAAACTCACCGCCGAGATGATCGAGGAAATGCGCAGAGAATACCTCTAGAGATCCCCGAACACTTCGCGGCTTCTTGAGGTCCGGGATGACGGGCTTGAATTTGGCTCCGAGACTCCGGAGGCTTCCCCTGGTTTTCTGCGCTAAACCCCAATACCTGCTATACTTTATAGCAAAGAGCAAATGTCACACAAAGGAGGTCTATTATGTACTTCATGAATGTGTGCACATGGGAACCACAGGACGAAAAAGAGGTTGAAAAGAGGAGATCGAAATGGAAATGGCCTGCAGGGGTCAAGGTAGTCTGTGAATACGTCGACCTTCAAGGCTGCCGGTCCATTAACGTTGTCGATACCGATTCAAAAGGCCTCATCGCAAGCAGGGCCGCCTGGATTGATGTCATGGCCTTCGAGACATTCCCCGTCCTTCCTTTCGGCACGGTCGCAAAACCGTCGAAAAAAGGATGATCGGTCCTCGTTGTTTCCCGTCGCCCGTCGCGGTTCCCGGCCCAAAAACCGGTAAAACCTTGCGGAGCCTGAGACGGGGCCTGCACAAACAAGCGTCGTCCTCCCGGAAAAACTCTCTTGAAAATTTTCTGGAATTGTTCGTAAATAGACATATGATACGCCTTAGCCAAAACAACAGGGAGTCTGCCATGCGCCATCGGGTCTTGTTTCTTGCCGTACTTGCCCTGACCTTTTCCTTCCTTTTCCTCGGGGGCAACTCCATAGCTGAACAGGCTGCTGAACCGTGCAACGACGCGGCATGCGGTCCCGGTTACAAGGCCCTACTCCAGTCGAACGGTTCATGCATGTGCGTCGCCATCGACTGCATAAATGTTGACAACTGTCCGGAGCCTCCGAAAGTCCCGGAAGATTGCCTCAGCATCGAGGGGTGCAACCCTCCCCGGATCATTGAACCCTGAAACCGCTTCCGGGCCCATCGAAACGAGAAGAGCTTCCTCAATGGCACACATACTGATTACATTCCATTCACAGACAGGCAACACGGAAAGAATGGCCGGCGCCATAGCCGCCGGCGTGGCAGAGACGGAGGGCTCCCGGGCAAACCTCAAAAGGGCCCTTGACACGGCCGCACAGGATATAAGGGAATGCGATGCCGTCGTTTTCTGTTCGCCTGAATACTTCGGCTATATGGCAGGTGCGATGAAAGACCTCTTCGACAGAACCTACGAGGAATTGAAAGACGACCGAAGGTCTCTGAAGAAACCCTATTGCGTCGCAATAAGCGCCGGGAACGACGGCACTGGCGCGCTTACCCATATAGAGCGGTTGTGCAGGGGCTATCGCTTTAAAAAGGTACAGAATCCCATCATATGCAAAGGGCCGGTGACGGATGGCATACTGGCAAAATGCCATGAACTCGGCAGGACCGTAGCTGAGGGCGTCAATGCAGGCATATTTTAAAAATTGCGCCATAATGGTAACCCCTCTCCAACCCATAGACACCTCCTCCTGTATCTTGTAAAGGTTACCCATTACCCATCACCCATTACCCATCACCTATTGCCTGCCCCTATCATTGCGGCTTGACAAACCGCTCAAATAACGTCATAATCCTTAACTACGGGAAATTGACCCATTTTCTTCCTGGACCGGTAACCGGGGTATCACATCGACAGCTTGGGAGTCACAGGGAAGAAGAAGAAAGGAGCCGGCATGGCCAAACGCAATCAAAATAGTTTTTTAAAAAGGCAGAAGGAGATCAAGCGTCAGCAAAAAGCCCAGGAAAAGATGATGCGCAGGCAGGGCCTTAAGAAACAGGAGCCCGAAGAAGAGATTAACGAAGAAACCACGGAAGAGACAACAGCCGCTGCAGAAGAAGAAGCCACGAGCGAAGAACAATCCGCCACCGAAAAAGAATAGGGGCAGTTACACGATACTTGCATTTTCGAGTTTCAGGCATTAAACGAGCAAAAATCCGGTATCGAATCAACCCAATTAGAGCATTGTCGCTGGATATAACACGGCTTGAGCGACGGGCCGACCCGGTTCCTTAAGGAAATCGATAGACAGGCTGAATTCCTTACCGGGATCCGATTCAGGATCCCGGGATCGATCCGATATCGAAATTGAGTATTTCTCCGAGCTCAATGAACTCCCGGCGCCATTGAACTGCCCCGGCTTCCTCTTTGGAGGCGCCTTCCATCATCCTGACATACACCGACCGCGCCATAGCGTAATAGACATTCTGGATCTCCCAGAGATTCATCTCGATGGGAAGCAAGCGGGCCAGCTCCATGGTCTTCTTGATGGCGTGGATAAGGGAAATATCAGAGGGGTTTTCCTGGAACCGCGAGATCCGCTCATCAAGCTTTCGCCTTATGATCAGCTCGATCTCCACTGTATCGTAATGAAGACCCCACTTCTCCATTTCCTTTACGATTCCGCCAATCTGTTTGTCGTCCAGGTCATCTTCTGAAAAGGCCTTTTTGAGGTCAAGGTTGAGGGTGAACT
The DNA here is from genome assembly GCA_002412715.1 of Deltaproteobacteria bacterium UBA5205. GTDB lineage: Bacteria > Desulfobacterota > Syntrophorhabdia > Syntrophorhabdales > Syntrophorhabdaceae > Delta-02. Next base: position 227,502 of record DHVP01000006.1, read on the forward strand.
CCGCTGCTGACCGGAAGGCATTGGGAACAGCCATGCCTGCCTCGCGGAACAAATTCATAAGGATCCGTTCTCCCAGAAAGAGATCCCTGTAGACAATTTCGAACTTTTCGAAGGCACCCCTGGCGAGCAGGTTCATAATTGCACGCTGTCGATCCCTGAAAAGACTCTTGAAGGAATAATTGTGCATCCCGAAGTGATCGTCCATCAGGTGAATGACTTCGGCCAGGTCTGCCCTTTCGAAGGCGTCGGTGATCTCCTGCCGCATTGCCCGAAAGGCTTCTTCGCCGCCGTACTGCCTTGCACCGCCGTTGAAGGCGTGGCCTCCCATGTGGAGAACCGCGAAACTGATGTGTTCGGAATCACCGGTGATCCGTGAGACGACGAGAACCCTCCCGATGTTCAGCGTCGTACTGCCGGCGGTTATCCTGGAATAATCCTCCTTGTCCACCGAGTAACTGTATATCTCCGTGTGGTCATCGAAATCTTCCATTACGGAGGAAACGGCATAGTGGACGGCCGCCTTTTTGAGGTCAATGGCGGTGGGTTTGACGAACCTGTCGAAGATCCTGGCGCCGTCCCCGTGTTCCGGTATGTTGCTCTTTGCCTTTTCGAGCAGCGACCTGAAGATATCCTCCTTGCTGTTTCCACAAACGTCCGAAATGAGCTGAATCACCCTGCCGGCGTATTGGATGACCTGGACTGTCTCTATCCCGGAAAGCTCGTCGAAAAACCATCCGCAGCTCGTATACATGAGTAATGAATGGCGTTGGGACTCAAGGAGCTTCAGTGCGGCGGTCCTTTCGTCGGCGGCAAGAACCCTTCGGCCGTGTTTAGCAAAGAAGTCGTCAACCGTTTGCTCGCCGCGATCCAGAATGATATCGATGTAGTCGTCCCGGGCCGACCAGGGATCGTTGAGATACTCCAGGGCCTTGCTCGCGTACGTATCGGCCATCTCGTCTCGCAGCCAATCCAGGGCATCGCGCAAAGGGGCCCTCCATCCCTGGTTCCAACCCGGGTGCCCCCCCGAATTGCATCCGCAGTCACCGCGCCAGCGCTCGATGCCGTGAGCACAACTCCACGACGTGTTTTCGTAGATCTGTACCTCGTGCCGTGCCGGGAATTTTTCCAGGAATTCACCATAATTGGTGAGCCGGGCAAGGCCCTGTTCTTCAATGTGATGAAGCGCGAAGGCAAGGGCCATGTCTCCGAAACGGTGGTGGTGACCGTAGGTTTCTCCGTCCGTGGCGATGTGCATGAGTTGGGTCGAGTTTCTCTCGTCGGAGAAACCCGACACCAGCCTCAGTGCCAGGTCTTCGCCCCTGTTGAGGAGATCCTCGAATGCGACAGCCCTCGATATAGGTCCGTCGTAAAAGAAGATGGTTATGCGTTGACCGGAAGGAAGCCGCAGGAGGTAAGGGCGCGTAGGATCTATGCGTCCGCCGGTAACATCCTTCCACTTACCGATACCCTTCTTTCGAACCTTCCATGCCTGGTGCGGAGCGAGAATGGTAAAAAGGATCCCCGCGCTGGCCAGATATTCCAGCGTCTCCAGGTCCACGGCCGTTTCGGCGAGCCACATCCCCTCCGGGACGCGACCGAACCGTTTCCGGAAATCCTTGATCCCCCAGGTTATCTGGGTCCTTTTGTCGCGGGAATTGGCGAGCGGCATGATGATATGGTTGTAAACCTGGGCGAGAGCGTTCCCATGACCTGAGTGCGAAGCGACACTGAGCCTGTCCGCCTCGAGAATTGCCTCATAGACGAGGGGCACGAATTCGCACATCCATGCGAGCAGTGTCGGTCCGAAGTTGAAGCTGATCTTCGAATAGTTGCTAACGATGTCGGTGATACGGCCATCCCCGTTAACTATCCGTGCAGCCGAATTGGGCGCGTAGCATTCCGAGGTAATGCGTTCGTTCCAGTCGTGAAATGGGTAGGCGGAGTCCTGGATCTCAACGGATTCAAGCCAGGGGTTTTCCCGCGGCGGCTGGTAAAAATGGCTGTGAATGCAAATGTATCGTTCCATCATGATCCCCCTCAGTCGATCACAGGGTTGCCCCGATTTCGCGGCCTCTTTGCCCCTCTTCTTCCTATTACTTCTCCTCTCTGATGTGTACTGTTCTTTGCGGGAAGGGGATCTCCACCCCTTCCTTGCGGAACCTCTCGAAGATGCGTTTGCGCAGTTCATGCTGGGCCAGGTACTGGTCCACAAACTCACCGATCTGGCAAATCAGGGTGAAATCCAGGGAGCTTTCTCCAAACCCCGGTATGAAACGGACGAAAGGCTCGGGGTCGCCAAGCAAACCCGGGATCTCTCCGACGGACCTCTTCGCCTCATCGACGAGCATCTGTTCAACCGCCGCCGGATCACTCGTGTAACTGACGGAGACCGGGATCAGGAGCGAGAGTCTTTTCTCGGGGAGATAATAATTGGTGACGATGCTTTTCGACAGTTTGCTGTTGGGTATTATGACCATGTTATTGGGGAGCATCCTCACCCGTGTCGTTCTCCAGGTGATGTCTTCCACATAACCTTCCTGACCGGACTCCAGTTTGACAAAATCACCTATTCTGATCGACCTTTCAAGAATAATATGGATCCCGGCGAAGAGATTGGCAAGGGTATCCTGAAGAGCCAGGGCCACGGCAAGGCCCCCAACGCCAAGGGCGGTAAGCAGCGGTGCGATGGAAATCCCGAGCGTGTTGAGAACAATCAGGCAGCCTATTATGACGATCGTACCTTTGATGACTCCGTGCATCAGCCCCGTCGGCGGAATGGGCAGGTCGGCGCTTTGCACATAATTCGTGAAGAGCCTTCCCACAAGGTTCGCGGTTGCGATGGTTATCGACAAAATAATAAGGACATCGATGGCGAGACTTATGTACCGGGCGTATTGCCTGGGTATATCGGACATGGCCACCCCGATGGAGAGGGCAATGGCGATGCACCAGTACCACGAAGGTGTGCTCAGGGAGGCAACGACAATATTGTCCATTCTCGTTGAAGTTTTGGAGCTCCAGTGCCTGAGAAGTTTGAAGACAGCGACCCTGAGCCCTGCAAGAATGACAAAGCACCCCGCGGCGGCAATAGTGGGAACGAGAAAGTGTGTGCAGGCCATGAGTTCAGTCTCCTTCCATCCACGTCTGCACGGCAAGCATGGAGCGCACCGGCGTGCCGTTCGTTATCTGCGTCGTCTCAAGACGATGATCCATCGAATCGACTAATTCCCTGAAGCGGTTTCTGTCGACGCCTAGCAGGGATTCTCCGCAGAGAGGCTGCAACGAAAGAGGGTTCACAGGTTTTCCCGCCACCCTTATCTCCAGGTGAAGATGAGGGCCTGTGGCGAGGCCGGTCGCGCCGACAAAACCTATGACCTCGCCCTGCGCGACTCGCGCCTTTCCCGTGATGCCCTTGCTGATGCGCGATAGATGCCCGTAATACGTGCTGTAACCGTTCCGGTGTTTTATGATGACCAGCTTTCCGTAGCCTCCCCGGTATCCCGCGAAAAGGATCTCACCGTCGCCCAATGCGGAAACCGGCGTTCCCGATGCTGCGGCGTAATCGATACCCTGGTGCGGCCTGTATTTCTTGAGGACAGGATGAAGGCGTCTGCCGGCATAGGACGAACTGATCCTCCTGAAATTAAGCGGGGCCTTCAGAAATGCTTTTCTGAGTGGCGTTCCCCCGGCATCATAGTAGTCAGCCGATCCGTTCATTTCGTACCGGTAGGCCATGTATCTCCGACCGTCATTAACGAATTCGGCTGACAAAATGTTGCCGAACTTTTTGAAGGCATTCCCGACAAAAAGACCTTCGACGATTACTTTGAATGTATCCCCGTCTCTCAGGTCTGTAGTGAAATCAATATCCCAGGCAAAGATATCCGAAAGGTCGAGGGCTAGACGCAGTGCCTCTTTGTCCGGGCCAAGGGAGGCGATAAGACTATCCTTGATCATACCGCCGAAAGAAAAAAGCCTCTTTTCGTATTCAACCTTTTCAACGGTGGCTGTGAGAGAGTCTCCCTGGCGGGAAAGGTTGATGTATGTATCGTCATCCATCCAGTACGTGAGGGAATCGAGTCTGTCATCATCATCTATGGTTATGGTGTAAGGGCGCCCCGAACAAAGCTCGCCGAGGTCGTAGACACCTTCCGTGGCCTTCTTTGCCTGTTGGAGATCGGCAACGTGCAGTTTGTTGCGCTTAAAGATCCGGGAAAGCACGTCTCCTTTGCGTACAGTGCCCGATACTACCCGAACCGCCCTGTCTTTGCGCTTGACCGGCGCTTGTTTTCTCTCGCTCTGCGCGGCAAGGATCACAAGACAGGCGATAATAGCGAAGATCAGGACAGCTTTACCTGCAGTTCTTTTTCTCATAGTCTGTCACGCATGGCGGCAGCCCCCAGTAAAAACCCGCACGCTCGCCTCTTTCAGTATAGCATATACTATTTGAGAAATGATCTCAGGTCTGTAAGCCAGTTTACAAATGGTGCACATGACTATGCTTGCACTGATGGTGTAATCTAATTTTGCCCGTTTGGTGAGCAACAAAAGCGGAAACCGGAGAGCCGGTCAAGTCTGGACAAAGAAGAGAGACAATTTCTCCTGCCCCTCTTTGCCAAAGGAGGAGGGTTTGTTCACCCTTTGGCAAAACAAGAGAAATATGTCTCTCCCTCTGAAACCAAAAACCTTAAAACTGCCTCTATTCTTGAAACGCGCAGCCTGCAGCCAGCACCTTTTCTCTCCTACCTCCTCTTATCCTTTTCCTGCTTGCGCTTCTCCTCATCACGTATCTCGCGCCGGAGCAGCTTGCCGACCTTTGATTTCGGCAGCATGTCCCGAAACTCTATGTAACCGGGGACCTTGTAGGGGGCAAGCCTGTCCCTGCACCACTTCAGAAGTTCGGTGCTTCCGATCCCTTTCGCGTCCTCTTTCAGAACGACGATCGCCTTGATCCTCTCGCCGACCTTCGGGTCGGGGATGCCGATGACGCATGCGCCGATGACTGTGGGATGGTCCTGAAGGGCCGCCTCCACCTCGGATGCGGATACCCGGTACGCTTTGTACTTGATGATGTCGGCAGTCCTCTCGACGAATTCCAGCTCTCCTTTTTCATTCATCTTGACGTAATCGCCCATACGGTAATAGATGTCACCGTTCAATTTTACGTAGCAATATTCTGTTTCCTCCGGTTTGTTGAGATATTCCTTCAAAGTATACGGGGATGTCACGAGCAGTTCTCCCAACTCGCCGGGCGGAAGCTTTTCCAGCGTCTCCCTGTCGACGACTATTGATTTTCGCGACTTAAGGGGCGTTCCGATGACGGTCGGCGAAGGTTCCTGACTTAGCAGGCTGTAGGTAACGTGCCCTATCTCCGTTGAACCGTAGACCTGGTAGAGAGGTACGGAGTACTTTTCCTGCCATGACTTGAAGACCTCGACGGGCAGGACGTCGCCACCACAGTAACAGTACCTGAGGGAACTCAGGTCATACTGATCGATCCTGTCACTCTCCAGTATCATCCTGTAAAGCGCCGGGACGCCCAGCATCCACTTTACCCTGTACCTCTCGATGGCGGAAAGCGCGGGGTCCACCTCGGGGATGGGCATGAGGACCACCGTGTTGGCATAGTTGAAGCCGAAGGCGATGGAAAACCCCTTCGCCATGATATGGAAAAGAGGGTTGATCATGAGGACGGTGTCATTCCCGGGATTGACGTAATCCTTTATGACGTCCTCCATGATGTCGTTTATATAGGTCACCTCTCCGGTATGGTTTCCCGGGACGCCCTTCGGAAAACCCGTGGTACCTCCGGTGTACATAATGTAGGAAAGATCCGTCTTCGGGTCGATCGTGATATCAGGGGGGATGTTCACGGATCTGTCCACGATGTTCTTGAAGAAGTGTATCTTCTCCCCCTTTTCCACTTTGCCTGCGGGAATCTTGTCGAAGAGATGGCCCACCACCTGTTTGAAGGGCGAAATGAAGTCGACAAGGTTCGTAACGATGACCCTTTTCAGGTTCGTTCTCTCCATGACCTCTTTCACGTACACGAAATTCGTATCGAGGCAGATCACGGTCTCTATCCCGGCGTCCTTGATCATGTACTCGATCTCAAATGCGGTGTAGATGGGTGAAACAGGCACGGTGACGGCACCGATGCGGTTAATGGCGAAATTCGCTATTATCCACTGCGGGCAGTTCGATATATAGAGCATCACCCTGTCCTGCTGTTTCACCCCCATGTCGGAGAGCCCACGTGCGAACTTATGGACGAGAGTCTCCAGGCGTCCGTAGGTATAGGTCTCGCCAAGATAGATCAGCGCGGTCTTGGAGGGGACCTCTTTGCACACCTCCTCAAAACGTGTGAACGTGTATTGCTTTTCTAAGGATGCCATTGCTTCACCCCTTACCCTTACCCCTTACACCCCGAAATATGCCGATTTGACATCGGGATTATCCATCAGTTCTTCTCGTGTCCCCATCAGCACACTGGAGCCGTTCTCAAGTATATATCCGTAATCGATAATGGGCATGACGGGCCGCGCATACTGTTCAGTGATGATGATCGAGATGCCTTTTGAATCGCGGATTGCCTTGGTGCCGTTCACCACAATCTCCTGGTAGGCCGGGCTCAACCCCAGGAGGGGTTCATCGAGGAGAAGCATTTTCGGCGACGCCATAAGGGCCCTGCCGATGGCGAGCATCTGTTGCTCGCCGCCGCTTAAGAACCCTCCCTGTCTCTTCAGATGGTCCTTGAGCCGCGGAAAGAGGTCGAGGACATATTCAAGGTTCTGCTTTGTCTCGCGGGCCCCCGTCAGGTAGGAACCGATCTTCAGGTTCTCGAGGGTCGAGCTCTCGGCAAATATCCTTCTTCGTTCGGGACACAGGACAATCCCTACCCTCGCCCGGTTGTGTGGGCTTACCGCCGAGATGTCCTTGCCGTTGAAGAACACACGACCGTACACCGATATCCGTTCCCCGCCCCGCATCTCCTCTTTCTTCTTGATGTCCAGGATGACGCCGGAGACGGCGTGCATGAAAGTGCTCTTCCCCGCACTGTTGGAGCCGAATATCCCGATGATCTTGCCCTCGCCACAGGTCATACTGACGTTATTGAGGGCGATCATGTTTTCGAAAAACACCATCAGTTCAAAGGCTTCGAACATGGGCTACACTCCTTCGCTTCCGAGGTATGCCTCTCTTACTCTCTTGTCCTCGATGACATCCAGCGCTTCACCTTCCGTAATCTTTTCTCCGAAATTGAGGGCCATGACCCTCGTCGCCACCTTGAAAAGCTCACGCAGGCGGTGCTCGACCATGATAAGCGTTATCCCCTCCGTCTTCATCTTCTCGATAAGAGGGACCATGCCTGCAATCTCGCTCATGCTGAGTCCGGAGAAGACCTCGTCACAGAATATTATCTCCGGGCGCAACGCCATGCACCGCGCCAGCTCGAGCCGCTTCTGGTAGCCCGTGGGCAGGGTCGATGCAAGTTTGTAGGGTACCTTGGAGTCGCGCTCGAATCCGATTTCCTCGAGAATGTCGACGGCCACCGTGTCCCTGTCGCCATGTTTTCCGCCGCCGCGCCATCCACCGGTCTTGCGGGCCCTGGGAGACCACAGCGGAATGATCAGGTTCTTGTATGCGGGCAACGAATGGTAGGGTCTCATTATCTGGAAGGTCCGGGCAATGCCTATGTCCGCTATCTTGTGAGGTTGCCAACCCGTGATGTCCTTCCCCTTGAAGGTCACCTTACCCGCCTCCGTTCTGATGAACCCGGTGATGCAGTTTATCAGCGTCGTCTTACCCGACCCGTTCGGCCCGATGATGCCGAAGACGTCCCCTGCGTAGATGTCAAAACTCACATCCATGAGCGCCTTCAACCCGCCGAAAGATTTCGTTATCCCATGTACGGACAGTACCGGTTCAGCGCTCATACTTTCACCCACCTTTCAAACTGGTGATATTTCCTCTGAAGGTAGATCATGATCCCCTCGCTCTTGAATACGATGAATCCTGTGAGGATCGCACAATAGATAACGATCCTGAAGGTCCCGAAGGCCCTGAGGATCTCTGACAAAGGCACCAGGATAAAGGCCCCTATCAGGGCTCCCACCAGTGTCCCGCCTCCCCCTATAACGACCGCGGCAATGGGGATGATGGAAAAATCGAGGGCGAAGAGCGAGATACCCGCCCACATGTAAAGGTGGGCGATGTAGGCACCCGCGAAGCACCCGAGCAGGGCGGCAATAAAAACCCCGATGATCCTCATGCGCGTGACGCTTATACCCGATGCCCTTACCGACTGGTCATTGTCCTTCACGGCCCTGAGGACGAGACCGACGTCCTCGTTCACGAACCTGCGCATGGCGAAGAGAAAAACAAGGACTACGACTATGATTGTGTAGTTCTCGAAGTAGGCGTTAGGAAAAGGGGCGACCCCGGTCATGCCGTTCGTGCCGCCGAGTATGTTCAACGCCTCTATGATCCTCGTGAACAGCAAGGGATACATGAGGGTCACGATGGCGAAATAGACACCTCTCAACGGAAGACACGGCAGCAGGCAAAGGGTGCAGAATCCCGCCCCGACGATCGTCGCCAGCGGCATCGAGATCCATATGGGTATTCCCAGTTCCACGTTGAAGATCGCCGCAAAATATCCCCCGACTCCCGTGAAAAATGCGCCTCCAAGACAAACGAGGCCGACATAGTTCGCCAGGAAGTCGAAGGATAACGCGAGCAGCGCGTACGCGCACATGATGTTGATGACCTTTTTCCAATATGGAGCAAGCTCGAATACAAACGGAAGGGCCAGAAGCCCCGCGATGAGCAGAACTCTTGGCCCCATCAGATAGAGGATCTCTCGGGCGGAGGTTATCGCGTAGATACCCTGCGTCCTCACCTTGAGTCCCCGGTCAATCCTCTCTTTTCGCATCATCGTATCCATGGCTACACCCGCTCTTCCAGTTCTTTCTGTTTGCCGAATATCCCCGATGGCTTGACGAGCAGCGTGATAATAATGGCGAGAAGGGCAACGACCATCTGGTAGTGGGCCGAGATGAAATACTCCGTCAAGATCTGGGCAAAGCCGATAATGAAGGAAGCGACGATCACTCCTCCCCAGCTGCCCAATCCCCCGATAACGCAGACGGCGACGGCGAAGACAAGAACGTTGTACCCGCCCTCCACGACTATGTTCCCCAGCGGCAGAAGGAGCACGGCGGCAAGACCGGCCAGCGCCGAACCTATGGCGAGGGAGAGAACGGCGGTCATATCGGAATTGATGCCGAGCATCATTGCCGCCCTCTCATCCTGGGCAATACCGCGAAAGGCAAGGCCGACCTTTGTAAAACGGGTGAACATGTAAAGAATGACGAAGGTCAGTATGCCCGCTCCGACGATGATCAAGCGCTGGTAATCGACGCTCACACCAAGGACGTTGATGGAGCCGGCGAAGAAAGTGGGCAGCACGAATGTCCCGCCGCGCAGACCTCCCCACCTGAGCCCCTCGAGAATGGCGAGCCCGATCGCATATGTCGCTATAATCTCCGATATCTCCATGCCCCTGATCCTCACCAGTATGAACTGGTAGATCGCCGCTCCCACAAGGCTGGTAATAATCACCCCCGCCAGGATCGCCAGAAGATAGGGAATTCCGAGAAACTCATTGAGAAACAACCACGTGAGATATCCCGAGGCGACGTACAGGGCCCCGTGAGCAAAGTTCGGGACCCTGCTTATGCTGTAAACAAGGGTGAAGCCAAGCGATATCAGGGAAAGGGTGATGCTGTTGATGATCCCATATACGAGAAGCTCCATATGTCCCCTCTTTCCTTTTTACTTCATCCACGGCGGGAGAATTATCTTTCCCTCGGCTACTTTCGGAGGAAAGATCTGTACTCTTTGACCCTTTTGCCATTGAATGATACCCGTTACCGCGCCTTCCTTCGGGTCGAGCGATGGAATGATCTGGTGCGATTTCTTGTCAAATCTCATCCTGCCATACACGCCCATGAGGTCCTGGTTCTCGAGCGCGGTAATGACCTTGTCGGAATCGGTGCTTCCCGCCTTCTCGATGGCGTCTTTCAACTGGTAGACAGCCATGTAGCTCGATGAAGTGCCGTATCCCTCGGGCTCGAGGCCCCATTTTTTCTTATAGGCATCGACGAATTTCATCGTCCATGGAGTGATCTTAGAAGGAGAGTTTCCACCGTTGACAAGGTTCACAATGAGATACTCACCCTTGCCTCCCGAAGCCTTCATGAAACCCGGCTGCTCGGCGGCATTCACAAATCCGATGGGGATGCATTTGAGCTTCATGTCCGCCCACTGCTTGAGAAGAATGGTGCTCTCAGGCATGTCCATCCACAGAAAGAGGATCTGGGCGCCGTTCTTGCCGGCATCGGAGAGTCCGACAGAGTAGTCTGTTGTCCCGGTGGGGTAGATCTTCGGGGCCATCACGGTCCAGCCCTTGGCTTTCAGGGCCTTCTCCATTGCCTCTCCACCCGCGCGGGCATGTGCGACATCCTGAACCATGATGGCGGCGGTCTTGAACCCGTAGCTCTTCCTCATATCTTCAAGAAGGGAGACAAACTCCGGCATCATAACGCCGACATGACTTGTGTTCCTGAAACAGTATTTGTACTTGTTGTAATTGTCCGCGATCTTCTTGTGATATGCGGGAGTCAAAACCCCGGTGGTGAGGATGCTGACTTTCTTATACCTGTTCAAGATGTCCATTGCGGCAAGGGCCGCTTCCGACCGCACCGGTCCACCAACGATGAAGTCCGCTTTCTTCTCGAGTATCAGCTTTTCCAGACCAAGAAGAGCCTCGCTGACGGGGACGCCGGGTTCCAGGTCCCTGGTGTCGATGACCTCCACCTTGAACGGCCTTTTTACGTTGCCCACCTGTACTCCACCCGCGGCATTGATCTCGTCCGCCGCGAGTTTGATGCCCCGCTCGGCATCCCATCCATAAAGGAATGCTGTCGCCAGCGGTGCGCCGATGACGATGGGATCCGCCGCACCGACCATTCCGGGCACGAATAATCCCAGGGTACACAACGCAACAACGGTGCACATCAGCTTTCTCATGCTAACCTCCCCCTTGCTTATATTTGATTCCCCTTGAACCTTTCCAACGGACTGAGCAATATTTATGCCATGTCCGATGGTTTACATCCCCGTGGGCGGGGCGGAGAACGCTGTTTCCAGCGGACTACGCGTTTATCCGGAGAAGAGATGTAGAACACCGGGAGAGGATGGCCGTGAACGAGAATTGCAGAAAACTTTCACTCGCCGAAGGGAAAGATTGAAAGAAACTTTTACTTTTGGTCGTGTATTTTTGTTCTGACGATCCCGGCGCTGGTGATTTCTTTTGCAAGACTATCTTCGGAAATTTCAAGAATGGCGCTTGCCTTCTTCAAATTCCAGCCTGTCTTTTCGAGCACTTTGCAGATATGCTCTTTTCGTATCTCTTGCAGGGTTTTCATTGAAGGGGCCACGAGCGTACTAGTGCAATTAGGATGCCAGCAATCAAGAGGGAAGGACGATATCGTATTCCTTCAATTTCTGCCTGAGAGTAGGCCGCGATATTCCAAGGATGCCGCAGGTCTTCCCGAAGTGCCACCCTGTATGCTGGAGGACCTTCAGGATATGGACCTTCTCGACGTCCTGCAGAGTGGTCATTGCTCCGACAGGTTCTTCGATCTCTTCGCTGACGGATGCACCCTTTTCGAGCAACGTTACGATGAACTCATCGAGGATCACCTCACCCGGTGTGGAGATTACTCCCCGCGTGAGGACGTTCTCCAATTCCCGGACATTGCCGGGCCAGGGATGGGCAAGAAGCCTTTCGATCGCCTTTTCTTCCACCCTTTTTATGCTGTGGTGCAGGTCGGCGTTGATCTTCTTGAGGAGGTATTGTATGAGAAGCGGGATATCCGACCGTCTGTCCCGAAGCGGCGGCACCCTGATCATCGCGACGCTCAGCCTGTAGAAGAGATCCTCCCTGAAATGCCCGTCCCTCACCATCTGCCAGAGGTCCTTGTTGGTTGCGGCGATAACCCTGGCATTCGATTTGAGGCTTCTCTCGCCGCCCACGTGTTCAAATTCCTTTTCCTGGAGAAACCTCAAGAGCTTGGCCTGCAGTTCAAAGGGAATCTCTCCCACTTCGTCGAGAAAGATCGTACCTTCGCCGGCAAGCTCGAACTTTCCTTTCTTTGTCGCGATGGCACCGGTGAATGAACCCCTCTCGTGTCCGAAAAGTTCGCTCTCAAGAAGCGTTCCCACGATGGACGAGCAGTTGATCCCGATGAACGGTGCGTCGTTCGCCGAACTGTGATAGTGGATTGCACGGGCTATCATCTCTTTGCCCGTCCCCGTCTCTCCTTCTATGAGAACCGTCACCTTGTTTTCGGACAATATCCCGATAGCCTTGAAGATCTCCTTCATGGCCCGGCTCTTGCCGATAATCTTCCCCTTTTCATATATAAGGGAGGGATCGAGAGATATGGCGTTCGCGGCGGGCCCCGGTGCTCCCGCCCGTGCCGCCCGTTCAACGGCGCTTTCCAGTTCTTCGATGTCGATCGGCTTCGGAATGTACTCGCAGGCGCCTAACTTCATGGCCTTGATCGTCGTGTCCATATCGTGGAAGGCGGTTATGATGATGACATTGCTCTTTCGTGTCGTCTCCCGGAACTCTTTTAATACCTCAAGGCCGTCCTTATCGGGCAGGCGAATGTCGAGCACGATCACGTCGGGCTTGAACGAGTCATTCTTTTTGATTGCCTCGGCGGCCGTCATGGCGCAGGCCACGTTGTACCCCTTCTCGCTCAGAAACATCTCCAGCGACTCGAGGAGTGACCTCTCGTCGTCGACGATGAGTATTTTTTTCCTCATTGTCCCCCCTTCCCCAGAGGCACCATCATCGAAAGATGTACACCACCCGTTCTCTTCGAGGCAACACCTACAGTCCCCCCATGTGCCTCGATAACTTTCTTTACATTCCATAGCCCCAGGCCCGTCCCTTTCTTCTTGTTGCTGAAAAAAGGGTCGAAGACATAGGGAAGGTCTTCATCTGCTATGCCGGGCCCGTCATCATCTACCTCGATTTTCACCTTCTGTGCGTTTCCCGACCCATATTTTGTCGATATCCCTATCCGCCCGCCATTAGGGAGGGCATCGATGCAATTCTGGAGCACATTTATGATGGCCTGCTCAATCTTGTCCCGATCGATAAGCATGTCCGGAATTTCGCTCGAAAGCCTCCTTCGCACCCTGATGCCCTTTTCCTGGAATCGTACCGTCATCATCTCAACGCAGGAGGCGATGATCGACTTGATAGATGCGGGCTTGAGGTCAAGCCGGAGGGGTTTTGCGAAATCCAGCATCTCGGTGAGGATCCTTTCGAGACGCGATATCTCTTCCGTCATGATTTCCATACGCCGTTTATCATTCCCTCTAAATTCCAGCTTTTTAAGCAATATCTGTATGTTCATCTTGACGGAGGAAAGAGGGTTTCTGATCTCGTGGGCAAGAGATGTGGTGAGCTGACCGATATGGGCAAGGCTCTCCGATTCGCGCACTTTTCTTTCCATTTCGACCCGTTCCGTTATGTCCCTGCATATGCCGACGGCGGCCGTTTCACCCCGGTAGACGATGAGCTTCACCTTGTTCTCCGTAGGAAGGGCGCGGCCGTCTCTGGTGCGGCGGAAATACATGTAGAGGTCCTGGGCGGCTCCCCTCTCCACTCGCTTCTCGTAGATCTTTCTCACCTCGGCGCGCGATTCCGGCGCAATAAAATCAAGGTAGGGCCTGCCGACAACCTCTGCCACGGTATAACCGTGAAGGTCGCAAAAGGCCTTGTTGGCAAAGACGATGATGCTGTTCTGGTTGACGAAATACCCATCGTTTATGTCCTCAACGAGTACGCGGTATTGCGCTTCCGATTCGGCAAGTTCGCTGGTGCGCTCGTCAACCTGTTGTTTCAGGTCCTGGGCATGGTCCCTTATCTGCTTCTCGTGGAGCTGCTGGAAATTATCGCTGAATCTGGTGATAGTGTAGTAGAGGCACTCGTTTACCCGTTCCAGGGCACTTTGCAGCTCACGCTTCTTGAGCTCTGCCGTCAGGACCGGCGTTACCACCTTCCTGAACATCTCATAAGCGCCCTGCACCTCCGAGAGGGAAAACCCGCCAAGCAGTCTCAGCGCCGTAATCCACCGGATATGGCAGTCTATCATCCTGTAATCACGGTCAACGAGCACCGCGTAACTGGCATCAAAAGCGGCCGCGACGGTAATACCCAACTCGTCGACAGGGCGACACCCATAGCGTGGCCCCATCTTCCCACGAAGACGCCCAACCCATTCGGCAATGATATCTTCCCTGTGTTTTCTGAGGATATCCGCAACTCGCATCATTCAATTCTTGCCCATCCCGGCAGAAAGGTCAAGACCCCCCCCAGGGAGAAGAGGGTTTCGCGTTTCGGGTTTCAGGCTTAAGAATAGAATGTAAAAGCTACGATCTCCCCGGTGAGGCCACCCCCGATTATCCATCATTCCGACTGAGACCAGGCACAACGACATCCAGACCCGGGCAGCAGAAAGAACTCACGCACCGGGATGCGGCCGGTTACGAATGGACTCAAACGGGGTCTTTGCTCCAAAACTTCTCCTGGTTTCCGGCCTTCGCCGGAATGACGGAAGCAAAGGATGGAAGTAGGGAAGGATGGA
>DHVP01000030.1:0-63196 GCA_002412715.1 Deltaproteobacteria bacterium UBA5205
TGCTGCTCGCCGCCGGAGAGTTCGCCGGGCTTGTGGTTGCGCCTGTGAGTCAGTTCCACCGTCTCGAGGAAGGCCTGCGCTTTTGCCTGTGCCTGGGCAGGCTTCACACGCCTGATGAGCAGCGGCATCATGATGTTCTCGATGACGCTGAAGTCCTGCAGCAGATGGTAGAACTGGAAGATAAAACCCACTTTTTCGTTTCGGAAACGGCTCTCTTCGTCCTCACTCAGGGTCATGATATCCTGACCGTCGAAGAGGATTTTCCCTTCCGTGGGTTTATCAAGGGTTCCGACGATGTGGAGGAATGTGCTCTTGCCAGCCCCGGAAGGTCCCATGATGGTGATAAATTCACCTCTATCGGCGGTAAAATCAACGCCCTTGAGGACGTCGATCACAACATCATCCTTTTGAAAGGACTTCTTCAACCCCGAAACGTCAATAAGGTGATCACTCATAGCGCAGGGTCTCCACGGGGTCGATCTTGGCCGCCTTGTAAGAGGGATAGATCGTTGCGAGGACGCATATCACCGTTGTGACAAGGGCGATGAGCGCCACATCGACGATGCTGATCTTAGCCGGCAAGGTCGTTATGTAGTAGACATCCTCGGGAAGCCTTATAAGCTTGGTGCTCTTGATGATCCAGCAGAGGAAATAGCCCGTGAGGGAACCGAAAAGAGCGCCCACGACACCGATGGTGATGCCTTCCATCATGAAAATCTTCATGATGCTTCGCTTTTTCGCTCCAATGGATTTCAATATGGCGATGTCCTTCTTCTTCTCCATGACGGTCATAATGAGGGAACTGATGATGTTGAAGCTCGCCACCAGGATGATGAGGGCGAGAATGATGAACATGGCCAGTTTCTCGAGTTTAAGGGCGGAAAAGAGGTTGCGGTTCATCTCCATCCAGGTCCTTGCGAAATAGTCTCGTCCCAGGGCCTTGAGTATCGTCCATTTAAGATCACCCGCGCGATATTCATCGGTGAGTTTGATCTCGATGCCGGTGGGGCCGACGCCCATAGCCGACTCCACGTCGGCAAGGGACATGACGACAAGCGTATTATCGATCTCATACATCCCCGTTTCGAAGATGCCGCCAACGCGCGCCCTGATTGTCTCCGGCATGGAGCCCATGGGCGAGAAGCCGCCGAAGGGCACCATGATCGTGAAGCTGTCGCCCACGAAAAGCCCCAGGTGTTTCGCCAGTTCCTTTCCGATGAGAACGCTGCCCTTTTTCTGCATGACGTCCACGGAACCTTCCTTCACAAGCTTTGAGAGGAATTTCGCATCTTTCGGGTCGATTCCTTTTATCGCTACGCCTGAGAATTGTTTTCCGTTCTGCACCATGGCCTGAAAGGCCGTGAAGGGAAAGGCCTCTGAAACTCCGTCCACATTTTTGACCTTTGCCACGATCTCCGCGGGGTTTCGTAGTTCGCCATTCACATCCATCACCAGGATGTGAGGGTTGATGCCGAGAATGCGTGCCCTGATCTCGTCCTGAAAACCGGTCATGACGGCAATGACCACGATAATGGCCATAACCCCGATGCCAATACCAACCACGGAGATCCACGTCGTGAAGGAGATAAACGCCTCCTTCCGCTTGGATCTCAAATACCGCAATCCTATTGTAGTTTCGTAATCCATAAAATCGCTAATGTCTTACCACATGCCGGGTGGCCATGCAAGAAAAGCAGGAAGCGGACGGCGAGACACGAACGGGCACCGGGGCATGCTTCTTACGGTCGCAAGAGCGGAAAAAGTATGACTTCCCGTATCGAAGCGCTGTCGGTAAGGAGCATGGTCAGCCTGTCTATACCGATGCCCTGGCCGGCGGTGGGAGGTAGACCGTACTCAAGTGCCGTGATGTAGTCGTCGTCGAGAGCGGCGCCTTCTTCTTTTTCTTTTATCTGGAGCTCGAAGCGCTGTCGCTGGTCTTCGGGGTCGTTGAGCTCGTTGAAGCCGTTGGCCAGTTCCATGCCCGATATGTAGAGCTCGAAGCGCTCCGTGATGTTGGGATTTTCGGCGTTGCGCTTTGCCAGCGGAGAGACCTCTATGGGGTAATGGGTGATGAACGTCGGCTGGATGAGCTTCTTTTCGCAGAGTTCCTCGAAGATCTTCGTGATGAGCTTGCCCCCGGATTCCTTGTCGGCCCCTTCGATCTCGAGGTCCTTCGCATAGGCGGCAAGCCGGGCGGGATCGTTAAGGGCACTTAAGTCGAAATTACCGAACTCGGCCATCGCCTGGGCCATGGTGATCTTTCTCCAGGGCGGGGTAAAGTCTATCTGCTGCTCATTATAAGTAATGGTATAAGTGCCGAAGAGCTCCTTGACCAGTGATGAAACCATCTCCTCGGTGAGGGCCATGAGGTCCTCATAGGTGGCGTACGCCTGGTAGTATTCGAGCATGGTGAACTCCGGGTTGTGGCGCACCGAGATGCCTTCGTTGCGAAAGTTGCGGTTGATCTCGAAGACACGTTCGAAACCACCGACCACGAGGCGTTTCAGATAGAGTTCCGGGGCGATGCGAAGAAAAAGGTCCATGCCCATGGCGTTGTGGTGGGTAACGAAGGGCTTTGCCGTTGCGCCGCCGGCGATGACCTGCATCATCGGCGTCTCCACCTCGATGAAATCGCGCTCGACGAAATACCGCCTGATATAGTCGATGATCCTTGCCCGGGTGATGAAAACGTCACGGACCTTTTCGTTGACGATGAGATCCAGGTAGCGCTTGCGGTACCGCTCTTCCACGTCCTTGAGCCCGTGCCACTTCTCGGGCAGGGGGCGCAGCGACTTGGTGAGAAGCTTCATCGTATCGGCCAGCACGGTGAGCTCACCCGTTTTCGTCTTGAAGAGCTTGCCTTCAAGGCCCACGATGTCGCAGATATCGAACTTCTTGAATATATCGTACGCCGGGCTTTTCAGGACATCCTTTCGGATGTATGCCTGCATTTTCCCTTTTCTGTCCTGTATGTGGATGAATGCGCTCTTGCCGAAATCCCGGAAGGCCATGATGCGCCCGGCGATGGCGACGCGTTCTTCGCTCTTGTCCAGATCTTCGTGGCTCAAGGCCCCGAACCGCTCTTCAACATCCTTTGTGGTGGCGTAAGGGCCGCGGTCCTGGGGATAGGTCTCGATCCCCTGCTCTCTTAAGCTTCTCTCTTTTTCTTTGCGTACGGCGTGGAGTTCGTTTATCGGTTCCATCTCTTCCTCAATATAGTTGGCGATATATTTCTATACTTCCACAACGACATCATAATCAAGTGTTTTCACGACCTTCCCTTCGCATATGTCCCCTGTCCGGCACTCGCCGTTAAGGAATGCGATCCCGTCGATATCGGGAGCCTGCGTGAGCATGCGCCCTGCCTTCGGGCTCGCTTCGGTATCCTCGACGATGACCTTGACGGTCTTGCCGAGAAGACGGGTGAGGCGGGTGCGCGATATCTCCTTCTGCGCCTCCATGAGCCGGTTATACCGGTCGCGCTTTATCGACTTTTTGGTCTGTCCTTTGAGCTTGTATGCCACGGTGCCTTCCTCCCGCGCATACATGAAGGCCCCAAGCATGTCGAACTGATGCCGGTGCACAAATGAAAGGAGGGCATCGAATTCCTCGTCCGTCTCCGTCGGGAATCCGACTATGATCGATGTCCGAAGGACAGCCTCGGGCATGCGCCGTCTCATCATCGAGAGAGACTCTTCCAGGTAGGCCTTCGTGTGCCCCCTGCCCATGAGAGTGAGGATGCGGTCTTCGGAATGCTGGATGGGGATATCGAGATAGGGGATGATCCGCGCATCGCTGCCCATGAGCTTGATGAGCTTTTCCGTCACTCCTTTCGGGTGCATATAGAGGAGCCTCACGTGGTAGTCGCCCTTTTGCCTTAGCAGTGAACCGATAAGGCCGACGAGCCCCTCTTCATCACCCCTGTCCTTTCCATAGGCGGTGATGTCCTGGCCGATGACGTTGATCTCCGGGTAGCCCTCGCTCAGAAGCCAGCGGAACTCTTCCAGAATGTCATCCCGGGTCCTGCTCGTCAGGCCCCCGCGGATGGCCGGTATGGTGCAGTAATGGCAGCGGTTGTCGCAGCCTTCCTGTATCTTGAGATACGCGGTCGGCGGTTTTGTCAGGACCTGCCGGGGAAACGTTTCCGCGAAGGTGCCCTCCCGGTGGTAATAACCCCGGGTCCCGATAATGCGGTCGATCTCATTGTAATAAGCCCTTCCCACAAAGGCCCCGACCTCGGGCAGGAGCTTCGGCAGATCTTCGCGGTAGCGCTCGACAAGACACCCCGTTACGACGACCCGTTTCCCTTCATCTTTGGCCGCCTCCAGGATGGTCTCGATGGACTCGCGGGCCGCCTCGGCGATGAAGGCGCAGGTGTTGATGATGATCGTGTCACCGTCATCGCCCAGCGTGTGCCCCGCCGCGCAGAGCTTCCCCGTTAAATATTCCGATTCGACAAGGTTCTTGGGACACCCCAGGCTCACAACCCTAAATCTCATAGACGGCACATGTCTCCCTGCATCTCTTCGTTCGCTTCCCCGTGCACCCCGCACCAATGCCGACACCGTGACAGAGAAAGAAATCATACTTCAGCGGATCGGCGGGGCAGTAGTTCTTCAGCGCCTCGGTGACCTCCCGCGCCGCGCGGTACGAGGGTGTCTTCTGCGTGATCCAGCCGACACATCTTCCTACCTTATATATATGGGTATCGAGAGGCATCGTCAGGTCCGCGGGGTCGATGAAATCCCAGATACCGATATCGATCTCGTCCTTTCTCGCCATCCACCTCAGGTACATATTCCAGCGTTTCTGCGCGCCTGTCGGCGATGGCGCGGGAAAAAAGAAGGTGAGCCTGTCGTCGCCGCTCAAATATCGCTCGCGGATGCGCCAGATCGCCCGGCGGGTGTCGCCTTCGTAAAAGGAACGGAACATCGATCCAAGCGTGCCGTGGTCGCCGACTATTTTGCGAAGCACCTCAAAGAGGAGAACAAGGTCGTCTTCCTTCTGAAACCGGTAGTAGAACCCCTTCAAGCCTTCCCATGAGCCGGCCTCGATGAAGCGCTGCGGGCCGTCTTCCATCAGGCTAAAGAGCCTGTCCAGGAAATTCATGAAGACCTCGATCTTCCCGTAAGCGAACTGAGCGGCAATGAACCCCGCGATTTCACGGTCGCCGTCGGAGCGCCACCGGTGAACGAACGAAACGGGGTCGCTGCGCACACGGCTCAAAAGAGTACTCTTCTCTTTTTCGTAGATATCGTCGAGATGAACTACCTGAGATCACCTTCCTGCAAGATGCCCCGTCATCGGAGGCCTAATCTGTGAACAATGTACACCAAAAGCCGGTGGTTTATCAAATTGACCCGGGAAGGAGGCCGGTTTGACATTTCAGCATTCAAGAGATAGTATTGTCGTGGAATGTTTCCGCTTCATTTATAATTACAGGAAGATCGAATGGATACATCCAACCCGAATCAGGAACTGCGCGAAGAGATATCTGCCTTAAAACTACACATCCGGGATCTGCAACGATCGGAATTAGACAGGGAGCAGAGACTCCGCAATGTGACCAACAATCTGTCCAATGCCGTGGTCTATCAGATTACCGGTCTGCCTGACGGCAGCCGGCGCTTCACCTATGTCAGCCGCTCGGTGGAGCGGCTGAACGAAGTCACAGTGGAGGAGGTTATGGCCGATGCCGGCGTGATATACCGGCAGGTGTTGCCCGAATACCGGGCAATTGTGACCGAGCGCGAGGAAGAGGCCTTGAAAAACCTGACCACCCTGCGGGTGGAGGTCTTAAGCAGGTTGCCGAGCGGTAGCTTTCGTTGGTTCGAATATACCTCCACCCCGCGCCGGCAGGCGGATGGCCTTCTGGTCTGGGACGGAGTTGAGGTGGACATAACCGCGCGCAAGCACGCGGAGGAAGCGCTTCAGGAGAGCGAAAACCGGTTTCGGCGACTGGCGGAAAACGCACCCGATCTCGTATACCGCATGTCTTTGCCCGATGGCAAATATGAATACGTGAGTCCGTCTTCTTTGCAGATAACGGGTTTCACGCCCGAGGAACACTATAACGGCACCGTGGGTGCGGAAAGAACGGTTCACCCGGATTGTGCCGGGTATTTCGAAGAGCAATGGGAAAGTCTCTTGAAGGGCGAAATGCCGTCGACGTATGAATACAAGATCATCCACAAAAACGGCGGGGAAAGATGGCTGCATCAGAGAAACGTCCTGATTCGAGACAAAAAGGGATCACCCGTCGCGATCGAAGGAATCGTCACCGATATCACCGACCGCAAAAGAATGGAAGAAGAGCTGAGAATGCACCGTGACCATCTCGGCACACTGGTGGCAGAGCGTACCGACCAGATCCGCCAGGAGGTTGTAAGAAGGAAGGAGAAGGAAGAGCAGTACCTTGCCCTTGTGGAATCCATAAGAGGGTGGGTGTGGGAGGCAAACGCTGATCTTGTGCATACTTACGCAAGTTCCGGAATGCAGGAAATCCTAGGATACGGGCTGGAGGAATTCATAGGCAAGAGCCCTGTCGATTTTATGCCTGCCGGGGAAATAGAGAGATTGAAGCCACTTATAAGAAAGACTATTTGTCAAAAACACTCATTCATATCACTTCACCACACAGCCCTTCACAAGAAGGGGCATCCCGTCTTCGTCGAAGTAAACGGAGTTCCGTTCTTCGATCAGAAAGGCAAACTTTTGGGCTATCGCGGGAGTTGTCACGACATCACGGAACAGAAACGAACGATGGACGCTTTAAAAGAACGGGAAGAGGAACTGACGGTCAAGTCAAAAACCCTTGAGGAGGTCAATGCAGCCCTCAGGGTATTATTGAAGCAAAGAGAAGAAGACAGGGAAGATCTGGAACAACAATTCGTATCGAATATGAGGGAGATGATCCTGCCCTACATCCTCAAAGCAAAGAAAGGTCAACCGGACCGCGCGCACAAAACCTATCTCGAGATCGCTGTAACGAACCTCAACGAGATAATATCGCCCTTTCTGAACACGATGAGGCAGTTGAACTTTACCCCCAGAGAGATCGAGGTGGCATCACTCGTAAAAGATGGCAGGACAACCAAGGAGATAGCGGAGCTCATGGGTGTAGCGCCAAGCGCTATCGATTCCCACAGGAACAACATAAGAATCAAGGTCGGCCTCAACAAAAAGAAGATCAATCTTCGCTCATACCTCCTGTCGCTCAAATAATATGGTAACTTTACCCATACTACCACCAGATTAAATCGGCAGTATATTCCTCTTTGTTTCGTGTTACCATAGCAGTTGCATGGCATTCCAGTTAAAGCACAAGGGGGAGATGGCATGACCAGGAAAAAATGTCCTCACTGCGGAAAAGAAGTGAACATCATCCCTTTCGGGAGTCGGTACATTGCGGTCTGCTGCAATCAGATCGTCTATGTCGGGCAGGAACCCCCACAGTATGATGAGAAGGAAATCGCAGACAAAGACCGTGTCAAGCCGGCCTGACGGCAAGGCACCGGATCCAGGCCCTTCGCACACTCACTTTTCGATCACGATCCTCCCGGGAGAAACATCAGATCGGTCTCGCGGGCTTTTGACATTCCACGGAAGTCTGGACAAAGACCTGCCTTGTGTACTTTAATATCGCGTCTAAACAGACCACACAAGAAGATCCCCCGGAGGAAAGGTTGTCAGAAGACGTGTCTCGCATTACCCAGAACCTCAAAACACAGCTCAACCCCTCGCAGTATGAGGCGGTCTCAACCACGGAAGGCCCCGTCCTCGTCATCGCGGGCGCAGGCAGCGGCAAGACCCGGGTCATAGAATATCGATCGCTCTATCTTGTTCAGAGGGACATCGACCCGGAATCCATCCTGCTTCTCACGTTCACCCGCCGGTCCGCCCAGGAGATGATCGAACGGGCCTCCCGGAACGATCCGCGCTGCTCGAAGATAGACGGCGGGACCTTTCACTCCTTTGCAAGCAGGGTCCTTCGGACCTACAGCAATAACCTCGGTCTGTCGAACTCATTTACTATATATGACGAGGGGGACGCAGAGGAGGCGATCCGCCGCTGCTGCAACAAAATGGGATACGACCAGGACAAGGAATTCCCCAAAAAGAATGAGCTGAAGAACGTCTTCAGCCTCTGCATCAACAAGGAGATGGACGTCGGCGACGCAGTCCTGAAAACATACGTGGACTACGAGGACCGGCTCGGGGAGATAAGGACGGTACAGAAGGAATATGCCGAATACAAACTCAGGAACAACTGTGTCGATTATGACGACCTCCTGGTCTATCTCAGGGTCGTCCTCGGGATAGACGAGGTAAGACAGAGACTCTCGTCACGGTACCGGTACATCATGGTCGATGAATTCCAGGACACGAACGGCGTCCAGGCGGATATCGTCCGACTCCTGTCGGCAAAGCACAAAAACCTGATGGTGGTGGGTGACGACGCGCAGAGCATCTACGGTTTCCGGGGCGCCAATCATATGAACATCCTCCGATTCCCCGGCGATTTCCCGGGCTGCAAGGTGATCATGCTTGAGGAAAACTACCGCAGCACCCAATCCATCCTCGATGTCGGCAACGCCATCCTCAATACCATGTCTCACAAGTTCGAAAAACGACTCGTTTCCGCCACCGGTACGATCGGCGAAAAACCCGTCGTCTCGCGCTTCGATGATGTCTACGAAGAGGCCGCCTGGGTGGCGCGCAAGGTCCATGCCTTCACGAAAACAGGATTCCCCGTGAGAGAAATAGCCGTCCTCTTCAGGACCGCTTTCACCTCGATGGCGCTCCAGGCTGAACTGATAAAAAGAGGTATTCGCTTCAAACTCTTCGGGGGCCGCAAATTTTACGAGATGGCCAACGTCCGCGATGTCATCTCCTACTTGAGGCTGGTAGCCAACCCCGCCGACGAACTGGCGTGGCACCGGGTTCTTTTGCTCCTTCCCGGCATCGGCGCCCGAACCGTAGAAAGACTACTCGAAATGATCACCCACTACAACAGTCTCGCCGAAATCATCGAAAAGGTTTTTACGCCGCTGTGCACGGGCCAAAAAAACTCCGACGTATTCGTCTCCTTCAAAAAACTTCTCAATGCCATCTCTCTCCCGTCTATGGCGCCGTCCCGCCAGGTCGACCTGGTCATGGAACACTACGGCCCCATAATGGAAGCCAAATACAAAAAGGAGCCGTCGAGGGTAAAAGAGCTCACCATGCTCGGCCAGATGGCCCGCAGATACACGAACCTTAAGGATTTCCTCGCCGACGTGTCTGTTGACCCCGACAAGGACACAAAGGACGACGGCGCTGAATTCCTCACCCTATCCACGGTCCATTCGGCAAAGGGCCTCGAATGGGGGAGGGTCTTCCTTATCGGCCTCGTTGACGGCGTGTTCCCCTCGAGAAGGTCCTTTGACGATGGCGATGGCGGCGACATGGAAGAAGAAAAAAGGCTGCTCTACGTGGCAGTCACACGGGCAAAGGAAGAATTGTTCCTGAGCTTCTCCATCAAAAAGGCCGCCAACGAACGATCCCGGGGAAAACTGTGCAGGTTTCTCGATACCCCTCGCGTACAAAAAACGATTGAAGCAAGGGCGGTCAAGGCCCCGGGTAAAACGGGATACGGGCGGACAAGGTAAAAACTGCCATCGGTCTTCCGGGAAATGCGGCTATTTATTGCGCACTCATTTGCCGGGACATGCAATTTAATGCTGATAAACGCGTCTTTTTCCTCGCCTCAAAAGTAATATACGGTGGTCGACAAACAACGAATTCCAGAATGGCTATCCCGTGCTGGATATTGGACTGATGAGGAGGAAGATCATGAAAAAGGCACCAAAATTCTTCGTTTGTGCGGCCATCGCACTGTCGTTGTTCCATCTGTGGGACGGGCTGGCTCTTTCCGGCGATTCAACCAACGTGATAAAAGACATAACAGGCTACACGGGAAAAGAGTCCGCGCAATCCGGTGGGGGCTCTTATGTGCAGATGGCCTACGTAGGGGCCTACGGGGAAACGCAGAGAAACTGCGAAAGACCCAACACTTTCACCGGCGCATGCAGCTGCCCAGCCGGCTACAGCCCTCAATTGGTCGGTGCGGGGGAAATCACCACCCCCTATGCGGACGGTTTTCCCCCGAGGTATTACGGTTTCCACTGCGAGAAATAGTGACCCTGGACGTGACGAAAGAAACGCGGGTTGCAGGGGCGCTGATGAGGTGCTTGATTTTGCTGAATCAGCCCGTCTTTCGGGTAATGACCGCACATAAAAAAGCTTGAATGTTTGACCCTCTTCGGGCCGCGAGACGTACGGGGGCACTCCGAACCTCTTTTTGATACCCCCATCAAAGGGCGACTTCTCCGGTAAGGTCGATTCAATCCAGCTAGCGGGGACAAAGGCAACGACCTTCAATCGCAAGAGTGTCCGGTACATTGGAGAACGCTCCCCAAGCCTGAAAAGGTGGTCCTGTTCGAACATTTTATCGTCGTTCCCGACAGCAAGGACCAGGGGTTTTATGTTCTTAAATTGTCTGTTCCTTCCGCGATAAAAACCAGATACGCGGCAATTTTCGAGAATGTCGTGAAATCTTTCCTGCCGGAACGATAAGAAAGAAACAGATCCTCTCACTCATTCATCCATGGATGTTTTTCTTTTGCCTTTCGTCTCGATCTTTTTATAGCGTTTCCGATAGACACCGCACCAAGGCTGGCAAAGACATATATCAATAACCTTAACCCGTAATCCCACCCATCGGGGACAACAAAGTAGGCAATTCCGAAACCCGCAACAAGCCATACGGCCGACCATATGACATCTGACGCCAATTTCAGTTCCAGCGCTTTTACCCTGAGTTCGGACACCGGCTTGTAGATCCTTATATGAAGGATGTCGCGTGCTTGCCTCAGGTATTCTTTTGGGACTGCTATC
Source organism: Deltaproteobacteria bacterium UBA5205 (assembly GCA_002412715.1). Classification (GTDB taxonomy): domain Bacteria; phylum Desulfobacterota; class Syntrophorhabdia; order Syntrophorhabdales; family Syntrophorhabdaceae; genus Delta-02. The sequence goes on from DHVP01000030.1 coordinate 10,939, forward strand.
CTGGACGGTCCGTATGCGGTGAAGTGATCGGAAAGAGGGCGGCTTGTTTGCGGCTTCTCGTTGGACGATATTCCTTCGCCCTTTACAATGAAAGGAATGCCCGCATCGATGAGAACCGAGCGGATTACCGTCAGCTCTCCTGAATCCGCGGCTTCGACAAGAACGGCATAATTCGCAGGGCCCGATGGGTCTTCGGTGTCATCGTCATGAAAATAGGTGTCGCCTTCGTCGTCAATGGCAAGGTCCGGTCCGGGCAACCGGTCAACGAGGCGCACCTCACATATCCTGCAGACCGTCAATCCTTCTTTGTATTCACTTCGACAACGGGGGCAAAAAATGGGTCAGCTCCACAGCGTTTTTCCTGGACTCCGGCCTACTTTATGCGGCCTATTTCACCTGCTTCTTCAGGTACTTCATCTGGACATTCGGCGCGATGAGCCATGCGCCCTCGGGCCGCTCGGGCACAACGCTCTTCAGTTCCGCAGCGATCTTTTGGGCGTCGTCGGATTGGGACGCAAGCTCTTTTGCCTTCTTGTCAAATGCAAGAATGTACTTTTTCATGGCGGCAACGTCTTTCTTCCCCGACAGAGGGCCGTGGCCGGGGATGATCTTTTCTGCGTCCATTGAGTTGATCTCGTCCAGCTGCCTGGCCCATTCGTCGATATTCCCCTCACCCATGAAGGGATGGTAACCGGTGAAAAGCACGTCACCGGCGAAGAGGATTTTCTTGTCGCTGAGATATACCAGCGTGTCCCCGCCGGTGTGGGAATGGCGGGCGTGGATCAGTTCGATCTGCTGGCCGCCGATGTCGATGGTCATTCTATCGCCGTAGGCAAGGGTGGGATACGCCGGGATGGTTCCCGCCATATCTTTTGGCGTAAGGCCGTATTCCTTGATATTCTTCAAGGTAGCTACGGCGCTCTTCTCCATCTCTTTTTTATCGTTTTGCTGGGCGATCACGACGGCGCCGAGTTTGACAAACTCGGAATTGCCGAAGGCATGGTCAAGGTGATAATGGGTATTGACAACATATTTGATCGGCTTGCGGGAAACTGCCCGGATATCCTTGATGAAACGCTTTGCCTCTTTGGCGGAAACCAGGGTGTCCACAACCACTATGCCATCTTTGCCGACAACTATGCCCGCGTTGGCCCCGAAGCTGTTATCCCTGGAACCATTCTTTACATCAACATAGGAATACACATTATCGGCAATCTTCGTTAATTTGTCGGCGGCGAACGCGTCGGTACTCAACAGGAGCAGCGCAAGAACCAAAAACACCACTTTTCCTGAAACGGCCAGGGATTTCTTCATGGATATCCTCCTATCTGCGCCCATGATATGAACCATCGAAAGAGCAGAGGGCCAGTATAGGCCCTCTAACCCCTCACCCTTCCCCATAAATTACGTGTTTGAATCATTCTGATACTATCGTCGAAAAAAGTCAATCTAAAAACGTGCGGGTCGTGAAAGGCAACAGGCGACGGAACGCGGCAGAAAACAAAGTCTTTCGATGATATCCTAAGGCAGCATCGGCTTCGGGGGATTGACCGGTGTTGGAGAGGCAGGACTGATGTCAGGTGGTTTGTCGTAACATATACCCAGACAGGCTCTCAGACATCGTGCCTCTTCCTTGTTGTCCCGGCACCGATCGGCGCATCGGTTGCATGGCTCCCCCACTTCCGCGTAACAGGCCGGGGATATCGCGATGATGAAAAGCACCGCAAATACACATATTCTCCGGATCGATTTCATGGATTCTTCCTCCATTATGGATGCTGCGCTCACGCATCACGCCTCCCGTTGCCGGGGAAATTTAAAGCCGCGATCATGCTAGTGAGACACATGAAAGACGCGGGAAGTTCCTTTGTTATCAGATGACATGCCCTTTCGTCCCGTGGCCATGCAATGTGATCTTATATAGCCCCGGTCCCTGTGATGTCAAATGTTTTAATCTTGAAAAATGGGGCCGAATGCGGTCAAATCTTCCGATCACACGAAATCATTATCGCCGGACACCGGGAGGATCCTCATGAAGACAAGGTCTGCCTGCATCATTCCTGCAATTACTGTTCTTTTGTTTTTCGCTTCCGCGGTATATGTCTTTGCGGAAAACCTTCCGCAGCTCACCCCGGAGAGGGTCGACGAGGTCGTCACAAAATTGATGAAGGAGAAAAATATCCCGGGACTCTCCATCGCCGTATCCATGCCGGGAAAGACGATCGAGAGAAACTACGGCATCGCCAACAAGGAGCACAACATTCCCCTGGTGAAGGACTCGGTGTTCGAGATAGGGTCCGTCTCCAAGACTTTTACGGCGATAGGGATTCTCATGCTTCAGGAGCAGAAGAAGCTGAGCGTTACCGACAGGCTCACAAAGTATTTTCCTCAATACCCCCAGTGGCACGACATTACCCTTAAACACCTTCTCCAGCACACCTCGGGCATAACTGAAATGACGGAAACGGAACCATTTAAAAACAACCAGCAGAAGGACTGGACGCCCCGGGAGGTCATAGCCCGCATGGCCGCGGAGCCTCTCGATTTTGAACCGGGACAGAACGCCGTCTACAGTAACGTGGGGTGTGTTATCCTGGGACTCGTGATTGAAAAGGTGACGGGTATTTCCTATGGCGATTTTCTCAATGAGAGGATCCTGAAACCCCTCGGGATGAGCCATACCATGCTCGGCAGCACAAGCGCCATAATTCCCGGGCGGGCTTCCGGGTACGTCTACACCGACAAACTTATGAACGCCCCTTTCGCAAGCCTTGTTCTGCCCTACGCAAGCGGCGGCATGACCTCCACCGCCTCGGATCTCATCAAACTCACGAAGGTATTTACGGCAAAGGCCCTTCTCAGCAAGAGATCGCTGAACGATATGTTTGCCCCTGTCCGTCTCAACAAAGGTACGGAATTTGTATCAACCGGCCCGGGCCTTCATATGACCTTCGGCTACGGCCTCGATTCGATCGTGGTCGGGAAAAGGGTCATCCCCGCCAAGACAGGCGGCATATCGGGGTTTAACTCCTTCTTTGCCTGGTTTCCCGAATCCGGGACCATGGTGGCGTTGACGGCAAATCTCGATAATTCTTTGGAGAGCCTCGTCATCATCACGGACGCGCTGTTCGAACTGAAGACACGGTAGGACGCGAAGAAGGCCCTCGTCCGGATCATATCCGGCCCTGACGTACCCGTATGTCACTTCCCGAACGGCGACCCATGCCTTGTCAATCGTCCACCTGTGGGGTCGGGGTGTATCGGCCCTCTTTTTCAAAGCAATATCGGGGAATATGACGTGTCAGATGCGCCCGGATCGGGTATACTAGAACGTTTGAGGTGATATGGGACTGATTCGCATACATGATGTTTCACTGAGTTTCGGGGGGCCGCGGCTCCTTGATTGCATCACGCTCCAGATCGAGCCGGGCGAGAGGATCGGCCTTCTCGGTCGCAACGGGTCGGGCAAGTCGACCCTTATGAAGCTGCTCGCCGGCGAGATCGCTCCCGATTCGGGCGAGATCGTTCCCGGCGGCAATGTGAACATAGCGATGCTCCCCCAGCAGGTTCCCGATGACCTGCCCGGAACAGTCTACGATATCGTGGCGCTCGGAGCCGCCGGGCACGCACGGCTCCTCAGAGAATATCATGATCTTACAATCCTCATCTCAAAAAGAGGTGACGAAAACCTTTTGAGGGCCCTCGAACAGGTCCAGCACAAGATAGAGACATCCGGCGCCTGGCAGCACCACCAGCGCATTAAAACAGTGATCGAACGAACCGCGGTCGATGAGAATGCCCTTTTCCAGACTCTTTCCGCCGGCATGAAGCGGCGTGTCTTTCTGGCCAGGGCGCTCGTAAAGGAACCGGACCTTCTCCTTCTCGACGAGCCCACAAACCACCTCGATATGGCGACCATCCTCTGGCTCGAGGAATTTCTCCTCAAGTATGGAAAGACGCTCATGTTCGTAACCCATGACCGGGCCTTTCTCCAGCGCCTGGCGACACGGATAGTTGAGATCGACCGGGGCCGCCTGACGTCCTATACCTGCGATTACCATACCTATCTCGAACGCCGGCAGGCCCTTCTGGACGCCCAGGAGAAACAATGGGCCGAGTTTGACAGGAAACTGGCACGGGAGGAGACGTGGATCAGGCAGGGGGTCAAGGCCCGCCGTACCCGCGATGAAGGCAGGGTCCGGGCACTGATGCGCATGCGGCAGGAGCGGGCGGCACGGCAGGAGGCCGCGGGTCTGTCCCGGTTCTCTATCGAAGAGGCGGAACGTAGCGGACGCATAGTTGCCGATGCCCGGGACGTATCGTTTGCCTGGGGCGACACGAGAATAATCGACAGGTTCTCCACCACCATCGTCCGCGGCGACAGGGTGGGCGTCATAGGTCCCAACGGCTGCGGCAAGACCACCCTCCTCAAGATACTCCTCGGTCAACTGGAACCCGAGGAGGGCAAGGTCCGGCTGGGTACCAACATCTCTGTTGCCTACTTCGATCAACTCCGCTCCCAGCTTGACGAAAACAGAACTCTCCGGGAGAACATCGGGGAAGGTAACGATATGATCGTTACCGGCAGCACAACCCGTCACGTCGTCGGATATCTCCAGGATTTTCTTTTTTCACCTGAACGGACCATGTCGCCCGTCAGTTCCCTTTCCGGCGGCGAACGCAACCGCCTGCTTCTCGCGAAGCTCTTTATCGTCCCCTCCAACATCCTTGTCCTTGATGAGCCCACCAACGATCTCGACACCGAAACACTCGAACTGCTGGAGGACAAACTCCTCGAATACAACGGGACCATCCTGATGGTAAGCCATGACAGGACGTTCCTGAACAACGTCGTTACCTCAACGATCGTCTTCGAAGACGACGGGAAGTTGAGAGAATATGTCGGCGGTTACGATGACTGGCTCCGGCAGAAAAGCGCGTCCGCTCAGAAACCGGGTGACGAGGCACCGAAAGAGCGCAAGCAAAAGAAGGCCAGGGCGCCGCAAGAAAAGAAACGGTTGTCCTTCAAAGAAACCAGAGAGCTCGAATCCCTGCCCCCGTTGATCGAGGCCCTGGAGACGGAAAAACAGCAATTGACGCAGATACTGAATTCGCCCGACTTCTACACTAGCCGCGACCTCGAAAGGATGAAGACCGTCAATGACCGCTGGAAAGCACTTGAAAATGAACTGGAGACCGCCTATCACCGCTGGGACGAACTGGAAACACTCAAGGCCGCACTGGGCGGCTCCCCCGAAGGAAAATTCGAGTGAACGACGACCCGGTGCTGTTTGTCTATATTCTGGAGTGTTCCGACAGAACCCTTTACACGGGCTGGACCAACAACATGGAAAAACGACTGCAGGAACACAATGAGGGGAAGAGCGGCGCCAAATACACCCGCGGGCGCCGGCCCGTCAGGCTGGTCTACCGAGAGCTATGCCCTACGAAATCCGATGCTCTGAAACGGGAAAGAGACATAAAGAAACTGTCCCGCGCACAGAAACTGCTGCTCATAGAAAGCGGTTATCCCGGATAGCGGGCGATATGCGGCTTTATCGCCTTGCCGAGCCAGTCTATGGCCCGCCCCAGGTGGCGCATGTTGATGAGTCCTTCCTCATCGGCGGCGACCTCACCTTTATCCCGGCCGAAACCCATGTTCCAGTAGGTAGAGCCCGGAATGATCATGCGGGACATCTGGTACATGTGATTGATGGTGTCGAAGACATTTATGGCACCGCCCCGGCGCAGGGCGACCACCGCGGCGCCGATCTTGCCGGTGAAGGCATTTCCGTTGGCGCGTGCCACGTACCCGGAGCGTTCGAGGAGAGCTTTCATGTCGGCGGCGACAGCGGCGAAATATGTCGGCGAACCCAGGACCATCGCGTCGGCCTTTGCCATCTTTGCGAATACTTCATTGAAAACATCGTTCTTTATTGCACATTCCATGTCCTTCTTTTCCAGGCACGCGCCGCAGGCAATACAGCCCCGGATGCCCGTACCGCCGACCTGAAACAGGTCCGTCTCCCAGCCGGCCTTCTTGAGTTCGCTGAGCACTTCATTCAATAGTATTTCTGTGTTGCCTCCCTTGCGGGCGCTTCCATTGACGGCAACTGCATACATAATCGACCTCCGGTATCAGTATGGGATTCATCGGAATTTCCGGGATGCCTTGCTCTTTTTACTTCTTTGGCAATCGGGTGTCAGCCGGTCTTTCGGGGTTATAATAGACCATTATTTCGCTTCCTGTCGGATACTGCGCCAATGTCTTCTTTGCCCTCCCGGCATAATTATACGGCCGTTCGACGCCCTGGGAACCGGTATATGCCCGCCCTCCACCGTGTATTCAAAGGCCACCATGGGATAGTAGAAAGGGTCGTCTTCAACCCGGGTGCGGATGGCCTCCTCCACGTTGCCTTCCGTAACCCTGGCTTTTGTCGCGCGCCAGCCGGCAGGGATGGACGTGATCCGTCGCATGCCGGTCTTGTTCTTGCGCAAAAGCGCGATAACGCCGATCAATACAAGCACAGGAACGAGGATAAACAAAAGCCCGACCAGCAATGGACCAAACATTCCGGACACATTCCCTCCTCATGGCCTCTTTTTCCACAATTTCTTTACCAGTGAATATCCCCCATAGCCGATTATCGCCCCGACGGCCGCGGCCACGGGAACCACGACGATGCCAATGGTGGATATCGCCTTCACCACCCTGGCCGTAGCAATGAGTTTGTGCTTTTTTCCCTTCTGAGTTTCCATCAATGCCTGCCCGGCCCCCAACACTCAAGTCGCTCGGTCGATTTTGTTTACGTTCCCCTGGTGCCTTTCATCCATTTTCCTGCAATCCCCGGGGATTTGCAAGAAATTATCACAGGCTGCCGCCGGGTAAAGTATCGAGGCCGATCCGCGAAGCGATCAAAAAGGTTCGCTTTCTTCCGGGACGGGAAATAGATGCCTGTACTGTGAAGGGGAGACCAGCACGGTCTCCTCGGCGAGCCATCGTGAATTCTTCACGGGTACCCGCAGGTGGCGCCGAAAAAACCGGGTCCAGGACGCGGACGCCAGTGAAGCTCCCGATGCAAGGCCGAGCGCCAAAATACAGAGATTGTCCGCATTCGCCTTCTTGTCGTCCCACAGCATCGTCCCTCCGACGGCGATGAAACCGGCGGCGCACATCAACAGGGGAACGCCGATCTTCAGCATGAGTACGAAGTCCGCTTTCTCCAGGCCGATCTCTTCCGGGTCAACGACCAGATCGAGACGGTGTTTCCGAAACACCTGGATCAGGCCGTTATCCCTGACAAGGACGGTGCGATTTCTGTGCATCGTCATCTGCCAGCAGGCAAGGACCACGCCGACGAAGAACACGACCCCCAGCAACTTAAGCGTGATCGTGCTTAAGGGCAATCGGCTCTCCGACAGGATAAGGATACCGACGACAAGGAAGAAGCCGCCCCAGATTCCCGGTTGCCATCCAAGGGTTTCGACCACGCGGCGATGCTCGGGGACATAGTCAATTAGCTGTTCTGCTTGTGATAATGCCGGATCCATTCTTTTTCCTGACGGTAACGCGGCGAAGCCTTTATCCCTTCCTTATGAGCTTCTTGCCGACATCCCAGGCCTCGGCAATATGCTCGCCCAGGGTGAGATAGCTCCTTTCGGGCATGGACAGGACGAGGGGGTCGATCTTCTTTATGTCCGGCGCGCCGTCCGTCAGATACCGTTCGTCGCTGTATACAGCCATTATTTCACCGATGAAGAATTCATTTGTCGGAAAGTCCACGACGTCGATAAGCCTGCACTCTATGTTATAGGGGCACTCCTGTATCATGGGGGCATTGCCTGTTTTTCCGTAAAAGGTCTCGAAACTCTTTGCCTTGTCGTATTTCTTTCCTGAAACGATACCGCAATAATCCGTCACCCCCACCATATCGCCGGAGGGGATATTGATGCTGAAGAAGCCGCTTTCTTTTATGCCGGAATTCGTGAAATGAATTTTTCCCAATGAAATACCTATGCAGGGCGGCTTGGGATTGACCATGGTAAACCACGCGACGGCCAGATAATTCGGTTTCTTGTTCACGGTCGCACCGACGATGGAACAGGGCATGGGATAGAGAATGGTCTCGGTGGTTATCTCTATTTTGTTCATCGAATCCCCCTGGCTCTTTTTGTAGTTGCTCTTACGATTATATATTATGACAATTCGCCGTTGAAATTACAGCATAATACGTCGTAATTCGGCAGGCGCCCGGCACCTTGTGTGCGCGATCAATGTCAAACGGACAGGACCCCGGAAAAGATAGTTCATAATTGCAGGATCGGCGAAGAATGACGGGAGTTCGTGGTCGCCGGTGCGGCACCCCGTTTTTCTCTTGCTCTACTCCACGATGCACACCGCCAGGCCCGCGCCTTTGTGAAGTATCGATGCGGCCAGGCCGCCTGTCAGGATAGGGACGGCGCCGCGCCTGCCAAGTACCAGGGTTCGGTAACCGCCGGTCTTTGCCTCTTCGACAACGGCCTCGGCGACGGTGGTCACGTCGCTTATCACCCTCATATCGACCTGGTCCGGGCTGAGGCCTTTTTCCGTCAACATCCGGTGGGCTTTTTCAAAATGAGGTCCCATTACCGTCTTCTGGTTCGCGAACCATCTGTCGATAACCTCCTGGCGCTCCTGCCTTTCGGCAGGTGTCAGGATATGGCCGTCATCCCAGAATTGCGGCGGCACGTTGGGTACCACGTAGAGCAGGGTGACCTTCATGTCCTCAAGCCCCGAAAACTGAGAACCCACATAGTCCACGGCCTTCATGGCACTCGCGGACCCGTCAAAGGCGACCAAAACATTCCTTTCATCCATAGCTCCTCCCTCTGCTGGCAGTTCTACTATAATGTTAGCACCTTATCCCGATTCGACAACAGTGAAAGGCTTGAAGGATCGTCGGACATCGCGGGCTGCAGACAGGAAGGATGAAAAGAAAAGCCCCTTAACTTCTCGCGGATAAGGGGCTTTCACGATCGTCTTTACGGCAGGTAGACGCCGGTACCGATGAAGTAGTCAGTCCCGGGGATGGGCTCTACGTAACCCAACTTGGGCGCTTGCTCCTTGGAACCCGGCTTAACCCAGTAGAAATCGACGAATCCGCCGCCCTTTTTGGATGCTTCGAGCAGGGCGCGGATAACGTATTTACCTTTTGCGTCCTTGTAATCATAGAGGTTCTTTCCCTGCAGGTCTTTCTGTACGGCATGGGCAACGTTGACGCATTTGGAATCGTAGACGTAGAAATATCCCGAATTGTCGGAATAGAAGCGTACCGGGGCAACGAAGGACCGGACCAGGTTGATACGATCTTTTTCATTCTTCACGTTGGCGAGAGCCCCGCCCAAACCGGCGGCAAACCCGTGTACCATGACCTTTGCGGTGTCCTTGTACTGTTCGATAGCCACAGGTTTTGCGGCAGCCTCGTTGGCTGCCTGTACAGGAATCGTACAACAAACCAGGAACATGAAGCCCAGAAAGAGTGCAAATAATGAAGTGATGCGAATGCGTGCTGCGATCATAGCGGAAAACCTCCTGTAGTTAAGATGGCTTCAGAGTCTCAGGTTTCATGAGGGATGAATCTTCTCTGCAACCGGTACTCTGAAACGACAAAAACAGCCAATCCGGCTGTATCCTCCCCGTTGATTGGTAACGCAAGACAGCGCTGTAAATATGTCTACATTATCGTGCCGGATACCCCTCAGCTTAGCACAAAAACGTCCCGGTTTTCAGGCTTCAGGCATAGAAAATACCTCTTTTCTTTTCCTTTTTCTCACGAAAAGTTCTCCTGTAACGATTATTTCAGCTTGCTTTTCTCTCCCTTGCCCGGCGATATTCCACCAGGTCCTCGACGGTCACGACGGGGATGGCATGTTTCTCGGCAAAACTCACGATCTGGGGCAGACGGGCCGTCGTCCCGTCCGGATTGGTAAGCACTGTCAACGTGCGAAGACAGGGACGGCCGCGATTGCTTCTTTCTCTTGATTGCCCGTGCCTCCAATGGTAACGTGGATTAACAGGGCGATGAATGAGAATTTTTGGCAACGATTACGATAAGGCTGAGTTCGCCGGGGCCTTCGGAGACCTGGGGACGCTTGTGCCCTTCGTCGTGGGGTACATTACCCTCAACAGGATGGACCCCCTCGGGGTCCTTGTGGCCCTGGGGGTGTTCAAGATCTTTGCCGGGCTCTATTTCCGGACGCCGATGCCGATCCAGCCCATGAAGGCGATCGGGGGAATGGCCATCGCCCATGCGAGCACTACTACGCCGGGTATGATCTGGGGGGCGGGGATCTTTACCGGTATCTTCTGGCTATTGATGGGTATCACGGGCGCCGTCACGTGGATTGAGAAGATAACAGCCAAACCCGTCATAAGGGGAATAATGCTGGGCCTGGGCTTAAGTTTTATCATGGAAGGGCTGGGCATGATGAGGACACGGCCGCTCGTCGCCATCGGAGGCGCCTGCCTGACCCTCCTTCTCCTCACCAGCAAGCGGTATCCCGCGATACTCGCCCTCCTCGTCTACGGGATTATCGTTGCCTTCATCACCAACCCGGGCCTGTCTTCGGACCTCAGCCACATCTCGGTAAGGTTTCGGTGGCCCGAGGTCGGCATCCCGCGGATATCGTGGAACGAATTGGTCGCGGGCTTTATCTTCCTGGGCCTTCCCCAGGCGCCGCTCACCCTCGGCAATGCCATCATCGGAAGCGTGGCCGAAAACAACCAGCATTTTCCCGACAGGCCCGTTACGGCGAGGAAGGTCAGCATCGACCACGGGATAATGAACCTCGTCAGTCCCTTCCTCGGCGGTATCCCCATCTGTCATGGCGCCGGGGGCATGGCAGGACACATACGATTCGGCGCACGGACGGGGGGCTCTCTCGTGATACTGGGTTTCATCGTCCTGGTGACGGGCCTTTTCCTGAGCGACTCCGTATCCCTCATCCTCCAGGTCTTCCCCAGGTCCGTCCTCGGCGTTATCCTGCTTTTCGCCGGTGTGGAGCTTTCCCTTGTCATAAAGGACGTGAGGCTCAAAAAGGAGAACCTCTTTGTTCTCGTTGTCACCGCTGGCGTCGCAATGTGGAACATGGGGGTTGCGTATCTGGCGGGGTTGATCCTGTACTATGCCCTCGAGCGTCAATGGATCAAAGTATAATCGAAACGGCTGCAACAGGTTTGGCCGCTCGAAGGTGAAAAGCAGGATAAACGTGAGACAGTCTTGTTGTTCTTTTTTAGGGATTGTCAACAACCTGTTTAACGTGAAAAGGTCTTTCGGCAGGTTATTGGCGGTCCAGGATCTCACGGACTTTCTCGAGGAAGGTGGTAAGCAGCAAGGGCTTGGGGATGAAGTCGAACTGCCCGTCCTCGATGCCTTTATCGAGAACAACGTCTTTCGTGTATCCGCTGGTGAAAAGCACCCTGACATCGGGGTCTATCCCGTGTATTTCCGTGTAAACCTCGCGTCCGTTCTTTCTCGGCATTACGGAGTCAACGACGATCAGGTCTATGTCCCGGTGCCCCGTGAACTTGTCGATCGCATCCTGGCCGTCCACGGCCTCGATAGTCGTGTAGCCGCATTCCCGGAGCGCCTCCCGCATAAGGCGCCTTACCCCTTCGTCGTCCTCCGCGATAAGGATCTTTTCATTTCCCGTCGCGATGGGGGTTGCCGCATCGTGCGCCTCATCGACGTCTGCCGACGCCGCGGGGAAATAGATACGGAACGTGGTCCCCAGGTTCAATTCGCTGTCGACGGTGATATACCCGCCGTGTTGTTTCATGATCCCGTACACCGTCGCAAGGCCGAGCCCCGTGCCCTTCCCGATTCCTTTTGTGGTGAAGAAGGGGTCGAAGATCTTCTCCTGCGTTGCCTCATCCATGCCCTCTCCCGTATCGGAAACGCTTATCAGCACATACCCGCCCCGCTTGCCGAACCCGTTAGCATCGATGAACGCACCGTCTATGGCGCCAACAGACGTTTCTATGGTGACCGTCCCCCCTGCCGGCATCGCGTCCCTCGCGTTGGTCGCAAGGTTGAAGAAGATCTGGTCCATCTGCGATTTGTCGGCCATAACGACGGTATCGTCCCCGGTGAGGGATGTGCGCAATTCGATATCCTCGGTAAGGAGCCTTTCAAGCAGCTCTTTCATCGCCTTTATCGTATTGTTCATATCGAGGGGAGTGAGGGTCACGGGCTGTTGCCTGCTGAAGGTCAGCAGACTTTGCGTAAGATCCGCCGCCTTCCTGGAGGCTGATACAATCTGGTCCGCATATCGTCTCACGGGGTTGCCTTTATCCATGTTCATTTGCATGAGAGAGGCGTACCCCATCAGGCTCGTGAGAATATTATTGAAGTCATGGGCTATGCCGCCTGCCAGGGTGCCTATGGATTCCATCTTCTGTGCATGGCGAAGGTGCGATTCGAGCTGTGTCATTTCCGTGATGTCTTCGCAGGTCATCAGGTAATCACCGGAACCAACCACCGAAGTAGTGAACTTCACCGTCTTGCGGGTCCCGTCTGCGCACTCAATATTAAAAACCTTCGATTTCTGTTCGCCGGGTCTGGCCGCGCGGAAGTCCTCTTTCCAGGCCGAGATGACCCCATACCTGTATTCGCTGTTCGGATAGGCCTTCCTCAACCATGTCCTGCCATCGGGAATATCCGACAGGCCGTACCCGAAAAGCTGCGTGAATTTGATGTTGATGTAAGTAAAACGGCCTTCTGAGTCGAGAAGGACCATTCCGAAGGGGGCGTTATTCGAAAGAATCTGAAGTTTTTCTCTTTCCCGGAGCAGCTCTTCTTCGGCCCGTTTGCTCTCCGCGATATCCCGTATCGCAGCGAGGTGAGACCTTCGTCCGTTCCACGTCAAATGGGTCGCCCTGATGTCGACGGGAAAAACGGTACCGTCCTTTTTCCTGTGATAACGGAGCGGGACCTTGCTGAGCTCTTTCCTCGTGGCGTCCCTTGTCTGCTCCGGTTCGGCCGATAGGTCCCTGTTCTTCTTCTTGAGCAGTTCTTCCCTGGTATACCCGTAGAGCAAGGATGCCGCATTGTTGGCTTCAAAGATTTGGCCCGTTTCGTTGTCGATGAGAAATATCGCATCAGATTCGAGATCGAAAAGCTGGCGGTATTTTTCCTCCGCCCGGCTCAGGGCCTCCTGCGCCCTTTTGCGCTCCGTAACATCTCGTGACAATCCATATATGCCGGACGGAACTCCCTTCTCGTCGCGAACGAAAGACAGCCGCGTCTCCAGGCACCTGACGGACCCGTCCTTGTGATAATAGTAGAGATCAAGAGATATAGACCTATCGGGGTCTCCTTCCGGGTCGTTCTCGAGCTCGCTGACCAGTATTTCCGCAGTCGTCGCCAGCGCCTCCGGGGTAAGCTGGTCTACCAGGGATTGCTGCATCCGCTCCTCAACGGTAAAGCCCAGTACCTTTTCTATGGACGGGCTTACATAGGCAGTGTTCATCTCAAGGTCGGTTGTCCAGACTATGTCGTTCATGCTCTCCGTGAGATACTTGTACTTTTCCTCACTCTTCTTGAGCGCCTCCTCGGCCTGCTTTCTATCGGTGATGTCCACGGCCGATTCGTACCTGACGATGCGCCCGTCGGGCCAGGTGATCGCCCGGTCCAGGCACCGGTACCAGCGCTGGTTGATCTCGTTTTGGAAATCCCATACAAATTTCTTACCGAAATTTTCTCCGAGAATCTTATCGTTTGTGCAGAATGGACAGGGAGCGCTGCGATTTTGCAGGTACTCGTGGCACTTTTTACGCCCCGGTTCGCCCAGGGACTCGACCAGCGCCCGGTTGCAGTAGAGCAATTCGTAGCTTTCGGGATCGCAGACGTATATGGGGTCAGGATGGGCGTCAAGGATCGACAGGAGTCGGACGTCGTTCGCTTTTGCCGCCTCACCGGCCTCGCTACCCCTGGTTTTCGACCGCTCCAATTTCTGGATTCTCCTTTTCAGCGCCGATATCTCTTCGATCGGTTCGCGGTCGCTTTCGGATGGGTCTTTCATCTCACTTTCCTGTGACAGTGGGCATCGCCGGGACGCATCATGGCACTCATGATACTATCGTACAGATGCAAGGGTGTCAAACTCGAAGGTACGTGAAGCCTGATTGTGTCCACCGGCAAAACACGGATCCGACAGTGTAGCGTGTGCTCCATAGTCGTTATCGGCTGATTTGCATACGGGGTTTAGGAAATACCCGTAATGCGGCTCGCGAAGGTGCTTGAGAGCCTCGCGGGTCACATAACATCTAATCTCGCGCCCGCTCGCCCTCCGACTTCGCCCAAGCTCGCAGAGGGGTAGGGGTGTGGAATGATAAGAAGGAAGAAAACGTTCTTTTCTTTCTTTGTTGAATCTCTCTGTGATCTCTGTGTGCTCTGGTCCCGTCCGGGACGCGTCCGGGACGGGACAGGCGCAAGACAGTTTTTGGCTTTTCTTTTACTTGCCGGCCGGGTTCGCCATTCTTCCCATGAAGAGAATTGTGCCGGTTTCGTTGTCCCTGATCATGAAAAAGAAGGGGTGGTCGGCACGGAAAACCGGCTCGCGCATGGGCATTGACTTCGTTACCATTTCGACGGCGGTCGCGGCGGCGGCTTCGGTTCCCTCCTCGTTGACCTCCACGAAGGCCTTGTGTTTGATCTGTCCGATCCACAGCATTCCTTTCTGCCATCCCATGCCGGTGAAATCAGCCGCCGGTGAGAATGCATCCGTCATTCCCATTTTTTGAAAGGGGGAAACGAGATCATACCCTGATTCGAGCTTGAATTTCGGAAGATAGACGGAAACCTTCCGGTCCGGCTGCCGGTCGAGTTTTGAGAGCCATCCGCCGAGATTCCCGGCGGTCAGTTGTTGTTCGACGGCGGGCAAACCATCCACGCTTTTCGGAAGCAGGATGACCATGGAGAGGGCCTTGCCCTTGTAAGGGAGCGAGATCGCCTGAAAGGTCTCTGACTCGAGGAGCTTATACATGTCCTTGCGGTACATGAGGGGCACTTTCACCTGAGCGTTTGCCGAAAGGCTGAAAGGGGCATCGTGGGTGCTCTTTGTATCGAACTGTATCTCCCAGGCACCCTTGAAATAGATGGCGTTGAGAATGACACAGACTGAATTGGCGGAAAGCTGCTCCAGTATTTTGTCGATCTTTCCTTCTGTTTTCTGCTTCACCCAGCCGTTTATCCTCTCCAGGCCTCCCCCGAAGATCTCGGCATCATAGTAATTCTTCAGGATATCTTTATAGCCGCCGCTGACGTTTGATCCCGTCAGGACAAGCGCATTGGCGATATTCAGCTTCTGGCCGGATTTCTGCGCGGTGCCCATAAGTTCTTTGTTCAGTCCCTTGAAGGCTGAATTCAATGCGGCCTGTTCCAGCTGAAAATGAAGCGCTTTCTTCATCTGGTCGGCCGTATTCCCCCGTGCGCCCGCGTAGGTCATACCGAGGGCCGAGGAGATGCTGTAGGGCGAAAAGAAAAGATTGCCTTCATTCGCACCAAGTTCGCGATATAATTGTACCGCCAGGGCGGTATTGCCGTTCGCAACACTATTGTGCGATGACAAACCCGCAGGGGAAGCCTCGGTCGACCCGGTAAGGGGCACCGACGCCACGGCAAGCAACAGAATGGCAGATAATACCAGTAACAAACGGTTCATTGTTCTCTCCTTTGAGATATGTTGTACACGATTTTCATCTTCTTTGTCTTCTGCAATTGTTGGACAAACGGGCAGCCGGGAAAGTTCCCCGCTATTTATGCGGCGCGGGTTGCGCCGAATGGCTCTCGCCGTAGCGATCCGCAGGAAGCCCTCTCCGGTTGAAGATCGCCCCCCGCTCATGCCGCTTATTAATTGAAATTAAAGGACAACATAGCAAAAGGGGGTTCTTTATGTAACCTCTCGACTGAGAGACCCGGCGGGACCTCCAGACCGCGCCATTCCGAGGGCGTGTTTTCTAACCCTTTGTTATTGTAATAAATATCTTGACAAGGATGCACTATATGCTTAAGCTTGTATGACTGTCAGACAGTAACGGCGTGATGGCGAACGGCGTTGCCTGTTTGAAATATAGAATTGAAGGAAATGGTTCAGAATGGAAAAAAAGCCGGTTTATTTCAATCCGATTAAAAACAGGAGAACTTTTGATGAGATCTCCACGGAAATAAAGAAAATGATCATCGAAGGGATCTTCAAGCCCGGAGACAAGCTGCCCTCGGAGTCGGAAATAGCGAGACAGTTCAATGTAGGCAGGCAGACGGTTCGCGAAGCGTTGCGATTGCTCGAACTATCGGGTTTCCTGAGGGTCCATAAGGGCGGCGGCGGCGGTTCGATCATTACGAATACGATTCTCGACACCATAAGCAAGTCACTGCTGGATGCCGTCCTGATGAAGAACATCTCGGTAGCCGAACTCACCCGTGCCCGCAGCGATATCGAAAAGCTGGTGATCTCCCAGGCAGTTGAAAACGCGACCGAGGAAGACATCTCCATATTGAATGAGAATATCAGTAAAGGCAGCAAGAAGATAGCACGCGGAGTCCAGGCCTTCGAGGAGAATATTGGTTTTCACATACTCCTGGCCAAGACATCGAAGAACGGCGTCTTCACGATAGTCGTCGAATCGATCATGGCGATCGTCGCCGATTTCTTGAGCCGTATCCCCCAAACCCTCGAGATATCCACCAGAATTATGGGGGAACATAAACAGATGGTGGATGCCATCGTAGAACGCGACAAGGAACGGGCCATCAAACTTATGGACGCACACCTCGGCTTTGTAGACGTCAGATTCAAGTCTTCCTTCGAAGAGATAGCCGGGCAGAAAAAAATCCATAAAGAAGGCAAAGCGGCACCACAAAGCGAGGCCACCAGGGTCTGAAGGTCCTTTTGCCTTAAACCTCATACCCATGCCGGTCGCCGGAGTCATCCGCCAGCACTTCACATCACATCTTCTTCAATCCCCGCTTGATTGCCCTGAATAGAAAATGAGAAATGTAGATTTTTTACCAGTTTTTTCTTGACAGAAAAAATTCAAATGTTCTATCGTATGACTGTCTGACAATCCGATGATTATACGTAGCACCAGAGACAGGGATACATGAACTTCGAGAGCGAGAAAGAGTTGGAAGCTCGAAGTCAAAACTTTAAGGAGGAGTTATTATGGTATTGAAAGGTGCATCTATCCTGTTTGCGGCTGTTCTGCTGTTCTTTGCGATGATCGCGGGGTCTCAGGCGGCCAATGAATTGATTCCCCTTTACACGCTCCCTGCCGGGGGAACGGTCTATGTTCTCGGTGCGGGTATCGTAAATGTGAGCAACAAAAATATGCCCGACATCAAGCTCGTGCAACAGGCAGGATCGGGCACCCTCGACATCACACGAAAAATGATGCAAAAGGACGCACAGAAAAAGGAGTCCTTTGGTATCTTTGCCACCGTGGATGCCTTCAATGCCTACAAGGGCAATAACGAGTATGCGCGCAAACCATTTGCCAATCTGCGCGCCGTTACCTTTATCAACAGCACCGAGCTGTATCTTGTCGTCCGTGCCGACTCGCCGATCAAATCGTATAAAGACTGCAAAGGCAAGAGAATCGGGATTGGCGCCGCGGGAAGCACGGTGTCCAACACCGCCCTCTTTCTGCTGGAGCAGCATGGCGTGGCGAAGAACGCTTTCAAGGCACAATATTATTCATACCGGGAGGTCGTTGAGGGAATTCAGGACAACAGCCTTGACGGCGGTTTCCTTGCGGGAGGATTTCCCATAGCCGCCTACACCGAACTTTCAACAAACTTCAATGTTCGCATAGTGCCCGTGGATGAAGCCATCCTGAAAAAGCTCACCGATTATCCCTATTACTACCGTACGGTCGTCAAGGCCAAATCCTATAAGGGTGTAGACAAGGACGTCCCGGTTATGGGGTTCTCCGTAGCCCTCCATACGAATGCGAACGCAAGTCCCGACCTGGTGTACAAAGTGATAAAAAATCTCTTTGAACATAAAACCGATTATTATGCCATTCACTCTTCCGCAAAAGAACTCACGGTCCAGAATGTGCAAAAGGGGATCGCCATACCTTTTCATCCGGGAGCGGAAAAGTACCTGAAAGAGATTGGAGCACTCAAGAAATAACTTCATGCTGGAGGAGTCCATGGCTGATCTGAGTGGTGCGAAGAATGCACCTGCTAGCGTCCCAGGTAAATCTTTACGAAGTGTAATAATATTCGTCGCCGCCGTTGCGATGACAGCTTTCCAGCTCTATACGGCGGGTGTCCGCCCCTTTCCCGGCGTCATCCAGCGTATCGTGCATCTTGTCTTTGTCATGATCCTGGTTTTTCTCATGTTTCCTTTGAAGTCCAGGAGTGACGATGCCGAAGAGACCAAGGTTGCCGTCGAAAACCGACCTTTATCGTGGATCGATGTAATCCTGGTCCTTGTCTCGTTATTCATAGGCGCCTATGTCTTTGTCGAATACGAGGCGTTGAGCTTCAGAACGGGTATGCCGAATATGCTGGATTCCTTTACCAGTCTGGTCGGCATACTGCTCGTTCTTGAGGCAACACGGAGGATGATCGGGTGGCCCTTCATCATCATCTGCCTGGTGGGGTTTGTTTACGTCGCCCTCGGGCAGTACCTTCCTTCCGCCATATCGCACACGGGATTCAGTTTTGAAGAGACAATCAATTTCAATTTTTTCAGCACGGAGGGTATCCTTGGCCTGCCATTGGGTGTCTCCTCGACCACTATTGCATGTTTCATTATTTTCGGGGCTTTTCTCAGCGTATCAGGGGCGGGATCGCTTTTTATCGACCTGGGCCTTGCCCTTTTCGGCAGATTTCGCGGGGGACCGGCAAAAGCAGCGATTCTGGGATGCTGCCTCTTCGGCATGATCACGGGAAGCCAGGTGGCGGCCGTGGCGGCCGTGGGCGTTTTCACCATCCCCCTGATGATACGCTCCGGTTACCAACCCATGACGGCAGCATCCATAACGGCGTTGGCGGGAACGGGCGGAATGCTCGTGCCCCCCGTTATGGGGGCCGTTGCCTTCATAATTCCGGATATGATAGGCGGCACCTACTGGGATGTATGCCGGGCGGAGCTCATCCCCGGACTTTTCTTTTACGTAACGGTCTATATGCTGGTGGAACTTCAGTCGGCCAAGCTTGGGCTCAAGGGTTTGCCCAAGTCGGAACTGCCGAAGATAGGTAAACTTCTTAAAGAACGCGGTTACATGATTCTTCCGATCATTGTCCTTCTCCTTGCCATTGCCGTCGTGAAGCTGTCGCCTGTCAAGGCAGGATTCTGGGCGATCGTCTGCTGCGTTCTGGTAAGCTATATCAGGCCTGCCACACGGATGACGTTGAGGAAGATAATCACCGCCTTTGAGAAAGGCGCGAAGGGATGTCTGATTGTGGCCATCTGCTGCGCCTCCGCAGGGCTGATCACCGGCGTCATCAGCATGACCGGTATGGGAGAGAGGTTCTCGGACATCCTCATCATGCTCTCCGGGGGCAGTCTCTTTCCCCTTCTTTTTCTCACAATGATCGCTTCGCTCATAATCGGCCTGCCGCTTCCGCCGGTGACCTGTTATCTCATTCTCGCCGTCATTGCGGCCCCCGCGCTGATAAAGGCAGGTGTCACTCCCATGGCTGCGCATCTGTTCGTTTTCTTTTTCGGTGCCCTGGGAAACATAAGTCCTCCGGCGGCGCCCACGTCCTTTACCGCGGCCGGCCTCGCCGGAACGGACCCCATGAAAACGACGAACGTGACGTTCCTTTACTGTCTGCCGGCTTTCACCGTTCCTTATCTCTATGTATTCAGAAATGAACTTCTCCTTATGGGTTCCCCGTTGAATATTGTAGCCGTAATAACCACGTCATTCCTGGGAATATGCTGCATGGCGGTTACATTTAACGGGTTTCTCTTCAAGAGCATTACGGTGGTTGAGCGTTTGATCTTTTTGATTGTCGGTATTGCACTCATATACCCGAACTGGATGGCTAATGTCGCAGGCCTCGTGGTTGGCGGCATCATGGCTGTAACACAGCTGGTTTTGGTGAAAAGACAGGCGCACATGGCTGCCATCGAATAAACAGACCACAACACTACAAGAGGAGGTTTTTATGAAGAGCATCGACGTCCACAATCATCTGTACCCGAAAGAATGGATGGAATATCTAGATGGAAGGGCGGGTTCCCCGACAATGGCGAGAACGGGCCCCACAAGCATGGTTTTCTACAGTGACGGCATGCGCCTTGCCACTGTAAGCAGGCCCGGCCATTATGACCCGGAGCCCCGTATCAAGGATATCGACGGATACGGCATCGACATCCAGGTCGTAAGTCTGACGTGCCCCTCCGTGGAACTCATACCGGCGAAGGAAGGCGTCGTCTGGGCCAAGAAAGTCAACGATTACCTGGCCGACATGTGCTCCAAATACAAGGGCAGGTTCTACGCATACGCCACACTGCCTTACCAGGATGTCAAAGAATCCGTGAAAGAGCTCGAAAGGGCGCACAATGAACTGGGTGCAAAGGGAGTGATGCTCTTCTCGAACCTGGCCGGAAAACCGGTCTATGCGCCGGAATTCTATCCCATATATGAGGCCGCAGCCGAATTAGACATGCCTTTCTTCATTCATCCCGCCCCTCCTGTTACCTCCGATGCGATGAAACGGGTGCAGATGCCCCTGCCTCTCTACGGGTTTATCATCGACACCACCATGGCGATCACGGGGCTCATCTTTACGGGCGTCCTCGAAAAGCTGCCAAAGCTGAAATTCATCCATGGTCATCTTGGCGGGGTATTTCCGTACATGGTCGGCAGAATAAATGATTGCTTCCATACATATGCCGCCGATCACGGCTATTATCCGCTGCCGAAGGAGCCTTCCGAGTACTACAGGGAACAGGTGTGGGACGACACTATCTCCTTCCACCTTCCCGCGATGAAGTGCGCCCTCGAGTTCATGGGTGCGGACCATCTTCTCATCGGTACGGACTATGCCCATCCCATCGGCGGCCCGGACAGGGTCGCACAGTTTGTCAACGACCTTGGCCTCAGCCAGGAAGATACCGAAAAGATCTTCTACAAAAATGCGATGAAGCTTTTCAATATAGAAGCCTAGTCGTACCCCGGCGATACCCCTTTTTGTAAAGCGGCCCGATCATGGCTCGTCGGGCCGCTCTTCTTTCCGCTTCAATCCCCTTGGGCTTCGGGGGACGGAGCATGTCGATCACCTGCTCGTTTTCGCCTTTATGGAGGCCAGCGATAGAGCCATGGCGGCGGCGCAGGCGGCCGAATAAATGGAGATGGCAGTATCGGACTCTCACGGCGGATATCAAGAGAATTCAGAAGGAGATTCTTGCCACACCGCTTATGCTGTGGGCGATGTACTTGTTCTCGCCTATCTGGACATCGTAACCGACATGAAAAGAGGCGTTGTTCTTCGTAAACATCGATACCCCTGCGCCGCAGAGGACAAAATCCCTGTCCGGGGAAGCGGTCTCTATCCTGAAGGGCGAACTTCCCTGGGCGAGGCGTGACACGATGTCCCTCGCTCCCCTCAAGAACTCATGGCCGTAAGATGCGCTTATGCCCGGCATTATGACGTTATTGCCAGCCTCCCACCTGTAATAGAGCTTCCCACCGATATTCCCCTGGAAGGATTCAGTGGTCTGCCTGTCCACATCGAGGTTCAGCGCCCCCGCCCCGGATTCGGTGTAGCTGTCGATACCGAGACTGATGTACTGGAACGACATCGCCGGAACGATCATCCATTTGCCCAGGGGCAGCTCGTATCCCGTGCCTCCGTAAAGGGTCAACTGGGAGCCTGTCGGACTGGAGGTCGCGGTGCGGTCGAGGCCCGGGAAGACTATCCGGCGTGTATTCTTGTAGTCCGCCCATCCGTAGCTCGCCTGCCCGTCCACGAAAAACCCTTGTGTATACCAGGTCCCGTAGGCGCCCAGCGTATATCCGTCCATCGTGATCTTGCTGCCGTAATCGTCCACATCCGCCCGGGACCCGGTATACCCCAGCAGCAGGCCCGCGGCGAGACCGCCGGTGAACCGGTAATCCATGCCGATCGTCATACCTGCGCTGGTGAAACTGTACCCCATCTGGTCCGGCGTGTCCCGCTGGTCCCCGGAAACGGCGTTGCCCCTGGCGAAAATACCCCACCTGTCATCCTCGCGCGCGGGGAGCATACCGGTAAGGTCGGAGCCGGCGCCGGCAATGAGTATGGGCGTGTCCCTGCCGTCCCGTATGAAACCGCTGTTCCTGATGAATGAGCTGCCCTGGTCCACGCCGCGGACACCGCGCCGTATGTCGCTGAGGCGCCCGGATACATTGCCGGCCTGAAACACCGCGGAGCTGATACCCATCGTGAAGTCAACCTGGTTGGATCTCGGCGCGATCTGGTCATAGGCGCCGGCAACCTGGGTGTATGCCGGGATGGCATCGATGGCGCCGAGCACCGTATTGAGATCGCCCGTTGCCGAGGGGGCGACGGAATTGAGCATGGAACCGACCGACCTCTGATTGGCGTTCAGGTAACCCAGCAGAACCTGGTTCGTGTAGTCGCGCTCCACGACGAGGTACACCCGGTTCGGATCACCGTATTTGGGTTTGAAGACAACCGTGGGCATGATATTGGTGAGGAGGCTCGTGAACCGTCCCGACACGCCCGCCGTGGCGGTCAGGACCGACCCGAAGACGGTCCCGATGGCCGGCGTGGCGCCGCCCAGCCAGGATGTCTCAAGAGTGCCGCTCAAGGACGCACCCCCGGTTACGGCCAAGAGGTCGTTGCTTGCCGGCGAGGCAACCTCTATGAGGAGCTTCCCCCCGGGGCCCTGGCTATAGTTGCCGACAAGGCTGAGAGTGCCGATGGAGTTGCCGGGACTCACGGTGCCGCCGGTATTGGTGAGGCCTCGGGAGGCATATATGATGCCGCCGCCGCCCACCGTTCCCGAATAGAGGCTGAACCTGTTGCCAAATGATCCCGCCGCCTCGGTGAGTTGCCCGTTGACTATGAGCGCGCCCCCGTCCACCATGACATTCCTGCTGACCTGAAATTTCCTGCCCGCCGGGATCTTGTAGGTGGTATCGGGGTTCATGACCGTCAGGGAAAGGGCGTTGATGTCGACACCCTGGGTCATGATCCCCGGCGTCAACATGACCATCTCACCCATGAGAAAGGTCACGTCGTAACCGACCCAAGTGCCGGTCATGCCGTTTGCATCCATATCGGCCACGTTAAGCGTCCAGTTGCCCGCCCCGTTCTCACCCCAGAAGGCGTTGGTCAAGAATGTCCAGCTCTTGTTGACGAGTGCCGATGTGTCTTCCTGTGCCGCAGCCAAATGCGATGTCGAGTAGAGTATCTTGCTCGACATCGTCGAAGGCGAGGTAAGGGTTGCGGCCAGATCGCCCGCCTTTGTGTGCGTTAACGTGAGCCCCACCTCGATACCCTCGAGTGGCTGATTTGCCTCGGCCGCGGTGAGGTTGATCGTCCGGTTCACACCGGCGGGGTCGCCGTCGGGGAGTACCGCACCGACGGCGGCAGCCTTGTTCACCGAGGTTTGCTCCGTAACATAAGCCACGTTGATCAGCCGCTGGACGAAGGCCCCGGCGTTGATGTTGCCGAAGCCGTAGTTCGGGTTGAACCTGTTGCCTGCGGCGTTGGTCCGCCAGCCGCCGAAGCTGCTGTCCGAATTGTCGGATGCGTCCACGACGGTGCTCGTCTTGACGAGGGCGTGTTTGGCCATTCGTATATCCATCTCCGGGTTCGCCTCTTTCCCCAGGGCCATGATGCCCGAGACGAGCGGCGCCGCCGACGACGTGCCGCCGAAGCCGCTGGTATAGCTCGTATCGGGGAAGAGATCATCCTTGTCCCCCAAGGTGTTCGTCAGCGACCAGGCGTTGTAGCCGAGATTGGCCCCTGTGCGGTCCGTTGTCGTAATGCCGAAACCGGTGTAGTCGCTGCGGTTCGAGGGCGCCGTGATAAAGACGCTCGAGCCGAAACTGCTGTAATTGGCATACTTGCCGTCGCTTCCCAGGGCCGCCACGGTGAGCACGGCGGAGAGGTTATGATCGGCATCCTTGTTTGCGTCTTCAGCTTTTTCATTACGGGCGTTCCCCGCAGAAAAGACATGGATGACGCCGTTTGCGGCGGTGCGCTTCAAAGCGAGCGTTATGGCCGCGCTTGGGCCCCCAAAGGTGCCGTTGCTGCTGTAGCTGTGATTCTTCACCTGGATCCGGGGGTCTGCCTCGATGGCCCCGGTGGTCGGGTTCACACCGCTCATCCAGTAATAGGCGTCGATCAGGTTCTGTTCGGAGGCGCCGGGGTCGTCGGGAGTTACCGATTCAAGGTTGATGCGAAGACCGGCGATCTGGGCGTAGGGGGCGGCCCCCGTGCCGCCAACAGTATCGCCGCCCCGGGCTGCGGCCACCCCTGCGACAGCGGTGCCGTGGTTGTCGTCGACCTTCTGCGGTCCCTGGGGATCATCCGCCAGGTCAGCGTTGTCGCTGAAATTCCGGCTCAAGTCTGCCCGGTAATTCGGTGCAATATCGTAATTGCTGCCGTCGACGCCATCATCAACGATGCCTATGACTACCCCCGAGCCCGTGTAGCCAAGCCTCCAGGCTCCCGAGAGTCCCGCGTCGACCCCCCCGTTCCTCATCTGCGTGGTGGTCCCGAATTGAACGGAATAAAAGCTGATATTCGCGGGCGCCTGGTTCACGAGGTGCCATTGACCGGGGAAACGGGGCCGCACAGCGGCATTGTAATAGAAATAGGGATCGTCGGGATAATAGGAGGGGAGCTGCTCCCGGCTTGCGGCGACAAGGGGGCAAAGAGCGATCATTAGACCGCACATAAGAGTCTTACAAAGTCGGCGCATGGGGGTCTCTCTTATTTGATTGTTCATTTTATGGCGTGGATCAAATGATATGTCAGCGACAATGTAATAAATGCGGGAACGGAAATCAAGAAAAGAGTGCCTCCGGGAAAAGGGGTTCTAAGCCCCTGGTCCCCGGCCTTCCCGGGGATGCGCTACGGTAAGGCTGCTCGCGCAAATTCCTGACTCTCCCTCGTAATCGCGGTTTATAAGTCCGTCGTATAAGGGGCCTTTCTTTTCTGCACCCCCCCTTTATCGTCTTCCTCCATATCCCGTATCAGGCAGAGTCTCGCATAGACGCCTCCGCGGTCCAGCAATTCTTCATGATTGCCGCGCTCAACAATCTCGCCGTGGTGCATGACAAGGATCTGATGGGCATTTCTGATGGTGCTTAACCGATGGGCTATGACGAAGCTGGTGCGGTTGGCCATGAGCCGGGAAAGGGCCTCCTGGATCAGCCTTTCCGTAACGGTATCGACGCTCGCCGTGGCCTCGTCCAGGATAAGGATGGGCGCATCCTTGAGGAGCGCCCGCGCGATGGAGATCCTCTGCTTTTCGCCGACGCTGAGTTTGACGCCGCGCTCGCCCACGCGGGAATCGTACCCGCCGGGCAGCGACATTATGAACTCGTGGCAGTTTGCCGCGCGCGACGCCGCCAGCATCTGGTCCCCGGTGGCGTCGAGTCTTCCATACAAAATGTTTTCGCGCACGGTGCCGTTGAAGAGGAAGGCCTCCTGACTGACGACACTGATCCGGGAACGCAGCGACTCCAGTGAAACGCCGGCAATGTCCTGGGAATCGATGAAGATACGCCCCGAGGCCGCTTCATAGAATGCGGGCAGCAGATTGACAAGGGTGGACTTGCCCGAGCCGGTAGGCCCGACGAGGGCGATCATCTCACCGGGACGGGCATGGAGGGAGATGTCCTTCAGGGTTCGACCGCTGCCGTTATAGCTGAAATTCACCCTGTCGTAGCGTACCTCTCCCCGGACAGGCGTCTTCAACGGGGCGATGCGGTCCCATCCTTGCTGCTCATCCGCGGCATCGAGGATATCGAAGACCCGGTCGCTCGCGGCCCTCGCCGACTGCAGCATCTGATTCAAGCCGTCCAGCCTGCCTATCGGCTGATAAAAAAGGGTAAGATAGAAGATAAAACCGACGAGCCCACCCAGGGTCATGGTCCCATCCACCACCATGGGGCCGCCAACCCACAGGACAAGCACCATCCCCAGCGATCCGGCGAAGGTCATGGCCGGCGAGTAGGCCGCCCACACCTTCATGACGCTCAAGGTGCTGTGCCTGAGTCCGTCGGCGCGTTCCCGGAAGCGCTCGTCTTCGTGGTTCTGCCGGCCGAAGGACTTGATCTGGCGAACACCCTGGAGATTGTCCATCAGAAGGGCGTTCATGGCGCCGATGGCCTCTCTTTGCTTACGGTACCGCCGATGGGCCGTCAGGGTGTACCAGAGGGTGCCCGCTATCAGGATTGCCAGCGGGATAAGGGCGAGCATCGTCAGGGTAACATTCTTGAACAACAGGATGATGAGAATCACGATGATGCTCAGAAAAGTGGTCGCCGTCCTTTCGACGCCGTCCACGAGGACACGGTGAACGGACGCTACGTCGTCTATCACCCGCGTCATCAGATCCCCGGAGGCACGGTGATCGAAAAAATGCACAGGCAGCCGCTGCAGCCTTGCATAGACATCCCGGCGCATGTCAAAGATGACGTTCTGCCCGAAATGGGTGTTGACGATGATCCTCAGCGCGTTGCAGAATTCGCACAGGAGAAAGGTCCCAAGCAAGCATAGGGCGGCCGGCAGCAAAAGGTCCATTTTCCTGCCGCCGATGACGGTGTCGATGATATACTGCGTAACGTAGGGAAATACAAAGTAGAAGCCTATCGTGAAAAATGCCAGGATAATGTTCCCCGCCGCGGCCCATTTGTAGGGCCTCAGGTAGACAACGGTACGGCGCAGGAACTCCATGGTGGAACGGGACCGGGAAGAAAACTCGGAAGAGGTATCCATGTCAGCCGGCTATTCCTTGTCCTCGAGATCCACCACGGCGCAGTTCTGCTCCTTCAATCGTGTCAGCATTTTGGGGTCTGTCCTGTAAATCTGCCGGAGCAGTTCCGTGACGGGAAGATCCTCCAGCGGCTTCGAAAGCAGCTGTGCAAAATGCCTTTCCCTGTCCTCGGGACTTACCGACCGGTTGGTGATGATGTCGAAGGGATCGAGGTAATCGAGCTTCGGGATCGGTGCTACCCTGTCGTTTATGCCGATGTCCGCACCGACGCGTTCTAGGAATTTCCGTGACGCTTCGCGCTCCAGGTGGGCAAGGACACATTGCTGATGTGAGGGCGTGTTCAGTTCCGACGTCAGTGCATCGTTAAGCCAGACACACCTCCTGCAATGCCAGGCATCGCAGTTGCGGCAGATCGGCGCATATTCCAGTTCCAGCAGTCGGGCATTCTTTATCTCGACCCTGTCGTCAAGGTCTCCCAGGCTGTTGTCCTCATTTTCATAGTAGAAGGCGGGGCATACATACAATCTGCCGTTCGGCGCGACCGTCAGATGCCGGGTTCCCGCACTGCAGTTGTTCATGTTCGTGAGGAAGACCCTGTCGGAAAGGACATTGACCTCTACGAAATTGCCCTTCCGGTATTCTTCCCCGACGATTGCCCCGACGTCTTCCAGCTGACTCTCGTATGCTGAAAAAGCTTCTTCCGTAAACCTGTCGACATCCTTTATTATGACATTGAGCCTCTTGAACCTTCCGATAAGACTTTTTACGGTGGCCCCAAGCGATCCCAGGTCATCCTTGCCGACACGGAGTATGACGTTGTTGAGATCGCCCCCGTCCAATACGCGCACATGCCGCAGGTCTTCTTCGCCGTCTATTATGAAAACGGTATTTTCGTAAGAGCCGGCATGACTCAGGGGCGCCATCTTCATGTGCTCGACTTCCGCTATGACTTTCTCATGTTCAGGCGACAGCGGGGTGCCGCCATAGAGGAAGTTGACTGACAGGCGGTCCCTTATTGCATAATTGACGATCTTTTTCAGCAGGTCGAGGGAGATAAGCTCGTTTCTGTTTCTGTTCATTACATCGTAGCAGCAGAAGGGAGCGCAGTCATGTTCCAGGATGACGATAAGATAATCTATCATGACTGCTTCCTCATGAACCGATCAAGGCGTTAAGTTTATGCCAGTAATAGTTGTTGGCCCGCACCCTCGCCTTGTGCATCTTGCACAGGTACGTCGCTCTCTGGTAGATGGTATCCGTCCGGGCAAAGTCGTAATTGGCGCCCTGGCACCAGGCGCAGCCCGTCGCAACCTCACAGTCGATGCATTCCCGGGGGCTCTGGGTCACAAGATCCAGCGACAGAAAGGGACGCAGTTTATTAGGGTCAATCCCCTCAAAGCAGTTGCCCACGGGAGGGGCCTTCCTGTTGACGAGGGAGAAAGGCGTAAACCTGTGGCAGGGGTAGAAATCACCCCTGTAGTCGATGGCCAGCATCTTCCCGGCCCCGCACCAGTTGTTGTTGTCCGTCCGCGGGCGGCCTATCGTTTCCGAAAAAAAGGAACAGGTGTGGTCCGTGTAAAGCTCTTCGTCGATTATCCTGTCCGCAAGCCCGACAAGCTGCTCTTCAAGAATGGTATCGTCGCCCTCTTTCCAGACATCTTCAAAAACAACGTTAATGCTGATGTGCTTGATGCCGATGCCATAAAGATGCAAAACACTTTCCCTGATATACGGCAGGTCGTCGCTTGCGACGGTGACCTTCGTACTGGCAACGGGGAACTGCTCTAGCCACAGCGGAATGTTCCTGACCGCGTCATTGTACGATCCTTTTCCGGTAGGATAGACCCTGTGCATGTCGTGTTTCCGCGGCGTCCCGTCGATGGTCACCCCGATGCTCAGATCCGGCCCGTTCTTCTTTATGAAGTTCTGGACCTTCTCGCTGCCGTACAGTATCCCGTTGGTCGTGAAGCTGAACCGGTGGCTTTCAAGCCACGGATGCCCCTCCGATCGGAGCTTCGACTTGATGTAGTCGCATGTTTCGTCGATAAGATCGATCTCCAGGAAGGGTTCGCCGCCAATAAAATCCCAGATAATGGATTTCTCGGGAAATACATCCCGGTTTTCCGTTATGTAATCGATTGACCGTTTGGCTATGTCAAAGCTCATTTTGTTCCTGGAGTTCTTGCCGACGAGATAGCAATAGTGGCAACGCAGCTGGCAATCCTCCGTGACTACGAACGTTACCGTCTTTGCGACGGATTCCTGCCATATGGTGGGTGGTTTTGCAATGTCCTTTTTCATGTCGTTCCCAGTCGTCATTCCGGATTCAGGCCGGCATCAGGGGCCCCACATGACGCCACGGGCTCCCGGATAAGGACCCGAACCGGAATGACGGGAAATACCGGGGTGCCGATGGCACCTACTTGCTAACCGTGATGCATGCGTCCTTGCAACCCGACAGGCACTGGCCTCCGCAGCCGCCTTCACAGTCCGCTGAGGCTGTATGTGCGCCTGAAACTCCTCGTGATGCCCCCGAGCATACAAACCCGAAGGAAGGCACCGTCCTTTTTGCCATGCTGTTCATCAGGTCCTTTCGCTGCTTGCTTGTTGAATCCATTATTACCTCCTTTTTGTTTTGTGTGCTGCATGGATCGCAATCGTTACATTACTAAGACACCATCTCCGTCACTATTGTTCCTTACTTTTTTTGAACATGCGTAAATAGCAAAACCCCCGTTTAGTCAATCTCATGCCAGCACTTATTTGCGGAATTATAGACGAGCCTGGCGAAGGGGGCCTCGTTAACGAAGATCAACCGGTAATTGTCCGTGGAAGGCCCGTGATCCCGGTAATAGTGGAACCCGCCGGAGATGAGCGTGTATCGCGCAACGGGGACCTCTGACAGGTAGGCGGGAACGAGGTCGCTCAACCACGCAGGATATTCGCCGGTCTCGCCCTTGTACTTCTCGCATGCCGCGATAATGGTCTCTGCGTTGCTGTGCGACACGCGATAATTGACGCTCTTCATGCCAAAGGCCATCACGAGCATGAGGGTGTAAATGCCGATGACAACAAGCCGCACTTTCCTTGTGTACCCGGCCCCTTTGTGCGTTGCGGCCCATATAAGTGCAATGAAAAAGCATAGCAGCGCGAAGCTCAAGGAATCCATGACCACGGCAGCGATCAGGAACAGGACAAGCGCGA
This sequence comes from Deltaproteobacteria bacterium UBA5205, assembly GCA_002412715.1. Lineage (GTDB taxonomy): Bacteria > Desulfobacterota > Syntrophorhabdia > Syntrophorhabdales > Syntrophorhabdaceae > Delta-02. Next base: position 41,104 of record DHVP01000030.1, read on the forward strand.
TCGATGCGTGCGCATACATATTCACAGGCCTTTTCCGGGAAGGGTCGGCATCCTGTCGTCTCGTCCCCCGTATCAGCATGAAGACAAGGCCGACGAGGGGAACGAGGATGGGGAAGAAAACCGCGATCAGAACCCAGGCGGGGACACTGCGTCCCGTCTTTCCGGCGCGAAGCCCCAAACCGGTCGCGCTGAGGACCACCCCGGCAACGATAAAATACACAAATAAATCCACAAATTGAATGGAAAGGATTATCGATGCCTGGCCTGCAATAACCAGAACGATATCCAGGCATCTGTATATGAGCGTGGTCTTAAGGGAAGTTTGATCTCCCATACGTTTACTCGCGGTTCCTCAAAGACTTCTTTTTTGATGCATGCTCAACCTGGCCTTTTGATCTTTTGATTCCTGCCGATGAAGGCGTAAAGCACTACACCCGGAGTATATAACAGGATAACAACAAGAAGCCATACGATCTTGCCGTTGTCCCGAAAATCGCTTCTCACGATATTGATGACGGCCCAGATCCAGAACGGGATCGTAAAGACGCACACAAGCATTACCAGGACCATTAACTCAGGTATTCCAATTCCCGCCATACCATCTCCTTTCATCCCCTGTCGTGACAGGGCCGCCGGGGAAGTTCCGTACAAAACCCCTTGTCCGGCCGCCTCTTTGTCATGTGCATCACCTCATGCTAACACTTTTGAGACACAGTCCGGGCATTAATTGTTCCCGCTTGTCCTGTTAAGATTTGTAAAGTGAGAGTATAACGGCCTTCCGAGGTCAAAGATTCCGCTTAAACCCTGGTTTCTTTAATCTTCCTGAGGGCGCATTTTTCGCATCTGAAAGAATTCCCTTCCGCCATCTGCCCTGGCGCGCAGCACTTTTCCCCCGGCATCCGGTAGCACTTTCCGACATGTCCGCACTCGGCGCAGACCCCGCGCGGCTTTATCTCCCAGGGGATCGGAACCGCCCCCGACGTAAAGATGAGCCTGTCCACAAAGTAGACCATTGCCCCCATGACCGCCTGGCTGATGATCATGGCAAGATATACGTTGTCAATGCCGAACAGTTCCCTGACCTTGTTAAAGAAAAGCGCGCCCGGTATGGCAAGAACGGTCCAGCGCAAGATGTAGAGAATATACTTGATCATGTTGCCTCCCTGCCTTAAACGGCTATAGTTCCATTATGGAGCAGATATCTTTGATATGCAACAAAGACAGGTAATTAGGTGATGGGCAAAAAGATAAAACCAATAATACGAAGGTTCTTTTCCCATTACCCATTACCTATTACCTGCCACCTTAGGTGGATAAACCGGGCGGAAGGTGGTAAAGTATAAGAAATTACGGGCGATTGGGAAGGCCGATTGATGGATATTACAGGCAGCCGCATCTTACTCCACATCTGCTGCGCACCATGCAGCATCTATAGCGTCAGGGAGCTTCGCCGCGAAGGGGCCGAGGTCTCGGGGTATTTCTACAACCCCAATATCCATCCCTACACGGAATTCTCGAAACGCCTGGCCACTCTCAGGGAATTCGCCGGGATCAGCCTTCTTCCTCTTGACGTTGACACCTCATACGATCTTGAAAGCTTCCTTGCCGGGACACTGCCCCTTGGGAAGGACCGCTGCCTTTTTTGTTACCGGATGCGTCTTGAAAGGGCGTTCCAAAAGGCGGCCCGGGAGCGCTTCGACGCGGTCACCACGACGCTCCTCTACAGCAGGTATCAGCGGCACGACGACATCAAGAAGATAGGCGAGGAACTGTCGGCAACCCACGGCGTCCCCTTCGTCTACCGTGATTTCCGTACCGGCTGGCAGGAAGGGATCAACGAATCGAAGCGGCTTAACATGTATCGTCAGCAGTACTGCGGATGTATATTCAGCGAAAAGGAGCGGTACGGGGGGAAATGATGCCTTCGATGGGAAAGATGTTCATCATCCTCGGGGTCGTCCTTGTTGTCGTCGGGCTGGCCTTCACCTATGGGCCGAAGATACCCTGGCTCGGGAAGCTCCCCGGCGACATCTCCATCAAGAAGGACAATTTCAGCTTTTACTTCCCCATCACGACGAGCATCATCATCAGCATCATCCTGACGATACTGTTCTCCATATTCAGAAAATAGGGAACCGACATGAATAAGACAGAAGTTAAAAAGGCAGTGGTCCTCCTGAGCGGCGGTGTCGACTCGACGACGACCCTTGCCATAGCCATGAACGATGATTTCGAAGCCTACACCCTGACCTTTCGCTATGGCCAGCGGCACACGCACGAGATCGAGGCCGCAACCCGGATCGCAAGGTCCTTTGGCGCAGCACGCCACATCGTTCTCGACATTGATCTGCGCAGCTTCGGCGGTTCCGCCCTGACGGCCGACATCGATGTCCCCAAGGGACGGGATGTGTCGGACATCTCCCGGGACATCCCGGTTACCTATGTGCCGGCCAGGAATACGATCTTCCTCTCCTTCGCCCTTGCCTACGCTGAAACGCTGGGCGCCCGGGACATCTTCATCGGGGTCAACGCCCTCGACTACAGCGGCTATCCCGATTGCAGACCCGAATACATCGCCGCATTCGAACACATGGCCAACCTTGCCACAAAGGCTGGTGTCGAGGGAAGGTCCTTCACGATCCATGCACCGCTTATCGCCATGACGAAGGCACAGATCATCCGCACGGGGATTCTTCTCGGCGTCGACTATTCGCTGACTACGACGTGCTACGACCCCTCCCCCGAGGGAAAGTCCTGCGGCCGGTGCGATGCGTGCCTCCTTCGCCTCCAGGGTTTCAAAGAGGCGGGTATCGACGACCCCGTCGCCTATATATATAAAGGTTAAATCTCTCATGGCCTACCTCATAAAGGAAATCTTCTATTCCCTCCAGGGTGAAGGCGTCAACAGCGGGAGGCCTGCCGTATTCGTCAGGTTCTCCGGCTGCAACCTCTGGTCCGGCCGCAAAGACGACCGAGCGGACATACCGTGCCCCTTCTGCGATACCGATTTTGTCGGCACCGACGGCCCCGGCGGCGGAAGGTACGGCGATGCGGAAGAGGTCGCTTCGGCCATGGCCCACCTCCTGCCTTCCACGGGGGGAAAAGGCCGCAGGTCTTTTGCCGTCTTTACGGGAGGCGAGCCGGCGCTCCAGGTCGATAACCGCCTGATCGACGAACTCCACCGCCGCAACTGGGAGATCGCTATCGAAACGAACGGAACGCTCCCGATCCCGGACGGCATGGACTGGATAACCGTCAGCCCCAAAGCAGGCGCCCCCATCGTAATCACCAGCGGCGACGAGCTGAAACTTCTCCATCCCCAGGACGGGCTGGACCCGGCCGCCTTAGAAACCCTGAATTTTAGCCATTTCGTCCTCCAACCCGTCGATAATCAGTTTCTGAACGAGAACACCCGCCTGTGCCTCGACTACTGTCTCACCCATCCCCCATGGCGCCTCGGCCTGCAGATGCATAAAGTGCTCGGGATAAAGTAAAGAAAACGGGTCATGAGTTATGGGTAATAGGTGATGGGAATGCCCGCAAAAAAAGGCTTTTACTATTGCCTATTGCCTATTGCCTATCACCTGTTTTTTATTGACAATACAGGCCTTTATGGCTTATATCAAGAAGCAAGGCGGTGTAGCTCAGGTGGTCAGAGCATGCGGCTCATATCCNNAGTGTCCGGGGTTCAAATCCCTGCACCGCCATTTTCCAGAGATAAAAAGGGGGACACAGGTTCCTATGAAATGTGACGCAATGGTCTTGAAAAATCGAGGCCGGAAGACGACATGTGCAGCCGCTGCCATATTGATGGTCGCGGTATTTTTTGTCTCCGGTCTGTTCTTCTGTGCTGTCGCCGCCCCTCCCGAGAAAAAGGCGAAGCCTGCCCCTCAGAAAGACGCTGGTGCCATTAACGACGCCAACCTTCAGGCCAGCCAGAAACGCGTGGATGAGCTTCTCAAGAAGAATGAATATGACACATCACTGCGTACGACGCTGAAAATACACGATTACACGAAAGAAGTGCTCACGACGGTAAAATTTATCAAGGGTCAGTATGAAAAGGCCGTCAACGACCCAGCCGGCCCCACGAAAGACAAGGAACAGCTCTACCTGAAGCTAAAGGGGCTGAACCAGCTCATCCCGAGGTATACAGCGGCATACGAGTCCTCTCTGTATAACCTTGGTTATATCTATGCCAAACGCAATGAATCGGAACGGGCCCGGAAATACCTTACGGAATACCTCCAGACAACACCCTTCTCAACCACTCGTGATTCCAAATGGATGAAAGCGAAAACTCTCCTTCTTGAGCTATACAGCCTTGAAGGCGAATTTTAAGTGCAAGAGAAGAAAGCACTCGTCCAATCGGTCATCGAGAACCTCGGTATTTCGCGACAGATCAATAATGTCGTCATCGAAGGGGCAGACTCGCCCTGGCTGGAAAAGGCTCTGATCAAGCGAAAAAGGGGCGCTCTCGACGTTAAGACGTATGTCTGGATGGACGAAGCCTTTCTCTATGGCCGCATTTACCGGCTTTTTATCTACATCGCCGACGTACTCGACCCCGCTTTTCTCTACAATCCCGGCATCACCCCTGACGAGGAAAAAGAGCCTTTCATTCGGGACCGCTATAATCAGATCTGGAGCCTTTATGTCGACAGCAGGATGGAGCGGCTGGGCATCGAAAGCTTTTTTGACAGGACACTCCGGAGAAACCTCTTTATCGACATCGAAAGTTCCCTTGGCTGGAAGAGGGCAGAGGATATTTTTGACTCCCTCTGGTCAAAAGGGTCTTTTACGTATCCCGAGATCGTCGACCTCAGCTACCACCTGGAGGAAAGGTTCGCCGAAAAGGGGCGATATCCCGACCGGCCGTGCATAGAAAGGGAACTTGCGGGTTGCCTGCACCACCCATCCGTCACCAAACACATGGAGCGGTTCGATTCACCGGAAATGGCGGCGATACTGAACGACCTCCTCAGCTTCGCGGCTTATTCATGCAGGGACAGCTTCATCGTTCCCCGTCATTACGGCATCGTTATTCTCTTCGAGAACAAGATCTTCATGGAACTAATCCCATCGGATGGCAACATCCTTATCCTCACGATCCTCGATCCCCACCGGGACCGGTACCAGACCATGGAGATTACCGGGGATACGAATATAGAGGAGATTCAAAAGAACATCCGCAATCAATTCGCGGCCATGTCCATGCACACCCGAACGGCCTAACCGGATAGGCGGCCTTGCGTTTATTTCGCGTCCCTGCGCAGGCGCTGCAGGGCAAACCCGAAGGTGTATTCGTACAGGTGGAGCCCCTTGCTGACAGCGGTGATCGTTCCGTCTTCGACGCCTATCTCCTGGCACATGTACTCCTTCAGAAGCTGGATGGCGGCCAGGTTCGACGGGAAACCGGCCCAGAGGTCCCAGCTGCGGAAATAGAGGACAAAATGCAGCTTACCGTCGGTGACCCGCGTATCGATGAGCCTCAGGCACGGAGGGTCTTCGAGGATGATGTCCGAAGGCATGCCTATTTCCATTATTGCCTGATTGGTCCCGTAATTCCCCTTTTTGTAGATGTCGATCACCTCATTCACGGGGTTGATACCGCATGCAACCTCCCGTCCGTCCACGAACACCTTGGGGTTGGTAAGTCTCTCTCCATATGTATAGAGCTCGTTGGGGGCCTTCTTGTCGGTCATGAGGTATTGGAGGTATTCCTCGACGTAATCCATCGACGTGGGGGCGGGGATGCCGAGCTCGGCCGGAATGTCGGGGATGAGAGGTACGGCCCCGGGGTACTTTATGTAAACCATGACAAGGTCGAACTCCCGGCGCTTGTTGCCTTCGAAAGAGCCGCGGTCTATAACGTACTCATGGACCCCGTCATCCTCGAATATGCGGTATATGCACTGGAACCACGCGTCCGGCAGATCACGCGCCTCAATGAACACTGGCCTCATTTTCCCTCCCTCTGTGAATGATCGACAGTTGTGCAAGATATTACCAAAAAATTTGATAAACGGCACCAAAAAGTATTAAATTTACACTACATAAAAGGAGGCTTTCATGTTCGTGAAACAAATGGAAGTAGGCAGTTTTGCCATATTTACATACATAGTGGCCTGCAAAGAGACGAAGGAAGCCCTTGTCATCGACCCGGCCGCGGATTGTGATCGTATATTCGACGAGGCGAAGACCCGGGGCTATACCATTAGATATATAGTGAACACCCACTGTCATGTGGACCACATCATGGGCAACAAGCGGATGAAGGACCTCACCGGGGCACAGATCATCATCCACCAGATAGAGGCTCCGGCCCTTATCCACCAGTCACCGCATTCGTTTCAAATGTTCGGCGGGGAGCCGTCGCCGCCCGCCGACAAGACCGTCCGTGACGGCGACAGCATCACCATCGGCAATACATCCCTTTCGGTGATCCACACACCCGGACATTCACCGGGCAGCATATCCCTGTACCACACGGGCATGGTCTTTACCGGCGACACGCTTTTCGTGGGAAGCGTGGGCAGAACCGACCTTGACGGGGGCTCATGGGAAACACTCCTGGCCTCGGTCCAGAAAAAGCTTTTCGCACTTCCCGACGATACCGTGGTGGCGCCGGGACACAACTATGGCGATTCGACGCGTAGCACCATCGGCCGGGAAAAGCTCTATAACCCCTTCGTCGGAATGAGAGGTGGGTATTAAACGGTTAATCCTCTGCCTGGCCGTCCTCTTCATCGTCTGTTCCTGCCAGAGCGCTCCTGTCGTCAAGAAGGCGGAACCGAAGGTGGCCCTTGTTCTCGGGGGCGGCTCGGCCAAGGGTTTCGCGCACGTGGGTGTGCTTCGGGCCCTGGAAAAGGAGAAGATCCCCATACATATGATCGTGGGCACAAGCGTCGGCAGCCTGATCGGCGGGATATACGCGTCAAATCCCGACAGCTTCCAGCTTGAATGGACCGCCTTTAAGATCAACAGGGGCGACATCCTCGATTACTCCGTTGTTTCCTCGAAGATGGGCCCCGTCCAGGGCGCCAAACTCGAAGCCTTTGTCGAACAGAACGCAACGGTGAAACTCGTGGAGGCGACGAAAATACCCTTTTATCCCGTTGCCACGGACCTCAACACCGGTGAGACCGTCACGCTGGAGAGAGGTTCTCTCGCCAAAGCCATCCATGCCTCCTCCGCCATCCCCGGGATCTTCGTACCCGTTGCCTTCGGTAACCGGACCCTCGTGGACGGCGGCGTGACAAGCAACATCGCATGCGAGGTGGCCCGGTCCAAAGGCGCCAATGTCATCATTGCCGTCAACCTGCAAAAGGATATAAAGGACGGAGATATAACCTCCGTCATAGATGTCATCGCCCAATCCATAGCAATCATGATGCATGTAAATTCGAAAACGAAACTCTCCTATGCCGACGTCATCCTCGAACCGGACACGAAGGGCATCTCCATGTTCGATTTTTCCCAGAAAAAGATCCTCATGGAAGAAGGCATAAAGGCAACGGAAAGAGCGATGCCGAAGATCAAGGCCCTCCTGGGAAAACCGTAGAAGACAGTTCAAGGTTTCGGGTTAAAGACAAGCGAACATCTCAGGTGAAGGTCCCTGTCTCCGGATTTTCTTTTTCTGCCGGCTTGCTCCATTTTCCCCACTTCAATAAGGGTTTTTCACCGCGAATATCAGGTATTGCCTGATGCTTCCCCTGACCGGACTCAGGTATCTTTTGTTCCTGTTGACCTGGAATGACACTATGTGGACAGAAACATACGAGCCATAAGCTTGATGTCAGGATCTTTCCCTGCAGAAAATAAGTCAATCATTGGATGATGAGGGTGGGTCCTGTGGCAAAGTAGAAGAGTCTTATACCTATACACCGCACATCCAACCAGGGCATCAAAATCGCCATATGAGGAAAAGAGAAATGAAGAAAGTTATCCGTCTATTCATGTCGCTGGCAGCCCTTATGGCCTTGCCTGTTTGCGCGGGAGCAAGCGGCAGTAACGATGAATCTTTGAACCTTGCGACATCTTCCTTCGGTATCATTGCCGTCTGCCTTTTTGTTGCGGCATACGTGGTCGTAATCTGCGAGGAGAGGCTTCACCTCAGAAAGAGCAAGCCGGTCATGGTTGCGGGCAGCGTCATCTGGATTCTCGTCGCGCTTGCATACATTGGCGTCGGCAGGCAGGACGTTATCCATGAGGCTATCGTGCGGAATCTGGCCGAATACGTCGAACTCTTCCTCTTCCTTCTCGCCGCGATGACATATATCAACGCACTGGAAGAAAGAAAAGTCTTCGAGGCCCTGACCTCCTGGCTTGTCAGCAGAGGATTCGGACTCAGGAAAATATACTGGATGACGGGCATCCTGTCCTTTTTCATCTCTCCGATATGCGACAATCTGACCACGGCACTCCTCATGGGTGCCGTGGTGATAGCGGTCGCGCGTAACAACAAAAAGTTCATCGTGGTGTCCTGCATTAATATCGTTGTCGCGGCAAATGCCGGCGGTGCTTTTTCGCCTTTCGGCGATATAACAACGCTGATGGTCTGGCAGAAAGGCAAGCTTCCCTTTGGAGAATTCTTCGCACTTTTTATTCCGGGTGCAATAAATTGGCTCATTCCGGCAATAATCATGAGCTTCACCGTTCCCCGCGAGATAAAACAGAGGTCCACAATACCTCTCAAAATGAAGGTCGGCGCACGCCGAATCATGTTTCTCTTCATTTTGACGATTATCACGGCGATATTATTTCATAATACCTTGCACCTTCCTCCCGCCCTGGGAATGATGCTCGGATTAGGGTATCTGTCCTTTTTCGGATATTACCTGAAAAGAATAGAGCAGCGACATCGTTGTATCGAGGACCCCCTTGATATAATGGGTCACGATAAAGCCAGGGGTTTCGATCTCTTCAGGAAGGTCGCCCGTGCCGAATGGGACACGCTCCTTTTCTTTTACGGCATTATTTTTTGCGTGGGCGGACTCGGGCAGTTGGGATACCTCGCGATCATATCCGAATATCTCTACGCCCTCGGTCCAACACCGGCAAATGTAATGATCGGGATTATTTCGGCCGTGATCGACAATATCCCCGTAATGTACGCGGTGTTGACCATGAACCCCGATATGTCTCACGGGCAATGGCTCCTCGTGACTTTGACGGCCGGCGTAGGGGGAAGTCTGCTCTCCGTCGGTTCCGCCGCCGGCGTTGGCTTGATGGGCAGTGCGAGAGGAGCATATACTTTCGCCGGCCATCTGAAATGGACCTGGGCAATCGGGCTTGGCTATGGGGTAAGCATATGGACTCATCTTGTCTTGAATGCAAGATTCTTCCATTAAACCTGTTTTTGTATTTAACCTGAAACGCGATGGACGGAACTTTTGAGCTGTTTTTTGAATGGCGGAGAGGCAGGGATTTGAACCCTGGGTACGGGTTTATCCGTACACTCGCTTAGCAGGCGAGCACCTTCGGCCTACTCGGTCACCTCTCCGTAAAGGCCACAGTTGGACAAAGTATACTTGTTTGCTGTATAAAATGCAATAACGCACTCGCCGGTCAGGTCATGGGAATAGAGGATATACGAGCAATGCAAAATATTATCAAAGCGCGCCACGAACTGCTTCGCGCGACGCGCGATTTTTTTTACGAGCGCGGCTACCTTGAGGTCGAGACGGCAAACCTCATGGCCACGGCGCCTCCGGACCCCCATATCGACCCGCTTACCGTCCATGTCGGGGAAAAAGGTCCTTTCTTCCTTCACACATCCCCCGAGATGGGCATGAAGAAACTCCTTCGGGCGGGCACCGCCAGGATCTTTCAGGTATGCAAGGTCTGGCGGGTGGAGGATCATCAGGAGCTACACAACACGGAATTCACCATGGTGGAATGGTACCGCGAAGGATCATATGAAGAGGCAATGGACGAGACCTGCGATCTCGTGGAGTTCATTTCCCGCCGGCTTTCCGCCGGCCAGCCGGAGCGTTTTCGCCGACCCTATCCCCTGCATCAGCTTGACGCCCTTTTCCGGGACATAATGGGATTCGACCCCTTCCCTCTCGATCGCGACGAATTCTTTGAGGCCCTAAGACAAAAGCCCTTCCCCGGTATCGACGAAAAGGATGACTGGAACGATCTCTTTTTCAAGGTCCTCATACAGGAGATCGAAGAAACCCTGAGAGGCGACAAGCCTTATATCGTCGCCGGGTGGCCCTTTTCCATTTCAACGATGGCAAAAAAGCGTGATGACAACGACCGCATGGTGGAACGTTTCGAACTCTACATCGACGGCCTGGAGATCGCCAACGGCTACACCGAACTCACCGATCCCCATCAACAGCGCGAACGCTTCATCGAAGACAACGCACACCGCTGTCGCCTCGGTAAACCTTCCTTCCCCATCGACGAAATCTTCCTTAACGCCCTGGGAACAATAAACGGCCCCAGTGCCGGCGTTTCCGTGGGCCTCGACAGGCTCCTCATGGCCCTCCTTGCGAAGAAGACCATCGGCGAAGTGATGGTAGACCGGCTGACCGTATAGAAACCCGTCGTACCTTGACCAATCCCCGGGGGCATCCTATATTGTACGTACATTGATGGACTCTATGGAATTAGGGAAATATATAGACATTGCGACAGCGGGATGTATACGGGATGTTCTCATCGAATGAACGGGGAAAGGAGCGATGTCATGGATGAAAAAGAACGGTTGAGCGCACTGGAAGTGGCGCTGAACAACGAAATGAAAGAACGGGAATTCTATCTCAAGAATGCCGACCGCACCAACAACCCTCTCGGGAAGGCCATGTTCAAGAGAATAGCCGAGGACGAGGTCGAGCACTACGAACGACTGAAACAGCTGCACGTGAAATGGAAGGAAAAAGACAAATGGCCCGAAACGGTACCCCTCATCGTAAACCAAACGAACATCAGGGATCTCCTCGTCAACACGCTCAAGAACATCGACAAGTCGGCGCAGACCGATTCGGGCGACCTGCAGGCCATCAAGACTGCCGCCGATTTCGAGGAAAAAGGCGTTAAATTTTACAAAGACCTTGCCGCATCATCCACCGACATGCGTGAGAAAGACTTTTTCACACTCCTTTCCATGATCGAATATGAGCACTTCATGTCGTTACGCGATGCCGAAGAGTATTTCGAAAACCCTGCTGCCTGGTTCTATAGAGTCGAGCATTCCATGGTGGATGGCGGATGAGAAGCAGTTGGGGATGTGCATTCGGGCCGGGAGAAATCGATTTATAATTTATACTTGACAAGAACGTTTCTTAGATAATATACTTTGTTATGTAAGGATGGTTATTAAATGTCGGATGTTTCAAACAAGAATATGAAAATGACGCCTCAAAGGATCGCCATCATGAAATACCTCGACGGAAACACGGCTCACCCCAGTGCAGCGGACATATATGTGGCCCTGCAGGAGCAGTTTCCGACCATGTCTCTCGCAACCGTCTATAACACCATGGAGACCCTGAAACAACAGAGGGTGGTCGTCGAACTTTCTATAGACCCGGGAAAGAAGCGTTTTGATCCAAACACCCAGCCTCACCACCACCTTATATGCATCAAATGTAAGACTGTTTTGGATATATTCGTCGATTTTCCCCTCCCGCTTTCCGACAGAGAAACCGGGGGGTTCCAAATCCTCGGTAACCGCGTCGATTTTTACGGGATATGCAAAACCTGCGGCGATACGCCCCGGGAAATGATACAGACAAACCGGTAAGGAGGTGTCATAATGGTCTGGACCTGTTCAGTGTGTGGATACAGATACGACGAAAAAGTCGAAAAGGTCCCTTTCGATCAATTGCCTGATGACTGGACCTGCCCCATCTGCAATGCTCCGAAAGACGCTTTCGAGAAATCAGAGTCATAATCCCCTCAAGCCCGCCCCAAAACATTCATGTTCCCCAATTCCCTCCCGCAACGGGAGGGGCATGTCTTAAAAGACTGTTACGGGTTTCGGGTTAAAACCAGGTGAAACGGACCGGCCGGGAAAGATGGTTGGGTCTTTGCCCGAAACCCTAAACCCGCAACCGTCTTTTAAGGTTGACAACCGCGTCCCGCTAGTAGTAAGAACTACAGAAAAACTGGAATTTCCTCGTCACTATCTATTACGGGGGTTTGCGATTTATTTACAAGGTCCTTTCGTCCTGAACCTGAATCCCGCATTTGCAGAGGTGTTGGGAGTAAAGCTCTGGTTTTACGGACTTTCCTATGCGATCGGTTTTCTCGCCGTGTTCCTCTGGGTGATGCTGCGGCGGGGCTATCTCGGCATCTCTTCCAGGCAAGCGTGGGACTTTTCGCTCCTTTTCTCCCTGGCATCCCTCATAGTAGGCCGCGCCTTTGAGATCTTTTTCTATGAATGGGAGTTGTTCCGCGGCAACTATCCGGAGATGATCGCCTTCTGGCATGGGGGCTTGTCGTACTATGGCGTGATTCTGGGTGCTCTTTTCGGAGTATTGCTCTTCTGCGTCATCCACAGGAAAAAATTCTTCCTCGTCGCCGATGAGATAGTCATACCGGTGGCCTTCTTATTGGCCTTGAGCAGCATAGGCAGTCATCTGAACGGAGAGGTCTACGGTTACGCAACGACTGCCTGGTGGGGGGTGAAGTTTCCCCACGCGCAGGGGTTCAGGCACCCCGTGGCTCTCTACGACGCCGCCAGGTGTCTCGTCGTCATCATCTTTCTCATCGCCGTCGCAAAAAAGGCGATACCGGGGCAGGGAAGGATGCTGGGTCATTTCATGTTCTGGTATGGCTCCCTGGGGGTCATTGTCGCTTTTTTTCAGGACCCCGGCACGGTAATAATCCGTCAAATCGGAATGGATCATGTCTCCAATGCCCTGGTGGCCATCATCGGCATCCTGCTGATCATAAGATCGCCGAGGAAGAATCTGAAAAAAAGCAACCATCTTAACACACTGCACTTCGCTCCCGCTTCTTTGGTTGCCAGGATGCCCGCCGGCCTGGATCACAGGGTTTGGTTCAGGATCGGATTGTTCCTCTTGATTCTGCTTTTCTGCCTCATAATCCCCAGCGGACTCAGTCAGGAGTGGCTCTACCATCTTTCGGCCCAACAAGGGATTTGAAGAAAGAAAACAACCTGAACTACGTCCGATAACAGCCAAAAAAAGGGTAAAAACCGGGTGCCGGCGCCGCCGGTCTGCTATTCGCAAGGCATTGAAAACACTTGACTACCCGACATTCTTCTGTTACGATGCAGAGCAAATCCGAAAGGAATTCTTCCCAATGAAAAAGCCTCCCAAAATCAAAGGCATCGACAAGGTGCTCATCATCGGTTCCGGCCCCATCATCATCGGCCAGGCATGTGAATTCGATTATTCCGGCACGCAGGCCTGCAAGGCTCTCAGGGCCGCCGGGTACAAGATCGTCCTCGTCAATTCCAATCCGGCTACGATCATGACGGATCCCGGCATGGCGGACAGGACATACGTGGAGCCCTTGACCATCGATGTAATAGAAAAGATTATAGAGAAAGAGAAACCCCAGGGGCTCCTCCCCAATCTCGGCGGGCAGACCGGCCTCAACCTCGCCGCGGAGCTTTCACGCCGGGGTATACTCGAAAAACACGGGGTCCGCATTATCGGCGTCCAGGCGGATGCCATCGAACGCGGTGAAGACCGCGACGAATTCAAGAAGACTATGCGGAAACTGGACATACCCATGCCCGAAAGCGCTCTTGCCTACTCAGTCGAAGAGGCCCTTGAGATCGCCGACCGGCTGGGATATCCCGTCGTCATCCGCCCGGCGTATACGATGGGCGGCACCGGAGGCGGTATCGCCTTCAATAAGGAAGAACTGAAGACCATAGCGGGAAGGGGCATCTCCGCGAGCATAATCGGACAGATCCTCATTGAGGAAGCCGTAGTAGGATGGGAAGAACTGGAACTCGAGGTTGTCCGGGACTCGGAAAACAAGATGATCACCGTCTGCTTCATAGAAAATATCGATCCCATGGGCGTCCATACCGGTGATTCATTCTGCTGTGCACCAATGCTCACCATATCCGAGGACGTTCAGAAGAAACTCCAGGATTATTCGTACCGTATCGTGGAGGCTATCCAGGTGATTGGCGGCACCAACATCCAGTTCGCCCATAACCCTGACGACGGGCGCATCGTCGTCATCGAAATCAACCCCAGGACCTCCCGTTCCTCAGCGCTCGCATCGAAGGCAACGGGCTTTCCCATTGCCTTCATCTCGGCCAAACTGGCCGGCGGGTACACCCTGAAGGACATTCCCTACTATCGCGGAGCGGGCCTTGATGAGTACACTCCCTCGGGAGAGTATGTCGTCATCAAGTTTGCCCGGTGGGCTTTCGAGAAATTCAGCGAGGCGGAAGACAAACTGGGGACCCAGATGAAGGCCGTCGGCGAGGCCATGAGCATCGGCAAAACGTACAAGGAGGCCTTCCAGAAGGCGATCCGTTCGCTGGAGACAAAGCGCTACGGGCTTGGTTTCGCGAAGAATTTCAATCAGCTGCCCCTTGATGACCTCATGCGCCTTCTCAACGAACCCTCCTCGGAGAGGCAATTCATCATGTATGAGGCCCTGCGCAAGGGGGCGACGATCGATGAACTCTATGAAAAGACAAAGATCAAACGGTGGTTCATCGGGCAGATGAAGGAGATCCTGGACCTCGAGGAAGAGATCCTTCGCCACAAGGGCGGGGAACTTCCCGATAACCTTCTCATCAAGGCAAAAGAAGATGGTTTTTCCGACAGGTATCTCGCCATGCTTCTCGACGTCCCGGAAACCGAGATCAGGCGCAGAAGATCCGCACTGGGAAAGAACGAGACCTGGTGCAGGGTTCCGGTCAGCGGCGCCGACGCGGCCTACTATTATTCGACGTACAACGCGCCTGACGAGGTGGCAGTGAGCGACCGCAAAAAGGTCATGATCCTCGGGGGCGGCCCCAATCGCATCGGTCAGGGTATAGAGTTCGACTACACCTGCGTCCATGCGGCTTTCACACTTCGTGACGAGGGATACGAATCCATCATGATCAACTGCAACCCCGAGACGGTTTCGACGGACTACGACACCTCGGATAAGCTGTACTTCGAGCCTCTTACCGTCGAAGATGTCCTGAGCATCTACGGAAAGGAAAAACCCATTGGCGCCATCGTCCAGTTCGGCGGGCAAACCCCGCTCAATCTGGCGCGACAGCTCGAAGACGCCGGCGTAACAGTACTCGGCACGTCTCCGGAGAGCATCGACCTCGCGGAGGACCGCAAACGCTTCAGCCAGATCATCAAGAAGATCGGCATTCCGCAACCCGAGAGCGGCACAGCCGTCGTCCTCGAGGAGGCCCTGGTGGTTGCCCGCGCGATAGGCTACCCTCTCATGGTCCGCCCGTCCTATGTCCTGGGCGGCAGGGGCATGGAGGTCGTCTACGATGACGAGATGCTAAAGGCCTACGTCAACGCCGCCGTGGATATCTCTCCCGGCAGGCCCATCCTTATTGACAAGTTCCTGGAAAACGCCATAGAGGTCGAGGCCGACGCCATCTCCGACGGGGAGGATGCCTTTGTGCCGTCCATCATGGAGCATATAGAGCTTGCCGGCGTTCACTCGGGCGACAGCGCCTGCGCCATTCCGCCAAGGACGTTGTCGCAGAAACACATAGCGACCATAAACGAATATACGAAAAGACTCGCCATCGAGCTCAAGGTCGTGGGCCTCATGAACATCCAGTACGCCATAGCCGACGACGAGGTGTATATCCTCGAGGCAAACCCCCGTGCGTCAAGGACCGTGCCGCTGGTCTCCAAGGTCACGGGCGTGCAGATGGCGCGAATAGCGACGCAGCTCATGCTGGGAAAAAAACTGAAAGACATGCATCTCACCCATAAGAAATATCCCCACGTGGGTGTTAAAGAGGCCGTATTTCCCTTCAACATGTTCCCCGAGGTAGACCCGACGCTGGGCCCGGAGATGAAATCGACAGGCGAGGTTCTGGGCATGGCGAA
The DNA here is from genome assembly GCA_002412715.1 of Deltaproteobacteria bacterium UBA5205. Taxonomy (GTDB): domain Bacteria; phylum Desulfobacterota; class Syntrophorhabdia; order Syntrophorhabdales; family Syntrophorhabdaceae; genus Delta-02. Next base: position 57,132 of record DHVP01000030.1, read on the forward strand.
TTCCTTCGGACTTGCATTCGCCAAGTCCCAGGCGGCCGCCGGACAAAAGCTCCCCCAATCGGGCAACGTCCTGATCACCATTTTTGACCACGACAAGAAGGACATAGTCGACGTCGCAAAACAGCTCGTCAAGCTGGGATTCACCATCGTCGCCACCGAGGGCACCCACCGGTTCCTGGGCGAAAAGGGGGTCAAGAGCGAGCATATCAAAAAGGTACATGAAGGCAGGCCCAACATAGTCGACGCCATACACAACAAGGAGATCAACCTCATCATCAACACGCCCTCGGGCAAGAGCAGCAAATACGACGACTCCTATATCAGAAAGGCCGCCATCAAATACAAAATACCCTACATCACCACAACGGCCGCCGCAAGGGCAACCGCGGAAGGCATCAAGGCATCACTGGCAGCCGGCGGCCAGATAAAGGTAAAATCGCTTCAGTCCTACCACAAAGCGATAAAATAGCACGGGAGAGAAAAAAGACAGCCTCTGTTCATCTTTCGGGATGCGCAGAGGCTGTTGCTTTCTTCTTATAGAGTCCACAGGACTTACAGGACCCATAAGCCCTGTTTCCTGGCCCTTCTTCATTCCCCGATTATCTTTACAAGCACTCTCTTCTTTCTGAGCCCGTCGAATTCGCCGTAGAACATCTGCTCCCAGGGACCGAAATCGAGGTGTCCTTCCGTCACGGCGACCACCACTTCCCTGCCCATGATCTGACGTTTCAGATGGCCGTCGGCGTTGTCTTCGCCTACGTTGTGCCTGTATTCGGAGACGGGTTCGTGGGGGGCAAGCTTCTCGAGCCAGACGTCGAGATCATGGTGGAGACCTGATTCGTCGTCATTTATAAAGACGGAGGCCGTGATGTGCATGGCGTTCACCAGGACAAGCCCTTCCGTGACCCCGCTTAGCCGCAGGCATTCTTCCACCTGAGGTGTTATATTGATGAAGCCCCGTCTGGCCGGGACGTTGAACCAGAGTTCCTTTCGATAGCTTTTCAGGGATTAACCTCCACGCCTGAAAATAAGTCTCATAGGACATAATACGACTTATAGGACCTATGGGACTTATCCTTTTTTCGCTGTCGCGCACTCATTCTCAAGATATTCGTATATCTCACCGAGGTCGGTGAACAGGGGATGGTCTTCGGTTTCGTTCCAGGGGTTTTTGAGTCCCGCGCGGACTATTCCGGCCTGCCTCGCCTTTTCCAGAGTTACCGGGCTGTCATCAACGATCGCCCAGCAGTTATCGAAAAGGACCGTTTTATCATAGCTCAGATGGATCTCGTCAAAAGGCAGATCGTGTTTGCTCAGCCACCTGTGCGTCGAGGCGAGGGTCTCCTTTTCGCGGTGGCTGGCGATTATGATGTAGAATCCTTCCTGCCTCAGCCGTTCAAGAAAATCGCGGGATTCCCTGTAGGGTTCGAAGGTGTCCTGTTCCATGTGAACATCCCTTATGATGCGGTAGAGTCTGTCGGCCGGGATCAATCCCTTCCAGAAACTCCAGGTGCGCCACTGGGAATGGTGGGGAAAACCGGGGCTCGCTTCGTGCAGCCGCTCGTAAAGCACAGGCGCAAGGTCCCATAATGTGTTGTCGATATCGACGACGATTCTTCTCATGGTCGCTCATTATACCACATTAACGGTCATTTCAAAAACAGCCTCAACGGAAGCCGGAATGACGAACACCAGGCGGTGTAATGCCGAAAGACGGAAGATCATAGCCTCTATACCGGCCAGTTCTTCTCTGACCCCGGGCTCTGAACCCCTGACTCTTATATAGAAGAAGGGGAAGGATTTCTCCTCCCCCTTCTTCTCAAAACACTTTTTTCGGGTTTTCCGGTTGTTGGCTTGCCTATTTTGTTTCTGCAGGCTTCTCCTGTGCGGGAGCGCCTTCGGCTTTTTTCTTCGACTTCTTCGTTTTCTTTACTTTCTTGTCTTTCTTTTCCTTCTTTACGTCGGCGGGTTTTTCAGCCGGCGCCTCTACCTTCGCTGCGGGGGTTGCAGGCGTTGCCGGTGTTGCAGGCGTTGCCTTCTTGTCCTGTGCAAATCCCGTGAACGCAAAGGAAAGACCGATCACTACTGCGAAGAACAATACCAATACTTTCTTCATGCTTTTTCACCTCCTTCAGTTTTTATTGAAATCACGACAGCTGGAAAACATCATAAACCAGTCGAAAAAGAAAAGATAGAAAAAAAATGGGGTTCAGAAGGAATGATTCAGGGTTCAGAAAATAGCCTTTTCCCGGGCCGATGGCAAAACCGGACAGACTCTATCCTGCCTTTTCTATTTTCCGTTCCCCGCCCTCGATGCACCTCACATACGTGTCCCGAATCCTGTTTCGAATCTTCAGGACCATCACGTGGGAGATGCCAAGCCGCGCTCCGACCTCTCTGACGGAAAGGTCTTCCATGAGGAGTTTCAGAACCTGGAGGTCTCTGTCAGAGGCACACGCGTTCCTGATCGCCTGGAGTTTGAGTTTTTGTTCAAGTTGCGCAAAAGATGACGACTCCTCGGAGGGGATAATCTCTTCCCATGAAGTTCCGTCTTCGCCCACCGGCTCGCTGAGGCTGATAAAAATGGCATTTTCACGGACCTTCCGGAGATGGTTTTTCAGGTGGTAGTAACAACCCTGAAGGATGTAGCTGTCGGTCTTGTCATCTATCGAACCCTGGCGGAAAGCTCCCCAGAGATGGCTTAAGGCTTCCTGATAGAGGTCTTCCTCGTCAAAGTACGAATGATAGCCGTTCAGCCTCTTTGTTATCCTTTTCAACACTGGTGAGAGCCGTTTTACCATAAACTCAAATTTCATTGTGAACCCTTGTATTTGTTCGTAATGGGCATTCTCCTGTCTTTGCCGAATGCCTTGGGGGTGATCTTGATCCCCGGGGGAGACTGTCGGCGCTTGTATTCGCTCAGATCGACCATCCTGAGCACGCGGGCGATCTCTTCCGGAGGCATGTTCGGGAAATCGAGGACCGTCGGCTCCTTGTCTTCTTCGACATAGCTTTTCAGCACCTGATCGAGATGGTCGTAGGGCGGGAGCGTATCGCGGTCTTTCTGGTCCGCTTTCAGCTCGGCAGTCGGTTCCTTTGTGATTATCCTTTCGGGGATGACCTTGCCTGCGGTATTGCGCCAGACGCAGAGCTGATACACGAGGGTTTTCGGAACGTCCTTGATGACCGCAAAGCCTCCGGCCATGTCTCCGTAGAGCGTCGCGTAGCCTACACTCATTTCGGACTTGTTGCCCGTTGTCAGGACAATCCATCCGAACTTGTTTGACAGGGCCATGAGGATATTGCCGCGGATGCGGGCCTGGAGGTTCTCCTCGGTAACGTCTTCCCTGAGACCGGCGAAGAGCTTCTCAAGGCTGCCGCGGTATGCCTCAAGGATGCCGTCTATGGGCACCTCGATGAGCCTGGTCCCAAGATTCTGCGCAAGCTCGCGGGCATCCTCGGTGGATTCCCGGGACGTGAATTTCGACGGCATGAACACGCATACGATATTGTCCCTGCCCAGCGCGTCGGCTGCAAGCGCAGCCACCAGTGCGGAGTCGATCCCGCCCGACAGACCGATCACCGTCCCCTTGAAACCGTTTTTCTTCACATAGTCGTGAAGACCCAGCTTCAATGCCTCGTAAACCTCCTGAACGGGTTCAAGGCGCCGGACGGGATTTATGACGAGCGGTTTTCTGTCCTCAGGGTAAACCCGGCCGGTCCGTGCCGTGATGGTTGTGACCTGTCTGCCTTCCCCGGTTGCCGGGGTCTTCTTTACAAGCTCCTTTTCCGGGATATCGACAACGAGAAGGTCTTCCTGGAAGGCCTTCGCGCACGCCGTGACATTACCGGATTTGTCCATGAGAAAGCTTTGTCCGTCAAAGACCAGTTCGTCCTGACCCCCGACAAGGTTCGTGTGGGCCACCCACACCCGATTTTCCCTGACCCTGCTTCTGACAACATCTTCCCGGACGTATATCTTCCCGGCGTGGTACGGCGAGGCGTTGATATTGAAGATGAGCCCGGCGCCAAGGCGGGCCATGGCGGACAGCGGGCCTTCCTTGAACCATACGTCCTCGCATATGCCGACGCCGAAGAGAACATTCCCGAAACGGAAAACCCGTGGTTTCCCGCCGGGAAGAAAATACCTTTTTTCATCAAAAACACCGTAGTTGGGGAGCAGTTCCTTGCGATAGATGCCACGTATCTTTCGTTTATAAATGACGGCGGCGGCGTTGTATAGGCCGGCGGAAGAGCGGTCAACGAAACCGACGATTGTGGCCGGCTTGTCGATCCGTTGCGCCAGATCGTTGACCACATTGATGTTCATATCGATAAAGCCCTGTTTCAGGAGGAGATCCTCGGGCGGATAACCCGTTATAACAAGCTCCGGCAGCGCAAGGATGTCGACAGCCTCGGCGTTCGCGCGCTCAACCCACGTGACGACCTTTTCGGCGTTGCCCTTCAAGTCTCCTACGGTTGCGTTAATTTGTCCCATGCCGATTCTTAACATTTTCTTCATATGCTTTATCGCCCCTCGTAATATAAGAAGGGCGTCCAAAGCATTTTATAGCGCCCTGGACGCCCTTGTCCGTGCATATTCATTTTTAGCGGCCCTGCTAAAAACCCGTTTAACCTGCCAATATGTTAGTGTTTCAGCTCACCTTTGTCAAGTTCTTTTCTGGATGTCGAAGGCCAGTATGATCGCCTCCGCCACTTCCTTCATCGTCTTGCGTGTATCCATGCTTTTCTTGTGGATCTTCCGGTATGCCTCATCTTCGTTGAGGCCCAATTCCCTCATCAATATCCCCTTGGCGCGCTCAACGAGCTTGCGCGATTCCAGTGCCTCCTTGGCGGCGAGTATCTCGTGGCTCAAATTGGTGTTTTCGATGGCTACGGCGGCCTGGTTCGCCACGGCCTGAAGAATGTCGATCTCCTCTTTTGTAAAGACGTGTTCCTGCCTGGTATAGCTGTTGATCACACCCACAACCTGGTCTTTTATCATCATCGGAACGGATAACAGGGAGACGAATCCTTCTTTTTTTGCCACATCAGGGAACATGTAGCCGGGTTCGCTCGTGACATCGAGTACATTGATCGGCTTTTTCTCCAGAACGACCCTGCCGCTAATGGATTGTCCAACCTTGAGATTCGGCTTATTGACATAGGCATTGCTCAGGCTCTGCGTGGCGGCGATGACGAGTTCCTCTTTTTTTTCGTCGAGAAGCATGACGGAACAGATCTTGGAATCCATGACCTTCGCCGTCATCGTCACGATCAGCTGCAGGATCTCCTTGATGTAATGGTCTGAAACGATCGTCCGGGAAACCTCGGAGAGAAGATCGAGCTGTTTTGCCTTCTTTACCACCTCATCGTAGGTGATGGCATTCTGTATGGCGCTGCCCAGGTACCTGCCGATGGTGAAGAGGAGCTTTATCTGGGTCTCGGGATAAACGTACTCCTTCTTGTTTTGCAGGTTCATAACGCCGATGATCTTGTTCTTGGATAGTATGGGTATCGAAAGAAAGGCCTCGTACTTGTCCTCTTTTAAAGACGTGAATGCCTTGAACCGCTTGTCCCGGTAGGCCTCTTTGGTGAGCACGACGGGCTGCTTCTCCTTTGCCGCCCAGCCGGTCAGACCTTCCCCCAGCCTGAGACTTATCGACCCCAGGGATTTGATTTTCGGATCGCTTGACGCCGAAAGGACAAGTTCGCTCCGGTCCTCATCGTAGAGATAAACGAGACAGGAGTCGGCCTTGACGAAATCCATGACCGTATCGACGATACGGTTGAGAAGCTCCGAGAGATCGAGGTTATCGCTGATATCTTTGGCCACCTCATGAAGGATCTTAAGCTCCTGCTCCTTTGCTTCAAGTTTCTGACTCACGGAAGCCATCTATATAACCCCATCCTGTAGTTTTAAAGTTACATCTTAGAGGAGAAGCATGGCTTTGTCAATAAAAGAGCCGGGTTATTGGTGATGGGTTATAGGAAAGGAATTTTTTCCATCACCAATAACCCGTTTTTCTCATAAACATAAAAGGGAGCGTTCCCCGACTCCTGCT
>DHVP01000030.1:63301-98357 GCA_002412715.1 Deltaproteobacteria bacterium UBA5205
GACGACGAAGGCAACGAAGGGAGCGCTTCGATCTGGAGCAGGAGCTAGAAGGTTCGGGTGCCGGGGTATAGCGTATACTGCCTTCTCCGTACGCTTATAACTCCCTTTTTTACCAGTGATGCGACCATCCGGGAGACCGTTTCCCGGGAGCAACCGCAGGAATTGGCTATCTCGATCTGGGAAGGACCCCGTTCTATGATGACATAGTCCTTCATCTTTATGCCCAGTCTTGCCCCTACCTCGAGGAGGTACTTGAGGATGCGGCCTTCAACATTCAGAAAGGCAAGCCACTTGATCCGTTCGTCGGCGACACGCAATCTGCCGGCAAGGACCCTGAGAATATTGACCGAAATGGAAGGGTTTTCCATGAGGAGCTTTACAAAATCGCTCCTGCGTACCACGAGAAGATCCGACGTTTCCATGGCTATGGCGTTAGCCGAACGGGGCAGGTCGTCAATGAGGGCAAGTTCACCGAAAAAACCGTCCTTTCCGATGATATCGAGGACATACTCGCGTCCCTCCTCGTCGTACAGGCAGACCTTGACCCTTCCCTTGAGCACGACAAAGAGGGCGTCGCCGTTCTCACCTTCCTGGAAAATGAGCTGCCCGCGTTGGTAGGAATGAACGTAGAGAATCCTGGAGATCGTCTCCAGTTCGCTTTCCTTGAGATCCGAAAAGAGGTTTACGGTTCTGAGGTTGTCCGCGTACCGCTTCATTTCTCCCCCGCCTTTTCATCAGATCATACTAATTGTCGATAAATTGCACAACATTTTTGAGGGATTCCCGGACCGACGAACCCGGTATGCCCCCCTGCGCGATGTTGGCTCCGCCCCCGCCCTTGCCGCCGTAATGTCCCGTGAGGCTCCCCACGATCTTGCCGGCGCTGTAGCGCTTCTGCAGGTCCTTGCTGACCGATGCGACGACAAGGCCCTTGTCTTCGGCCCCTGCGGTCCCGACGACAACAACGCAGTCCTTGACCTTGGACCGGACGACGTCCGTTACCTTCCTCAAGTCGTCCGCCGAGGCGTTTTCCATGAAGAGGGTCACGATCTTGACCCCATCCCTGTCGATGGCCTGAGCTATGGCGCCGTCGACCTTGTGGGCGACGATGTCCTGTTTGAAGCGCTCCAGTTCCTTTTCCTTGAGATTCAGTTCCGAGAGCAACCCTTCGACCCTTTCCTGGACGCGGTCGAATTCGGTATTCGTTCTTTTGGCGATGACCCTCAGTGTGCCCTCCATCCTGCGCTTGTAGGAAAGAGCACCCTTGCCCGTCGTTGCCTCTATCCTGCGGACACCCGATGCCAGGGAACTTTCACCGAGAATGTAAAGGCTGCCGATCTGGCCGGTGTTGGCGACGTGAGTGCCGCCGCAGAGCTCCCGCGAAAAATCGCCGATGGAGATGACGCGCACCGTCTCGCCGTATTTTTCCTCAAAGAGGGCCGTGGCCCCTTCCCGTATGGCATCCTCCCGGCTCTTCACATCTATGACGACGGGCATGCAGTCCATGATCTTCTCATTGACGATGTCCTCCACGGCCCGTATCTGGTCTTCCTTCATCGCCTCGAAATGGGTGAAGTCAAAGCGCATCCTGCCGGCCTCCACCAGCGAGCCCGACTGCTTGACGTGGTCGCCGAGAACACGCCTTAGCGCATACTGGAGCAGGTGCGTAGCCGTATGGTTCCTCGACACTCCCTTGCGCTTGTCTTCATCGACCGCAAGCGACACCCTGTCGCCCCGATGCAGCACACCCTTTTCGACAACCACCCGGTGGGCGAAGAGGTCTTCTTTTACTTTGGCCACGCCGACGACCCGTGCCTTTGAATCGCCCGCTGAAAGGGCAATCACACCCGAATCGTCCACCTGTCCGCCGCTTTCGGCGTAAAAGGGCGTCCTGTCGAAAAAGAGTTCGCCTTCTTCGTCTTCAGAAACCTCATCCACCGTTTCATTGCCCACAAGGATCGCCTGGATGACAGCTTCATCCTTCAATGTGCCGTATCCGGTGAAGGCACTTGCCAGGCCTTGGCCGAGAATGGCAAGGTGCCCCTCGTTCCACTCTTCTCCCTTGATCTTCGAACCCGTCTTTGATCGAACCTTCTGTTCCGCCAGGGCCTTCTCGAACCCATCCTTGTCTATTCCAAGACCGTCTTCCCCGGCCATGTCCATCGTTATGTCGACGGGAAAGCCGTAGGTATCATAGAGTTTGTAAATTAGTTCGCCGGGTATCACGGTACTGCCCTTCTTTTTCAGGTCTTCGGTGAACTCCTCGTAGAGCTTCATCCCCATCCCCAGGGTTTCGATGAACCTTTCCTCCTCGCCCCGGATGACCCGTACGATATAGGAATGGTTGTTTTTTACATCGGGATAGGCGTCTTCCATGATGTCGACGACGCTCTTCGAAAGATCGTGGAGAAACTCCTTTTGTATCCCCAGCTTCCTGCCGTAACGCAGCGCCCGGCGTATGATCCTCCTCAGTACATAGCCCCTGCCGTCCTTCGAGGGGAGGGTGCCGTCATTTATGATGAATGTGGCGCCCCGTGCGTGGTCGGCGATGACCCTGATGGCGATGTCGTTCTTTTCGTTTTCACCGTAGGCGCAGCCTGCGATGTCCTCGATACGCCTGATGATGGGGACGAAGAGGTCCGTATCGTAGTTGCCGATCTTGCCCTGCATGATGGATGTGACGCGCTCGAGCCCCATGCCGGTGTCGATGGAGGGTTTCGGAAGCTTTTTCATCTGTCCGTCGGCACTGCGGTCAAACTCCATGAAGACGAGGTTCCATATTTCCAGAAAGCGGTCGCAGTCGCATCCGACGGCGCAGTCCGGCTTGCCGCACCCCACGTTCTCTCCGAGGTCGTAGAGGATCTCCGAGCAGGGTCCGCAGGGACCCTCGTCGCCCATGGACCAGAAATTGTCCTTCTCGTCGAGTCTTACTATCCTTTCCGGCCTCACACCGGTCTTTTTCCACAGTTCCTCGGCCTCGTTGTCTTCACGAAAGACCGTTATCCACATCTTTGACTCGTCGAGCCCGAGTTCTTTGGTCAGAAACTCCCAGGCATAGGCGATAGCGTCCTTCTTGAAGTAGTCCCCGAAGGAGAAGTTGCCGAGCATCTCAAAAAAGGTGTGATGCCTCAGAGTCTTGCCGATATTATCGAGGTCGTTATGCTTGCCCCCGGCCCTGACACATTTCTGGCATGATGTCGCCCGGATATAAGGCCTCTTTTCGATGCCGAGAAAAAGGTTCTTGAACTGGACCATTCCGGCGTTCACAAAAAGAAGCGAGGGGTCTTTTTCCGGCAGCAGCGCCGAACTGGGCACTACCGTATGGCCGTTGCGTGCAAAGTATTCCAGGAATTTACTTCTGATCTGTCGCGATGTCACCCGTCTCTCCCTTTTTCAGCCCCACCTGTATCAGGATCTTCTCTTCGACTTCCTTCATCGTTTCGGGGTGGGCCTTCAGATACTCCTTTGCGTTCTCCCGGCCCTGACCGATCCTCGAATCTCCGTAGGAGTACCATGTCCCCGCTTTCTCCACGATGCCCATCTCCACTGCGAGGTCGATAACGTCTCCCTCGCGGGATATACCTTCACCAAATATGATGTCAAACTCGACTTCTCTGAAAGGTGGTGCAAGTTTGTTTTTTACGATTTTTACCCGCGTCCTCGAGCCTATGACCTCCTGCCCATCCTTTATCGCCGCAATCCTCCTGATGTCGAGGCGCACCGAGGCATAGAATTTGAGGGCATTGCCGCCCGTCGTGGTCTCGGGATTTCCGAACATGATCCCGATCTTGTGACGGATCTGGTTTATGAAGATGACCGTGGTCATCGATTTGCTGGTGATAGCGGTGAGCTTCCGCAGGGCCTGCGACATGAGCCGCGCCTGAAGGCCCATGTGGGAATCGCCCATTTCCCCTTCGATCTCGGCCCTGGGCACCAGAGCGGCAACGGAGTCGACAACGACAATGTCCACACCGCCGCTGCGCACGAGTATCTCGCTGATCTCGAGGGCCTGCTCTCCTGTATCGGGCTGTGATATGAGAAGGTCGTCCGTGTTGACGCCGAGCCTTTTTGCGTAGCTTACATCCAGGGCATGCTCGGCATCGATGAAAGCCGCGGCACCTCCCACCTTCTGGGTCTCGGCGACCACCTGAAGCGCCAGGGTCGTCTTGCCCGACGCCTCGGGCCCGTAGATCTCGATGACCCTGCCCCGAGGGATACCGCCGATGCCAAGGGCAAGATCGAGGGCGATGGACCCCGTGGAAACGACGGGGACAGCCTCAATGGCTTTCCCTCCGAGCTTCATGATGGCGCCTTTGCCGAAGAGCTTTTCTATCTGAGATACAGCCATGTCTATGGCCTTGCCTTTGTTCTCCTCTTCTTTCACGTCGACGCCTCCCTTCTGGGTTTTCGGGTTCATCTCTCTCCTTTATGGTGTCCCTTGCAAGGGTTCTTTATTTCGTTCCGCCATCCCGCCGGTGTTTCACGCTTCAGGTGGCCGCGCCCAGCTTTATCTCAAAAAGAGGCTCGTACACTGCCCCTTCCCTTCCGAGGATGCTTTTGAAAAGAACGATACGCTCAATTGCAAACCGTGGGCATTCCAGCGAGACGACGTCTCTGGCCAAAAGCGGCGCGGGCGTTTTCACCCTCCCGAAGGTGATATGGGGAGTGAAGCCCCTTTTCTCTCTATCGTAGCCCAGGACTGTGAGACGGTTCTCTATATCATGGTATATCGAGCGAATGATGTCAACTCCTTCGTCGATGGTCGCGACAATGACCCGGGGACGCCCTTTATCGGGAAATGCATCGATGCTTTTCAAGGATGCCTGGATACGATCGTAGGGTCCGCACGCCGCCAGAATGTCTTTTATCTCCTGTACCCTCGCCTCGGATATCTCTCCGAAGAACCTGATGGTTATGTGCTGTCCTTCGGGTTTTACCCACCTGACACCGGGAAGGGTCTTCGCCATCACTTTCGACACCTTTGACAGGTATTCCTTGATGTCTGCAGGGATCTCAAAGGCCAGAAACGATCTCATTTCTCAACCCTCCCCTCAAGGTGATCGAGAACAAAGGCAAGCGCTTCGTCGGCCGAATGTTTTCTGATCTTCGATCTCGTCCCCGTGAAATGGCACCTGCGAACGGAAGTCTTTGCCTTCGTCGCCACTGCGATAAAGACCGTCCCCACCGGTTTATCGGGTGTGCCGCCGGTCGGCCCGGCTATACCGGTCACCGCCACGGCCACGTCGGCCTTCATTTTATTCATCGCCCCCCGGGCCATTGCCGTCGCGGTTTCGGCGCTGACGGCGCCGTGCTTCTCTATGAGCCCGGCGGGGACGCCGATCAGAAGCGTTTTGGCCCTGTTGCTGTAAGTGACGAAACCACCCTCAAAATATCCTGATGCGCCGGATACGTCCGTGATGCGGCGGGCAATGAGGCCGCCGGTACAGGATTCAGCGGTCGCAAGACTGAGCCCCCTTGCCACAAGCACCTTGCCCAATGCCTTCTCCAGTTTCATGCAAACCTCGTCCATGCGAGAATAAGGATACTCGCGAATATCCCGGCGACAACGTCGTCCGCCACGACGCCGTAACCGCCTCGCAGTTTTTCCATCCGGTTTATCGGAAAGGGTTTGAGAATATCGAAGACACGGAACAGAACAAAGGCGGCGATCACATTCAAGAGCGTAGCCTTGTGGCCTGCCATGGCGACGCACATCCCGGCGAATTCATCGATGACTATATGACCGGGGTCTTCACCCTCATACCGTTCCATGTTGACAGACCCGACTGCGAAGATTACGCAGGCGACGGCGAAGATGACGCTGCCGAAGACCGCCGGGAAAAAATAGATCAGTGCCGCGGCGGCAAAGGACGCGAAGGTTCCCGGTGCGAAGGGGATGCGGCCCACGAAACAGCAGGTGTTGAAGAAAGAGAGGATACTGTCAATCAGTCTTCTTTTGACCATAGACGTCTTTTTCGTCAAAGACTTTCTTTCCGACAATCTTCCATCCATCCGCCCACGCGCGATAAAAGCAGCTCCAGAAACCGGTGTGACAGGCGGCTACCTTCTGGTTCACAAGAAGAAGGATCGTGTCATTGTCGCAATCTATGAGAATCTCTCTTACGTCCTGGGTATGGCCCGAGGTCTCGCCTTTGAACCAGAGCTTCTGCCGTGATCTCGAATAGTAATGGGCCTTTTTTGTCTTTATCGTCAGTTCCAGGGCCTCTTTGTTCATATAGGCAACCATGAGAACGTCCTTTGAATTCGCGTCCTGCACGACAGCGGGCATAAGTCCTTTTTCATCCCATTTCAGATCATCCATGGCAACTCCTTGTTTCCCATACTATTACTTTATCGTTCCTGTTTTCGGTCGATATTTTTCTGCCCTCGGGCGTCGACGCATCGATCGCAGGTCTACAATCTGACGTTGACCCCGCGGTCCCGAAGGTATCTCTTCGCATCGACGACGGTAAATTCACGGTAATGGAATATCGATGCCGCAAGGACCGCATCCGCTTTTGCGAGGGTGAGCCCGTCATAGAGGTGCTCCAGCGTCCCCACGCCGCCTGAGGCGATGACGGGGATGTTCACCGATTCGGCGATGGTCCCTGTCAGCTCGATGTCGAAACCGATTTTTGTCCCATCCCTGTCCATGCTGGTAAGCAATATCTCGCCGGCGCCAAGTTCTTCCACTTTCTTCGCCCAGCTGACGGCGTCGATACCCGTCGGTTTTCGGCCTCCGTAGGTGTAGACCTCAAAACCGCCTCCCTGGCGCCTTTTTGCGTCAATGGCCACACAAATACACTGGCTTCCGAAGATCGCGCTCGATTCCCTGACAAATTCGGGGTTCTCGACCGCGGTCGTGTTTACCGTCACCTTGTCGGCCCCGGCGCGGAGGATGTCCCGGATATCATTTATGGAGCGTATACCTCCCCCTACGGTAAGGGGCATGAAGACCTCATGAGACACCCGCTCGACGACGTCGATGATGGTTCTTCTTTTCTCATGGGAAGCGGTGATGTCGAGAAAGCACAGTTCATCCGCCAGCTGCTCCTCGTAGGCCTTCGCATTCTCCACGGGGTCGCCGGCGTCCCTGAGCTCGAGAAAATTGGTCCCTTTTACAACCCTGCCCTCCATTACGTCAAGACAGGGTATGATTCTTTTAGTCAGCATAACCCATAGCCTCCTCGATGCTTATGAATCCCTCGTAGAAGGCCTTTCCTATGATTGTCGCCCAGACGTCCGCTTCCTTGAGACGCCTGACGTCTTCTATCTTCGATACGCCGCCGCTTGCGATGACAGGCAGCCTCGTCATCTCCGATATGGCTTTGAGCCCTTCGAAATCGGGCCCCGTCAGCATGCCGTCGCGTTCGATGCTCGTGCACAGGACAGCCATGATGCCGACGCGTTCGGCGGCGGTAAGGATCGCGGAAACATCGCGGTCCACGGCGCTTTTCCATCCCCGTGCCATTGGTTTTCCCTGAAGAAGGTCAAGTCCGAGGACGATATTGCCGCACCGCGAGAGACTCTCGAAAAAGTCCTCGTCCTCAAGGGCACGGGTGCCGATAATGATCCCGTCGATGCCCAGATCACTGTAATATTTAATGGTATCATCGGTGCGGATGCCGCCGCCGACTTCCATGTAGCCTTTCACTAGCGTGCGGATCTTTTTGATGATGTCGCCGTGGACAGGTTCGCCGCCCCTGGCACCGTCGAGATCGATAATGTGGAAATCCCGCGCCCCGCGACGCACCATCTCTTCGATCATGGCGGGAGGATCATCGCTGTAGACTGTTACTTCTTCGAAATTGCCTTTCCTGAGACGAACGGTCTTGCCGCCCATCAGGTCCATCGCAAACAACGGCTTCACTCGGCTGACTCCGTCGTCCCCTTCGGCTCGACGAGCTCATCAAGCCCCGCATTGATGCCCTCTTCGGCAAGTTCCTCCGCCGTCACCCAGCGGGCTCCCCTGCGGAAGAATTTTCCCATGGTGAAGAGGTTTTGTGTCAGGGCCTTCTGTTCTTCGGCATACGCAAAGATCTTGCCCACGACTTTGTCCTTCATGAGATGCATATGGAAAGCGATGGAGGCAGGTTTTTCAACGGCGAAGTTTCCCCCTTTTCTCTCCTGAAAACGATAGATGAGGACATTGATGTAAGGCTGATCCTTCTTCATCCCGTCCGAGTAACCGATGTTGCGGTCGGTCAGGGCGGTCTTCAGCTTCTCCTTCACTATGGCCGGTGCATCGGTATGAACCACACCGGGGCTGATCGCCCTGCCGCAGACGGGACACCTCGTGGCTGTCTCCGGATTCTGAAGCTGCTCCACGACGATACCCAGGTCACCCATGGAGTAAACGGCGGGAATTGCAAAGGCAAGAACGAATACCGCGACGAAAAGAGTGGCAAGGCAAAACTTCGGTCGTTTTATAAACTGTAGGAACATGTTTAATTTTATAAAAAAACCGGGCTAAAAGAAAGAGAAAAGACAGTTTCGGATCTCCGGATTCGGGAAAAGATGGGAATGAAAATAGGTCCTATAAGTCGTATAAGACCTATAGGACCTATTTTCTTCGTCTTCCCTCTCGGGTATAACCCGATTTAGTTTTCGCACGCGAAAACTAAATCATGAGATACTTTCTCTTTACCTCTTCATTGGCCTCCAACTCCTGAACAAGGCCTTCGAAGCGGATCCTGCCGTTGTCTATGACGTAGGCCCTCGTGATCATCTTGAGGGCGGAGCGGACGTTCTGCTCTGACAGAAGGATGCTTATCCCAACGTCCTTGAGCCGCAAGATCTGCTGTTCCAGGTCTCTGACGATGAGCGGGGCGAGGCCCTCCGTGGGCTCGTCGAGCAGAAGGAGCTCGGGGCTGCCCATGAGTGCCCTCGCGATGGTCAGCATCTGCTGCTCCCCGCCGCTCAAATGCCCGGCGCGGCGCGTCTTTATCTCCTTAAGGGCAGGGAAGAGCCCGTAAACCCTCTCCTTGTCCCAGTCCTTGCTGCGCTGATAAACGATGTCCAGATTATCGTCGACACAGAGGTCGGCGAAGACCCTGCGGTCGTCGGGCACATAGCCGATGCCCTGCCTGAAGAGCATAAAGGGCTTCTCTCCGGTGATCTCCTTTCCCTTCAGGGTGATCGTCCCCTTTCTCGGCGGCACGATGCCCATGATGCTCTTCATGGTGGTGCTCTTCCCCGCGCCGTTGCGGCCGAGAAGCCCCACTACCTCGCCGGCGTTGACTTTCAGGGTCACGTCGAAGAGAATGTGGCTCAGTCCGTAGTACGTATCGATACCGTTCACATCAAGCATGCGTCACTCCCGCCAAGGTATGCGTCCTGTACCTCCTGACAGCACCTGACATCGTCGCAGGTGCCTTCGATGATCGTCGATCCCCTCACCATGACCATGATCCGGTCCGAAATGGAGAAGACGATCTCCATGTCGTGTTCGCAGAAGAGGATGGTGATGCCCAGTCTCTCCTTGAGCTGTTTGATGAGGTCGATGCACCGCGTCGTCTCCTCGGGGGACATCCCGGCCGTCGGTTCATCAAGGATAAGGAACTCGGGGTTGCCGCCGAGCGCGATGGCGATCTCGAGGACCTTGCGCTCACCGTGAGAGAGGGCCGCGCTGGTGCCGTCCCTGATGTCCATGAGGCCCACGTCCCCGAGGATCCTGTCCGTCTCGGCGATGGCCAGCTTTGCGGAGGGGGTGAAGAGGTTCCAGGTCCTCTTTTGCCGGGAGAGGACTGAAACCTGGACGTTTTCAAAGACACTCAGCTTCGGGAAAACGTTCACCACCTGGAAGGACCGCGATATGCCCCTGCGGCAAACCTGGTAGGGGGGGAGCCCCGTGATGTCCTCGCCCTTGAAGACCACCTTTCCGCTATCAGGCTTCAGAACGCCGGTGATCAGGTTGAAAAGGGTCGTCTTGCCCGCCCCGTTGGGACCAAGCACNNTTGCCCGCCCCGTTGGGACCGATGACGGCGACCACCTCGCCCTCCTTCACGGAGAGGCTCGCGTTATTCACCGCCTTGAACCCGTCGAACGATTTCGATAGTGATGTGACCTCTAGCACTGAAGACTCCTTGCATGCGTCATTTGTTCCCGGCCTTCTTCTTCACAAACCGGTCCAGGTACCCCAGGACGCCGTTGGGGAGGAAGAAGATGACGGCCATCATGATCACCCCGAGAACAAGCGCCCAGTATCCGGTGATGCCGCTGACGTACGTCCGCAGGAGGACTATGACCGCCGCACCCACCATGGGGCCGAGATAGGAGAGCCATCCTCCGAGCAGGCACATGATGATGAGTTCCAGCGAGAGCGTCCAGAACATCATGTCCGGGAAGACGGTGTTGTCCACGACTACAAAGAGGGAACCCGCCACCCCGCCGAAAAAGCCGGCGATGGTGAGCGCCAGGAGTTGCTGGAGCCTTACGTTGACACCGATCATTTCGGAACGCACCGGGTTGTCCCTTATCCCCTGGAGGGCGCTACCAAAGGGGGATTTGATCATCCGGTAGAGGATGAACATGGAGACGGCGGTGACTATGAGTGTGAAATAGTAAGAGCCGCTGGACGAAGAGATGATGTCGGGCAGGGGGACGCCGTGGATGCCGTCGTCGCCTCCGGTAAAGGAGTACCAGCGGTAGACGATGGCCCAGACCAGTGACCCGAGGGATATCTGGAGCATACCGAAATAAAGCTTGGAGAGGCGGATGCAGATCACCCCGATCACAAGCCCCACGATAGCTGCGGCCACGGGGCCCACAATGAACCCGAGCCAGGGGGAAAGCCCCGATTTTATGATCATGAGGGCCGTGCCGTAGGCCCCGACCCCATAGAAGACAGCGTGGTGGAACTGGAAAACCCCTCCGTATCCGAGAACGAAGTTGAGGCTCGTCGCGCACAGGCCGGTCAGGAGAATAATCGCCGTGAGATAGACGTAGAACCTGTCGAGGAAAAGCGGGAAGCAAAGGAGAACGACAAGGGCGGCGATTACCCATGGGAGCTTCCCGCGAAAAACAGAGCTGTTCATAGACGACCTCTTACCAGGTTGATTTCAAAAGCCCCGTGGGCCTGAATATGAGGACGACGACCACCGCGAGGTAAGGAAAGACGATTCCGAACTTGGGCCACACGAGAATCCCCAGCGACTGGGTCAAACCAAAGATGAGAGCGCCAAGCAAGGCGCCCCAGACGTTGCCGAGCCCCCCCATGATGACGATGAGGAAGGCCTCTATGATGAGCGTGTGGTCCATGCCGAGGGTAACGCTTACCGTAGGGGCGACGAGTACGCCTCCAAGTCCCGCCAGCAGGCAGCCGATGACGAAGACGATGGCGAAGACCCAGCTTACGTTTATGCCCACCGCTCCCACCATCTCCCGGTCAACCGCGGCGGCACGGGATATCTTGCCGATCTTTGTCTTGTTCGTCAGAAGCCAGAGCAGGATTGCTATGATGGGCCCCATGACAAGGAGGAAGAAACTGTAGATGGGAAAGGGAAGCCCGCCGAAGAGGTTCATATAGCCCTGGAAGACCTGAGGCACGGGGACCGATCGGTATTCGGCCCCCCATACCAGCTTGACAAGGTCTCCAAAGACGAGTGACATTGCAAAAGTGAGAAGGAGGAGCATGAGGTGTTCGCGCTCATAGAGGAATTGAAAAAGTGAGCGCTCGGCCACAAAGCTCAAGGCCGCGACCCCCAGCGGCGCCAGGACAAGGGCCATCCAAAAGCCCATGTTGCCCCCGCCGAAGAGATGCGCCACGGTGTAGGCCATGAAGGCGCCGATCATATAAAGGGAACCGTGCGCCACGTTGGGGATCCTCAGCACCCCCAGGATGAGGCTCAAACCCGATGAAACGATGAAGAGGATGACCGTGCGGGAGAGGCCTACCAGTATCTGACTGAATATACCCGGACTCACGAACGAAAAGATGCTCTCCATTGTCTCTCTCCGGTGCCGCTTTTATTTCTTACGGAGCTTCAGAACCTCTTCGCAGGATGGGACGTAGTCCTTACCCTGAATAGTCTCAATGTTTCCGGCGGTAAGAAAGTCGTACTTCGCATCCTTCTTTGTCACGCCGAAATACATGGGAAGCAGGAGCTGATGGTCGCATTTGCGGATCTCGAGCTTGCCGACGGGGCTGTCTATGGCCATGCCCTCAAGGGCGGTGACGAGCTTCTCCGTGTCGAGCTTACCGGCCTTCTTGTACCCTTCGGCGATGAACTGCGCCGTCATATACCCGTAAAGAGCCCCGATCCGGGGGTTACGATTGTAGGCCTTCTTGAAATCCGCCACGAAGGCCCTGTTCTCTGGCGTGTCGGGATAGTAGAAGAAGTAGTTCGCCGTGCCGTAGACACCTTCGGGGGCATTCTTGCCCTGGGGGGCGAGAACGGAGAGTTCCGTCGCGGTGTGCTGATAGAAGGGGATCTTCTGGCTAAGGCCCGTAGCCTTGGCCGCCTTCTGGAAGTTGACCATACCGGAACCTCCCGTCGCGACGATGATGAAGTCGGGTTTCGCGGCAAGTATCTGGGTGATATACGGGGTGAAGTCCGCTTCGCCAACTTTCCACCAGGTCTCTCCCACCTTCTGGACGGAAGGTTTGAGCTTCTTGAGGTTATTCCAGACACCCTCGGCGATGGCGTGGCCGTATTCATAATCGTCGCCGGCGATCCAGTACTTGACGTAGGGTTTCTTCGCGAGCGCGATGGCGGTTGCCCTGCCTGCCATCTCGGTATTCTCGTTCATGTTGAAAATGTAGCGGTGCCCCTTTTCGCCGACGATCTTGTCGCTCTTCGCAAAGGTGACGAAGAAGGGGATCTTCTCTTTCCTGACAAAGTCGGAGATGGCGAGGGTGGTGGCACTGTTTATGGTGCCCATAAGAATATTCACCTTTTCCTTCAGGACGAGTTCCTTGGCCATGGCCAGGCCGATATCGGGTTTGAACTTCTCGTCCCTGGTGGTATATTCGATTTTATTCCCAAGAATGCCGCCTTTGGCATTTATCTTCTCCACGGCCAGCTTAAACCCGTCGAGCACGTCATTGGTGAAGGTCGTCGCAGGCCCCGTGTAGGTATCTACGATGCCCACCTTTATGGTGTTCGCCGCATGGGAGAGGGAAAATACGCACAGAAGGGACAACAAAACAACGGACCAGAGCGCAAAGAACGAATACTTCTTCATACCAGCACCTCCGTAAATTTTATGCGTTGATTTGAAGTTTACACAGAAACTGTTTTTTGTCAAATAAAACGTCCGGTCCCGGAATTACCGATTGGCTTCCTGTCCGTCGTCGACGTCCGTTTCGCGAAAAACGTAGTAGAGGATGTCGTCCTTGGCCTGGCTCAGGTGCGTTTTCACCGCGGCCAGGATCTCCGCCGTGTCGTTTCTTTCGATGGCATCGACTATTCTTTCATGTCCGCGCATCGATCGTTCGGCCGTTTCGGTCATATAGATACATTGGATCCGGTACCGTAGCATATGCCTTCGAAGTGTCTGGGTGAGTTCCAGCAGCCGGTCGCTGCCGGCAAGGCGGGCTATGATGTCATGAAACTGCGCGTCGAGTTCCACGTAACCGTTGAGATTGCCCCTGGATATCTGTTTCTTCTGATTCGCTATGTTCCTCTTGAGTGCCTGAATAAGCCTGTCCGGCTGCTTCGCCGTGGCCCATGCGATGGCGAGGCCTTCAATGGCCGCCCTGATCTCGCACAACTGCTCCACTTCCTGCATGTCCATACCCCGCACGACATAGCCGACACGGGGAATGGAGACGACGAGTTTTTCGAGCTCAAGATTATGGAGGGCTTCACGGACGGGTGTCCGGGAAGTGCCGATCTCGCCGGCGATCTTCGCCTCTATGAGCCTCTCCTTGGGGGCGATGGCACCTTTCAGGATCTCTTCGCGGATATGATGATAAACTTTCTGCCGGATGGTCTTGTCTTTTTTTATTACCAGTTTTTTCATTAATTTTGTATACTGTACCCTAGCCTTTGTTATCATTCAAGTTTTTTATATGAAAATAACTCTGCCCCATAATTTATGGAATTCGGAACACATCCTGGAGATGGAATTTCCCGACCGCTGGGAGGTAGATCTCCTTTCGATGGAGGGTGACGCCAGGCAGCCGATCGGGGGTGACGATTACCGCCGGGCCATAATGCCCCTTGTGCCCCTCATGAAGGGCAAAAAAGAGGTCTGCGTCCTCTTCGACGACCTTTCACGGCCCACACGCGCCTACGAGATCGTTCCCCACCTCCTCGAAGCCTTTGAAGCCGCCGGTATCGCCGACAGCCAGATCCGGTTCCTGTGCGCCCTCGGGACCCATTCCCCCCACAACAACGCCGACTTCCGGAAGAAGCTGGGCAGAGAGGCCCTCGAACGCTTTCCCGTTTACAACCACAACTGCTACGAGAACTGCGAAACAATCGGCGAGACGTCCCTCGGGACACCCGTTACCATTAATAAAGAATACTTAAGCTGCGATCTCAGGATCGGTATCGGGTCCTTTATCCCCCACCAGTTCTGCGGCTTTGGCGGCGGGTACAAGATCGTGTTCCCGGGGATCGCCCACATCGACGCCATTGAGTACCATCACGGGCTGCTCCTCCAAAGGAACCTGAACAGTTGCTGGGGCCTCGGCAACCACTCATGCAACGCAATCCTTTCCGACATACGGGAATCGGGGAGGATCGCCGCCCTGGACATCAAGATCGACGTCTTCGTAAACAGCTCCGCCCGCGCCACGGATATCTTCGCCGGCTACCCCGACGATCTCTATCCGGCCATGATAGAGGGCGCGCTCAGGCATTACGGAACGAAAGCGGGCGGCCAGTACGACATCGTATTTGCCAACACCTTCGGCAAGGGCAACGAGGCCATCATAGCCGCCTCAATATCGGAAGCCATCCTTTCCGCCGCCGGGGGCCACCTGGTTCTCCTGTGCGACATCGAAGAAGGACAGGTCATCCACTACCTCATGGGGAGGTTCGGGAGAGACCACTGGGGCAGGCTCGCCCGCGGGGAGAGGGTCGCCCATGAAAGGCTCAAAAAACTCTTCCTCTATTCCCGTCACAAGGACCATGCAGGTTCGTACTGGTTCGGAAAAAAGGAAGACATCACCTGGGTCGACGATCTCGACGGCCTCATCCGGCAACTCGACGGGGAATTCCAGGGCAGAAAAGTCCGCGCGGCGGTGATACCCGACGGAACGGTACAGATGATAGTGTAGAAGACGCTCGGGATTCAAAGGCGGCCCGGTGTTCGATCCCTTTTTCCGCCCATTCCACCCTCGGAAGGTCCGTAAAGCTTGTATCGCCCGTCCAAATAGTGTATAAATAAACTAAGATGCGCCTTGTCCTCTGCCTCCTCCTGTGTCTTTCCCTTACACCTTCCATTCTTCCGGCTGCTGAAAACGGCGGTATAACAGCGGCGTCATACATACTCGTCGAGAAGGACACCTTTCGGGTCATTACGGGCAAGGACTATCATCGCAGGCTGCCGCCGGCAAGCACGACCAAGGTCATGACGACCCTCATTGCCATAGAGCGGCTCGGCGGCGACGAGATCGTTGTACCCGACAAACAGGTGGTAAAGATACCCCGCTCAAAGATGAATCTCGTGCCCGGAAACAAATACCGGTCGGCGGATCTGATGAAAGGCACGATGGTGGAATCGGCCAACGACGCCGCGTATGCGCTTGCCGCGCATGTCGGCGGGTCCGAAAGCACCTTTGCGCGCATGATGACGGAACGCGCCCGGGACCTGGGCGCCATCGACACGAACTTTGAAAACGCATCGGGCCTCCCCTCGGACAATCAATACAGCACCCCTTACGACCTGGCCCTTATCTTCAGACAGGCCCTCGCCAACGAGCGCTTTCTCGAGCTGGTCTCCACGAAATACTTCCTCTTTGAGGACAGCGCGCGCAAGATCCAGTACAAGAACCACAACAGGCTCCTGTTCTGCTTCGAACCGGCCATAGGCGGGAAAACGGGATATACCCGGGCGGCCCGGCACTGCTATGTCGGGGCTTTTGAAAAGAACGGCAAGGTCTATATCCTCGCCATGCTTGGAAGCCGGAATCTTTGGGGCGACAGCGTCCAGATACTCAAGACGGTCTACGATGATGTGCCCACCGACGAGCAGCTTCGCCTCGCACGGTCCTCCGCCACTACTGTCACCTTCTGTTCGGCCAAGACTGTGAAAACCAAACAATCCGCGCCCAGGAAAAAAGTCACCCGGCACAAAACATCGAAATCAAAGAAAAAAATAGCCCAAAAACGATGAAAAGATGTATTGCATTCCTGGTAGTTCTCGCGTTCCTTGCCGCGTCCGTGCCTGCTTTCGCCCTGACAAACGATGAGGAGCGCAAGTACGGCAAGGAGGTGTTTCTGGAGATCGCCCGGGCGGTCCCGATCAACAACGATCCATACATATCGCTCTACGTAAACGACATACGGAGCAGGCTTGAAAGCAAGACCACCATGCCTTTTCCCGTGGTCCTGACTGTCATCGATTCTCCTACCATCGACGCCTTCGCGACGATCGGCGGCTATGTCTATATCGCATCAGGGCTCATCGCCAATTGCGACAACGAAGAGGAACTGGCGGGCGTCATGGCCCACGAGTTCGCCCACATAAAAAAACGGCATATAGCCAAGAGAATGGACAAGCAGAAATATCTCAACGCCACTGTCATCGCCACTATGCTCGCGGCAATGCTCGTCGGCGATTCTGCGCGCGACGCGGTCCTCGTGACCGGCATGGGCGCGGCGCAAAGCATGGCGCTGAGATACTCCCGGGAGGATGAGGAAGAGGCCGATCGTGAAGGTTCGATCCTTGCCAACGATGCGGGCTACGGCGGTCTGGGCACCGCCGATTTCCTGAAGAAGCTCAGGGCCGGCGGCGGCGATAAGCTCTATCCCCAGTACCTGCTCACGCACCCCTATCATGAAAGCCGTATCATCAACCTTGAAAAGACCTGGACGAGAAAGCCGCCATCCGTGGACACCTCTTTGTTCCCCTATATAATAGCCAGGACCAGGGTCTTTCAGAACTATCGCTCTTCCGGTCTTGCTGATGACGTCTGGCTTTCGCGCTATAACCGTGACAGGAACGACCCGGTCGCGGCATACGGGGCATCGCTTTACTACTCCTTGAAAGGTAACTTTGAGAAAGCCGTCGAAATCGCCCGCAGAAACCCGTCCCCTTATCGGGACCTGTTCCTGGGCGAGATATACATCGCCGCCAACAAGTTTCCCGAGGCGGCCGCAACCCTCAGGAACGCGAATGAAAGAGTGGGGCGCTACTATCTTGCCAGGGCATACGAGGGCATGGGCAGAATCGACATGGCGGTGAGTACATACACCTCGCTGACCCCGTATGCGTCGACGTATCCGGAAATATATTACCGTCTCGGCATGATCCTCGGCAGAACGGGTGATGAGGCCGGAGGCCACGCATACCTCGGCCGCTATTACATGTCCAAGGGAAACATCATGCTGGCAAAGACAAACTTCGAAAAGGCCATCTCCCGCTACGGCATCAACTCCCGCGAAGGCACGGAAATAATGCGCCTCCTCGACAGCCTGGAAGACAAGGAAAAGAAGTAAGACCGGGTTTTTTATAATAGGTCCTATAGGTCATATAGGACCTATAAAAAGCTTCTCAGCTCCTGCTGCCGGATCATTTCGGCAAGCGATGTCACTTCAACCCTGTCCATTCCCACCTTCAACGAGATGTTCGGCCCCACGGGGTGCCAGATTGCGGGGTTGAAGGTCGTGAAGATGGTTATCGTGGGGAGTCCGCAGGCGGCGGCAAGATGGGCCATGCCGGAATCGTTGGATACAAAAAGACCGCCTTCACCGAAAAACCTCTTCACTTCGGAGAGGTCTTCGAAAAACAGGGCATCTTCCACGGGCAATGAAAGTTCCGGGGGCCTCAGCAACAGTGTGTTCACCCCTCTTCCCCTCAGCAGATGGAAGAGGTCGATAAAGTTCTCGACGGGCCACTTTTCCTTTGAAAAGCCCTCCTCGGGGTAGAGGATGACCTTGTTGGCCTTCTTCACAATTATATTCGCCCTTGCGGGTTCGATTCCGTAAGCAGGGAACTGGTGAAGCTGATAGGCTTCGATATGCATAATCCCGCGGGCGGACCCCCCGGCATCCCGGGGTTCCGCGGGACCGAAGGCGCCATCGGGGTACATGTCGATAAACAGGGGTTCTTCCGCGGAATGCGCTTTCCATCGCTTCCGGATGGATCCCTGCCTGTCCTTGCCGATAAAAACAATCCTCTTCCAGCGCGGCCCGGTGAGTTTTTCCGAAAAAAGGTACAGCCAGTGCCGCGACTCCACACCGTGCGTCCTCGTGAAGTATTCGCTGAAGAGATCGAGAAACCGCCTGTTCCCAAGGGCCACGAGGCGGTCCCCGAAGTGCTCCCGCAGAGACAGGAACAGTGACTGCGCGAGACAAACATCTCCGAGTCCGCCGAGGTGAACGACAAGGACTTCGTCATTATGCGGCATTTTTGGGGGGGATGGCGATTCCTTCCTCGGCATATCTCCTGTGGAGGGCCTTTATCAGGTGGTGCCTGACGACATGGAGGGAACTGGAATCCATTATCCTGATATTGACGGAGAAGCCTACGCCGTTGTCGGCGAAGGTGTGAAATCGCACCGACGGCTCTTCGCCCGCGACGGCTCCGGGGACCTCATTCGTGACCCCCCGGGCAACCTCGCAGGTGATGGCCTCTATCCTGTCGAGATCTTCCCCGTTGGGGGCGGTGACCTGGACGCTGACAGACATCTGCCTGTCGGGAAGCTCGTAATTCGTGATCGTGGCCGAGGCGACATGGGCATTGGGAACGATTATGATGTTGTTCGCTGCGGACGTGATCGTCGTGGACCGCCAGGTGATATCGGTGACAACCCCTTCTTCACCGGAGTTCAGCTTGATGTAGTCGCCGGGGCGCACCTGTTTCGAGGCGATGATGTGGAGCCCGGCAAAGAGATTGGAGAGCGTGTCCTTGAGGGCTAGGGCAACGGCAAGACCGCCGACGCCAAGCGCCGTCAGTAGCGGCGCGATGGAAACACCGAGGATGTTGAGAATAACGAGGATGCCCGCGATGACGATGGTGGCCCTGAACACGCCGAAGAGTATCCCCGTTGCCGGTATGCTGATGTCGGAGCGCTGGGCATAGCTTTCAAAGGCCCTCACAGCGAGATTCGCCAGCGCGATCGTGGCCGAAAAGACGATGAGAATATAGATGGTCCGGTCAACGATAAAAACGTATTTTCGCGGCAAGTCGGAAAGTTCAAGGGCGACGTAAAGGCCGATGGCGATGCACCAGTAGACGGAAGGCGTCCTCAATGACCGCAGGATCACCTCGTTCACCCCGGTTTCACAACGCTGAATCCATTTCTTGAGAAGGTGAATGGTTATCCCGCGGGCAATAAACAGAGCGGCCATAGCCACGACCGCGACAACGGAAGGATAAAAAAGACTGCCCAGAAAAAAGCGCGCGTTTCCCATATTGGCTTCATTGTAGCGGAAAACATCGCTGCATTAAAGAAAAAAGAGCGCTTGTTGATTGAGTCGGCATCCTTCTTCTCTTCCAGGCCGTCAGTAAGGCCGAGTTGTTTTCTATAGGTCGTATAAGTCACATACGTCCTATAGGACCTATACTACAATAAAGATAAAACCCTTATTCTCCTCAACAGCGTCAAGCAAAATAAGGGTTTTTATAATTTACTTTATTCTTTTTGTATCTAGTTCGCCAGCCTGGATAAAACGACCCGTCTTCAGAGGTTTATATCTCCGAACTTCATGCACTCCTTCAGCGCAACGTAGCGTTCCTTAATCTCGGGCATGGTGAGCTTTTTGATCCTGTTGATGCTGAAATCCTCGACGTTGAAGGAGGCCATGACGGTGCCCATGATGATCGCCTGTTTCACCGTTTCGGTTGTGGCTTCGCCGACGTTGGCAAGATACCCCATGAAGCCGCCGGCGAAGGTATCCCCCGCGCCCGTGGGGTCGAAGACGTCCTCCAGGGGATAGGCCGGGGCGAGGAAGACCTCGTCGCGATTCATCATGAAGACGCCGTATTCTCCGCGCTTGACGACTATGCACACGGGGCCGAGCTCGATCAGTTTCCTGGCGCCCTTGACAAGGTTGTGTTCTTTTGTGATCTCCCGAAGTTCCGCCTCGTTTATTACCAGCATATCAACGCGGCGTATCACGTCCATGAGCGCATCGTATTTGCTTTCGATCCAGAAGTTCATCGTGTCGAGAACGAGGGCGAGGGGTTTCTTGACCTGATCTATCACATGGAGCTGCAGATCGGGGTCTATGTTCGCCAGAAACAGGAATTCGGCATTCCGGTAGTGCTCGGGCACCTTAGGCTTGAATGTCTCTATGACATTGAGTTCCGTTTTGAGCGTAATGGCCTGGTTGAGATCGTATCCGTACTTGCCTTCCCAGCGGAAGGTTTTCCCGTGATCAACCTCGATCCCGGACATGTCGACGCTACGGTCCTTGAGGAAGGAGATGCCCTCCATGTCGAAATCGTTGCCCACGGTGGCTACAATGCCTACGTCGGTGAAGAAGCTGGCGGCGTTGGTGAAGTGAAGGGCCGACCCCCCGAGGACATTGTCGGCCTTCCCGAAGGGGGTCTCAATAGAGTCGTATGCTACCGTTCCCGCCACAAGGAGCTTGATCACGTTCCCATCTCCCAGGAAGAAAGATATTTTTCCTGTTCCTCCGTCAGCGTGTCGATGGTGATCCCCGCCGAGGCGAGTTTGAGCATGGCCACCTGCTCATCGATCGCCTTGGGCACGGAGTAGACTTTTTTCTCCAGCTTCTTGGCGTTTTTCCACATGTATTCCGAACAGAGCGACTGGTTGGCGAAGCTCATGTCCATAACGTCCGACGGGTGACCTTCGGCACAGGCGAGGTTCACGAGCCTGCCTTCGCCGAGGACAAAGACCTTCTTGCCGTCCTTCAGGGTATACTCGTCGATGAACTCGCGGATCCGCCTTTTCGACTTCTTTATTTTCTCCAGGGCGTCGAGGTCAAGCTCGACGTTGAAATGCCCCGAATTGCAGACCATGGCGCCGTCTTTCATCTTTTTGAAGTGCTCCTCGCGGATGACGTGGATGTCGCCGGTGGTGGTGACGAAGATATCTCCTATGGCCGCCGCCTTCTCCATGGTCATGACCTCGAAGCCGTCCATGTGGGCCTCAAGCGCTCGGAGGGGGTTGACCTCCGCGACTACGACGTGTGCGCCGAGCCCCTTCGCCCTCATGGTGACGCCCTTGCCGCACCAGCCGTACCCGGCAAGCACGAAGGTGGCACCGGCAAAGAGAACGTTCGTGGCGCGCAGGATGCCGTCGATGGTGCTCTGGCCCGTGCCGTAGCGGTTGTCGAACATGTGCTTCGTCAGCGCGTCGTTGACGGCCATGACGGGGAACTGGAGAAGACCTTCCTTTTCCATGCTCTTCAAGCGGATGACGCCTGTCGTCGTCTCCTCCATGGAACCGACGACACCGCTGACAAGGCTTTCTTTTTCTTTCTTGCCGAGCTTCTTGTACCACTTCTTGATGGTCTCGTGGAGACCCTCGGTACGGTCGAAGGCTATCATGTGGAGGGCGCCGACAAGGTCGGCACCATCGTCCATGGTGATATTGGGCATGAAGGCAAGGGCCTTCATGATGTGTTCGTAGTACTGGCGGTCTGTCTCGCCCTTGATGCAGAAGGCGGGTATCTTGAAATGCTTCACGATCGCCGCCGCGACGTCATCCTGGGTGCTGAGCGGATTCGAGGCGCACAACACTACATCCGCGCCGCCCGCTTTCAAGGTTTTCATGAGGTTCCCTGTCTCCGACGTTACATGAAGACAGCAGGCGATCTTGACACCTTTCAGGGGTTTTTTCTTCGCGAACCGCTGGGCGATCTGCCCGAGGACAGGCATCCTTCTTCCCGCCCATTCAATCTTTTCCAGCCCGGCATCGGCCAGTTTTATATCCTTCACATCATAATCCATTACTTCCTCCCTTAATTACCCAAATATGCCCGGGCGTCGTTCTCTCCATTCAGTTCTTTCCGGCTTCAGATCAAAGGTGGTGCCGAGGCGACGACGAGAAGCCGACGCAGGCGTATTCCACTACGTCGAGGAGCGCGCCGGGGAGGCAACGCTTTGATCTGAAACCGGAACATGTCCCTATTATATCCCTGCGGCTTTTCTGATCTCTTCTACCATGTCGAGCTTTTCCCAGGTGAATTCCGGTTCGCTTCTGCCGAAATGCCCGCCGCAGGCCGTCATTCTGTAGATGGGCCTCAGAAGGTCCAGTTTCTCGATGATCTTTCTCGGTCTCATGTCGAAAAGCTCGTTGACTATCTGCGCGATCTTGTCGGGGCTGATCTTGGAGGTCCCCTGTGTGTCTATCATGACGGACACGGGCTGCGCCACGCCGATCGTATAGGCCAGCTGCAGCTCCAGCCTGTCGGCAAGGCCTGCGGCAACGAGGTTCTTCGCAATATAACGGGCCATATAGGATGCGCTCCGGTCGACCTTTGAAGGGTCCTTTCCCGAAAAGGCACCGCCGCCGTGGCTGCCCACACCGCCGTATGTGTCGACGATGATCTTCCTTCCCGTCACGCCGCAGTCGCCCTTGGGACCGCCCACGACGAACCTGCCCGTTGAGTTGATGAATATCTTTGTCTTGTCGTCCATGAGTTCGAGGGGCACGACCTTCTTGATGACTTCTTCCGTGATGCCTTCCCGTATCTTCTCGATCGTCACGTCGGGATTGTGCTGGGCGGCGATGACAACCGCGTCCACCCTGACGGGCGTTCTGTCGATGTATTCTATGGTTACCTGGCTCTTGCCATCCGGCCTCAGAAAAGGCAGGGTCCCGTCCTTGCGGACTTCGGCAAGCTTCTTGATGAGCTTGTGGGCGTACATGATGGACATGGGCATGAATTCCGCCGTCTCGTTGCACGCATACCCGAACATGAGGCCCTGGTCGCCGGCGCCCTGTTCGTGATCCGACGTCTCGTTGACGCCCATGGCGATGTCCGGTGACTGCTCGTCGATGGCCGTCAGGACCGCGCAGGTCTCCCAGTCGAACCCCATCGAGGAGTCGTTGTATCCGATCTGCCTTACCGTCTCACGGACGATCTCAGGGACGTGGACATAGCTCGACGTTGTAATCTCACCGCCGACCAGCGCAAGACCTGTTGTCACATATGTCTCGCAGGCGACCCGCGCCCCGGGGTCGTCTTTGATGATCGCATCCAGCACCGCATCGGATATCTGATCGGAAACCTTGTCCGGGTGCCCTTCGGCAACCGATTCAGACGTGAATAAGAATCTGCTCATACCCATTGTATATTTCCTCCTTAACGATTCGCTTATGAAATTTACTGGTTCTAGCCCCGGACCTTCGGAAAGTCTCCGGGGAATAATCTCGCCATCTCGTTCTTCAACAAAACTTCCGCTTCCGCGGGTGAATCCTTCTTCATGATCTCATCGAGGAGCTCCCTGCAATAGCCGTGGTCGAGGCCCCGTATGGCCTTCTTCGCCCGGGGTATGGAGTAGGGGTTCATGCTTATCTCGTCAAGGCCGAGACCCAGCAATACCGGCACATACCGCGGCTCACCCGCCATCTCTCCGCACAGGGCAATGGTGATCTTGTGGGCATGGGCGTCATCGACGGCCTTCTTGATCATCTTGAGGACCGCCGGGTGAAGCGGCTCGTACAGGTATGAGACGTACTCGTTGACCCTGTCGATGGCAAGGGCGTACTGAATGAGATCGTTCGTCCCTATGCTGAAAAAATCAACCTCGGCGGCAAGCATATCGCTGATCATGCAGGCCGACGGCACCTCTATCATAATACCCGTCTTTATGTCCTTGTTGTAACTGACCCTTTTTCGGGAGAGCTCTTCCATGCACTCGGCGATGATCGCCTTCGTCTTGCGCACCTCTTCGATCCCGGAAACCATGGGAATGAGAATGCGAAGCGGTCCGTAGCTGCTCGCCCGCAATATCCCCTTGAGCTGTGCCTTGAAAAGGGGGATCTCCTTGATGCAGAGCCTTATCGCCCGAAGCCCCATGGCCGGGTTTATCTCCTTGGGCATCTCGATCTCTGAAACAAATTTATCGCCGCCGATGTCAAGGGTCCTGATGGTAATGTACTGAAGGGTTTTGTTTTCCGCAAGCCTGCGGTATATGTGGTAATGATCCATCTCTGTCGGGAGATCGTGCTTTCGTGAAAGATAGATGTATTCCGTCCTGTAAAGTCCTATGCCGATGGCCCCGTATTTTTCAACGATGTCCATCTCTGCCAGGAGCTCGATATTGGCGCCGACCCTCATACGGAAACCGTCTTTTGTCTCGGCCTTGAGCCTCGCCACCCGGAGGTATTCCTTTTTCTGGTTTCTGAGGTGGATCTGTTTCGCCACATATTCTTTCTGGACTTCTTTGACGGGGTTGATGATGACAACGCCCTCATCTCCGTCTATGATGACCAGATCATTGTTCTTTACGAGGCTCGTGACATTCCCCACGCCTACCACGGCCGGTATCTCGAGGGCCCGCGCGACGATCGAGGTGTGGGAGGTTCTGCCGCCCACGTCGGTGGCAAACCCGGATATCCTGTTGAGGTTGAGCTGAATAGTGTCGGCCGGAGAGAGGTCGTGGGCGATGATGATCGCCTTGCCCTTCACCGCCTTTGAGCTGATGGGCGATTTCTTTCCCACGACGAGGATCCTGGCCAGTCTCTCGTAAATGTACTTGATGTCCTGACCCCTCTCCCGCAGATAGGGGTCTTCAACTTTGTCGAAGCTGGCGAGGAATCGAAAAACCACCACCTCGAGGGCCCATTCCGCGTTTATCAGCTCGCTGCGGATCACATCGATCACGGAATTCACGAAGAATTCGTCCTGAAGGATCAATATGTGGGCATCGATGATGAAGGCGTGCTTCCTGACATCATCGTCTGGTATGGAATTCTTGATCTGATTGAGCTGGTCGGTAGCTTCCTGTATGGCGTTCTTGATGCGGCTTACCTCGCGCTCGACCTGGCGTGGGGATATGGAACGCTTTGTTATCGCCACCTTGGCCCGGTCGATGAGGCGCACCCTCCCCATGGTTATTCCTGAGGAGACGCCGCTGCCTTTCAGGATCTTATTGACGAATATCTCTTCCTGTTTCATTCTTCGTTAAATCCGTCGTCCACGAGGCCGCCCAGCTCCCGGAAGGCTTTTCCCTCATCCTCGCCTTCGATCTTAAGGATGATCTTGCTCCCGAGGGGGCAGGCCAGCATCAGAAGGCCCATGATGCTCTTGCCGTTTACCTGCATCCCGTCCTTTTCTACGAGAACGTTGGAGTTGAACTTCGCGGCAGCCTTGACGAACATCGCCGCAGCCCGCGCGTGGAGGCCGAGCCTGTTCCTGATAGTAAATATCCCTTCCTGCATCGGTTAGTCCTTTTTCCTAGCCTTCAGCACGTCCGTGGCAAGATATATATTCTTCTGTCCATACTGCGTGATGAAGCTGGCCAGTTCGTCGAGCGTCCGCCCCTCCCGGTACGTTACCAGCTTGATAAGCATGGGAAGGTTGACTCCGGCCACCACTTCCACCCGGTCCTCCTCAAGGAAGGACAGGCTGATGTTCGAAGGGGTGCCGCCGAACATGTCCGTCAGGATAATGACCCCGTCGCCCGTGTCGCTCTTCTTCAGGGCCGAAACTATCTTCTCTTTTGTCTTCTCGACCTGATCGTCGGGAAAAATATCGACGGCGACAAACTGCTCCTGTTTTCCCACGATCAATTCCGTAGCGGCCACCATCTCCCGCGCAAGATTAAAGTGTGCCACCACAATGAGACCGGTCATGTCGCCTCCTTACTTCCTCTCAATATCCCTGTGGACGGTGGAAACGCTGTAACCCATCGTGCTCAGGTGCTCCGCCAGCTCACCGGCGATGAAAACTGACCGGTGTTTCCCGCCCGTACAGCCAAAGCAGATTGTCAAGTAGCTTTTACCTTCTTTCTCAAATAAAGGTATAAGGTACACCAAAAAATCTGAAAGAAAAAGGAAATATTTCTTGAATACTTCCTGCGACTTAATGAATTCCATCACCTCGCTGTCGAGGCCTGTTCGGTCGCGAAGCTCTTCCACAAAGAAGGGGTTCGGAATAAACCTGACGTCGAGGACTATGTCCGCCTCCAGGGGGAGCCCGAAGGCATATCCGAATGACATGAGGTTGATCTTCATCCGCTGCTCCTGCGCCCCGTACTTCTGAAGCACAAGCCGGCGCAGTTCGTGAGTATTCATATGAGTCGTGTCGATGACCTGGTCCGCCATGTTGCGCAGCCACGTCATCAGTTTGCGTTCCTCCGCAAGGGCATCCTTCACATTTGATGAATCAAACAGGGGGTGTGACCGCCTTGTTTCGCGGTATCTTTTTATGATGCTCTCTTCGGAGCTCTCGAGGAAAAGGACCTTCGCGCCGAATTCCTTCTTGGCCTTCGTTATGATGTCGCGCCCGCTCTCGAAGAAATCCCTGAGACGCACGTCGATGACAAAGGCGCACCGCGCGATCTTGTCTCCCTCATCGCGATTGAGTTCAAGGAATTTGAGAAGGAGCTGGATGGGGAAATTGTCTACACAGAAGAAGCCTGTGTCCTCAAGAGCCCTCAGGAAGGTCGTTTTGCCTGAACCGGAAATGCCGCTGACGATTAAGACGTCTTTCATTCCTCTGCGTCCCTCATAGACCTCTGCATCCTCTTTTCGAGCTCGACGGCCGTATTGATACCCTGCCTGCGCAGGATAAAGTTCCGGCACGCCAGCTCGATGATTGCCGAGACATTCTTGCCGGAACTGATGGGGATCTTGACAAAGGGCAGATCGACGCTGAGAATCTTGTATTTGTCTTCCCTTAAGCCCACACGTTCACACTCAAGAGAGGTGTCCCAGTCGAAAAGTTCGATAACAAGGTCTATTTTCTTTCTGTCGATGACCGCCGAAACCCCGAAGAGATGGCGGATATCCACGATCCCCACGCCCCGTATTTCGAGGAGGCTTTTGATCATCTCCGGCGCCTCGCCGTAAAGGTCGATGGCCCCGATCTTCTTTACGTGGACTGCATCATCCACGACAAGACGATGACCTCTCATGATGAGTTCCAGGGCGTTTTCGCTCTTGCCGATGCCGGGCCTGCCCATGATGAGGGCGCCCACCCCGAGAATGTCCATCAATACACCATGGACGGTCGTAGAAGGTGCGAGCTTTTCCTCAAGGAGCTTCGATATTCTCTCGATAAAAATGGAGGTGACAAGCTTGGTCCTCAAAAGAGGAATCCCCTTTTCCTCCGCGGAGATGATAAAAAACTCGGGGATTTTCAGGTTTCTCGAGACGATGAAGCAGACTACGTTGTTCCTGCACAGCTCCCTGATGATGCGTTTACTCTCGGCCTCGGTCAGCGACCTGAGATAGGAGATCTCGATATTGCCCAGTATCTGGACCCTGTGAGGATGGAGATAAACCATGTGGCCCGTTATAACGAGGCCAAGTTTCTGGATTCTCGGGTTATAGATCTTCCGCGAAAGCCCCTTGTATCCTGCAAGGACCTCCAGTTCCAATCCGTAAAGCTCGTCATCTACAAGCTGCTGAACCTCTATGCCCTTCATGCGCCTTTTTCCGCAGAATCAATTTACCCCGGCCGGGGCCGTTACAGCTTTTCATCCTCCTCCACGATGCTCTCATACAGAGAATGGGCATCGGGAAGTTTTAACAGCTTCTTTCTGAACGACGGATCGCGAAGGATCTTTGAGATCCTCGACAGGACCTTCAAATGCAGACTAGCGGAATCCTCGGGGGCCAGAACAAGGAAAAAGATGTGCACCGGCTGCCCGTCCACGGCATCGAAGTCGACGCCCTTTTTCGACCGCGCGAAGACGCACAGGATGCTGCCGGAGCCGGCCATCTTTCCGTGAGGGATTGCCACTCCGTCGCCTATGCCCGTCGAGCCCAGAGCCTCGCGTTCCATGATGATCTTCACCACGGGCTCGATGTCCTTTATGAGCCCCGAGGCGTTTAGCTGGCCCGCGAGTTCGGTGAGTATCTCCTTCTTCGTCTTCCCTTTGATATCGGAAATGACCGAGGACTCCTTCAATATATCAACAAGTCTCAAATTAAGGTCCCTTGCCCGCCGTTTCGATGAGGCTGAATTTTCCGTCTTTCCTCTTGTAAACGATGCACACGTTGTCGTTTTCGCTGTCACGAAAGACCATGAACATGTCTCCCGAGGCCTCGAGCTGCATGACGGCCTCTTCGGGGTCCATGGGCTTGGCGTCCACGGTCCGCGACACGACAATACCCGAGTCCCGGCCTTCAGTCTCAGTGACGGGGCGTTTCGACTTGCTCTCGCGGTACTCTTTCATCTTGTCGCGGTACTTCGTGAGCCTGCGTTCGAGCTTATCCAGTATCTTGTCGATCGCCGCAAAGATATCATCCATAACCTCGTGGGCATTAATGACAACCCCGTTGATGGTAAACATAACATCGATACGCTGGCGATATTTCCGCTCAAGGGAAATTACCACGTGTATATCGAGAGGCGTCTCCACGTACTTCTGAAGACGGGAAAGCTTCTCTTCGACATACAGCCTTACGTTTTCGCTGGTATCGACGTGCCTGAAGCTGGTTGTGATATCCATAGTGCCTCCGCTTATAAAAATGAGGTTGGCATGCACCAACCTTCGCGCATATTAATAACAGATATGCCGGATCGTGTCAATCCAATTACCCGAAAATATTACGTAATTCGTCAAAGAACGCGTCGGTTCAACCGAACCTTCCTGCATCGGATCTTTGTCTTTAGTCCGTCACCGTCCTTTCCCGGGAAGACCGTATGTTGAGTATCTCCCGGTATTTCGCCACAGTGCGCCGTGCAATGTTGATATCATAACGCGATTTCAGGATGTGGGCTATCTCGTCGTCGGTAAAAGGTTTCTTCTTCTCTTCCTTCTTCACGAGTTCCGCTATGAGGTCCATGACGACATTGGTGGAGAGCGGGTCCCCCTCCCCCTTGTTGATGCTTGTGGGGAAGAAGAACTTCATCTCGTACACACCGTGGGGCGTACTCATGTATTTGCTCGTGGTTATGCGGCTTACGGTGGATTCATGCACCCCGACATCCTGGGCAACGTCCTTCAGGATAAGGGGTTTGAGCGATCGAAGGCCTTTGTCGAAGAACTCCCGCTGGAAGTTCACGATACTCTGTGCGACGAGGAAGAGCGTCCTCTGCCGTTGCTGGATGCTCTTGATGAACCATTCCGCCTGTTTCATCTTGTTCTTTATGTATCTCTTGGTTTCACCGTTTACCTTCCTGTCCGTCGCAAGCCCCAGGTAGTACCGGCTCATCCTGAGTTCCGGAATGTCGTCGTTGTTCAGGGCAATGTCAAACCCCTCCTCGCCCTTTGCCACGTAAACATCGGGGACGACGTAGGACACGAACTCGTCACTGAAGTTCCTCCCCGGTTTCGGATCGAAGGATTTGATCTTTTCAAAGACCTCCTTGATCTTCTCTATGGGAAACCCCGTGGACTTCGCTATACCTTTAAGGTTATTGTGCTGGAATTGATCGAAATGATTCGCGACAACGCTTTCGAAGACAAGGTCTTTCTGACCTGACATTTCATATTGAATGAGGATGCATTCCTTGAGGTCGCGGGCTCCAACACCCGCAGGGTCCAGCTTCTGAACCTTTTTCAGCACGGGCTCCAAAGCTTCCACGGGAAATCCGGAGTCTCTGGCGATCTCTTCAAGACTGTAGATAAGGTACCCGTTGTCGTCAACGTTCCCGATGATCCATTCCGCGACAACCCGCTCATGGGCGTCGAAATCCGAAAGGCCGATCTGCCACCTCAGGTGGTCCCTGAGATTATAGGTCTTTCTGACCATGTTCTCATAGTCGGGTGCTTCCTTTTCCTCGCCGGGGAAATACTCTTCGGACGGCGAATAACGCTCCAGGAGTTCTTCCATCTCCCGTTTTTCTTCCTGTGTTTCCTCGGGCGCCTCGTCCCCCGGCTGTTCGTCGCCGATCTCCAGGATGCAGTTTTCCTTCATCTCCAGTTCGATCGCCTCCACAAGCTCCAGCTTGGAGAGCTGCAGGAGCTTGATGGCCTGCTGCAGCTGCTGGGTCAGCACAGGCGAGAGTTTCTGTGTTTGTTTAAGCTCCAACATCGATGTTAAATTCCTCGCCGAGATATACTTCTCTCACGATCTTGTCCTGGGCCACGCTTTCCGGCGTGCCTTCCAGGAGGACCTTCCCCGCATTGACCACGTAAGCCCGGTCGCATATGGGAAGCGACTCGCGAACATTGTGGTCGGAGAGCAATATGCCGATGCCCCGTTGCTTGAGGCCGTAAATTATCTTCTTCAGATCCGATACGGAAATCGGGTCTATGCCGGAAAAGGGCTCATCAAGGAGCATGAAGTGCGGCGACGTCATGAGAGCGCGCGCTATCTCGAGTCTCCTTCGCTCCCCGCCGGAGAGCGAATCGGCGCTGTTGTTCGCGAGGTGCTCCAGCTTGAAAGACTCCAATATTTCCACCACGCGGTGGTTGATCAGGTCGGAATCGGTGCCGAGAAATTCGAGGATCGCCTTGAGGTTGTCCCTGACGGTCATCTTCTTGAAGACGGACGGTTCCTGCGGGAGGTAGGTTATGCCTTTCCTCGCCCTCATGAACATGGGAAGATCGGTGATGTTTTCACCGTTCAAGAGGATCTTTCCTCCATTGGGTTTGATGAAACCGATGATCATGTAGAACGACGTTGTCTTTCCGGCGCCATTGGGACCGAAAAGACCGACGATCTCACCGGTTTCCATGTACATGCTGATCCCGTCGACCACCTTTCTGGAATTGTATGTTTTTGACAGGCCTTGTGCGGCCAGCGTTGATTTCATGACCGCTATTTCCCTTTTTCCATTCTGATCTTCGGTCTCTCGACAGACAGCTTCCCGTCAGTCGTCGTGTATACCACACGCTCTCCCTTCATTTCCACATTATCCTTGAATACCCTTGGGGATTGGGTGAACACTATCTTGCCTTCCTTAAAATGATATACTGCCTTCTCGCTTTTCGCAACAGTGCCTTTCGATGTCACACGGACGTTGCCGTCGGCCTCGATACGGTCCACTTCGTTATTGGTGCTGTATATGTGGACTATGTCGCAAACCATGTCAAGGTCCTCTCCCTTCATGATCACCTTCCCCTCAAGGATATAGGTGCTCTGCTGGAAGTAATAGAGCAGCGTGTCCGACTGGAAACGATATTTTTTCCCGTTATCCGTGGTGATGATGCCCGCCACGTCGGATAAAAGCCGCAAGGTTTCCTCGGCGGTGTTGGCAAGAAGTCCGACGCCCTGCATGTCTATCTTTTCACCTTTTATATCAACGGCACCCTTTGTCGACGTAATGCCGTTCTTGAAATCGAAATCCATGTAGGGGCTCTTGAGGGTATACTCGCCCTTGTAAAAGACCTGGACGTCATCCACCCTGCCGGACTCCTTTTCCGTATCCATGGAGCCCCTGGACCCGGTGAACTCGATGACCGTGTCGGGCTTGGGCTTGTAGAGCCCCTTCAGGTCGTCAAGTTCGATGAGCGGCTTGTCTATGTACTTGCGGGCCACCTTGGCGGTCAGCTCCCAGTCAACGACACCGCGCCTCTCACCGGTGTATTTCACGTCCTTGAAGACTATGGCCTTCCCCGTATCCTTGAGTGCGGGGGCCGCCTGTCTCTCGGGTTTGTTTATGAAGAAATAGAATGCAAGAACAAGGCTTGCCATGATGCATGCGAATGAAACGAAAACAATGATCTTTCTGTTGCTCATCTGTCCTTCATATGTGACTTAAGGGCATCCTTCGCTATCGAAAAAAGGGGGTTGCCCGCCGCTCCCTGGATTCGTCCCTATACCACCTTTGCCTTCAACAGGTCATGGATATGTATGATCCCTACGGGCCGGACGTTTTCTTCGTCATCGACCACAAAAAGGGATGTAATCGAAAACTCCTCCATCTTTTTAAGCGCATAGGCGGCGAGGGCGTCCTTATGAATGACCTTGGGCCTCACCGTCATCACGTCGGAGACCTTCTTTGCAAGAAGCGAATCGTCATAGCGTTCGACTGCCCGTCTCAAGTCGCCGTCGGTTATAATCCCGGCAAGGCGGCCGTCACGATCGTAGACCCCGGTCACCCCAAGCCTCTTCGATGTTATTTCCAGGATGGCGTCTTTCATGGAGGTATCTTCGGAAACGCGGGGAACCGCTTCTCCGGAATGCATGATGTCCTCCACCCTGAGAAACAATCTCCTTCCCAGGGAACCTCCAGGGTGAAGCAGGGCGAAATCCTCAACCTTGAAGGCGCGTTTTTCCATGACCGCGATGGCAAGTGCGTCTCCCAGCGCCAGGGTCACCGTGGTACTCGATGTGGGCACCACATTGTACGGGCATGCCTCGTCGACATTGACCGCCAGGGTCACGTCTCCCAACCGGGCAATCGTTGATGTCCCATTCCCCGTTATGGTGACCACGGGGATATCAAGGCGCTTGATCCAGGGCATGATCTTCAGGACTTCTTCCGTCTCTCCGCTGTTGCTCACGACGATAAGCACGTCTCCGCGCTGGAGCATTCCCAGGTCACCATGGAGCGAGTCCGCCGGGTGGACGAACAGTGCCGGCGTACCCGTGCTCGACAGGGTCGAGGCGATCTTCTTGCAGACGAGGCCCGACTTGCCCATGCCCGTCAGGACAACCCGTCCGGTGCACCCGTAGATGATGTCCGCCGCCTTGTTGAACGTCTCGTCGAGGCCCTCCATGACCTTCAGGAGCGCTTCGGCCTCTTTCCTCAGGACGTCCTTTCCGGTCTTCAGGTGGTCCACAGGGCCTCCTCGATCGCCTTGAGCGTCCTGAGGACCGGCTCCAATTGATCAAGGGCAAGGGAGTTCTCTCCGTCGCACAGGGCCGCTTTCGGATCGGGATGGACTTCCATGAATATCCCTTCCACACCGACAGCCGCAGCCGCCCGGGCAAGGGGCACGATGAAGCGGCTTTCCCCCCCGGAGCGGTCTGTCATGGCCGAGGGCTGCTGTACGCTGTGGGTCGCATCGAATACAACGGGATAGCCAAAATCCCGCATGATGGGGATGGCCCGAAAATCGTTGACCAGGGCATGATATCCGAAAGAGGTTCCCCGTTCCGTAACCATTATATTGGTATTCCCCGTGGATTCCACCTTCCTGATGGCATGCACCATGTCGCGGGGGGAAAGAAACTGGCCCTTCTTGATGTTGACGGCCCTGCCCGTCCTGCCGCATGCTGTAAGGATATCCGTCTGCCGCGACAGGAGCGCCGGCACCTGCAGGACATCGACGACTGCCGCAGCCGCCGCGGCCTCGACCGCGGAGTGGACGTCTGTCAGAACCGGTACACCGATCTTTGTCTTTACCTCCTCAAGGATCGAAAGCCCCTCGTCGATACCCGGCCCCCTGAACCCCGCTATGGATGTCCTGTTCGCCTTGTCGTAGGAAGATTTGAAGATAAAAGGCAGGCCCAGCCGCCGTGTTATGCCTGCAATCGTCTCCGCCGTCCTCAATGTTATGTCCCTGCCCTCGATGACACAGGGGCCGCCGATGAAGACAAATGGCCTGCGGCCGATAATGATATTGCCGACGGTTACTTCTTTTTGCACTTCTGTCTCTCCTGCCTGCCTTTCAGCGAGGCCTTGATGAAATCCCTGAAAAGCGGGTGGGGGTCAAAAGGCTTCGATTTGAACTCGGGGTGGAACTGGCATCCCAAAAACCAGGGGTGGCCCTTCATCTCTACGATCTCCACGAGAGTCCCGTCCGGGGAGATGCCCGATACGATCATACCGTTTTTCTCGAGTTGCTCGCGGTATTTCATATTGAATTCGTAGCGATGCCGGTGCCTTTCCTGCACCACGTCCGTTCCATAGGCCTTATGCGCCAGGGTACCGGGCTTGAGTGCGCAGGGATAGGCCCCGAGCCTCATGGTGCCGCCCTTGTCGGAATACTGGTCGCGTGTCTGAAGGTGGTCTTCCCTGTCCACAAACTGCTCGATGAGGTATATGAGGGGGTAGGGGGTCTTCTCGTTGAATTCGCAGCTGTTGGCGTCCTTGCAGCCGGCCAGGTGCCGCCCGATCTCGACGACCGCAAGCTGCATCCCCAGGCACAGGCCGAAAAAGGGTATCTTCTTCTCCCGTGCGTGTTCTATGGCATTGATCTTTCCCTCAATGCCGCGGTCGCCGAAGCCGCCCGGCACCAGGATGCCGTCGACATTGAACAGGTCCGAGGTTATGCCTTTTTCGATGTCTTCGGAGTCGACGTAGCGGATGTTGACCTTGCAGTCATTCGCAATCCCGCCGTGAACAAGGGCCTCGTTGAGGCTCTTGTAGGAATCCTTGAGTTTCACGTACTTCCCGACGAGGGCGATGTCGACCTCTTTTTTCGGGTTCTTTATGGCGTCGCCGATGGCCTCCCACTTGGAAAGGTCCGGTTTCTTAGCCCAGATATTGAGGAGCTGCGTTATCTTTTCATCGAGTCCCTCGTTGTGGAAGGCGATGAGAACCTCGTAGATAATGTCGGCGTCTTTGGCGGCGATTACGGCGTCCTTTTCCACGTTGCAGAAAAGGGATATTTTGTCCTTGAGGCCCTGCGACAGAGGTCGCTCGGTCCTGCACAGCAGGATGTCCGGCTGGATACCGATCCTTCTGAGCTCATTCACGCTGTGCTGGGTCGGCTTGGTCTTCATTTCGTCGGCTGTCTTGATAAACGGGACAAGCGTGAGGTGGACGAAGAGGGAATTTTCCTTTCCGAGATCGTTGCGAAGCTGGCGTATGGCCTCGAGGAAGGGCAACCCTTCGATGTCGCCGACGGTGCCGCCTATCTCCACGATGACGACGTCGATGCCATCATCCACGTCAAGAACCCGGCGTTTTATCTCATCGGTGATATGGGGGATGACCTGGACGGTGCCGCC
>DHVP01000030.1:98372-183813 GCA_002412715.1 Deltaproteobacteria bacterium UBA5205
CGCTCGTAATGACCGAGATCGAGGTCTGTTTCGGCCCCGTCTTCGGTTACGAAGACCTCACCGTGCTGGAAGGGGTTCATTGTCCCCGGGTCAACATTAATATAAGGATCGAGCTTCTTGATCATGATATTGAGTCCCCGTGACTCAAGAAGCGCTCCGATGGATGCCGCTGCTATTCCCTTTCCCAGTGACGATACGACGCCGCCCGTTACAAAGATGAATTTCTGTCTCATTGCCTGTGACCCCCGATAAGGACCTTTATCATTTCTTCACCGCTTATTACCGCCCCGCCCGCTTCTTCATCATAGTCCCTGCCGCCGGAGGCAGGATTATTCCCGTCGTATACGGCAAAGGGCACCGGGGTGGCATAGTGGGTCCTCATCGCGATCGGTGTGGCATGGTCAGTGACGATGAGAAACCTCGTGTCCTTGTCCGTTTCCTTCATGAGGACCCCGAGCACGTCCCTGTCGATGCGCTCGATGGCCTTTATCTTTTCCGGAATGCTGCCGTTGTGGGACGCCTCATCGGGCGCCTCCACGTGGATGTAGACGATATCGTGGTCCTTGAGCAGACCGAGGGCCGCCCGGGCTTTAGCGCCGTAATCGGTGTCGAGATATCCCGTCGCCCCTTCGATGACGGGGGTTGTGAATCCGACGAGGCTTGAAATGCCCCGCACGAGGTCCACCGCGCAGACCGTTGCCCCCGTG
Organism: Deltaproteobacteria bacterium UBA5205; assembly: GCA_002412715.1. GTDB lineage: Bacteria > Desulfobacterota > Syntrophorhabdia > Syntrophorhabdales > Syntrophorhabdaceae > Delta-02. The sequence goes on from DHVP01000030.1 coordinate 99,080, forward strand.
AGGCCGAATTTTTCCTTAAATGGTGGAAGCGCCGCCCTTTTCCCCTGGCCCCAGAGCCATATGCTGTTCGCGGGCAGTTTGCCCTCATCGGTGCGCCTTCTGTTGAGATCGGCTGATGCAAGTATCCGGCGGGAACGGTCCATGAGAGATCTTACCGTCGCGGCCCCGTCACCGCTGGGAAGATGGTCCCCGATGTGTTTTCCCGTTATATCATGGGGAGGGGTCGTTGCGAGATCCCAGGCGCCGCCTTTCCAGATCATGATGTGGCGGTACCCGACCCCGGGGAAAAAGGCGATCTCTCCGGTTCCCATCTTTTCGTTCAGGGACCCGATAAGGACCTTTCCCTCCTCTGTGGAGATATGGCCCCCGGAGTAGTCGTTCATGATATCGCCGTCGTCCGAGGTTCCGATATTGACGAGGTTGCACCGGTAAGCCACGTCGTCGGGGCCCATGGGGATACCCATACCGAAGGCCTCTATGGGTGCCCTGCCGGTATAATAGAGCGCGGGATCGTACCCGAATATGGACATTCCCGCCACGTCGCTGCCCGGGGGGAAACCGTCGGGAACGGTCTTTACCCTGCCGACAAAACCGCCGCGGGCCATCGTGTTCATGTTTGGTTTGTTTGCGGCCATCAGCGGTGTCTTTCCACCGAGTTCCTGAAGGGGGAAATCCGCCATGCCGTCTCCGATAAGAACAATAAACTTCATGCGTTCGAGCTCCTCAACGAGCTAATTATTCTTCTATCCTTATGTGGACGCTCTCCCCCTGCGTGAAGGAGATTCTGTCTATCTCTTCCTTTGCCTTCCTGAGACCCTCTTCGGAGGCATCGTGGGTCACCATGACGACGGGAACATAGCCGCCGAGCTTTCGACCCTGCTGCGTTACCGCTGATATGCTTATCCCGTATTCCGAAAGGATGCCCGATATCTTCGACAACACCCCCGGCCGGTCCTGGGCCATCACTCTCAGGTAGTACGGGACAGGGGAGCCCTTGCCCTGCTTGTACCGTCCGGTGGCGGTCAAGCCCCGGGCGCCCGTCAGGCCCCCCGAGGTGATCCTCTTGGCCATATCGACGATATCGCTTACGACGGCGCTCCCTGTAGCCTCGCTTCCCGCGCCCTTTCCGTAGAAAAGGTTGGGGCCCACCATGTCGCCGACGATGTACACCGCATTAAAGACACCATTCACGCTGCTCATGGGGTGGTTCACGGGAAGCATCGCCGGCTCGACCCGGGCCTCAACCCCCGTGCTCATCTTCCTGGCAATGGCAAGCAATTTTATCTTATACCCGAAGTCGCGGGCGAAGCCGATGTCCACGGGGTCGATCTTCGCTATCCCCCGCGTAGTAATCCTGTCCATCGTAATGGGGGAGGCAAAGGCAAGTCTCACCAGCAAGGCGAGTTTGTGGGCCGCGTCTATACCCTCGATATCGAAGGTCGGGTCCTTCTCGGCATAGCCCTTCTGCTGGGCCTCCTTGAGCGCCGCGGCGAAGGACATGCCCTCTTCCGTCATCCGCGAGAGTATGTAGTTGCTCGTACCGTTCAGGATCCCCAGTATGTAGGTCAGATCGTTGCCGACGAGGCCGTCGCGGATGGCGCGGATCACCGGTATACCGCCGCAGACGGAGGCCTCGAAACCGATCTCGCATCCGTTCTTTGCCGCGAGCCGGAAGAGGTCGTCGCCCTGCTGGGCGAGAAGCGCCTTGTTTGCCGTCACAACCTGCTTCTTCAGGTTGAGGGCGGCACTGATGAAATCTGCGGCGGGATGCGTACCGCCAATGAGTTCCACGACTATGCTCACCCTGTCGTCGCGGATCAGTTCCGTGGCATCGGAGGTTACAATGGCTCGATCGACGCCTTTTCCTTTTATCTTGCGCGGATCGACCTCGGCCACCCTGACGACCCCGATATCGAGACCCGTCCTCTTGTGTATAAGGCCGGCATGCTCCGTCAAGATCCTGTATGTTCCCGTTCCTACCGTTCCCAGACCTATAATTCCTATTCCGATCATGCTCTTCCTATCGGGTAGAGGAAATTTTTTATTCCCTTTACCGCCTGTTTTATCCTGTGCTCGTTCTCCACGAGGGCGAAACGCACATGCCCTTCTCCGAATTCACCGAATCCAATACCCGGCGACGTGGCCACCTTTGCCTCCTTGAGGAGGAGCTTCGAAAATTCTATGGACCCCATGGCCGCGTACTGCTGCGGTATCTTTGCCCAGACAAACATGGTGGCCTTCGGTTTCTCCACTTCCCAGCCGAGACGGCACAACCCTTCACAGAGGACGTCCCGCCGCATCCTGTATTTTTCAACGATATCGGGCACCTCGTCATCGCCTTCATTGAGGGCGATGATAGATGCGATCTGGATGGGCTGAAAAACACCATAATCAAAATAACTCTTGATCCTTCCCAGGGCGTTGATCATTTTCCTGTTGCCGACTGCGAAGCCGACGCGCCAGCCTGCCATGCTGTAGCTCTTCGACAGGGAAAAGAACTCCACGCCGACATCTTTCGCCCCTCCGGCCTCAAGGAAACTCGGCGCCTTGTAGCCGTCGAAGGCGAGATCGGCGTAGGCCAGGTCGTGAACGATCATCATGTTGTGTTCCCTGGCAAACCCCACGATCTTTTCAAAGAAGTCCAGTTCCACAACCTCGGTGGTAGGATTATTGGGAAAACTGATGATGAGCATCCTGGGCAGCGGCCATGTAGTCTTGACGGCGATGCTGAGACGCTCAAAGAACTCTTCCTTCGGCAGAAGCGGTACGGTCCTTAAGTCTCCCCCGGAAATGACCACCGAATAGGAGTGGATGGGGTATGCAGGGTTCGGCACAAAAACTGTCTCTCCCTGACTGATCGTGGCAAGCACGAGATGTCCGATGCCTTCCTTTGCCCCCATGGTAACCACCACTTCCTCGTCAGGGTCGATGTCCACATTGTAGCGCCTCTTGTACCATGCGGAAATGGCGACCCTGAGGTTGTATATGCCCTTCGACGCGCTGTAGCGGTGGTTCTTCGGGTTGCGTGCCGCCTCGACAAGCTTCGAGACGATATGTTTCGGTGTCGGCAGATCGGGGTTGCCCATTCCAAGGTCGATGATGTCCTCGCCCTGCCGGCGCGCTTCTATAAGAAGGCCTCTCACGATGCCGAACACGTAGGGCGGCAGTCGGGATATCCTGTAAAAGTCTTCCATTTATGTTGAAAATTACCACATTCCAACGGATACAATCAACAGAAAAGCCAAGCAAGAATCATTCCAAAGGAGAGGGGTGATGGGTTATAGGTGATGGGTGCCGGGAAAAAACGGTGCTGTAAAGGGTATTTTTTCCCATAACCCATCACCCGGCGCCCATTACCTGCTTTTTACAGCTTGTAACCAAATTTCCTGAGCATTTCCTTTCGGGCTTTCCTGTCCCCGTCCGCTTCGATGCCGGCGGGTTTTGAGCCATCTATGACGCCCATTATGCCACGCCCCTGATCCGTCTCGGCAATTATGACGTCAAGGGCGTTGGCGGTAGCGCAGAAGATCTGGCAGACCTCCTGGCAGACCTTCACCGCATTGAGGACGTTGATGGGAAAGCCGTCCTTCATGAATATAACAAAGGTATGTCCGCAGGATAGTCGAAAGGATGTGTCGGCGGCAAGCTTTGCCAGCGCCTCGTCATTGCCCTCATACCTCACGAGGCATGGCCCGCTCGCCTCGGAAAAGGCGACGCCGAACTTGAGCGACGGCGCGGATCCGATGAGTATCTCGTAGAGGTCTTCAACGGTCTTGATAAAATGGGACTGCCCGATGACGACGTTCAGGCCCTCCGGTATATCGATTTTGACACTCTTGAGTTCCATTCTGCCTCCTCGATGTGATTAATATAAAGACCTATCTTTTCTTTCCCCGTTTTCCTGTTCCCCGAAGGGCTCCTTTCTGTCGAAGTCGGGCACGAAGAGAGGGGCGCTGTCGAGCTCCTGGATGAAGACGTTGTCGAAACCATTATCAATAAGGAAGGAAACGACGTCGTCATATTCCTCCTGTCTGATCTTTCGGGCGAGAAGGGGATACTCTCCTGAACGATGGAGCGGAAGATATTGCGACATGAGGCCGATCCAGGTCTTTTCTCCGAGGTTGTCACGGATCCAGGTGAATATCTGCCGCGATCCCGCAACCCCCCCCGGCAGGACGAGGTGGCGCACCATAATGCCCCTTCCTGCGATTCCATTTTCCACAACGAGGTCCCCGACCTGGCGCTTCATCTCCATGACGGCCGCCCGGGCGCATTCCTGGTATGGCGCCTGTTCCGCGGCGCCGGAAAGTTTCCCGGCGATCGCCGGGCTCCAGTACTTGAAGTCGGGAAGGTAGATGTCGACAAGCCCCTCGAGAGACCTCAGGGCATCCACGCTGTCATAGCCGTTCGTATTGTAGAGAAAGGGCACCCCGATCCCCCCTTCCTTCGCTTCCCTGACGGCGGCGCCGATAAACGGGACATACGGAGTGGGGCTCACGAGATTTATGTTGTGGCAGCCCATCGCCTCAAGGGAGAAGAACATCGCGACGAGCTCTTCGAGCGTCACCGGGCCGCCCCGCCCCTCATGGCTGATCTGGTGGTTCTGGCAAAAGATGCAGCGCAGATTGCAGAAGGAGAAAAAGATGTTTCCCGAACCCTTCGTCCCCGTGATAGGAGGTTCCTCCCCGAAATGGGGCCCGAAATGAGCCACTCTGATATCCTCACCGGCCCCGCAGAAGCCGCGCTCGCCCGCAAGGCGGTCAACACCGCAATGCCGGGGGCACAGGGTGCAGTGCGAAAGCAAGGAAAGATCGGTCTGCATGGGAAATAGTATATCAGAAACAGGGTCGGAAAACCTTCCAATAGGCGCTATGTGTCTTATATGACCTATTGGACCTATTAAGAAACTGGTGCCGAGACGATTGCCCTCTAGGCTTTCTTAAGCCACCGTGTACGATCCCGTGCCCACTGCGATCACTTCTTCCTTGCTGCCGGGTGTGTTCATGCCGTGCGTCACAGTCCCAGGAATTCTATCATCAGGCCGCACGTCAGGATGGTCAACCCCGCAAAGGCATGGGTGTAGCGCTCGGCCCTGTCGAGCACGTGAAGGCTGAGTCCGGCCCTCATCAGTAATACGGCCGCCATCATTGTCGCTATCGTCACCATTCCGAATGTCAGGCTCACCATAGCCACCCCCCAATAGCTCTTTCTGGCCGCGGGATAGATAAGAAGGGGGATCAGCGGTTCGCAGGGACCGAAGACGAATATTATGAACAGAACCCATGGCGTAACCGTCTTCCTGCCATCTTCATGAAAATGGGCATGTTTGCCGTGATGCGTGTGCTCGTGCTCGTGCACATCGGAAACACCGTGTATGTGGACATGCCCGTGTGGCTTGTTCAGAATGGCCCGCCTGATACCCCATACGCTGTAGGCGAGACCGAAGGCTATGAGAAGCCATGCGGCAATCGTTCCGCGGGTCGACTCTATGAACTCAAGGCTCTCGAGCGCCACCCCGAGGGCGACCCCGAGGAGCCCGAGCACGATGGAACTCAGTATATGGCCGAGGCCGCACGCAAGGGTCACCGCCGCGGTTTTAACCGTGGACCATTTCCGCGACCAGGAGAGCATCACAAAGGGTACATAGTGATCGGGACCGAAGAGCGTGTGAAAAAACCCGATGGATACGGCGGCGATCAATAGTGCGGACAGCTCGGGAAACATGTGGATCTTTTACCTCGGGTCTTTGGTTTTCGGAATAGATCCTATGGACGTGTACGACCTATGGGACCTAGTGTCTCATTTCATCCCGGTTACCGTGGGGATTGTCTTTTCTTACCTCATTATAGTATCCGGATGGGTCGTTGTCCATCGCATAAAGCCCCGCGTGCTATTCAATCCCCACATGTACAAGGGCAGGATTGAGTGTTTTCACTATGTCATGGGGGTCCATCGCGACGAGGTACCCGCGTCTGCCCCCGTTGATGTAAATCTTCGGAAGATCGAGGATCGTCTCTTCCATGTAGACGGGCATGATCTTGCGCGTGCCGAAGGGCGATGTGCCGCCAACCATGTACCCCGAGTGCTTCCGGGCCGCTTGGGGCGTACAGGGCCCTACTTTCTTGACGCCTGCTGTGCGGGCAAGCTCCTTGGTGGAGACTTCCCTGTCGCCGTGCATGAGGACGACAAGCGGTCTGCCGTTCTCATCCTCCATGATGAGGGTCTTTATGACCATGTGCTCGTCCACGTGATACTGTTTCGCGAACGTCGACGTGCCGCCATGCTCAACATACTCGTACGGGTGCTCCGAAAAATCGACCCTCTTTTCCCTGAGGAACCTGATCGCGGGTGTCACATGTGACTTGTCTTTGCCCATAAGAAACCGTTACGGTAACATAAAGCGTGAAGCCTGAAGCGTAAAGAAACTTCTCTATTCCGTTACCATCTCTTTTATGTTCAAGTGGATGAACCTCTCTCCGAAATCCATTCGCACCACCGGGGAGGCGATGATCCGTGCGCCGTCACTCTTCTGAAAGGGGCTTTTTGCGGCGTAGAAGCCGTACCACGTCCTGTTGCTGCCGTCCGTGATGCGTGTCCGGCCGTTGCCCGCGGCATTGATGCCTGCCGCGTCGAAGAGCAGGTTCGGCCTGGGGTTGCCGATACCGAAGGGGCCGAGCTCCTCGAGGTGGTCCATAACCTCACTGGTGAGCTCATCAAAGTCGGCTGCCGTGTCCACGTGCACCGGGCGCTTCCTCCCGGTGATGGTGCCCTCCACGGCCTTTTCAAACGCCTCGGCAAAGGCAGGAAGGTTTTCTTCGTTGAGCGAGATCCCGCAGGCGTACTTATGGCCGCCGTATTTTAAAAGCAGGGGGGAAAGCGAGCATATCGCCTCGAAGAGATCCATGCCGTCGCCTCCCCTGCCCGAACCCTTCCATATGTCGTTTACCTTCGTGATGACAATGGCCGGCTTGCCGAACCGCTCGGTGAGCTTTTGGGCAACTATGCCCAGGACGCCCGCGTGCCATTTCTCGTTGAAGACCACGATGGTCTTCCTGCCAGAAAGGCCGTCGGTCCCTATGGAGCTGACGATCTCGTCGTGGATCTTCTTCTCGCGCTGCTGTCTGACGGTGTTCGCCTTCTGGAGTTCCGCGAGCAGAGCCAGCGCCGCTTGATCGTCAGGAGCCACGAGAAAGTCGAAGGATTTGTGGGGCCGCGCGACCCTGCCTGTGGCGTTTATCCTGGGAATGATGATAAAACCAAGGGCGAATTCGTTGACAAGGCCTTTCGATATGACTCTGCTGCCGAGCATTGACCTCAGCCATGCCCTCGGCCTCTGGTTCATGACCTCCATGCCGTGCCTGACGAGGATCCTGTTGTCGCCCGTCAAGGGGACCATGTCTCCTACCGTCCCGATGGTAACGAGGTCCAGTTCTTTCTTCAAATTGATATGACCGGGGATGAGACCTTTTGCGTGCATGGCCCGGCGAAGCCCCAGAAGGAAAAAGAATGTGACGCCGCAGGCGGCCAGGTCCCTCGTGGGGAAGAGAGAGTCTTTGCGCTTCGGGTTTATTACGGCTACCGCCCGGGGAACCTCCGATCCTATCTCATGGTGGTCTATGACGATCGTGTCCATCCCGAGACGGCGGGCATGGGCTATTTCTTCGGCGTTGGAAGAGCCGCAGTCAAGTGACACGAGCAGGCGCACCCCATCTTTGGCAAGTCCCTCGATCTTCTCGATATCCAGCCCGTAGCCCTCCTCCCGCGTAGGTATGTGTACCGCCGCCGAGACGCCGAGGTGCGTGAGAAAATTGAACATCAGCGCAAGACAGGATACTCCGTCCGCGTCGTAATCTCCCCATATGCAGATCTTTTCGCTTTTGCTGACAGCCTCGATGAGGCGTGCGACACCCTTGTCCATGTCGGGCAGCAGGAAAGGGTCGGACAGGTCATCAAGTCTCGGTTTTAAGAAAATACCGGCCTCATCGGGTGTTGTTACCCCCCGGGCGACCAGAATCCGGGCAATGAGATGGGGCACGCCAAGACTTTCAGCGATAGTAAGGGCCACATCGGCGCCCGCCTTTGCCGCCGGGCCATGAAAGGCAGACCCGGTTGTCGCCGCAGTATCATTCATGGGTAATGCCCACGATGGCGGAGATGTCGGCGCAGCCGTTGTCATCGAGCCATGACTCCAGCCCGGTGATGATCTTCGGCATGGTGAAGGGGTCGACGAATGTGGCCGTCCCGATCTGAATGGCCCGGGCGCCTGCCATGAAAAAAGCCAGGGCATCCTGTGTATCCATAATCCCCCCGGCACCGATGACGGGGATGGGTACCTCTATTGAACATTCGTGGACGGCGCGCACCGCGACGGGCTTCAGGATGGGGCCGGAAAGACCGCCCTTTAGCGGAACCTTCCGCCTCCCAATGTCGACAACCGCGGCGGGCATCGTGTTTATCAGTGTAAGCCCGTCGGCTCCTCCTTCATATGCGGCACGGGCGATCTCGGCAATGTTCTTTACTTCCGGGGTAAGTTTCGCGATAAGGGGTATCCGTGTAACTTCCCGCACGGACCGCACTATGGCGTGGACGGCCGACGCCTCTTTCCCGAAGCTTATCCCGCCCTTCTTGATATTCGGGCAGGAAAGGTTCATTTCCAGTGCGACGATGAGATCGTGGGGACGTATTCCGGCTGCGCAGGAAACGTACTCTTCCTCGCTGAACCCGAAGAAATTCACAATGATGGGACACTTTTTTTCTTCGAAAAAGGGGAAGTAATGGGAGAAAAAGCGCTCTATGCCGACATTCTGGAGGCCGATGGAGTTTATCATCCCGTAGCGCTCCTCCCAGACGCGGGGCGTCGGGTTGCCGTGGTGGGGCTTTATGGAGAGACCCTTGGTAACATAGGCCCCCATGGTTTCTACCCCCCAGAGCGGCTCTATCTCCACCCCGTAACCGAGAGTCCCCGATGCGTTCATGACGGGGTTTTTGAGCCTCTTTCCGAAAAGCTCTACAGCGAGAGATCCCATAGGCTGAATACCGGTCCTTCCTTGCATACCCTTTTATAGGGGTTTGTCTCGTCCTTCGTCGCGACGACGCAGCCAAAGCACAGCCCCATGCCGCAGGCCATCCTCTCCTCAACAGAAACCTGGCAGGGAATCCCGGATGGCTCAAGGAGCTTCCGCAGGCTTTTCACCATACCCGACGGGCCGCAGGCGAACACCTCCGGGCTTTTTCCCCTGTATTCGTCAAGGTGCCGGTGAAGGAGGCTCACCACGTCTCCCGCATATCCCCGGGAGCCGTCGAGGGTGGCGGTCAGCAGACGGGGGCCCTCGAGGTCTTCGGCTATCTTCAGTTCGTCTCCCGTCGTGACCCCGAGAAAGAGCGTGCCGCTTTCGCCGAGGCGTTTGAGGAGCATTCTCACGCCGGCAAAACCGATGCCGCCGGCAACAACGAGGCAGGTATTTTTCTTGTTCACCGTAAAGCCCCGGCCCAGGGGCCCGAGGACCATCGCCGACGCCTTGTCCGCCGCGGAGGCGAGAGCATCGGTGCCTTTGCCGACAACCCGGTACATAACCGTCAGCGTTTTTCCCCGTGAATCATAGATGCTGAAAGGCCTGCGCAGGAAGACCTCGCGCTCGGGAATTTTCAGCATGATGAACTGACCCGGCGTTACCCTCCCGAGAGGCCTCTCAAGCCGCACGATGAGGCGCCGGAACCCGCCCGCGACAGTGGTATTCCCTATGATCTTCCCCGGTATGTCGTCCATATTTCTTCCTATCTCCCGGATGGCATATACCATATATATATACAAGCCGATTTCTTCGGTAAGCGATTGTAACCCGTAAGGCCCGCGCCGCGCAACCAAATTTCTTACAGCGAGCGTCTCATGACGAGGGCATCCTCGCGGGTCTCGATGTAATATTCCTTGCGTCTCCCAATGGACCTGAAACCGAGCTTCTCGTAGAGACCGCGGGCAGGCACATTGCTTTCCCTGACCTCAAGGAAGCATTCCTCAATGGCCTTGCCCCGGGCAAAGGCAAGGATACGGGACATCATTCCGAATGCCAGGCCACGCCTTCGCTGCCGGGGATGAACGGCGATGTTCATGATGTGCATTTCGGGGCCTGCGTCATAGAAGATTATATATCCGGAAATCCGGCCCACCTCTTCCGCGACGAGGCTGATTGTTACGTCTGACGCCAGGATCTCTTCAAACATACCCCGTGTCCACGGAACCGCAAAAGAGACCTTTTCGATCTCGAGGATCGCCGGGATATCGCTCGTGTTCATCGGGCGCATCATGAGTCCGGTGACGCCGTCCGCCATGTCAATCCTGCCCGGGGGTAGGGGTATTGATACGGGCGAGTTCCTCTTCGGTGTTGATATTAGAAAAGACTAGACGACCGTTTTCTTTGAGAAAACAGGGATTGTCCCTGATGGCATTGACAACTAAGTAGGGGAAAACACCGCGGATCTTCAGCATGTTCAAATTTATCAGCCTCAGGAAGGGTGCCAGGCAGGAGCGCCGGTAGATGGCGTGGAGGGGTTCGTAATAATCTCCGATGACAGGGATCGTGATGTCTTCGCCTCCCGCCTCGGCGACGACGCAGCGTATGCCCTCGGCCGAAAGAAAGGGCATGTCGCAGGCGACAACGAAAAGACGCGGCTTCCCGGAATGAAGAAGCGCCGTAGCGATGCCCACCATGGGGCTCTGGAGCGGCAAAAGATCCTTGACTACCGGCGCGTCGACGCCATCAATAGCGGTATGGAGAGAGGAAACCACAATGATGTCACTGAATACCTCCCTGACCCTGTCATATACCTTTTTGACCAGGGTCGCGCCGCGAAAGGCGGCCGTTGCCTTATCGCGTCCCATTCGAACGCTTCTTCCGCCGGCAAGTATGGCGCAGCCTATATCCATGCACAAGTTCTTACCATCTTTTGCGCTGAATTTCAAAGGCCGAAGGCTCGCGAACGCCTACAGAAGTTCCGCCGGCGCGGGCCGATTGACAGTACCCGCCAACCACGCCCTTACTCTTCCCGTAACGGTGATTTCGGCTTTGCCCTGTTCTTTCGCTACGTTATTATCCCCGAGTGCCCGCGATCTGGGGTACCAAGTTTCAAAAACAACAATAGTTACAGGATCTTAGATTGTAACGTTTTTCACTTGACAACTCTTGCCCTGATGACTTAAGATGCCCTAATACATCACAGGGGTACAAAACACAATACAATAGTTACAGTTAGGAGGAGCAATGGGAGCCATACTTTGGATCACCGAAAAGCTCAGTAAATGGATGAGCGCCATAGCCGGGGCAGCCCTCACCGCCATTATGCTGCTTACGGTGCTTGACGTTTTTCTACGCTATTTCTTCGACAGGCCCATTATCGGTACATTCGAAATGGTCGGCTTCGGCGGGGCTATAGCAATCGGTTTCGCCCTCCCCATCACCTCATGGATGAGGGGCCACATCTTTGTCGATTTCTTTGTCCAGAAGTTCCCAAAAGCGGGGCAGAACGTCGTCAACATAACTACCCGCCTCGCCGGCATAGTCCTTTTTTATATTATAGGCCACAATATGCTGAAATACGGGCACGATCTCTTTGTATCGGGTGAGGTATCGCTGACCCGGCAGATCCCGTTTTACCCGATAGCGTTCGGGATGGCGATCTGCTGTTTCATCCAGTGCCTCGTTCTCTTTTGCGACATTTACAAGATCTTTGGAGGACAATATGAATGATCCCGTGACCGTTGGTATCGTAGGACTACTGGTTGTACTTTGTCTCTTCCTGACCGGTATCGAACTGGCCTTTGCCATGATCATAATCGGCTTTATCGGTTTCGGTTACCTTATCTCTTTCAGTGCCGCATTCAACCTGCTTGCAAAGGACTTTTACGATGTCCTCAACTCCTATAGTTTCACGGTTATCCCTCTCTTCGTATTGATGGGGCAGGTGGCATTCAATTCCGGCGTCGCCAAGCGTCTGTTTGATGCGGCCCACAAGTTCCTCGGCCATATTCCCGGCGGACTTGCCATGGCAACCGTGGGCGGCGCGACAGTGTTTAAGGCGATATGCGGTTCCTCGCCCGCCACTTCGGCAACCTTTGCCAGCGTGGCCGTGCCGGAGATGGACCGTTTCGGATACGACAAGAGGCTCTCGACCGGTATCGTCGCCACAGTCGGTACGCTGGGCATACTCCTTCCGCCGAGCGTCACCCTGATCCTTTACGGCATCATCACAGATCAGTCCATCGGCCGCCTCTTCCTTGCCGGCATTCTTCCCGGTCTTCTCATTGCGGCCCTGTTCATTGCCGTGATTTACGGCTGGTGCAGGATGAACCCCACAATCGGGCCAAAGAGCCCGAAGGCGACCTGGAGCGAGCGCTTCAAGACCATTCCCCAGGTTCTCATGGTCATGTTCATCTTTTGTCTCGTCATCGGCGGCATCCTCGGCGGCGTCTTTACCCCCACCGAGGCGGGCAGTGTTGGCACCTTCCTCGTCCTTGTCATGACCTTCGCCATGCGGGATCTTAACATTAAAGGGTATATCAAGTCCGTTGCCGAAGCGGTCAGAACGGCCACAATGGTCTTGATGCTCATTGCCGGCTCTACCGTGCTCGGCCATTTCATCGCCGTCACGACCATACCCATGATCGCCGCCGACTGGATCGTCGGCCTCGACATGCCGTCCTGGGTCATCGTGATCTTCATCGCCCTTATCTACCTTATCGGCGGGTCATTCATCGATGACCTGGCCTTCATGATCCTGGCAACGCCAATCTTCTACCCCGCCATTCTCAAGCTCGGCTACAACCCCATGTGGTTCGGCATCCTCATCGGCATTACCGTCATGCTGGGCGTTGTCCTCCCGCCGATGGCCATATGTGTCTTCGTCGTCAAGCAGATCACCAAGACGCCGTTCAGCGTCGTTTATGCCGGCGTCTACCCCTTCCTCATCAGCATCATCATCGGCGGTATCCTGGTCTTCATCTTCCCCGCCCTTTCTACCTGGCTTCCCGGCTGGCTGATGCCCGGATAGGGAAAAACAGTTCCGAACACACAAAAACCCCGCTTCTCGCGAAGCGGGGTTTTTTTTCCTCCCAGAGGCTCCAATCTCTCCAGGATATACGGTCCCTCTTCCGCCGGATCCTCACGCGGCTATTCGTTTCATATATCCCCTCATCTTCTTTCTTACCTCAAAGGTCAACCTCTTTCCGGACAGTCACAAACTAACGCATAGTTCCCTATATGCTTCCTCAGTCATTCCGGCCTTCGCTGCAATGACGAACCGTGAGATAAGGCAGCCTGGTTTTGAAATGCGGGATCTGCCAGTCTTAAATCATTGTTTTATAAAGAAAGCAGTCCGGGAAATAGATTACTTTGGACAGCAGTGAGGAGTGACCCGTAACCCATAAACGAAAAGGGGCCCTCGCCGAAGCGCGGACCCCTTTTCTTGTACAACTATTATTTCTTAGGTGATGCTCTTGAGTTTTTCCTGAAGATTCTTGGTAAATTCCTTTTCCGTATCCTTGGCCTTCGCCCTCATGATCCTGTCGCCGAACATGGCGAGCTTGCCCACGATGTTAACGTCAGTCTTGTACTTGACTTCAGTTTCACCATCGCCCTTGTCTATCAGGTCAACGACGGTTTTCTGTTTGAAGTGACCGAGCTTTGTCATGTCTTCGCCTTCGCCCTCGATCTCCATGTGTGTCGGCTTATTTACAACGGTCAGGTTGTTGATGAACTTCAACCTTGCCTTGATGGGACCGACTTTCTGCTTCACGATGCACTCGTATGACGTATCGCTGATCGTCGTCACTGACTCTGCGCCAGGAAGGCACGTAAGGATCGTGTCCGGTTTCAGCATGAAATCGAAAAGTTTGTCGATTGGTGCTTTTAGGGTAAAACCGCCCTCTATGATCATGGATCTTCCTCCTTCTGTTAAGTATGAAAGCCCTGTTTGGGGCTTGGTATTCCTACAGCTTGTCCTGTGCCTTCTCTATAAGGTCTGACAGGATCTCGTAGCTCTTGTTGCCCGCTTCGGTGGTCTGCGCCAGAAGGAGCTCTATGTATGAGTGACCCTGTGATTCGATCCATGCCCTGTGCGCCTTATCGCCGGTACCGAACATATGCCGCGCCACCTGCTTGCTGTTTGGCCATTCTTTCTTACATGCTGGACATTTAAAGCTCACGGTAAACCTCCTTGGTTATCTTCTAAAAATTATTTCTGAACTTCTTTCTTCTCCCTCAAGGCCTTAAGGACTCTCTCGGGGGTGATGGGGAGCTCTTTCATCTGAATACCCATGGCGTTGTATATCGCGTTGCCGAGTGCCGCGGCCGTCGGGTTGGTCAGACCTTCGCCCGCCTCTTTCGCACCGTAGGGGCCCTCGGGTTCGTAGGTATCGATCTCGATGATGCCTGCCTCCGGCATTTCCGGCGCCTTGATGACCTTGTAGTCAACGAGGTTGGGGTTCATCATCTTGCCGTCTTCGAAGGGCATGTCCTCAAGGTATGCGTAGCCGAGGGCCATGGATGCCGCGCCTTCGAGCTGGCCGATGAGGCCGAGCTGGTTGATCGGCTGGCCGCAGTCGTGTGCCGTCATGACTTCGTGAATCTTGATCTTTCCTGTTTCGGGATCGACCTCGGCGTCAACCGCCTGCATCATATAGCTGTATGCGGGGGATATCATGCCTTTTCTGTGAGGTGTATAGTAGCCGCGGCCCATGATGCGCTGGCCGTCTTTCGCGCGCAGTGCTTTCTTGACGAGTTCGCCATAGGGCAGGCCCCTTTCCGGACGGGCGACGATGTGTACCCACCTGTCCTTGATATCGAGGTCATAGACGATGTTGATGCCCATTTCGGCATATGCAAACTCAAGGAGCTGTTTCTTGGCGTCTTCGCATGCCATCTTTACCGCATTGCCTGCCATCAGTGTTTGCCTGGAACCCCATGCACCTAGGTCGGCCGGGCAGTGTGCCGTATCGCCGGAGTGGACCCTGATGTCTTCCACTTTTACTCCCAGCGTCTCAGCCGCGATGATCGCCATCGTGGTGTTGGAGCCCTGTCCGATGTCCTGGCAGCCCACGTGGAGTTCCACGGTGCCGTCCACATTGATCGTCACAACGGCGGAGGAGAATGAATAGGGTGAGTCGAACCAGTTGAAGATGCCGCCTGACATAAAACCGCAGGAGGAGATACCGATACCCCTGTTGGCGGGAAGTTTGCCTTTTGATTTGACCCATTTCTCGATCTCGTTGATGCACTGTTCGAGACCGCAGCTTGCGATGAATGCCTGGCCGGGAACTTCGTAGCCCTCGGTGTGGCCGTTCTTTCTTCTTACTTCAAAAGGATCGAGGCCGAGATCGGCGCATATCCAGTCGATCTGCTGCTCCGAGCAGAACATGGCCTGGGGGGCACCGAAACCGCGCATCGATGTCGAGGGCAGGGTGTTCGTGTATACCCTGTATCCGTCATAGCGGTAGCCTCTCCATTTGTACGGGAAGGAGTGGAAGAAACCGGACAGGTAGAGGGCCGTTGCGCCCATGCCCGTGTAAGCGCCGCCGTTGGAGAACATGCGGGATTCGCGGGCGCAGAAGGTGCCGTCTTTTTTGATGCCTGTCCTCACATAGTAGAACATCGGGGTCCGTCTTTTGGAGGCGATGAAGTCTTCCTCGCGGGTGAAGACGACCTTGACGGGTTTGAAAAGTTTCATGGACATTACGGCGCTACAGAACATGGCCGCATCGAGCTCGAATTTGCCGCCGAAACCGCCGCCGACGTAGGGGGCGAGAACGCGGACATCGCCTTCGCGAAGCCCCAGGACGCCCGCGAGGAGGCCCTGCGTGTAGTAAGCGGACTGAGTTGATGCCCACACCGTGAGCTTGCCTTCCGGCGTGAAGCTCGAAACGGCGGCCCGGGTCTCCATGCACATATGTGCCTGGCCGGAGCACTTGAACCAGTCTTCCCTGATGTAGTCGGCGTCTTCGAATGCCTCGTCGACATCGCCCCACTCAATGTGGCGGGTGACGTTGACGTTTCTCTCCACGCCTTCATGGATCGTGGGGGCCTCTTTCTTGATGGCTTCCAGTGGTTCGTAGACGGCGGGGAGAACTTCCCATTCCACGTCGATAAGATCGAGAGCCGCCTCGGCGATCTCTTCCGTCACCGCGGCGACTGCCGCGACAGGCTCGCCGATGTAGCGAACCTTCTCCAGCGGGAGAACCTGCTCGTCGCAGAGCTCTTCGTACCGTCGCCAGATGCCCTGCTTGATACCCAGTGTATCCTTGCCGGTGACGACGATCTTCACGCCCGGGAGTTCCATGGCCCTCGTCGTGTCGATATTTATAATCTTCGCATGCGGATGAGGGCTGCGGAGGATCTTTCCGTAGAGCATGCCGGGGAGCTTCACGTCAAAGGTGTAAGTGGCCCGGCCCGTTACCTTCGCAACGCCATCTATATTGTGAACATGTGTATTGATGACAGAATATTTTGCGTGACTCATATCACTCCTCCTTGTATTTGCCTTGCGTAACAGCTTCAATGGCCCTTACGATGCTGTTGTATCCGGTGCACCGGCAGACGTTGCCCTCGATGCTCTCTTTCATCTGTTCTTTTGTCGGGTTCTTTGCCTCGCTGATAAAGGCCGTTGCTGACATCAGCATACCAGGGGTACAGAAACCGCACTGATACGAGCCGTTGTCAAGAAAGGCCCTCTGAATCGGGCTCAATTTGCCGTTCTTTTCGAGGCCTTCAACCGTCGTTACCTCCATGTCCTGGCACTGAATGGCAAGAACAGAGCAGGACTTCACGGAGAAGCCATTGATATTCACTGTGCAAGCGCCGCAGGAGACCGTCTCGCAGCCCCTCTTGGTGCCGGTGAATCCGAGGTGGTCCCGGATCACTTCCGCAAGCAATGTTTTGGGATGTATGAAAACTTCGTATTCGTCACCGTTAACTTTAAACCTCAGTACCTGTTTTTCCATCTCTCTCCTCCTTAAGCCTTCTGAGCCTGATCAAAGGCCTTCTTCAGCATTCTCTTTGTAAGAACGCCCAGGACGTGCCTTCTATGTTCTTCCGACGCGTGGATGTCGGCAACCGGCTGTGCTTCCTCGGAAGCAATCTGGCCGGCCTCGGCGAACAGGGCGTCGTCCAGCTTTTTGCCCTTCAAGAGGTCTTCGGCTTTCGTCACGCGAAGGGGTACGGGCCCGGCATTGCCGAGAACGACGCGGGCGTCTTTACAGGTGCCGTCGGCATTAAGCGTCACCGACGCGGCCGCCGCCACGATACCCATGTCGCTGTCGAGGAGGTTGAATTTCTGATAGGCGCAGCCGAACTTAGGCTCCGGCGTCGGTACGTGCACCTCGAGAACGAGGTCGCCATGTTCCATTTTCGTCTCGAAATAGTCGACAAAAAACTCGTCGAGGGGCGCCGTCTTCTCGCCGCTCGAGCTGCCGAACTTGATCTCGGCCTTAAGGGCGATGAGCACGGGACCGGGGTCGCCGGCAGGATCGGCGTGGGCAAGGTTGCCGCCTATGGTGCCCCAGTTCCGGGTCTGGATGGAGGCGAGCTTCTCTTCCATGGCAACGAGAACGGGGTATTTTTTTGCGATAACATCCGACTTCTCTATTTCGCGGTGAGTCGTCGTGGCGCCTATCCTCAGACCGTCCTTGTCATCGAACTTGATGTAGCTCAGTTCTTTCACGTGCTTGATGTCAAGGAGGTATTCGGGAGCGACCATGCCCTGCCTCATAACGATCAACAAGGACTGGCCGCCGCAGATAACCTTGCAATCATCATACTGCGCGTACATGGCAAGCGCTTCTTTCAGGCTTGCAGGTTTCAGGTAATGAAAATCGTTGATCATAATCCTCTCTCCTTTCTATTGATTCTTTTCTTCGACACTAACTTGATCGTCCAGTTCAATGGTGCTTCAGAGCGGCGAATTCCTTCTCGATAACGTATTCCTCAAAGTTGTTTATACATTGAGGGCCGACCTCTATTTTTTCCGGCATGCCGAAAGTCGCGTCGTTGTTTTTTTTTGTTTCGGCCGCCTTGAGTTCCTCTATGCGATCGGGATCGAAGGAGGTTCCTTTGTAATTCTGTGAATAACACAGATAGTAATGCCGGCCCCGATAGATGGCGCATTCAATGCAGGCCGTTCTCGAAATAGGACATAGTATTTTGTGCTTGGCCATAGGTGGCACCTCAAGAGATAAAGATAACAATACCCTGAAAGGCATTATACGGCAAAATTATCGCGGATATTTGTCCAAAAGTCAAGTTTCTTTTTTACCATAATAAACATAAGTCTATATCGCGTAATATTGCTAGGCTTTTTGAGATAGCCACTGTTCACTGGGATGAACTTTATGTTCCGTGCCCGGGGTATTCTATGCAATTGTGTTGACAAACCGAACCCCGTTTACTATAAAAGAGGAAAATAATATTTCAGGAGGGGTTTATGAAACGGTTTTTCGGGGTAAAGTGTTTGCTTCTCGTCTTCTTTGCTGCAACCTGTCTCGCCTTTTTTCCCGTAATGGCATCGGCGCAGAAGGTCATCGCGCTGAATTATTCCAACTTCTTCCCGGCACCGCACAAGAACAGCGTTGTCGCGCAGCAGTGGTGTAAGGAAGTCGAGAAGCGTTCCGGCGGCAAGGTCAAGATAACCTACTTCCCGGGTGGTACCCTCACCCCCGCGGCACAGACCTATGACAACGTTGTAAAGGGCATCGCGGACATCGGCGAGAGCTGCTTCGCCTACACGCGCGGCAAATTCCCCATGATGGAAACCCTTGATCTCCCGCTGGGTTACAAGAGCGGTGTTGCGGCAACGAATCTCACCATGGCTTTCTATGCGAAGTTCCAGCCGAAGGAACTGGCAGACGTCAAGGTGCTGTGGCTTCACGCACACGGCCCCGGCATCCTCCATTCCAAGAAACCCGTCAGCAAACTCGAAGACATCAAAGGCATGAAGATCCGTGCGACCGGTCTTGCAGCGAAGGTCGTTCAGGCCCTCGGCGCGGCACCTGTCGGAACGACGATGCCTGAGACCTACGATGCGCTCCGCACCGGCGTGGCCGACGGCGCAATGGCTCCCGTCGAATCTCTCCAGGGTTGGAAATGGGGCGAAGTCGTGAAGTCCACCACCCAGAACTTCGGTTCCGCCTACACGACGGCAATGTTTGTCGTTATGAACAAGGCCAAATGGGCCGCCCTGCCTCCCGACGTCCAGAAGGTCTTCGAAGATGTCAGCAAGGAATGGGTAGCGAAGCAGGGTAAGGTCTGGGACGAGATCGACAAAGAAGGTTATGCATACTCCAAAGCCAGGGGCAACAAGGTAATCGCCCTGAGCAAGGACGAGGATGCAAAATGGGCTAAAGCCGTTCGTCCGCTTCTCGACGACCAGATCAAGACTCTCAAGGGCAAAGGACTCCCCGGTGACGAGGCAGTGAAATTTGCCGTCGATTTCCTCAAGAAAAACTAGATACCCGTCACATAGAGAAATAAAAAGGGCTCCCAGCGGAGCCCTTTTTTTGGTTTTTACAAGGCAGGAAAAGAGAAAGAAATAGGTCCAACCTATTTCTTTCTCGTGAGTTTATTCGGCCCGCGTGAGTTCCAGGAAATTCTTGAGCAGCTTCAGTCCTACCCTCTGACTTTTTTCGGGGTGGAACTGGCATGCGAAGAGGGTGCCCGATTCGACGGAAGAGGCAAAGGGGCGGTCGTAGTCCGTGGTCGTGGCAATGACGTCCCCGTTGACGGGCGCGCAGTAATAGGAGTGAACGAAATAAAAGAAATCGCCTGATTGTATCCCCGTGAAGATTGGGCTCTCCTTCAGGATAGTGATGCTGTTCCAGCCCATGTGGGGAACCTTCACGGACCCGGTGAAACGGGGTACCGTGCCTTTGATGATGCCAAGGCCCCTGACTCCCGGCGTCTCTTCGCTCGATTCGAAAAGGATCTGCATTCCAAGACATATACCAAGGTAGCGTTTGCCCCTGGCGATGTGGTCGCGTATGGCGGCGGCGAGGCCCCTTGTCTCAAGATTCTCCATGCACTTGCCAAAGGCGCCCACGCCGGGCAGAACTATCGCGCGGGCTTCTTCGACACTTCGGGGGTCGCCGGAGACGGTAATGTCCGCTCCAAGTTTTGAAAAGGCATTGAGGACGCTTTTCAGGTTGCCCATTCCGTAATCGACGGCGACGATCATTTTAGAGCACACCCTTCGTGCTGAGCACGCCCTTTATGCGGTCGTCCTTTTCCACGGCGGCCTTGAGCGCCCTCCCGAAAGACTTGAAGACGGCCTCCACCCTGTGATGGAGGTTGCTTCCGTAAAGGATGTTGACGTGAAGGGTCAGCTTCGCCTCGTTGGAAAAGGCCTGGAGAAATTCCTTCACGACGTCGACGTCGAATCCGCCCGTCCTGCCCTGAAGTTTTCCTTTAAAGACAAAGGCGGAGCGTCCCGAGACGTCGACGGCCGTCATGCAGATCGCCTCATCCATGGGAACGAGGGCGCTGCCGTAACGCTTTATACCTTCCGTCGTGCCCAAGGCATCGCGCAAGGCCTTGCCCATCGCTATGCCCACGTCCTCGACGGTGTGATGGTTGTCTACGTCGATATCTCCCTTCGCGCTGACCTCCAGATCGAAAAGGCCGTGCTTTGCAAAGAGGTCGAGCATGTGGTCGAAAAAGGGTATTCCCGTGGCAACCCGGTACTCTCCGGTACCGTCAAGATCCCAGGATATCGAGATGGATGTTTCTTTCGTGTTCCTTTCGACATGTGCCGATCGCGCCATGGTCTCCCCCATTTACATGATGACCTTGTTCAGGGGATATTCCACGATCCCCTGCGCCCCGGCCCTTTTCAGATCGGGGATGATGTCCCGGACGACCTTTTCGTCGATGATGACCTCGATGGCCACCCATTTATCGTCGGAAAGGTTGGATACCGTCGGCGTGTGGAGTGAAGGCAGGATCTCCGTCACCCTGGCGAGCTTGTTCCTGGGGATGTTCATTTTGAGCCCCACCTTCTGCTCGGCCAGAAGGGCGCCCTTCAGGAGGATCATAAGGTTCTCCATCTTCCTTTTCTTCCAGGGGTCCTTCCAGGCGTTCTTATTCGCGATGAGCACCGTTTCCGATTCGAGGATCGTTTCCACTATCCGGAGATTATTGGCCACAAGAGAAGCCCCCGTCTCCGTTACCTCGACGATGGCGTCTGCCAGAAGCGGCGCCTTCACTTCCGTGGCACCCCAGGAAAACTCCACGGTGGCATCTATACCCTGCTTCTTCAGGTATCGTTTTGTGAACTGGACAAGCTCGGTGGCAATCTTCTTTCCGGTTAAGTCCTTCACCTTCTTAATCGGTGAATTGTTCGGCACGGCTACGACCCATTTTACGCCCCTGAAGCCCACCTTGCCGTAGCGCAGGCGGACGAGCTCCACCACCTTTGCATCCTGCTCCATGACCCAGTCGAGCCCGGTTATACCCATGTCAAGGATGCCGTTCTCCACGTAGCGGGCCATTTCCTGGGCCCGAATGACGAGCCCTTCCATTTCGTTGTCGTCCATGACGGGAACGTAGGAACGTTCGCGGAGTTTTATCGTGTATCCGGCATTCTTGAAAAGCCGGAATGTGGATTCCTGCAGGCTGCCCTTGGGCAGACCGATCTTCAGCTTCATTGTGGGGACTCCTTTCGTGCCTTTATCGCATCGCCATGGGCGGGCAGGCCCTCTATTCTCGCGAGCCGCTCGGCCCTGTCGCCGTATGTTTCGATGAAAGATTGGTCTATTTTAACAACAACCTTGCGCTTTGTAAACCGGTCGACGGAAAGTCCTCCGGTGAAGCGCCCCGCCCCCGCGGTGGGAAGAACGTGGTTCGTTCCGATATAGTAGTCGCCCATTGCGACGGGGGTGAAGGGACCGACGTAGATGATGCCGGGATAGAGGATCGAGGAGACGCAGTCTTCGTCACCGATGAGCTCTATGTGCTCAGGTGCGATCCGGTTTATCGCTTCGATGGCCATGGCCAGGTCTGTGAAGTGCACGAGGTAGCCGTTGTGTTTCAGGGCCTTCGTGATCGTCTCTTTGCGCACCGTCGCGCCAAGGAGACCTTCGATGCTGTGCTGGACGTCCTCAAGGTGATCTCGCGAAGAGGAAAAAACCCCCACCGATGCCAGTTCATCGTGTTCGGCCTGGGAAAACATATCAAGGGCCACCATTTTCGGGGAATGGGCCTCCGTGCAGAGGATGACGAGTTCCGTGGGGCCGGCGAGCATATCGATGCCGACGGTTCCGTAAACATCCCTTTTTGCCTCTTCGACATAGGCGTTCCCCGGACCGACGATCATGTCCACCTTCGGAACCGTGGCCGTCCCGCAGGCGAAGGCATATACCGCCTGCGCCCCGCCGATACGAAAAATGTCCTTTATCCCGAGGAGCTTCGCCGCCGCCGCCACATAGTCGTTGATCGCGCCCCCCGGTGCCGGTGTGGCCACGTTAATATTCTTCACGCCGGCGATCTGTGCGGGCAGCGCCCCCATGATGAGCGACGACGGGTACGTCGCCGTCCCGCCGGGAACGTAAACCATCACGCTTTCAACAGGCACGGGTTCTTCCCGAACGAAAAGGCCCTTTTTCCTGTAGACACGCCCGGGTGCTTTTTGTCCCTTGTGGTATGAGGCCACGTTCCTGATCATCCCCTTGAGGATCCCGATGTCTTTTCGGGGCACCCGGGAGGCGGCCTCGTCAATCTCCCCGGGGGTAAGCTTGATCGGATAATCCCTGTCCCAGCGGTCCCAGGCGATGGAAAATTCGACGAGTGCGCGGTCGCCGCGGGATAGAACGCCCTCTTTCACCCGCGAGACGGCCTGGCGGACATCGCGCTTTGCGCCCTCCCTGCCGGTCTTTACGAAGGATATGAGGCCGTCGTAATCGCTGTCAAGCTCCCATATTTTCATCTTTTACCCTTTCGATCCGGGCACCTAAGTTTTTCAGTTTTTCCTCAATGTGCTCGTAACCCCGGTCAATGTGATATATGCGCGAGACTTCGGTCTTGCCATAGGCTGCCAGGCCGGCGATGATGAGGGATGCGCTTGCCCTCAAGTCCGTAGCCATCACCTTTGCGCCCGATATGGACTCCACGCCGTGGACGATGGCCGTATTACCTACGACCCTGATGTCGGCGCCCATCCGGCGCAACTCGGCGGCGTGCATCATCCTGTTCTCAAAAATTGTTTCCGTTAAGGCACTTACGCCCTTCGACGTCGTCATGGCCGCCATGAGCTGGGCCTGCATGTCCGTGGGAAAACCCGGATAGGGGACCGTCCTGATGTCCACCGCGGAAGGCCGCCTCTTGGACATCGACGCCTTGATGGTATTCCCGTCGCAGGATATCTCCATGCCGGTCTCTCTGAGCTTGTCAATGACCGCCTTTATGTGGTCGGGCACGCAATTCTCGAGAATGATGCTTCCCCGCGTCATGCCGCAGGCGGCAAGAAACGTTCCCGCTTCGATCCTGTCTTCTATGACGTCCCAGTTGCAGGGGGTCAGCTCGTTGACACCCGTTATCCTTATCACCGCCGTCCCCTCGCCATCGATCCTGGCGCCCATTTTCTTGAGCATCCTTGCAAGATCGACCACCTCCGGTTCACGGGCGGCATTCTCTATAACCGTTTCACCCCTGGCGAAGACCGACGCCATGAGAAGGTTCTCCGTCCCGCCCACGGTCACCGTATCGAACACGATGCGGCCGCCCCTGAGCTTCTTTGCCGTTACATCGACATAGCCTTCCCGGATCGCCACATCACAACCGAGTGCGGCAAGTCCCTTGAGGTGGAGGTCGATGGGTCTCTCCCCTATGGCGCATCCCCCGGGATAGGAAACCGTCGCCTTTCTCAGACCGCCGATGAGAGCACCCAGGACGAGGACCGACGCCCTCATCTTCTTGACAAGCTCGTAGGGGGCTACGTGATTGTCCATCTTCGTGGTGTCTATGTCGATGGTGTGGTCATCCTGCCATATGCATCTGGCACCGAGAAGGTCGAGGAGCTTCATCATCGTGGCCACATCCATGAGCCGCGGCACGTTGCCTATCCGGTAACGGCCCTTCTGGAGCAATGTCGCCGCGAGAACGGGCAGGACGGCATTCTTCGACCCGCTGATCCGGACCTTTCCCTTGAGCCTCTCTCCCCCTTCGATGATGAATTTATCCATGTCCCGCGAGCACCCTTTCCCTGCCTGAGTAGTCTTTCCTTACGCCGACTTTCAGCCCCGCTGCCTCGAGCATCGCGCCCACCTCGCGGGCCTGCCGGAAAGAGCCGATCTCAAGGAGCACGTGACCGCCGCGAACGAGGTGGCGCGCCACCTGACCGACAAGGCGGCGGTAGATATCAAGGCCGCCTTCCCCGCCGTTAAGGGCTGCCCGGGGCTCATACTCCCTCACGTCCACCATGAGTTCATCCCATTCATCGGCAGCGACATAGGGCGGGTTGGCAACGATCATATCAAACTGTGTTCCGTCTCCAAAGGCGCCGAGAAGATCGCTGCAGACGAAGCGCGTCTTTTCATGAACCCCCAGCGATACCGCGTTCGTGCGGGCCACCGCCAGGGCGCCCTCCGATATGTCGACCGCTACCACCTTGCTGTCAGTATGTTTGGCGATGATGATCCCGATTGCGCCGGAGCCACAGCCGACATCAAGGACCGTGAGACCTTTTCTGTCGCCGATGAGGTCAAGGGCCTCTTCCACGAGCACCTCTGTCTCGGGTCTTGGGATGAGCACAGCCTCGTTGACGGAAAAACTCTCGGAAAAGAATTCCCGCACTCCCGTGATGTAGGCCAGAGGTTTGCCCGCAAGCCGTTCATCGAGATACCCCCGGACCACCCGGAGCTTTTCTTCGTCGATCTCGCTGTCCATACGACAAAAAACCTGCTCCCGTGTGAGGTTGCAGGCCAGGCAGACGGCCGCGATGACGTCCGTCCCGGATAGGCCCTTCTGGCTTGTGATGATTTGCCTGATCCTCAATGTCGTTTACCCGTTCTTGAGTGATTCCGAGCGGAAATGCGCGGCTACAGGACCGGTCATCTCTTCGATGTAACCGTTGAGAATGTCCTGAAGCTTATAGAGGGTAAGGCCGATCCTGTGGTCGGTGACGCGTCCCTGGGGGAAATTGTAGGTCCTGATGCGCTCGCTGCGATCACCGGTTCCCACCTGCTTGCGCCGTTCGTCGGAGATCTCCTGTTCCTTCTCGCCTTCCATTTTTTCCTTGAGCCTGGCCCTCAAGACGCGCATTGCCTTCGCCTTGTTCTTGTGCTGGGACTTTTCGTCCTGGCAGGTGACGACCATGCCTGTTGGTATGTGGGTCAGCCTAACCGCCGAATCGGTCGTGTTGACGTGCTGCCCGCCGGGACCGCTGGAGCGGAAAAGATCGATCCGCACCTCTTCAGGATTGATGCTTATTTCGAGTTCTTCCGGTTCGGGAAGAACTGCCACGGTGATCGTCGAGGTGTGGATCCTGCCCTGCGCTTCCGTCTCGGGAACCCTTTGCACACGGTGTACGCCGCTTTCGTAGCGCAATATATTGAAGGCGTCCTTCCCCTCAATCACGGCGATCACTTCCTTGAACCCTCCCAGGTCGGAAGGGCTTGAACTCATGATCTCCGTTTTCCACTTCATCCGCTCGGCAAATTTCATATAGGAGGCGAACAGGTCCCTGGCGAAAAGCGCGGCCTCTTCCCCTCCGGTGCCCGCCCGCATTTCGAGGAACATGCTCTTTGCATGGCGTTCCGTCTTTTTCAGGAGACTGTCCGCGAGAAGTCCTTCGATCCGCTCCATCTCTTTTTCGAGACTGGCGAGTTCTTCCCGTGCAAGGGCCTTCATCTCGTCGTCGGATTCGTGGCTCAGGAGTTCCGAGGTCTTCTCGTGCTCGGCCTTTGCGGCCCTCCACTCACGATAGGCCTCGACAAGCTCCTTGATGTCCATCCGCTCCCGGGCGAGCTTCTTGTACTCCTCCATGTTGGAAAGGACTTCGGGCTTCATCATTTCCGCTTCGATGTCGTCGAAGCGCTTGTCAAGCTCAATAAGTCTGTTGAACATTACTTCTGTTTCTTTCCGTATTTCCTTTCGAATTTCTCGACCTGACCTGCGGAATCAAGGCGTTTCTCCTTGCCCGTGAAGATGGGATGGCACTTGGCACATATTTCAACGCTGATCTTGTCCTTAACCGAAAGGGTCTCGAAGGTGTGGCCGCAGGCGCATTTCACCGTCGCCGTTTTCAATTCAGGGTGAATTCCCTTTTTCATGTTCTTATCCTCCTTTGCTCATCGAATAGAGAAAGTCTTTATTACAATCCGTATCGGCCAATTTTTCAAGCAGAAATTCCATAGCCTCCACTGTGTTCATTGGCTGCAGCACCTTTCTCAAGAGCCATATGCGCTGCAGATCGCTCGATCCGAGGAGCAACTCTTCCTTCCTGGTGCCCGATTTGTTGATGTCGATTGCGGGGAAGATCCTCTTCTCGGCCAGTTTCCTGTCGAGGTATATCTCGCAGTTGCCCGTGCCCTTGAACTCCTCGAAGATGACCTCGTCCATTCTGCTGCCCGTGTCGATGAGGGCGGTGGCGATGATGGTAAGGCTGCCTCCCTCCTCGATATTCTTCGCCGCGCCGAAGAAACGCCTCGGCTTCTGCATGGCTGACGCATCGATGCCTCCCGAGAGTATCTTCCCGCTCGAGGGCACCACGGTATTATAAGCACGGGCGAGGCGCGTGATGCTATCCAGAAGGATCACGACGTCCTTCTTGTGTTCCACGAGCCGTTTCGCCTTTTCGATGACGATCTCGGCCACCTGAACGTGCCGCGTGGCAGGTTCGTCAAAGGTCGAGCTTATGACCTCGCCCTTGACGGACCGCATCATGTCGGTCACTTCCTCGGGCCGCTCATCAATGAGCAGGACAATGAGATATATCTCCTTGTGGTTCTTCGTCAGGCTGTTGGCGATGGACTGAAGAAGCATCGTCTTGCCTGTCCTCGGCGGGGCAACAATGAGGCCGCGCTGCCCTTTGCCGATAGGTGTGAAGAGATCCATAACCCTGGTGGAAAGACCGTCATGGACAGTTTCGAGTTTTGCCCTTTCGTTGGGATAAATGGGAGTCAGGTTGTCAAAGATGATCTTGTCGCGGACGACGCTGGGATCATCGAAGTTTATGGACTCCACCTTGAGAAGGGCGAAATACTTCTCGTTGTCCTTCGGCGGCCGTATCTGACCCGAGGTTGTATCGCCGGTCCTCAGGCCGAACTTCTTTATCTGCGAGGGTGAAACGTATATGTCGTCGGGACCGGGGAGGTAGTTCGAGTCCGTCGACCGCAAGAACCCGAAACCCTCCGAGAGGATCTCAAGCACCCCTTCGCCATATACATTTTCGTTCTTATCTACGTATGCCTGCAGGATGGAGAATATCAGTTCCTGTTTTCTCAGTCCTGAAGCATTCTCGATGTTGAGGTCCCGCGCGATCTGGGTTAATTCACCGATTTTTTTACTTTTTAGGTCGTTGAGGTGCATCGAGTTCTTACCTCCCATTCATTAATCCTTTCCAAAAGATTTTCAATTTCCCTGTCGAGATCTTCTCTGGTTCCATTGTTGAAAAGCACATAGTCAGCTACCTTTTCCTTTTCCCAAAGCGGAATCTGATGGGATATCCTTTTTTCTATATCGTCGGGGGCCATGCCCCTTATCTTCAGCCTCTCGCGGGTGATGCCCATATCAGCGGTGACGACAACGGTCTTGTCGAGCTTTTTGTGAAGGTCCGTTTCGAAAAGGAGCGGGCCGTCAACGATAACAGCCTTTTCACCCGCGTCCTCAAGCTCCTTTATTGTCTGCCATAGCTGTGCTAACACCCTCGGGTGTATTATCGCCTCAAGCTTCTGCAGTTTTTCCTTGTCGGCAAAAACAAGGTCCCGCAGCCTTTCGACAACTATTTCGCCCTCAGCCACGAACCCGTTTCCCAATTCCCTTTCTATGTCTTCGTGGACCTCTGTGAGCGTGAGCGCCTTCTTAGCAAGGAAGTCAAGGTCTACAACGGGAATTCCTTTATTTTTCAGGGCGGTCGATGCCGTCGTTTTTCCGCTGCCGATGATCCCGGTTATGCCGATGGTTATCATATGTCGAGGTTTCTGACATTCAGGGCGTTTTCCTCTATAAAGTTCCTGCGTGTCTCTATGTTGTTTCCCATAAGGACCGTGAAGACCTGGTCCGCGGCTACGGCGTCTTCGATAGTTACCTTCATGAGCTTTCTTTTTTCGGGATTCATCGTCGTTTCCCAGAGTTGTACGGCGTTCATCTCGCCAAGGCCTTTGTATCTCTGAATGCTGATCCCTTCTTTTCCTTTATCCAGGATATATCTCAAGAATTCATCGGGATGCATGGTAAGTGGCGGTTTGTTCCCGTCGGTCACGCGCACCCCTTCCTCATAGAAGTTTCTCACGGAAACATATGCCCTGTAAGCTTCAACGTAGTCTCCGGCGGTGCACATCTCGTATTCCACCCTGATCGTTTTTCCCTTGCCACTCCTGGGCTCAACCTCGATACAATAGAGGTTGTGCTCCCGGTCCCTGGCCATCTTGCCGGCAAAGCCCAAGGATGCGAGGTAGGCGAGGAGCTTCTCCAGTTTGGTCTCGTTCTGAAAATCCTCTCTTTTCGTCAGGTCGAAACGCATGAGGCCGATGGACACCTCGCGGTCGACGCCGTCGAAAAGGGAGTTCCGCAGATAATTTTCCACGATCTTTATCTTTTCCACTTTTTCGGCAAGCTCCGGGCCCTCCTGCGTGGAACCGTTAACTGCGCAGCGGGTCTTTTCCATGCCTCTCTGGGTTATGGTGCGCTCAAATTCATCCTCGTCCTTGGCATAAGACTCCTTGCTGCCGGCCTTTATTTTGTAGAGGGGCGGCTGGGCAATGAAAAGGTGCCCTTCAGCGAGAAGATCCGGCATTTGACGGTAGAAAAATGTAAGCAAAAGCGTCCGTATATGTGAACCGTCCACGTCGGCATCCGTCATAATGATGACCTTGTGATAGCGCAGGCGCCCTTTGCTCTCGGGGCCTATCCCGACGGCGAGATACATGTTGCGTATCTCCTGGTTCGTCAGCACCTTCTCCTGCCTGGATTTTTCGACGTTCAGTATTTTGCCTCTCAAGGGCAGTATGGCCTGGGTCTTCCGGTCGCGGCCCTGTTTGGCCGAGCCGCCTGCCGAATCGCCCTCAACAATGTAAAGCTCGCATTGGACAGGATCGGTTTCCTGGCAATCGGCAAGCTTTCCGGGCAGGATCCCGTTCTCGATGAGACTTTTGCTCTTCACGAGGTCTTTCGCTTTTTTTGCTGCTTCCCGCGCACGCCGGGCCTCGATGGCCTTGCCGATGATGGCCTTGGCTATGTGGGGGTTGAGCTCCAGGTATTCGGCTATTTTCTCATTCAAGAGGGATTCGACAATGCCTTTTATCTCACTATTGCCGAGTTTCGTTTTTGTCTGTCCCTCGAACTGCGGGTTCTGGACCTTGATGTTGATTACCGCGACGAGGCCTTCTTTAATGTCATCGCCGCTCAAGTTTTCCTTGATCTTGCCCTGCATGTTGGCCTGTATGAACCCGTTGACACACCTCGTAAGGGCTCCCCGGAAGCCGGTTACGTGTGTCCCGCCTTCCTTCGTGTTAACATTATTGACAAAGCTGTATATGTTCTCGTTATATCCGTCGTTATATTGAATGGCAACTTCCAGAAGATCCAGAGACTGTCTTGAATTTGAAACGTAGATGGGCTCGTCAAAAAGGACCGTCTTGCTCGCATTGAGATACTTTACGAAGGAACGAATCCCGCCCTCATGCTTGAAATCCTGTTTTCTGCCCTTCCTTTCATCGCTGAGGATGATGTGAATGCCGTTGTTGAGAAAGGAGATTTCCCTCATGCGATGTGCCAGGGTATCATAACTGTATTCTGTCGTTTCAAATATGGTGGTATCCGCCTTGAATTTCACCTTGGTACCGGTACTTTCCGTGTCTCCGATCACGGCCAGATCGTTCATCCGGTTGCCCTGTTCATAGCGCTGGTAATAGACATTACCCGCCCTTTTCACTTCTATCTCAAGGTATTCCGACAGTGCGTTGACGACCGAAAGACCGACACCGTGAAGGCCGGCTGAGTAGCGGTAGGTGTCCTTGTCAAATTTGCCGCCTGCGTGCAGCTTCGTGAGAACGACCTCCAGGGCCGACATATTTTCCTCGGCGTGCATGGCAACCGGTATACCCCTGCCGTTGTCTTCGACGGTAATGCTGTTATCGCGATGGATCGTAATTGCTATCCTGTTGCAGTATCCTTCCAGTGCCTCGTCAACGCTGTTGTCAACAAGTTCGTAGATGAGGTGGTGCAATCCCTCGATATTTGTGTTTCCGATATACATCGACGGGACCTTCCTGACGGCGTCGAGGCCGCCAAGTATTTTTATACTTTCCGCTCCGTATTCACCCATTTGTCATATCCTTATCGGCATTACAATATTCTTGTAGCCCTCCATGTCTTTTGCCTTGAACAAGACGGCACCATAGGCCTTCGGCGCCGCTATGATTACCTCATCGCTTGTGAGGTGGCTTACCACATCAATGAGAAATTTTACGTTGAAATTCATCGTGGCCTCTTCGCCCTCGTACTTTACGGCGATGACCTCTTTTGCCCGGCCGATGTCCGATTCCGCTTCGATCGTCATGGAATTATTTCCAAAGGTTATCTTCACCGGTTCCGATCTGCCGATGATTGAGGAAACCTTTTTGAGTCCCTTGAATAAGGCTTCTCTGTCCACCTCCGCGATGTTCGTGTTACCTGAAGGCAATACATTCTCGTAGTCCGGAAAATTACCTTCAATTATCCTGGATATAATCTTCATCTTCTCCGTGCTGAACTGGACGTGTTTATCGTCTATCACGATCCTGACATCCTCGTTCTCTCCGATCACCCTTTCCACTTCACTTATAGACCTCTTGGGAATCGTCATACCCTGAAAAGAGGCAAGGCCGTCAATCTCCTTCTGATAAAGGGCCATCCGGAAACCATCCGTTCCCACCACAGCCACCTTGCCGTCATGGCCTCTCATATACATGCCCGTAAGGATGTACCGCGTCTCGTCGACGGATACCGCAAATTCCACCTTGTCTATCATCTCGAGAAGAATACTGCCGGGGACTGTAAACTCCTCTTTCCCTGTAATCTCCTTCGTTTCCGGAAACTCTTCGGGATCCTGAAGGCTCAAAGATATCTCCGTCATCTTTTGCCTGATGGTCATCACGTTGTCCTCAAAGTCGAACTCTATGGCTTCGTTGTCGAGTTCCTTAAGTATCTCAAGAAACTTTCTTCCATGCACAACAACCTTTTTCTCGATATCGGTGACAAAATCTATATACGTGATGGCACTTACTTCCAGGTCTGTGGAATAGACCGTGGTCTTTTCCTTTCCAAAATCGATAAGGATGTTGGAAAGGATGGGCATAAGGGACCGTTTCTCGGTTATTGATACAATTTTGGATATTGGCTGCAGGATTCTGTTCTTATCTAATATTATTTTCATATAGTAACTCCTCATAACAGATAAGTGGTGTTAAAATGTTGAAAACGTTGCAACCAACTAACATCACTGGATTAACTGAATATCGACTCTGTGCAAAAAACAAAGGCCGCTGTTGAATCATGTTGACTTTAATTTCTGAACAATCTTTTCAACAGTACCTTTCAACTCCTTTTTAACATGTAATTCACCATCTATCTTCTTGATCGAATGAATTACCGTGGCGTGGTCCTTCCCGCCGAACTTCTCCCCAATACTGACGAGCGACGATTCGGTCATCTTTCTCGATAGATACATCGCAACTTGCCGGGGCAGCATAATGGACTTTATGCGCTTGCCGGATTTTATGTCCCCGAGGGTAACGGAGAAATGGGAACATACTTCTTTTAGAATCATGTCGATGGTAATTTCCTTGTTCTTTTCCTTGATAATATGGCTCATGGTTCGCTTGGCGAGGTCCGTTGTGATCGGGCTGTTGTTGAGAGATGCATAGGCACCGACCCGGATCAGGGTGCCCTCGAGGGAACGGATGGAATCCTCGGAATTCGTGGCGATAAAAAAGGCTACATCGAGAGGCAAATCGATCTTTTCCTGTTCCGCCTTTTTGTTGAGAATGGCGACCTTCGTTTCTATGTCCGGAGATTGTATATCGGCGACAAGACCCCATTCGAACCGTGATTTAAGACGTTCTTCAAAATTCTCGATGTCCCGGGGAAATTTGTCGCTCGTGACAACGATCTGTTTCATATTGTCGTAAAGGGTGTTGAAGGTGTGAAAGAACTCGGCCTGGGTTCTCTCTTTGCCGGCGATGAACTGGATGTCGTCGATGAGGATGATGTCCATCTTCCGAAATCTGTTCCGGAAATCCTCCATTTTTTCGTAGCGTATGGAATTGATAAGCTCGTTCGTAAATGTTTCCGCCGTGATATAACATATGCGTTCGGGGTTGGTTGTCCCGTGCTTTATGAGAAAGTTGCCGATGGCGTTGAGCAGGTGGGTCTTGCCGAGACCCACGCCCCCGTATATGAAGAGGGGATTGTAGGTCTTTCCCGGATTGGTCGATACCGCCAGACAGGCGGCATTTGCAAACTGGTTGCTCGTACCGACGACGAAGTTTTCGAAGGTATATTTGGGATTGAACTGACTGTAGTTTGCGGGCTTGCGGAAAATGACCTTCTTCTTTTCCTCCATCTTCTCATCCCTGTTCAGAACGTACTCTATCTTTACGTTTTCTTTGGTAACGTCCTTGAGGAGTGCTATAATGATGGATTCAAAATTCTCCGCCACCCAATCGCGAAAAAAGGCATTCGGTACCGCGATACGGCAATTGTCATCCTGAAGGTCGATGAAACTCAAGGGCTCGATCCAGGTTTTGAAGCTATCCTCGCTGACAATCGAGGCAATTTTCGGCTTTATTTGTGAAAGGATATCGGGCATGGTATGGATTTTTTCAACAACTTTTCAACATATGTGGAAAATTAGTAGTACCCCAGAGGTTTGGAATTAACTCAAATGTAACTGAGAAATCTTTCAACGGTAATGTGCCGGATAAAGTATAACCAATTCTACAGGACATTTTTGACCAAGTCAACAACTTTTACGTGCCGCCGTGCGCCGGGCCGCTCCTCGCTCACTAGCCGGGAGACGGCGTATCCCGAACCGGGTTGTTTTCCGGAGAAAGAGGGCCCCCGGCGGCTCGGCTTACCGGCGCGTTTGCAGTACGGTTCTCTTTCTGATACTATTGACCATGCAAACCGGACGGGCCTTAATTGTCACCGCATTTTTCCTCTCCCTTTTTTGCTGCAGCACCGTCTTCGCACAGGAGACCATGAAGCAGATTCGGGAACGCATCGCGAGGGAAAAGAAACCCGCCGTTGTGTATCTCTTCACACCCTCGTGAGCTTACTGTCGGAGAATGGACCGGGATGTCCTGGAGACGAAGGAGATACGGGAAGAGCTTGGCAGGAGCGTGGCATATTTTCGCGTCAACGGGGACACCGCGCCGCACATCGCCAGGGAGAACAACCTCATGGGTTATCCGACGACGATCCTTCTCGACGAGACGGGAAAGAAAATCATACAGATTCCCGGTTTTATAGGGAAAAAGGACTTCAAAACGGTCCTCGCCTATCTCGCCGGAAAACACTACAAAAAGATGCCGCTGATCGATTATCTGAAAAAAGAAGGGGTTGGGAGCAGGGGCTAGGGTGCCAGCCGGAAGCGCGGCCTCCTCTTCTACCCGAAACCGTCCCTACATCAACGATCTGAACCCCACGAGATATCTTTGCCAGTACTTCGATTCGAGGGAATCTATCGCCACGCCCCTGGATTTCGAGGCATGAACGAAGTCGGTCCCATTGATCATAATGCCGATATGATCGTCGTTCCTGATCTTGAAAAGGACAAGGTCGCCGGGCTGGACGGCACCGCGCGATATCTCGGCCCCGAAACGCCCCTGGGCCTCAGCGGTTTTAGGGACTGAAAGCCCTGCCTGCCTGTAGGTAAAGTATATGAGGCCGCTGCAGTCGAAATAATCAGGCCCCTTGTTGCCGCTGCGGTACTGTTTGCCCTGCTGGGCCAGCGCTATCTGAACGACGTTGCTGCGGGCACCTTCCGGTATATCGTAGATCTTAATCTTCTTCGGTGCGCAGGAAGGGATGAGAAACACGAGGGAAACACACGCAAGCACCGCGGCGCGCCCGGCAAATTTTTTCATCAGATAACGACCCCCAGCAAGGATTTAGCCGCACACAGCTCTTCAATATAGACAGTACGGTTGGGGAAGTTCGGCGAGCCGCCGTTTATGTTGAATCCAATGGGCAGTCCGACCTCTTCGAACATTCCCCTGTCGCCTTCACCGTCGCCGATCGCGGAGGCCTCATCAAAGGCGAGGCCATAGTGCGCCAGTGTCTGGCGCACTATGGCGCCCTTCATGTCGTAATCGACATTTATGCATATTTCGCCCGAGAGGATGCCGTCCCTGACGATAAGATCGTTGGAAAAGCACAGGTCGATGGAGAGCTCCCGCCGTACCTTATCCACAAGCAGGGAAAGCCCCGTGGAGATAATGACGGTGATCACGCCGGCCGACCTCAAGGACCGGACAAGCTCCCGAGCCCCCGGCTGATAGGGTATTTCGTGCACAACGGACTCGACGCTGTCGATGCCAAGCCCTTTCCACATCAGGGCATCCCTTCTGCAGAATTCATGGTAGTCGATCGTGCCCTGCCGGAAAAGCGCCTGATATTTGTCGGCGTTGTCCGTCCACAGGGACAGGCGGCGGTGGAGGTATTCCCAGCTGCTTTTGACCGTTGTGAGCGTGCCATCGCAGTCAAGGAAGACTATCTTGGTGGCCATGGGTCTTATATAGCATCCGGAATAAAAAAAAGCTATCCCTTAACCGCCGCCGGTGGACTATAATACTAGTTCGGAGGATATGAGGCCCGATGGAGAAGGAAAAAAGCGGTTCGGAGCCGCCCGACTGGGACGATCGGTATAAGAACGGGTACTACGACGGGGCCGACGAGCCCCACGAACTCCTCGTAAGTCACGCCGGACTCATTCCTGCGGGAGGGTGCGTCGCCGACATCGCCATGGGACAGGGAAGAGACGCGCTTTACCTTGCATCCCGGGGCCTTCACGTTACGGGGCTCGAGCGCTCATGGGAGGCCCTGAAGCTTGCCAGGGAATCCATGGAGACTCGAGGGCTATCCATGGATATCGTGCAGGGCGATGCCGAAAGGCTGCCCTTCAAGGACGGGTCTTTTCAGGGGATCATCGTTTTCTATTTCCTGCTCCGCCAGATAGCGCCCGACATCGCGGCAACGTTGGACAGGGGTGGTATACTTATATATGAAACCTTCCTGAAGAGGCAGAATGAGGTGGACAGGCCCAGGAATCCAGCCTTTCTTCTCGACGACGGCGAGCTCTTAAGCCTCTTTCCCGGGTTTGAGGCCATCCACTACAACGAAGGCGTGCGCAGGGACAGGGGCAAGGTAAGGGCAACAGCCCGACTGGTCGCGAGAAAGATATGATCGTAGAATGGAACCCCGAAAGGCCGAAGAAAAAGATCACCGAGCTCATCCTGCGGACGATCGAGGAGGGCGGCATCATCGCCTATCCCACGGACACCCATTACGGCATCGGGTGCGACCTGTTCAACATTAAATCAATACGAAGACTTTACGCGATGAAGCGCCTCGACGAGAAGAGGGCGCTCAGCATTATCTGCAGGGATTTAAAGGACATAAGTACCTATGCGGTGCTCACGGACTTCTCATTCGATATCGTCAAGTGGTATCTGCCGGGACCTTTTACGTTTGTCCTCAAGGCGAGAAAGATCATACCGAAACTGCTTATGACGGACAGAAAGGAGGTTGGCGTCAGGATACCGGCCCACCCCGTACCTGTCGGAATTGCCCGGCTCTGCGGCAGGCCGGTCATTAATACAAGCGCGCGGGTCGCCGGAGATGATGTGATGACCGACCCCAGGGTCATTGAAAAGACCTTCGGCGCCGGCCTGGCCCTTATCGTGGACGGGGGGATATTGACGAGCGAGCCGTCGACGGTGGTAAAGCTGACGGATGATGTCGTGGAGCTGTTAAGGGAAGGGAAGGGGGCCCTCGCGGACCGCCTTTCCCCGTAGGTGTTGGCAATGACAGCCGGGCACACCCAGGAGACTCACGTTATACGAAGCTATTCAAATCACAGGCTCCACGCCGAGGTGGGAGCAATCATACGGGAACACTCCGAAAACAAGAACGATATCAGGACGGTGGTGCGTGACGCCATCGCTTGGGACAGGGCGAAGAGCATCGTCGATCTCGGCTGCGGATACGGCTGGTTCGAAGAGGTCATGCCGGCGGGACGAGATCTCCTTGTCGGGATCGACTGCCTCGCTGAGAACGAAGAACCTTTTCTGATTGCTGCGAGGGCTCGGGCCGCCGAGGCCCTGTTCCGCATGATGACTCTGCCTGCCCCGACCGGGCTTCCCGCGGCGCATTTCGACCTCATCGTTTCCCTCTATTCCCTGTATTTCTTTCCCGGAGCCATTCCCGAAATAGCGAGGCTTCTCAAGCCCGGGGGGGTGTTTGTCTGCCTGACCCACAGCGCCTCCATGCTGGAAGAAGGAGAGCACTACTTTGACTTCAGGAACTTGAGAAAGGTGATCGAGCGGTTTTCCGCCGAGAACGGCGAGGCGCTGCTGAGGCAGCACTTCGCGAAGGCCAGCTACATCGACTACCCCAACGCCATCGTCTTTCATCCCGATGATGAGAAATCGCTTGCCACGTACATCGATTTCAAGAGGGAGTTCATCGAAAAAGACGTCGATCCCCGCATCGTCAGGGAGAAAATGGTAGCAGAGCTTAAACGGAAGGGCCAGTTGAGGTTCAACAAGAACGACAGGATATTTGTGGTTGGGAAATGAAAAAGAAGGTTTTTTGTACCCATTGCGGCAAAGAGCTCGGCAGGGATTTTCTGGACGGCAAGCACAGGCAGGTGTGCACCTCCTGCGGCACGGTCTATTACGAAAACCCCCTGCCCGTTGCCTCGGTGGTCCTTGCCAATCACCGGCGGGAGATCCTCCTCGTGCGCAGGGCAAAGGAGCCCTTCAAGGATATGTGGTGCTGTCCCATCGGCTTTGCCGAGACGGGGGAGAGCATAGAAGACGCCGCCTTGAGGGAGCTCAGGGAGGAGGCGGGGGTCGAAGGGAGGATCGTGCAGCTTCTCGACGTGGGCTCCCACGTGAACCCCCTCTACGGGGAGCTTCTCATAGTCACCTTTGAGGTGGAGAAGACGGGCGGTGTCGAAGTGGGCGGCGACGACGCGTCGGAAGCGAGGTATTTCCCGGTGATGAACCTGCCAAAGCTGGCCTTTGACTCGCAGGAAAAGGCGATCGCGAAATTCGTGGAGCTGAAGAAGGACCTCTGGAGCATTCACGACTCCTTCGAGACCTTCGTGGAGAGCACGGTGAAGGACAGGATCGGCTATCCCGTGACACTGCTTTCCGATGAACTTGCAGCCGCGGTACAGGAAAACTCGGAAAAGATCGTCGGCCTCTGGCTCGATGACATAACCACCAACCCGTCGACACGTTCCTACAGGCGTCTCGCAAGGGAAGACCTGCGCGCCAGGGCCATGGTGATCATGGGCCAGTTCGGTGCCTGGCTGAGGAAAGAAAAGAGCGAAGGCGAGTTCACCTCCTTCTACCTGGGCCTCGGGAAAGAGCGCCAGGAGGGCAGGGTGCCCCTTGAAGAGGCCATCAGCTCCCTGAGCCTTCTCAAGAAGCATGTATGGATGTTTACCTATTCCTTCGGTGTCTGGGAGAAGGCGGTGGACATCTACCGCATGTTCGAGCTGGGGGAGAGGCTGGTCTACTTCTTTGACAGGGCGGCCTACCAGACGGCGGTGGGGTATGGAAGGAAAGAGACCGGAGATCAGAGATCGGGGACCAGGGGCTAGCCCCCATGTTCCTTGACTTGCCGCCACCTTTACGATAACATTTTGAGGTACCCGATAACATTTGGAAGAGGCGCAGGATGAAAAAAATCACAATAATCTCACTCGGTCTGGCAATACTGGCGGTTTGCGTTCTCGTTCTGCTCCCGGGAGCTTTTGCCCAGAAGAAGGCCCCGGAATCGATGATGCTCAAGCTTGAAGGGGCAAAGCTTCCTCCCGTTCCCTTCTCTCATCCCCTGCATACCGAAAAGGCAAAGATAGAGTGCGTTGAATGTCATCACAAGGACAAAAACCCCAAGGAACCCGGGGGGTGCATACCCTGCCATGATCTCAAGAACGTGAAGAACGGTGCGATACCGATCAAAGACGCATACCACAAGAACTGCATAGACTGTCACAAGGAGTCATCAGCGAAGGGGGTAAAGGCGCCAACCGCGTGTAATGACTGCCATAAGAAGCAATAACGGAAAGGAAAGCGAACCGGCGGTCCGGCCAGGCTCCATTTTCCGTTTTCTTACATCCGTGCGTCTTGCCATCGTGGTTCTGTCGCTTATCGCCGCGACGTCCGTCCTGGGAAGCGTCATAAAACAGGGCGGGACGGAAGAGGAATACCTCGCCCTCTACCCCGAAAAGACATATCATTTCCTCAAGCTCTTCGGGCTCGACGATGCCTACCACTCACCGTGGTTCTATTTTCTCCTGGGAGTTTTCGCCCTTAACCTGGTGTTGTGCACCCTTCAAAGGATAAAACGCCTCACGAGGGAGAAGGGCGCGGGAAAAAAGAGTGTGCCCGACGTCAAGGCGCTCGCGGCTGGCGGTTCAGGGTTCACGGTGCCGGCAGGCAGCCGGGAGGAGATCTTCCGCCGGCTGGGGGGTTCATACAGGAAGAAGCCCATATCGGACACGGCGATACTCTACGAAAAGGGATCCCTGTCGAGGTATGGGGTTATCGTCATCCATACAAGCGTCCTTCTTATCCTTCTTGGCGGCTTGATGGGTCTCCTGGGCGGGCAGAAGGGTTTTATCGTGCTTCACGCGGGAGAAGAAACCAACAGGGCCATGTCGCGCAGCCGTAGCCAGCCGGCGATACCCCTTGGTTTTACGGTGAGATGCAAGGATTTCCGGGTGAGCTTTTACCCGGGAGGCGAGCCCAAGGAATACGCAAGCGAGATTGAGATTGCGGACGCCGCCGGCAAGGTAGTAAAGGAAGGCAGGATCAGGGTGAACGAACCGCTGGCTTACGGCGGCGTGAGACTCTATCAGTCCACCTACGGGATGTCGAATCTTTTTACCTTCGTTGTGGACGGGAAGAGAATCGTACTCGGGGAGCAGGAGGTTGCCTCGGCGGGCAAGGCCCCGTTCATGGTGGCACGGTACGCGGCTGAGGTTCACAATTTCGGGCCCGGCGTCATGGTGGCTTATATGGACGGACAGGAGCCAAAGACGATCTGGTTCCTGAGCAAAGTGGAGAAGATGAAAACGCACATGATTGAGGGCTCCAGGGTCACCCTCGAGAAAATCGACGGGAAATACTACACCGGCCTCGAGGTGGCGCGCGACCCGGGGGTTCCCGTGGTGCTTACGGGGTTCGGCCTCATGCTTTTGGGGCTGTATATCACCTTTTTTACCTTTCACCGCAGGATCTACGTTGTAGATGAAGGCGACAGAATAATCGTGGCCGGCACCGCGCCCAGGAACAAGGAGGGGTTCCTCGAGGAATTGAAGAAACTTGCAGAGGGCCTGGCATGATCACACACCATACGATTCTCGGGGTTGCGACCATCCTGTATCTCGCCCTGTTCTTCCTGCACGTCCTCTATTTTGCCACGAAGAAGAAGGGGATCGTGCCGGTGGCGTGGTACTGTCTCTGTGCGACCTTTGTCATACAGACGGCCGGCATCGGCATGCGCTGGGTGGAATCCTACCGCCTTGGCATAGGCCACGTGCCGCTGTCGAATTATTACGAATCCCTCATATTTTTTTCCTGGTCGATAAGCGTCCTGGTGATAATCATGAGAAGAAGGCTTGCCTACCCGGTAATCACCTTCGCGGCGGCTGTCATTTCACTCGTCTTGATGGCGTACGCCTCCCTGGCACCCGGAGTGGACAAGGGCATCCAGCCCCTCATACCGGCCCTGCAGAGCAATTGGCTTCACGTCCACGTCATCACCTGCTTTATGGCGTATGCGGCATTCGTCGTTTCCTTCATATGCGGGGGACTTTTCTTCTTCGGGTCCGGCAAGGTCGTGCCGCCCGCCGACACATTGGACGATATCAATTACAGGAGCATTATTATTGGCTTTTCGATGCTGACATCTGGTATACTAACCGGAGCCGTATGGGCCCATTACGCATGGGGGTCATATTGGAGCTGGGACCCGAAGGAAACATGGTCGCTGATAACCTGGATCGTTTATGCCCTGGTTCTTCATCTGCGCATGACCGGGGGGTGGAGGGGGCGCAAGACCGCCATTCTGTCGATCATGGGTTTTGCGAGCGTTGTGATGACGTATTTCGGGGTCAACTTTCTTCTAGCAGGATTGCATAGTTACGCGACATGATACGAAAGAAACCAAAAAGCCTTGTAGTTTTCGGCAACGGGATTAATTGCGAACACGAAACGGCGCACGCCAACCGGCGTGCCGGATTCGACCCGGAGCTTGTGCATATCGACGAGTTTGTTGGGCGCCCGAAAGGGATACACCGGTACAGCTTCATCAATTTTCCCGGTGGGTTCCTGGACGGGGACGATCTGGGCTCGGCGAAAGCACAGGCTGTAAAATGGAAATACCAGAGAATGGCCGGGACGGGCAGGCGTTTTCTTGACGAGCTCGTAAAGTTCATCGAGGATGGCAAGATCATCATCGGCATCTGCAACGGTTTTCAACTGCTCGTCAAGACGGGGCTCCTGCCGGCGCTGGGGAAAACGTACGGAACACAGTCGGCAACCCTCACCGGGAACGACCTGGGACGGTTTGAGGACCGCTGGGTCTATCTGAAGACAAATCGATTTTCCCATTGCATATTTACGAGCGATATGGATAAAATTTATCTCCCCGTCCGACATGGTGAAGGAAAATGCATCGTTGATTCGACGCAGAGCCTTTCGGCGATGAAGCAAGGGGGGAATATAGTCCTGCAATACGCCGACGAGCGCGGGGAGGTATCGATGGCCTATCCCGACAACCCCAACGGATCGATCGAGTCGATCGCGGCTATCTGTGACGATACGGGAAGGGTTTTCGGTCTCATGCCGCACCCCGAGGCTTTTGTCCATCGCACACAGCATCCCCGATGGACGCGGGAAGACGTGCAAAGCGAAGGAGACGGGCTTAAGATTTTCAGGAACGCCTGTGACTATATCTCAAAAAGTTGACTTAAGGAGGGATGTCCATGAACAAGATGGATATAATCAACAAGCTCGCCACAGATATAAACGTAAACCAGAAGATAGCAAAGATCGCAGTCGACACGATCATCGACAGCATAAAGAAGGCCATCATCAATAACGAGCGGGTGGAGATCCGCGGTTTTGGTAGTTTTACCCTCAGGGAATACAAGGCATACAGGGGCAGAAATCCGAAAAGCGGCGAGACCGTTCAGGTCGAACCCAAGAGACTTCCCTATTTCAAGGTTGGAAAAGAACTGAAAGAAATGGTCTGGAAGGACGAACCCTAAAAGCTCCCCCAATAAGGGCTTAAGACCCGTTTTACGCTTTTCACACTATCCACAATCCCTCTGCACGGACCCCCCTTCCTCTCATATTCGAAGGCCGGCCGCCCCTTCATCGCGGTAATGACCGCCTTCGTGGAACTGGCGAGGCCGGAGGGGTCATATCCTCCTTCCAGCGCGAAGAGCGCCATGGAGCCGCACCATTTCCGGGCAATTCCGAGGAGGATCCCGGTCATGGCCGAGTAGCCGCCCTCGGTAACGGACATGCCGCCGAGCGGGTCGTTATGATAGGTGTCGAATCCGGCCGAGACAAGCACCATGCCGGGTCGGAAAAGATCGGCAACGGGCACGAGCACCTGCTCAAAGGCAAAAACGTAGTCGTCGTCGTTCATTCCATACGTCATCGGAATATTGATCGTGTACCCCGCGCCATCCCCCTTCCCCGTTTCCTCGTACCACCCCGTGCCAGGATAATAGGGAAACTGGTGGGTCGAGAAATAGAGCACCGACGGGTCCGAATAGAAGCTGTGCTGCGTCCCGTTCCCGTGATGGAGGTCGAAGTCGACGATGAGGATCCTGCCGAGGCCCTTGATTAGCTGGAGATAGCGCGCGGCAACGGCAATGTTGTTGAAGATGCAGAAGCCCATTGCCCGGCTCCTCTCGGCGTGGTGCCCCGGGGGCCTCACAAGGGCAAAGCCGCTTGAGGCCGCTCCGGACAGAATAGAATCGGCAAGGCTCAGGCACCCCCCGGCGGCGAGAAGCGCTGCTTCATACGTTCTGGGAGAGGCGGACGTATCGGGATCGAGGCGGGCATGCCGGCCCTTTGTCCGCGCAATGCTTTCGATATACGCGATGTCATGGATAAAAGCGATCTCTTCGTGTGTAGCCATCCTTGGTGTCACATAGAGGACGTCGTCGGCATCGATGGAGGGAAGCATGGAATAGATGTGCCTCAGCCGGTTGGGGTTCTCGGGATTGTAATCATCAACGACGTGCTCAAGGTATAAAAGATCCTTCACAAGGCCAACGGCCATACGCACCCCCGGGGTGACGGCTATAAAGAGAGTTTTACTCGAGGTCACCGGGTTCGGCAAGGGAAAGAATAACTTCCCCCCTTACCCCTGACTTGCCCTTCGATCCAACAGGTAGCAGCTTCCCCAGGATTGCTTGGCGAGTTTCTTCATTTCGGAGGCCACCTCGGTCATCTCGCCGAAGTGAGTGAAGGAGCGGTTCCTGTTCGTGGCGATGCCTATCGAGAGTGCAGTCATGGGGAATTTCCTCGTGTTCCCCTGGCGGTCGAGGGTCTCTATGAAACCGCTGTCCCTGTCCTTCTTGTCGTACAGGGTGGGGGTGATCTTGTCAAAGGCATCGATGATCTGCGCCGACGCATCTTCGACGATGTCGACGGACGTGATGAAGACGAAATCGTCCCCGCCGATGTGCCCGACGAAGCCGTTCTGCGGCTCTGCGCTCTTGACGATGTTGAGGATGAGCCTGCCGGTTATGCGTATGACCTCGTCCCCGCGCGTGAAACCGTAATAATCGTTGAAGGGCTTGAAGTGGTCAAGGTCGGCATAGGCAAGGGCGAAGGTGTCCCCGGCCTCTATCCGCGCCTGGATCTGCCGGCTTATGGAAATGTTTCCGGGGAGCTTGGTAAGGGGGTTCACCTCGACGATCCGCTCGGATCGCAATACGGCGAGGGAGACGCGGGTAAGGCATTCCTGTTCGATGTCGGCCCTTTTCAGATAGTCTTCAACGAAGAGGTTCTTCCAGACCGGTACGCTCAGGTTATCGTCGATAACGACGAGAACGGGGAGTTGGTAAAAAATAGGGTCGCTTTTCAGGTTGTTGATGATATCCATGGAGTAGATATCTTCTTCGGAGGTATCGAGAATGATGAGATTCGGGGGTGAGTTATAAATGTAGTCGATGGCGGACTGGATGTTCCTGAAGAGGAAAACCCCGTAATCTCGTGCCAGGATGCGGTCTATGATGCCGGAAAGGACAACGTCCTGGGATATGACGACAACGGTCTTTTTTGACGTCATAATGTCAGGTCTTCCGTAATTTGCAGGGAGTCCTCGGCCTCTTTGAAAATTTCGACAACGTCTCTTTCCGTGAGCCCCAGGAGCTCCCAGGCTTCGGGTCGGACAGGCGGCATCAGGCCGTCGCCGGGGAA
This sequence comes from Deltaproteobacteria bacterium UBA5205, assembly GCA_002412715.1. GTDB lineage: Bacteria > Desulfobacterota > Syntrophorhabdia > Syntrophorhabdales > Syntrophorhabdaceae > Delta-02. Next base: position 142,986 of record DHVP01000030.1, read on the forward strand.
GCCGTATCCTCGGGCGCGGACGAGGATGTCGGCGACATGGACAATAGACGACTCGACAGGCGTACTCCTTGTCAGGTGCGGCTTGTGATGATACTCGATGACGTCGGTCAAATTTGTCGGAAAGCGCCACTTTTTGGCCATCCAGCTTCCGACACTGGCGTGGGTCGTATTGAACTGGTTCTTTTCGGCCGCGTGGATGATGAGGCCGGCCTCCTGTGAATCAGTCAGCGCCCGTGAGTATTCGTCGGGGAACTGGAGGACGAGAAAAACCTTGCCGATATCGTGGAGAAGGCCGTTGACCGAAACCTCGTCGGGCTCATTATGCCCCGTTTTGAGCGCGATTATCCTCGAAAATATGGCGGTTCCGATGGAATGTTCCCATAGCCCGATCATGGTCTTCTGCATAAGGTCAAATACGGAAACACCCAGGAGAAGACCCTTGACGACCGTCAGCCCCAGGAGGATGACGGCCTGATTTACCGAGGAGATCCTTCCAGGAAAGCCGTAAACCGGCGAATTGACCATCCGAAGCACCTTTGTCGTGAGGGCGGGATCGCCGGATATAAAGCTCGAGATTTCATTGAGAGAGACCCTGGGATTCTCTATGACGGCGAGAAGCTTGTTAAGCACCCTGGGAATCGTGGGGAGGGCATTTATGTGCTCGATCTTTTCCCGGACAACCCTGACGTCCATCCTACTCATAGAGGCCCTCGACGTGTTTGCGGATGGCATTCTTTATGATATCCATGTAGGGTGCGTCGCAGACGAGGCGAAAGCGGTTGTCCAGGTCTGCCAGGAGGGTCTCGATCGGCACCGGGGGTTTTGAGGAGCCATGGACGTACACGCCGTCCACGTCCATGTTCCTGATTCTGTCGATGAGTTCGGGGGTCAGCTCGGTGCTTTCGCCCAAAAGGACCATCCCGCTCGTATTTACAACGGGTTTCGCGGTTTTCATGCCAGGTTCGAGACTGCCGGGGGTTACCTTGGACAAAGCGACGCTCCTTTAGATTAATATCGCACAAAAGCCAAAAAACGTAATGCGGGCATCCTGAGTTTAGAGCTGCCCGATTTCCCTGAGCCACCCTTCGAGCCTGTCGCAGCCCTCGACGAGGTTTTCGAGCCTGTCGGCGTAGGAAAACCTTACGTGAGATGCCGCGCCGAAGGCACCGAAATCGTATCCCGGTGTGATTGCGACCTTTGCCTCGGAAAGGGCCCTCTGCACAAAGACCATGCTGTCCATGCCGAAGCGGTCGATGCCTGCGTAGATATAGAAGGCACCTTCGGGCCGCACGGGAACAGAAAAGCCGAGGGCGCAAAGGCGCGGAATGAGGAAATCCCTTCTTTCCCTGTAAAGGGCGCACATGCGGGCGAGGCTTTCTTTGCCGGCAAAGGCGCCAAGGGCCGCATACTGCGAAATGGAGGGCGGCGCGATGAAGAGATTCTGGGCAAGTTTCTGGATGGGCCGCACGAGGTCAGGGGGGACTATCATCCACCCGAGCCGCCAGCCCGTCATGGCAAAGGCCTTGGAGAAGCCGCTTACCACGATGACGTCGTCGGCAATAGACGCGCTGGAACGGAATTCCCCGTCATAGACCAGACCGGAGTAGATTTCGTCGACGACAAGGACGCCGCCGTGAGAGGACAGTCGGCCATGGAGGGCGCTGAGCGTCTCTGCGCGATAGACGATGCCCGTGGGATTCGACGGGTTGGCAACGACAAGGAGGTCAGGCGGGCTGAGGCCGTCGAGCAGCTCGGGAACGACCTCGTAATGGGTGTTCTCCGATACGGGTATGGGAGAGAGGCTGGAGTCCGCGAGCATTGCTATGTTGCGGTAGCAGGGGTAGCCGGGGTCCGATATGGCAAGTGTCCTTCCCCGTTCGAGAAGGGCGGCAAAAAGAAGGATGAAGGCCCCGGACGACCCGTTCGTGACAATGATGCGCTCGGGGGAGATTTCGAGTGCGTGGTTTTCGCGGTAATGACGGGCGATGGTTTCCCTTAGTTCCGGAATTCCCAGGCTGTGCGTGTAGAATGTCTTGCCGTCCGCAAGGGCCCGCACGGCCGCCTCTTTTATGGAGTCCGGCGTGGCGAAACCGGGTTCGCCGACCTCCATGTGGATGACGCGTTCACCCCGGGCCTCCATGAGACGGGCCTTTTCGAGAAGCTCCATGACATAGAAAGGGGATATCTCGGTGGCCCTTCTGGAGATGTTCACGGTGTCGGCCTCATATGTTACCTCCGGAAGCGCCGGCAGGCGCTATGGAAATGTACCAGAATAGAGCGTCGCGTGTCAACGTCACCGGACCTTCTAGGTGAGGGAAAAACATTGACTTTGAAGGGATATCCCTTCATAATGGAGAAAATCCGGGAAGACCGTGAGGGCGGTGGGACGACGGCGACATGAGGCCGAATACACATGCCCGGAAGGATCTTGCCGCTGGTTTGGAAATGTGCCTGCGGGGTTTTCCTAAACGGCTTGAGAAATAAGAATAGCGAAAGTGGACGTCGGAAGGAGCAGAATGATAGTCAGAAACTTTAGCGATCCGGAAGTTTTGGCGACAACATACATAGCCCATAGAGGAGCCGTGGCCAGGATGATCATGACGAGCCGGTTTCTCACCGGGATAGAGTTTCTTGCTTACGCCATCCTGCCGCCGGGGAACACGATCGAGGAACACGTCGACCCGGTGGAGGAGATATACCTGGTGTTCAAGGGCGGAGGAAAGATGAAGGTCGGGGACGAGACAAGGGAGGTAGGAGAGGGAGACTCCATCTGGATACCGGCCGGTGAACCTCATGCGCTGGAGAACACGAGGGATGAGGAGACCTTTGTCCTCGTCATAGCGGCATATCCCCGTTAGGCCGGCTTCAGGCGGAAAAAAACGAATAGACAGAAAGGGATTGCTTCTTCGGGTCACCACGGGATGAACATCAGGCCAGGGCTTAACATCAATATTATCGTCAATATAGACCACATGAGGGAGACCGTTGACGTCGGAAACTCCATAATCCACGAAATGACGGGCGACAGGATGATTGTCGCGCAGACAGACCCGCCCGTATCAAGGACGCATCTGGGCAAAGAACTTTTTGTCACCTTTCTGGACAAGTCGGGCGGCAAGCCCCGGCGCTTCGGCTTCCCGGCGACTGTGGTGGAATTCATAAAGGACTTCGAGCTCTCATCGTCTCTCAAGGTGCAGGCACTGTGCCTGAAGCGGGCGGGGGATTTTGAGGAATACAACCTGAGAATGTTTTACAGGCTTGAACCGCCTGCAGGCTGCGGCATTGAAATATCGCTTGGGGGCAGGAGTGTCAGCATCATCGACATATCAATCGGAGGGGCGAAGTTCAGTCACGAAATGATATACCCTTTCAAGATTAACGAACCTGTGACGCTTGCCCTGTGCGTGGAGGAATCCTCTTATGAGGTGAAGGCGAACGTTCTCAGGGTGTGGGAGCCGGAAAATGAGCGGATAAGGAAATCGGTTGCCCTGGCATCGGTGCAGTTCATCGATATGGATGCCGGCCTGAAGAACACCCTTGCAAGAAAGATCCGGGACGTGGAGAGGGATATGCGGTACAAAGAAGTCCACCCCAGAAGATAGAATCACCGCATCCGACGGGCCATAATTTCACATCAATTTCGCAAGTTCTCGATATTACACATAATATACTATGTTTCCCGTGAAACATCAGATCAGGATAGCCGTCGCTGACCACCTCGTGGTCGTCGAGGGTCTGGGAGTGATCGGAGCCCTCCCGGCCAGCCGGGTTTCACGAGCAATGGCTTGAGGAAGACACCGAAAGAGTAGGTCGTCCCGTACATGAGGAGCATTACGAGAAAGCCTGCCGGAGCGAGGACGTGGCCATAGAAGAAACGGGCTTGAGCGGGGGCCTTCACAAATCGACCCACCGGGGGCTCGCGAGGACCACGGAGGTCTCTGCCTGGCGCCGTGGTATTTTCCAGTACGTTCTGAGGAGCCGGTCCTTCTGGCGCCGGGGAAGGAGCAGGTAGCCCTGCTTCTCGTAGAAGGCAATGGCCCATCCGGCGGCGGCCCATGTCCCGACGAGCAGGGGTTTTGCGGTCGTCGATTCCAGGAAAGCCAGAAGCCTCGTTCCCAGCCCGAGGTTCCTTTGCGCGGTCCGTACGTACGCATGGCGGATAAGGCAGACATCGCCCCTGTCCTGGATACCCATGACAGCCATGAGCGTGCCATCTACCTCGCATCCGAAGAAGACGACGCCGTCTTCGATCTCGCCCCTGAGCTGGCCGTGAGTCATATAGGGCTGGTGCCAGCGATCATCGGGAATGACGCCCTTGTATGCGATCGCCGCATCGTTGATGATTTCCCGGACGACATCAAAGTCGTCCTCTGTGCAGAGTCTTATCATGGATGGGTCCTCCCTGTGCACGGGATTTGTTTTCGCGGTGCCTGTCATGGACGGCACGCGCACTACCGGGGATCGGCCGAAGAGGCTCTTCGAGCTCAATCCGATGGACCTTTCCGGGCGGAATGGTGTTTTCGTGTCCCGAAGACGGCGCCCGGTTTTGCGGCCGCCCCCCAGGCCCGGAGAAGGATCCCCAGACCTCTATTTTAAACGGAAACAGGCGGCCTTATCTTGTACGGAATTGCTGCTGCGGCGGTACCGACCGGGTGTGACGCCGACGATCTTTGTAAATGCCCTGGTAAAATGACTTTGGTCGGCAAAGCCGGTGTCCAGGCCGACTTCGATAATGGGCAGGCCCTCCGAGAGCAGCCGCCGCGCATGGTCGATACGCTTCTGGATGAGATAGGCGTGGGGGGGAAGCCCGACCTCTGCCCGAAAGAGCCGCAGGAGGTGAAATTCGCTGAGGCCGGCCGCGCGGGACAGCTCTGAGAGGGTGACGTTCTCGGTAAAGCGGGAATCGAGATATTCGAGGGAGGTTTTAATCGCCCCGCGGCCGTTTTGTCGGGCGGGGGCGCCGGCTTTCCTGTCTGCGTGGCGCGATATCATGTGTGTCAGGACGGCTAGCAGGCGGGACTGCCTTTCGAGGAAAAGATCCGAGTACTCGAGTGTCCTGAGAAAGGAAAGGATGTCGAAGGCAAGGGCCGCGTCCCTGATGACGGGGGAAGAAAAATGGGGGAGTTCGCCGGCGCGAGGCAGGACCTGTGCCGCGACCCTGCCGAGGAGCCCGGGATCGGGATAGAAGACCCGGTATGTCCAACCCGTTGCTACCGGGGAGAATCCCGTATGGACCTCGCCGGGGTTTACAAGGCATATGTCGCGGCAGGTGGCGATATGGGTGGAACCTTTATAATATGTTGCCTGTACGCCGTTCTCGATGACGCCTATGGCGAAGGTATCATGGGTGTGCCGGGGAAAGGAATGCCTGACGAAGGTGGCATGGAGAAATTCAAGGTCGTCGAGGTCTGCGGCACGCTGAAATCTGACGAAATCGGTGTTACCCGCTGGTTCCTTCATGTCAATCCTTACATTGTCCCGTATTCTTGTCTCTTAACGCCAGTTTGACAGGAAGTGAAGGGTTTGTCTGGAAGGTTCTTGCTCCTTGTGCTTAAGGGGGCCGGGTCGTTAAGGCGGGGACGAATCCTTCAAATAGAGCCTGGATTTCGTGAAAAGCCCATGAGCCTGTCTTCGAACCCCTTCGCGGTCCTCGGGCGTGGTCTCGCGAACGATCCTCCCCGGGGAGCCAATAACCAGCGAGTTAGGCGGTATGACCGTCCGCGGGGTCACGATGGCGCCGGCGGCTATGATGGAACCCGCACCTACGATGGCATGGTCAAGGACGATGGCGCCAACGCCGACGAGGACACCAGGGCCGACAACCGCGCCGTGAATGATGGCCCCGTGACTGATGATGGAGAGCTCGCCAACCGTAGCCGGGGAGCCTTCGGGCGACTCTATCAGGCACTGGTCAAGGACGGCGGAGCGCCTTCTGATGAGCGTGGGAGAATCGTCAGCTCTCAGAACGGCCATGGGCCATACGCTTACCCCCTCTTCGACACGGACGTCCCCGATCACCCGGGCGGAAGGATCGATAAATGCGCTTTCATGGATGTCGGGCGCCTTACCCTGGAACGACGAGATATTTCCGGCCGTCCTCACCCCGCACCGCCTGTCCGATTATCGAACAATTCATAACCCATAGCTTTTCTTCTCTACTCCCCGTACTCGTCAAGATAGCGCTCTATATAGGCCGTAACCTTCTTGTTGGGCTGATAGATGCCGAAATGGCCTTCGCAGAGGATATCCGCGTTGAGAGCGAGGAGCTTTTCCATGGAGGACTGCCAGTCGGTCATGCTGGCACCGAAATCGGCGAGGAAAGGTCCGTGTATGTCCTGGCCGAAGAGTACGCGCTTGCCGTCCTTATCGATATAAGCGGAAATGGATCCCGGCGTGTGGCCGGGGGTATGGAGAAGGACCATGTCCCGGGCGCCCATGGAAAGCACCTCTCTGGCGCCGGAGAACTTAAGGCTAACGGCAAGGGGCTCAAACACGACCCCGTACCAGCCGGCCGCTGTCATCCTTTGGTCGCCTTCTTCAACAGGCACGGCGTCAAGTTCGTGCATGACGATTCTCGCGCCCGAGCGCGCCTGAAGCTCGGCGGCGCCCCCGACGTGATCGATATGACAGTGTGTCAGGACGATTGTGGATAGCCGGGCGGGGTCAAATCCCAGCTTCTCGATATTCCGGATCAGCGAAGGAACGCTGGCGCCCGCCCCGGCATCGACGAGGACGAGTTCCCCCAGGTCGAGAAGATAGACGCAGCAATCCCTTGAATCCGTAATATCGGAGCTGCCAATGAGATAAATGCCGTTGTGAATTTCCCTGGGGCCCATTTTTCTCTCCGGTTCGATGGCGTATGATGCCGATACACGATGATACACGATAGAGGGTGAAAAAACAACATGGAGGGCTTTTCGCCGCGGCTTAAGTGCTACAGCCCGATAGGCCCAGTAAAACCTGCGACCTACCGGGCCTGGTGGATGCTGCCGGCTGACGGACCGACGGGGTACATTGCGGGAAATTACCGTCACAGGCCCCGCTATGGCCCATGCCTTCTTGACAGTAGGGCAATGTAGTTGTAATATCAAGGGAAAAAAGGAGGACACGGATGAAGGTAAAATGGTACGGGCATTCAGCCTTTCTTATCACAACGGCCACGGGCGTCAGAATCATAACCGACCCGTACCAGTCCGGCGCATTCGGGGGGGCCCTTTCCTACGGGAGGATCACCGAGGAGGCGGACATCGTGCTTTCAAGCCACGACCACGATGACCACAATTATACGAAGGACATACGAGGAGAGTTCATCTTCATAAATAAAGAAGGTGTCTACCAGGAAAAAGGGGTGACGATACGTACCGCGGCGACATTCCACGACACCTCCCGGGGGAGCGAGCGGGGCAGAAACCTGATATTTGTCATAGAGGCCGACGACATGAGGCTGGCCCACGCTGGCGATCTCGGGCATGCTCTTGATGCCGCGGCGCTGAAGGAGCTGGGCAGGATCGATATATTGCTCATCCCTGTCGGCGGTCTCTACACGATAGACGCACAGGAGGCGGCCAGCGTCGTTGAGGATATAAAGCCCCTCGTCACCATACCAATGCATTTCAAAACCGATAAATGTGATTTCCCGATTACCCCCGTCGAAGAATTCACAAAGGGAAAAACAGGCGTGCGGAACACGGGAAAGACAGAGGTGGAGTTTTCAAAGGCCACGCTTCCGTCCCAGAGAGAGATCGTGGTCCTCGACCACACGCTCTAGTCTACGGCCGCCGAAAGGACGACAGATGCTGAAACGGCTCTTTTCAAAACAGGATATTGCGAAAACGGTAAAAAGCCTTGCGGAAACGATCGAAAAGGACTTCAAGGACGAGGAGATCATATTCGTGTGTCTTCTGAAAGGTTCTTTCATGTTCACGTCCGACCTTGTCCGTAACATAAAGAACCCCTCCAGGATCGACTTCATGCGGGTTTCATCATATGGGAATGCCATGAAAACGAAAGGCACCGTAAATGTGCTCAAGGATCTGGAGGAGGATATAGAGGAGAAGAATGTCGTCATCGTCGAGGACATAATCGATTCCGGGCTTACCCTGACACGCATAAGGGAAATGCTCGAGAGGCGCAATCCGAAGTCTCTCAAGATCTGTGCCCTCATAGACAAGAGAGGCCGGCGGGAAGTGGAGATAGAGGGCGATTACGTGGGTTTTACCATAGATGACGGCTTTGTGGTAGGCTACGGGATAGATTTTGCGGAACAGTACCGGAATTGTCCCGAGATCTGTGTGGTTGTGGAGGAGGAGGCTGAATGAACCCTCGACTCGCGGTAATATGTCTTGGCTTTGTCATAGCGGCGGCCGTTTTTGCGGGTGCTGGCAGCGCGCACGCCTTCCAGGGCGAACCGGACGGTTATAACGGCATACCATGGGGAACCCCCCTTGATCGCGTGAGCTCGATGGAATATGTCGGCAGACAGAACGATGAGCCCGACACAGAGTTATACCGGCGCAACAGCGACGATCTGACTTTCGGCAAGGCGCGGCTAACCGCCGTCGAGTACGGCTTCACCAATGGTCAGCTCGGCGTGGTTACCCTCAGGGTGAATTCGCTTCTGCAGTATCTTCTCATGAAAGAGGAGACAATCCGGAGATTCGGCCCGGGTAAAGAGGCGGACCCGCACGCTGAAAGATATTACTGGGAGGGTGAGCGAACGACGATGAGGCTGAAGAGCGCCTTCGACATGTCCTGAGACGGTGCCCACGGGGAAGGATTCCTCGTTATGAGAAGGCGGGTAAGAGGTAATGAGTAATGAGTGAGAGGCAAGAGGGATCGGCACGATAGCCTTTAAGGGATTTTATAAGTCTTATAGGTCGTATAGGACTTATAAAATCCTCTTCGCTCGTTAAATTAGGTCCGTGGTCTTTATGCTTCCAAGGAGGTTTTATGGAGATTCTGGTACTGTATCATTCGCGATCGGGAAACACGAAAAAACTGGCCGAGGCTATCGGCGCGGGCGTCGAGTCGGTAAGCGGCGTCACATGCGTCATGAAGGACACGACGGCGGTTCTGAAAGAGGACTTTCTGCGGGCCGACGGGATCATAGCCGGTTCGCCGGTCTATTTCGGTACCATGGCTGCCGAGCTGAAGGCGGTCTTCGATAAATTTGTCCCCGTGAGAAAGAAAATGGGCGACAAGATAGGCGCGGCGTTTGCTACATCGGGAGACGCCTCGGGCGGCAAGGAAACCACCATGATATCGATTATCCAGGCGCTGCTCGTCTATGGGATGATCGTCGTCGGGGATCCTCTTGATGCAACCGGCCACTATGGCGTATCCTGTACGGGAGCGCCCGACGATAAGACGGTGGACAACGCCCGGAAGCTGGGAAAGAGAGTGGCAAGCCTGGCGCAGGCATTGAAACAGAAGGCGTGACGTTTCACGTGAAACTCCGGAAAGCGGTCGCGGGCTGAAAACCGGGGCATAGAGACCTTACGATGACAATGGACCCCGCGTGAGGAGTTCGGTTCCTTCCTGCGGGCACGGGACCCGGAACCTGGCGTTCGGTACATGAATGGTCGACATTGGTCAGGTGCTGGTGAGGGTGAAGAATTCGAAGACGGTAACTCATAACAAAATAACGGGAACAACGGGTATCACCGGACGGGTCGAGGCCATTAGAAAAGCTGCAGCCAAACTGGAAGCCTCCCTCGGCGAATTTCAGGCCGTGGAGAAAGCCCTTGAGGACAGCGAAGCCCGCTACCGGCTTCTGGTCAGCCATTCATCTGACGGAGTGTTCCTCTTCAATCCGCGGACCCTGAACATCCTGGAAGCGAACACCAGTTTTCTGAAAATCACGGGATACAGGGAAGAGGAGATTACCCGCTTGACCCTCCCGGACATCGTGACCATGAAGAAGAAGGATATCATGGCCAATGTCCGCGGCGTTCTTCGGAACAGCGAGCCCGTTTCAGGTCTTCGTCAGTACAGGAGAAAAGACGGCACGCTGACCGATGTGGAGATCACCTCTGCGCTCATAAACTACAGAAGTCAGCAATTCATTATGGTAAACGTCCGTGATGTGACGGAAAGATTGAAGGCGCAGCATGAGCTCGAGCGCCAGGCAAGCATGCTTCGGGACCAGGCGGAGATCATCGATATCGCAGAGGACGCGATAATCGTCCGCGATATGAAGAACCATGTCGTGTTCTGGAACAGGGGAGCCGCGGCCCGCTTCGGCTTTTCCTTCGATGAGGCCCGGGCAAAGAGTCTTTCCCGTCTTCTCAAGACCCGCTACCCGGAGCCGCTGGCGACAATCCGGAAACACCTTCTTGCGGAAGGAAAATGGGAAGGAGAACTGATTCACCACACGAAAAGCGGCCGCCAGATCGTTGTGGAAAGCAAATGGAAACTCAGGGCCGATAAAAAGGGCAAACCCGCGGCGGTGCTGCAGATAGACAACGATATCACGGAGCGCAAGCTGGCCGCGACAGTGCTGCAGAAATCGAACGAGGAGCTGGAGCGCAGGGTGGTCGAACGCACCAGCGAACTCACGGAAGCCAATGCCCGCCTCGTTCAGGAACTGAAAAGACGACAGCAGGTCGAAGAGATGCTCAGGCGAGGGGCCGAGCGGTACAAGAATCTTTTTGAAAACTCTCCGATAGGCATTTACCGGACGGATCCTCGGGGAAAGATCCTTATGGCCAATCCCACCCTGATCCGCATGATGGGCTACTCCTCGTTCGATGAATTTGCCGCCGTCAAGTCCGTCAGAAAAAGTTGCGAGCCCACATACCTCGGCAAGAAAATCAAGGACCGGCTTGAAAGAGAGGGGCGCGTCAGGGGGTTCGAAGCAAGATGGAAGCTACCAAACAAGTCGAGCATGTACGTGATGGAGAACGCCAGGGCGATACGCAACGGTGAAGGAAGAACCCTTTACTACGAAGGGACCGTTGAAGACATCAGCGAGCGCAAGCAGGCGGAGGCACGAATAGACCAGTACCAGACGCAGCTCAGGTCGCTTGCATCGGAGCTCTCCCTGGCGGAGGAGCGCGAGCGGCGAAGGATATCCAACCTGCTTCACGATCATATCGGGCAGCTGCTTGCAACCGCTAAAATGAGACTCGGATGGATCGAGAGCGTGGTTAAGGATGAAATAATTGAAAAAGAGATTGACGAGATCCGCAACCATATCGGCCAGGCCATCCAATTCGGCCGTTCCCTCACATTCGAACTGAGTCCGCCCATTCTCTATGACCTGGGGCTTGAAGCCGCTTTGGAATGGCTTACGGAGCAGGTGCAAGAGCAGAACGCCAGCCGGCGGGTGTTTGAAAACGACGGGTTGCCCAAGCCGATCAGTGATGAGATACGGGTGCTTCTCTTCACGGCGGTGCGCGAACTTCTCGTCAATGTCGTCAAGCACGCCGGGGCCACCCGCGCAAAGGTAACGGTAAGGCGGGTTGACGAAAACATCTCCATCCATGTGGCCGATGACGGGTCTGGCTTCAACGCCTCGAAGCGCAGCTACCATATCGCGGAGGCCCGGGGGTTCGGTTTGTTCAGCATTCGCGAGCGCCTCCACTCGCTCGGCGGTCACATGGACGTCCGTTCACAGGTCGGAAGAGGGGCAAGGATAATACTCGTGGCCCCCCTCAGGCGGAACGAGAAATAGGGGTTACACATGAAGATCAGGATAGTCGTGGCAGATGACCATAAGATCATGCGGGAAGGCCTGAAGGCCCTCATCGACAAGCAGCCCGACATGGAAGTGGCCGCAGAAGCCCAGGACGGGCTGACGGCGACAAAACTCGCCCGGAAGCTGCTGCCGCATATCATCATCATGGATATAGGGATGCCGGAAATGAACGGCATCGATGCCACGCGCCAGATCGTCTCGGAAAACAAGGACGTGAAAATCGTCGCCCTGTCGATGCACTCCGACAGGAGATTCGTCCTCGAAATGCTGAAGGCAGGGGCGTCGGGATATCTCCTTAAGGACAGCGCCTTCGAAGAGCTCGTCAGCGCCGTCCATACGGTGATGGACGGCCAACCGTACCTGAGCCCCAGGATCACCGATATCATAGTGAAAGAATATCTCTACAATCTTCCCAGGAACGAACCCAACGTCTTCACCATCCTGACGGTGCGCGAGAGAGAGGTGCTCCAGCACCTTGCCGAGGGAAAAAGCACGAAGCAGATCGCTTCAACGCTGAATCTCAGCGTAAAGACGGTAGAGACACACAGGCAGCAGATAATGGACAAGCTCGAGATACGGACCGTAGCCGAGTTGACAAAATATGCTATACGGGAAGGCCTGACCTCTCTTTAGGCCCTCACCGACCACCTCGCGCGCTCAGTTCACGACATTTCTCAGGAAAAAAACCCCCTAAATTCAGGGAAACCCCGATACCCCCGTACGGCGGGTCCGGATATACTATCTTTTGTTAGCACCAGAGGAGGAGGCAGCACATTATGACCGACCTGATAAGCACCGCTCAGATAACGAGCGCCATGGACTTAATAAACGCCTACATGGCAGGAGGCTTTCTTGTCGATTTTGTGACGGTAATGGTCGCTAATATCGTGCTCTCCGGGGACAATGCGGTTGTCATAGCTCTGGCGGCCCGGTCTCTTCCCCCGGCCAGAAGGGTTCAGGGAATTGTTTTTGGGACCATGGCCGCGATCTTCCTGAGAATCATACTCACCTATTTCGCGGCAATACTTCTCAACGTCCCCTATATGAAGCTTTGCGGAGGGCTGCTCATACTCTGTATTGCCGTGAAACTCCTTCTCGATAAAGACGCGGAACCGGAAGGAAAGGAAACCTCGGGAGGCCTCTTAAAGGTGATCGGGGTGATTCTTCTCGCCGATCTCGTGATGAGCGTCGACAATGTTCTGGCGGTCGCGGGTGCCAGCAGAGGCAATCCGGCCCTTCTCTTCCTGGGTCTGGGGCTCAGCATTCCCATCGTGGCATTCGGCAGCGGCATAATCTCCCGTCTCATGGGGCGCTTTCCCTTCATTATTTATATCGGCTCCGCCATCCTCGGCAAGGTTGCGGCGGAAATGATTCTGGCCGATCCCCTTACGCTCAAACTCATACACCAGCCGGGGGCGGCCGTGCGTTACAGCGCCGAGATCATACTGGCCCTTGGGGTTGTGGGAGCGGGAATGCTCTGGGCCAGAGCACGCGAGTTGAGGCAACACCCGGTTCCTGATGGTAATTCGGGACCGTTCTATGTCACGGGATGGGATATACGGTAAGGCAGTTCACAAGCCTGAAAGATAGAGAGTCAAGGAATAAAACGGGGTTGCTTGTAGTGCGGATGACGGTTGGCCAGACGATGATGCTGCGGGGAGAAGGGGGTAGGAAGCTCCATTCAGCCGGGAAAGCCGGCATTGGGTGCAGCATGTCCGCCTGGCAGCACGAAGACCTCACTACAAGTGCTCCATAATTACCCCGACGGAGGTCGGGATCCACGCGCCCTTGCCCTGCGTGGTTAGTCGGATTCCGGCCTCCGCCGTGGTCAGTCCGCCACGGAAGCCGCGGGAGCCAAAACCATGCGATTCTCCCCGGAGCACCAGGCATCTGTAATTCCCCGGATTGCCCTATTTCAACCACCTGTACAAAAAGAACCATGCGATTTTGCCGTACTCGCTGGTTACCTTCCTTATTTGCGATTCGTTGAGGAACCACAATCCGTCATTTTGCTTTTCAAAACGCGTGGGAACAAAGGTTGTCTGATATGTCTTGCCGGGTATTACCCTGTCGGTGATCAATTTGATCCGCCTCATGTGGTAGGGCGAACTGACGAATATGGCGGACGTCAGACCCTCTTTATCCATCAGCTTCCTTGCTTCGAGGATCTCGACATGCGTATCCTCGTAGACGATGGGATAGCCGGGGGGACGCGAGGCGACGGCATTGCGCGAGGCCTCGGCATGATTTGGCGCCTGTGCCACCTTGCCGTACGCGGGGATGACAAGATAGGCGGCATACCCCTCGGTGATCAGCCGGAGGGCTTCCGCCCGGCGCTCCTTGTATTCAATCCCCAGGAAAAGCACTACCGCCTGAGCCTTCCGGGGAGGGTCGGAATACAAGAGGAAGTTGGGCGCATAGACAACAAGACCGGCAAACGTGAGAAGTACGAGAATGGCCGCCGCAAAGGTCCTCATCGACGATCCTTTAATCCTGCCTCGCCGCTATCTTCTGCTCCCACTTCCATGCGGTATCGATGATAAACGAAAGGTCGTCGTAAAGCGGCGCCCATCCCGTGAGGCTCTTGAGCCTGGAGCTGTCGGCGACGAGTTCGGGCGGGTCTCCGGGCCTTCGGCCCGCCAGCTCGACGGGGAAATCCACACCCGTCACCTTTTTGGCCACGTTGATAACGTCGAGAACGGAAAAGCCATGACCGTAGCCGCAGTTCATCACATCGGAGCCGCCCTTTTCCCTGAGATACATAAGAGCAAGAAGATGTGCGGCTGCAAGGTCTTCCACGTGAATGTAGTCCCTAACGCATGTACCGTCAGCGGTTGGATAATCGGTTCCGAAGACGCGGAGCTTTTCGAGCTCTCCCCGGGCGGTCTTGAGCGCCCGGGTGATGAGGTGCGAGGCCTCCCGGTATGCCTGCCCTATCTGTCCCTCCCGATCGGCGCCGGCCACGTTGAAGTAGCGCAGAGCAATATAATTGAGGCCCCGTGCGGCGGATAGGTCCTGAAGCACCCTTTCCACCATGACCTTTGTCATTCCATAGGGGTTTATGGGAGACAGCGGCGTGTTCTCGTCGACGGGGCTTGTCTCGGGCACCCCGTACGTGGCGGCCGTCGACGAATAGATGAAATATCCGATCCCCAGTTCGGTGACCGCCTCAAGGAGATTCATGCTGTTTATGACGTTGTTTCGGTAGTACATAAGGGGTTCCCGGACCGACTCCTCTACCTGAATGGATGCCGCGAAATGCATGACCGCGTCCGGCCCGTACTCCCTGAGCGTGTCCTTAAGAAGCGGTCTGTCCCCGAGATCGCCCGTGACGAGCCTTCCCGACAGCACAGCCCACTCATGGCCCGTGGAGAGGTTGTCGTAAACAAGGACGTTATGGCCCTGTCGACCCAGGAGCTTTACGATGTGACTTCCAATATAACCGGCACCGCCTGTGACAAAGATCTTCATGACTTATCCCTCCCTGTGGGATATCCCGAACAATGAATCCGAAGGCCTGCCCGGTGGCGGCAAATAGTCTGCCGCCGGACATGCGGGAGTCTTGCGCCTCCATGCTGACACGTGCCCCACTCGCATGGTGTCTCCGATGGTGCGCCCCGGGGCCTTTGACGTATTGCCCTGCTTACGTGCCGGGAGACGACCCGCCTGTTATTCTACCACAATCATTTTTGATAAGTAACCCTTTCCGCGGTTCCGAAGATAATCCCGGCGGCCTGACGTCCGCACAACACCCGATTTTCATCCCTCCAACCCGGGAAATCGGCGCACCCGCCGGCGTGTCGCAATAAGCGCTTTGCCGCACTGGATACGGTATTAGGAAGTGATGCACCGGGAGTTCACCTTTTCAACCCGCCGATGTTATGTTATACTGATGTATCGCAAGCCACTGGCGAGTGTTTGCGACAGACAGTGCAGCATAAGGGGGCTGGTAATGAAAAAAGATGTCACAATATGTTTTCGGACCAACGAGGAGTTAAAGCAGACGCTGGAAAAGATAGCCGAAGTAGAAAGACGGTCTCTTTCGTCGATCATAGAGAACATCCTTCATGGGCAGGTCAAGGACAAGGTTGAACTCAAGAGCGGCAAGAAGGAGCGGCGGCGCTACGGCAGGAAAGAGGTCTCGCTGCCCGCCTTCGTGTACAAGCGCGAAGCCAAGGATTCCACCCTGCAGACGGGCATCGTTATCGACATTTCGCTGGGGGGGCTGAAGATCTCCATCCCGCAGGAGTATGAGGCAGCAAACGATGGCGAGTTCGATACGATCTTCACCATTCCGAACGAAAAGACACCTGTCAAGATGAGGTGCACGATCAAGAGGATTATCGAGGGTGGCGAAACGACGAAGGAGCTCGGGGCGGACTTTGTAGACGGAGATTTCCCCAGCTATCAGAAGCTGCATAAATACTTGTCCTAAGGACGGGTAATGGGTGATGGGTAATAGGTAACGGGAAAAACTAAACGTTTGCGGAGATCGCCGCTACAGATACATTGTCCGCAACTGTCTTTTGCCCATAACCCATTACCTATCACCCATTACTCCTCTTTCACATACCTCTTCAAGAAATTCAGGTCGTCTTCGGTGAAGCCTTTCCAGGCATAGGGGAAGAGGGCGTTGTTCTGGTAGATCGCATCGTCGGCAACGGGGAACCTTGCGGAATCCTTGAATGCTTCGAACATCGGGGTGTGGGGTATGGGTGTGTATTCTGCCAGGTAGGGTGTGACCTCGAGGGCCCTTAAGTAATCGATGGCCTCTTTTACCTCCCGCCAGGGCTGTCGCGGCAATCCGGCCAGGATGTAAACGGCAAGCTCGTCCCTTCCATATCCGGCCCGCTTCAGGGCCTCAACCGCTTTTTCGAATACCAATGCCGTTACTTTACCGCCGGTGTCTGCCTGAACGGCGGGATTGACCGATTCGAGACCGATCCGAACCTCCCGGAAACCCGAACGCACAAGCAGATCCGCCAGCTCGTCATCCACAAAGGCGGCATTAACGGCGTTGGGGTTGTAGATGTCGACGGCGAAGGGAAGGGATGCGATCCTTTTCAGAAGGGGTTTGGCGAAATCCTCGCTTCTGAAAAGGAAACTGTCGTCATAAATGACGAATCGCTGAACGCCCTGCTCGCGCCAGTGGCATATCTCTTTCACGACGGAATCGACGCTGCGCCGTATCATCCGGGGGTACATATAGGAGGTGGCGCAATAGGTGCAGCGAAACGCGCAACCCAGGGATGTCAGGAGGGGAACGAAGGGTATCTGCCCGTAGAGGTCGTAGGCCGGATAGGGGAGAATATCGAGGTTGTCCATAACCGGCGTGAAAGAAAGCTTCGCGCCCGTCGTTTCTTCGATAAAGCGGTAGAATGACCCCGTCTCGTCGGACCTGACAACCAGATCGGCCCCGGCAAAATTTGCGAGGGCCTGTTCGTGACAGAGTGTCGGATATATCCCGCCCACAACTATCTTCGACCGGGGGTGGATCCGGCGCACGAGCTCTACCACCTCGGCTGCCCCGGCATACCAATAGGTCATAATGGAGGTGATAAGGACGATATCGGGCGATTCGAGCCTCTTGAGGGAGGCGCACAGTTCCCCGGGCGCCATCCCGTATCTTCTCATGGTTTTCGGGACGCCTTCGAGCGCTTCCGGTTTGGGAACTTTCTCCTTGAGGTAAGGGCCCCGGCCGTCGGCTTTGCGCTTGTCTTCCCTGACCGACATGCAGTCGGCCAGGTCCACGTGAAAGCCATTCTGCCTGAGAATGCCGGAGACATAGAGCAGTCCGAGAGGGCTCGACCAGAAGTTATATGCGGCGAAGTCGTATATGTAAGGATTGATTGCAAGGGCGGTAGGCGTTTTCATCGATCAGGCCTTTACGGACCCGCCCGTGTGCTTGCGGGTCCTTATGAAAAGAAGGGCGAAGATCAGGCCGAAAATGAACCCCCCGACATGGGCATACCAGGCGATACCGTCCACACTGGAGTAGAGGAATTGCATGAAGAACCAGATGGTAAGGAGCAAAACGGCGGGAATATCGACGATCTTGATGAGGATCAGTATTATAATGAGCGTTTTTATCCGTGCATGGGGGTAGATGACAAGATAGGCGCCCAGTATCCCTGAGACGGCCCCGCTTGCTCCAATCATGGGGATCTCCGACGAGGGGTCGTAGAAGAGCTGGAAAGCGGCGGCAAACATGCCGGAAAGCAGGTAAAAGAAGAAGAAGCCCACATGGCCGAGCCTGTCTTCGATGTTATTCCCGAATATCCAGAGGTAAAGCATATTCCCTGCGACATGAAGGATGCCGCCATGGAGAAACATGGAGGTGAAGATAGTCATTATGTTGTAGGGCAGCAGATCGTGCCTCGTAACGACGGAAGCGATAAATTCCCTGGGCACGAGACCGTAGTAGGTGTAAAGCGTTGCCCCTGCGGAGGCATGGAGGACTACGTTTTGCCACACGAAAATAACGATATTTACAAAGACCAGACCCACTGTTATAATGGGAAAGGTGCGTGTTGGGATATTGTCCTTTAGCGGTATCACTGGATTCTTTCTTATCATGCAACAACAGCCGTGTCAAAAAACGAAGAGCCGGAGTAATGTATGCCTGAATTAAGAAAAGATCCTATCATCGACAGATGGGTTATTATTTCTACGGAAAGGGGGAAAAGACCCGTTTTCTTTGTTGAGGAAGCGCCCCCCAGCAAGGTTGCGGTTTGTCCGCTGTGTCCGGGCAATGAGAATATGACCCCGCCGGAGGTTTACGTGGTTCGGCCCCCCGGTTCGACGCCGGGGTCCCCGGATTGGTCCCTGAGAGTGGTCCCTAACAAGTTCCCGGCCCTGAGAATTGAAGGCACGCTCGACCGTGAAGGGCTCGGCATCTACGATAAAATGAACGGGATCGGGGCCCATGAGGTCATCGTGGAGACGCCCAACCACGGCGAAACCCTGTCGGATATGCCCGTCAACAGGATACAGAACGTATTCGTCGCATACCGGGAGCGGATACGGGACCTGATGAGAGACACACGATTCAAATACATCATGGTCTTTAAGAACAACGGGTCGGTAGCCGGAGCATCCCTCGATCATGCCCATTCGCAGCTCATTGCGCTCCCGATCGTTCCGAGGCGGGTCTCGGAAGAGATAGGCGGGGGACTTACCTACCACAAGTTCAAGGAGCGATGTATCTTCTGCGACATCATAGCCCAGGAAAAAGAGGAAAATACACGCATAGTCTATGAAAACAGCCGCTACATCGCCATATCGCCCTATGCATCGCGTTTTCCCTTCGAGACATGGATCCTCCCGAAGCAACACGGCGCGGTTTTTTCCGAGCATGACCCGGCCGACAACTACTATTCGCTGGCCGAAACCCTTTCGACCATTCTGAAAAAATACGTCAAGGTACTCAACGCCCCGCCCTACAATTATATCGTTCACAGCGCTCCCGCCATGAGTGTCGGCATGGAGCACTATCACTGGCATATTGAAATTATCCCACGCCTTACGAAAATGGCCGGCTTCGAATGGGGTACCGGATTCTATATCAATCCCACGCCTCCCGAAGAAGCCACGACTTACCTCAAAGAAACGCAGATATAAGGGGGTACAATGAAGATATTGATCGCTTCTCCCGAGATATTTCCCTTCGTGAAGACGGGCGGCCTTGCCGATGTCACGGGCGCACTGCCGAAAGCCCTGAGGGCACTGGGAGTGGATGTCCGCGTCATCCTTCCCAAGCACAAGGGCATAGAGG
This sequence comes from Deltaproteobacteria bacterium UBA5205, assembly GCA_002412715.1. GTDB lineage: Bacteria > Desulfobacterota > Syntrophorhabdia > Syntrophorhabdales > Syntrophorhabdaceae > Delta-02. The sequence continues at coordinate 162,458 of DHVP01000030.1, forward strand.
AACTTGGTTTCCCCATGAAATACTCGAATCACAGGATAGCCTGCCAGGTGTCCCAGTCTTTCGTTGACGCGGAGATCGTCGAGACCGAATATGACGGAATAACGGCCTACCTTGTAGAAAAAGACGAATATTATTATCGCGATTACCTCTATAGCACGCCTGACGGCGACTACCTCGACAATGCCGAACGGTTCATCTTTTTCGCCAAGAGCATCCTGGAAACCATCAAGGTCACCGGTTTCGTCCCCGACGTCCTCCACTGCAACGACTGGGAGACGGCCCTGGCACCCGTCTTTCTCAAGACAATCTATGAAAACGATCCCGAACTCAAGAAGGTGGCGTCCCTTTTGACCATTCACAATCTCGGCTACCAGGGGATATTCTGGCATTACGACATGCATCTTCTCAACATCGGCTGGGAGTACTTTACGCCCGATTCGCTGGAGTTCTTCGGGCACATAAACTTCCTGAAAGGGGGCATCGTCTTCGCCGACCTCTTGAACACCGTGAGCAAACAATACAGCAAAGAGATCCAGACGCCCCTGTTCGGCTGCGGTCTCGACGGCGTCCTCACGACCAGGCGGCAAGACCTGTATGGAATCGTCAACGGCATAGACTATGAAGACTGGAACCCGGAGACGGATACGTACCTTCCCGGGCAGTACGGCATCGGGAAGATGGAAAACAAGGCGGTCTGCAAGAGGGCGCTTCAGCAGGCCTTTGATCTTCCCGTCAATCCCGATGTCCCGCTTGCCGCGACCATATCGCGGCTTGCCGACCAGAAGGGGTTCGATCTCATCGCGGATGCCCTGGAGGAAATGAGGGACATGGGCATGCAGTATGTCGTCCTCGGTACGGGAGAGAGGAAATATCATGATCTCTTCACCGAACTCGCCAAAAAATATGCAGGATCCTTTTCGATTAAGATAGCGTATGACAACAAGCTGGCACACCTGATGGAGGCAGGGGCGGATATGTTTCTCATGCCGTCGCAGTATGAGCCCTGCGGATTGAATCAGTTGTACAGTCTGAAGTATGGGACCGTCCCTGTTGTCAGGGGCGTCGGCGGGCTTGAGGACACGATCGTCGATTTCACCGGAAACCCTGAAAACGGGACGGGTTTCAAGTTCTATGAATATACGAAAGAGGCAATGCTGGACGCGATCGACCGGGCGCTTACCCTTTATAAGGATTCGAAAGCGTGGCCCAATCTTGTCAGCCGGTGTATGAAGGAAGATTTCTCCTGGGAAAAGTCGGCACGGGAATACCTCGAACTTTACAGGAAAGCAGTTGCAAAACATGAATCAAGCTGAACTGATCGGCAAGATCATAGAGATCTCGCACTCGAACCTTGAACTGACTGCGCGCATCAATGCAATTCTGAATATTATTTCGCAGGAGCTCAGGTTCGAAGAGGTCATAATCTACACCTTCGACAAGGACAAGCGGCTGACGTGCCGCTATGCCAACCAGAAGAGTACGCTTTTCGCGATATTGAGCCATTACCGCTGCCACATCGGGGAGGGCATCGTCGGCAGTGTGGCGCAGAGGAGATCTCCCCAGTTCTTTACTATTAAAGACATATCGCCGAGGTTCGGCTGTCTGTTCTACCCCGAGCTGGACGACCACCTGGAAAGATTCAGAACATTCTCGTTCCTTCCCCTTTCCGATGACAGCTACCTCTTCGGCGTCATCGTCCTGTGCTCGTCGGCGCGTGATTCGGTGCAGGACCAGGAAAAGGTCCTTTTATCCGTGATATCCCGGGAAGTGGGCGGTATTCTTCGGGCATTCGACCTTATCCTTTCGTCGAAGAAGCGCATCAGCGAACTGGCGATGCTCTCAGAGCTTGGCAAGATCCTGACATCGAATGTCGGTCCTTACGAGCTTTTGAAGAGCATAGCTCTCATCATCGCCAAGTCCCTCTCCGCCTCCTTTGTCTCCGTCAAGCTCGAGTACCCGCTTCTGAAGCTCGAGACGCAGCGCTTCACTTACGGCGTCATCGATGCCGCCGCGAAGGAGTACGTGGACCAGCTCGAGAAATCCGCCATCAAGCTTCTTCGTCCCGTATCCCTCACCAATGGCTCTCAGGAGCAATTTGATAATCCTCCGGCGTTTTCCCTGTACGCCGCCCCCATTCTCTCAAAGAACCGGGTGCTCGGCACGATCACGCTGGGCAGTGAAAGATCCAATCAGCAGCACAGTATCGAGGACAACGGCCAGTACATAATCAATACCATCTCCAACTACATATCGAGCGGCCTGGAAAATACCCTGCTCAACACACGGCTCAGAAGCGTGGTGCGGGAATTGACGGACGCGCAGAAAAGATTGATCGAACAGGAGAAATTCCGCAGTCTTGGCGAAATGACGGCCAACATCGCCCATGAGATCAAGAACCCTCTTGTCATCATCGGCGGCTTTACCAAGCGGTTGGCCAAGAAGATGCAGAACGACCACACGGAAAACCGGTATATCGACATCATCCTCAACGAAGTCGCGCGCCTCGAAACCATTCTCAACGAAATACTCCATTACGTCAAGGAAACCCAGCCCTTTGAAGATTTCTGCAGGATCGAGGATTTCCTGGAGGATATCCTGTACATTCTTTCTTCCGATCCCGCCTGGGAATCCATCAAGATCATCAGGGATTTCGCCAATGACCTGGAACCCGTACTCTGCGACAGCCAGCAGCTCAAACAGGTCTTCATCAATCTCCTGATGAACGCCTTCGAGGCCATGCACGGCGGCGGCACCATATCGGTAAAAACCCGGAAAGTGATGTACAACGGCCAGTCCTTTGTCGCCGCATCGATAACGGATACCGGCGGCGGCATCGACCCGGCTATTATCGATAACATATTCAACCCCTTCTTCACGACAAAGGAACGCGGCACCGGCCTCGGCCTTGCCATATCCAACAAGATTGTCACGAACCACAAGGGACATATCGAGGTAGAGAATGTGGCTGGAAAGGGAGTGACGTTTGTGGTGTACCTCCCCATGAAAAATAATATGCTGCAAGAGGAGTTCGCATGAAAACAGTAAGGGTGCTCGTCGTCGACGACGAGGAGAACATCAGGCTTCTATTCAAAGAGGAACTCGAGGAAGAGAATTACGAGGTGGAAACCGCGTCAAACGGCGTGGAGGCACTGGAGAAACTCAAGAACTCGCCCTTCGATGTGGTGGTCCTCGACATAAAAATGCCCGTCATGGACGGCATACAGACTTTGAACGCGATAAAGAACAGGAACAAGGACCAGCCGGTTATCCTCTGTTCTGCCTATGGGGAGTTCAAGCAGGACCTGTCGAGCTGGGTTTCGGACGGATATGTTGTCAAGTCGGCGGACACGCGGGAACTAAAAGAAACCATCAAGGGAATTCTGGACCGGTGAGTATTTCGCAAGGAACCCTAAAGATACCGGCCCCGTATCGCTGCCATAAAACCCTTGATATCAGGGATAATATGAACTATGATTATGCCTACCCGGGGGTGTAGCTCAGCGGGAGAGCACCTCGTTCGCAACGAGGGGGCCACGGGTTCAATCCCCGTCACCTCCACCAAACCACGCAACGCCGGATTTTCCTCTCACAGGCCGGGAACGACCGGCACTCAAGCATCGATAACCACGATATGCGCTGAAATAGCACAACCGGGCTCTGGTCGTTCTTTGCCCATAACCCGGAACCCATAACCTCTCTTCTCCCATGAGCCTTTACTCGAAAATCCTCCTTTTCTTCATAGGCCTGATAATCCTCCTTTCCATAGTCACGACCTATTCGGGCATAAAATCCATCGAACAGATCGCCGTCAATGAGCTGGAAAAGAGCCTTACTTCGGATATCAACCTTTTTTCCTTTTCCATGGACCGCGAATTCTATCATATCGAGGCCCAGCTCAGGTTTCTGTCGACAAGCAGCGGTTTCAGGGAGGCGGTGGCGCGGCGGGATGTCGGAAGGATCCGCGAGGCCTTCGCCGGGCAGCTTCGCGGCGAGAATGCTGACGTACTTCACCTTACCGACGACAGGAGCAGACCCATACTTACGGTGAGAAACCGCCTTACGAACGAGTCCCTGACCATCCCCCCCATGGATGCCCGGAATCCATCGAAAGGATTCATATCCATCGACAACGGTACGGGGAAGAAGGCGGCCCTCTTCGTTTCCCTGCCCCTTAAGGGACAAAAAACCATCTTGAGCCAGCTGGTCATCCTTGATACTGCAAGTCCCCTAGTGAGAAATCTGAGCGACCTCCTATCCCGCAAACGGGACGAACCCGTCTATGTTTCCATCTTCATGAATGACAAGCGGATGTTCAGCACGATTTTTTCCCTGACCGGTGCACACACCCAGGATCTACCCGAAGAGGTCACCACCGCCCTTCACAGGGAGGGAAAGAACTATATCGGCAAGACCACCATCGGCAAGGCCCGCTATTACACTATCTATAAACCTTCGCCTTACAACGTGGAAGGATCCGGCGACTGGGCCTACGGCATTGCCGTCGGTGAAGAAATCTTTTTGCCTTTCAAGAAACGCCTCCTTTTCATCCTGATCATGGTATCGGCCCTGGCGACGTCCGCGGCCATCGTCATAACCTTTTTGCTCACCCGGGGCGTCAACCCGTCGCTAAGGAGCATCCTGTCCATCTGCTCAAGCATCGGGAAGGGGGCCGCCCTGTCCCGCATTGACGAGAAGACAATAAAAATACGTGAATTCAGCCTCATAGCGTCATCGATCAACACGATGCTCGATTCGATCTCTCAGCGGGAACAAACGATCGCCGAGAACATGAGAAAGATAAGCGCCATCAACGCCGAGCTGAGGGAAAAATCAAAGACGATACGGCGGGACCGGATGCGGTTTCTATCCATATTGGAGACAATGGATGAGGGGGTGGTCGCCCTCGATCATGAAGGCACCATTATTTACTACAACAGGGCCGCGGCGACCATCACGGGGACGGACTCGGCAGAGGCCATGGGCAATTCGTACAGGAGCGTCTTTCCGGCACTCAACGTTTCCGGGAATAATCATACCGTTCTTCAGGAATTCGTCATCGGCAGGCAAGGGTCTGAAGAGCCCATGTACCTCAAGGTCTTCGTATCCCCCTGGTCTCTGGAAAACAACGCGCCTCCCGGGCATATTCTGCTGCTGCAGGATATATCGAGGGAGAAAAAGATAGAGGAATTCAAGGCCGACTTCGTTTCTTCGATAAACCACGACATAAAATCCTTTCTCATGCCCGTTTCAGGGTTTCTCAGCAGGATCCTTCGGGGAAAGTACGGCGCCGTTGAGGGAGAACTCAAGAACAGGCTCTTCAGTATCCAGGAGAACGTATCGAAGATCCACCATCTCGTTGAGAACTACCTCAATGTGTCGAAGATCGAATCGGGAAAGCTCGATTTTACCGTCAGCCCCTTCGATGTCAATGAAATCATACGCGATGTCGTAAGCCTGTATTCGCCAAGGGTGACGTTCGCCGAAGGCGCCGGACACCCCCTGGTCCTCGCCGACAGGGATTACATCGAACGAGTCATCATCAATCTCCTGGTAAATGCGCTCAAGTTTTCTCCCGAGGATTCAGAGGTGGTAATCGGCACCCGCAGGGAGAATAACATGCTCGTAGTCTTCGTCAGGGACCGGGGTGTGGGCATACCTGCCGCGGAACTGCCCTTCATCTTTGAAAGATACCGCCGGGGAAGTCTCGGACGCAAGGAAGAGGGCAGCGGCCTCGGCCTTTTTATCGTCAAATCTGTCATTGAAGGCCATGGCGGCTCGATCTGGGTCGAGAGCACCCCCGGGAAGGGAAGCACTTTTTCCTTTTCGCTGCCCGTTTTTCAGGGAGAGATATAAAACGCCATGAATTGTAACATTTAAAAATTTGACTTTTCCTTTCATCATATTTATAATCACACGATGCGAAAAATCATACTTGTTTTACTGGTAGTTTTCCTTGCCTCCTGCAGTTATTTGCCCTGGGGCAAAAAGAAAGACGAAGATCCCTCCAAGACCGCTAAAAAGACCGACTCAGCCACCCAGAAAAAATCGGTTCGAGGCGATCCGGAAGAAGTCGCGGAACCCCAGCTGGGCGATATCAAGGTCATAGACGGTGTCGAATACATCTATACCCGTAACCGGAAATACATGTTGACACCCTACGAGCCGCCGTACGTGTGGATCCGTAAAGACCAGTACACCCCGGGTATAGGCGAGGCTCTTTCCTTCAGCGTCGGTGGCAGCGGCGGTCCCAGCAAGAAAGAGCGCGACGAGCTCGAGAAAAGGATAGCGAAGCTCGAGGAAGAGCTGAAAAAGAAAGGCATCCAGCCTCAGATGGCCTATCCCACGCAGATGGGATATATTCCCGTGGGTCTCGGGTACATGCAGGGCCTCATATCCTTCGAATATCCCTCCCCGAAGATGAAACGGCGGATCATCGTCCTTCCCGTTACGGACAACACCAACTACAAGTCGGAAGGCCTCGGGGAACTGGCCACAAAGCGCCTTATATCACGCCTCGAGAGCACCGGGACGGTCATCTGTGTGGACCCGAATACGCTGAACATACGAGGTTCATATTTCGACGGAGCAAATGCGAAGAAACTGAATGATGATTTCGGCATCCAGGCGATCCTCAAGACCACGCTCTCCGACGTGTACACCAGTTCGTCCCGCATCGAGGGCAAGGACGAGAAGGAAACCTCCTTCGCGATGTCGAAGCTGGCAATAGATGTATTCAACACGGAAACGGGTAAAACGATGAAGCAGCTGTCAGGAAGGAACCCGATATCCCTCTCACGGGAGAAGGGAGACCTCAGCACGGAAAAGGCGAAGATCAAGGCGATCGACCTTGCCATCGAGATGATCGCTGAAGACGTGCTCAAGACGGTTCTCTCCGTCGACTGGCATTCACGCGTAGCCTCTGTCGACGGTACCAAGGTTTACATCAATGCGGGCAGGCTGTCGGGGCTTGAAAAAGGCAAAGTCCTTGAGGTCTACGCCCCCGGCGAAGAGGTCATCGACCCCAGAACCAAACAGCCTCTGGGCAGGAAAAAAGGTGCCTTCAAGGGTGAGCTGGAAGTCGTGGAACTTTTCGGTGTCGATGCAAGCTGGGCAAAGACCAACAAGGGCGGCAGCTTTTCTCCCACCGATCTCGTTTACGTAAAATAAAAACAGGTTATTGGTAATAGGTGATAGGCGCCGGGCTGAGAAAATCTGCCCGGCGTTTTTTGCTGCTTATTTTTCATGTTCTGTTTTCTTCAAGGGGAGTATAACCGTTATCTGTGTTCCCTTGCCGTTCGTTCCCGATATCTCAAGGCGCCCGCCGATGAAGGAGGCCCGCTCCCTCATTCCCAGAATCCCCAGAGACCCGTTGTTGCGCATCTGTTGGTCTGAGATCCCGCGGCCGTTGTCCCTGACCATCAATTGGACGGCGCTTTCAGTCCTAAGCAGAGAGACGTCGAGCGTCGTCGCGTTAGCGTGGCGTATGACATTCGTCAGGGCCTCCTGAAGTATCCGGTACAGCGCGATGCTGGTGTTCTTGTCCAGGTCTATGGTTTGGTCCATCCTGAGGCTCGTTCTTGTGCCCGTCTGGTCGCGGAATTGCGTGACGGCATGGTCGACGGCGGCGGCAAGACCGAAGTCGTCGAGGACGACGGGCCTCAATCCCGATGATACCCTCTGTACGGTGCCGGTGGCCTGTTTGACGAGCGTAAGTGCTGACGCGACCTTATTGAGGAGCTCTTTTTCGTGAGCGGGGATCTTCTTGTTGAGCCAGCGCAGGTCCATGTGGATGACGGCCAGAATCTGCCCGAGAACGTCATGAAGCTCCCGTGCAATGGCCGCCCGCTCGTTTTCCCTTACTTCCTCGGTGTGTGCCGACAGCCTGCGCATCTCTTCATAGGAAGACCTGAGATTCTCCTCGGCCACAGCGTGGTCGGTGACGTCGCGGATCGATTCTATCGCCCCTACCCGGTTGCCGCGGTCATCGAGAAGCGGCGTCGCCGTTCCCCACAGACATGCCCCCTTACCCCCATACAGGGCTCCCGTAAACGCCTCGGCGAAGATCGTGTCTCCGTTTTTCTTCACATAGATATATTTTGATTCCGAGCTTTCATCACTGTCGCCGACCAGATCTATAAGGAGCTTCCGTCGTCTGCCGTAGAAAGGTATGGCATAGACATGGTTCGATTTTCCGATCATGTCCTCCTTGCGCACCCCGGTCATCTCTTCGATGGCACGGTTCCAGGCGATCACCGTTCCCTCCCGGTCGATAACGAAGGTGGCATCGGGCAGGAACTCGATTATGTCCGACAGCTTTCGCTGGGACGCCCTGAGCACCCGTTCCATCCGTATATGTTCGGTGATATCCCGGCCAATGGCGAGCAGAAGCCTTGCATTCCCGGTGCCTAGAAGTTTTGCGGAGAAAAGGACCCTCCCTGTCTGGCCGTTTCGTGTCGTGCAGTCGAGTTCGATACCATCGACGAACCTTTTGTCGTAGAGCTCCCTGAGCATGGCATCTCTGTCTTCTTCCCGGCCCCACATTCCGAGTTCGACGGTGGTTTTACCCAGCAATTCATCCCGCGTGTAGCAGGACCAGCCAACGAAGGCCTGATTGGCGTCGAGAATGCGGCCGGTGCCAGGATCGGTCACGGCCATGAAATCGGAGGAGAAATCGAAGAATGAACGATAAAGGTCCACCGTGACCGGCGCCCCCGGATCAGCTTCCAGCCGCGTTATCTGGCCTCTATGTCCTGAAAGGAAAAGATCTCCGGTCTCCAGCGAATCTTTCATGCAGCCTCCGCCTGATGTAATCGCCTGCCTTCGTGGACCATAAATGTCCGGAAGATTGGCTCCTCATTGGCATTATCGCATGATATCCGGGGAAGGTATAGAGATTACTTGACGAGCGGCAATACGGCCTTGAACTCGCCGGTGCCTGCTTTTGCGAGTATCTCATAGATGAACATCTCGGTGGAGGAGATGACTGCCCCAGCGTCGCGCATCCTCTGAAGGGCGATCATCTTATTTTCCGGCGATCTTGACGAAACTGCGTCGGAGATGACGTGGACCCGCCATTGGGGCACCGCAGGGATTGCGGTCTGGGCGACGCAGATGTGGGACTCCGCCCCGGTCAGCACCAGCGTCCGGCGCCCCGTCCTTGCGACAGCGCCGGAAAAGTCATCATTCAGGAAACAGTTGAAATGTACCTTTTCCACGGCGGCGAAGTCTCTGGCGGCATCCTTCACCTGGTTCAGGGTCGCCCCCAGCTTGAACTGCTCGGTAAAAACCACGGGTATGCCGCAGATTCCGCAAAACTTAACGAGCGTCGTCGTGTTGGCCACCATCCTTTCCCCGTCATGAATGGCCGGCATCAACTTTTCCTGAACGTCAATAACAACGAGAATACAATCCCGCCTGTCGACGAGGCCCGGATCACATACGGTCTTGTTCATTGTAAGGCTCCTCTGTGGAAGTTTGGTTTTGGGCTACGGTCCGGCCCGGCATAAGCGCTGATCCATGTTCCCCGCACGCACTGCCGGTTTCGGCGGGAACCAGGTATCCCCGGGCACATGTACATTTCCCGGTCACCAGTATAAACCGGTTGGGTGGGTGCGGTAAAGAGGGTTTAGCCGTTTGGGTGCGCTTCCTGGAAAAGTGGCACCGGTGACTTCGCGAACGACCTGAAAACCAGCGGATTACAGACGCCGGTTGCTTTTTTGACAAGCAGGCACTTTCTTGTTATATAGTATCCGCGAATGACGCCGGGGGCTTTCCGGACCGGGCGGCGACGGCAGGCGGTAAAAATGAAAAGAGGATTCGCAATGAGTTTCTCGTTCCGTCAATAAAGAGCATCGAGGTTTCCCCGTGATAATCAGACACGAAACCCTGTCGGACATTGAAGCGATATTCGAGGTAACGAGGGCTGCGTTCGAGAACCACCCCTACAGCATCGAAACGGAGCAGTTCATAGTAAATGCCCTGCGGGCTGCCGGAGCGCTCACTCTTTCGCTGGTTGCCCAGGTTGACGGCAAGGTAGCGGGCCACGCGGCATTTTCGCCGGTGACCATATCCGATGGGAGTCTTGACTGGTATGGACTCGGCCCCATATCGGTGTTGCCAAGACTGCAGCGGCAGGGTATCGGGAAATCGCTGGTTCGCGAGGGTCTATCTCAGCTCAAGGCCCTCGGAGCGAAAGGCTGTATCCTCGTCGGAGATCCGGCATACTATGGGCGCTTTGGTTTTACAAACTTCCCCGACCTCGTTCATGAGGGAGTTCCCCCGGAGTATGTCCTCACCCTGTGTTTTGAGGACTCGCAACCCCGCGGTGCCGTATTCTTTCACCGCGGTTTCACTGCAAAAGGTTGAGAACAAACGAGAAGCCCGCGGCGAACCGAACCGGGCCGGCAAGCGAGGTCCGCAACCCTCTCCTTTCGGCATCTCCCGGTGTCTTCTGCCGCCCTTTAAGGTTGACATACACCCTCCCAATAGTTTACAGTTAGCTACTATAAGGTTTACACTATGGCGAGATTCAGGAAAAGAGGCGAGGCGGTCCGGGCTTTTATAATAAGGAACGTCGAAGATCAGGCCAGCGGACTGGTTGCAAAGGTGAGGGGGGAGTTTGCGATCAGCCGGCAGGCGGTCCATAAACACCTGAGGTACCTCGTTGACGGAAAGATACTTTTCCAGGTGACGCCTCCCGGTCGCTATCAGCTTTGCATGCTTGGCGACTCAAAGAAGATCGTCTCCGTGGCGGGCAATCCCGAGGAAGACATTGTCTGGCGGACCGAGGTGCGCGGGATGGTGGGCGACCTCCCGGAGAATGCCCTTGATCTCTGGCGTTGCGGGTTCACGGAGATGTTCAACAATGTCGTCGAGCATTCCGGAGCCGAGAGTGCCTTCATCCAGGTCAAAAAGACGGCCTTTTCGACAAAAATGACCATATGGGACCGGGGAGTGGGGATATTCAAAAAGATCGGGAGCCATTTCAACTTCATCGATGAGAGGCACGCGGTCGTCGAATTGGCAAAGGGGAGGCTGACCACGGACCGGGCCGCCCATTCCGGCGAAGGGATTTTCTTCACCACGCGGATGTTCGACGCCTTCAGCATTCTCTCGGGCGGGATCCTCCTCTCGCATACCACGAGCGACGATGGAGACGATTGGACGCTTGCGACTCAGGAGGACCGTTCCGGCACCCTGATAACAATGACACTCAAGAACGACACATCGCGACTCATAAAAGACTTATATCAGAATTTGTCATCAGATGGTACTTCCGGTTTGTCCACCGCGGTCGTTCCTGCGCACCTGGCTCAATATGGGACCGAAAAACTCGTCTCCAGGTCCGAAGCGAAACGCCTTTTGACCGGGTTGGCCCGGTTCAAAACAGCCCTCATCGACTTCGGCGGCATCGACTCCATCGGAGAGGCCTTCGCCGACGAGGTCTTCCGCATCTTCCCGGCGGCGCACCCCGGGGTCGAAATTCGAGAAATCAGGGCAAACAAGGAAATCCGGGGCATGATCGACGGGGTGAGAAAAAAAACCGAAGCACAGGCGGCATCACCCGCAAACCTTTCCTGAATACCGGCCTTCGCGGGATGACGGAAATAATACAACCTACCAAACCACCATGCTGCTTTCGTAGTTCATTTAAGATCCATGAAAAGAAAAGCCATCCCGTTTTGTTAGAGACATCGTGTCTCAGCCTCCTCGGCGGCCTCGAGTCCCCTCAAGGATTTGGGCGGAACACAGACAGTCTTTTCTGTCTAGCTCAGCTTTACCACGTGTAGCTCTGCCTCTTCCGATGAGGCGTAAGGGCCGAAGAGGAGCCTGTCCGGGGTTCCCTGCACGCGGACGTAGTAGGATGTGTTGCCTTCAAGGGAGTTTTGGACCGCCCAGGTGGTGAATTCATCGTCGCCAAGCTGAAGCTTGAGGCCCTGCTGGGGATATTCGAGGATGGCGCGCTCAGGTACGCCGTGGGCAGGACCGACTCCGTGAAAATCAATCTCGGCGCCATGGACGCCGAACATGGCTCCCTGCCATGCCAGGGCGGAGGAAGGCCCGGCCTCGAACCACAGGCCGATGCCGGGAAGGCCGTGGACATCGAGTTGATACTCCTTTTCGATCTTCTTAAGAGGTGTGTTGGCCAGAGAGACGGCCTTTACGCCGAGAGACGGATTCGAAAGGGGGATCACCTCGGCGCCCTTAAGGAGGGTCGGCGGGTCGAAGTCCGCCGGCACCTCGGCTGCAGGCGCGAATATGAGGGGAAAGGCCTGGCCTTTCACGGCGAAGACCTTCATCGCGAGGAGCGACAGGCCGAAAGCGACGGAAGGCGTTTTCAGGTCCTGGGGAGCGCCCACAATGATCCAGAGGGCGACATCCGCCTTGAGCAGTTCCTCGGCGGGTGCCTGCCATGACATGTGCTTGAGATCGTCCACCCAAAAGTGGCCGTCGGCGGCAAGACCATACTGTTTCATGGCAGCCATGAGCTTTGCTATCTTCTCCTCGTCTTTAACGAGGGCTGTAATCCACACCTTTTTCATCATACCCCTCCCGATTTGTGTCGGATGCATAATCTTCACGTGAATTGACTCTACAATACTATCAAAGCTGACCCCGATAGGAAACTAAAAAAGCAAATCATTTCCACACTGCCATCGAGCACTTCCTGCATATCTCCCGGAAGGACCTTTCGATCACCGTGGCATGGCGTTCGGAGAGCCAGATGTCCCTCAATGTATCCGTGCGGAAGTCGCCGAAGGTGTAATCGAAATAGTAATCGTTGCAGCACAGTATCGCCTTTCCGAGGGCGTTGACGTGGAGCCAGCCGAAGTGACGTCCGCCGATGCCGGTAAAGGTGTTGTTGCAGTCGACGACGCGGGACCTGCCCGCGCTCATGCGGCCTATCTCCTCCCTGTTCGACACGGCCCCGGTTTCATGGAGTATCCCGGCCCGATCCGAAAGGGTGAGGCACGTGCGGACAGGAACGCCGGGGAACATCTGACGTGCAATGTCCGCCTGTTTTTCCGCCTCGTCGGGGTTCGCCTCGTTTATCTGGATGGATACAGCCCCCAGTTGCCGCGATGCGTATTCGATGTTTTTCATCGTACGGTTGAAGGCGCGACGCTTCGTTCGCGCGCTGGAGCCGTTTCCGGCAACGGTATTCGCAACCCATCTTTCCCGCTCGAAGGCGCTGATATTGAGGCACAGCTGCTCGCCGATGACGTCGTTGTACTCCTTGATGAGGTCCACCTTATCTTTCGACAGGGCGATGCCGTTGCTGAGGATCAGGGTGCGCAACCCGTATCTTCGGAAAACCTCGAACATTTCGGCTAGGTGCCTGTAAAGAATGATCTCATTATAGTGGGCGGTATAGATAAAATTGAACCCGGCGTTTACCAGCCCCTGCTTGTCTCTCTCTTCGCAAAGTTCCTTTATGATCTTTTCAAAGAGGGCAATCGGCATGTGATGCCGGGCCTCGACGGGTTGCGGGTGATAACGAACGGGGCAGTACCAGCACCGGGCGTTGCAGTAGGAAAAAGGATCGATCTGGGCGACGCCTATACCGCCCGCAGCCAGCCTCGACCGGACTGTTTCCCTTGAGTCGGCGGTTCGAGCCGCGTCACCGGGCTGGCTCACGGTGCGCCTCTTGAAATCGACGCCGGAATACCGTTCGTAGTCGGCCAGCGACCTCACCGTGCCAGTGCCGTAAGGCCCGAGGTCGGGCACCTCGTTCGTTTCCATCAGAAGGCTTCGCATCCTGGCCTTTGCCAGGATCGACCTTTCTCCCCAGTCGCCATGGTCGTCCCAGTGCTTGCGGTCCGCCTTCCGTGTATAGTAATGGTAGACGATCGGGTAGTTGCAGTGGTACAGGTCGTATCCGTGGGTGTAGGCCCTGACCGCATAGGAGATCTCCTCCCCGTCGAAGTAGAGGTCGGGGTCGATCCGGACATCTCTGTAAAGGTCGCCGATACTGAAGAGGAAGGCGGCCGAGATGGACATGCCCGGGCTGAAACGCTCCGGTGTCTCCGTGAGGACAGAGGCCTTTAGTGCCAGTGCACCATCCTGGTTGAATCGGCCCAGCCTGCAGCTAAGGCATGCCCGGGAGAGATTCGTGTCGTCATCGGGGTCGTAGGACGGCATGAGGTTGCTGATGATGACCCTTCTGTTTCCCCTGTGCTGAAGTTCCCGGATGCCGTCTTCGCAGACGGTGTCCCAGTGGCGGACGAAGCGCATGTGACTGTCGATCTGGAGCACGTAGTCCTCGCCGGCGTAAAGCTTCTGGGCCTCGTGGCGCGCCCAGCATGCGCCCTTCGACGTCCTGTAATCCGTATCGATTACCTTGCAGCGACGGTCGTAAAGCTGCTCGAAGAACTCGTGATTGTCGTGCTGCCAGTGGATGCCGAAAACAAGCCTTTCAGGATGCATCGCCTTGCTTATGCAATCCGCGATGGTCCTGGGGAGTTCGTTGTCGCGGTAACTGGCAATGCTGACGAAGATGCGTTCCATCTACCCCAGTACAAGCACGGCCACCTGGCTCGGCGCGAGGCTGACCCCGGGTGCATTCATGGACAGGCCATTGTGCCCCGTCATGCTCGTCATCCTCTGTGCCGGTGTGCCCCCCTTGAAGACGGTGAAGCTCCCGAGGATGAATTCCGTCGGTCCCATGACGATGCCCGACGCGACACCCAGGTTGACACCGGCGTTGTCTCCGTTGCTTATGGTGCCCATCGACATCTGGTTGAGAGCCGGCATGCCGTCACACAATACGGTGAGCGCCGCCGTGGCGGGGTTTGTCGTCGCTCCCGTCGAGATGTTGGGATAGGGAATGGGTATGGGCCCCACCGGCGTCGGCGTCAGGCAGACGTCGGGAAACCCCATGTTCATCCCGCCCCCCATGGTATTCTGAAACATAACTCCTCCTTTTCAGGCCAGATGGATCTGCTCGGCGTCTATCTTCACATGGCCCTCGGCGATATGCATTGTGTTCTTCGTGTGCATGGTGAGCGTGCCGTCGACGATCATCCGCGTCGAGGCCGACTGGACCTCCTCATGTTCTTCCACGTAGCGGTATGTCGACGTGAACCTCTGAACGGCCCGCCTGACGATAGAATCCAGTGTTTCGGCGACGACCTTTATCTTTTCGATATTACTTTCCACGAGCCTTCCGAAGAAAGACACCTTCTCGATGGTGACCCTGCCTTTGCCGGCGGTGAGTTCGAAGTCTTTGGAGGCAAAGGACAGGGATTCGTCGCTCGCAAGCGACATCCGGCCGCCGTTGACCCGGACGCTCAGGTCGCCGTCGAAGGACAGTTCGGTGCCCTTTTGCGCCCTTTTGGATCTCTCAAGAATGGACAGGACATAGGAACAACCCGACTCGTCCATGGAAATGAGGACCACGTCTCCAGGCTCGGGAGTGACAAGGCAGCTCACCGCGACACCGGCATTGACGATACCCTGCTCCGAAGTAACAACGAATCCTCCCTCGCACGGGGCTGCAATGACGCCATACTCCAACGCGGGCTGAACAATGTCCCTTATCTTCGCTCTCAGTTCCATGCTAAACCTCCATGTGTAATAGGACTTATATGACCTATAGG
This sequence comes from Deltaproteobacteria bacterium UBA5205, assembly GCA_002412715.1. GTDB lineage: Bacteria > Desulfobacterota > Syntrophorhabdia > Syntrophorhabdales > Syntrophorhabdaceae > Delta-02. Next base: position 178,057 of record DHVP01000030.1, read on the forward strand.
ACCTATGAGAAATAGGTCCTATAACTTATATGACATATATGTCCTCTGTGTTACTTCGTTATGTAGATCCTATAGGCTTTATAGATCCTATAAAATGTAAGCCAACTCATCCTTCCGCCTCCGCCAGATCCGGGTCGGTGCCCAGGGCGGAATCCCTGTTCGAGTGGTTCCATATGGTATGTTCCTCTATAACCCGGTGCATTTTTGCCCGTGTCATCGTAGCCGAGGTGAAGTCCGCCGCCGTAAGGTCGGCATGAGAGAAATCGGCATACGTTGCATTCACCCCGGTCAATTTCGCCCCCCGGCAGACGGCCTTCGTGAAAATGGCTTGTTCCAGGTTGCAGCCCGTGAGGTCGGCGACGTTCAAATTCGCCTCCTCGAAGCAGGACTGCACCAGATAGGATTTCTTGAGGCTTGCGCCGGAGAGGTTCGTGCCCATGAATACGCTCCGTTCGCCGTTGACGCCGTCGAGAAGCGCACCCGTCATATCGGCGTTCATGAAGTTCGACATGGTGATATCCGCCCCGGCGAACTTGCATCCCTTCATGTCGGCTCCGCCGGCCTGGGTCATGGTGAAGGTCGCGCCGCTGAAATCCTGGCCGGCAAGGTTGCAATCACGAAGGAAGGTCTTGTGTATCTTTGCCCCCTTGAGTTTGCAGCCCGTCAGGTCCGCCTCGAAGAAGATGGCCTTGAAGAGGTTCGCTCCGGCAAGGACCGCCCCCTTGAGGGACGCCTTGTAAAGTACTGCCCTGTTGAGGTCCGCTCCCGTGAGGTCGGCATTGTCGAGTTTCGTGTTGTCCATGACGGCACGGGTGAAGTTGGTCCCCGTGAGTATGGCCCCTGTCAGGTCCGCCCCGGTGAGGACAGCCTTCTGGAGGTCTGCGTGGGAGAGTATCACCCCCGAGAGGTTCATCCCCATCCAGAGAACCTGTTCCAGCGAAGCTCCTTCCATCGTGGCGCCGGCGAAGTCGCATCCCGTGAAGCCGGTGCGTTTTATCTTCGCGCCCCGAAAGTCGGCGCCCCGGAAGATGACACCCTCGAACCGCGCCCCGGAGAGGTCCTGCCCGGAAAGGTTCATCCCGGAAAGATCGACGTTCTCGATGGTGTCGTCCCGGGCAATCGCTTCAAAAAGTTCATCTCTCGTCATCGTATATCGTCCACGTGTCTATTTCTTCTTCTCCTTCGGGGGCTCAGGCAGCAGGTCCTCCCTCTTGTGGAGCTTCGTCATCTTCAGGTTCGTATCATCGAGCCTCGTCTCGCCCACCCCCGTGCGGTAGAACTCAGCCCCGTAAAGGTTCGCGCCGGACAGGTCGGTCCGTACGAGCTTCGACTTCCGCAGGGACCCCTGGAAGAGATTGATCCCCTTGAGGTTGGAATCGCTCATGTTGGACTTCGTCAACCGCGCCTGCTTTGCCGTGACACCGGAAAAGTTCGTTCCCGTGAGGTCACATTCCTGCAGGAGTGCCCGCTCGATGGTGGACCCCCTGAAGTCTCCCCCGGAAAGATCGGACTTCATCCAGCTCGCCCTGTCGGCCAGCGTGTCAGTAAAATCACTTCCCGTGATGGCCGACCCCTGGAGTATCCGGGAATTATGCATGTCTGCCCCGCGGAAATTGACATTTTCTCCCTTTGCCTCCAGGAAGCTCGCCTGCCGCGCCTTGCTCCGGGAAAGATTGGCCCCGTCGAGTTTTGTCTTCAGAAAGACGGCCTTCGTGAGGTCCGCACCGCTGAAGTCGGCACCCGAGATGTCCGCCGAAAGAAGATACGTCTCCGAGGCCGATGCCTCGACTGCGCGGACATCCTTGAGCACGGCCTTCTCGAGAAGGGTCTTGACGATGATGGCGCCCGTCATGTCCGCTTTCGTGAAGTCTGCCTCGGACATCATGGATTGGCTCATGTCCGCCCTCTGAAGTTGGGCACCAGGGAATTTTGCCTTCTGAAATATCGCCTTTACCATTTTCGCGTCCTTGAGCGACGCGCCGGAAAGGTCAGCCTCACCGGATATGGAGCGCGACAGGTCGGCGCCGTCGAGATTGGAACCCTTAAAGTTTGTTTTCTGCAGGTTTGCCCGACTGAAGTTCGCCCCGGCGAGATCGAGGCCGGACAGGTCCACCCCGGCAATGTTCTTCCCGGCAAGGCTGAGGCCCATTTGGTGCCTGTAAATAACCCCCTCGCGGGTGAGAGGTTTGGCGGGCTCAGGGTCGTCGGGGTCGATGCCCGCCTTCGCGAGAAGTTTCTTTGCCCAGTCCGGGGGTCCCGCCTTGACCTGTGCCTCGGCTGCCGCAAGCCGTGCCTTTCCGTCATCGTAGAGCTTGGCCGAGTCGGCAAGTATCTTTTGGGCCGAGCCTTCCGCCTCGGCGAGTTTCGCGTCGATCTCAGCGTTCATCGTTCCTTGCTTGACGAGCTGCTGGCGGACCTGTTTGAAGCCCTGGGCATACTTTTCCTGTGCGGCCTTGTAGGGGTTTGCCCCTTTCGGGAACATCGGCGGCGCGTTCTTCATAACCTCGTCGAGATTGAATCCTCTCTTACCGGCCTCAGCGCCTATGAGCGCAAGGCCTTCCTTTTTCTTTGCGGCCAGGAGGTCCAGCTTCGGCTGCATCTTCGCCTTCAGCGCATCCTCGACCTCCTTGAAGATCGCCTTGACGTCTATGGTGGGAATGAGTGCGGCCAGAGCGCCGGGCTCCATGACGTCCACATCTTTCGGCTTCGTCTCCGCTGCCGGGGCAATGCCGGGCCGTAACGCGCCGGCGACCCACTGCCAGAGGTCCGCCCCCTCCTTCTTGGCCTCGAAGAGGTTCCTGCCTGCCGGCAGCGCGAGGGATTCGGCACCCGGGCAGAGCTTCATCCAGGGCACGAGGTCGATGGCGCCCGTCTCCTGTGCTTCATGGGGATAGGCCACGACAAGGAATTGAGGCGCCTTCTTAAGGCCGGCTTTCGTCTCCTTGTCAGGCGCGAAAAAGGGGTCCCTCATGGCGACAACGGCGCAAAAATCACCCAGTTCCTGGTGCAGAAGGACGGCTTCGAGGTCATCGGCGACGCGGACGAAAGGTTTTCCCTCCTCACCCCCGAGGGCCATCGCGAAGTCCTCGGAGCCTTCGACTACAGCATCGCCGCTCCCGTCGGCGCAGGCTTCCGGAATGCGCGCCGGCGATTGGGGGCCACCGGAGCCGGCAAAGAGGGGCCGGACGGCTATCCTGTCGAGGTCGGGACCGTCAAAACGGGGTATCACGAGCCCGGCAGGTATAACAAGGGCTGCGGGATCACCGGTCTTCGCTTCCCCTTTAAGCCCCCAGGCCGACCTTTCCAGGGATGTCTCCTGCCTGTTTATGCCTATCCATGACCGCTTGAGGGTATAGGGCCTCAGTCCCAGGCTCCGAAGAGAGGCGAGAATCTCCGGGGCGGAGGCGATCTCGTCGCGGCAGCGCTCCACGAAACGCATGCCCGACAGGCGCCAGGGATCGCCCGGTTTTTCCTCGTAGGACGCAAATACCTCGTCAAGGTCCACCCCGCCCCCCGGCACCTTGGCGAGAAGCCTCGGATCGACGGAAGTCTTGAACTTCTCCTTCATCCCCTTCAGTATCTCATCCTTCTTCTTCCCGGCTGCCGCAACCTTGCCCGGGATGGCTGCAAGCTCCTTCTTCGCATCTTCGAACTGTTTCATCGCCCCGCCAATGGCGCTCGTGTTCATCTTCATGATGTGGCCGTATTCAGCCTTCATGGCGAGGAGCTTCTTCTCGCCCTGGGCGAGAAGCTTCTGCTGCTTCTCGATGAGGGCGATGGAATTGAGGGCCACCTCGGAGGGCGTCTTGACGGACTTCGGGGCCTGACCGAGGTGCTGCGCCACGGAATCCTTTATCTGCAGCGGCAGGTCCTTGAGCATGTCGGCCATGGCGGTGAGCTTCTCCTTCGCTTCGGCCATCTGCGGCGCTATGTCGACGGCGACGGCGCGGTCGATGCTCTTTTTAAACTCCTCGTAATATCTTTCGATGGTGCCGGGTGCGGCGGCCATCTCCTCGTTGACGATATAAAGATGGGGAATGTCGAGGGCCTCGTCATCCTTGACCTCGATGGTTGCCCGCGCCACCAGGATGCCCCTTTCCGCATGGGGGAAAAGCCATACCGTGTCGATATGGGTGAGGGCTTCCTTGAATGTCGTGGGCCCGGCAGGCTCCTTCATATCGTCACGTTGGTTGACGAACAGGCGGTGGCGTATTGCCGGCAGGCGCGACTCGATAACGGGTTTCTTCGGATGCATCCCCGCCGCGAGGAACGACTCCGTCCCCTGGAAGAAATCTTCCATCTGCTGATCCCTGGGGGCACTGTTGAAATAGGTCCAGTCCATATCGTCAGGGTAGAAGGGCCAGCGTTCCCGGAACCACTTGTTGTCGTAGGTGCCGAGCTTTTTCGCCCTCTGGGGCCAGGATGCGTCGTAGGGGGCGAGTCCCGCGGGTTCGGGCCGGTCCGAGGGAGAACCGACAAGATGTGCCGGGTCCTCGATGTTGGGAAGGGGGTGCACCTCGGAGCCGTCTTTCGTGGCAACGGGAGCGGCACCCCTGCCGACGGGGTTCCTGTCGAAACCCCTGCCGCCGAAGGAGCGGCCATAGGTAAGGGGCATCTCGATAAAAGGCTCGGGCTCGCTGATGGCCAGGCCGACTCCGGCCGCCTTCTTCCAGCGGCGGTCCCCGAAAACGTAGAGGGTTTTTTCCACGGCGCCGACCCTCACGCTTACACGGGATGCTCCGCGGGGCTTGCCGTCGGGGGAGAAACACCTGCCCCAGACCAGGAACTCTCCCTTCGGCTTCGGCATGGCCATGTCGAGTATGGCGTCCTTGCCAAGCTCGCCCTGCACGAATGGCCACATCTCCTGTTCCTTTAAAACCGCCGCGGGGTTGTCGAAGGAGAAGAAGGTCAGAACCGAAACGGTGAGGTAATACCGGTTATCGAGACCAAAGTAATTTAAGAGAAGAGACTGTTCCGATTGCTTGATGATCTTCATTCCATCACCCCTGTACAATAGGCGCCAACGCCTCTTGCACGGCCAGAGCGCCGCTCCTGATGGTGGTACCGGAGCTCACCATGCGAGTTGCACCCTGGTCAACGTTGACGCCGCTCTCCGTCATCAGCGCCCCCGCCATCGCCGTGCAGCGTCCCCCTCCCGCCACCTTCGCGCCCACGTTGGAGACCTTCGTAGCGAGGGCCTTCATCTCCGTTTTCCGCACACCAAGTTCCGTGCCGACGGTCCTGCTGCGCTCCAGATAAGCGCCGGCGTTCTCCTCTGTTACCGCCGTCGCGTTCATGCACGACCTAACGCGGCGGCCTATGGCATTGTTCACGTCCCCGACAATCCTGGTACTGCTGGCCTCGAACTTTTCATGTCCCTCTTTCACTATCGTCCTGTTGAGGTAAAGCTTCCACGTGTCCGCGGTCACCTCCATGTGGCCGTTCTTGAAGTTCCACTTGTCGGGTATCTTTATCTCCCAGATGGGGCCGACGACGACGTCGAAAAGGATACCGCCGGTGAACCAGCCGCGAAAGCCCAGGACCGCGCTGATCACGTTCCCCAAGATAACCTCGTTCTTTGAGCCGACGAGAACATCGAGCCACCCGTGGCTCCACTCCTTGATTCCCGTCCCGCCGGGGATGTAACTGAACCCGCTTTCTTCGTCCTCGGCAGGAACCGGGTCATTCGGCGCCCCTATCCGGATAAAGGAGTTCGTGTTGGGCGAATGCAGGAGGATGCGCTCCGTGCCGGCCTGG
>DHVP01000041.1:0-132 GCA_002412715.1 Deltaproteobacteria bacterium UBA5205
TTTCACCTCTACACCGGGAATTCCGTTTCCCTCTTCTGTACTCTAGCTGTGCAGTTTCAGATGCTGTTCTCTGGTTGAGCCGGAGTATTTCACATCTGACTTACACTGCCGCCTACGCGCCCTTTACGCCCA
>DHVP01000041.1:253-86176 GCA_002412715.1 Deltaproteobacteria bacterium UBA5205
TGCTGCCTCCCGTAGGAGTCTGGGCCGTGTCTCAGTCCCAGTGTGGCTGATCGTCCTCTCAGACCAGCTACCCGTCATAGCCTTGGTGGGCTCTTACCCCGCCAACAAGCTGATAGGCCATAGGCTCATCCTCAAGTGATAGCTCATTTAAAAAATAAGCCACCTTTTACCCCGCAACATAATTGCGTGGTCTTATCCGGTATTAGCCCCACTTTCGCGGGGTTATCCCAAGCTCGAAGGTAGATTACCTATGTATTACTCACCCGTCCGCCGCTCTACTAATTCCCGAAGGAACTTTCGCGCTCGACTTGCATGTGTTAGGCACGCCGCCAGCGTTNNTTCTGAGCCAGGATCAAACTCTCAAAACAAACCTGAACTTTACAACAAATTTCTGAATTAGACGTGGACCTGCTATTTAATTACTATTTTCAAAGAACAACGTTCAACCTTGAAGCAAGGATAAGTATACTTATTTTCCGGAGATTGTCAAGCGATAGTCCAAAAAAAGTTTCATAAAATATTTGCAGGGTGATGACCCGGTGCCAGTTGCCCGATATTATAACGGATTCATCGTGGTAAACGGGGGAATCGCCAATTTGCTTTGTCTGAGAGCGCGTCCGGTATTAAAGATATTGCCCGTCCGCCGATAAGAAATAGTGGAAGGAAGGGTTTGAACCACGTATGTCGTGCGGTAGATACACCGCCTTGAGTTAAAAAAGAACGCGGAAGGAGACATCATGCTCAACAACCTCAAGATCAGCACCAAACTTGGAATCGGCGCCGCCACTCTCATGGTCCTCGTCTTTATAATGGGTGCTCTCGGGTACTATTACCTCGATCGCTCAGGCCGGTCGGTGGACCACATCGTTAAGAACAATTACGGAAGGATTGTGGCTTTCAAGGAGATCAAAGATGCTGTCGACACCATCGATAAGTCGATGCTCAGCATGGCCCTGACCAAAGATGCGGCACTCAAGGAAGCCGAAAGAGCCAAGATCGATACGGCGAGGGCTTCCTATGGCCGGGCGGTTAAGAAGATCGAGGGCGTCATGGCGAACGTCAAGGACCCCGCGACAAAAACCGAGTTTGGGAACCTCCTCGGCAAGATCAAGGAGCAACTGGCCAAGGGCAAGGAACATAACGTCAAACTGGCCGGGTTTGCAATGCAAGGAAAGAACGACGAGGCCTCGGCGATATGGTCGGAACATACGAGCACCATATCCACTACCATCGACAGCCTTTTCAGGCAGCTGGTCAAGCTCAGCGAGGACAGGATCGAGGTCCGTTTCAAGGAGCTTACGAAAGAAACTGCGAACGCCAGGATGGTCTTCATCATCATCTCCCTTGTCATTCTGGTCTTGATCGCCGCCGGGACGTTCTTTTTCGTCAGGACGATAACTCGATCCCTTCAGGAGGGAATGAATGTGGCCAACAGGCTTGCGGAGGGCGACCTGACGGTCGATGTGAAGGTGGTAGGCCGGGATGAAATGGGCGCCCTTCTCGAATCTCTGGGCAACATGGTCAGGAAATGGCGAGGCGTCGTAAACCAGATAAATACCTCCGCGGACAACATCGCTTCAGCCAGCCACCAACTCAGCGCCAGCGCAACTCAGACGTCAAAGGGCTCCGACGAACAGGCCCAGATGTCCATTCAGGTGGCGACGGCATCGGAAGAGATGAGCCAGACAGTCATCGACGTGGCCCGCAACACCGGAAGTATCGCCGTATCCGGCCAGGAGACGGTCGAGGTCGCACGAAACGGGAAAGAGGTTGTCGATATGGCCGTCAAAGAGGTTCAGGAGATAGCGAGCACCGTCGATGCGTCGGCAATGATGGTCCGTTCCCTGGGCGAGCTTTCCAAGCAGATCGGTGAGATCGTCAATGTTATCAATGAGATCGCCGACCAGACAAACCTTCTGGCGCTCAATGCCGCTATTGAGGCGGCACGGGCCGGAGAACACGGGCGCGGGTTTGCCGTCGTTGCCGATGAGGTCAAGAAGCTTGCCGAGAGGACCGGCAATTCAACGGCAGAGATCGCCGACATGATCGGCAATATCCAGAAAGAGGTCAACAGGGCGGTCGAGGCCATGGAAGAGGTGAAAAAGAAGGTCTCCTCAGGCACCACGCTCTCGCAGCAGGCAGGCACGGCCCTTAACAATATCGTCAACAAGGTAGACGACCTTCAGCTCATGGTTCAGCAGATCGCCTCCGCTACGGAAGAGATGACGGCAACATCCGAGGGCATCAGCAAGGATATCGACTCCATCGCGACAATATCGAAGGAAACGTCTTCGGCGTCCGCACAGGTCTCCCAGGCGTCTGATGAACTCGCCCGCCTGTCGGTAAGCCTTCAGGGAATCGTTAAGGAATTCTCAGTCTGAGAAGAATAGTGTAAGATCGTCAATCCGTCTGGCCGACGCGTCTTTCAGAGCGCGCCGGTTGCCTGTTTTATGGAATCGTAGGTTACGTCCACAAGCTCTTTCAGGGTTTCGGCATCGATTGCCGGGGGCGGCATAAGGACAATAACGTCTCCAAGGGGCCGGATGATAACCCCTCTTTTTCTCGCCTCGATAGTGACATTCTGACCGATCTTCGCGGCCGACGGATAGGGTCTGCCGGTCTTCGAGTTCTTTACAAGCTCGATACCGACCATGAAACCTCTTTGCCGCACCTCGCCCACGTGGGCCAGATCGGTAAAACGCTTGAGTTCATTCTTTAACAAAGTTACCTTGTCCGCCATCCGCTCTATGGTATGCTCCTTCTCGAAGAGCGCCAGGTTTTCAACGGCGACCGCGCAGGCCACGGGGTTTCCCGTATAGGTGTGGCCATGAAAAAATGTCCTGTATTCATCAAAGCGTCCGAGAAACCCATTGAAGATCTCTTCGGTGGTGATGGTTGCTGCCAGCGGAAGGTACCCTCCGGTGATGCCCTTGGCGAGGCAAAGAAAATCGGGTTCGATCCCTTCCTGCTCGCAGGCAAACATGGTCCCGGTGCGGCCGAATCCGGTAGCCACTTCATCGGTGATAAAATGGAGCCCGTTGTCCTTCGCTATCCTCCAGACCTTCTTGAGAAAACCATCGGGCTGGGTGATCATGCCGGCGGCTCCCTGAACGAGAGGTTCGATGACGACGGCGCAGACCTCCTCCCCGTGCTTCTTCACAACCCGCTCGAACTCTCCCACGCAGGCCATATCGCAGGAAACCCGGTCGAGCTTCATGGGACAACGGTAACAATAGGGAGACGGAGCCTTGTATGTCTTGAAAAGGAGAGGACGATACACCTTATGGAAGAGGTCGATGCCGCCGATGCTTACCGACCCGATGGTGTCGCCATGATAGCCGTTGGTAAAGGAGATGAACCGTTTCCGTTTCTTTTCTCCCCTTTGCTGCCAGTATTGATAGGACATCTTTATCGCGATCTCGACGGACGTGGATCCGTTGTCCGAATAAAACACCTTCGTAAGGCCGCCGGGCACGATCGCCGTAAGTCCCTTCGCCAGGACAACGGCAGGGACATTAGCGAGGCCGAGCAATGTGGAATGGCAAAGTTCTTTCGACTGCCTCTCTATGGCATCTGTCAGCTCTTTCCGGCCATGACCATGAACCAGCACCCACAACGATGAAACACCGTCGATGTAACGTCTTCCCTCGGTATCTATCAGATGGAACCCCTCACCGCGTTCTATGACAAGCGGTTCGCCATCCATGTAATCCGTCATCTGGGTAAAGGGGTGCCAGACATACCGCTTGTCCCAGTCTTTAAGCTGTTCAGAAGAATACACTTTTTACTCCTTGTCGTCGTAAAAAGCAGGTTATGGGTTATGGGTTATGGGTCATGGGAAAAGATTTTCTTGACTAGTGCATCTTGCCTTTCCCATCACCCATCACCTATTACCTATCACCAGCCCCTCTACACCAATTTCATCTTTCTTCCTGCTGCCGTTATCGCTTCGATGGCCCTGTCCATCTGCTCCCGCGAGAAACCTCTTACCACGGTGAGTCTTAGTCTCGATGTCCCTGTCGGGACGGTGGGGGGACGAATGGCTTGAAGGAAGAATCCTTCGTTCATGAGGATCTTCTGCATTTTTACGGCGTCGGCGTCCTTACCCACCACGATCGGGACGATGGGGCCCGTGCTCTCCTTGAGATCGAAGCCGGCGCCAAGAAGTCCCGAGCGCATATAGTCGATATTACGCCAGAGTTCTTCCTTGAATGACAGATCGCCCGAGACGATATCGAGAGCTTCCTGTGAGGCGGCCAGGGCGGCCGGCGGCAGGGCTGTCGTGTACATGAAGGTCCTTGCCCGGTTGACAAGATACTCTATTACAACGGGGTCGGAAAGCACGAAGGCGCCGAAGGATCCCATCGCCTTGCCGAAGGTTGCCATGTGGATGTCGGCCGCCCCCTTGAGACGCCAGTACTCTTCGACACCGCTTCCGCCTTTTCCGAAGATGCCCGTTCCGTGCGCATCGTCGACAATGGCATAGAAACCGTACCGGTCGCGCAGTTCCATGATCTCGGCCAGAGGTGCCATGTCACCGTCCATGCTGAAAATCGATTCCGTTATGACAAAGGATTTTCCCCGCGCCCCATGCTTCTTCAGTTTCCGTTCGAGATCGCCGGCGTCGCGATGCCTGTAGATGACCTTTTTTGCGTAGGAAAGGCGCATGGCGTCGATGAGACTCGAATGGTTCAACTCGTCGCTGAAGATTACGTCCCCCTTGTCTGGAATGGTGGAGACTATGCCGATATTTGCCATGTATCCCGTAGGAAATATGAGGCCCTTCTTATACCCTTTGTAACGGGCGACGGCGGCTTCGAGTTTCTCGTACAGGTCGATGCTTCCGGAGACGCTTCGCGACGAGCAGGTACCGGTACCGTAATTGCCTACTGCGGACATCGCTGCCTCCATGACCGCAGGATGGAGATGAAGCGACAAATAACTGTTTGAACAGAGGTTAAGGTATTCCCTGCCGCCGTGAATTATCGTGGCGGCGCAAAGGGGACGCACGTACCGTATACTTCGGTAATTGCCCTGTCCCCGAATTTCTTTCAACATCGATGCAAGCCTGTTCTTCATACTGGAGGCACTCACTCCCCAATTCACCCGTAATCAGTCAACGGTTACTACTAATTGGTTAACCTAATAAACAAAAAAATCAGGGTGGATATTCAACCCACCCTGATCTGTATCTCTAGCGGTGTTAGCCCTTTATGATCCTGGGCATGATCATCTGGTGCCACGGGCAAATCGATTTCGGGTTTGCATAAGCACAGTTCGCGAATGCTACGAAGTATTTCCTGAGCTCGGAAAGTTTCACGACCTCGTCGACAAGGCCCGTCTTCGCGCAGTAGGACGGACGTGACATGTCATAGTAATGTTTGACTGTCTTGTTCATGTTATCGATGACGGGCTGCAGGGGTTTGCCGGCGTCTTTTTCTTTTACGAGACGGCGTGCGAAGCTTGCGACTGCCGCTGTCTCACCGTGCATAACGTAGATCTCCGTCGTTGCGGTACCGAGGGTGAAGCAGTTGTTGTTGTTCGCCTGCGGGCCTGCCATGATGTAGTGGGCCGCTGCGCTGCCTTTTCTCAATACGATGGTCATCATCGGGAGATCGCTCTGCTCGATGGAGTAAATGAGTGACTGGCCGAGGCCGAGGAGCTCGGCTTTCTCGGCGATGTCGCCAACGTCGATACCCGACGTGTCCTGAATCCAGATCATGGGGACTCTGTCTCTGCCGCAGAGGGTGACGAACTCGTTGACCTTGATGAGACCTTCACGATAGAACTTGCCGCCGATGCCGGGGTACGGCGCATACTGCGGGTAACCCTTGGGCAGCATGCCCTGCCTGTTTCCGACTATACCAATGAGGAAACCGTCGACCTTGACAAGGCCGGTGTAAAGCTCGGGACCGATCTCGGGACGGAATTCCATGTGTTCGCTGTTATCGACAAGGCGCGACATGAACTGCTCCATGTCATATACCATCTTCTGATTGAACTGAACGATGCTGTAAAGGTCTTCAGCCGGGAACTTCGGTTCTGCCGGTTTCGCGACTCTGAAGAATCCCGGATCGTAGTAGGGAAGCTTTGTGACCCAGGTCTTCAGTGAGTCGAGGAGGCTTTCCTCTGTCGGGTGGACTTCGCGGAAGAAACCGGTCACATCATGGTGGATCTCAACGCGTCCCGGGGGAATTGATTTGAATTTCTTGGTGGCCTCGATGATCGCCTCGGCCATCGGTTCGTCGAAAAAGCCCTTCGGTGCCATACCGCTGACGATGCCGGCGCCTCCGACTGCGATGTTCGCGTCCTTATGGGCGAGAAGGAGGGTCGGGGAGATACCCTGGTAACCGCCGCCTGCGGGGTTCGTTCCGTAAATGGCTGCGAGTACGGGAATGCCGAGTTTATTCAGTTCCGCATGACGGAAAAATGTTGTGCCGCTGCCATGCCTGTTTCCATACATTGTCTCCTGCTCGGGAAGCTTGACGCCGGAGCAGTTAACGAGCCATACGAGGGGACAATGGAGTCTTTTCGCGATGTCGGTAACCCTGAGGATGTTGAGCGGCTGACCTGCGATCCAGGCGCCTGCCATGACTTTGTTGTCAAAACCAATGATCACACACCATCTGCCGTTTATCCTTCCGAGACCGTCGACAACGCCTGTTGTTCCTGATTCTTCATCTTTTGGGTCAAACAACAGGTGAAGGGGGGCCCATGTTCCGGGGTCGACAATGTATTCCAACCTCTGGTGAACAGTCCATTCACCGCGTTTATTCAATGTCTCCTGGGCCAGGCCAGCCTTTTTTGCCTTATCGACAAGTTCCTCGATCTCTTTCTCAACGGCTCTAATCTCCTCGGCGTTCTTTGCATTCACCTTTACCGGCTTGTTCCATTCCTGCATTTTTTCAAAATACGGTCTCATTTATTACCCTCCGATGGCTGTAGGAATTTGTTACTGTTTTCACAATTTTAATTTATTTTTCGGTACTTTGTCAACACAAAAGGCTTGACAATTTCAGGGAAACCCCGGGGGTTCAGACACCGGGAGACGCAGCTTTTCTCCGGCCCGCGCATCCCGAACCCGGAGCCCTAGAAATGCTTTTTCAGTGACACCCTGATGATAACGTACACAACGATGATTACGCCGATTATTACGATATATTTCATCTTATATCCGTCGTTCCTTGTCCCTTCGCCAGCCTAATGTTTGAAAAGCCTCTGGCCGGCGAAAACCATGGCCACGTCCTTTTCGTTGCAGGCCTCGATGACCTCGTAGTCACGTTCCGATCCGCCCGGCTGGATCACGCCCCTGGCCCCTTCCTTTATGGCGGCATCCACACCGTCCCTGAAGGGGAAGAAACCGTCGGAGACAATCACCGAACCCTGAAGACCGGCGTTATGATCGCGTGTGTAGATGTCTATCGCAATGAGATCCTTCATATCCCTGCGGCCCTGGGCCGCCTCCAGTTTGAAGACCGCATAGGGCACCCCGTACTTCCGGAAGACCTCGGTGTCCGCGAACTTCTTGTAGGCCTTGAAAATGGCGATCTCGACAACACCCACCCGATCCTGTTCTCCCGTACCGATGGCCACGGTGGCCTCGTCCTTCACGAAGAGCGCCGAATTGGAACTCACGCCCGACTCCACGTACCAGCCGAAGAGCATGTCACGATACTCGTCGTCGGTAGGCATTCTCTTTATCCGATACGTTTCACCTTTATAAACCGCCTCGGCGGGCATGAGATCATCCCTGCCCTTGATCCTGTACGGCTGTGATTCCTGAAGGATCAGACCGCCATCCATGAGGGATTTGAAATCTATGGTCCTCTTCGTCTTGAATGCGCCGAGCCGTTCTATTTCCTTTATCTGCATCAGCCGAAGGTTCTTCCATTTCTTCAGGATGTCGATGGCGCCGCCCTCAAATTCCGGGGCGCAGACCACTTCAAAGTAATAGGGCACCATGGCCTTCGCCGTCTCCACATCAAGGGTTTTTGTAAAGAGGACAGCCCCTCCGAAGGCGGCTATCCTGTCGCACCAGAAGGCCTTCTCGAAAGCCTCGGCCGATGTGGAACCGTATGCGGCCCCGCAGGGATTGTTGTGCTTCATAATGGAACACGCCGGCTTCTGATCGAGAAATTTCAGAATATTCAAACCATTGTCCACATCTGTCAGGTTGATCTTCCCCGGGTGTTTGCCCACCTGGAGCATGTCCTTTTCCGTTATCTTGCTGACAAGACCGGTATCATGGTCAAAGAAACGAGCATCGCCCAGCGTGATGTTACCGTTTATCATTTCGTACATGGCCGAGGGCTGGTCAGGGTTTTCTCCGTAGCGAAGGCCCCGCTCGACGTCGCATTTTTCATCGGCGTCAAATATGTTCCAGGCCTTTTTCTTGTAAATGAGGACCTGTCCGCCGAGATCTATCTTGATGGTATCAGGAAAATTGTCCTTGACGATCTTCTTGTACATCCCCTTGATATCTTCCATGAAGGCTCCTTAATGAAGACGGGTGATAGGTAATAGGTAAACCCCGTCTTTTGGTTTTTTATTACCCATCACCTATTGCCTATAACCCCTCACCTATCTTCTTCGCCACACTGTCCACATCCAGTCCCTGGCTTGCGAGGACCTCGTCCGTGTCACCCGACGCCCCGTAAGAGGTGGCGCCGAAGGAGAGGAAGGCTCCTTTGAAGCCGAGTTTGAGGAGACTCCTCGTGATGATAGGGACTATGCCGGTGTTTACGTTGTGGTCTTCATAGGTGACGATTACGGGCAAGGAGGCGAGTTTCGCCATTACGGCCTCGTCGTCCTCATCGACGCAGGGCATGTTTATGACGGCAAAGGTCTTTCCCTTTTCGGAAAGTTTCTGCCTCACCGAGAAGGCCCGTGAAACGAATCCGCCGTAGGTTATGATCGCCCCGTCCTTTCCATCGGCCATGACATCCATCTTGCCGTATTCAAAAACGTACGAGCCCGAAAAATAAGCTTCGCCCTCATTCCTGTACATTACGGGCCAGCGGTTGCGGCCCATGCCGATAAAGAAATTCCCCTTTGTGCCCGCCACATAGCGGATGACCCGGTCCGTCTGGTTGGCGTCGCAGGGTACGATCGTCTTTGCCCGGTAAAGGCCGCGGGCGAGACCGATATAGTCGATGCACTGGTGGGTCTTGCCGTCGGGCCCCACATCAAGCCCAACGTGCGTGATGGCCGTCTTCAGGTTCGTATCGTTTATATCGTTTATGCGCTGCTGATTGTAGGTCTCGTCGATCCCGAAGACGCCGAAATCCGCAAAAAAAGTGAGCACCCCTTTGACTGACAGGGCACCTGCCACGGTCGCGGTATTGTGCTCCTGAATGCCTCCCTGGAAGAAGTAATCCGGGTACGCCTTTGCGAAATCGGCCGTTTTGACCGAGCTTGCCAGGTCGCAGTCGAAGGCGCTCACGGGACGCCCCTTTCCTATATTTTTATCGCCTAAGTCTTTAAGAGCCTTTCCGAAGGCGCTGCGATTGTCGATCTTGTCCGATTCCTGATATGTAAATGGTGTGCCGGTATCGATCGACACTGTGTAGTTTTCACGAGACAGCTGGAAAGTCCACTGTCCCTTTCTCTTTTCCTTGTAATAGTCGAGTTTGTCCTCGAGCCCGAGAATACCCATGGCCTCCTTATACTCTGCTTCACTGACTGGGCTGCCGTGGTATTTCTCCTTGTTCTCCATAAAGGGAACGCCATTACCCATAACCGTGTTGGCAACAATGCAAACCGGGTTGTCAACAGAACGGGCTTTCTTCAAGGCACTGTATATCTCCTGATGATCGTGGCCGTTGATAATGAGGACATCCCATCCGTCGGACAGATAATTCTCGACGATGTTCTGGGGCATAACGAGGTCGATGCTGCCGCTGATCTGAAGCTTGTTATAATCCACCAGGGCCGTTATATTCGTCAGGCCGTATTTGACTGCCAGGCGGCGCGCTTCACCGATCTGCCCTTTCTGCTGCTCGCCGTCTCCCATGAATACATAGACGTGGGACGAGCTGCCCTGCATCTTTGAAGCAATCGCAAAGCCGACTCCCGCGGACAGCCCCTGGCCGAGGTTGCCGGTGGACCACCGTATGAAAGGCATGCCGCTGACGACATGGCCTTCGAAGGGACTCCCCGTTTTTCTGAAAAAGGCGACAACTTCCTCCGCGGGTATGTGGCCCAAACGGGCCAGGCTGGCATATGCCCCCGGCGATGTATGGCCGTGGCTTATCACGACCTGGTCGGGGTCCTTTCCCTCAAAATTGGCCTGGGAAAAGACGGTGAGGTAGAGATCAAGGGACGACATGGAACCGCCGGGGTGTCCCGTACCCGCAAGGCGCGTCATGGTGATGATGTCACCCTTCGCGAGCCGCGAGAGTCCCTTCAGGTCCTCAATTTGCTTCTCAGTCAGCTTTTCTGCATCAAACATCTTATTTTCCTCCCATGGAGTAATAATCACAATCTTCGCGAAGGAGACACCGCGGACAATCAGGCTTCTTTGCCTTGCAGATATATCTCCCGTGGAGTATTGCAAGAAGAGAGAATGCCATCCACCAGGGCATGGGCACCTCTGTCTTCAAGTCACGTTCAATTTTTTCGGGATCCTTGGCCGATGTCAGTCCCAGCCTTTGCGCGACGCGCGCCACGTGGGTGTCAACAATGACACCTGGTTTGCTGTAAGCAAGGCCGACGATCATGTTTGCCGATTTCCTGCCGATTCCTTTCACGGTGGCGAAGGTGTCTATGTCGTCGGGAACCTTCCCCTGAAACCTTTCGAGGAGTTCCCTGGCGATGTTCTTGATACTCTTCGCCTTGTTCCGGTAAAAACCCGTGGGCCGTATGTCCTCTTCAAGTTCTGCTTCCGGTACGTTCAGGTAGTCTCGTGCTGTCGTGTACTTTTCAAAGAGGCTCTTTGTCACCTCGTTGACCCGCTGGTCGGTACACTGCGCGGACAGAACCGTGGCAACAACGAGTTCAAGGGGGTTGGAATAAGATAGCTCCACCCGGGGCTCGCCGTGCATTTCCTGGAGTTTAGTCAAGATAGAAGGAATATCTTTTTTCATGTCAGAACAATGAGGATGTATCTTTTATACCACTTAGATCGGAACCTGTCCAAGGGAAAAGAAGAAGGGTTCAGTCCCTGGTCCCTGATCTCTTCTTTTCAAAGATTTCTTTTATCTCATCAGCGCTGCGGGTATTGAGAATGTCCTTCCTTTCCTGCCAGCCTTTTCTGGCAATGCCGACACCATAGAAAACATCCTTGATGCCAACCGCGTTGTGGGCATCGGGGTTGATCGAGATCATCGCGCCCTTTTCCTTTGCGTAAGGGAGATACCGCCAGTCGATGTCCAACCGATAGGGACTTGAGTTGAGTTCGATGATCACACCGCGGCCGGCAGCCTCGTCGATCACGGTCTTCATGTCGATACCGTAGCCGTCCCGCGACAGCAACAATCTGCCGGTGGGGTGGCCCAGCATGGTCATGAAAGGATTATCCATGGCGGTGATGACCCGGGCAAGCTGCTCATCGCTCTTCAGGTTGAAATTCGAGTGGATAGAGGCGATGACGAAATCGAATCGTTTGAGGATGTCCTCGTCGTAATCAAGGCTTCCATCGGGCAGGATGTCGCTCTCGAT
The DNA here is from genome assembly GCA_002412715.1 of Deltaproteobacteria bacterium UBA5205. Taxonomy (GTDB): domain Bacteria; phylum Desulfobacterota; class Syntrophorhabdia; order Syntrophorhabdales; family Syntrophorhabdaceae; genus Delta-02. The sequence goes on from DHVP01000041.1 coordinate 11,912, forward strand.
ACCTTTGAAGATGTGAACATCATTCTGCTTTGCATTGAGGCTGTCGATGAGGTCCCACTGCCTGAACAGATCCTCCTTCCTGAGACCGCCCGCATAGTAAGCGCTCCTGCTATGATCGGATATGCCAAGACAGGTGAAACCCAGGGCTTTTGCCGCTGCGACAATCTTTTCTATCGGGTCGGAACCGTCACTAAACTCGCTGTGTATATGAAAGACCCCCGTGATATGGGACTCCTCCACGAGTTCGGGCAGGCTGTGGGTGCTCGCAGCCTCGATCTCCCCCATGTCCTCCCTGAGCTCCGGGGGCACATAATCCAGACCGAGCGCCCCGTACACCTCCCCTTCGTCTTTCAGGGGAAGCGGCCTGTCACCGTCGAACAGTCCGTACTCGTTCAGCTTCAACCCTTTCTTCTTCGCGATGGCCCTCAGGCGGATATTATGCTCCTTGCTGCCCGTGAAATAGACGAGCGCGCAGGGATATTCGGCAAGGCTCACCACGCGCAGGTCGGCGTCCACCCCGGAAATGAGCCGGCAGGACGTTTTGGTTTCGCCCGTCAGATAGATCTCCTCGATACCGGGAAGGCTGGTAAAAGCAAGGGATAGCGCTTCTTTGTCGCCCCCTGCGGCCAGAATGTCGATGTCCCTGACGATCTCTTTCCTTCTGCGGATGCTTCCGCACACCTCGATGAGGCCGCCGGGAACAATCCCTCTGAGCCGGTCCCGGATGGCTACGGCATCAGGGTAAACATCCCCAAAAAGGTGTTCGCCCTTGTGCTTCTTGACAAACTCGATCCCTTTGAGGATCTTCGCCTGCGTCTTCTCGCCAAATCCGGGGAGGTTTATCAGCCGGTTCTCGCGGCATGCATATTCAAGTTCACCCACATTGCCGACGTGGAGCTCGTCGAATAGGAGTTTTATCTTTCGGGGACCAAGATTCGGGATCTCGGCAAGTTCGACGAGTGATTCAGGAACCTGTCGCGTCAGCTCCTCCAGGTAAGCCATCTTCCCCGTATTCACATATTCCGTGATCCTGCCGGCTATCGCCTCTCCAATCCCTTTTATCTCGCGAAGTCGTCCCGAGGCGACCATCTCGTCCAAATCCTCGCGTTCCGCCAGCGCACGCGCCGCATTGAAGTAGGCCCGCGACTTAAACGGGTTTTCTCCCTTGATCTCGAGGAGTGTCCCTATCATTTCCAGAACGGAGACAATATTCCTGCCGGGCATGGTTATAATCCTAATGTCGCCTCGGTAAGGTGTCAAATCAATTTTGAAAGGGAAGGACCGAACGGGACTGGTTTTGTGATATTCCTTGCAATCGCAGTGTTCTTCGGGTATTCTTGGAATCAAAGGAAAGGTTGTGCCCGCTAAGAAGAAGACCCTGTACTACACGGAACCACTCTTTGAAGAATTCAAGAAAGACTACTGCTATGTCTGCGGGCAGCGTATAAAAGAGAATGAGGGTCTTTACGTGGGCAAGAGCACCTGGCGGCACAAGAGATGCAAACCCGGCAGTGCCCACTGGCTGCGCAGCCCTCTAGCCAAAGACGAAGCAACACTCACGATATTCAAATCATAAGAAAATCAAGCTTCAAGACAAGAGGAGAAAGCGGCTTCTATAGGTCCAATAGAACTTATATGACCTATTGGACCTATAGAAACAACCAGGATTTACTTCCTGACCCTTGCCGCTTTCCCGGTAAAAAAAGGCGCCCTTTTCGGGGCGCCTTTTCATTAACTTATTCTGCGCTGCTCGCTACTCGAGTTTCTCGTCGCCGATCCTCATTCCATAGAATGAACGGTAGATGAAAATAAGGGCGATGACGAAGAAGAGCCCGCCGAGGGCGTACTTCGTCGTCTGGGACTGGATGGTCACCGCGATCTCCGTCGCCAGCAGGCCGAAGAGAGTGGTGAACTTGATGACGGGGTTCATGGAAACCGAGGAGGTGTCCTTGAACGGGTCGCCGACGGTGTCGCCGACAACGACCGCTTCGTGGAGCGCCGTACCCTTTTCTTTCAGGTCGACTTCAACGATCTTCTTGGCATTATCCCATGCACCACCGGCGTTCGCCATGAAGATGGCCTGATAGAGGCCGAAGAAGGCGATCGCAATGAGATACCCGATGAAGAAGTAGGGGTTGAAGAATGAAAGTGCCAGGGCCATGAAGAAGACTACGATGAAGATGTTCCACATACCCTTCTGAGCATACTGCGTACAGATCTTGACAACTTCCTTGCTGTCTTCGATAGAGGCCTCTTCTTTGTCAAGGTTGATGTTCTTCTTGATAAAGACGACAGCACGATAGGCACCCGTGGTAACCGCCTGGGTTGCCGCGCCCGTGAACCAGTAGATAACGGCGCCGCCCATGAGGAGGCCGAGGATAATTGTAGGCTGGACAAGGCTCAGGTGAGCAACAACGTTGCCATACATGTTCTCAAGAAGAATGATGATACCGAAGACCATGGTGGTGGCACCGACGACGGCGGTACCTATGAGAACCGGCTTTGCCGTTGCCTTGAAGGTATTGCCGGCACCGTCGGCCTCTTCGAGATAATCTTTCGCGACATCGAAGTTGGGCTCAAAACCGAAATTCTTTTTGATGTCTGCCTTAATGTTCGGAACGGACTCGATCCTGGAAAGCTCGTAGACCGACTGTGCATTGTCGGAGACGGGGCCGTAGCTGTCAACCGCGATCGTTACGGGGCCCATGCCGAGGAAACCGAAGGCCACAAGACCAAAAGCGAAAACCGGTGCCGCAAATGCAAATTGCGGAGGCATAACGGCAATGATTGCGGGATGCTGTGACACCAGGTAGGAAATGAACATGAGAAAGAGGATGGTCAAACCTTCCCAAAAAGCGGAGAAGTTACCGGCAACAAAACCCGAGAGGATGTTAAGAGACGCACCGCCGTGACGTGCCGCGCTCACAACTTCCCGAACGTGACGGGATTTGGTGCTGGTAAAGGCCTTCGTGAACTCAGGGATAAGAGCGCCGGCTATAGTACCGCAGGAGATAATGATGGAAAGTGCCCACCAGAGACCGGGGTACTTGCTGTTCAGCTCTCCTCCTCCGAGGAGCATGTAGCTCGCCCAGAAGGTAGCAATGATCGCAACGATCGACGTGATCCATACCAGGTTCGTGAGGGGCTGCTCGAAATCGAATTTTGTCTTTGAACCGTAAACGGAAGAGGTGATGCCCCTGTTAACGAAGTAGGAAACAAGGGCGGTAAGGATCATGAGAATACGCATTGCGAAGATCCAGATGATCAGGGTACCTGACATCATGGGGTTTGCTGCGAGCGCCAGGGCCAAAAAGGCGACAAGGGCAACGCCCGTAACACCGTAAGTCTCGAAACCGTCTGCCGTCGGGCCGACGCTGTCGCCAGCGTTGTCGCCGGTACAGTCGGCGATAACACCGGGGTTCTTCGGGTCGTCTTCGGGAAGATGGAAGACGATCTTCATGAGGTCGCTGCCGATGTCGGCGATCTTCGTGAAGATACCGCCGGCGATCCTGAGCGCGCTGGCGCCGAGAGACTCACCAATGGCAAAGCCGATGAAGCTGGGGCCAACGAGTTCTTTCGGAAGGAAAACAAGGATGGAGATCATGAAGAAAAGCTCAACGCTGACAAGAAGAAGCCCAACGCTCATTCCCGAGGTCAGCGGAATGTTGACGACTTCAACCGGCCTGCCGCGAAGTGATGCAAAGGCCGTCCGGGAGTTTGCCCAGGTATTGATCCTCATGCCGAACCATGCAACACCGTAGGAACCGAGGATACCGAGGACGGAGCAGACAAGGATGATGACCATGTTGCCGAAAGGCGCATGGGACAATCCCATAAAGTAATAGACCATACAGGCGGCGATCAGCAGCCAGAGGATGAAGAGGAACTTGCCCTGCTGGGCCAGATAGGACTTACATGTTTCCCAGATGACCGCCGATACTTCCAGCATAGCCTTGTGAGCGGGCATCTTCTTTGTCTGGTTTGCCTGCAAAACGGCAAAGATCAGACCGACAAAACAAATAACGATACCGAAATACATAATGCTGACACCACTCACCGTGCTTCCGAAAAGGGTGAACGATACCATCGAAAGATCCGGCAGAATGATGTCTGCTTCGCCGGCAAACGCCGGTAAAGAGACGAGCATAAACATGAATAACAGTAGCGCGGTGCTGAACCCTTTTTTGATACTCATCTACGACCTCCTTTGAGATGAATAATAAATAACCATAATGGCCTTTGAACGGTATGGATTGGCTTCATATATTAAACATTTTCTTTTTCGATTGTCAACGAAACATAGGAAAAAATTCACAATACCGGCTGCAGCCGCATCAGCCTCCTTCCTGTGTGAAAACGACGCGTTGGAAGAAAAAGACGATGTTTCCGTGCCTTCGTCCTTTTCACACCCTGAACTGATTTACGATGCCTTCAAGATCGTTGGAGAGTTTTGCCAGCTCTCCGGACGCCTGTGCCGTCTGTTCTGAACTGGCCGATGTCTCACGGGAAACCGCTGCTATTTCCTCAATGTCCCGGTTGATCTCTTCCGACGTGGCGCTCATTTCGTCGGTGGCCGAGGCGATCTGCTGGACCATGCCCAGAAGCTCATCGACGCTGGCCACGATAATCCGAAGCGACTGGCCTGCCTTGCCGGAAAGATCGACGCCCGTGTCGACTTTCTTGGCGACGGCGCCCATTGTGGTCACGGCCAGCTCCACATCCTTCTGAATGGCGTTTATCATGCCGCCGATCTCTGAAGTGGAATTTGCGGTGCGCTCCGCCAGTTTGCGCACCTCATCGGCGACAACCGCGAATCCCCTGCCCTGTTCACCGGCGCGGGCGGCTTCGATGGCGGCGTTGAGGGCAAGGAGATTCGTCTGGTCCGCAATATCATCGATGACATTGACGATCTCCCCGATCTGATGTGAACGTTCTCCCAAGGTCCGTATCGACTCGGCGGAACCTTCTACCGTGCGTGCGATCTCCTCCACTTCCTTCGTGGCCTGATTGACGATCTGTTCGCCTTCTTTGGCAATCCTGGCGGTGTTTGCCGCCGAACTCGCTATACTGTTCGTGTTGCGCGCGATGTCCACGACGGTCTGTGACATTTCCACGGAAGCGGCAGCTACCTGTGACGATCTGTTGGCCTGCTCTCCGGAACCCTTCGACATCTGTTCGGCGCTGGCGCTGAGCTGCTGACCGGCGGAGGAGATGCTCGCCGCGGCCAGCTTGAGACCGCCGATGACCTCGCGCCACTTCTCCACCATCTCCTTCGCCGCCTTCATCTCGTCCCCGAATTCATCCTTTCTGTCCGTCGGCACCTCGATGGCGAGATTTCCCTTTGCCATTGCCCTGACCGCCTTTGTGTTGCCCCGAATGGGAACAACGATGCTTCGTGTTATCGAGATGGAGAGGATAACACCAAGAAGTATGGCGGCGATGCCGAAAACGATGAGAATAATGGTATACCGTTGATTGGATTCTCGTATCGAGCCAAACTGGTTGCGCACATTGCCTTCCTGGTATCCTACAAGCGACTGCAGGGTGGTGATCAGGGTTCTGGCGGCCGGTTTGGTTTCATTGAGATAGACTTCTATGGCCTTTGCATGTTCCTTGTTAACCACGTGTTCGATCAGCCGGTTGTTCGAATCCCGCGCACTGCCGTTTACCGTCTTGTACCGGGCGATAAGCTCTTTACCCCTGGGGTCTTGCTCGAGCGCCTCAAGTTTCTTCAAGGCCTCGCCGTACGTCTGCCGCATTTGGGAAAGGTTTTCCTTCTCGGTCTGCACAATGGCTGCGTCCGTGGTGAAGGCGATGATGCCCATTGAATTGTTCGCATTATGTATCGCCCCCATGACCGTGTTGGCAAGGATCGTCTTCTCAAAGGCGGTTTCCACAATATGGCCCGCTTTCCGGTCCACGTCATAGATTATCTTGAAACCCAGAAGACCCATCAACACTATGATGGCGATAAGAATGCTGAAACCGATGCTGAGACGCTTGCCTATCCTGATGTTCTCGAAGAAACGCATGGCTCCCCCTCACGTGACGCATCATTTGGATTGAGATTATTCTATATTTAATTAAGTTCCCGATTTTATTTCAAGAAGTATTTCATGTGAACAAAGGGAAGGACATTCCCATCCCGAAAAAATGGCCTGCATTTAGCAGTGATTTCAAAGACCTACACCGTCCAGAGCCGATCCGCAGAATTTGCACGCACCGCCTTTCAGGTTGTACTCGGTAATCGCATAGCCATAGCGCCCGATAACAACCCTGTGGCAGTTATGACAGAAGGTGTTTTCTCCCCCAGAACCGGGAATGTTGCCTTCATACACATAGAACAGCCCCTCATCGATGCCGATCTGCCTTGCACGTGTGAGCGTTTCCGGACTCGTGGGCTCGGCGTCGAGCAGTTTGTAGGTCGGATAAAAGGCGCTGACGTGCCAGGGAGTTTCCACCCCCAGATCTTTCGCGATGAACCTCGCTATGGCCCTCAGTTCTTCTTCGCTGTCGTTGTGGCCGGGTATGATAAGGGTCGTCAATTCTATCCAGATACCCAGTTCCCTGTGCAGCCGTATCGTGTCGAGAACCCCCGAAAGCCGGGCTCCACAGATCTTTCCGTAGAAGGATTCGCTGAAGCCCTTGAGATCGATGTTGGCGGCGTCAAGATAGGGAGCGATGGCCCGAAGCGGCGCCTCTTCCATGTACCCGTTGGTCACAAAATTGTTCGCAATACCGTTTTCCCTGGCGATACGGGCTATATCATAGGCATATTCGAAAAAAATGGTCGGTTCGGTATACGTGTAGGATATGCTCGTACAGCGAGATTCCCTGGCCTGTTCGACGATTTGTTCCGCCGTCATCTTCTCGCCGAAGACTCTCCCGCCCTCGCGGGGTCCCTGGGAAATGTCATGGTTCTGGCAGTGACGGCAGCGGAAGTTACACCCCACGGTGGCAACCGAAAAGGCGCGCGACCCCGGGTAAAAATGATACAGGGGTTTCTTCTCTATGGGATCCACATGGTAGGCGCAGGGGAGATCATAGACAAGGCTGTAGAGGACGCCGCCCTGGTTCTCGCGGACGCCGCATATGCCCCTTTTCCCGTCGGCTATGATGCAATTATGACGGCACAGAAAGCAATGCAGGGTCTTTTCGTCCTTTTTTTCATAGAACAAAGCTTCCTTCATGTTTCATACCTTCTTACCAAAAATGGCCTCAACAACATCGTCCATCGTCTTCGCGGAAAGGAAGGTCATCTTCTTCTTGACATATTGAGGTATCTCAACGAGTTCATGTTCGTTCTCGTGGGGAATGAGAACCTTTTCCATCCGGTTGCGCAAGGCAGCAAGGGTTTTCTCCTTAAGGCCGCCTATGGGCAGGACCCTGCCGGTCAGGGTAATCTCTCCCGTCATTGCAATCTTTCTGTTTATCGGACGGCCGGTGATGGCGCTTATCATGGCGACCGCCATCGTAATGCCCGCGGAAGGACCGTCCTTGGGAATGGCACCCTGGGGCACGTGAATGTGCATTTCCAGATCGTCGAAGATACCCCCGTCGATGCCGAGCACCTCTGCCTTGGATTTGATATAGGTCAGGGCAGCCTGGGCGGATTCTTTCATGACTTCGCCCATGTTCCCGGTAAGCATCAATTCCTTCTTCCCTTTCCTGCAGGAAGCCTCGACGTAAAGAACGTCGCCGCCGAATTCGGTCCAGGCGAGACCGCTCGCCACACCAACGTAATCCTGTTCGGTCTGGCTGTCCGGCAGGTATTTGACCGGTCCCAGAAAGTCGTTCAGGTTTCTTGGCGTGACGGTCACTTTTTTCTTGTCGCCCTCCGCCACCCTTCTGGCTACCTTGCGGGCAACCATGGCGATCTCTCTTTCGAGATTCCTCAGCCCCGCCTCACGGGTATATTCCCCGATGATCTTTTCCATCGCCTTGTCGGTTATGTCCAGCCGGGCGGTGGTGAGGCCGTTTTCGGAAAGCTGTTTCGGGATAAGGTAGCGTTTTGCTATCTCGAGCTTCTCCTGCTCCGTGTATCCGGGAATATCGATGATTTCCATCCTGTCCCGAAGGGCCGAGGGGATCGTATCCATCTGATTGGCCGTCGTGATGAACATTACCTTTGAGAGATCGAAGGGAACGTTGAGATAATGATCGCTGAAGGCATTGTTCTGTTCGGGATCGAGCACCTCAAGGAGCGCACTCGCGGGGTCTCCCCGGAAATCATTACCGATCTTGTCGATCTCATCCATCATGAAGACGGGGTTGTTGGTCCCGGCAAGCTTGATGTACTGGATGATCCTTCCCGGCATGGAGCCTACGTACGTCCGTCTATGCCCGCGGATCTCCGCCTCGTCCTTCATACCGCCGAGAGAGATGCGGGAGAACTTGCGGCCGATGGCCCGGGCGATCGACTTGCCGAGAGATGTTTTGCCGACACCCGGCGGCCCCACAAAACAAAGGATGGGACCCTTCATGTCGGCCTTGAGCTTCATGACGCTCAGGAACTCGAGGATACGGTCCTTGACCTTGTCGAGGTCGTAGTGGTCCTTGTCAAGGATGGCCCGTGCCTTTTTTATATCGATATTGTCCTTCGTCGATTTACTCCAGGGGAGTTCCACAAGCCATTCCAGGTACGTCCTGACCATCGTTGATTCGACGGCGTCAGGGTGCATCATGTCCAGGCGTTCGAGCTGTTTCTTGGCTTCCTTCTCCACCTCTTTGGGCATCCTGGCCTTCTTGATGCGCTTGCGGAGTTCCTCGACCTCTTCGGTGCGCTCATCGCCCTCGCCAAGTTCGGTGCGGATTGCCCGCATCTGTTCCCTCAGAAAGTACTCCCTCTGGGACTTCGACATCTCCTCCTTGGCCTGGGAGAGTATCTTTGCCTGCATATTAAGGAGCTCGATCTCCTTGCCGAGAATCTCCGAAAGTTTGCGCAGACGTTCGACGGGATCGACAATCTCCAAAACTTCCTGGGCCTTGTCGACATTGAGCCCCAGGTTGGCGGCGGCTATGTCGGCGAGCCGCCCCGGTTCGTCTATGGTATCGAGGACCATGAGGATGTCGGGGGGGACCATCCTGCCCATGGACACAACCTTTTCCATCTCTTCCTTGACGTAGCGCATGAGGGCTTCAATCTCGAGGGTGATCTCGGTGATGATGGGCTCTTCGATAGCCGTCAGCCTGACGAGAAAGGTGGGGGTCTCCTGGATGTATTCCTCGATCTTTGCCTTTCTCAATCCCTGGATGAGGACTTTCACCCTTCCGTCGGGGAGCCTGAGCATACGCATGATCTGGGATACCACACCAACGGTGTATATCCTCTCGGGCAGAGGGTCTTCGTCGGTCAGGTCCTTCTGCGCGGCCACCACTATGAGCCGGTCTTGCGAAAGGGACTTTTCGACGGCATTGATGGACATGTCTCTTCCCACAAACAAAGGGAGAAGGACACTCGGGTACATGACCATGTCCCGTACCGGTAAAAGAGGTAGAATATCGGGTATATCTATATGTTCAAAATCCGTCATTCGCTTTGCCGCCTCCGTTTTTAGGCTGTAAAAAAAACGTGAAAGGCCCGATATGTTTCAAAGATGTCGAGCTTGTTCGATAGTTCATAGGGCGAGTGCATGGTAAGAAGAGGGGCTCCGCAGTCTATGATGTCCATGCCGTAAACGGCGAGGTGTTTGGCTACCGTCCCTCCTCCGCCTTCGTCGATCTTTCCGAGTTCCCCCGTCTGCCAGATGATGCCTGACCTATCAAAGAGTCTCGCGATCTCAGCGACATATTCCGCGTTCGCGTCGCTTGCGCCGACCTTGCCCATGTGCCCGGTGAATTTCGTAACGCAGGGGCCTCGACCGAGGTAGCAGGCATTCTGCTTCTCGTGGACCTCCTGGAAGGTGGGATTCACGGCCCCGTTCACATCGGCGGAAAGCGCCTTCGAACGAAAAAGGATCTTCCTCATAAGGGCCTCGTCGGCCTTGATGCCCATTCCCGCCAGTATGTCATCAAGAAATACATGGAGAAAAGTCGATTTTATGCTCGTGGAACCTTCGGAGCCTATCTCCTCTTTGTCGGCGAAGATGGCGAGGCAATGCCTGCGGGGCCCCTTCGCAGCGCACAAACTCTTGAGAAGGGTATAGGCCGAGACCCGGTCGTCCTGGCCATAGCCGCCGATCATGCTGCGGTCAAAACCGACATCCTTTGCCCTGAACGCGGGAACCACCTCCAGTTCCGCAGTCACAAAATCATCCTCCGTCATGCCATAGGAATCGCCGAGCATTTTGAGGATATACTGCTTGACTGGTTCCTTGTCCACCCCGGCAAGGGGCAGTGACCCGAAAAGAACAACGAGCTTCTCGCCGTCGATCGCATCACCCAGTTTCTTTTCATCCTGCGTCTTCCTGGACAGGTGAGGAAGGAGGTCGTCGATAAGGAAAACGGGGTCGTCCTCTTCTTCACCTATCGACACGTCAACGGATTCGCCGTTGGCCTTCACGACAATACCATGTAAGGCAAGCGGAGCGGCAACCCACTGGTACTTCTTGATACCCCCGTAATAGTGGGTTCTCAGGAGTGCCAGGTCGACGTCCTCATAGAGGGGGTTCTGTTTGAGATCGAGCCGTGGCGCATCGATGTGGGCCACAACGATATTGAGGCCCTCCGCGATATCGCCGCTTCCCCGGACGAAGGCCATCACTTCTTTTCCCCGGTTGACGGCGAAGACTCTATCCGCCGACGGATCCGTGCTGAAACCCTCCGCACCCAAGGTCCGGGTGATACATCTTACGGCCTCGCGTTCGGTCTTTGCCTCGTCGAGGAACGTTTTGTACCCTTCCGCGAAGGCGTATATCTCTTTAATATCGTCTAGTGACTTTAATTTCCAGCCGGATTGTCTCTGCATAGGTCCTTTCAGGGTATCAGAATGGCACGGGGGAGTCAACGTGAGGTCGAGGAACGGGAACGTATATGGTGGAGGCGGTGGGAATCGAACCCACGTCCAGAAAAGAAGGCTTCAGACAGCCTACATGCTTAGTCAGCGTATTTGGTCTCGAACGGTAAAACACCCGCTGACAGGTTCTTTACCGCCCCAGCCTATAAGGCTTCGCCCGGCGCTATAGGCGTTGCGCCGGACTATCCTGCTAAGATGACACCATACACGGACCTAGAAGCAGGAAGAAGATCCGGATGATGTAGCTGCTCTAGGCAGCTAGTGCGTACTCGTGTGAGTTTGCAGTTGTGTTTAGTTCCGCTTGGGTACGGGTAAGCAGTAACCCGGCATGCCTCTCTGACCCTCGCTTCCCTGTCGAAGCCAGTCGCCCCCGTCATCGTATTTTTTCCTCACGTTCCATTAGACGTCTCTCGTCCTTGCGCCTGATTCCCTCCCTCTTGTCATAAAGTGTCTTTCCCTTCGCCAGAGCCAGCTCCAACTTGGCCCTGTTTCGATTATCGAAGTAAAGGGAAAGGGGGATCAGCGTATATCCCCTCTCTTTGATCTTGCCTACGAGCTTCATGATTTCCCGTTTATGCATGAGAAGCTTTCGCGTCCTCTTCGGCTCGTGGTTGTATATGTTGCCGCAGGAATACGGGCTTATGTGGGCGTTCATCACGAATACCTCGCCATCCTTTAACTTGGCGTAGCTTTCCTTCAGGTTCGCCCTGCCTTCCCGTAACGACTTAACCTCCGTACCCGTGAGGACGATGCCCGTCTCGAACTTCTCCTCGATGTGGTACTCGTGATATGCCTTCCTGTTCGTACACACAACCTTCATAGGCTATAATATAACACAGATGAGGGGGAAAAGACAGGTCTGCCGGGGTGGGGCCCGGAGGGCCGTTTGAACGGTCTGAACCGCCGACAAGTCAAGAGATGGGAACCTCGAAGGGTATGCGCCCTCAGAGCTGTGACCGGCCCGTGCTTCCGGCTTTTTTCCGTCCCAACGGGTCAAACGGCTTCTATGACCGGTATCTCGATGACGAACCGCGCGCCATTCGGCACGTTGTCCTCCACTCTGATCCTGCCGTGGTGCTCCAGGATGATGGAGTGGACGATGGCGAGTCCCAGCCCGGTGCCGTCTTTGTCCTTGGTAAAGTAAGGATCGAAGACCTTTTCCTTGTCCTCGTCGGGAACGCCTTTGCCGCTGTCCGCGAATTCTACGATCCCCACACGCTTCGATCTGTCATATCTCGTACGAACCGTGATCGTTCCCGATTCACCGTCAATCGCCTTCAGGGCATTGGTGATGAGGTTGATGAAGGCCCTCTTGAGCCCGTCACGATCCACGCGGACAAGAGGGATATCCTCGGGTTCAAAACCTATAGTGATGTTGGGGTAGAGATTGCGGTAGAGTTCGAGGGTCTCATCGACAACGGCATTAATATCTTCAAGGGTCCTGACCTGCGATGTATGGGTCAGCTTGGTGAGTTCGTTGACCAGGTCTTTTATGTCATCCACAGACCGTATGATCACCGAAGTAGTATCATCGAGGACATCCCTGTCGGAGCCCGTAAAACGCGGTATGATCTTCCTGCGGATCCGCTCGGCGGACAGCACGATGGGCGTCAGGGGGTTCTTGATCTCGTGCGTCAGCTTGCGGGCAACTTCCTGCCATGTAGCAAGCTTCTCGGCACGCACGACATGGGTAATGTCGTCAAAGGCTATGATGAATCCCGCCACCCGGTTGCTTTCGTCCTTGAGAGCGGTCAAAGACGCCCTGAGATAGGTGATGTCTTTCTTCAAACTGAGCCTTAAGTCCTTCGTAATGCTCCCGCCCCCGGAGGCCCGAACCTCTCTCAGGAAGGACTTGGTGAGGACTTTGAAGTCGTTTCCGAACACCTCTTTGAGGGTCATGCCCTCAAGGCTCCTGTCGACGCCCAGTATGTGGCGGGCCGCACTGTTCGCAAGAATGACGGTGCCTCTCTTATCCGTCGATATGATGCCTGCAGCCACATTATTGAGGACAAACTCCAGGGAGCGGCTCTTCTTCTCTATCTCGTCCTTGGCTATCTGAAGTTCTTTCGCCATGCTGTTGAAAGCTTTCACCAGCGTGCCGATCTCGTCCTTTCCCCGTTCTTCCAGGTTGATGTCGAACTTTCCCTTCGCGATAATGGCCGCGCCTTCCTTCATCCTTTCTATGGGAACCGTGATTTCCGTGGCCATCTTGATGCCCACCCAGAGCGAAACGAAGATCGTAAGGATGGTGATGAGGAAGAGAGGAATGATAAAGCTGTACTTCAGCACCTTCTTGAAGACGCGTGATTCCTTGAACTCCTTGCTCGTGACAGCAATCTGTCGTATACGCTCTTCGCCCTTTACTTTTATCATATCTCCGAGAAAGAGTATCGGCGCATTGGGGCCCTCCGCATCGCTCCTGATACGCATGCCCACTACGAGCATCTCCCCTTCGTCGGCGGGGATGATCTCCTGTGATATCTTATTGCGCGTGAATAACTTGAGCCGGGAAAGGATCATCTTATCGGATTTTTCAGATCCCCCGGCCCTGATCATCACCCCCGATAAAGGATTGTAAACACCAAGGTATCCGACAATATGGCTGGTCTCGTACCTCTCCAGGAAGCTCTTGAGTTCCTTGTCGTCTCCCACCAGGTTCTTCTTCTCTATCTGCTCCACCACCCGTGCGCCGATCTTCTCGTGGCGCTGGAACACTTCCTCGTAGTGAAGCCGGGAAAGCTCAAGGGCGGACTCCAGGGTGTCCTCAACCTGCTGGCTGAACCACCGGTCCATGCTTACGTAAAAAAAACCCGTCGCGAGGATGAAGAGCGTAAAGGACGGCACGATGGAGATGAAAAGAAGCGTTGACGTTAGTCTCTTTTTGAGTCCTGAACCCCAGATGCCCCGTTTTTTCTCAATATACGCCTTGAGGATGATGCGGGTAATGAGAAAGATGAGGAGCAGGATCAGCAGAAGGTTGATATTGAGAACGACAACGAGGAGCTTATTCTCCCATACAGGGAAAAACCGGGCAAAGTTGGGCAGCTTCGTCTCGATAAGGACCAGCGCCCCGAAAGCGAAGAGAATACCGATGATGAAGGAGATCTCTTTCTTGAGTTTCATAAAAGCGGGTAATGGGTAATGGGTGATAGGTAATAGGTAAACATTCTTATCTTCTTCCCACGGCCTGTCACCAATTACCTTTCCTTTTTATCTTTTCCCATAACCCATAGCCTATTACCTATCACCTGCCTCTAATTGCTACAAAATTCACCTGCCGGGCGTTGCGGGCACCTTTTCGATAGGACGCGAAATCATCGCCGGTGCAGCAGGTACACAGCCCGGTATCGTGGATTGTTTCAATGCCTTCATCGGTAAGAAGCAAGGCATTCGCCTTGCCGAGATCGAGATACAGCGAACCATCTCTTTCGCTAAAGATGGATTCCGGAAAACCCTCGCTGAGATAAGCCTCCCTAACCTCCCCGCCCACCACGTAACAGCAACTGCGGATCGAAGGCCCCATCAGGGCAATCATGCGCTGTTTCGCCGCACCCCGCTCCGTCATCATGTCAACCGCCCTGGACGTTATCCGTTGAAGCGTACCCCGCCACCCGGCATGAACGATCGCAGCCATGGGAAAGCGGGGGTCGACAAGGATCACACAGAGACAGTCGGCCGTTTTGATCACCCCGGCGATGCCGCGTTTATAGAGAAGGATCCCGTCGCCGCACGCCGGCCTGTCACCGTTGCCGATAACCTGTATCTCATGCCCGTGTTCCTGGTGCATTACGACGACTTCATTGAGGGAAAAAGCGTCCAGAAAGGCCTCGCCTTCCCTGCCGATAAGGGTTGATGAGGGAGATTTCCGGGTGAAAAACCCATGGATGATGCCCCCGGCAGTCAATTCGGGGAGATGGTAATACTCCCAGTCGCCCTTCTTTTCACGAACAAATCCTGTCACCGCAGGTGCGCCGTGTCGATCGGTCATGCTGTAGTTTACGGGTTTTCTAGCGTATTTGTCCACGATGTTTTTCGATGAAATCCTTCATGTCGCCGGGAACAGGTGCCTCGATAATCACGGTGGTCGCCGTCGCCGGATGAACGAATTCTATCCGGTACGCATGGAGAAGAGGCCTGCCGGCGGACCTTTTTGCCTTCCTTCCATATATCTCGTCGCCGACGATGGGATACCCGGCATGATTCAGATGGACCCGTATCTGGTGGGTCCTTCCTGTTGCGGGATATGCCTCGACATAAGAGAAGCCATCCATCCGTTCAAGGACCTTGAACCCCGTTCGGGCCTGCCGGCCACCCGAACGCAGCACGGCCATCTTTTTTCGTTCCACCGGGTGCCGGCCGATATTGCCTTCCACAGTCCAGGAGTCCGATTCGGGCTTCCCTTCCACGACAGCGCGATACGTCTTGCGAACTTTTCTATCCTTGAACAGATCCGAAAGCCTCTCCTGGGTCCTCAGATCTCTGGCAACCAGAATAACCCCTGTTGTCCCCTTATCCAACCGATGTACGATCCCCGGTCTCACCCCCCCCATGAACGCCTCTTTCTCGTCCTTTCGATTCTCCTCAACATATTTTCCTGCAGTCTCCGGCCCCCGCGTTCCGCCCAGATACCCCAGCACCGCGTTCACCAGTGTTCCCGAGCTATGGCCGAAGGAGGGGTGGACCACCATGTCGGCCGGCTTGTTGATAGCAAGAAAATATTCGTCTTCATAGAGAATATCGAGGGGTATCTCCTCGGGAGCGAGGTCAAGGGGCGCCTCTTCGGGGACTTCTCCGGCGATCTTCATACCCGTTTTCAGGCGCATGGCTGGTTTGGGGGTCTTGCCGTCCACCCGGACGTTACCGCCGTCGATCATCTCTTTCACTTTTGTCCTGGTCAGGGAAAGCTTTTCGGAAAGGAAAACATCAAGCCGGGCACCGCTGCGGTCACAGGTGATCGTGAAGCTATCGGGCATTATCGAGAACCGAAGAGACTGCCGCAACAAGGTCCCTTTCATCCTGTGCAAGGACCGTCCTCATGTCGAGGATCACCGTGTCTTTTTCAATCCTGGCGATGACGGGAACAGGAAGGCCCCTTAACCCTTTTTCCAGGGCATCGATAGTCATTGTCTCCGGCTGAAGGGCAACGCCGACAGAGGGAATCACCATGTCGGGAAAACTCCCCCCGCCCACCTCGGAATAGACGTCGACAACGGACGGGCGTGCTCCGGGGCACCGTTTCCTCACCTGTGAAGCCACCCGCCTCGCCCTCTTTGCCAGTGTGTCTTTTTTCTCGAGGATCATCCTGATCGTGGGTATATTGGCGGCGGCAGACGCTGCATCAAGGCAAAGGAGCAGTGTCGCCTCAAGGCCCGCAAGGGTAAATTTGTCGGGACGCAGGGCGCGGGTCATGGGGTTTTCTTTCATGGCCTCAAGACAGCCTTTTTCGCCGATGACTATCCCGGCCTGAGGTGCCCCCAGGAGTTTGTCTCCGCTGAAAGAGACAACATCGAAACCTTTTTTCACTTCATCGGGGAGCAGCGGTTCATCTCTATGACCCAAGGCTTCAAAGTTGTAGAAAAGCCCGCTCCCCGTGTCGAAATAGGTGGGGATATTGTACCGCTTGCCCAGCTGGACCAGTTCCTCCGATGAAGCCTCGTGGGTGAAACCACGGATGCGGTAGTTGCTCGTGTGGGCCTTCATGATGAGGCCCGTGTTGTCTCCGATCGCCCGCTCGTAGTCTTCGATGTAAGTCCTGTTCGTTGTCCCCACTTCCCTGAGGACGGAGCCGCTCTTTTTCATCACGTCGGGTATCCTGAAAGAGCCGCCTATCTCGATGAGCTCACCCCGTGCGATGATCACCTCTTTCCCTTCGGCAAGGGTGTTAAGGATGAGGAAAACGGCCCCGGCGTTGTTATTGACGACGAGCGCATCTTCCGCTCCGGTGAGCCTCGTGAGGATCGATCTGCAATGGACATAGCGGCTGCCGCGCGCACCCTTCCCAATATCATACTCGAGGTTGGAGTAGCCCGTCGCGACCTTCAGTATGGCATCGATAGCGGGCCCGGCAAGGAGCGATCTGCCCAGGTTCGTGTGGATGATGACACCTGTCGCATTTATCACCCTCTTAAGCCCCGGCTGTGTAAGGGCGGCCGCCCTCATACTCACATCGCCCGCGATCTTTTCGGCGGATGGAACCGATGTGACGCGCTCTTCTTTAATGGCAAGGCGCAGTGCATCGAGATACTCGTGGAGGACGTCCTTCGCGAGCGCTTCGGGACAGGCCGAAACAAGCATCTTCCAGCCGGCTGTTTCCAGTATTGCATCCACTTTGGGTATCTGTCGCAACAGGTTATTTGGCATGTTTTGGCAACCCCACAGCTACTTTTTAACACAGAGGTTAATGATTTGGCAATAAAAGAGAGCGAACTGTATTCCTTAATAAGTCCAACAGGTCATAGGGGTCTTACTGGACCTGGCAGAACCACCGGGGTGTTTTCAACGCTCTGTTATTTCCACTTTTGCATCCACTATAACGCAGCCCTTGCCGTCGTCGTAGACTATTACAGGATTGATATCGAGGTTGACAATATCCGGATTTTCCGCGAGCAGATTCGAAACCCGGACGATGACATCCTTGAGGGCACTTATGTCTGCGGGACTCCTGCCCCGGGCTCCCTTAAGGATCGCTGCGCCTTTCAGTTCATCAATCATGGTTTCGGCGGTTTCGGCGTCTACGGGTGCAACACGGATCGACCGGTCGGCCATGATCTCCACGTATATACCGCCGAGCCCGCAGACGACCACGGGCCCGAATTCTCTGTCGAAGCGTCCTCCGATGATGATCTCGTGACCCGGAGGGACCATCTTCTGGACGAGGCAGCGGGTTGTACCCATGGCGTCGAGGGCGCGCAGGAACTCCGCCCGGTCCCTGATGTCCAGGAATACGCCTTTCGCCTCTGATTTATGCAGCAGCCCGCCTTCGCCTGTCTTCAACGCCACCGGGTAACCGAGACGCTCCGCCGCCGCCAGTGCTTCGTTCAGGTCCTGCGCCGCACCATGATCCGCAACGGGAAGACCCCATCGCGACAGCAGGGCAAAACATTCCGTGGATTCAAGGAACATCTTTGCGCTGTCGGCACCGGCCGCGGGTCTGAAACGCGAAGTCTCCTGAGGGAAGGCGCGCCGCCCGTTCACCTTCGCAAGGTGATGTTCATAGGACCATGCAAGGGCCTTTACCGCCTGGTCTACATCAATGAAAACGGGAAAATCGGCCGCCTCCTTGACGTCGAACCATTCCGACCGGTTGGTGACGACGCAGAGCGCAACGGGCTTGTTATGGATCGGGGTGATCCGCGCGGCATAACGGAGAAAGTTCCTGACCTTGTCACCATCGCTTTCGGAGCTGTACGTAATGACAAACACAATGCCGTCCACTTCCTCTTCCTTGAGAGCCATCTCAAGGATGGAGGCATATTCGTCGAGGTCGTAAACGTCGCCGATATCGAGGGGGTTGGTCGCCGCGATGACATTGAGTTTCTTCTGGGCTATCCCCTCGAAAAGACCTTCCGAGAAACGGGCGAACTCAAAACCGTATCTCTTTGCCGCATCGGCGCACAGCACGCCGTGACCACCGGAACGGGAAATGAGAGCAAGGCGCCGGCCCCTGAGCACGGGCAGGCTGAATATCTTGAAACAGTCCACCATCTCCTGGAAATTGGTCACCCTGATGACGCCTGCCTGCTTCATCGCCGCATCCGCGGCCTCATCGTCACCGGCAAGGGCCGTGGTGTGAAATTTTGCTATCTCACCGCTCGACGGACTCCTGTTGGCCTTGAGCACCACGACGGGTTTGTCGGTGGAAGCCGCGAGACCCATAAACCGCCTGCCGTCGGAAAACTGCTCCAGGTACAACCCGACTACACCTGTTCCCCGATCCTGCAGGACGTATTCGAGAATATCATTTTCGTCGGTCATCAGCTTGTTGCCGATGCTGACGAGCTTTCTCAACCCCACATTTTCCACGGAGCAAAGCATGCACGTATCGTAGAAAACACCGCCGCTCTGGGAGATAAGCGACGCGGGTCCTTTCTTCATATATTCGGGATCAATGATGAAGAAAGGAAGGATGACCCCAGCTTCCAGATTGACGATACCAAAGCAGTTGGGGCCGATGATCTTCATACTGTAACGCGCTGCAATCGAGAGAACCTCGCCCTCAAGGGAACGTCGGTCTCCTGAAAGTTCGCTGAAGCCTCCGGATTCCAGGATTACGTTACGTATACCTTTTTTGCCGCATATTTCCAGCGTTTCCGGTACATACTTCGCCGGTACGAGAACGACGGCGAGGTCTGGAACGGCCGCGACACCATCGAGGTCCCGCAGTATCCTTCTGCCGGCTGCCAGGCCCTCTTTCACCCCCACGGGATAGACATCTCCCCGAAAACCGAAACGGGCAAGATTTTCAACGATGACTCGGGCAAGATTGGACGGAGTATCGGAAACACCGAATAGGGCAATACTTTGAGGGTAGAAGAATTTCTCCATCCCGGGGCTTTCGGACATGATCATATCGCGCACCTAGTATAACCCGCGATACCTGTGAATACAAGGGTTCTCGGGCTGCGCCGCGATGTTGACATGAAAAGACGCCTTCTGTTAACATACCGTAAACAGCACGCAGAGGAAGAATGGATCTATCCTGTGCAAGGAACTCCTCGGCCACGATGTCTCGACGACGAAAGGTTGCCGCGATGCCGCGGCGAGCGGCGTTTTCAAAACAATATGTCCCGGATGTGTCCAAGGTGCCGTTATGATTCTGGAAGAAATCCTGGAAGGCTGAACGAATTAATTGGCTACACAGGAAAGAAATGGTGGTATACTTAACCAGGATGATACGAAAACTGGCTATAATGGTCGTTCTGGTTTTCTGTGTGTCACTTATGATCCCATCCCTCGGACACACACGACGGTACTATGGGCCGTACAGGGGATATTATGGATGCGGGTACTCCAACGATTACTGGGTACCGGCTGCCGTCCTCGCAGGTACCATACTTGTGGGAGCCATGGTTATAGGTGCAATGAACCAGACTCCCCGACAACCGAACCCTCCGCAGCAGGTGTCGTACAGGCCGATCGACACACGCCAGCCGTACGCTGCCCCGGATCCCGATTTTGTTGCGAGGTACGGCAAGAAAGAATCCCCCGGTGAATGGATTATCGTCCCCGGCCAACAGGTTGGAGATAAATGGGTTCCCGGCCACCGCGTCTTCGTCCCAAATCCCTGATAGAGTGGTTCCAATCTCTACTGTTTCATGAACTCCTTGTAGCACTCACTGCTCCGTATATTATCGAAATCTTTTTCCCCTATGACAATATAGGGGTCGCGAAGACCGCCTTTTTCATACGACGCCTTGAGCCATCTGCATGCCTCCGCGGAATTCTTTCTCAAGGACTCCACTCTGGCAAGAAGCATTGTGGCGGGCAGTTCCCCCGGTTTCAGCTCCAGAGACTTCTTCAGGTCTTCCGCCGCGCTGTCGTAACGGCCGATCTCCTTCAATGATGCAGCCCTTGCAAGATAAAGTCTTGCGCTGCCCGGCCTGAGCTCTATGGCCTTCGTAAAATCATTCAGTGCCTCGTCGGGCTTTTCATCAAGAACGTACATCCAGCCGCGCTGCGAGTATAAAAGGACCTGTGTCGGATCGATCCTGATGGCCCTCGTCAGGTCTTCAATCGCCGTATCATATTTCTTTAGAGCGGCATAGATATCCGCCCGTCCCTGGTAGGCCGGCCAGAAACCCGGGGCAATCTCTGCCAGTCTGTTATAATCCGCAAACGCCTCCTCGTAGTGCCTCAGTTTTTTCTCTATAAGCCCCCTGCCAAGAAGACTGAGAATTTCTTTCGGGTTCAATTCGAGGGCCTTCGTGTAATCATCAAGGGCCCTCTCCTGCTGATTTATGGCTGCATATGTCCTTCCCCGGAAACTGTATACCCCGGCGCTTTTCGGATCGGCCTCGATGGCTCTTCCCAGGTCCTCAAGGGCCAGATCATACTTCTTCTCGACGTAGGAAATGTTCCCCCGGTGGGCGAGTGCGGCCCCGTTACGGGGGTTAATTTCCAGAGCCTTCGAAAAATCCGCCCGGGCTCGCGGGTAATCTTTCCCTGTTTCGTACACCTCCCCCCGGCCCACATAAGACATTTCACTTTTAGGATCGATCACGACGGCCTTGTCAAAGTCCGCGATCGCCCTTCGAGTTTCACCCAGTCCCTTATACGCGAATGCCCGCCAGGCATACCGATCCGCGAGCGGCCCCGATGACAGCTTGCCGGAATCGATTTCTGTCGTACACTCCTTGACCGCTTTCTTGAATTCCCCGCCGACCACCAGGTCGCGACAATCTGCCGCGTAGCCCGCCACGGAGCATGTGACCAACACCCCCACTCCCCACACGAAACTTTTAAGTACGACCCGAGACAACCTCATTGTCATCCTCCCTTTACGCACATCTTCATGCCCGCGCATACTTTACACCATCCTCCCGAAATTTCAAAAGTCACGCGGATCTGCAACAAGAAAACGGCCGGCGCCCGTCCTGGCTGTCTATCGCGACGCGTGTCATCGCCTGCCATCGTGTACTGATGACAACCATCGCTTCGGATCCTGACTGGACGGCGTATTATGATAGGGGTTTTTGAAGCTGCCGAGAGATTCCGCAACAGTCTTTCCGCTCGACCCTTTCCCTCAAGAACCGGCATCGAGGACGGCCTTTTCCATCACTTCATCAGCTGAATATACCGACCGCCTTCTGCGCGATGGTAAGGAAGGTCTTCGGGAAGATACCCATGTGAAGAAGGGCCCATATGCAGATAACCATGACAAGCCCATACTGCGGCGCCCTGTCAACCGTACCCGGCTCGCCGATGGTTTCTTTGAAATACATATACATCATGACCCTCAGGTAATAATATGCTGCCACCGCGCTGTTCAGAAAACCGATTACAGCCAGCCAGTAGTACTCCGCCTTGACGGCGGTGCTGAAGACGTAAAACTTACCCATGAAACCGGCCAGCGGCGGTACGCCCGCCAGTGAAAGAAGAAATATGCTCATGCAAAGGGCATAAAAGGGATGGCGAACACCAAGCCCCGCAAAACTATCGATCTCGCTGTTGTTGTCGCCTTTCTTTTCAAGGGCGATCACTACCGTGAATGCGCCGATGTTCATGAACGAGTAAGCCATCAGATAATAAAGCATGCTCGAAGCGAGTGCCCTGTCGGCGGTTACGAAAGCCACCAGTATGTATCCGGCATGGGCTATGCTCGAGTATGCCAGCATTCTCTTTACGTCATGCTGCACGAGTGCCGTGATGTTCCCGACGCACATCGTAAAGACCGCGAGCACCCAGATGATCTCCGACCACATGAACTGAAACGGTATGAAGGCGGTAAAGAAAACACGTATCAGGGCACCGAATGCCGCCGCCTTGACGCCCGTCGCCATGTATGCCGTGATAGAGGTCGGAGCCCCCTGATATACATCGGGCGTCCACATGTGGAAAGGCACCGAAGCGATCTTGAAACCGAAGCCGACGATGAGGAATCCCAACCCTATCACGAACATCGTGGCCGAGAAGGGCTGTTTCAGAAGGAAGTATTTCTTCAATTCCACCACATCCAGGATTCCCGTCGAACCGTATATCATTGCCATGCCGTACAGAAGAAAGGCTGTGGCGAAAGCGCCCAGAAGGAAGTACTTCAGGGAGGCCTCGACTGATGTCACATTGCCCCTCAGGAGCCCGCACAGGACATAGATTGAAAGCGACATGACCTCGAGGCCGATGAATATTGTGATAAAGTGGTGCGATGATGTCATGACCATCATGCCAAGCACTCCGAACATCAGGAGGGCATAGTACTCTCCCGAACCGATGCCTTCCCGGTCCGCATATCTGAGAGACACAATCGACACAAGGATGAGGATGCAGAGAAAGAGCGCCTTAAAGAAGGTTCCATAGCTATCGATAGTATAGAGCTGGTTGAATACATCGAGGTTGGTTCCCCAGAGGTTCAGCGTAAAATAGAGCGAGAAAATAGAACCGACAACGCAGAGTACACCGGAACTTTTCGAGGCGACAGGCCCCTTAGTCGAACCACCGATAATAAGCAGCAGAAGTGCCCACCCGGTCAACATGATCTCGGGCATTATCCATCTAAATTCGCAGGCAGGTATTATTGAAGCGTCCATTAAAAGGCACCCCTATCTTGTCAGATTCGTATTCGCTTCTTCCTTGGCCACCCTGGGCGCAACCGTGTTCTGCTCCAGGACACGGTACTGGGCGCTCTTGGATTTCACGAAAGCCAGGTATTCCACGACGGTTGTATCCATCTTTTTGAAGAACATCTTCGGATATACTCCCATCAAAACTATGAAGAAGACCATCGAAACCAGTATCAGAATCTCCCGGCCGCCAAGATCTTTCAGATTCTTATTCTCTTCCTTCGTAACTACACCGAACATGACTCTCTGGAACATCCAGAGCATATACACCGCACCCAGTACGACACCTGTTGTGGCCAGCGTGCCATAAACCACGTTGCTCTTGAAGGCGCCCAGAAGGATCAGGAACTCCCCTACGAACCCGTTCGTCCCGGGAAGCGCAATTGATGAAAGGGTAATGATCATGAAGAAGACGGCAAATATGGGCATCACCTTCGCGATACCGCCGAAGTCGGATATCATGCGCGTGTGTCTTCTCTCATATATCATTCCTACGATAAGGAAGAGGCCGCCCGTCGAGATGCCATGGTTAAGCATCTGGTATATCCCGCCCTGAACTCCCTGCATATTGAAGGCAAATATTCCGAGCATCACATACCCGAGGTGACTTACGCTCGAAAAGGCTATCAGTCTCTTGAGGTCCGGCTGCATCATACTGACGATTGCACCGTAGATGATGCCGATGACGGCCAGCACGGACATAAGCGGCACCGCGTCGATCGCAGCCGCGGGAAAAAGCGGGATCGCGAACCGGATAAAGCCGTACGTACCCATCTTCAGGAGCACCCCGGCAAGGATGACGCTGCCGGCGGTAGGGGCTTCGGTATGAGCGTCGGGTAACCATGTATGCACCGGGAACATAGGGACTTTGATTGCAAAAGAGAGCGCGAACGCCCCGAACAGCCAGTACTGCTTCACGATGGGAATGCTTGCCTTGTAGAGTTCGAGGACGCTGAAAGTATAGATGCCCGTGGCGTTGTAATAGTAAAAGTACAGCGTCAGAATGGCCACAAGCATGAGGACACTTCCCGCCATGGTAAAGAGGAAGAATTTTATAGCGGCGTAGATCCTCCTCGGACCACCCCACACACCGATAAGCAGGTACATCGGGATGAGCATCAGTTCCCAGAAGACATAGAAAAGCACGAGATCGAGGGCGCAGAGCGTACCGATCATCGCCGTCTCCAGAAAGAGGAACGTGATGTAATATTCTTTGACCCTCTCCTCGATGGCCTTCCAGGAGCACAGCACGCATATTACCGTGAGGAAGGTGGTCAGGAGGACAAGGAGAAGGCTGATGCCGTCTATGCCAAGAAGGTAGCTGATCCCCCATTCGGGAAACCAATCCGCCTTTTCGACAAATTGCATCGTCTTTGCCGCATCGTCGAACTTAAAGAAGAGAGGGATCGAGGCAGCAAGCTCCACCAGGGAAATGACAAGGGTAAAAACCTTGATGAAAAGGCTGTTCCTGCGATTCGCAAAAAGCAGGATCACTGCCCCGAGAAGCGGAAAATATATGAGAAAGCTGAGTATTGGGACCGACATAACCGTCATGCACACACCTTCACAAGATTCTCGAAATAAGATAGCCGATAACGATGATCGCGCCGAAAATTATCGCAAACGCATAGCCCTGTACGAGCCCGTTCTGCACGCGCCGTATGAGACTGCCGATACCATACAGGGCCGCCGCTATGCCATTGATGATTCCGTCGATGATCGTCTCATCGAAGAACTCCTTACATATCGCACCGATCTTGAACAGACCCCTTACAAATATGAACCCGTACAACTCATCCACAAAATACTTGTTATGCACCAGTGTGAAGATCCCCTGGAACTTTTGAACGAATTTCTTCGGAAGCTCCGGGTTTTTCACGTAGAACAGCCATGCCATGAATATGCCGAGAAGGCCGATGATTATGGCCCCGATCATGAGCATCATCTCTGCTCCGGCCGCCCCTCCTGCCGCAGTTTCCGCTGACGACGCAAATGCGGTGCTGACGATGCCGAACCCGTCTGCATGCATCGTCGCAGCCGGTGCGTCATGTCCGAAAACAGGCTCAAGCCATTTCTCTATATGATTCGACCCGCCGAGCAGGTGGGGTACGCCCACATAGCCGCCCAGGATACTGAGGACCGCCAGGATCATCAGTGGAATCGTCATGACCTTCGGTGACTCATGAATATGATGCTTCACCTCTTCTGATGCCCGGCATTCCCCATGAAAGGTATTGAAGAACATCCTGAACATGTAGAACGCGGTCAGGCCCGCCGTGACCGCACCCAGGAACCAGAACCAGAAACTGTGATGTCTGCTGAAGGCCATCCATAGTATCTCGTCCTTGCTGAAAAAGCCCGACAGTCCCGGTACGCCGGCGATGGCCAGACATGCGATGAAGGTAGTCCAGTAGGTGATGGGTATCTTCTTCCGGAGTCCGCCCATCTTCCTCATATCGAGTTCCCCGCTCATGGCGTGCATCACGCTGCCGGCGGCGAGAAAGAGCAGGCCCTTGAAGAAGGCATGGGTCATGAGGTGGAAGATGCCGGCCGCATAGGCGCCTGCGCCGACACCAACAAACATGTAACCCAGTTGGCTCACTGTCGAGTACGCGAGAACCCTCTTGATGTCATACTGGGCACAGCCGATAGTCGCAGCGAAGAAAGCTGTAAGGAGACCGACGACCGTCACAATGAGCAGTGTTGTCGGAGCAAGGACATAGAGGAAGTTCAGACGGGCGATCATGTAAACGCCTGCCGTGACCATTGTAGCCGCGTGTATAAGAGAACTGACCGGCGTCGGGCCTTCCATCGCATCGGGAAGCCACACATAAAGAGGTATCTGTGCCGATTTTCCCGTGGCTCCCACGAAGAACAGAAGCGTTATCGCCGTTGCAAGGCCGGGCCCGATGAGATGCACATTGGCCTGAAGCTCGGAGAATTTCAAGGTCCAGACTCCCGCGGCTCCCAGGGTCCCCACCATCAGGAACACACCGAGCAGGAAGCCGAAATCTCCGATCCTGTTAACTATGAATGCCTTCTTCCCGGCATTTGCCGCGGAGTCCTTCTCATACCAGAACCCGATAAGCAGGTACGAACAAAGTCCCACTCCTTCCCATCCGACGAACATGAGCAGAACGTTGTCTCCTGTTACGAGGGTGAGCATCATGAATACGAAGAGATTGAGGTACGTGAAATACCGCCTGAACCCGGGATCGTCGTGCATGTAGCCGACCGAGTATATATGGATAAGAGATCCTACCCCTGAGACGATAAGACACATGATGATCGAAAGGGCATCGATCCTGAAACCAATCTGCGTCTTGAAATCGCCCGAGACGATCCAGTCGAAGACGGTCTTTTCGAAAACCCTGCTTTCAGGCGGAAGCTGCAGGAACTGTACGAAAATAGTTGCCGACACCGCGAAAGACGCTATTACAGAAAGGCATGCAACCCAGGCGGTAAGGGTCTTCGGGAAACGAACCCCGAGAAGGCCGTTTATAAGAAACCCGATTGCGGGAAACGCCGGTATAAGCCAGATAAGGTCAGCCATTTGAAACCCCTTCTTTAGCCCTTAAGCAGATTAAATTCGTCAACATGTACTGTGCCCTTCAGCCTGAATATGAGCACGAATATGCCGAGCCCCACCGCCGCCTCCGCCGCCGCGACAGCCATGATGAAGATAACGAAGATGGTCCCGTCCAGAGAATTGAGAAAATTTCCCGAGGTGATGAAGCTCAGGTTAACCGCGTTCAGCATGAGTTCGATACACATGAAGATTACGATCGCATTCCGCCGCGTGATGACACCAACCGCACCCACGGTGAAAAGCACCGCTGACAGCAGGTAATAGAGGCTTTGCGGTATCTCGGGCAACATTTCCATCTCCTAGTCCTTTCTTTTCCTGGCAAGCAGCACGGCCCCGACGATACCCACCAGAAGAAGTATCGAGGCGACCTCAAATGCAAAAACGTACTTGCCGTAAAGCAGGCCTCCCACCGCTCTGGTGTTGCCGAGTTCGGCGAGCTTCTGAGCGCTGTAAATGCCGTGTTGTCCTACGCTGCTGTATGTAAACACCCCCGCCAGAATCTGCAGAAAGAGCATTATGGTAATGATCCCTCCCATGAGCTTTGCGAAAGAACGACTCGACGTCCATTGCGCGCCCCATTCGAGATGGATCAGCATGATCACGAAAAGTACCAGCATCATGATCGCCCCGGCATATACCATGACCTGGGCGACTGCGATAAAGGTCGCGTTAAGCAGTACGTAAAGGATCGCGACAGAAAAGAAGGTCACGATCAGCCAGAGGGCGCTGTGGATGGGGTTTTTCCTTGTCACCATCATGAGCGACGAACCCGTCGCCACAAGGGCCGCCACAACAAAGATAAACCATTTAAATCCGATACCGATGCCGATCATTTTTTATCCTCATACATGGCCAGAAGTTTCTTCATATCCAGCACAAAATCTTCCTTCCGGTAATGTGCCTGCTCGTAATCTTCCCCGAGATTGATGGCATTAACGGGGCAGGCATCCTGACAAAAACCGCAGTAGATACAGCGCCACGGATCGATCTCATACTTCAGCGGATAGCGCTTGCCATCAAATTTCTCGCCTATCTCCAGTGTAATGCACTGGTTGGGACAGACTTTAACGCAGAGGCCGCAGGCCACGCACGCCGTTTCACCGGCCTCGTTCTTCTTGAAGTAATGAATGCCCCGCCATCTTTCGGGAACCTTATGTTTCTTTTCCGGGTATTGATAGGTAATGGGTTTCGTGAAAATTCTTGAAAACGTCAGCCGAAGACCCTTGAGGAGCGGCAGGATCACCTTCATTACAGCACCCCCAGTGCCACGAGGGCAGCGGTGACGACAACGTTAAGAAGGGTTAGAGGCAGGAGCACCTTCCATCCGAAATGCATGATATGATCGTATCTCAACCGCGGATATGTTCCCCTCTCCCAGATAAAAAAGAAGATGACCGCAAACACCTTTATCAGGAACCAAACCGGCCCGGGCAACCATGGACCCATCCAGCCGCCAAGGAACAGGGTGGTTACAATCGCCGCGACGGTGAACATGTGTGCATATTCTGCAATCATGAAGGTTGCGAACTTCATGCTGCTGTACTCGATATTGAAACCGCATGCCAGTTCACTTTCCGATTCGGGCATGTCGAAGGGTGTCCTGTTAATCTCCGCAAGTCCTGCCACGAGATAGAAGATGAAGCCGAAGGGATATTTTACGATAAACCACATTCCCTCCTGGGCCGCGACGATCTCGCCAAGGTTAAGGGATCCCGCAAGAATGATGGTTCCTATAACCGCAAGGCCCAGGGGCACCTCGTAGCTTATCATCTGTGCGGCTGCACGCAGTGCTCCGAGCACGCCGTATTTGTTTCCCGACGCCCATCCGCCGAGAACAACGCCGTATTCACCCAAAGTCGCCATCGCAAGGAGATAAAGCAGTCCCGTATCGATGTTCGCGATGACGAGGTTGATCTCTCTGCCAAGGAGGGTAATCGTCCCCCCGAAAGGGATCACGGCAAACATGGAAAGCGCCGCGAAGAGGCTTATGCCCGGTGCTAATACATAGATCGTCTTATCGGCCTCGTCGGGAATGATGTCTTCCTTGAAAAAGGACTTGACGCCATCCGCGAGGGGCTGGAGAAGGCCGAAAGGTCCGACCCTGTTGGGTCCGGGCCTCACCTGCAGACGTCCGAGCAGTTTTCGTTCCAGCAGCGTGGTATACGCTACAAACCCCATCAGAACGAGCACCACGACAATGTTTTTAACGACCATTTCAATTAAAGTATAGACCGCTTCCATGCCTTAACCTTTTCTTACCGTTACTGCGATATGCTTTCCATATCCGTCGGTCAGCTTCAATATGTCCTTCCTGCTCCGCGCCATTCTGAATTCGAGTACACCCCTGCCGAGACCTTCCTTGATCGTGGCAGACTGCTGCGCTGTCCCATGATCCGATTCAATGATGAGCTGGCCGCCATCGGACACGCCCAGCGCCGCCGCATCTTCAGCGGAGATGAACAGCTTGTCCCCTGCAACCGCCGAATTCTGGAGATACATCATCTTCGAGTAGACTCCCTGTCCTGCCAGGTGATGATGGAAGAA
Source organism: Deltaproteobacteria bacterium UBA5205 (assembly GCA_002412715.1). Classification (GTDB taxonomy): domain Bacteria; phylum Desulfobacterota; class Syntrophorhabdia; order Syntrophorhabdales; family Syntrophorhabdaceae; genus Delta-02. The sequence continues at coordinate 41,274 of DHVP01000041.1, forward strand.
GACATTCCTCAATACGAGCGTGAACGGCCTTACTGTTTTACCCGCTATGCCGTTACCGGGTAAAACAAAGCGCGCCTGTCCACCGTGAGACCTGAGCAACGCCCTGCCATTCTCATCCTTTACGAGGATCTCTTTCCCGAAGAGCACCGTCGATGCTTCCGTTTCATCCCTGTATAAACCGCCGCCAAGCCGGTCAAGGAGCAGTCTTAAGAACTCGAATCCCGGCGATGAACTGCCTTCTGCCCGAACAACCTTGCGCATAAAACCATCTTCGGCAACAAAGCTGCCTTCCTTCTGAGCAAAGCTGCCCGTCGGAACAACGACCTGCGCGTATCCCGAGGTGTCGGTGGCGAACATGTCACATACGGCTACGAATGCTTTCTTTTTCAACGATTCGTCGACCCCATTTCCGGTAAGGTAATGAAAAGGATCGTCTTCATAGATAAAGAGACCGTCCGCTCTGTTCAGTATATCCTCTGATGAAAGGACATCGGACAATACGGAAAGGACGCCGACGGCGTTGGATTGCAAAGCGGTGGGCATCACGACTCCCGTCTTCTGCACACCTTTCACCAGGCACAGGTTAAGGAGGGCCTCCATGCTCTCAGTATTGTTGCTGATGCCGGTGCCGAATATGACGGCCACCGAAGAGGCTGCGGCAAAGAGGCTGTAGAATTTCTCGAGGCTCTTTTCATCGATGCCGCTCGATTTCAGGGCATCCGCCTTCCCTGATGCGCCCGCATAACCTGCAAAACCATCGAGGGCTTGTGCATCAGGATCGTGCTTCGTGTCCGCGATCAACCGTGAGGCAATGCTGTTGAAAAATGGTGCGTCAGTTCCCGGGGCCACTTTCGCCCACACGTCGCAAGCTCGCGTAAGGGATGTGGGAGAAGGATCAATGACGGCCACCTTTGTGCCATTGTTCTTCACCGCTTCCCTTACTTTGTTTGCGAGAAGGTGGTTGTTGCCCAGAAGGTCCGCCCCGGCCACTACCACAAGGTCACATTTATTGATGGCATCGTATTCGTAGGGATAGGGTATACCCATCCCGCGCAGCGTTTCGAGGACTTTCCCCGTGTGGTAATATCCGGCAGTTCCCAGGGCGCTCTTCGAAAATTTCTTTGCGATCTGGGAGATCATGTAGGCTTCTTCGTTCGTTGCCCGCGGAGACACGACGAAACCGATGGACTTGCCTTCCTTGTCCAGCTTCGTCAGCGCCAACGCAGTTGCCTCCACGGCCTCGGCAAGTGTGGAGCGGGCCGTTTCGGCGCCTTGTTTAACGGCGGGTGCTGTGAGCTTTGCCTCATGGTTCGCAAAATCATATCCGAAACGTCCCATTACGCACAGAGATCCCTTGTTGGGTAGGCGCGATGGACTGGTGACGACCTTCGTTATGAACCTGTCTTCGTAAACATCGAGATCCAGGGAACAACCGAAACCGCAGTGAGGACATGTCGTGGTCTGACGTTTCGTCTGCCACTTCCTGCTCTTCAAAGAACTTTCCTGTTCGGTAAGAGCGCCTACGGGGCACATAAAGAGGCATTCTCCGCAGGAGATGCAGTCTTCGGGCACTTTTGGGGCCATCGCCGCCTCTATGCCGCTGCCCGCCAGTTCCAGCACTCTTCGTCCCGACACTTCACGGCAGGCGTGGACACAACGCAGACACAAAACGCATCTGTCTTCGGAATATCTGATCAGCGCCGTGGCGTAGGGTTTTGCTTTTTTAGGCTCCCTGTCGGCGGCGAGATCGACACATTCTATCTTATGTTCGAATACGAGATCCTGCAGGCGGCATTCACCGGCCGAATCGCAGATGGGACATTCAAGAGGGTGATTTATGAGGAGGAATTTGAGATACTCCTGGCGCATGCCGAAGAGTTTTTCCGACCGGGTCGTGACCGATATGCCCTCGACGGCGGCCGTGGTGCAGGACGTCATGGGTTTTTCGTATCCGTCGATCTCAACGATGCATAGTCTGCAAGAGCCAATGGGAAGTAGGTTTTCATGGTAGCACAGCGTGGGGATGTAGATATTGTTTTCCCGTGCAGCCTCGAGTATTGTCTTACCTTCCTCGGTTTTTATCTCTTTGCCGTCTATCTTGAGTGTTATCATTCCCGTTCCCTTTTCAGCCAACCGCAATCATGCCTATTCTGTAACAGCGAAGGCACCGTGACGCCTCCGTGATCGCCTCGTCGGTCCGGAAACCCTCTTCCACTTCGTCGAAGGTCCATTTCCTGACCTCGGGGGCCATCGGCCGCAGCTGAAGTCTTGCCCTGTCGCCTAGAAAACCGACGTTTTCGTTCTTGTCGTAGACCTTGACGTCACCGAAGAATTTCACGAACTTCTCGCTCATGCGGGCCTTTGGCTTCTCGCCCTTCAGGTATTCATCGATCTTCCAGGCGGCGCGTTTCCCATTCCCGCACGCACGAACAAGCACGTCGGGACCTGTTTCGCAATCGCCGGCGGAAAATATGCCCGGTATATTGGTTTCGAATGTTTCCTGATCGACCTGGAAGGTATTCCACTTCGTGATGCTAAAATCTTCTTTCTTATCGAGAAATGAAAAGTCCACCATCTGGCCGATCGCGGGGATAAGAATGTCCGTCTCTATGACAAATTCGGAGCCCTCAACGGGAACGGGTCTTCTGCGGCCGCTCTGATCAGGCTCGCCCAGCTCCATCCTGATGCATTCCACACCGACGACCTTGCCGTCTTTTTCGATGATCCTCTTCGGGTTGCACAAATAATGGAACTCAACGCCCTCTTCCTCCGCCTCGTGGATTTCCACGGGGTCGGCGGGCATCTCTTTCTTCGTTCTTCTATAGACAAGGTGGACATCCGGTTTCCCTATACGGAACGAGGACCTCACGCAGTCCATGGCCACGTTGCCGCCGCCGACGACGACAACCTTTTTCCCCTCGGGATAGGGGTCTTTCCCATTGTTGATATCGAGAAGGTATTTTACGCCGGCAATGAATCCCCGGTAACCCATATCTTCGCCTTCGACACCCATGGGCGAGCTGCCATGGGCACCGACACCGATGAAGACGGCATCAAAATCCTTGCGGATCTGATCGATGGTTATGTCTTTGCCCAGTGTCACGCCGTAGCGCATTGTAACCCCGAAGGATTCCACAAGGGAACCTTCACCGCCGAGAACGGTCCTCGGCAAACGATAATCGGGGATACCCACCGCGGCCATGCCTCCGGGCTCTCCGAGTTTCTCGAACACCGTCACCGGGTAGCCCATCTGGGCAAGGTAATATGCACAGGAAAGTCCGGCGGGGCCGGCGCCGATAACGGCAACTTTCTTCTTCTGATCTATCTTCGCTTCGACGTCGCGCTTTACGTTCTTCTCTATCTCGTAGTCCGCGGCAAACCGTTTGAGGCTTTTGATCGAAACGGCCTCATCGATGTTCGCCCGCCTGCAGTTGGATTCGCAGGGCCGCACGCAGACTCTTCCCAGGGTCCCGGCGAGGCAGGTATTTTGCCGTATCGTGGCAAGGGACTCGGAAAACCTTCCTTCGCTTATGGCTTCAACGTATTTAGGAATATCGAGCTGGGTGGGGCATACGCTCATGCAGGGGGCCGTAACCGAAATCCGGTATTCGCCATCCTTCGCCTTACGTCCTTCCGCAATCGAACGATCAAATTCAGGGCCGAAGAATGAAAGGGCCTGGAGCAGGGGTATGAAACCCGTCTGTCCGATCTGGCATTTGGAACCGTCCTTTATACTGCCGGCGATATTTCGGATCTTTTCGATGTCGCCCTTATTCCCGCGGCCGTCTGCAATACCTTTTAAGGTTCCCAGTATGACTTTGCTTCCTATCCTGCAAGGGACGCATCTTCCGCAGGATTCTTTCTGGACGGCCTCCGCATATTTCACGGACATATCGATGATATCCACACTCTCGTCGCAAAGGATGATACCATCCCATCCCATGAAGGCCTTGACGGGAAGACCCTTCTCGAACTCACCGGGGAGCTTTACTTTCGGGGCGCTAAAAGATTCGCGGGACTTGCCCCTGTTGTCTATTATCTCACCCTGCCAGGAACTGAAGATCACGTCTGCCATAATTAACCTTATTTGTCAATTTCGCCGAGGACTATGTCCAGGCTTCCTATCGCTGCCACCACGTCGGCCACCAGCGCTCCCTCTATCATCTTCGACACGGAGCCCAGATTGAGAAATGAAGGCGGACGGATCCTGACCCGGTATGGTCTCTCCGTACCGTCGCTGACGACATAGAACCCGAGTTCACCTTTCGAAGATTCGATTGATACGTACGCTTCGCCCTTCGGCGGTTTAATGCCGTCGGCCATTATTTTGAAGTGGCGGATAAGTGCGGCCATGTCGCTCGCCACGTCTTCTTTCTCGGGAGGCACATATTGAGGAGCATTGACCTTTATCGGCCCTTCAGGAAGACTTTCAATGGCCTGAGTGACGATCCTTATGGACTGCCTCATCTCCTGAAGCCGCACGAGGTACCGGTCGTAAATATCGCCGTGCGTTCCAAGAGGTATCTCGAAATCAAATTCCTCGTAGCTTGAATACGGATATGCCTTGCGCACGTCATAGTTGATACCGGAAGCCCGAAGTACGGGGCCGGTCACACCGTAGCCTATGGCGTCTTCGGCGCTCAGAAATCCCACGCCTTTAGTCCGTCCTTTCCATATTACGTTCTCCGTGAGGAGGGTTTCATACTCGTCGATCCTGCCCGGCAACTCTTCTATGAATGACTTTGCCATGTCGATAAATCCGCCGGGAAGCTCTTCCCTGAGCCCGCCGAAACGTATGTAGTCAGGCATCAACCTGGCACCGGAAACCGTCTCAAGGACCTTGAGGCAATTTTCCCTTTCGCGAAAGCCATAAAAAAGAACCGTCATTGCACCCATGTCCAGAGCATGGGTTGCAACCCACAGGAGATGCGCTGCGATGCGCTGGAGTTCACTCAGCATGACGCGGATATATTGTGCCCGCTTTGGTATCTCGACTCCGAGAAGCTTCTCTACGGCCAGGCAATAGGCGAGGTTGTTCGACATGCCGCTCGTGTAGTCCAGCCTGTCCGTAAGCGGTTCTCCCTGCCAGTAGGTCCTGTTTTCGAAGATCTTTTCTATGCCGCGATGGAGATACCCGATATGAGGCGTGCTTTTGACAACGGTCTCACCGTCAAGCTCGAGAACTACTCTCAGTACCCCGTGTGTGGCGGGATGCTGCGGCCCCATGTTGATCGTCATGTATTTGGTTTCAGCCATTTATTCCTTCTCCAGATCCACCACAAAGGGTTTATCGAAATCTTCACCTTCGAGGGGAAACTCCTTACGCAGAGGATGGCCGACAAAATCGTCGGGAGTGTATATTCTGCGCAAATCGGGATGGTTAGTGAAAGGCAGACCGAACATGTCATAGATCTCCCTTTCAAGAAAATTGGCCGCCTGCCACAGATCGCTTATCGTATCGAGTCCCTCGTCGCCCGTTCTCGTCTTTACGACGATCCTTCCGTTATGTTTCGTCGAGCGGAGGATATATATGACCTCGAACCTCGGTTCTTCGCCCATGTAGTCCACTGCGAAAAGATCGACAAGCATATTGAAGGAGAGATCGCGGTCGTACTTGAGATGATCAAGGGCCTCATGTATGCTGTCCCTCTCCACCATTGCGCTCGGCTCTCCGGGCGGCGTCGGTACGATCTTCACTCCTGATAATTTGCCGGAGAGTATTTTCAAAAACTCGCTGTTATCGCTCATGCGCTCTTCTTCCCGGGTAACGATATCAAAGGTCTGTCTTTAATAGTCTCTTTCTGTATCTTCTTCTGAAGTTCGATGATGCCCTTCAGGAGGGCCTCCGGCCGCGGAGGACACCCGGGGATGTACACATCCACGGGGATTATCTGGTCAACGCCCTGCACCACGCTGTAAGATTTAAAGATGCCACCCGAAGACGCACAGGCGCCGTACGCTATGACCCATTTGGGGTTCGGCATCTGTTCGTAGATCCTCCGTACAATGGGCGCCATTTTCTTTGTCAGCGTTCCTGCCACTATCATGAGGTCCGACTGCCGTGGCGACGGACGGAAAACCTCGGCGCCGAATCGGGCGATATCGTATTCTGCCGAACTTGCCACCATCATCTCAAGGGCACAGCAGGCAAGACCGAATGTGACAGGGAAGAGGGAATTTTTCCGGGACCAATTTACGATCCAGTCGAGGGACGTTACCAATACGTTTTTTTCTACTCCCATTCCAACGCACCTTTTTTCCAGATGTAGATGTATCCTATAAAGAGTATGAACACGAAGACCAGCATCTCTATGAACCCGAAAAGCCCCAGGCGGCGGGAAATGACGGCCCAGGGATAGAGGAAGATAATTTCGATGTCGAAGACGAGGAAGAGCATGGCCACGATATAATACCGAATGGTCATCATCCTGCGAGTGGGGCCGATTGTGGTCATGCCGCATTCATAGGGTGCAAGTTTTGCTTTGCTTTTGGTCCTGTGCCCAAGAAAGTGCGAAGCACCGATTATGACAGCCGCGATAATCCCGGCAAGGCACATCATGACAAAGATTGCTACGTACTCGAGCATGTCTCAGATCCTCTTTGAAGTATGATGCAATAAAACTTAAAGGCAGAATATGAAACTATTCGGTCACACTTTGTTCACAATTTCACAATGCGCAAACTTTACTTAATTGTGAAAGATTTGTCAATCATAAAAGTTGATTTATTTGCTTTTTCTTTCGGGAGCTAACTGTCTCCCGCCAGAAAGCTTGTTATCAATTATGGGTAATAATATTAAGATGTTGCAAAGTGATGCGCCGGATCTATTGGACGGCGATATAATCGTAAGTTTTCATTTTCTTTATGAAAATATCTCTCTTTTCCACCGGGACACAGATGTGGTAGAGACCTTTCGGAAGCTTGTATTTTCTGAGATGGAGGTTGTTGATCCTGAATGTCCTGTATGGCAGATCCATCGCCCTTGCGAGTATGTACGAAGGAAACTCCCGGCTCGCCTCAATGGTCACCTCAGACAGGACGGTGGGCCGGTAAAGGTCCTTGTCGTCAATCCTTATCCCGTACCGTTCCCGGTTGGAGATGATCTCCTTCAGTGCAAGGACCCTGAAGACGTAACGCTCCGTCTCTTCGGGCAGGTACATGTCAAAAAAATCCCGGGTAGCCTGGTTCTCGATCACCTCTCGTACGCGCCCCGGACCCGCATTATAAGCGGACATGGCAAGAAACCAGTCATTAAATTCGCCGTTAAGTCTTTTCAAATGCGTCAGTGCCGAACGGGTGGCTTTTTTCATATTGAACCGCTCGTCGATATGTTCGTTGACGAGAAGTCCTTCGCGTTTGCCCGTTTCCTTTATGAACTGCCACATTCCCGCCGCACTGGCCCGCGAGACGGCCCTGGGATTGAGGTAGCTTTCGGTAACGGCAAGATAGATGAGGTCCGAAGGCACAGCCATGCGCTGAACTTCCTCGGCCATCATGGGCAGGTACTTGTAGTAACGTTTGATGACAATCGTGACCAATCCTTTGTTTTCCAGCAGCTGAAACAATTCGCGCTCAAAACGTTCCCGGACATCGCCCCTGTAAATGGGAATCTTTTTGTCGCAGAGCATCAGATTGTCCGGTAATGCGTCGAGATTAAAAAGATCGGCTTGCCGCTGTAGTCTCATGACGTCTTTTTCAAGGTCCCCCAACCGTTTTTCTACCGGTGTGCCGTTCTTTCTGGAAACGCCCTGGGCAGACAGGGCCGGTGTGTCAAGAATCAAAGCCGCCAGGATAAAACAGTGCAGCAGGGAAACGGACACAAAAAGACGTACCGCACATCCCATGGCGGGCCGGGATTTCATCCGCCGGTGTTTCACGACTCATCCCTCACCATTTTCGTCAGGATACTGATCCTGTTTCCCATACGCTCGATCATTCGTTTCATTTCCACCTGGATAGCGGCGAGATTATCATATTTCTTTTTATAGATCGCCTCGAACTCCCTCTTCCAGTGGTCTACGATCTCGATCTCCTTCTTGTTCGCCTCGATGTCAAATTTTTTCCGGAGTTCCCGCATCATTTTCTCGTTAATCTCCATAGGTCTCCCTCTCCTTCTTGTTTACGATATACCGGTACAAAAGGATAAACAGCACAACGAGACTGAGGACCACCGGCACGATTATAGTTTCGTACTTCTTGATATCGTCGAGAAAGACAAAAACGACGCTGCCGAAGAGATATCCGACAAGTCCCACAAGTATGCTCCAGCAGACCGAATTGAGTACGCTGAACATCAGGAACCTGCCCACCTTCATGTTTGTGCACCCGAGGAGAATCAGGACCACGGCCCTGATGCCGACAAGGAACCGAATGATGAATATGATGAAATTCCCGTAGCGTTTGATCACCTTGTTGGCGAGCGGTACCTTGTTTCTGATAAACTCGAAGCGATCGGTGATGGATCTTCCGAAAGACCTCCCTATGGCGAAAAAAGTGCAATCTCCCGCCAGCGTTCCCGCGAAGGCATAGAACATGACCATCAGAATATTCATGTATCCCAGTCTGGAGAAGATCCCGCCTAAAAGGACCGTTGTCTCTCCTTCGAGGAATGTACCGACGAATATCCCGATGTAACCATATTTTGCAATGTATGCTTCCATTGTCTGAACGATCCGTTGCCCCGATGCTTGTTGCGATTCCCCACCGGACTGATCGAGGGTGTCATGTCCTCCTTTTGGTCTTTCATTCTATATAGATTATGGTCGAATGGTCAACGACATTTCGCTATGTGCACTCTGCCGCTGATGTGCCGCACGCTTCCAAGGGCCCCGGCTCAGGGATTTTTCGCTTTCTGCTTTTCAACCATTTTCACGAGAAGTATACCTATTTCGTAAAAGACATACATCGGTACAGCGAGGAGCCCAAGGTTGTACACATCCGGCGTGGGTGTAATGAGCGCCGAAGCGACAACAATGCCTAAAATGGCGTAGCGCCTCGTCTTGACAAGCATATTTGCCTTGACGATACCCAGCTTACCGAGCGCCAGCAAGATCAGCGGCACCTCGAAGGTAACTCCAAAGGCGAAGATCATGGCCGTCGAGAAAAGAAGATAACGCTCAACTGATATCATCGCCTTGAGGGCCGGGCTCTCGTAACCGGCCACCAGGAAACTGACACCCGACGGAAGCACTATCTTGAAACAGAACAGGCTGCCTCCATAAAAGAGAAGTATGGCCGCAAAGACCAGGAGATAACCGTAGATGGGCTTGATTTTATAAAGGCTTTTCATTTCATGCCAGGCGAGATATATAATGACCGGGAGAGCAAAGAAGATACCTGCAAATAGGGCAAGCTGGACGGTAGCGAGAAAAACCTCCTGGATGGTCAGATAATAGACCTTTATTCCCGTCGCTTTCACCAGGACGAGAAGCATCTCTTTTGAATAGATGAAACTCGCTATCCCGGCCGCCACTATGAAGGCCAGGGATTTGAGGATAACTTTCCTGACGCCCGTCAGGGCGGCTATTATCTTTTCCCGTTCCATAAGATTCCGCTTCGGGAGGTCCCCAGGGAAATAACGTACTTCAGCGCATCATCGGTCGGCATGTCAAGGAAAACAAGGTCGTCCTCCCTGACCAGTATGATATATCCCGATGTAGGGTTGGGCGTCGTCGGTACAAAGACGGAACAATGCCGCAGCCCCTTTATTTCCACCCTGTTCGTGACAAGCCCGATCGCATACCTGCCCTGAAATGGAAACTCAAGGAGGACAACCTCCTTGAAGGACTTGATCTTGTCCGAAGAGAATGCCTCGGTCATGTCCTTGACCGACCCGTAGATGCTCTTGACGATGGGGATCCTCCGCACTATTTGCTCCCCGCGCGAAAATACCGTCTTTCCAAAATAGTTCGAAACAAAAAGGCCGGTGAGATATGTGATGACGGCAAAGATTATGCACGCCATTCCGGTAATATAGACCTCGCGCTGAAATACCTGGAAGAAGATGTTTCTGAGCGCCGGCCCGATGAAGTTCTCGATAAAGGAAACGATGAGATAGGCAATATATACGGTGACAATGAGAGGAATCAGCACCAGAAGCCCGGTTATGAACTTCTTCTTCACATGATTTGCCATGCCCATGGTTCGAAATACTATAATCGAAAAGGGGCAATGTCAATGAAAAGGGCGGGGGCCGGAAATCAGGCTTTCCCCCTGCTCTTCAGGAATTCACTTAATTTCTCCGCGGAAAAGACCGGTTCAAAGCAGGTTGTACCGGTGCAGGGAATGATGAGGTTTTCGCCGGCATCGCCGTACACAACACATGAATAGGGATGATAGGAGAAAATGGCGGCATCCGCAATCGGTGATCCTGCTGCGGCGCGGACATCAAGCTTGACCATCCGGTAAAAGGCGTCGAGGGCGCAGAAGAAATAACCTCCATGAATCGCCATAAAGGACGCATCCGATAAAAAAACCTTCAGGGAATTCTCAGCGTACCCGAGATACCTGTCGTCACCGGACATCGCCGCAAGCTTGAGGAGCACGATTATCGAAAGGGCGTTGGCGGATGGCCTCGGTATGTCCTCGATGCCTTTGAGACGCAGTCCTATGACTTCTTCCTGAGTGTCGAAAAATCCGGCTCCGGCAGTGTCCCAAAACCGTTCTATGCACCTGTCCATGAGGCTTCCCGCCTCGGCAAGACAGGTCCTATCCCCCGTTGCCTCGTAAACAGCCAGGAGGGCATCGCCGAAATAGACATAATCTTCGAGGAGGGCCTTCACACCTTCCGAGTGATGGAGTTCTCCGTCATGGAGGTTCACATCGCGGATCCTCTTCACGCCCGCAACGGCCCTCTCGAGTACCGTCCTGTCACCGGTTGCCCTGTAGGCCCTGCAATAGGCCGATATCATCATCCCGTTCAGGGAGGTGTAAAGAGCTGTGTCGATGAAAGGTTTCTGTCTCTTTTGGCGCTCGGCCAGAAGTTTTTCTTTTCCGGCCGCTATAGTTTCAGAAACCTTCGCCGCGTCCATACCTGTTTTCGCGGCTGTTTCCTCAATCGTTTCACAGACGGATAATACGACCTTATTCGGATTGTGATGCACAGCGTTGCGAGGATTGAAAAGGTGGGCCGACAGCAGGCGGTACTCGTCATCGCTCAAGACCCGCCTGAGATCTTCCCGGGTCCAGGTGAAATACCCCCCTTCGTCATCGGGCGTCACATCGGCATCCATGCTTGCATAGAAACCGCCGAGGGGATCGGAAAGTTCCTTGTTGACAAAGGTGATGATGCCCCGAGCCACGTCCATCAGCCGGGAATCGCCGAAAATACTGTAGGCGTCGCAATAGTTCCTGAGGAGCCAGGCATTGTCGTCGGCCATCTTTTCGAAATGAGGCACACGCCATGCGTCATCCGTCGAATAACGATGAAAACCGCCGCCTATCTGATCGTGAAAACCACCTCTGGACATGGCGGTCAAGGTCTTCTCCAGCATGAAAGCGAGGTTTTTGTCTCCGCCGAAGAAATACCTTCCCAGGAGAAATTCCATGGCGCCCGACATGGGGAATTTCGGGGCGGTGCCGAATCCGCCATGCACTTTGTCTATGGAGGCCAGCATCTTTTCGGCGGCCTCATCAATCGCCGCAGCCGACAGAGATCTTGGTGACGTTCCGTCTTGTTTGATGGCATCAAGGAAAAGCGTGCCCTGCTCTTCTATTTCACTTCTCTTTTCTTTGTAATACCGACTCATCGCCAGAAGGACCGTCCCAAAAGCGGGCATACCGCGACTGTCAACGGGCGGGAAATATGTACCTCCAAAAAATGGCTTCCTATCGGGTGTCAAAAAGACGGACAGCGGCCATCCTCCCCCCTGCCCCATGGCGGCCACGGCGTTCTGGTAACGGCGGTCGATGTCGGGCCGCTCGTCGCGATCGAGCTTAATGGATATGAAATGCTCGTTGAGGATCGCCGCCACCTCGTCATCCTCAAAACTCTCTTTTGCCATGACGTGACACCAGTGACACCAGATGGCACCGGAGCTCAGGAAGACCGGCTTGTTTTCCCGCGCTGCCTTATCGAATGCCTCGTCCGACCAGGGATGCCAGTCTATCTTCTGATTCGCGGCATGCTTAAGGTATGCCGACTTTTCCTGTCCCAGCCTGTTCATTCTGCCCTCCCTCATTAAACGGCTCAGGTGCCGCGATCAAGTAATATCAGCATGAAACCCCATGGTGTCAACGACACGCTCAGGCATCGTGCGGCCGGAGTCTTTCAGATAGTTCCGGACCTTCTCCATCCTTGCCTGTGCGTTTTTCGCAAGACATAACGGACCAATAATAACCGGAGATAGGAAGTCAGGTCACGCAATCCGGCAGGTTTCTCATAGCGTATTTCAGGTTCTGCGTCAGATAGACGGCCTGCGGGTATCCTCTATTGACCGGATATCCGATGGACGCCCGGTAGCCGGATGGCGGCGGCTACTCCTCTTGCCTGTAAGAACACAGCGGTTCTTCTTCGAGATAGCTCCCGGTCGATTCAAAGGCGCGGGCACGGCAACCGCCGCAAATGCTGATATAACGGCATCCTCCGCATTTGCCCCGATAGGATTGAAGGTCACGGAGGCGGCGGAAAACGTCTGAATCTTCCCAGACCTTTTTCACACCATCTTTCCGCACGTCACCCGAATCTGCTTCCAGGTAACCGCAGGGCTGGGCCATGCCGCGGTGGGAGATGAACATGAAGCTCTTTCCCGCGAGGCATCCCGCGCTTTTCGGAGTATCGCCGCCCTCTTTGACGATACGGTAATAGTGAGGAGCGCAGGTCACCTTCATTTCCAGTTCGCTCATCCTTTCAATGTCATGGAGCCGGTGCAGCACATCCTCATATTCCTTCGCCGAAAGCTCCTTCCCTTTGAGACCGGTGCCTCTGCCTACGGGCACCAGGAGAAAGACATGCCAGGCCACAGCGCCAAGAAACATCGTCAATCTATAAATATCCTCCAGGTCCCCGACATTGAGGGTTGTCACCGTCGTGTTTATCTGAAACGCCAGATCGGTCTCCCTCAGTATCCGGGAGGCCCGGATCACGGCGTCGAAGGAGCCATCCACACCACGGAAGCTGTCATGACCCTGTCTGTCTTTTCCGTCCAGGCTCAGGCTCACCCGCCTGATGCCCGAGGACTTAAGCTTTTGCGCCGCCAGCGGATCGAGGAGGGTGCCGTTGAGGGCAATTACCATCCTGAGGCCCTTTCTGTTGCCATACTCGATGATGTCGAAAATATCGGGCCTCATCAGCGGTTCGCCACCCGTCACAATGACCGTGGGCTCCGAAAAGGAGATGATGTCATCGATAATCCTTCTGCATTCTTCCGTGGAAAGCTCCCCTTCGTGGGGGCCCGAAGCGGCAGATGCGCGGCAGTGGATGCACGCGAGATTGCAGTTCCGCGTCACTTCCCAGGCGATCATTCTCAGAGGGTATGTTCTTTCGCCCATGTACCGATCTCTTTTGCGAAATAGGTGATGACAATATCCGCCCCGGCGCGCCGAATGCTTGTTGTCGATTCTATGACGGCCCGTTTGAGGTCAAGCCAGCCCTTTTCGACAGCGAGTTTTATCATCGTATATTCGCCGCTTACGCTGTATGCCGCAAGGGGCATATTGAATTCCGTTCTGGCCTGTTTCAGAACATCGAGGTAAAAAAGCGCCGGTTTCACCATGATTATGTCCGCTCCCTCTTCGATATCCAGGGCGATCTCCCTCATGGCCTCGCGTCCGTTGGGCGGGTCCATCTGGTAAGACCTGCGGTCGCCGAACTGTGGCGCCGACTCGGCTGCCTCCCGAAAAGGGCCGTACAGGCAGGATGCATACTTGGCTGCATAGGCCATGACGGGGACGTTGTAATCACCGTGGAGGTCGAGTATCTCCCTGATGGCACGAACCCTGCCGTCCATCATGTCCGAGGGGGCAACCATGTCGGCACCGGCCATGACGTGACTAAGCGCGCTCTTCGCCAGGAGTTTCAACGTTTCGTCATTATCGACGTAGCCGTCCCTGACGATGCCGCAGTGTCCATGGTCCGTATACTCGCACATGCAAACATCGGTAATGACCAGGATATCATCTCCGAAGCGGCTCCTGATGGCTCGCACCGCCTGCTGGACCACGCCGTTCCTGTCGTAGGCTCCGCTCCCCGTGGCGTCCTTTTTTTCGGGGATTCCGAAGAGGAGTATGGCCGGTACACCCGCCCCGAGCACATTGTCGACCTCCCCGAGGACCCCGTCGACGGAGAACTGGCTTATGCCCGGCATGGCATCGATGGGCACCTCACGTTCGTTCATTTCCTTGACGAATACCGGATAAATGAGACAGTCCGCCGAAATGGATGTTTCGCGCATCATGCCTCTCAACTTTTCGTTCTGCCTCAGCCTTCTCGGCCGATAAGTCGGATAACGCATGGAACCTCCTTGATCAAAAGTGCCAGGCAGTGAAAACGGGGCCCTGCAGGACCGCATGACCTGTCGAACCTGTGAAAAACTGTTATCTTTTTGCCTGTCCTCTATCCCCTGATTCCTGTGTTTCTTATTTCTTCTTCTGTGAGATAACACTGCGGGTCGTGCGCCCAGAGGTCGCCCGTTGCCGCTTCGGCACGGACGCGAAAGTTCCCGGCACACACGTCAAGCCATCTGCAAGTTGCACATCTGCCGTGCACATGCTTCTTCTTTTCCTTCAGCCTGGCCATGACCGGGTCCGACAGGTCCGTCCATATGGCGCTGAATGGCCGCTCGCGAACATTGCCAAAACCGTAGTGTCTCCAGAACTGGTCCGCGTGGACGTTTCCCTTTTCATCGATACAGCCAATACCAACACCGGAAGAGTTGCCCTCGTTCATCCTGAGCAATTCCAGCACCTCCGCGGCCCTTTTCGGGTCCTCCTTCAAGAGCCTGAGGTACAGATAAGGACCATCGGCATGGTTATCTACGGTGAGCACCTCCACGGACCTGCCCCGGTCGAAAAGCATCCGTGTCCTGTCCATGATAAGATCCACAGCGCGGCGGGTCTCCTCATGGGAAAGGTCCTCCTCCATAAGTTTCGAGCCTCTTCCCGCGTAGACAAGGTGGTAAAAACAGACGCGCTGTATATTCTCTTCTTCAATGAGGTCGAAGATCTTCGGAACCTCATCGATATTTCTTTTGTTTGTGGTGAACCTCAGTCCTACTTTAATACCCGCTTCTCTGGCATTCCTGATACCCTCTATCGCCCTGTCGAAAGCACCCTCGACACCACGGAAGGCATCATTGACACGGCTTAGGCCATCGAGACTGACACCGATATAAGAAAGGGAAAACTGTGAGAATATCCGCGCCTTTTCGCGGGTGATGAGGGTCCCGTTCGTTGAAATGACCGCCCTGATGCCCTTCTTCACCGCGTAGTCGATGAGTTCGGGCAGATCCTCCCGGAGGACCGGTTCACCGCCGGAGAAGAGAATCACCGGGACGCCGAAGCGTGCCAGATCGTCGATGAGCGCTTTGCCTTCACCTGTTGACAATTCGTCGCCTCTATAATCTTCACCTTCAGCAAAGGCATAGCAGTGAACGCAGCGAAGGTTGCATCGCCTGGTCGTATTCCATACAACGACGGGCTTCTTGTCCTTCGAGAATTGCAGGAGATGGGAAGGCAGCCGCGACGACTCCCTGCCGTATCTCAACGGATCGGAGGCCTCGACGGCGCCGCAATATAGTTTCGATATACCAATCATAGTGTTCTTATTTTGAGCTGAAAACCCACAAAAGTCAACGGCCTTGTCCCCTGCCCCGGCCCCGCTAGTTGTTGAAAAACACCGATTTGTATGATATGCTGATGGCTGTTCGGGGCGTGGCGCAGCATGGTTTAGCGCGCTTGCCTTGGGAGCAAGAGGTCGCTGGTTCAAATCCAGTCGCCCCGACCATAAAGAAGCTTTCGTAGTTCAGGAGCCGTCTCAGATTTGACACATCACCACTCAACCTACCAGTGTCGTCTTCTTACCTTTTAACCTGATACCCTGAACTTCTAAACCGCCTCTCTAGTCTATCCAGCGGACGAAGTTTTCCAGGCTGTCCCTGGGAGATGTGAATTCGTTGATCGGGCTCGTCGGGTCGGCGTAGCCAAGGGCTGCACCGATGACGACGTCTTTGTTATCGGGGATGTTGAGTATCTCCTTTATGTCGTCTTCGTATGCATTGATAAGGCCTATGGGACATGTGGAAAGTCCGAAATTATGCGCTATAAGGACAAAATACCCCAGGGCGATCCCAATATCCACAAGGCGTGCCTCCGAGAAGGCGTTGTCGAGGCAAAAGATGACGGCTGCAGGGGCGCCGTAGAAATTACAGCTTCCCTCATTTACAAAACAGTTGAATTCTTGTCCCATTTTTTCCAGATAGGGATTCATCAATATGAATGACTCGGCCCCTCTCTTATTGAATTCCGCCGAAAGCGGCTTCACGTTTCCCGGGCTGCAGGAGATCTGTTTTTCGCGATAGAGCTTCACCAGGCGCCGGCTCAGTCTTTCCTTTTCTTCTCCCATGACAACAATGAATTCCCAGGGCTGGAGGTTGATGGCTGATGGAGCACGGATGACAAAATTGAGTATCTCTTCTATCCGCTGTCTTGAAACCGGGTCGGATGTGAAGGCACGGATGCTTTTCCTTATCTTGACAGCTTCGAGTAAATCCATGGAATTGACTCCCCCTTTGATCATAGACGCCGGAAAACGCGTCAGACTGCGAATTCGATCCGGCTCCTGGATGCGGTCAATATTTCCCGATGAACTATCCTTCCATACTCATTAACGAGAACGCTGTCAATCAGATCCTTGACCACCTTCTCGGCCAGCCATTCGGGAAGCCCCGACATCACATGCACGACCAGGAAAGCACGGGTGGTCTCACTCTCGATCCGGTCCTTGTTCGACGGTTTCCACAACCACCTGCGAGTAAGAGCATCCTTATCGTCCTTGTAGATCACCTCACCCTTCTCTACAGTCTCCTGCTCTCCCATGTCCATGGGAACAAAAGTCTCCGTTCCGTCGGCAAACGTGAGCTGAATGTCGCCGTCAATCCCGTTTATGGCGTGCCCGCCGATCGGAACAAGATACTTGAGTGCAATGCAATTATAAAGATCAATGATGGGATTGAAGCGTGGGAACGGCCCCCCTTTGAGGGCACGCCTGACGAGAGATTCTATGGAACTTGGATACTTCGTTGGGGCTATGCCTATCTTCTTGAAGGCTTCGCGCCATGCCTTTATGTTTGGATGGTCCTGCGGGCGCTCAAATGAAAAATGGACCATCAGATCGTCTACAACGTCTTCAAGTCCATCTTCGCCGTACCTTATATTGTCAATCTCACAAACAACCACACCGACCTGCAAAGCAGGAAAAAGGCTGAATAGCCCTTCATCGATGGTAAAGACCATTATAATTTCTTAGACGCTACGCCAATGCGGGCAATGGCCCGAAGAAGTGCCATTTCATACAGAAGGTATTCCGTATGATCATACGACATCGTCTTCAGCAAGGACTCTGCACGTTCCATCGCCTTCTTCGCCCTTTCAACATCTATTTCTTTCGCAGTCTCAGAGGTATCCACAAGCAACGTCACCTTGTCATCAACAACCTCGGCGAATCCGCCGCTCGATGCAAGATAGGTCGTCTCTCCGTTCTTCTTGTACCGGATCTCTCCGATTCGTAGCGTCGTAAGGAACTGGGTGTGACCCGGCATAATCCCGAATTCACCGTCAGCACCTGTGGCCTCCACAAGATCCACTTCATCCTTGACAACTGTTTTCTCAGGGGTAATTATCTCAAGGTTGAGCATAACGTTTATTATTCTCCCATGAACTGTTTAGCTTTTTCAACGGCCTCTTCGATAGTGCCCACCATAAAGAATGCCTGTTCCGGAAGCTCGTCGTGTTTTCCTTCAACGATCTCTTTGAATCCCTTGATCGTATCTTTCAGGGCAACATAACGGCCTGCCTGACCGGTGAAGACCTCTGCAACAAAGAACGGCTGAGACAGAAATCTCTGGATCTTTCTTGCTCTGGCGACGGTCAGTTTGTCATCTTCGGAGAGTTCGTCCATACCAAGGATCGCGATGATATCCTGAAGTTCCTTGTATTTCTGAAGGACCGCCTGCACATTCCTTGCGACCTGGTAATGTTCCTCGCCGACAATCTGAGGATCAAGGATACGGCTGGTGGAGTCCAGGGGGTCAACGGCCGGATATATACCGAGTTCTGAAATCTGACGTGAAAGTACCGTCGTGGCGTCGAGGTGTGCGAATGTTGTCGCCGGTGCGGGGTCTGTCAAGTCGTCAGCAGGGACGTAGATGGCCTGAACCGACGTGATAGAGCCCTTCAATGTCGATGTGATGCGCTCTTCAAGCTCACCAAGGTCGGTCGCAAGGGTCGGCTGATAACCGACGGCGGAGGGCATCCGGCCGAGCTGCGCCGAAACCTCTGCATTGGCCTGGGTAAAACGGAAGATATTGTCTATGAAGAGAAGAACGTCCTGACCTTCTTCGTCGCGGAAGTATTCAGCCGCCGTCAGAGCGGTAAGACCGATTCTGGCGCGGGCGCCCGGGACTTCCGTCATCTGTCCGTATATGAGGGCACACTTGTCAAGAACACCGGAGCCTTTCATCTCAAGCCAGAGGTCGTTGCCTTCCCTTGTACGCTCACCGACACCGCCGAACACGGATATACCACCGTGGTGCTGGGCGATGTTGTGGATCATCTCCATGATAACAACGGTCTTGCCGACTCCGGCGCCGCCGAAGAGTCCTACCTTGCCGCCTTTCGGATATGGTTCAAGAAGGTCGATAACCTTGACACCCGTTTCGAGAAGTTCGATCTTGGTGTTCTGCATTGTCAGCGAAGGAGCCGGTCGGTGGATAGGGTAGGTCATAGCCGTCTTGACTTCACCCATATTATCAACCGGCTCACCAATGACGTTGAGCACCCTGCCCAGGATTTCCTTGCCTACGGGAATAGATATCTGCCCCCCCTTATAGGTCGCTTCCTGGCCGCGAACAAGACCATCGGTCGTGTTCATGGCGATACACCTGACCGTATTGTCGCCTACATGCTGGGAAACCTCAAGGACCAGGTTTTCCGGTTTATCGTTTATCGAAGGGTTCGTGACAAAAATCGCCCCGTTTATTGGTGGAAGCTGATCAGGTGGAAACCTGAAATCTACAACCGTTCCAATGACCTGCACTACCTTACCTTTGACCTCCACGCTGCTCATCTATCTTCCTCCTTAGATTATGTTCCTCGCAAGGCTTCAGCGCCACCAACGATATCCAACATCTCGTTGGTTATACCTTCCTGTCTTCTCTTGTTGTAAACAAGGGTGAGGTATCGTACCATTTCACCGCAGTTGTTCGTCGCATTCTCCATGGCGCTCATCCGGGCCGCGTGCTCCGATGTCTGTGACTCGATCAGGGAATAGTATATCTTCGTGCTGATGTAACGGGGAATGAGCGATTCCACTATCTGTATACGTTCAGGTTCACATATGTAATCGACATACTCGGCTTCCTCAGGGGTTTTGATAGGAATGAATTCCTCGAAAACAACCTCCTGTCTCACTGCCGACGCGAAATACGTATATGAAAGATATATCTTGTCAAATTCCCCTGACAGATACAGGCCGATAAGCTCTTCGGCGACCGTATCCACAAGCTCCTGGTCAACCTTTTTGATGTCAACCCAGTCTTTCACGATATCTGCTTTTCTCTTCCCCAGATAATCGCGAATCTTCCGTCCGAATACGTACATCCCGACCCTTTCGTACGTGTCGCGGTTCTGCCTGGCGAAGTTTTCCGCAGTTAAGGCCACGTTGGCGTTGAACCCGCCGCAAAGACCCCTGTCAGACCCGATGGAAACGATAAGGACCTTCTTCGCCTCTTCTCTCGCGGCAAGAAGGGGATGAGCATCTTCGGGCATGTTCTTAACGACCCGCCCCGTCAGTGCTTCCATCTTTAACGCGTATTCCTTGATCTTTTCAAGCTCTGTCTGTGCGCGCCTTAGTTTTGAGGCGGAGACCATTTTCATCGTCCTCGTGATGGTCTGCGTACTGTTTACACTGCCTATCTTTCTCTTGATATCTCTTAACGTAGCCACTGAAAGCTCCCTTAGTAGGTAAACCCATCTCTGAATTCGCCGAGCGCCTTCGTAAGCTTCTCTTCGATCGACGCGTCGATGGCCTTTTTCTCTCCGATTTCCTTCAGGACGCCTGCATGTTTCGAATCCATGAAGCGCATTAATTCCTGCTCATATTTCTTGAGGGCGCTTTCAGGGTAGGTATCGATAAATCCATTGGCCGCGGCATAGAGAAGTACGACCTGTTTTTCTATCGGGATTGGAACATACTGTCCCTGTTTGAAAAGCTCAGTCAGCCTCGAACCACGGGCAAGCAATGCCTGCGTCGCCTTGTCGAGGTCACTGCCGAACTTGGCGAAGGCGGCCATTTCGCGGTACTGCGCCATTTCCAGCCTCAGTCTGCCTGCAACCTGTTTCATTGCCTTGATCTGGGCATTGCCGCCGACCCTGGATACTGAGATACCGACGTTGATAGCCGGCCTGACGCCTGCATAGAACAATTCCGGTTCCAGGTATATCTGGCCGTCGGTGATGGAGATGACATTTGTCGGGATGTATGCGGAAACGTCACCGGCCTGGGTCTCGATGATGGGAAGGGCTGTCAGCGAACCTCCACCATGAGCATCGTCCCATTTCGCCGACCTTTCGAGAAGCCTTGAATGCAGATAGAAAATGTCTCCGGGATACGCTTCACGTCCCGGCGGCCTTCTAAGGAGCAAGGCGAGTTGGCGGTATGCGACAGCGTGTTTTGAAAGATCATCGTACACGATGAGGGCATGTTTTCCGTTGTCCCGGAAGTACTCACCCATCGAGGTACCGGCGAAGGGAGCGAGAAACTGCAGCGGGGCCGAGTCGCTGGCGGTTGCCGCGACGACCGTCGTGTATTCCATCGCGCCGTATTCCGTCAGAAGGTCGACGATCCTTGCCACCGAGAACCTCTTCTGGCCGATTGCAACATATATACAAAAAACATCTTTACCTTTTTGGTTGATGATCGTGTCAAGAGCGACGATCGTTTTTCCGGTGCCCCTGTCGCCGATGATCAGCTCCCTCTGGCCTCTGCCGATGGGTATCAGGGCGTCGATCATCTTGATGCCCGTCTGCATCGGCTCTTTGACAGGCTGACGCACGACGACACCAGGTGCCATCTGCTCGACGGCGCGGAACTCTTTCGCTTCAATGGGGCCTTTGCCGTCTATGGGATTTCCGAGGGCGTCGACAACTCTGCCGACGAGGGCCTCACCGACAGGTACCTGAGCGATCTTTCCCGTCCTCTTTGCCAGGTCGCCTTCTTTTATTTTGTAGTCCTCGCCGAAGATGACGGCGCCAATGTTGTCCTCTTCAAGGTTCTGCACCATGCCGATAATACCGTGAGGCAACTCAAGGAGCTCGCCTGCCATGGCGTTCTCAAGCCCGTAGATCCTTGCAATACCATCGCCCACTGTCATGATGACACCAGTCTCCTGAAGGTCGATCTCCTTCTCGAAGCCCGATATCTTCTGCTCTATAATCCTGCTTATTTCGTCGGCCCTGATCTCCATAGACACTACTCCTTCAGTATATTTTCCTGCAACGTGTGCAGCTGTCTTTTTACGCTTCCGTCTATAATCGTCCCCTTGATGGCCACCTTGACCCCGCCGATAAGGCTCTTGTCTTCCTGCACTGCCAGAATGACCTGTTTATCAAGCCTTGCCCCGAGTTCTTTCTCTATTCTTGCCTTCGCGGCATCATCGATGGGGAATGCTGTCCAAAGGGTACCTTTTACCCTGCCTTCCTTTTCGTCAACAAGATCGTTGTAAACATCCCTGATAAGCGACAGATACCCGAGCCTGTTCTTTTCGAGAAGCATGGTGAACATGCTTGCAAGAGGCGAGGAAACCGCGAGTGCCCTCAGGACGTCGCTAAGCACTTCCTTCCGCTTTTCGACCTCTACGAGAGGAAGAATAATGGCCCTTCGCAACCGCTCTTCCTTATCGAAAATACCAAGAACACCTTCGATCTCAGACTGGTATTCCTTGTACTTTCCGTTCTTTTCACCGACATTGAATAGACCTTTTGCGTATCTCTTGGCAATGGATTGGCTTATCAATTCATGCTCCTCAATTTTACGATGAAGTCTTCGACCAGTTTGTCATGATCCGACTGGGTGATCTTCTCGGCGATCAGCTTCTCCGCCTGGCCGACGGTGAGACGGGAAATCTCTTCCTTGATCCTCCGTGCCACCTCTTTATTCTCCTGCTCGGCGGTGAGGCGAGCCTGTTCTCTTATTCTTGCCGCGAAGACCATGGCTTCGTCTATGATCTTTTTCTTTTCTGTCTCAGCTTCCTGCAAGGTCTCTTTCTTGAAGACCTCGATCTCGCCGTCCAGCCTGTCCATTCTCTCCTGGTACTGAGCCCGTAAGGCCTCGGCCTCTTTCAAGGCCTTCTGCGTTTCTTCGAGCTGGGTCTTGACAGTCTGGTGGCGCTTTGCGAGGTAGCTTTTCAGGGGTTTTCCGACAAAATAGATGAGAAGACCCACGAGAACTGCAAAATTGAAGAACTTGAAGACTAAACTCCAGAACTCGCCGCCAGCTGCCATCAGATACTCCTTTGCAGAATCTTTTGCGCCGCTTCCGATGAAAGTTTGCCAACATCGGCTTTCAGCGCGTCATAGACTTTCTTGCCTTCCATTTCTATTTCACTTTTGATCCTGGCAAGCTCCTCGGCCAGCTCGCTTCTCGCTTTTTCGATCACGTGCACGGCTTCTTTGTTTGCCTCCGAGAGGATGGCATCTTTGCTGCCGATGATGGGCTTTCTCTTCTCGAGAGATGTAGACTCATAGGATTTTCCAAGGTCCACTGTCTCCACTTTTGCCCGTTCAACACCATCCGTCAAGCCCTGAATCGCTTTCCGGCGCTTGTCGAGCGCCTTGAGAACCGGCTTGAAGAGAAGGAAATTGAGGATAAAAAGAAGGATCAGGAAGTGAACAAACTGGTACAAAATGGTCACATCGAAGTTAATCATAGGGAATTCCTAATTAGATTGGCATTTAACTATCCGTAGGTTTTTAACACAATTCCCGAAGGCATTTCAATTATTTTGTTACATATTTTCAAGAAATGTTGCCTGCAGGGGATTTAAGCGTGATAAGGGCCGTTATTTCAACCCGTTATCAGTTCGGACAGACGCTCCAGGTCTTCGCGCGAGTAGAACTCTATGATAATCTTGCCGCGATTCTTTCTCAGCGTGATGTTTACCTTGGTCTGCAGGGCCTTCACCAACGCCTCTTCAAGCGATGACACACCGGGCTCCCTGGGATCGGCCTTCTTCCTCGCCTGTCTCTCCAGCTCACGAACGGACGTACCCTCCCGAAGGACCCTTTCGACGAACCTTTTTTGCTCTCGTTCGTTCTTCAAGGAAAGGATGACACGTCCATGACCCTGGGTAAGTTTACCGTCCGTCATGAGATCCCTCACCCAGTCGGGCAATTTCAGAAGGCGCAGGCAGTTCGTGACGGAGCTGCGATCCACCCCCATCTTCCTGGCAACCTCTTCATGGGTGTAGGCAAACTCTTCGACAAAGCGCTCATAGACCGCGGCAATCTCCAAGGGGTTCAAATCCTCTCTCTGAAGGTTTTCCATGAGGGCTATCTCCAGGGCCTCCTTGTCGTCAACATCCCGCACCATGGCCGGGACTTCCCTGAGCCCTGCCAGAATAGCGGCACGGTAGCGCCGCTCCCCGGCGATGATTTCATAGACCTTCTCCTTCCGTTTCAGGATGATCGGCTGGAGAAGCCCTTTTTCACCGATAGAAGCAGCCAGTTCATCGATCCCTTTTTCATTCATCCGAACGCGTGGCTGGGCGGGGTTCGGCACGATCTGATCGATGGCGATGAGCCGTGTCGATCCCTTTTCCTCGATGTCCTTGAGTATGGCGGAGAGTCCTCTTCCCAGCGGGTCTTTCTTCACGCCTCGCTCCTTTTTTCCAGAATCTCCGAGGCCAACCTGAGATAGCTCTCGGCGCCCCGTGAGCTTATATCATAAAGGAGCGCCGGCTTGCCATGACTTGGCGATTCGCTGAGTTTCACATTCCTCGGGATGACGGTCTTGAAAACCGTATCGTTGAAACATTTGGTCACCTCTTCCCAGACCCTGAAAGAGAGGTTATTCCTCCGGTCGAACATGGTGAGCAGTATCCCGAGCACTTCGAGGCCGGGATTGAGCTTTCTCTGAATGATAGATATGGTCCGAAGAAGCATGGCAAGCCCCTCTAAGGCAAAATATTCGCATTGAAGGGGTATGATAACGCAGTCCGAAGCGGCGAGGGAATTGATGGTCAAAAGCCCCAGTGAAGGGGGACAGTCAATGAATATGTACTTATAGGTGTCGCCCAGCTCTTCTATGGCTTTTTTGAGGGCATATTCCCGTTCGCTTGCATCCAGGAGTTCGATCTCGGCACCGATGAGGTCGGGGTGCGCGGGAACGATATCGAGATAGGGAATGGCGGTTTGCCGTATCACTTCGTTTATGCTGTTCTCGCCTACAAGCACACGATAAATGTTGCCGGCCACGTTGCTGTAGGAAATCCCGAACCCCGAGGTCGTGTTGCATTGGGAGTCCATGTCGATGATGAGGCTCTTGTGTTCGGATACAGCAATGGATGCCGAGAGGTTGACCGCTGTGGTCGTTTTGCCAACCCCGCCCTTCTGGTTCGCGATGGAAATTACCATGACAGTTTCATTACCATACCATGATTACCGAGCACTAGGAAATTTTTTTGTATATGAGAAGCCGGTAGTCCTTCGCAACACCGGGCAATGAATAGGAAAGGGTGTTTTCGAGCAGATAGCCCCGCGCTTCCTTACCGCCCTCCCGTCTTCCCTTGGTGATAAAGACAAGCCCTCCCGGGACGAGATGCCTGTCGGCGGCTGCCAGGATCGCTTCCGTTGTCCCGTATGCTTTCGCAACAAGGCCATCCGCGTTGAGATGGTCGATCACCTCTATCCTTCCCTCGAGAGGCAGGAGGTTCCGAAGGTCAAGTGTGCGCCGGACGTGACGCTGAAACTGGATTTTTTTGAGATTGCTGTCCACGGAATGCACCACGACGGCCTCGTTGAGGACCGCAAGGGGAATGGCAAGGATGCCGGACCCCGAACCGACGTCCACAAGACGGTGCCGGTCCCCGACAAAGGTATGGAGAAAGAATGAGTCCGCGAGCAATTCCCTGCAGACCTGGGCAATGTCCTTGAGACCCACGAGGTTCATCTTCCGGTTCCAGCGGTCGAGTTCTTCCAGAAAACGCAGGATCCGCATCAAATCCGCCTCTTCCACGGGTATCTGAAAGTACTCCAGAGTCTGCCTTATCAATCGTTCCAAGTCCACGCGTTAAAGAATAGCATAATTTTTTTTCTTCTGTTATACTAAGCCCATGCGAAAATTTGTCTTGCTTTTAATTGCCTGTTTTATGCTGGTTTCATGTTCGTCAAAGGCACCGAAGAAAACCGAAAACCCCGTCGATCTTTACGTTGCCGGCGTCAACCTCATGAACACCAAGAAATACGATAAGGCCATCGAAAAATTCAACGCGATCCGCGAACAATACCCCTTCGATCCCATGGCCCTCGTCGCCGCCATCAAACTCGGTGACACGTACTTCCTCAAGAAAGACTACGTCCTCGCAGCCGGCACCTATGAAGACTATTTCAAGGCGCATCCCGACGAAGAGAATATCCCCTATGTGCTTTTCCGTCTCGGAGAATGCTACGAAAAGCTCTCACCAAGCGTCGACCGGGACCAGGCCAATACGATTAAGGGCATCGAAAGGATCACTTACCTCAAGAACCGCTACCCCACGAACTCCTATGCCAGGGAATCTGAGACCAGGCTGAAGGGATTCATACAGAAGCTTGCCGACCGCGAGCTCTATGTCGGGGAGTTCTATGTCAAAACGGCCCAGTACAATGCGGCCATCATCAGGCTCGAAGATATGCTCAAGCGCTATCCCGATTCGAAGAACACTGACAAAGCGCTGTTCTACCTTACCACCGCTCACCGGGAACTGGGCAATCAGGCCAAAAGCGACCAATATCTCGAAAGATTGCGCAAGGACTACCCGAAAAGCATTTACGCCCGGGCGACTGTCCGGGAGCGCAAAACACTCAAGATGATACAGGCGGAGCAGAAAAAACCCGGCCCGGCTGCGCAAACATCGATGCAAACGAAACCGAAAGAAACCCCTTCAGGGATTGTGGCGGCGGAGACGGGCACGCTGATAGGGGCCGTCTCAGGGCCCGTGATGGTGCAAACGCCCACGCAGACGCCCCAATACACCGAAAAGAAAAAGAAAGAGATCGATTTAAGACCTCCGGAGACGGCTCCGGCAGCACAGCCGGCTCCGGCAGCCGCACCGGCGCAGACGACTCAGGCAGCGCCGAAATCTCAGGGGTCCCAGCCCGTGAACGTTGCCTCGGTACCGCCGGCGGCAGGGGGACAGACGGAAAAACCATCCGGGGAAAAGGCGGACAAAGCCAGGACACCCGACAAGGGGGGATTGGCCTTCCTGGACCAGAAGAAACCTATAGATATCGTTTCCGACACGATGGAAGGCTTCGACAAAGAAAAATACGTCTTCTTCAAGGGCAGCGTCGTGGCAAAACAGGATGACCTCTATATCTACTCGGACACAATGGAAGCTTTCATGAGCACCGATACCAACGAGATTGAAAAGGCAAATGCAAAGGGCAACGTCAGGATCATCAAGCAGAACAGGACGGCCACCTGCAATGAGGCCTTCTTCGACAACGTCAAAGGCGAGATCCTCCTCAAGGGTAATGCCGTAGTCACCTCGGGCAAGGACAGGGTTGAAGGCGACGTCGTCACCTATTACGTTAACGAGGACCGGGCCGTCGTCACCGCCGAAAAGAGCAAGAAGGCCAAAGTTACCATCTATCCGCAACAAAACTAAAGGCAGTTTCAGAGTTCAATAGAAAAAAACAAGTCCAACATGACTTATGCGGCCTATCGGACTTGTGGCTTTTCTTACCTGCAAGATTCTTTGCTTTGAAACTATCTTCTATTTCCCCTGCAGAAAAGGGATCGGATCCGATTTTCTGTATACCAGGGCCTGGCACACGGCAATGGTATCATCGCCGTCCTTGACCGTTATGTAATAGGATGCCGTCCTCTTCGTCTTATGTGTTTCCTTTGATTCCGCTGCCAGCAGGGATCCTTTCCGGGGCGGTTTCATATAGGTAATGTTCATATTGAGAGCAACGGAGATTCTGTCATGGCTGTTCGACGAGATCTCGAATGCCTCGTCGATGAGCCCGAAGATGGCCCCGCCATGGGCATTCCCGTAAATATTATCCATTTCCTCTGTGTAGCGCATCTCGCAGAGGGCATACCCTTCGTCGACATCCGTGAGATGTATATCAAGGAGACGCGCAAAGGGTTCTTTTCCTACCTGATTGAAATAAGCGCTTCTTTTCCCATCATCCATCCGCTATAGGACCTTTTTCAAGGCGGCGTCTACGTTGTTCTTTGGCTGGGCCCCGACGATGCGCTGCGATTCGGAGCCACCCTTGAAAATGATCAACGTTGGAATGCCCCTTACCCCGTACTGTGCCGGTGTCTGAGGATTTTCATCGACGTTGAGCTTCATTATCTTGACCTTCCCTTCATATTCCCCGGCGAGGGCATCGATGACCGGCCCCATTACCTGACATGGTCCGCACCAGGTTGCCCAGAAATCGACGAGGACGGGAATACTGGAATCGAGAACCTCTGTTTTGAATTCACCATCCGTCACTGCTTTAGCGTTGCTCATACAATCCTCCTTTCGATGTTCCGTCTATTGAGGGCTTCGGTCCAACCCGTCGCCCGGCCGGCGGGCATGCTTTCCTATATAGTTAAGCCCTCGCGCGACCGTTGTCAACACTATCATCCGTCAAGACATTCCCTCCATTCCTCCTCTGAGATGCGGCGGATCCTCCCTGAGTCATTCATGTCCCTTACAAGCCCCGCCTCGATGTATGCCTCATCGGTATATCCTCGTTTTTCCCAGTATCCGGGCTGATAATGATCCATGAGTGTGATTCCGACCAGGCTCTTTGCCGATTTATAGCCCCACAGATAAGGGACGAAAGCTCTTACGGGCCCGCCGTAATCCTCCTCAAGATACTCTCCGTCGAACTCATAGGCGAGTAATGTTCGCTCCTTCATCGCGGTCTCTACGGGAATCGACGTATCATAGATCTTCTTTATCGACCAGAATCTGACAAACGTCACAGACGGAAGCGCATTCACGGCCTTCATAATGTCGAGGAGTCTGACGCCTCCCCAGTTCCCCCGCACGGTAAAGCGGGTGACACTCGTGAGGCGGGCATCTGCAACCGTCTTGTGCATCGCGGTCAAATCAGACCAGGTAAACACACGTGGGGTGTCACAAAGACCCCCCACCTCGATTTTCCAGCTATTCCGGTCCAGAACTCCGGGGTGTCCCTCGGCCCAGAATACAGGGGTCTTCATTTCTTTCAGTCGGCTCATGGCGACCTCCTGTTTCCAGATAATATAATAATCAATGTGAGAATGCCAAGAGAGGGGCCGCAGAGGAACGGCGAAGCAAGCGCGAACGAGAGTGTCTTTCCCCCAGGCCACATCCCGACCTGTGAATCCTGACTTTCCTTTGTTCCCTTTTTTCCCCGGTTGGTCTATACTGACACGGTCATGATAAAGCTCACCGTGAAGAAGGATCGTAGCGGACCGGTCAGGGGGTTTCATCCTTGGGTTTTCTCGAAGGCCCTCACGTCGATACCGGAAGGCATCACGCCCGGTGATCCCGTCCAGTTGCATGACGAGTCCGGCTCGTTTATCGCCTCCGGTTATTTCAATTCCTACGGGCAGATATCGGTACGCCTGTGGGGCTACGATGAGACAGAGTCCGTCGGGACCGACTTTTTTATGAAGAGATTGGCGCGGGCCGGAGATATCCGCCGGCGCTACGTCGAAAATCCCGGTACCAACGCCTACCGCCTCGTCAACGGAGAAAGCGATTTTCTGCCGGGACTTATCGTCGACAAGTACGGGGAGTATCTGGTCGTCCAGTTCCACACCCGGGGTATGGAACACTGGAAAGAACAGATTGTCGATTCCCTGGAAAAGACGATCCACCCCAAAGGAATCTACGAACGTTCGGATGTCCCGGTCAGGAATATTGAGATGCTCGGAGCCGTCAGAGGATTGTTGCGCGGGGAGGTCCCCGACATCGTCGAAATAAGGGAAAATGGCCTGAAATTTCTTGTTGACGTTAAGGAAGGTCAAAAGACGGGTTTCTTTCTCGATCAGCGTGACAAGCGCCAGGCATTTATGAAATACGCAAAGGACAGAGATGTCCTCAATTGTTTTTCCTACACCGGCGGTTTTACAGTCTACGCCCTGGCAGGCGGAGCCAGCCGCACTGTCAGCGTGGACTCCTCCCGTCGTGCCCTGGACCTCGCCAGAGAGAATATCGTTCTCAACAGGTTCGACCCTTCCCGCTGCGAATTTGTCTGCGATGACGCAAAAAAATACCTCAAAGACACCCCGGTGCGCTTTGAGGCGATCGTTCTGGACCCACCGGCATTTATAAAGGACCGCCGAAAAAGACCTGAAGGCCTAGCCGGCTATCGGGCCGTCAATGAGATGGCGCTCAAGACCCTGTCACCCGAAGGTATCCTGCTGACCTGCTCCTGTTCGGCCCACCTGTCCCTCCATGATTTCCGCTTCCTGTTATCGGAAGCCGGGGCAAAGACAAGAAGGGCGCTGACCTTCCTGGAGGTTCATACCCACGGTATCGACCACCCCCAGCTGGTCCCCTTTACGGAAGGCGAGTATTTGAAATGTTTCTTTCTTAAAGGTTAAGACAAAACGGCCGAGGGGCATACGCGGTACAACAACTGTTGGTCCTGCCCCGCATTCGCCCGTCTACAGGTTTACGCTTATCCCCTTCCTTGCCAGATATTCCTTTACCTGTCTTATCGTGAAGGTGCGGAAATGGAAGACGGACGCAGCCAGCAGGACGCTTGCCCCGCCTTGAACGACACCCTCATAGAAATGTTCGAGGGTCCCGGCGCCGCCGGAAGCTATGACCGGCAGTGACACCGCATCGGATATGGCCTTCGTAAATTCGAGATCGTACCCTTTGAGGGTGCCGTCACCGTCCATGCTTGTGGGGAGGATCACTCCGGCGCCAAGGCCCTGACACTGCTTCGCCCATTCCACGGCGTCTTTACCCACAGGCGTCGTTCCTCCGGCAACGACGAGCTCGAAACCGGAGGGCATTCCCTTGTTGCGCCGTGCATCCACGGCTATAACGATCCTGTCCTTTCCGAATCTGTCGGATGCTTCCTTAACCAGCGCCGGGTTCTTGACGGCAGCGCTGTTCATGGACACCTTGTCGGCCCCGGCCTTGAGAACAAGTTCGATATCTTCAGCGCTGTTGATCCCGCCCCCGACGGTCAGGGGAATGGTAATTACCGACGAGACCTCCTTGACCCATTCGAGGCGTGTCTTGCGATTCTCGACGGTGGCTGCAATGTCAAGCATGGCCAGTTCATCGGCCCCTTCCTTCTGATAATAGGAAGCATTTTCAACAGGGTCTCCCGCGTCCTTAAGATCGACAAAGTGGACGCCCTTGACTACACGCCCATTTTTCATATCGAGACAGGGCATGATCTTTACGGTTTTCATGGGTTGCTCCTTCCTTCCCTTATTGCCGGCTTGCCGGATTGTATCGTCTCATAATACATACCCGCTTCAGCTGCCCACTGTCAAGAAAGTGCATATTCGGCAAAAAAAGGGGCGTATGATGCCCGTGCAGCCCATGGCAGGCTAAAGTTTATCAGTGCGCGACCGATAAGACTTGTACAGGCAAAATCCAGCATCGTACGTCTAACATAATGCCTCCGCCACCAGCGCGATCCTAAAAATTCAGGAGGTACTGTCACGTGAGACTCCAGAGACTCAAGAACCTCGGCATTTTCTATAAGATCATGGGGATTTCGGTCGTCGTCATTGTCGTTATAATCCTCTGGAACATCCTCTATCTTCTTCCCCAGATGGAAAGGATCATGCTGAAGGAAAAACAGAACGCCGTCAAGGATGTTGTCGATGTTGCATACAGCATGCTCACCGATTACGACAAAAGGGTGAAACAGAACGACATAGCTCTGGGCGATGCCCAGATGCGGGCCATAATGTCAGTCCAGCAGCTGCGGTACCGGGGTAATGAGTATTTCTGGATAAACGACACGGAACCGAAGATGCTTTCGAATCCCGTCATGATAGATCTGGAAGGACAGAATGTGTCCGGTTTTGAAGACCCCAAGACAAAAAAGAAGATCTTCGTTGAAATGACGGCAATAGCAAAGGAAAGCAAGGCCGGGTTCTACGAGTATTACTGGAAAAAGGCGGATGCGACGAGCTTCTCGAAGAAACAGTCGTACATCAAGTTCTTTGAGCCCTGGGGATGGGTGATAGGCTCGGGCATGTTCCTTGACGATGTGAACCGCGAGATAGCGAAATTCCGCTGGATCATAGTGGGTACGACCTTTGTCTGCGCCCTCTTCGTACTTGGATTGAGCTATGTGATCGCCAACAGTATACGGAAAGATCTCAACAAGGCGGTGGACGCAAGCAAGTCCCTGTCGGAGGGGGATCTCAGCATCGACATCGGGGCAACCGGCGCCGACGAGACGGGACAACTCCTGAAATCGATGAAAAACATGATAGGTTCCTTCAATACGATGATCGGCAGCATAAAGGCCTCCGTTCACAGCCTCGACACCTCCGTGGAAACCATCAAGAATCTCGCCGGAAAGACGTCTCAGGGAACCAGGTCGCAGGCCGATCAGGCAAACCAGATATCCGTTTCGGCAGAGGAGATGAGTCAGAGCATCATCGATGTCGCCAATAACGCCAGTGGTGTCAAGGATGCCTCTACAAACGCCATGGAAACCGCTATGAACGGCAAGAAGGTCACCCAGGAAGCCGTCGCGGAGGTAAATAAAGTCCAATCCTCCTCGATGGAACTGGCGAGTACGATCCAGAAGCTCAATGCGCGGGTCAGCGAGGTTGCCAAGATAATAACGATCATAGACGACATAGCGGATCAGACGAACCTGCTTGCCCTCAACGCGGCCATCGAAGCGGCGCGGGCAGGCGAGCACGGGCGCGGTTTCGCCGTCGTTGCCGACGAAGTGAAGAAGCTGGCGGAAAAGACGATGAACGCGACGAAGGAGATCACGCACCATCTGACCACGGTCCAGAAAGAGTCCGAGGAAACCACCAGATCGATGGAAATCACCTCGGCCGAGGTCGAACGGGTGACACAATATATGCGGGAGCTAGAACAGTCCCTGGGCAACATTGTCTCCTCTTCGGAGCAGGTCCGCGATCAGATACTGCAGATCGCCACGGCCGTTGAACAGCAGTCGGCAAGCTCGGAGGAGATAGCAAAGAACATCACTTCCACATCGGGCATCGCGAAAGAGATCGAAGCCGTGTCAGGTCAGGTGATGTTCGAGGTAAACAAGCTGGTGGAAATCACGGAAGTGCTGGGGAACTCGGCTGCGCAATTCAAAATAAACGCCTGACAGGCAAAACACCCGCAGGCACATGAGACAGGATCAATAAGGATGTTTTTGCTCATGCGCCTCTTTGCGCGAAGCGCAGACTCATGTGGGCCCTTGCTTTTCCTGCAGGAGCTTTTCCTTCCATTGTCCTATCTGCCGTCTGAAAGCCCTGCGTACGTCCGCATGGGCTTCCTGCCACTTAGGCCATGCTTCGACGTTCGGTTCCACACTGTTTCCCGCGATACCCGATGTGACAAGGTCTTCGACTATGTGTGATCGAATGCCGGCCTCTATCTTCCTGAGTTCTTCGACGCAGGCCTTTTCGATGAGCTTCAATTCTTTATAGGACTTTTCGTCAACAACAAAGCCGACGAATGCAAAAAGCGGACCTATTCCCGGGTCGTCTGTCGATTCGAATTCTTCAGCAAGAAGATCAAGGACGATCTTTCTCTTGAGAGCAGGGTCGCATTCGAGCGCATCAAGCTGGTCCTTTGTTTCTTCATCGTCCGCCAGGCCTTCGCGAAAGCGCCTGAAGATGGCCTTAAGGCCGTCGGCCGACTCTTTCAGGGCCAGCGATTTCTTTTCCTTGTCGTCCATGACGAGACCTCTGGTCTTCTCCATGGCCAGTTCGATGGCGCTCTTGATCTCCGCCATAATCACTCTCCCATATCTATTTTGTGGGTATCGGTCTTGTCATAATACTGCGGGCTGTATTCAACGGCCAACGAATCTTCAATCCCGAAAAAATGATGACCGATACGGGTTCCGACACGGATCTTCATGCCTTTTTCGAGAATGGATGTCGTCTTTTCGCCCGTTTGAGAATCGACAAAGACGGCTTTGATCCTGCCGCCGACAACGTAAAAGGCTTCCTCTTTCCTTTCATGATAATGGCCGGCCCTCACCTGACCTTTGCGCAGTTCGAAGAAGGCAATGTGACCGATATCTTCCCGGTAGGATATCTGCACAAACTCGCCCTTTTCATCGGTCCAGCGTTTTGCGCCATCCGCTTCCTTCGTTTCGGGGAGGGTTTCGATGAAGACTTTTTCCACGGTCATTCCGGCATGAGAAAAGGGTTGCAGGCTCCCATGGCCGGCACGGTATTCTTCACAGGGGCCTCATTCCTTTTTCCAGGTATTTCTTTGCAAGATCGATGTAAAGCTCCTTGCCCATCGTCCAGTACTCGATGTCCTTCGGGGCGATCGTTCGGATTACACGGATCGGGTTTCCTCCGGCTACGACGCCCGATTCGATTATCTGCCGCATTCTTACGACGGAGCCTTCCGCGATGATCGTGTCGGCCCCGACTTCACTGTAGATGCTGAGTATGGCACCCATGCCGATAACCACTGAATTGCCGACCGCGGCGGCGTGTATGATGGCCCCGTGGCCGATGGTTACCCGCTCCCCGATGCGGCAGAATTTGTCGGGGGGTGCATGGACGACAACGCCCTCTTCCACGGCCGTGCCGCTTCCGATCACGATGGAGCCGTAGTCTCCGCGCAGGATGGCCCCGTGGCCGATATAACAATTATCGCCTATGACGACATCTCCTATCACATGAGCGATGTCGCTTACATAGCTGTCTTTGCCGACGGTGGGTCTTCTTCCGTTGTATTCATATAGCATTCGCTTTCCGCCTGTTATTCTCCTTTATTTCTTCTTATCCGGTTCGACAACCGGTTCGACAGCACCCGGGGCAGTCGGAGAGCCGGGGGCAGGAACGGAGGCAGGGGTGTCGCCTTTCAAGGCCGCCTCCAACGCCGGGAAATTCGCGCCTACAACCAGTTCTTTGCCATTGACGATGAACATCGGGGTGCCGTTCACACCGGCGCGGCTTCCGATCTCTTTATGGATATTGAGAAGATCGACTGCTTCCTGCTTTTTGCAGATAGTGTATTTTTGCGTGTCCAGTTTCCCTTTCATGGCATCGTCATACGCCTTTGCCCTGTCGGAGGAACAGAAAATGTACTTGATCTTGTTCTCGGCATCCTTGTGAGAAGGCAGCGGGAAGAAGAAGACATAGCGGGTCACGTCCTTCCTTGCGTCCAAAAACGACGCGGCGCGGCGGCAATAGGGACAATCGGGATCGGTGAACTCTATGATCGTCTGTTTTCCGTTGCCGATCTTGATCGCTTTGTCCAGGGGAAGCTTCCTGGTATTCGCGACAAGCATTTCTGTCTTTCTCTCGTCCGTCAGGCTTTTACCCGCCTTATCAATGATCTCGCCGACGAAGAGAAGCCCCTGTTCCTCAAAATAATAGATAATATCGGCGCCCTTTGAGACTTCGTACAGTCCCTTGACGGCCGTCGGCCTTATCGAGTCGAATGGTATCTGCGGGTAGGTCTTCTTGAATGTTTCCTCATAGGGTTCCGCACAGAAACCGGCCGTCCCGAAAAGTACCGACAGGGCGATTCCTGCGATCAACGTGCATAATAGAGGCAAACGCTTTTTCATTCTTCCTCCGGAGTGATATTCAATTGTCCAATATATCACCGACAGGGGTCGATTTCCATGATATTTTCTCGTGATATGGGCGGCAGACTTGTCGGGAACGGGTCTACCTGCGCCAGGCGAGGCGCTTCTCAAGCCAGCGGGAAAGGCTTGTGACCTATTACCCATCACCTACCAGTTTTACTATTCCCCTGATGTCGTCGAATATGTGGTGGGCTCCGGCTTTTGCGAACAAGGGGGCGGTGGTTCTGCCGGTGAGGACGCCCGCGGTTATGGTGCCGAAGGCCTTGCCTGCTTCTATGTCCGTTGGATGGTCGCCCGTCAGGATGGCTTCGGCCGGAGCGATACCGAGACAGGCAAGGGCAATGCGCACCTGTTCGGGGTTGGGCTTCACGTAGCGGGTATGGTCGCGGGTCACGACCGCGTCAACATAGGCGTCCAAGTCGGGAAACACCGTCCGGATTACCTCAATACAGGTCCGGGTGATGATTCCGATCCTTACGCCTTTTGCCTTCAGGCGGGCAAAAACGTCTCGCGTATAGGGGTAAAGGGCCTTTCCACTCGAGGCCTCGACCTCCAGAATACACAGCTCGCGGAATGCCCTTTCCTGGAATATGGGACCATCTTTCTGAAGCACGTCCCCTATTGCATGGATCATCTCGATGATGTACTGGTTTGCCTGAGAGGCTATCACATCCTCATCGACATATTCCCGGGCCAATTCCTCGATCCTTGCCCGCAAGAGCGAAAAATCCAGGGTAAGTGGGGTAAGGGTACCGTCAAAATCGAATATGGCCGCGCGTATCATGAGAATTTCGAAGATGGCCTGGCAAAGGGACTCAACGTCATCCTACAAATCTTTGAGGCAGGTGACGGCGGCGGCCACACCAGCGCCCATCGGGAATTCATATCCCAAGTCGGCAAGGGTGAATTCAATGGCTGCAACCGCGGTAATGACGTCATATTTGTCAGCATAGCCAAGGGTGGCCAGCCGGAATATCCTTCCCTTCAACTGGTCTTGCCCTCCGGCGCCTGTGACGGCGTATTTTTTCCAGAGGGTCTTATATATCGCCTGACCGTCAATACCTTCCGGGGCGCATATCGCCGTAACCGCCGGAGAAGGATTCTTCGAGAAGATCTCAAGGCCTATGGCCTTCGCCCCTTCCCGGGTGGCTCTGGCGAGCATTTCGCTCCTGCGATAGACGTTATCGAGGCCTTCTTCCTTGAGTATCTTAAGAGATTCCCTCAACCCGACAATCAGGGAGATGGCGGGGGTAAAATTGGTCTGATTCGTCTTCAGGTTATCCCGTTCCTTCGCCCAGTTAAAATAGAACCTCGGCATCTTCGAAACTTTATTGAACGCCCATGCCTTCTCGCTTACACCGGCAAACGCGAGCCCCGGCGGCAGCATAAGGGCCTTCTGCGAACCTCCTATCAGGACATCGATGCCCCATTCATCCATGGGCAGAGGGAGTACCCCCACACCGGTGATCCCGTCGACAACCATGAGCGTGCCGGGATAATTCCTGACTATGGCGGCGATCTCCTTTGTCGGAAACAACGTCCCCGTCGATGTCTCCGTTGCCTGGGCATAGACGGCCTTCGCGTCGGGATTTTCCTTGAGAGCCCTTTCAACCAAACCGGGATCGAGGGCGTCGCCCCAGGGAAGATCGATGTTGACGCATTTGATCCCGTAGGCCCTGCCGATCTCCGCCCAGCGTTCCCCGAATTTACCGCTGCGCACTACAATGGCCGCGTCACCCGGAGAAAGCATATTTGTTATCGCGCCTTCCATTGCACCGGTACCCGATGAAGAGAAGATGAGCACCTCGTTGGCCGTGCCAAAAAGATGCTTCAAGTTTTCCCTGACTTCCTCCACCACTGTTTCAAAGAGGGGATTACGATGGTGGATCATGGGTTCCGCCATCTTCAATAACACTTCCGGCGGGATCTGGGTTGGTCCCGGCGCGAGTAAGTACCGTTTCTGCATTGTCGATCTCCTGAATTTTAATGCTAGTTTCTAACAAATTCGTCTTAAAACCGTCAAGCAAAATGATATTACAAAAGAATTCCCGTTTATGCTATATTTTCACCTGTGTGATTTGATTCCTTCGGCAAAGCGATGACAGGAGGTAATAATGGCGCAGGGTCCATACACCGATATAGTGATCGATCATTTTGAGAACCCCAGGAACATGGGCGAGATGGAAAGAGCCGACGGCATGGCACAGGTCGGCAACCCTACCTGCGGCGATGTGACGAAGATCTTTCTCAAGATCGAAAACGACCGCATAGTGGACGTAAAATTCAAGACGTTCGGTTGCGCCGCCGCCATCGCATCGAGCAGTATGACAACGGAACTGATAAAGGGGAAGACCCTGGATGAGGCCCTGAAGCTTACAAACGAGACCGTCGCGCGGGAGCTTGGCGGGCTCCCTGCCGCAAAACAGCATTGTTCCGTCATGGCTGAAGAGGCCTTGAGGGCGGCTATCGAAGACTACAGGAAGAAACACGATAAATAACGGTGAGCGATGACGGAATTTCATGTCAGGACATCGAAGAAGGTCGAGGCGCTGGACATTACCGAACGGGTAGTGAACGCTGTAAAAGGGCGCACCGGAAAGATCCTCCATGTATATACGCCCCACACGACCTGCGCGGTAACTATAAATGAAGATGCCGACCCCGACGTCATGCACGATATCATCGAATCCCTGGGGAGACTCGTGCCATCGGAATATCCTTACCGTCACAGAGAAGGGAATTCAGACGCCCACATCAAGGCAGTACTCGTCGGTGCTTCGGTGAGCATCCCATTTTCCGGGAACACCCCCACCCCGGCCCTCGGGACATGGCAAGGTATCTTCCTCATGGAATTTGACGGACCGAGGGAACGTAAAGTTCTGGTCACCCTCGCATAGCTTCGCCGGGGATGCCGGATAAGGAAAATAAATGGAGAAACCAATGAAAAAAGTAAAAATAGTATGCGGCATCGCATTCTGCCTCATCCTCTTTTGTGTTTTCGCGGCATCCGTATATGCCAAAAACGAAAAGGTCCCAACTCCCAGAGAACCCGGTGTTTACATAAAGACCACCAAGGGCTTGATCAGGCTGCTGCCCAATATTGTTTTCGATGAAAACGGTGTCTTCTTTGTCGAGTCAAATGACCCGGCCCACTTTTTTCTGAAGGATTTTCAATATTTCGTTCTCTATGGCAAGCACGACATGAGCGTCCTTACGGTAAACCCCATGGGTTTCTACCAGCCATCGGCGCTTGGTAAACCCCGCTTTGCATTCGGTAAGGACATTGAACTCGATGTCAAGTCCCAGGGAAAAGACATGTACATAATCAAACCGAAGGGGCTGCTCGGCAGGGGATACTACAGCATCTGGATCAACGAAACTGCGTGGGATTTCATGCTGGACTAGAGGCGCGGTTTCCGGTTTCGGGGAAAAAAGCATAATCCACTATATAAATACGGGCATACACATGGCTTGAGGGGTGTGTCGCTGCCCGAAAGTACCTGTTGCCATTTTTGTCGGGCAGCATTTATGAACGGCGCCGAGGCGTGAGCTTCTGTACATGGGTAATGCGGGACAGTCGATACAAATCCGGATGGATATGCAGGATGTCGGATAGATGGGTCTTAATACTGTTGGTTATGATAGCGTGGCTGGCAACGGCAACCGTTGTACAGGCCGGGGATAACTACAAAGGTTACGTCAACGGCACAGTCTTCATCACAGCGGCAGAGCTGAATGAGATCACCCGATTCAAAGACTCCGGACTCATTGTCATAGCGATCGCAAACGCGAAGGACTACCATCTGGGCCACATACCCGGAGCCGTGAGACTCTGGCGCCCGGACTACGAAGCGGACCCCGGAACCCAGAGCGGGGTAACCGACAACATAATCCCCGCCGAAGGCTTCACAAAACTAATGCATAGTGTCGGCGTCAACCCCGCTTCAAAGGTTGTTCTGTACGACCACAAGTACGACGCGAGCCGAATCTGGTGGGCCTTTTACTATTACGGCAAGACCGATGTCAGGGTGCTCGATGGCGGAATGAAGGCATGGAAGGATGCGGGCTATCCAACAGAATTCCTCTCAGCCGGAAATCGGGCCCCCGGTACGTGGGCTGCAAAAATCACATATCCGGCCATGCGCGTAGACACGTCCGACATACTGGCGCTTAAGGACCGCAAAGATGCTCAAGTCTGGGACACGCGAGGCGACCTGGAGTTTTGCGGCAAGGAGATCATGCGGGGCGCCCATCGCGCAGGTCACATACCGTGGGCAGTGCAGGCCGACTATATTCATGTAAAAAAGAAAACGAATGATGCCGAGTGGCGAACTGCAAGCGAGATCCTTAAGGCCATGAAGGAATTGGGCTTTGACCGGAGGAAACAACAATACTTCACCTGTCAGTCAGGCGTGCGCACAACACAATGGATACTTACGCTCTATGCGATGGGCTGGCCGATGGAGAACCTTCATAACCATGACAGTTCATGGATCGGATGGAGCATGGACAAACGCCTTCCGATAGAGACCGGTTGTCCGGACACCACGCCTGCCCCCCGGCAAAATTAACAGCACCACCAACCGCATACGGTGTTTCGGCAAGTCTCGGGATAACCAATGGCAATGCAATGAACTGTTTCCTGGAAGGGGGGAAATTTGGAGGCGGCATCCGGATTTGAACCGGAGAATAACGGTTTTGCAGACCGCTGCCTTAGCCACTTGGCTATGCCGCCATAAAAAAATGGAGCGGGCGAACGGATTTGAACCGTCGACGTCTACCTTGGCAAGGTAGCACTCTACCGCTGAGTTACGCCCGCTCAGTTTGAAGGTGGCTAGTTACACCAGTTGGGTCGTTTTTGTCAATAAAAAAATGAACCCGAACTTTTTTCACCTCATCGCGGTGAACCGATTCCGCGGAAAAATTTTATGAAGTAATCAATTCCCGAATACAGCGTTAAAAACAAAGCCACATACAGAACGATCGTCCCGATAAAATGCGCGTCGAGTCCCAAAAACGGATAATGGATCATCAATGCGGTCACCGCTATAATCTGCGCCAGCGTTTTTTGCTTTCCCAGAATACTGGCCTGAATGTAGATACCTTCTGCCGAGGCCATGGAGCGGATACCGTCCACAATGAGATCTCGCATGATAATGATCACGACAATCCAGGCATCGATGCGGCCGATGGGTATCATCAGGATCATGGCGGAATTCACGATCAATTTATCGGCCAGCGGATCGAGAAACTTTCCCAGGGTGGTGATCATGTTGTAACGGCGCGCGATGAACCCATCGAGAAGATCAGTGACGGAAGCCAACACGAACAGCCCGGCCAGCATTAAACTCCAGAAGGGACCGGGTGACCAGAGAAGCACGAACAAAAAAGGCACCACGCTGATGCGCACCAATGTGATCGTGTTAGGCAGGTTGAATGCATCGCGTAGTTTTTTCATGTGGGATCACTCCGTCTGTCTGCGTCCATATGCGGTCCGCATTCCTGGAATCTTATTTTTTTGGAACTTTTTTCCAGTCTTCCATAAACAGACTGATGCCTTTATCGGTCAAAGGATGCTGCGCCAGTTGCGCAATCACCTTAAACGGAATCGTCGCGATGTCCGCGCCCATTAACGCGGCGTCTAAAACATGCATCGGGTGACGGACGCTGGCCACGATGACTTCGCTCTCATACCCGTAATTGTCATAAATGTCTAGAATCTGGCGGGCGAGATCCCTGCCGTCGGCGGCAATATCATCCAGACGTCCCACAAAAGGACTGACGTAGGCCGCGCCGGCTTTGGCGGCCATCAACGCCTGAAGCGGCGAAAAAATCAATGTCATGTTCACATCAATTCCCGTATCGGCGAGGATCTTGGTTGCCTTCAAACCGTCGGTCGTCATGGGCACCTTTACGACGACCTGTTCGCCCAGTTTCGCGAGTCTCTTTCCTTCAGTGACCATGCCTTTCGCGTCGAGACTGACGACTTCAAGGCTGACTGGTCCTTCGACCACCTCTAAAATTTCCTTGACCACCGCATCAAACGGTTTTTTTTCCCTGGCGATGAGCGTAGGATTCGTCGTCACACCATCCACCATGCCCAACGCGATGCCTTCCGTGATTTCGGTGATATTGGCCGTATCGATAAAGAATTTCATACTCCCCCCTAACTAATTATTTTTTTTAGAAATGTACTGATCAATGCATTCCCTGCTGCAAAAATAGTGAACATGCCCGTTGATCTCTTTGACCATCGCCTGACTTTTGGGAACGTATATCTTGCAAAATGGATCCTGAACCAGGTCTTCTCCCCTGGACGTCACAGCGTCCGCACGGGACCCTTTTACGGATCCGGTTGACCCCGCACGCAGCATTCTGACGACTCTGTATCCCACGTAGAGCAATATTAAAACGATGATGATTTTTGCAATATTCATAAACACCTTCTTAAACCTCAGGTCTGTAGATGTCGACCTGGTTTTGATCGTCCAACCTGTCTTTCAGTCCCCGCATGGATACGCCGTAAGACGGATGAATGAAATAGGAGGCGATTTCGCACATCGGTTCCAGAACAAATCTCCTACGGTGCGCCTCGGGATGTGGAATACTTAAACCCGCTACCTCAATAACATCCTGTCCGTAAAAGAGCAAATCCATATCGATGATCCGGGATCCTCCCTTAAGGGTGCGCTTTCGCCCCATCGACGCTTCGATTTGAAGTAATTCGTCCAAGATCTTGCGGGCGCGCAGCGTTGTTCTGATTTCAACGACCGCATTGACGAACCAATCCTGGTTTTCAAGCTGCCTTATTTCATCGGGTGAACGCCCGCCTGTCATCTCCGGAATTACCGGTTGTGTTTTGTAAAACGATGAGGCGCAAACCACCTTCACCCCTTCGACCTGCGACAAGAGGATGATCGCCTGGCGGCAGTTCAGGGCCGCATCACCCATGTTTGAACCAATACCGACATAACAGATTACGCCTTCCAAAAAAACACCGCCTGCGTCAGTTTCTGAGCCCCAGCACGTCGCGCATATCATACAAACCGTTTTTCTGGTTTACAATCCACTGCGCTGCGCGTATCGCTCCTTTGGCAAAATTATCACGGCTGTGTGCGCGATGGGTAAATTCCAGTCTTTCCCCAATGCCGCCGAAGATGACAGTATGCTCACCGACAATATCGCCGCCGCGGATGGTCTGAATGCCGATTTCCGTCCGTGTGCGTTCTCCGATGAGTCCCTGGCGTTTGTAGACGGCTTCCTTTGCAAGATCGCGGCCCAGTGCTGTGGCAATAACCTCTGCCATCTGCATCGCTGTTCCGCTGGGCGCGTCTTTTTTTAAATGATGATGGGCTTCAATGATCTCCACATCGTAATCCTCTTTGAGAATGACCGCGCAGTCCTCCAGGACTTTGAGCATAACGTTCACACCTACGCTCATATTCGGAGAGAGCATGCAGCGGGTTTTTACGGCCAGTTGACGAATCTTCAGCATTTCTTCCGTTGTGAATCCGGTTGACCCGATGACGATCGAACGGTTATGTTCGCTTGCAATGTTCAGATAATGCAGGGAGGCTTCATGATTGGTGAAGTCGATCACCACATCCGCCTGTTCAATGCAGTCGGCAAGCTTGTCGCTGACAAGTGCGCCGGTTTTTCCAAGGCCCAGTGAATGACCGACGTCGCGGCCGATAATGGGATGTCCCGGCACCTCAATGGCACCGACAACTTCAATGTCATCCATGGAAGACATCAGACTGATGATCCTGCCTCCCATCTTGCCTCCCGCTCCCGTAACGATAGCCTTCACCATAATTACCTTCTCCTCGAATCCCTATTGATCGTCTAACAATTAAATCAAACCGTAATCAGACATGACCTTTTTTAATTTTTCATGGCCTGTCTGCGCCATTTTGCAAAGCGGCAAACGGTATTCGTATTCGATTTTCCCCATCAGCGCCAGCGCTGCTTTTACCGGCGTGGGATTCACTTCGATAAAAAGGACATCAAACAGAGGGCTCATCTTCTGATGTAAAGCCCTGGCTTTGACCAGGTCACCCGCCTCGGCCGCGTCCACCAAAGCCGCCACATCTGCGGGCACGATATTGGACGTAACGGATATGACACCCTTGCCGCCAATCGCCATCAAAGGCAGGGTGAATCCGTCGTCTCCGGACAATACGTCGAAATCCGGGCCGCACAGGTCCAGCACGTCATTCATCTGCTTGAGCGATCCGGACGCCTCCTTCACCCCCACAATATTGTCAATCTTTGCCAACCTCGCTATGAGCTCCGGGGACATGTTGACCCCGGTCCGGCCCGGAATATTGTATGGGATGATCCAGATAGGCACATTTTGGGCAATCGACTGATAATGCAGATAAAGCCCTTCCTGGGTCGGTTTATTATAATAAGGGCAGGCAATGAGCGCGCCGTCGGCGCCTGCTTCATAGGCATGCCGGGTCAAACGCAGCGCTTCCGACGTGCTGTTCGAACCCGTTCCGGCGATGACCGGCACCCTTTTTTTGGCGGCGTCGATCGTGATTTCAATGACGCGATCATGTTCATCATGCGTCAGCGTTGGCGATTCTCCGGTGGTTCCACACGGGACAAGACCGTCGATCCCGTTTTCAATCTGATATTCGATCAGCTCCCGCAGGGCTTTTTCATCCACTTTACCGTTTTTAAAAGGCGTCACCAAAGCGGTAATAGCTCCCTTGAACATAAATCATGCCTCCTGAAATTGTGTTTTATTTCAATTCTATTTCCACAACCGACGATTCCATACAAGCACCGGTGTCATCACATAATTTCAGCCGATAGCTGTATACGATTCCCGCCTCGACGTCAGAATCGGCAAACTGGTATTGCGGTTCTTTCTCTACGGTCAACTGGCCGATTTTATCGAATGTGCGCGGACATTCCGGACAAAGGTTTCCCCTGGTTCCCAATTCTCTCTTCTCGATATCGATATGACTGATCCGGCCGTCCGCGTTTTGAAACCGCCATGACAGCATGACGCTCTTTGAGACCGCCTTCGCGGAAATCTCCAACACGCCCTGTGCATCGGATGTGACCCGCATCGGCG
This sequence comes from Deltaproteobacteria bacterium UBA5205, assembly GCA_002412715.1. GTDB lineage: Bacteria > Desulfobacterota > Syntrophorhabdia > Syntrophorhabdales > Syntrophorhabdaceae > Delta-02. The sequence continues at coordinate 85,561 of DHVP01000041.1, forward strand.
GTACGGGATCCCCCTTCAAACCGCATCCGGCAAGAATCATCATCAAAGCTAAAGCACAGATTATCTTATTTTTTTTTAAGACTTTTTTCAAACGCCCGAATCCTTTCTCTGACGGCCGTCCCGGCCGTTCCGCCCAGTGCCTTTCTGGCATTGACGGAGTTTTCCAGTTGAATTCTGTATGAGATGTCCGCCTCAAACCCCGCGTAATGCTTCTTAAACTCACTTAGCGTCAGGTCTGCGAGTGTCTTTTTGCTTTGAATGCAATCCGCGACGATATGGCCGACAATTTCATGCGCCTGGCGGAAAGGAAGTCCTTTTTCCACCAGATACTCCGCCACATCGGTGGCCGTGGAAAAACCGCCGCTTGCCGCGTCATACATTCTTTCCGCGTTGAAGACGGTATGCTCCAGCATTTCGGTGAATATCGACAGACAGTCTTTGACCGTATCCACCGCGTCAAACAGCGGTTCCTTGTCTTCCTGCAGATCGCGGTTGTAGGTCATGGGCAACCCTTTGAGAAGCGTCAGGATCGCGAACAGGTCGCCGTAGACACGCGCGGATTTCCCCCGGATCAGCTCGGCGATATCCGGATTTTTCTTCTGGGGCATGATGCTGC
>DHVP01000037.1 GCA_002412715.1 Deltaproteobacteria bacterium UBA5205
TGGCCTCAATCTGACGGATGCGCTCACGGGTAAGCCCAAAGGCATCACCCACTTCCTCTAAGGTAAAATCCGTCTTTTCCCCGATGCCGAGCCTCATCCTGACGATCTTCTCTTCTCTGGGAGTAAGTGTTGACAGGACCTTGTCTATCTCTTCCCTGAGAGAGATGCCTATCAATTCCACCAGAGGCGAAGAGGCTTTTGGGTCTGCGATGAAGTCGCCAAGTTTGGACTCATCATCTCCGACCGGAGTTTCGATTGATACGGGCCCGTTGGAAACAGCCATAATCTTTCTGACTTTCTGCACGGGTAGCCCTGCCTTAAGGGAGATTTCTTCGAGGTCAGGCTTTTCCCCTAATTCCTGGAAGAGGGCTACCGTAGCCTTGTTGATCTTATTTTGGGTTTCAAGTACATGCACCGGTACCCTGATCGTTCGCGCGCAATCCGCTATCGCCCGTGTTATGGACTGCCTGATCCACCATGTCGAGTATGTCGAGAATTTATAACCTTTCTGATAGTCGTATTTTTCCGCAGCCTTCATGAGTCCCATGTTGCCTTCCTGGATCAGGTCAAGGAATGATAGCCCCCGGTTGAGATATTTCTTGGCAATGGTAATCACGAGTCTTAAGTTTGCTTGAACGAGCCTGTTCCTGACGGTCTTCAGTCCATTCTCGATTTCACCCAGTTCCATCAGTTTCTGCCGTACGATACGTGCCTCGTCATTATTCATGACCTTCATCTGATTCGCGATTCTTCTGATGATCTCTACAATAATCTTCTTGTTGAGTCTGAGATTAACGAGGACTTCCTGTCTCTTGTCTTCGATCTTGTGCAGATCCCCGACGAGTTCCTTTCTGGTCGATTTGTCTGTTCCCCGGAGTAATTTCTTTATCCCTTCCTTTTTTTCGTGAAGGTTTCTTAAAGTGTTGATGGAGGATATGGTCTTCTTCTTGTATTTCTCCTCATCTTTTTGTGTGTAGTTCATTTCGTCGATGTTGCTGATGACATCTATTATACTCGTGAGCTCTTTCTTCAGTTGCTGACCTATTTCCAGGAGTTCGTTCACTGCCTGGGGCAATTCAAACAATATGCTCTTTGCCTTTTTTTCGGCTTCTTCAATCTTTTTCGCTATCTCGTATTCTTCATCGGCTGTGAGGAGAGCCACATGTCCTATGTCCTTTAAATAGGCCCATACTATGTTATCGGTCGTTTCTGACGGTAATTTGTGGGCCTCGCCACCGTCCAGGCTTTCGTCCTTACGCGAGACGGCATTATCCCGTATCGTTTCGACTATGTCGATATCGGATTCCGAGAGAAAGTCGAATACATCTTCACCATCTTCGGGAGAAGAGATCTCCCGAGGAAGGAAATCGGTTATTTCGTCCGGCTCAGGGAAGTTTTTCCCCATGCCCAAGTCAACCAGGTCACTTACTTCTGTTGAATTATTTATCGCCATTCCATACCCCAAAAATAAAGATGCCCTTTGTAGCATAAGGGCATCCGCGTTTTATGAATCTTCCAAGTGAACGTATTATACAACTAATCGTGCCCCGGGTCAAGCTTGTTCACCGAGGACGTGCCGAAAAGAAGATAAACAATGGTCGGGATGACTGGATTTGAACCAGCGGCCTCTTGCTCCCGAAGCAAGCGCTCTACACCATGCTGAGCTACATCCCGTAGGCATTAAAATAGCAGACTTGCGGGAAAATATCCATTGATTTTTCACGGTTGCCATGATACGACTTCAGACTTTACCAGGGGGGTTCAGGATATGGATAAGAAACCGGTCAAGGTAACCGATCTAACACTGAGGGACGGCCACCAGTCTCTCTTTGCCACCAGAATGCGGACTGAAGACATGCTGCCTATTGCCGAGAAGCTGGATTCCGTCGGTTTCTATTCCCTGGAGGTCTGGGGCGGGGCCACCTTCGACGTGATGACCCGTTTCCTTGATGAAGACCCATGGGAGAGGGTACGTCTTCTCAAGGAAAAGATGCCCAATACGAAGCTCCAGATGTTGCTTCGGGGACAGAACCTTGTCGGGTACAGAAATTATGCCGATGACGTTGTCGATGCCTTTGTTGAAAAATGTTGTGATGTGGGTATCGATATTTTCCGCGTCTTCGATGCCCTTAACGATGAGCGCAACTTCACGACCGCCTTCAGGGCAATCAAGAACTGCGGCAGGCATATCCAGGGTGCGATCTCCTATTCACTGACAGAAGGGAGACTGGGCGGTCCCATATTCAATATCGCCTATTACGTGGACAAGGCGAGGAGGATCGAAGACCTGGGGGCTGATTCGCTCTGCATCAAGGATATGGCGGGCATCATTTCGCCCTATGACGCCTACGAACTCGTCTCACGTCTCAAAGAGACAATCTCCATCCCTATCCACCTCCACACGCACTATACGAGCGGAATGGCCTCAATGTCCTGCCTCAAGGCCATCGAAGCAGGAGCCGATGGCATCGATACATGCCTTGCCCCTTTTGCCTATCGTTCCTCCCACTCGCCTTCAGAGGCCTTTGCCGTCGCATTGAAGGGCACGCCTTACGATCCGAAACTGGACCTCGACAAGATGTCCGAGATAGACGATTACCTTGAAGAGATTATTCCTTCGAAGCTGCGGTCTTTCTCCGACCGCACGCATTACGCGGTCATCGATATCGAAGTTATCATGCACCAGATACCGGGGGGTATGATCTCGAACCTGGTGAGTCAGCTCAAGCAGGCAAAAGCACTGGACAGGCTCGGGGAGGTTCACAGGGAGATACCGAGGACGAGACAGGATATGGGGTTTCCCCCGCTTGTTACGCCTACCAGCCAGATTGTGGGTGTCCAGGCTGTCTTCAATGTTATTGCCGGCAGGTACAAGATGATCTCCAATGAAGTGAAAGACTATTTCTACGGCCTCTACGGCAGACCGCCGGCGCCGGTGAACGAGGAGATAAGGTCGAAGGCCTTGAAGGGTTATCCCCGGGGGACGACGCCTATGGACAAGCGGCCCGCCGATATTCTGGAACCGGAGCTTCCCGGGGCGCGGGAGGCCTTGAAAGGCATATCGGAGGATATCGGCGACATCCTGATCTATGCCCTCTATCCCATGACGGGTCTTCAATTCCTGAAGAAAAAATATGGCAAGGAATAGGGGACTGATGGTATCTTACCTTACATGAAGAAACTGCTCATCGCGATGGGATCGAAGGAAAATGTTATCGAAGACATTCATATTCTGTCCCGCCGATACCATGAGCATCCCGGAATTGTCATTGCCCAGGGGAAGGACTTGAGGCATGTTGTTATCGAAAAGGCATCAAATCTCTTTCTTGCCGAAAACCTGGTTATTGCCATTGTCGATCCGTCATCGGCCGATGCTGAAGCGCTGAAGCCCCATCTCAACGTATTGAAAGATAGGGCCGGAGTGATCGTCTATCTCACATCGGAAACCAGCCAGGTGCCGGGAGGTCTGGAGGGAGAGACCGTGGTCCTCGAAAAGGACCCGGACAAGAGGATCAGGGAGAGGGTGAGGGGCGCACTCAAGCTCAGCGGCAAGAAGATGACGGACAAGGCTTTTGCATTGTTGACGTCGAGGATCAGGGACGAATCCATACTCGACCAGGAGGTCCTGAAACTGATCGGATATGCGGGCGAAAGGGCAACGATCGAATCACGGGACATCAACGCCGTCGTCACCGAAACGCACGAGGAGACTCTGATGGCTCTTTTTGATGCCTTCTCCCGACTGGACAAGAAGGAAGTTCTCACCATCTTCGAGAGCCTTCTTATGAACGGCCAGCACATCCTTGCGATACATAGCTACCTTGTAAACCAGATGCGCCTCCTTATCCAGGCGAAGGACCTGGAGCCCTTTGTTGCCGAAGCACGTGCATATCCCGCCTTTGCCGCCGCATTCAAGCGCTGGAAGGATAAAACAGGCGTGGAGACCTCAGGCAGGAAGCGCTATCTGCCCTTTCAGCATCCTTATTATGCCTTCAAGCTTTCAGGCACATCGCGAAAGATTTCCCGGCGGAGCCTTGTCGAGTTTTATGAATTTCTCAGCCGGCTTGACGTGAAGATCAAGACGGGGACAAAACATGACCGCACACTCATGGAGTACGGGCTTCTGAAGGTCTAGATTTCCGATGATCTATCTGCACATTCTCCTTTTCCTGATGACAATAGCATCGACGATATTTGTCGGCGGCTTTCTTTACAGCCTTGCTATTATGACTATCCTGCTTTCCCACGAACTGGGTCATTATCTTATGAGCAGACGTTACGGTATTCCGAGCACGCTGCCTTTTTTCATACCCTTGCCCCTGCCGCCCTTTGGTACCTTCGGGGCCGTGATCAAAATGAAGGGTGTCGTTGTTAACAAGAAAGCGCTCTTTGATGTAGGCGTGGCCGGTCCGGTGTGCGGCTTTGTGGTTGCCCTGCCTTTTATTGTGGCGGGTATAAGAATGTCCGCGGTGACACCCCTTTCCGGCCTACCGGCAGGCTCATACATGGAACTGGGAGACCCCCTTCTGTTCAGGATACTTGAGGCATGGTTCGTCGGCGAGATCCCAAAGGGGCATGACCTCGTTCTGCATCCCTTCGCCTATGCCGGTTGGGTCGGGCTTTTCGTGACATCCCTCAACCTGCTGCCTGTAGGCCAGCTTGACGGTGGTCACGTGGTCTATGCCGTGTTTGGTGAAAAGAGCACGTGGGTCTATCGGGGTGTCATCGCCGGCCTTGGGATCCTGGCGGTTTTTATGAACATCGGCTGGCTTACGCTCGTTATCCTCCTGATCATATTCGGCAGGAGCCATCCCCGGCCCTTCGATGACGAAACGGGCCTCGACGGTTCACGAAAAAAACTCGCTGTCGTCACCCTCATAATTTTCATCCTTTCCTTCATTCCCGCCCCCTTTCCCGAAATGAACATCATCAACATCCTCAAGGAAGCAGGTTTTTCGCCGTGAAAGGCGAACGACCCATTCCAATGTTGTGCGTGGGCGAGCGGCCAGATGGGAGAAGCAACCGTTTTTAATAGGTCTTATAGGACCTGTAAGACCTATTATGTTTTTCCGCTTTCGCCGGCAAAGCCCTCCCTTCCCCTGACTGTCAAGACAATAAAAAAACGCCGCAGGATAAGCTGCGGCGTTTTTTTTATTGTCTTCTAACTCTAGAATACCGGTCGTATGTTCTTTGCCGGTTTCAGTTCCAGGCTTGCCATGACTTCGGATTGGTCGATTGCCTCGGCGAGGCTCAGTTTGCCGTCAAGATAGCTCTGGGCGGCGCTCTTGGGGAAGAAGATGTACATATATTCGACATAACCGCCGTAGGTATCGCACTGGGAATGGTCTCTAACAGCCCAGTAAACGCCGAATGCGAGGCCCTCGATATCGTCCGCATCCAGATCGCGGCTCTTGATCGTCTTTATGTATTTCGGGACGAAGTCGCGGATAATTTTTGCCAGACGTTCGTCGGGTTTCGTGGTATTGACGTCGAAGGATGCCTCTTTCGGCCTTACGTAGGCCATGATGTAGTGGAGCTTTTCCTTGTTCGTGTCTTCAAGCGTGGTAATGCCGATGCCGTCCTTGTAAATTCCCACGTTGCTGGAGTTGTACCTGGCGTAGATGTCTTTAAAGAGGCTGGCGTTCTTTTCGAAGATGGCTTGAACGTGCTGATCGTTGTAGTTCTTCTTGACGCTGTCGCTTTCGTCCTTGGCGATATAGATCGGTCCGGGTGTGCAGGCGCAGACGGCGAAGGCCAACAAAGTAATAATAATGATGTTTCTCATTTTTTCTCTTTCTCCTCCTGTTTAAGCATCGCTACAAGTTCGGTAAGTTCTTCCCGAATCTCATTTAATATTCGTTTGTGGTTTGCCAGATATTGTTTTGCCCCGTCGATGGTGAATCTCTTTTCGTGAAGGAGCTTTTTGATGGTAAAAATGATCTCAAGGTCTTTTTTCTTATAGAGCCGCTGTCCCGTTGGACTCTTGACAGGTTTGATGTCTTTGAATTCCTGTTCCCAGTAGCGAAGGACGTGAGGCTTCAGCCCTGTTAAGGTGCAGACTTCCTTGATACGGTAAAAGACCCTGTCGGGAATTTCCCTTCCGTTCATTCCTGCCTTCTGCTGTCGTTGATTTCGTCCTTCAAAACCTGGCTGAGCCTGAAGCTCAGGACCTTGCGCTCTGTTATCTTGATCTCTTCGCCGGTCTGCGGGTTCCTGCCGCGGCGGGCTTTCTTCTTTCTGACGAAGAAATTGCCGAAACCCGAAATCTTTACGTTCTCATCGGTGGCGAGAGTGTCTTTTATGATCTCAAAGAACCGGTCGACGATATGCGCGCACTCCCGTTTGGAAAATCCGAGCTTTTCGTAAAGATCGGTTACAATATCTATTTTCGTCATAACGCCTCCTTATGCCCTTAACGAAATTCCGTCAATTTTGGTCAGCTCGCCGATGATTTGTTCCTGCAAAGCATTGATACGTTCATCGGTGAGAGTATCTTCGTATGATTGGAATACCACCCGCATGGATACACTCCGCATCTCCTTCCGGAACATATCAAATATCCCCACGGAAACGATAAGGGGTGAAATACCCTTGATCTTCTCAACAAGAATAGCTATCGGCACTCTGTCGTCCGCGTAAAACGAAAAATCCCTTGTAGATTGCGGATAACGGGGTATCGGCTTGTACTGAAGCGTCAAGTTCCCTTTTTCTAAGATTATATCAAATCGTAACTCAGCGCAATAAATAGTTTGTTCAATCTCATAGAGTTGAAGGATATCATCCCGAATGGCCCCAGCCCAACCCGCCTTTATACCGTCAATCATGATATCGGCGCTGCGGCCATGATCCAGGAAGGGTTCCGTGGCAGCTTCCACCTGGCAGCTCACACCCAGCCTCTCCACTAATCCTTCAATTGTGCCTTTGATGTCAAAAAAGTCATAGTCGGAGTGTTTTTCCTTCCATGAGTATTCCTTCTGCCGGCCCGTTATGGCAAAACACAGCATGGTCCGCTCGCTGATACCGCCGGCGCTTTCCTGGAAAAAGACCTTGCCTTTCTCGAAGAACCTGAGATTCTTCGCGCCCCTGTTGAGGTTATAGGCCATGCACCTGAGAACGGACGGCATCATCATCGTTCTCATGACTCCCCAATCCCGGGAGATAGGATTCATAATGGGCACGTACCGGCTGCGCTCGTCATCCCCGGGGATCAGGAAGTTCTCAATATCTTTGATGGAGAAGAATGAGAAATTGATGATCTCGTAAAAGCCCGTACCGAGACAATACTCCCTTATCAAGGTCAGAAAGCGTTCCTTCTGAGTGAGCTTCTGGGGTCTCAGCACAGCCACCGGACTTGTGTCGGGGATATGTTCGAACCCGTGGACCCGCGAGATTTCCTCGACGATGTCGGCCGTTTCGCCGATGTCATGTCTGAAGTTGGGGACGGATACGACAAGGCCGTTCTCATCCTCTTTCGTGATGTGCAGGTCTATGGATCGCAGCGCCCGTGTGACGGCTTCATGGCTTATGTGGGTTCCCAGGAGGCCGTTAATGTTGCTGTAGGTGATATAGATCGTCCGGGACTCCCTCTTCTCGAAGATCTCCCGTTGGCCCTTGACCACCGTACCGCCCGCCAGTTCGTGCATGAGATACATCGCCCTCTCGGCGGCATATCCGACGTTGTCGATATCGACGCCCTTTTCAAACCTGAGCGAGGCCTCTGACCTGATCCCGAGCCGTCTTGCCGTCGCGCGGATGGAAAAAGGATTGAAATAGGCGCTCTCCAATGCCATGTTTTTGGTTGCGCCGGTGATCTCCGAGTTTTCCCCGCCCATGATACCCGCGACGGCCACGGGACCCGACCCGTCACAGATGAGTATGTCGCCGGTTTCAAGCGGCCTGTCGATACTGTCAAGGGTGCGGAAATTCGATGATCCCTGTGCTACCTTCACGTCGATCCTCGATTCCGTGAGGCGATCGAAGTCGAAGGCATGGAGCGGCTGACCCAGTTCAAGCATGACATAATTGGTGACGTCCACTATGTTGTTGATGGGCCTCATGCCCGAGCGGGTGATCCTTCGCCGCATCCAGAAAGGGGAGGGTGCCAGCGATATTCCTTTTATCAGTTTCAGGACATAACGCGGGCACGCATTTGTGTCATGTATGGCGAGGTCTATCTCGTCTTCGACACGGCCATCTCCGTAGGCCTGCAGAGTGAAGTTGGGAAGCTTCGCTTTTTGTCTCAGAATACTGGCCACTTCCCTCGCTATACCGAAGACACTCAGGCAATCCCCCCGGTTGGGAGGCACGCTGACATCGAGTACCGTATCATGGGCAATGGGGAGATCGGCGAGGACGCTTCCCGGTGTGATAGTGTCAGGCAGGATGAATATGCCGCTGTGATCGTCGGTAAGGCCCAGTTCCTTTTCGGAACAAAGCATGCCGAAAGATTCTATTCCGCGGACTTTTCGCTTGCCGACGACAAAGTCCTGGTCCAGGGCCGCACCTACCGTGGCGAGGGGAACCCTGTCATTGACGGAGATGTTGGATGCGCCGCAAACGACGGTGAGTTCTTCCCTGCCCGTGTCGATAGAACAGACGGAGAGGTTGTCGGCGTTGGGATGGGCATCGATCCTTGTGATGGTTCCCGCAATGACACCGGTAAACCGGGGCGCAAACTTCTCGAGACCTTCGACCTCCAGCCCCCTCATGGTGAGACGTTTTGCGAGATCCTCAGGTTCTATGTCAATGACAACAAATTCGTTCAGCCACTCGATGGGTACCTTCAATTAATCTCACCTCAGAACTGCGAAAGAAACCTGATATCGTTATAGTAAAACTGACGGATGTCGTCGATGCCGAACTTGATCATGGCGATGCGCTCAACCCCCATGCCGAAGGCAAAGCCGGTGATTTCTTCCTGATCGTAGCCGACGTTACGGAAAATCTGGGGATGGACCATGCCTGAACCGAGAATTTCGAGCCAGCCGGTGCCCTTGCATACCCTGCAGCCCTGACCCCCGCATATCACGCAGGCGATGTCCACTTCCGCGGACGGTTCTGTGAACGGGAAATAGCTGGGGCGGAACCTCAGCGGTGTATCGGGGCCGAACATCTCATGGATGAATATGCTGAGAATCCCTTTCAGATCGGAGAAACGGACTTTCTTGTCGACCATCAGCCCTTCCACCTGATGGAACATCGGTGTATGGGAGATGTCGTTGTCGCAGCGGTAGACCGACCCGGGCGCGATGATTTTGACGGGGGGCAACTGCGCCTCCATGGTCCGTATCTGCACCGGGGATGTGTGGGTCCTCAGAACGACCCCCGGCCGTATGTAAAAGGTGTCCTGCATATCCCGGGCGGGGTGGTCCGATGGGATGTTGAGCGACTCGAAGTTGTAGAATTCCGTCTCGATATCGGGGCCTTCCGCCACGGCGAAACCGAGGGATGCAAAGATCCTGATAATTTCCTCGAGCGTCAGAGTGATGGGATGTTTCTTGCCGAAAACAGGGGTCGTGCCCGGCATCGTGATATCGATCAGCGAGGCCTGTTCACGTTTTTGCCTTTCGATATCGTCGAAATGTTTTTCAAGCTCAGCGAGCCTCACGTCGGCCCAGGATTTTATTTCATTGATCGCCTTGCCGGCGTCACGGCGAAGGTCCTTATCCAGGGTCTTGAGCTGGTCGATATGTTCGGCGAAGAGCCCCTTTCTGCCGAGGATCGACACCTTGACGCGCTTCAAATCTTCAATATTGCCGATCCGTGATATTTCGCTATCGATCTTTTCTTTCAGTCCGCTTATATCCAAGCGTCACCCTAATGCGTCACCACTGCCTTGACTTTCGCTACAACCTGCTCGAATCCCGCAGGATCGTTAACGGCCATATCGGCGAGTGATTTCCGGTTAAGGGCGATGTCGGCCACCTTCAGCCCGTTCATGAAACGGCTGTAAGGAATGCCGAAGGAACGGCAGGCTGCATTTATGCGTACGATCCACAGTGCCCTGAAATCCCGTTTGCGTTCTTTTCTTCCCCGGTAGGCATACTTGAGGGCTTTAAAGACGGCCCTTTTTGCTACGCTGTAAACGTTCTTCCGGCGCTGGGTCATGCCCTTTGCAAGCTTGAATACCTTCTTTCTCCTCTGTCTTGCCTTGAATCCGCGTTTTGCCCTTGGCATGGTACTATACCTCTCTCTACTTTTCTATGAATAGGGTAGTAATGATTTCATCTTTTTTGCATCGGCGGGATGGATCGTGTCGGTCCCTGAGAGCCGTCTCTTCTGCTTGGGTGTTTTTGCAGAGAGGAGATGGCTGTGAAAGGCCTTCCCGCGTTTGATCTTGCCGCCGCCCGTGATCTTCACGCGTTTCGCCAGCCCCCGATGGGTCTTTACCTTTGGCATGTTAACCTCCTTGGAATTACAGGGGGGCAAAAATCATTACAATGTTTCTGCCGTCGAATCTGGACTTCTGCTCCAATTCCCCCACGTCTTTCAGTGATTCTATAACCTTTTGAGCCAGTTTTTCACCCATGTCAATGTGAAGGATCTCTCTTCCCCTGAACATGATGATGATCTTCAATTTATGGCCTTCTTCCAGGAACCCTCTCAAATGCTTCATCTTGAACTGGAAGTCATGTTCCTCTATCTTGAGCCCCAGCTTCATCTCCTTGATCTGGATCACGGTCTGTTTCTTCTTTGCTTCCTGGGCCTTTTTGGCCAGTTGATACTTGTACTTGCCGTAATCCATGATCTTGCAGACCGGCGGTGCGGATTTCCCGGACACCTCCACAAGATCGAGTTCCCGTTCCTTGGCCATCCTCAAGGCATCTATTGTGGGAACGATGCCCAACTGTTCTCCGTTCTCGTCTATGAGACGTACTTCACGAACCCGGATCTTTTCGTTGACGTTAATGTCCTTGAAGTCTTTTCCTGCTGCTATAAGGCTCACCTCCTGGTTATATTTTCATCCTTTACCCGGTCGACGAAATCGTCGAGGCTGATATCCTTCAGCTCACCGCCGTCACGAACCCTGACGGTGAGAGTATTGCTCTCAGCTTCCTTCTTCCCCGCTATGACCATATAGGGGATTTTCTTTACCACACTTTCGCGGATTTTTAAACCTAGTTTTTCATTTCTCAGGTCCGTTTCCACCCGAACGCCTTCCCGAGCCAGCCTATCGGCGATATTATTCACGTAAGGGGCCTGCTCGTCCGTGATGTTCATAACCACGACCTGGGTGGGAGCGAGCCACAGCGGGAACTTCCCCGCGTAGTGTTCTATAAGGACGCCCATAAACCTCTCCAGGGCACCGAGTACAACCCTGTGGAGCATGACGGGCCGTTTTCTGAGACCGTCCGAGTCCGTATAATGGAGATCGAAACGCTCCGGAAGGGCAAAATCGCACTGGATAGTGGCGCACTGCCATTTCCTGCCCAGGGCATCCTTCAATTTAATGTCTATCTTTGGACCGTAAAAGGCCCCGTCGCCTTCGTTGAGATCATAGGGCAGGCCTTCGGTGTCGAGAACTTCCTTGAGCGCCTTTTCGGCCCTTTCCCAATCCTCGTCGCTGCCGATGGACTTGGACGGCCTGGTACTGATCTCCATCTCGAATTGAAAACCGAAAATGGCCATCACGTCCTGCACGAAACGGATGATGGCCAGGATCTCCTCGTGGAGTTGGTCGGGGCGAAGGAAGATGTGAGCATCGTCCTGGGTGAATTCCCTGACCCTCATAAGCCCGTGAAGCACGCCCGATTTCTCGTGGCGGCAGACGGTTCCGAGTTCGAAATACCTCAGCGGCAGTTCACGGTAGCTTCGCACCTGCGATTTATAGACCATGATGTGCGAGAGGCAGTTCATCGGCTTGATGCCGTATTCGACCTCGTCGACCTTTGTGAAGTACATATTCTCGCGATAATTCTCGAAGTGGCCCGACTTTTTCCACATATCCATCTTCAGGATATGGGGACCGACGACGAACTGGTAGCCCCGTTTCAGGTGCTCCCTGCGTTCGAAATCCTCGAGGAACCAGCGCAGAAGGGCGCCTTTTGGGTGATATATGACGAGTCCGGCGCCGACCTCGTCGGATATGCTGAAGAGGTCGAGGTCCTTCCCGATTCTCCTGTGGTCTCTCTTTTTCACTTCTTCAAGGAAGGTGAGGTGCTCCTTGAGTGATTTTTCATCGGCGAAGGCGGTGCCGTAAATGCGCGTGAGCATCTTGTTGCGCTCATCGCCCCTCCAGTATGCGCCCGCAAGGCTCAAAAGCTTGAAGGCCTTGATCTTGCCCGTGGAGGGAAGGTGCGGTCCCCGGCAGAGGTCTGTGAACGAACCCTGGGTATAGGTGCTCACTTCGTCGTCGGTGAGGGCCTCGAGGAGTTCCACTTTGTAGGGTTCGCCCATTTCGGAGAACAGGGCGATCGCGTCCTGCCTTTTGAGGACCTTGCGCTCTATGGGAATATTCATGGCCGCGATCTCGTGCATGCGCTTTTCTATCTTCACCAGGTCATCTTCCGTGAAGCCCGGTTCATAATCAAAATCATAGTAGAATCCCGTTTCAATAGAAGGCCCTATGGCGACCTTGACCCCGGGAAAGAGGTCCCTGACGGCCTGTGCCATGAGATGAGATGTGCTGTGACGTATTATGTCGAGGTTTTCATCCATTATGCTATCCTTTGATTACCCTGTTGCTTTTCACACCAGACCTGAAGAACGTTGTCTGAACAGAAAGATATTATTACCATTTTTGTGTTTCTCTTGTCAATTCTTATAGTTAAAAAGATTAGGAAAAACATGACTTCAGGTGGCACGGCCCGGGATCTAAGGATTCGCCGTCCCTTTATTTCACCCCGGTTACGGGAAAATCCCGGCCGAAATTTCTGATGAGCGGCTCCTGTTTCCCCCGCGAGGCGGCCTTCATGCTGCGGAGCAGATAGGGATTTACCTCCAGGACGCTCACCTTTTTGTCGGAATTGAGATCGGCCTTTCCCGCAAATGCTTTCAGCAGAAAATGTGTGAAAAATCCGTTCCCTTCGTAATTATCTATGGCCTGCTGGTAGGTTTTCGAACCGGCCAGAATGTGCATGCCCAGGGCCCTGGCAAGGACGGATATGCGCGAATCGTAAAGTCCCAGGACGAAAACGCCCGCTCCGCCGGCCTGGCAGGTATCGAGGACGTATATTTGCCGAAGGGAAGGGATCGTCCTGGAAAACTCCATGAGTTCCACTGATGATATGGATGTTTCGCCGTCGAGGGTGGCCCCGTCAAAACCGGACGTGAAAAGGTAGTAAAGGTCATCCTGTGCGACGCCGTGACTTGCCGCATAAAAGAGGAAGACATCCTCCGGGTGCATGCCGCGCGCCATGCGGTTCAGGCTTTTAAGAAACTGCAGTTTGGATGCGTCGGTGAGCACTTCGACGGAAACTTTCTCAAAGAGGGCGCCCGAGGCCTTCCTGATCAACGTCGCGAAATCTTTCGCGTCCTTCACGGCGAAGGAAAGGTTGATTTCCCTGTTCCTGAAATGGTCGTTGCCGGTGACAAGGGCAAACAACCGCGGTTTCCGCTGAGGCACATCCGCCTCGATGGTGACGGTCTTCAGGGAACTCATGACCGTGTTCGGACCGTTGAAGGCTGCGAGTGACACGGTGTTTTCCCCCCGGATGAGCTCAATGTCATAGGAGAGCTCCTGAGTACCGGACCGTGGCGGCGCCTTGGCAATCTCAAGCCCCTGCTTGTCTGCGGACAGTCGTGCCGATACCGTTGCCGCACCGCGCGCAGCGATGCGGTAGGGGTTCAGGGCCCCGGTGCCCTGGGTGCCTTCCGCCGTGGCGGGCGGGGCGGCTATCCGGTAAATTCCCCTGGAATGGACGAGTTTCCCGTTATTGAATACCCTGACATCACCTATGCCGCCTCCGGAATCGCTCACCCTGACCTTGATCGACAGATGCCTTACGTCGACCTTTGTGCCGGAGACGGGAGACAGGATGGAAACCCCCGGGGCCGGGTTCCTGAGCGCCTCTTCGATACTGAGTCCGGCACTGTAGCCCGAGATGTCCTCACCTTTGAGCTTCATCATTACAAGGTCGGGGCGGTAGAAGACATCGTAGAACTGATTGAAATCGTAGATATTTGTCCCTCTCGCACAATGAACCTTACGATCGAATTCGCCCGAGCCCGAGAAGAAGCCCTCGGGTGTGACGGTGACCGAGCTTGCCGGGAAGGTGAATATCGTTGCCCGCTCCCTTCCTTTTGCCAGATCCATGATCCTGATCCCGTCCTGGGTATGCTCGGCATATACCCCGCCGCCCGGGCTTATCGACAGTGAGCGGCCGGCGCCTGTATAGAAAGACCCCAGGGAGGCGAGGTCCGACGGGGTTTCGATGTCAGCGACCTGTTTTGCATCGGCCAGTCTGAAGACCTTTCTGCCCACGAGGAGATGACCGCCGTCCAGGGAAAAGGCAAGGATATCCGTTGCCAGGGGCTTTCGGTCGAGGCAGCGCGGGGATTCCCCTTCGCTGTAACGTCCGGCATCGATTGTCCTCACCGTG
The DNA here is from genome assembly GCA_002412715.1 of Deltaproteobacteria bacterium UBA5205. GTDB lineage: Bacteria > Desulfobacterota > Syntrophorhabdia > Syntrophorhabdales > Syntrophorhabdaceae > Delta-02. The sequence continues at coordinate 14,541 of DHVP01000037.1, forward strand.
TCCTTGCCGCCCGCGTTCCATAGTTCGACGAATACCTGCTGCTCGTGCAGGGGATCTTTCGCGGTGCCCGTCGATACGTCCGTAAAAACTGTTTTTGCGATGTAATGCCCGTCAGGGCTGAATGCAAGGGCTTCCGTCGTTGTCTTTACCCCCGTCGCATTTCCTTGAAGCGCCATGAAACGCCTGCCGTCGGACGCCCTGAAGACGTATGTTACGGGCTTTAGCGGGTTCGAACCGTCCACGGCGGCAAAGACGCGGCCGTCAGGACTTATCGCGAGACCTGTATTGAATTTGTCGTACGGGACCTTGAATTTCCCTGTTTGCCTGCCGCCCGGCATCTCCCAGATATAAATGTTTTCGAGGTCTCGTGCTATGAGGTATTTTCCGTTCTGGGAATAACCTATATTTTTGAACCTGTCGCCTTCTTCGGTGTGTTTTTCCCAGATCGTCGTTCCGTCACGAAGGCTCACGAGCTTGAGGCGTGATAAAACGATGTCCTCTTCCCGCGGATTGTCGGGCATTCCTCTTTGTTCATTGAGGACGATTGAAGCGCCGTCAGGGGAGATTGCCAGATGGTCGGTCCATTTGCCTTCTTCGTAGATAGCCCTTCCCGTCCTTCTGTCCAGGTCATGGAGAGTTATGAGGTACGTAAGATAGTATGCCCCGCTTCCCATCATGCCGCCGGCCCCTTCGGCGATGTACCGGGAGGCGGGACTGATTGCAAGGGATGTTCCCCTCCCCGATCTTCCCTCGTACGCTACCTTCCAGTCGCCCGTGCCCAGCACCGTGATCTTTTCGGTTCGCCTGTCGGCGGACCGGTCGAGATAGACGAAGTATTTCCCGTTTTCGCTGAAGAAGCAGGGTAAACCCGCCCGGGTGACCGGAACGGTCGTCACGAGCGCCATGTCTGTTGTGCGGCGCACCTCGAGGGAGGTCCCGGCCGGTTTTCCTCCCGTACCGTCCTGCCGGAGCACGATAAGACTGCCGTCGCTGCTGAGGGCCAGGGCATTCCAGCCCGATGACCCTTTTCCACCGGCATCGAAAGGCTGCGACCGGATGAGCGAACCCTTCCCGGTGCTGAACAACTCAAGAGAGTACGCCTTTGATGACCTGTGAAAACAGGCGATGACGCCGCCCGAGGGAGACAGCAGAACATCGCCTGCTCCCGCGCACGTGAGGAAGCCCGTCGCAATTCCTTTCCTGACATCCCACAGGCCGATCCCGACTTTGACCGGATCATTGCCGGGACTCACGGCTGAATCCCACGCGGCGAGCACGGCGCCGCTCGAACTTATCCTCACCTCGGCGTCGCCGTCGAAGGGCAATTCCGTTTTTTGCACCTGCTTGCCGGTTTCGGGGTCCCAGCGGGTCAGGATATTCCTGGCGATCGTGACGAGCCGGCCTTCATTGTCAAAGGCGATCGTCGTTGTTGCCTCGAGCCCGTCCGTTCCTTTCCCCGGGTTCGTTTTCCATGAGTTCAGAAGGCGCCCTTGAGGCAACTGCCATACCCTGATCCGGCCGAAGCCGTCGACGGAAGCGAAGATCTTCTCGTCCCGGGCGAAGGCGACGGACACGACGTCGATGTTGTGGCCGGTCTGAACGACAGTCCTGACCGGGGCGCCGGGAGCTGCGGCATCGAGACAGCCGCACGGGACTGCCAGGATGTAAAAAAGAAGACCAATAAGAATAGACCCGCACACGCCGATTGCCGGGAGCCTCTCCAGGTGCCTGTACATTACGATTTCCCTCCTCGTCTCGCGAACCATTATAATACTTTCCCGGCTTTCTGTATAACACAATCCCCTTTTTTTGAGGACTGCAGCGGCAGGTATCTTTCGGTTACCGGTTGGGACATCGTGTGATAGAATTGTCTCTGAAAAGGGGCAGCGGCAGGGGATGGATCAGCTCGAAGATGTCACGAGACAGCGAACCCTGGGTGATAGGCTGAAGAGGCAGCGGGATGTTTTTCTGTCCGTCCTGCGGAAGGCCCCGTACGGGGCGGTCATTATTGGTAAGAACGGTAAGTATACCTTTATAAATAAGGAGTTCACGAAGATCACCGGGTACACCTTGAGGGATGTGCCCGACGGCACTACCTGGTTCCGCAAAGCATATCCGTCAAAGGCATACCGGATGAAGGTCATAGAAGCGTGGAAGAACGATCTTGCCCTGAAGGGCGTCAAGCAGACCTTTACCATAAAATGCAAAGACAGGAAGCAAAAGGACGTTGAGTTCAGACCCACACCTCTGGGCAAGGGCAACTGGATTGTAATGCTCTCCGATATTACCGAGCGGAAGAGGGTGGAAAAGGCCCTTCAGCATGCCCGGCAGGAGTTGGAGGAGCGCGTCCGGGAACGCACGGCCGAACTCAACGACATGAACAGGGCGCTTCAAACCGAGATCGCGGAGAGAAAAGAGTTCGAGGCGTCCCTTCGCGAGAGGGAGCTGCAACTCAGCGCCATCATCGAGGCCACAGACCTTAATATCTACATATGTTCCCAGGATCACACGGTGGAGTTTATGAACGAAAAACTCATCCGGCGGACCGGCTACGACGGGACGGGCATGCCGTGCTACCAGGTGATCCATGACAGGACATCCGTATGTCCGTGGTGCGTGAACACGAGGGTCTTCAAAGGCGAAACGGTCCGCTGGGAGATTCAGAGCCCGAAGGATGAACACTGGTACTACGTCGTCAACACACCTATCTACAATGCCGATGGTACCGTGTCCAAGTACGCGATGCTCCTCGATATCACGGCGCGCAAGGAGACCGAGGAAAAGATCGGGAAATTGAACGAGGAATTGAAGCAGCGCGTCGCGGAACTCAACTTTGCCAACAAGGAGCTTGAGGCGTTCAGCTATTCCATATCCCATGACCTCGCGACGCCGCTTGTAGCGATAGAAGGGTTTTCGAATATGTTGATAAAAAGATATTCTGAAAAACTTGACGAAAAGGGGTTACGCCTTCTGGGTACCATCGCCAGGAGCACCCAGCAGATGAAAGACCTGATAGACGACCTGCTCGCCTTCTCCCATCTGGGTCGTCAGAAGATGAGATTATCAGAGACCAACATGAGCCGGCTTGTCGCGGAGGTTTGTGAACAACTGCGATCGATTCACCCGGGAGGCGGTCTGGAGATTATCGTGAAAGACATTCCCGGGGCAAAGTGTGACAGGGCCATGATACGGCAGGTCTTCGCGAATCTCATCGGCAACGCGATCAAGTACGGCAGGAAGCGGCATACCGTCGTCATTGAGATCGGAGGGGAGCGAAGCGGCAGGGACAACGTCTATTACGTAAAGGACAACGGCATCGGCTTCGCCATGGAAGACGCGAAAAGGATTTTCGAGGTATTTGAAAGACTCCATTGCTCCGATGAGTTTGAAGGCACCGGCATAGGGCTGTCAATCGTAAAAAGGGTGGTAGAAAGGCACGGGGGGAGAGTATGGGCCCAGAGCGGGGTTGAGGAAGGAGCCACGTTTTACTTTTCCATTCCAGCCGGTTGATCAGGAAAACACTGTGCGCCTTATCTGGCGTCTTTAAGCCTTCCCTTTCTCTTGTAGAGATCTTCCAGGGGCTCTACGTGTTCGGCGTCTATTGTCAGGTCCTTCACCTGCATCGGAATAAGCTTGACCGCGAGCGTCAGGATGGCGACGTTGCGCTGGGATTGACTCTGCTCGCGGGAGAAGAAATATTTCAGCAGAGGGATCTTTGACAGGAAAGGCAAGCCGACCTGGCTCTTGTACTGGGCGTCATTCACGAAGGTGCCCACGACGTAGCGTTTGTTGTTTGCCTTGAGCACCCGCGTGGTCGCGAATGTCTTCGTCGCATATTGCGGAGCTGTAGTTGTGGAATTGTAGGTTTGCTCGCCGGTGACCACGCTGATCTTCACAAGCACATCGACCCGGACCTGGCTTTCCTCAGGGGTGCTCTTCCTGTAATCGATGGTGGTGGGTATGACATCTACGCTTGTCTCCAGCTGCTGATAGGATGTCATGACGTTCCCGTTGCGATCGGTGCTGAAAATGGGGATCTGCTGCATGTTCGTCAAAAGGGCCTTGGTTCCATTGCGTGTATAGACCTCGCTGGCGACAAGGACCTTGCCCCTGTTAAAAGCTTCGTTCAGCTGGGCGATCTTGGAGAAGTCAGTCGCAGGAAGACCGGCCGTGACCTGGGCCGTGTATTGGTCCGATTGATCCGTACCAAAGGTCGCCTGGGCTGTACCGCCCAGGGTAAGCCCGATTATATCCGGGCTCAGTGTGAGCCCTATGCTATACGCATCCTGATCGGCGAGCTCTCGAAGACTGGCTGATATTACGACAATATGCGCCTGGTTCTGGTCGGGTATGAACTGTTTGAGGATGTGGACTTTTTGAAGCAGTTCTTCCTTCGGTCCCAGCAGAATGAGCATCGGGGTAATGCCGGAAGCGGAATATACGACACCCTTGACCTTTCCCATGGTGCCGTTCTGTTCCAGCTGCGTCATGAGAGTGCGCATTGCTTCCACGCTCTCACGGTCGAAAAGTATTGTGGCGACGGTACCGTCGGAGCTGAGCTTGAAATTCAGCGGGCTGGCTTCGGCTACCAGCGGCGGCTCGGAATCCGGCGCTGTCGTCTTTTCCGGCGGCTGCGGCGGTTTCGGTCCAGTTGCCTCGTCAACAGGTGTTTGTTCCGTTGCGGCTGTCTCGATAGTGATCGCGGGTTTGCCGGGAGCGGTGTTGGTCGTACCGGCAGGCTGGTTTGCAGGGGGATTTGTCTGAGCGTTACTTTGAATGACCGCCGACGGCATTACCAAAAGGGCTGCCAGAATTATAAAGACCATCCGGCGCGTTCGCACAGGTCGGTTACCTCCAAGGGTAATCACGAAGCAACTAGCCGGCATAGTCGATGCCGGTATTCCCGTTTTTCATTGCTCTGACCGAAGACGTCTCTTTCATTGCATGCAGAAGGCGATCTGGCACACAGCAGGAGAAAGATGACATCCTGGTGGACACTTAATATTGTTATGTAATGCGGGTGAATTAAAAATGGTAGGCGCTAGGGGTATTGAACCCCTGACCTCTACCGCGTCAAGGTAGCGCTCTCCCACTGAGCTAAGCGCCTACAGCATTCCTTTTATATCAGCTCTATGGAAAAAAAGTCAAGACAAACTTTGAAGAGGGAGGGCCGGGCTTCCACTACGCCTTAAGTCCCGGCCCCTGTGTATGAAGTCTATTTCTTGAAGACCACGCCGCCTTTTCCATCGACGTCGACCGTCACTTTGTCGCCGTCTTTGACCTCGCCTTTGAGGATCATGAGGGCAAGGGCATCCTGGATCTTTTTCTGGATCAATCGTTTCAGGGGTCGAGCTCCATAGGCGGGGTCGTAGCCTTCTTTAGAGATGAGGGCCCTGAGCTTGTCGGTAAAGACGAGCTCGATTTCGCGATCGGCGGCCCTTCTTGCCATGATGTCGAGCTGGAGTCTTACGATCTCTTTTATGTTGTCAGCCGACAGACTTCTGAATATGATGATATCGTCGATGCGGTTGACGAATTCCGGCTTGAAATGTGTTTTCACCGCCTCGCTTACGCGGTCCTTCATCTCGTCGTAGTCTTTGTCGGTGAGGTCCGTTATCCACTGGCTCCCGATATTGGATGTCATGATGATAACGGAGTTCTTGAAGTCCACGGTTCGTCCCTGACCATCGGTGAGCCGTCCGTCATCGAGGACCTGGAGGAGCACATTAAAAACCTCCGGGTGGGCCTTCTCGACCTCGTCGAGGAGAATGATGGAGTAGGGGCGTCTGCGGACGGCCTCCGTGAGATAGCCGCCTTCCTCGTATCCCACGTATCCGGGAGGCGCGCCGATAAGGCGCGATACCGAGTGTTTTTCCATGAATTCGCTCATGTCGATGCGGACGATGGCCTGCTCGTCGTCAAAGAGGAACTCAGCCAGCGCCCGTGCCAGCTCGGTCTTGCCGACGCCGGTGGGACCCAGGAAAAGAAATGACCCCAGCGGCCGGTTGGGGTCCTGAAGGCCGGCCCGCGCACGCCGTATGGTGTTCGCGACGGCGCCGATGGCCTCGTCCTGGCCGATGACGCGCCGATGGATATTCTCTTCCATATGTACGAGCTTGTCCATCTCCCCCTCGAGCATTTTCGATACGGGGATGCCCGTCCATTTGGAGACTACCCTCGCTATGTCTTCCTCGTCGACCTCCTCTTTCAGCATCTTTTTGCCTTTCTGGAGCGCGGCAAGGTCGTCATTCTTCTGCTTCAATTCCTGTTCCAGGGTGGTAATCGTGCCGTAGCGGATCTCAGCCACCCTTCCGAAATCGCCCTTGCGTTCCAGCTCATCCGCCTGGGTCCTGGCCTGGTCGATCTTCTCTTTTATCTCGGAGCTGCCCGTGATGAGGGTTTTTTCCTGTTCCCAGTGTTTGCGTCTGGCTTCGACATCTTTTTTCAGTTCCGCCAGTTCATCCTGAAGTTTCTTCCTGCGTTCCTTGGATGCCTCGTCCTTTTCCTTCTTAAGCGCCTCGATCTCGATCTCGGACTGGATGATCTTCCGATCGATCTCGTCGATCTCGGTGGGCACACTGTCGATCTCCATGCGGAGTCTCGATGAGGCCTCGTCAACGAGATCGATTGCCTTGTCCGGGAGAAACCTGTCGGTGATATAGCGATGCGACAGAGTTGCCGCTGCAATGAGCGCCGGATCCTTGATGACCACACGGTGATGGAGTTCATACTTTTCCTTGAGGCCCCTGAGGATGGCGATAGTCTCTTCGACGGATGGTTCCCCCACGTAGACAGGCTGAAAACGCCTTTCCAGTGCGGCGTCCTTCTCTATGTACTTGCGGTATTCATCGAGGGTGGTGGCCCCGATGCACCTCAACTCCCCCCGGGCCAGGGCCGGTTTGAGCATGTTCGACGCGTCGACGGCCCCCTGGGCGCCGCCGGCGCCGACTATGGTATGGAGTTCATCAATGAAAAGAATGACCGTACCCGCCGCTTCGTCGATCTCCTTGAGGACCGCCTTGAGCCTGTCCTCAAATTCGCCCCGGTATTTCGCTCCTGCGAGCAGGGAGCCGAGGTCGAGGGAAAGGACGCGTTTGTTCTTGAGGGTCTCGGGGATGTCGCCTGAAATGATACGCTGCGCAAGACCTTCCACGATGGCCGTCTTGCCGACGCCGGGCTCACCTATGATAACGGGATTGTTCTTCGTTCTGCGCGAAAGTACCTGCATTACCCTGCGGACCTCTTCGTCGCGGCCGATGACCGGATCGAGCTTGCCCTTGCGGGCTTCTTCCGTCAAATCACGGCAGTAGCGCTGAAGGGCCTGGTATTTCTCCTCGGGCGCCTGGTCGGTCACGCGCTGGGTTCCCCTGAGGTCCTTGAGGACGGTATATATGCTGTCCTTTGTTATCCCGTATATCCTTAACGTTGCCGCAGCCGGGCCGTCTTTTCCATCAGCTATGCCGATGAGCAGGTGCTCTGTGCTCACGAATTCGTCCTTGAGCCTTTCCGCTTCGGCGAAAGCCGTATCAAGGGTCTGTTTGAAACGGGAAGAGATGTAGGTCTGAGCGCCGCCTTCTACGCGGGGTATCTTCGCTAGCTCCCGCTCCAGGTCACGCGCGATGATATCGGCTTTTGCACCGAGTTTGTCCAGTATGGGTCTTATAATCCCCTCTTTCTGGGAGACAAGCGCAAAGAGAAGATGTTCGTTTTCGATACTCTGCTGACCCAGGGATTCAGCTTTCTTTTGAGCCTCTTGAATGGCTTCCTGGGCCTTGATGGTCAGTTTTTCCCAGTTCATTGCGTCCACCTCGTAAGATATTGTCAATCCGTCCTCAGCGGTGGTAGCCGCCTTGGATACAACCGTGTTAATATACTTCAAGGGGTGAAATCCGAAATCTTAGCTAAAATATAAGCACGATATCCCGAGAATCAACGGTTTGGTTCTGCCGGAGAAGGAGACATTTCCAGGGAGTCCGGGCAATCCCGACAGAACACAGGAGCGAGGGATCATCCGCCCGGGAAGATACACGGCGCCTTTTGACATCACCCCCCCGTTATGCTAAAGAAATAGCCATGAATGTCAACTGGGAGGGAAAAGAGTATGTCTTCGAGAAGCCGATGCTCGTTTCCCGGCTCCTGGAGAAACTCGAGGTCAGCAAAGAGGGACATCTCGTGGTCGCCAACAACCGGCTCGTCACCGAGGACCACCGACTCGGAGCCGATGATATCGTAAAGGTCGTACGGGTCGTATCGGGCGGATGAAGTGCAAGATTTGCGGACAGACGGCGAGCATCAACCTGCGGTCCCACAAGACCGCCTTCTGCGATACGCATTTTCTTACTTTTTTCGAAAAGAGGGTAAACACCACCATCCGGAGGTACAAGCTCATTGGCGACGGTGATCGTCCGGTGGTCGCCGTTTCGGGCGGCAAGGACTCGCTTTCCCTCTGGGTTTTTCTGACGAGGATGGGTTACGCTGCCGACGGCGTGTATGTCAATCTCGGCATCGGCGACTATTCCCGGGTGTCTTTGGAGAAGATCAAGGCCGTTGCCGACAGAATCGGAAGAAAGGTCTTTATCTTTCACGTGGCCGATGTTTTCGGCAGGGACATCAGCGAGGTGGCGAAAGCCCTGCGCCGGGTACCCTGTTCAGCGTGCGGCATGATAAAGCGGTATGTCATGAACAGGGTCTGTATGGACAAAGGCTACAACCTTTTGCTGACGGGGCACAACCTTGACGATGAGGCGGCCGCCCTCTTCGGGAATGTGCTTTACTGGAAGAAGGAATATCTGTGGAGAAAGGACATATCTCTTGACGAAAGGGAAGGCCATCTGTCGCGGAAGGCCAAGCCGTTCTTTCTGTGCTCGGAGCGAGAGGTGGCTGCGTACGCCATCATCTCCGGCATCGATTACATATATGAAGAGTGCCCCTATGCAAAGGGGGCCAAGACCATCTTATATAAAGGGATCCTGGGCAAGCTCGAGGAGACCTCACCGGGAACGAAGCTCATGTTCGTCAAGGGATATCTGAAAGAGCTCACGGAAATGAAGGCGCTCAATCAGAGGGACGGCGAGGCATCAGGGGAAATGCAGTACTGTGCCACCTGCGGATATCCGTCCGGCGGCGAAGGATGCGGTTACTGCCGGACCCTTCAGAAATTTGAGCTTCCTTACTCTGCCGGGTTCGAGGAATATGGTTGATATCAATTGACAGGGGCGGGCCCGGGTGACATAATTCGGGTATAAAAATGATAGACAGGTTGTCGCAGCTTATCTTCAATATCTACGAGGCGTTTACCGTAGCGTTCTACATTCGGGAAAAGGACACCCTTACGTGTCTCTCTTCGGTTACCTTTGCCAGGAGTTTCGATGCTAAGAAGAGCATTTCCGTGGAGGGGACTCTTCCCGGCTGGGTGATCAAACACAACGCTCCGCTCATCATACCTAACTTCGACAGGGACGAGGACGCTCTTGGCTATTATGGCGCCAGTGAAGGAATAAAGTCTTTCATGGGATATCCCATGGACACAAAGGGCGTCATCATCGTTGACAGCAAGAAGAAATATGTCTTTACCGATAAAGAGAAAAAGATACTCGGCTCTTTCGCGTCCCTCATTCACGAGGAAATCAAGCAGGAAAGAAAAGCGCTTCATGCCGAGGAAACCATGGAGGAGTTGTACGCGGAGAGACGAATTCTGAACCTCCTGTCCGCCCTGAACACATCGAAAGTATCCACCCCTGACGTCCTTACGGAGATACTGGGTCTTTCGGGAGGGACCTTCTGCTTCATCGGCATGGAGAAGAAGGGCCTTCTCGTCATCCAGGACGTGGTGGGTATCGAAAAGGGCGATGCGGTAAAAAAAGAATGTCACCCCGGCGAGAGCATCGCTTCGGTGGTTTTCGAGGGCGGCAGGGAACTTCTTCTTCCCCATGGCAGCGCCTATCTTCGCGAAAGATCCCTCTTCTTTCCCAATGAACCGTTCAAGGCGCGCCAGTTTTTCGGTTTTCCCCTGATCACGGAAGACACGACCTTTGGGGTCATAGGCTTCGTTTCCCTTGACGAGAACGAACTCAAGCAAAGCGCCATCGGCGCATTGAGAAATCTTTCCTGCCTTCTGTCACTCTATTTCACCGCTCAGTGGATGCGCGAGCACCTGGACAGGATACGGGATTTCGATCCCGTGACGGGCGCAGTACAGTTTCCCGTGTTTCTGAGCGCCGTGGAGACGATGGCCAGAAAGAATGAGCGGTTTTCCATCCTCTGCGTCAAGCTGGGGAACATCGTCCTCTATAACAGAAAAATGGGTTCCGAAGGGACGAACGATCTCTTGAGGAGGATCTGCCAGGTCATCCGTTATTGTGCCGGGGGCAAGGCCTTCGTGGCCCGGAAGAACGGGGGCCGCTTCTTTGTCCTTCTCAAGGGCGGGGAGACCTTCGAAACGAGAAACATGATGAAGCTTCTCTACCATGCCGTGGGTAAAAGCCTGTCAGAGGAAGGGCTGTCGGCGGGAGCCGGAATGATAGAACTCGGTACGGTCAGCTATCCCGACGATTCGCGCGACCTGTGGGAGCTTTTTGACAGGATAGAAGAAAAGAAAATACGCAAATTCATTGAATAAGGAGGAAGGGGGCATGGGTTTCTTCAGGCAATTGTTCGGAATGTTTTCAACGCACCTTGCAATGGACCTTGGTACGGCGAACACTCTGATCTATATGAAGGGGGAGGGCATCGTTCTCAATCAGCCATCCGTTGTCGCCATTGACAATAATTCCGGAAAGGTCATCGCCGTCGGCAAGGAGGCGAAGGAATATATCGGCAGAACGCCCCCCAACATCAGCGCCATACGTCCTCTGAAGGATGGGGTCATCGCCGACTTCGACGTGGCCAAGGCGATGATCAAGTATTTTCTCAAGGTCGTCAGCAACGAGCGGAAGATATCGAAACCCAGGATGGTCGTCGGTGTGCCTTCGGGCATAACCCAGGTGGAGAAGAAGGCCGTCATCGATGCCTGTTTCCAGGTCGGCATACGTGACGTACATCTTATCGAAGAACCCATGGCCGCGTCCATCGGCGCCGGTATGCCCATTGAGCTGCCGAGGGGCAACATGATCATAGATATCGGCGGCGGTACCACGGAGGTTGCCATCATCAGCCTTTCGGCCGTGGCATACAGCGAGTCTCTGAGGGTTGCCGGCGATGAACTCGACGAGGCCATTGTCCGGTATCTTCAGAAAAAGCACCAGCTTGCCATAGGCGTGATCGCAGCGGAGAAGATCAAAATAGAGGGTGCTTCGGCCTACCCCATCGACTCCTTGAGCGACTCCATCAATGTCGTAGGAAAGGACTTGCTCACAAGCATACCCAGGAGCCTCAAGATATCGAAGGAAGAGGTCCGCGAGGCCATCGAAGAACCCGTCTCGGCCATTCTCGATTCTGTGAGAAGGGCCCTCGAGAAGCTTCCGGCAGAGTTCGTCTCCGACCTCAACGAGACGGGCATTGTCCTGACAGGCGGAGGAGCGCTCCTCAAGGGGCTTGATCAGCGGATCGAGAACGAAACGGGTATAAATGTGACGGTAGCCGATGACCCCCTCGTATCGGTAACCATGGGCTGCGGTAAGGCCCTCGAAGAACTGCCGAAATATAAGAAGGTGTTTATCAACTAAAGAGAAAGGTGAACGGGTAAAAGAGCAGACGGGCATGCGGGAGATTTCTTCCGTGTGCCCTTTGCGCTTTTAGTATTCGGAAATGGCCCACTCTTCATACCGGGCTCCGTCAAGTTCCGCGAGGAAGCGGGAAGGGCGCATGATGATGTGACCGGCCTGACGGTCGAAGGCCAGGATGGGGTAGCACAGGTAAAGCTCGTCCATCGCCCGGGTCGATGCGACGTAGAAAAGGCGTCTCTCTTCTTCGATGGCCCCCTCCTCAACCGCCCTGGGATTCGGGAACCTTCCCTCGGCGCACCAGATCATGAATACGACCTGCCATTCGAGACCCTTCGCCTGGTGGATGGTACTCAGAACCACCCGCTCGTCGTCGGGCTCGCCGGCCTCCGCGACCTCTTCACTGGAGAGGCCGCTCATGAGCGAAAGCTCGCTCAGGAACGTCTCCAGCGAATGATACCTGGTGGAAAAGTTGATAAGCTGGCCCAGGTCTTCAAGACGCGCCTCGTAATTGGGGTAGGTGAACTTGAGATATTCGATGTAGCCGTGCTTGAGGACAGCGGAGATCATGTCTCCCGGGGCCTCATCGACACGCAGGTTTTTCAGTTCGCTGAACAGCTCCGACCAGACCTCGACGTTCTCCTTCTTGACGCTCTTGAAGGCGTCTGCGATCGTCTTCGAGATAAGGGTTTCAAAGGGGTCTTCGCATGCCTTGATGTAGGTATAGATATGGTCTGCGGTCTTCTTTCCGATGCGCGGGAATATCCTGAACATTCGCTTCCACGATATCTCGTCATCGGGGTTCGCCATGACCCTGAGGAAGGAGACGACGTCCTTTATATGGGCCTGCTCGAAGAACCTGAGCCCGCTGCGGATCTCGAAAGGGATGCCCCGCCGGGTAAATTCCATCTGCACTTCCATTGAATGGTAATGGGCGCGATATAAAACGGATATACGGTCAAGGGGCACACCTTCGTCGGACAGTTCCAGTATCCGCTGGGCCACGAATTCTGCCTGCTGGATGACGTCCCGGGACGGCGCGACGACGGGGACGATCCCGCTCTTCTTAACGCTGTGCAGGGTTTTTTCAAACTGGTTTATGTTGAACGAAATGGAATTATTGGCGAGATCCAGGATTTCAGGCGTGCTCCGGTAATTCGTCTCCAGTTTATATACCTTTGCTTCCCCGTATTTTTTGGGAAAATCGAGGATATTCTGGAAGTTGGCCCCCCGGAAGGAGTATATGCTCTGGGCGTCGTCACCGACGACCATGACGTTGCGGTTGATGAGGCCCATGAAATCTATGATCTCCGACTGGATGCGGTTTGTGTCCTGGTATTCGTCAACAAGGATATGGCGAAAGGTCATCGCATAGAGCTTGCGAAGTTCTTCGTCCTCGGCGAGTATCCTGTGCCAGTAAATGAGCAGGTCATCGAAGTCCATGGCGTTCGTTTCCCGTTTCTTGTCGCTGTATAGTTTGTGGATCGCCGTCATCTCGTCGGCAAGGTCGTAGAAGAAGGGGTTTCTCTCCCGTATGGCCTGGTCGACGGTCTGCATGGTGTTGGCGGCATAGCTGAAGAGCTCCTTCAAGACGCCGCCCTTGGGGAACATCCTGCTTTTCGTGTCGATGCCTGATTGCTTTATGGCAAGTTCCACAACGTCCCTGGCGTCCTCATTGTCGAGAATCGTAAAACTCCTGCGGTAACCGACGCGCTCGGCGTGCTGGCGGAGGATCAGGTTGCCGATGTGGTGGAACGTTCCGCCCCAGATGTAGCGGGTATCCATCTTCACGAGATGCTCGACCCGATGGAGCATCTCCCGGGCCGCCTTGTTGGTAAAGGTAAGGAGCAGTATGCCTCCCGGTGGAACACCCCTCTCGAGAAGACGTGCCACCCGGTATGTAACGACCCGTGTCTTGCCGCTTCCCGCCCCCGCAATAACGAGGATCGGCCCGTCATCGCTGAGGACTACGTTGAGCTGTTCCTCGTTAAGCTCGCGCCCATAGTCGATAACCGCCTTCACGGGAGAGACATCGCGATGGATGGTATATTTTTTCATAGGGTTACATTATGCCCCTGCCGAACGCGCCATGTCAAGCCGCTCCCGGGCGGTGCCGTGTCGGGCGGCAGAGTTTTTGTCCGTGATTTTTTTAGTTTTTTTTGGTAGACTCAGGGAAATTTCGTGTCCGATCACTAATCACGCAAAGGAGGATCTATCATGCGTATCGTATTATTGGGAGCGCCGGGAGCCGGCAAAGGTACAGTTGCGAAGTCATTGACGGAATTTGATGGGTCGGTACAGATCTCCACCGGGGACATTCTGCGCAACGCCGTCAAGGCGGGGTCCGAATTGGGCAAGAAGGCGAAAGGCTACATGGAACGGGGAGAACTCGTACCCGATGACCTGATCATGGACATCATGGAAGTACGTATGAAGGAACCTGACTGCCAGAAGGGGTTTCTCCTCGACGGTTTCCCCAGGACGATCCCCCAGGCGGAGGCATTGAAGAAACTTCTCGAAAAGATCGGCATAAAGCTCGATGCCGCCATCAACCTCGACGTGCCGACGGATGTTATCCTCGACAGGCTGACGACGAGACGGACCTGCTCCAACCCTGACTGCCAGGAGATCTATAACATCAAGAGCAAACCGCCAAAAGCAGACGGAACCTGCTTCAAGTGCGGTTCACCCGCGGTCCAGCGCGCCGACGAAACAGAAGAGGCAATCAAGCAGAGGCTTGCCACATACAACGAAAAGACCGCTCCCCTCATCGACTTTTATAAGAAGGAAGGCCTCCTTAAAATCATCAGCTCCTTGAGCAGCCAGGAGATCGTGGAAGAAGTCAAAGCAGCGGTGAAGAAGTAATACTACGGGTTATGGGTGATGGGTAATAGGTGATGGGAAAGAACGCCGGCAGCCCGGCGTCTTCTTGCTTTTCCCATAGCCCATAACCCATTACCCGTTTCTCTATGCACTTTGGATTTTCCACATATTTTCTTACCAACGAAACCCTGGAAGGTGTGATCGACCATATTCTGGCCGCGGGGGTCAGAGTCGTCGAGCTTTCCTATGAACCTCCTCACCTTTTTTCCATGGATGACAGGCTGATCGAAAAGCTGCGCGGTCTCAAGGGTCGGGGCGTGAGTTTTTCGATGCACGGGCCGTTCCTCGAGATTAATCTGGGGAGTTATCTCGATGAGATACGACAGGTGTCCAGGGAAAGGGTACTGGCCGCCCTGAAGCTTTCCGCTAAAATCGGGGCCGACCCGGTCGTTGTCCATCCGGGATACTCTTTTTTCCGGAAGCTGAAGGGGTACGATAGAGAGCTTCAGGCCCGGTTCCTCGAAGACTTGAAGGTTGTCGCTGAGGAAGCGCGAAAGCTTGGCGTGAGGGTTGCCCTGGAAAACGTCTTCATGTCTTACTTCTACTTTCAGGAGCTAACGGAATTCGCTGCGATCCGGGAGGTTGTCCCTGGAATAGGGGTAACTCTCGACATCGGCCACGCTTACATCTCAAAACGCACGGCAAAGCAGCCTGAACCGGAAGAAGCGATCCTCGACGACGTCCGCCGCATGGGCATAGAGAATCTCTTCCATGTCCATCTCCATAATAATGACGGTACCCGAGACGAACATGATTTCGTAAAAGGGTCCATCGACATGGCAAAGGTCCTTCACGGCCTTAAAGAACTCGGCTATGAAGGCAAAGTCATCATCGAAACCCTGAACATCGACCGCTCGGGCTTTCCGGCCGTTCTGGAAAAACTCCGGACGATAATGCCCTGAAGGGCAGGTTCGGGCGGCTCAAAAAGCCTCCAACATCCATATCCAAAGCAAATAGGTCACGGGTGACACGAGCGTTGTCAGGGTGATCGTTCCAGAGGCGATCAGAGTATCTCCGCCCAGTTCGCGGGCCATGATGTAGGTGGTGATGGCCGTGGGGGTCGCGAGGAGTATGATTGCGGGCAGGGCCGTGCGAAAATCGATGGACAGGACATGGCAGAAGAGAACCGCCAGGCCCGGAAGGACGATGACCTTGAGAAGCGCGGCGACGATCGCGGGGCGGAGGGTTTTCGTGAGCGTCGCAAGGGAAATGGAACCGCCGATAATAATGAGCGCCATGGGCAGGGCGATGTTGGCGACGATTCCGATGCTCTTCATCAGTACCGAAGGTATCCCGACCTGAAAAAGAACGAGGATCATGCCCGCGAAAGTCGCGACGATGACCGGGGTCGTAATAATCGAAATGGCCGTCCTCAAGAGACTGCGATGCTTCCCCGATGCCAGCGAAAGTATCAGCACTGCCAGGGCATTATTGAAAAGTATGAGAATACCAACGAGGAGGCTTCCCCGCTCGAGACCCTTCTCGCCGAGAAGATAGAAGATGACTGCCAGCCCCACGTATGTGACGTTTCCGTGAAAGGTGCTCTGAACGAAGCTCCCCAATTTGCCTGCGCGATATCTACCCACGGCGGCGGCGACAAGGGCGACGCCGACAACAGCGAGCGTCGGCAGAGTTATCGAAAGAATGGACAGCCATCCGATGTCCCTCGCGTCTGCCCTGACGATTCCCGTGAAGATAAGAAAGGGAAGGGGGAAGAGGTAAACGAACCGGTTTGCTTCAGATATAAAGCCGTCGGAGAGAAGTTTCCTGCTCTTGAGAAAATACCCGAAGGCGATGATGACGAAGATGGGTGAGATGGTCTTGAGAATCTCCATTACCGGCCCCCAAAAGTGGTAATTCTGGGTCTATTCCGACCCTTATTGTTCACTATGGAAAACGTACGATTCTTTACCATTTTTTTCATTCGCGTGCAAGGCTTTAACTGTAGCGAAATACTTGATATCAGGGAGGTTTTGCCCTCGTGATTTTTATTGACAAAGGAAAGGAGAAAAAGATATAAGAAAGTGAAATTAGTAACAATATCAAAACAGGGGGTACAGGGATGTTAAAAGAGTCGTTGATCAGCGAATTTCAAAAGATTGTCGGTAAAGACAATGTCCTCACTGCACCTGAGGCGATGAAAGCGTATTCCTACGATGGGACGACAAGTTGGATCCATGAACCGGATGTCGTCATCTTTCCTACGACTACCGACGAAGTATCCCGGATAATGAAGCTCGCTAATGCCGAGAAGATACCCGTTACCCCCAGGGGCGGCGGTACAAATGTCAGCGGCGGTTCCGTTCCCTGGCATGGCGGTATCGTTCTTGCCATGACAAGGATGAACAAGATCCTCAAGATCGACAAGGAAAATCTCACCGCCACTGTTGAACCCGGCGTTGTCCTTCAGGACCTGACGCTTCGGCTCATGAAAGACGGTCTCTTCTTTCCGCCTGATCCCCAGAGCTTTTTAGGTGCGACCATGGGCGGCATCATATCCGAGAATGCCGGCGGTCCCGCGTGTGTGAAGTATGGCGTTACAAAACAGTATATCCTCGGGATCGAAGTGGTTCTTCCCACCGGCGAGGTCGTCCACCTCGGCGGCAGGACGTTGAAGAACGTTGTCGGTTACGATCTCCTCCATATATTCATCAGTGCTGAAGGGACACTCGGTGTTATCACCAGTGCCGAGCTCAAACTGAACCCCCTGCCACTCGCAAAGAAAACACTTTGCGTTGTCTATGACGACGTGGCCGTTGCCGGTGAAAGTGTTTACCATGTTCTTGAAAACGGTGTTATTCCCGACAAGATCGAACTTATCGATAACTGGGTCATCAACAGGATCGAGGAGATGATGCCCATCGGCCTTCCGAAAGACGCCGATGCCTGTCTGCTTTTCGAGGTCGACGGTATCCCCGAGGCCGTTGAGAAAGAGGCCGAGAAGATCGCCGAGATCACCAAGAAATATGGCGCCAAAGAAGTTCGCGTGGCAAAGGACGCAGATGATGCCAACAAGTACTGGATGGCCCGCCGCGCCGGTTTTGCCGCCGTTTTCGGCAAGGCGAAGACTGTATTCGCCGAAGATGTCACCGTACCCCGAGGAAATATCCCCAAACTCATAAACAGGTGTAAAGAGCTTGCCAAGAAATACAACCTCGAGATCGTTGTCCTCGGCCATGCCGGTGACGGCAACCTCCATCCCGCCATCTTGACGGATATCAACAATAAAGATCATTACGATCGCGCATTGAAAGCCATGGATGCGATCATCGAAGGCGCGGTTGAGTTCGGCGGCGTTCTCTCCGGCGAGCACGGAATCGGTCTCGAAAAGCAGAAATTCATGAAGAAGGTCACAGAGCCGGCCGTGATAAACATGATGAAGAACATAAAGGCTCTCATTGACCCGAACAACATCATGAACCCGGGTAAGATCTGGGAGTAGTCCATAATAGGGGGTTGCGAGTGAAAGACCTGAAAGAACTTAAAAAAATAGAAGAATTCTCCAACCAGTGCATGAAGTGCGGCTTCTGCAGCTTCTTCTGCCCGGTTTATCAGGAAGAAAAAATGGAGACATCTGTGGCACGGGGCAAAAACTTCCTCGTGAAGCAGATACTGGCGGGAAACCAGGAATTTACCCCGGAGATGGCAGACATCATCGGGAAGTGCCTTCTCTGTAAACGCTGTGCGGCGAACTGTCCGGCAAAGACGCAGATAGACCGCGTCGTCGTTGGGGCTCGTGCGCAGTTGGTCAAAGAGAAAGGGCTGGGAGCCATCAAGAATTTCGCTTTCCGCAAGGTCATGGCGAACAGAAAGGCCTTCGGGAAATATGCAAGGCTCATGCAGAAGTTCCAGTGGATGATGCCCACCACGGAAGGCAAGATCAAACACCTTCCCGATTTCGTGAAGGGTCTTGGCAAGAGGAATTTCCCCAGCCTTTCAAAGACATTCCTGAGAGACCAGGTAAAGCCGGTCTACAAACCTCAGAACGGCGAAAAACCCAAGATGCGGGTCGGTTTCTTCATGGGATGCGCCACAGATTTCGTCTACCCGGAACTGGGTCTCAAGCTGATCGATTTTCTGACCAGGCATGGAGTGGAAGTGGTTGTGCCCGAAGACCAGAATTGCTGCGGTGCCGCCATCTATTTCAGCGGTGACCTTGAGACGGGCCGGATGCTGGCCGATCTCAACATTAAGGCATTCAAGGATCTCAATGTGGATTATATTGTCACGGCCTGCGGGACGTGCAGTTCCACGCTTAAGGATTACCAGAAATATCTCCCGGATACCGAGGAGCAGAAAGAACGCTACACGGAATTCGAGAAGAAGATCAAGGATAGTACGGAATTCGTCATAGATATCCTCAAGATTCCTCCGCAGGATTTCAAATTGAGAAAGGAATTCGAAGGGAAAACAGTAACATGGCATGACCCCTGCCATCTTGTCAGGTACCAGAACATCAAAGATCAGCCAAGGGCGATCCTCAAGGCTCTGAAGGGTATTAAGTATGTGGAAATGCCTAATGCCGATATGTGTTGTGGGATGGGTGGTTCATTCAGCGTCTACCATTACGACCTGACCAAGAAAATTGCGGGCAAGAAAATGGATGGCATCAAAGCGACTGGTGCGGATATCGTCGTCACCGCTTGCCCAGGCTGTATGATCAACCTTATTGATAACGTTTTGCTGAATAAAATGCCGCAGAAGGTGCATCATTTCCTGGAGCTGGTAGAGTAGCAGATCGATATCCCTAGGACAACCGTACATCTACATCTCAAACTCACAGGAGGAGTACACACATGAAGAACGGCCACTGGATGACAGCGAAGGATGTTCTAAGGATTCAAGCATTTAAGTACCCCGACAAGATCGGCGCAAAAGATTTGTACAAGGCGTTTACCTTCAAGCAGTGGAATGAGAGAACCTGCCGGCTCGCGAATGCTCTTGCCGATCTCGGCCTCAAAAAAGGCGACCGTTTTGCGGTTCTCGCCTACAACTGCGTTGAGTGGATGGATTTCTACGGCGCGGCAGCAAAGGGCGGCTTTCTGGCAGTTCCGCTCATGTTCAGGCTTGCTGCACCGGAGATGGAATACATCATCAATCACTGTGAAGCAAAAGTCCTTATCGTCCAGAGTGGGAAGGACCCCGCGGACGGCAAGGAATTTCCCTGGATCGATCAGGTCAACGAAATGAAGAAGCGCCTGAAGACCGTTGAACACTACATCAACTTTGCCGTAGACAGCCCCAGCTATGACGGCTTTATCAATTACGAGCAGATGCTTGCAAAGGCGAGCCCTGAGGAACCCGCTGTGGAAGTTACCCCCGACGATACATGGGTCATTATGTATACCGGCGGAACAACGGGTCTGCCCAAGGGCGTTATGAAGAGCCATGCAAATCTCTTCTCCCAGTACTTCATCATGATTTACGACCACGAATTCAATTTCAACGACACCATTCTGCTGGTCATGCCCTGCTGCCACGTCAACTCACTCTTCTATTCATTCGTTGTGACCTGGGTCGGCGGTACCGTTATGGCGTACAACATGGTTTCTTTCAATCCCGAAAGCCTCATCAAGACCTTCTCGGATCACGGGGTCACCTTTACATCCCTGGTTCCGACGCACTACATCATGATGCTGGCACTCCCGGACGAAGTAAAGGCCAAATACAACCTGGGCGCGATCAAAAAACTGCTCTGTTCCTCAGCTCCCGCACGGCGCGACACGAAACAGGGTATCCTCGCAATGTTCCCCAACTCAAGACTTTTTGAGGCATACGGATCCACCGAAGCAGGCTGCGTGACCATCCTGAAACCGGAAGAACAGATGAAGAAACTTGGTTCCATAGGGCGCGAGGCAATTGGAACGGACATCATCCAGATCTACGACGAAGACGGCAAACTCATAACCGAGCCGAACAAGATCGGCGAACTTTACTCCCGCAGCCCGATGATCTTCGAGAGCTACTGGAAAGACCCGGAAAAAACAAAGAACGCAATGAAGGGTGAGTATTTCAGCGCGGGCGACATGGGCTACCGTGATGAGGAAGGCTACTACTACCTGGTTGACAGAAAGGCCAACATGATCATCTCCGGCGGCGAGAATGTCTTCCCGTCAGAAGTCGAGAACTGCGTGGGCGGACACCCCGACGTCAAAGACGTGGCCGTCATCGGTATTCCTCATGAAAAATGGGGCGAACAGGTAACGGCAGTCGTCGTCCTCCATGAAGGCAAGAAGATGGAGCCGAAAGACGTGACCGAGTGGTGCAAGGGCAAGATCGCCGGTTTCAAGGTTCCCAAGAACATCTATATCATCCCCGATGAAGAGATGCCGAGATCGGGCGCAGGCAAGATCCTCCACAGGATCCTTCGCGACCGTTACGGAAAATGGGGAGACCAGCAGTAAAATTATTCAACTGAACCAAAACGGGGACTTCGGTCCCCGTTTTTTTTGTTTTGTGGAGGGGGCGGGGATTGTGGGATATGAATTATTGGCTTTGCGCGATGCAGAAGGCATTTTAGTATTGAAAAAAAAAGTCCCGTAAGGTAAAAGTAAGATATAAGGTTTGGGTTAAGGGGTTACGTGAGAAGCTGTAAAGGAACACATTCATTACTGGTCGTCTCTCTGACGGCGCAATTCCATATTTATTTCCAGATATCATGTTTCCGCGGCGCTTCAGATATTGCCTGGTGTTGAGCACGACGCCCCGCTGATCCGCTCAGGGGGGCGACATAACGGGATTTTCATCAATCACATTAAGGAGGGTTTTGTTATGAAGAACGGTCATTGGTTGACGGCTAAGGATGTGCTGAGAGTGAATGCTTTTAAGTGGCCTGACAAGGTGGGCATCAAGGATCTTTACAAGGCCTTTACATTCAAGCAGTGGAATGAAAGGGCCTGCAGGCTTGCAAATGCCCTCGCTGACCTGGGGATGAAGAAAGGCGACCGTTTCGCGGTCCTCGGATACAACTGTGTCGAGTGGATGGATTTCTACGCGGCTGCGGCTAAGGGAGGATTCCTGTGCGTGCCCCTCATGTTCAGGCTTGCGGCCCCGGAAATGGAATACATCATCAATCACTGCGAAGCGAAAGTCTTCATCGTTCAGAGCGGCGTCGACAAGGCGGACGGCAAGGAATTTCCCTGGATCGATCAGGTCAATGGAATGAAAAAGAACCTGAAGACCGTTGAACACTACATTAACTACGCCGTAGACAGCCCCAGTTATGACGGCTTTATCAACTACGAGCAGATGCTCGCCAAGGCCAGCCCTGCAGAGCCCGATGTTGTCGTCGATCCCGATGATATCTGGGTCATTATGTACACGGGTGGGACTACAGGCCTTCCCAAGGGCGTTATGAAGAGCCACGCCAACCTCTTCTCCCAGTATTACATTATGATTTACGATCACAGTTTCAACTTCGATGACTGCAACCTGCTCGTCATGCCTTGTTGCCACGTTAACTCTCTATTCTATTCATTCGTCGTGACCTGGGTAGGCGGCACCGTCATGGCCTACAACATGGTCTCCTTCAACCCTGAAGGGCTCATCAAGACCTTTGCGGACTTCGGTGTTACCTTTACGTCTCTCGTGCCGACACACTATATCATGATGCTGGCCCTTCCCGACGAAGTAAGGGCGAAATATGACCTCAGCGCTATTAAGAAATTACTCATTTCCTCAGCACCCGCACGGCGCGACACGAAGCAGGGCATCCTCAAGATGTTCCCCAACTCCGAGCTTTACGAGGCATACGGTTCCACGGAGGCGGGTATTGTTACTGTTCTGAAACCGCACGAACAGATGACGAAGCTCGGTTCCTGCGGACGGGAGGTTATGGGCAGCGATGTCCTGAGGCTCTATGACGAGGACGGAAACCTTGTTGACAAGCCGAATGTAGTCGGAGAGCTTTATTCCAGGAGCCCGCAGATCTTCGAGCAGTACTGGAAGGATCCTGAAAAGACCAAGGCGGCTATGAAGGGCGAGTACTTCAGTGCCGGTGATATGGCGATGCGGGATGAGGAAGGCTACTACACCCTGGTCGACAGAAAGGCGAACATGATCATCTCCGGTGGTGAGAACATCTTCCCGTCGGAAGTCGAGAATTGCGTAGGTGGCCATCCGGACATCAAGGACGTTGCGGTCATCGGTGTGCCTCATGAAAAATGGGGCGAACAGGTAACGGCGGTTATCGTCCTTCACGAAGGGAAGACCCTGGAAGCCAGCGATGTTTCAGCGTGGTGCAAGGGCAAGATTGCTGGATTCAAGGTCCCGAAGAACATCGTCTTCATTAAGGACGAAGAGATGCCCAGATCGGGCGCCGGCAAGATCCTCCACAGGATCCTCCGCGAGCGTTACGGTAAATGGGCCGACCATCAGTAAGATAACGAGACTGAAGAAACGGGGACTTCGGTCCCCGTTTTTTTTACGGGCCACGGGCCATGGGTGATAGGCAACAGGAAGAAAGGAGCAGCCTTTGCAGAGGTTTTTTCCATAACCCATAACCCATAAACCATAACCCGCCTTCTTGTCCCTCCCGCTTATTTATGATATGCTTACCCGATGATAGCCGATTATTCCTTGTATCTGCAGGTTGGCGATCATGTGTATCATAAGCGGTACGCGCGATGGGGCATGGGGATCGTCGTTGAGGAACGCCGGTCCGAATTGCCCGGTGGGTTCTGCTATGTCCGTATCGACTTTCAGGATGGAAAGGTACGCGTTTTCGACAATAACTACAAGAGCGTGAATTGCTGTTATTACGCGGGGATTGAAAAGATAGAGGAGAGACATATCTCCTTGGAAGAGGCCCCGCGAACCAGGAAGAAATCGAAGAAGATGCTTCCTCCCTGAGAGAACGGACGTGTTGGAATAATGACCGGAGGACGGATGGACACCGAACTGACAAAATTTGTCCGCGGCGGCGGGTGAGCGTCGAAGATAGGTCCGGGTGACCTGGCGAACATCCTTTGCGGGATAGACATCCCTGCGGATGAACATGTGATTGTCGGCATTGAAGGCTTTGAAGATGCAGGTGTCTACAAGGTGACGGACGAGATTGCCCTTGTTCAGACGGTGGACTTCTTTACTCCCGTTGTCGACGACCCTTACTGGTTCGGCCAGATAGCAGCCGCTAACGCTCTAAGCGACATATACGCAATGGGAGCCATACCGAAGACCGCCCTCAATCTCGTCTGCTTCTCGCCAAAGAGATTTGACATAGCGATCCTGAAAGAGATCATCCGAGGCGGTGCGGACAAGATCCGTGAGGCAGGGGCGAGCCTTCTTGGAGGCCACAGCGTGGATGACGAAGAGATCAAGTACGGGCTCTCCGTTACGGGAATAGTCCATCCCGACAAGGTGCTGCTCAACGAGGGGGCCAGGCCTTCGGACATTCTTATCCTGACGAAGCCTCTCGGGACGGGAATCATGAATACTGCCATCAAAGGCAAACTTCTCGATGACGATCGGGCGCTCGGCCTGGCGAGGGTCATGGCCACCCTCAACAAGACAGCGGCCGAGGCGATGCTTTCGGTGAATACGCACGCCTGTACCGATGTGACCGGTTTTGGCCTGGCGGGACACCTTAAGGAGATGATCCGGGAAACACTGGGCGTTGAACTCTACACCGGGAAGCTTCCCTATTTTCAGGAAGCCGTCGAATTTGCCGCATCAGGTTTGGTCCCTGCCGGCCTTTACCGCAACAGGGATTTTTACAAAGAACACATAGTGACCTCGCGGTCCGACTTTTTCTTTGATATCATCTTCGATCCGCAGACATCGGGCGGTCTTCTGATAGCCCTCGACCCCGCCGACAGGACAAAATTCGAAGAGACAGCCGTCCAGCTGGGCGTGGAGTACCACATCATCGGAACCTTCCTCGAAGAACCGAAGGGAAAAATACTACTGGCTTGATCCCGGTTGGATATTCCAACCAGGATTTTTTCTTCTTTTTCTCTGTGATCTCTCCTTAATGCTCCCTGAGATCCGGAGAGGAGCGTAAGCCGCGAACGGGCGTGAGATGGTCTTCTAATCTTTCGATTTTCAGCCCGCCTCTATGAACGGGTAATTGCGGTCCTGCCAGCCGTGGATGCCGTATTCCAGGTTTTTGGCATTTCGGTAGCCGAAAGCGCGCAGGTAGACGGCGGCGTGGGCGGAGCGGGCGCCGCTTGCGCAGTAGACTGCGATTGGGGTGTCGAGATCTTTCGGGAATTCCCCTATTCTTGCCGCGACCTCCCTTACAGGGATGTGTACGGCACCTTCGATGATGCCGGTATCCTGAAGCTCCTTCGGTTCGCGAACGTCGACGATGAAGAGTTCTTCTTTCCGTTTAATCTTGCGAAACAGTTCTTCCGGCTGGATGGCGGTTTCTTCGTTAGGGGCCGCGAGGAAGCTTTCCATGGAGATGCAAAAGCTTTTCATAAGGGGTCCGAGCTCAGCGGGTTGATCGGACGGATCCATGGTGAGGCCGCATTGGAGTTTTCCCGTCTGTGCGTTAAGCGGCGGGAAGAGTCCCTTGAGAAATTGTTCGAATTCTTGAGGGGTTCTCGGGGTCTTCAGACACACGTTGTTGATCTTTTCGTAGCCCAGGGATGAATTGATGTTCCCCCTGTAATCGTGGGCGGGATAGACGAGAAGGTCGTCGGATAGGGGCATGAGCCTTAGGAACAAGCTCTCGTACATGTCATGGGAGCTTCCGCCGGGCAGGTCGGTCCTGCCGCACTGACCGATGATGAGGGTGTCCCCGGTAAATATCCTATCACCGGCCAGAATGGACATATGGTCCACGGTATGTCCCTTCGTCTCGATCATCCTGAGCGTGATATCTCCGATGGTCAGTTCATCGTTGTCGCCAACATAGAGATCGATCCTCTTTTGTGCATTCTCGGCAAGGATCTTCTCGATCCCGAAGAGGTCCGTAAGCGTTGCCCCGATCTGTCTTTGCCTCGGAGTGTTCCTGTTCATGACTGTCCTCGCCCCAAGCCGGTGGGCAAGCTCCGGCGCAAGCGATACATGATCTACGTGCGTGTGCGTGTCGATCACATAATCGACGGAGAGCCCCCGTGATGTGATGAAGTCCAGGAACGGTTCCATGTCGTGTGACGGGTCTATGATCGCCCCTTTCCTTTGTCTCTCGCAGGCAATGACATAAGCGAGGCATCCGTCAAAATTGAATTGTTTGAATGTCATGCTACACCTCTTCTGAGAAGTTCTTCATCGCAGTCTTCAATATTCTTCCGGCGGCAAGCTTCGAGATGACGACTATATCCTCAAGCGGCAGATAGCCTGTGATGGAAGGATCGAAAAGCGCTTTTGCCGATGGAGGGAATTCCGCGTCTCCCTCCCAGAGGACGAATGTGATGGGAACTTTGGGGAAGGCGAAAAGCGTCAGCGACGCATCGCCGAACTGTTCTTCTTTTGACCCGAGGCCCCGGCCTGCATCGAGAAAGGCATACCTGTCGTAGCCGAAGGCCCTGACAAGGGGTTTCAGTACCCGTTTTTCGAAGACAGGGTCGTAGTGCATGCAGGCGGGAATGTCAACATAGGCCACCTTTTCACCGGTTAAGGGGATTCCGGACGCGGTATTGATATAATGGAGGATGATGATCCTGGTGACGAGAGTGATGTTGGCGCCCCGTGAACTGGCAAAGCTGAACGACGGTATGTCAAGGGTGATCGTCTCGTCGAAATAGGGCACATAAACCCGCAGGCTGTCGCCGCGTTGTTCGTGCCTCAGGCCCGCGAGGAAGAACTTTTCTTCCACGGTGCTTTCCATGAGTTCGTCGCGGGCCCTGTCGAAGACGGCTTTGTATGCCTTTTGTCTTTTCAGTTCCATGGTCACTGACCGATCTTGCTTCTGACCTCTTCGATCTTTTTCCGGTAGTTCCCGCTGTGGAATATCTCCGTTCCCATGACAAGCACGTTACCCCCTGCCTTGACGACCTCGGCGGCATTAACGGCCTTTATGCCGCCATCGACCTCGAGATCTATATAGCGTCCGGCTTTCTCGATCATTCTATGCGCCTCGGTGATCTTCGGTGCCATAGCGGGGATATATTTCTGTCCGCCGAATCCGGGGTTGACAGTCATGATGAGGACGAGATCGACAATATGGATGACGTGCTCAAGCAGGTTGAGGGGGGTGGCGGGGTTGAACGATATGCCCGCCCGCGCCCCCGATTCCTTGATGACGTCGAGGGTCCTGAAGAGATGATTGTCCGTTTCGGCGTGTATGGTGATAATGTCCGACCCGGCCCGCGCAAATTCCTGTACGTATTGTGCAGGGTTGGCTATCATCAGGTGGACATCGAGAGGTTTCTTGTTGATCCTGCGCAGGGTCTCGACGAACATCGGGCCAATGGTAATGTTGGGGACAAAGCTGCCGTCCATGACGTCTATGTGGATAAGGTCTGCGCCGGCCTCCTCCACGTCCTCGATCTCGGCCCCGAGACGCAGGAAATCACAGGAGAGAATGGACGGCGCGATAAGGATATCTTTCATAAAGCCTCCATGGTTAGTAGATATTGATGACAATCTCCTCGGTGGTACTGAATACCGTTCTGGGAAGTATGGAATAGTCCACGCCGTTTCGGGGTGCCGCCTGGTCGCCCCTGGCATAATTGATCCTGTATCTGATCCCCTTGGATTCCAGTTCGTCGGCCAGTTCGTTGTAATTGATGTTCTTTGTATCGGCCATGAGGTAATACGACCTTGGCGCGGAACCGACGAAAAGGGTGACCCTGCCATATTCCAGTATGTCGCTCCCCGCGGCGGGCACCTGGGCAATGACCTTGCCCACCCTGGAATGGGGGACCATAACCGTCTTCTCGAGGACAAGATGCTTCTCGCTGAAGACCGCCTGCGCCTCTTCGAGGGTGAGCCCCACGAGCCCCGGAGTTTTCAGGAGCTCCGGTCCTTCCGAGACGATAACGTAGACGACCCTGCCTTTCTTCGTTGAGATGTTTGCATCAGGTTTCTGGACGGTGATGTGGTTGTAGGGCACATCGTTTCGCCGTTCGTATCTCAGCACGGCGAAGGCAAGGCCCTGCTTTTTTACCAGTTCCCGGGCATCCTCGACGGTTTTCCCCCGTACATCAGGACAGACGGTGGTTTGCTGGAACTTGAGGAGGAGACTTATCGTCAGGTATGTGGACAGGCCGAAGACGAGGATAGGCGCGACAACATAAAATACGATCTTTATCAGCTTCATAGCTTTCTTATTCGTGCTATAAAGAAACCGTCCATAGCCGTTTCGTGCGGTAGCGATAGAAAATTATCCTTATTAAACAGGAACGGGAGCGGATTTTCAAGTACAAACTTCTTTTCTTGTGCCAGGTTATGAATGACGTCGGTGGTCTCTTCGGGTTCGAAGGAACAAACGCTGTAGACAATCCTCCCCCCCTCGCGCAAAAGGTCCCACAGGGATCGCAGCAATGAAAGCTGGAGGGTACCGAACCGGGAGATATCGCTTTCCTCGCGCCGCCATTTGATCTCGGGGTGCTTGCGGATGATGCCAAGCGAAGAGCACGGTGCGTCAACTAATACGGTATCAAAGGCACCCGCCCTGAAGGGCGGCCTGAGGGCGTCCGCACAGACGATGTTGCCGGTCGGCGGTGACAGGCCGAGGCGTTTTCTGTCGTTGTCCATGGAAATGATGCGTGTCCGGGGACACAGCTCCCCGATCTGCTTCGTTTTGGTTCCCGAACCGGCACAGGCATCCAGGATTACCGGCCCGCCCGCTGCCTCGACTGCCATACCTGCAAGCTGGGACGACTCACCCTGAACACGCAGAAACCCTTCCTGAAAAAGCGTACTTGCGATAACGGGCGTGAGTCTTTTGACGATGAGTGCGGAGGGTGAAAGGCGACCGGCGCGTGCCTCAATCCCGGCAGCCGCAAGGTCGTGCATCGCCCTATCGACGGTGATCCTCAGCGTGTTTACCCTGAGGGTAAAGTCGGGCTCGATATTGAGTATCGCAAGGAGCCTGTCCGCCGCCTCTTTGCCGAACCTTCGGGTCCAGCGGTCGACGAGCCACTTTGGAAAGGCGTATCTTGATGCATCGCCGGGGGAAAGGTCCTTCAGTTCCGTGTCATTGACGAATTTTCTCAGGACAGCGTTCAGGAATCCCGCAACGAATTTGCCTTTTTCATTCTTGGCGTATTCGACAGCTTCCTTGATGACATGATAGTGGGCCTTTTTCATGAAACCCACCTGGTAGAGTGTTGTCCAGAGAAGGTAGCGGATGTCCCTGTCGATCGGTTTTGTGGCATACCGGGAGAGGACAAAATCAAGGTATCCGCGCCAGCGTATCACCCCGGAGGTTATCTGATATATGAGCGAACGCTGGCCCTCGTTCAACCGCGAGCGCGAAAAGGCCGCATCGATGGTCTCATCGAGAAACCTGCCGGATTCAACATCGCGAATGATGCGGATTGAAATGGCCCTGAGGAGATGTCCGAAATTATCGCCGATAGGCCATGTCCTCCAGCCTCTTGATTCTCTCTTCGATCGGCGGATGGGTGCTGAACAGGGAACGAACGCCGCCTGCGCTGAAAGGGTTAACTATGAACAAGGGCGCCGTTGACGGGTTTGCGTCGTTCATCGGATTGCGTGCCACACCGGCATTGAGTTTCCGAAGTGCCCCCGCCAGATAAAGAGGATTTCCCGACAGGCCTGCACCGCCGTCATCCGCCAGGTATTCCCTGGAACGGGAGATGGCGAGTTGGATCAACATTGCGGCGAAGGCCGCGATGATGGAAAAGATTATGACAGTGAAGATGTTGCCGCCGCCTTCATCGTCATCCGAACTACCCCCGAAAAAGGCCGCAAAACGGGCCCAGTTGGCGATCATGGTGATGGCGCCTGCCAGCGTTGCCGCCACGCTCTGTATAAGGATATCGCGGTGTTTGATATGGGAAAGCTCGTGGGCAAGAACGCCCTCAAGCTCATCCCGCGAAAGGATACGCTTGATACCCGTGGTGACGGCCACCACCCCGTGCTCCGGATTGCGGCCCGTGGCGAAGGCATTTGGACTGTCATCATCGATGATAAACACTCGCGGCATGGGTATACCGGCTCGCTGGGCAAGGGAAGCCACCGAACCGTAGAGTTGCGGCTCCTCCTGCTGGGACACCTCCCGCGCGCCGTACATTCTCAGAACGATCTTGTCACAGAACCAGTAGCTTACGAAATTCATGACAAAGGCCACGGCAAAGGCGATCATCCCTCCCGATCGGCCTCCTATAATGCTTCCAAGACCGACGAGGATTATAGTCAGAACGGTCATTAAAAGAAAGGTTTTGAATCTGTTCATTTAACCCCCAAAGGTAATTAATCCTATACAGTATAAACCTTTTCCGGCTTTTATCAAGGGCGGGCATCATTCGAAAATCTTGCCTTTTGACCCAAAAGGTTTATAGAATAAAACGGTTGCAATCGTCTGAATCGCCCGAAGGTCGAGAGACCGGAGAAATGGAGACAAGCGAGCCTGAGAGTCGGCCCCGGTCAGGCGACAAACCGGTTACCGGCTTTTGGCGTTCAAACGGCTTAGACCGTTTTACCCTGTGCTTCTTCGAATAAACTAAGAAAGCCTGCACGGAATATAAAATGAAGAGGGGCGAACCCGGTGTTTGCGTGCCCTGTCGGACTGGGGCACGGTACCCCTGTTGAGAGACTGCTATGAATAACGAGGAACCGCAAATCATGGAAGAAGTAGCGCTTGGCCGCGAAAATCAGATGGGCATTCTTTTCGATACGCCGCCGGATGCGGCATTTGTTGTTGACAAAGAAGGAACGCTCATCACTCTTAACGAAAACCTTGCCCGTCGTTTCGACAGGGAAATCGATGAAATGGTGGGCAATAGCATTTTCGATTATTTCGCTCCCGAAGTGGCGCGCAGCAGGAAGGCCCTCGTCGAGAGGGCCGTCGATAGCGGAAAGCCCGTCGCCTGCACCGATTTTCGCGACGGCCTGTGGCTTGAGAGTTGCTACTACCCCGTTTTTGACGGAGGCGGTGCGGTCGCGAAGATCGCCGTCTACAGTCGTGATGTCACGGAAATCCGCCGCGCGCAGGAGGCCCTCAGGGAATCGGAGGAGCGCTACCGGACGGCCATCGAGAACTCGAATGACGGGGTGGCAATCCTGAGGGGCAACATCCACCT
This sequence comes from Deltaproteobacteria bacterium UBA5205, assembly GCA_002412715.1. Taxonomy (GTDB): domain Bacteria; phylum Desulfobacterota; class Syntrophorhabdia; order Syntrophorhabdales; family Syntrophorhabdaceae; genus Delta-02. The sequence goes on from DHVP01000037.1 coordinate 45,241, forward strand.
CTACGTCAATGGAAAGTTTGTGGAGATCTTCGGGTATGACAGCCCGGCCGATATCATCGGAAAACCGCAGTCTCTCACCGTCCATCCCGACGATCACGACAGGGTTGCCGACTTTACCCAGCGCAGGCAGCGTGGCGAGGCAATACCGGAACGGTATGAGTTCAAAGGAATAAAACGCAACGGCGACGTTGTCTATATCGAGGTTTCGGCAACGGGCACAACCTACAAGGGGGACCAGGTCGCCCTTGTCTACATGAGGGACGTGACGGCCCGAAGAATAAGGGAAGAGGAACTCTGGCTGACCCGTTTTTCCATCGAGCATGCCTCTGAGTCGGTCTTCTGGATCAGGCCGAGCGGACGCTTCGTCTATGTAAACGAAGCCGCCTCACGGAAACTGGGATACACAAAAGAGGAACTCCTTACGCTTTCTGTAGTGAATATCGATCCTGACCACACGTCACGAGAGCTCTCCGTCATAGGCAGATTGATGGCGAAGCAAGGCTCCGTTACTTTCAGGTCCCACCACCAGACGAAACTGGGCCATGTTTTTCCCGTGGAAGTGATTGCAAATCACGTCACGTACAATGGCGAGGATTTCATTTTTTGCTTTGCCCGGGATGTCTCAGACAGTGAGCTGGCCGAGGAAAAGCTCAATGCCGAACGTCAGAAATTCCAGATCCTCATAGAACACGCACCCTTCGGCATGGCCATGTTCGACAAGGCCGGCCGGTTCCTTTATCTGAACCCTAAATTTACCGACATCTTCGGATATACACTCGCCGACATACCGGACCGCAGGGCATGGTTCGAGCGAGCCTACCCCGATGAGTCCATTCGCTCCATGGTTGTCGATGCCTGGAGGCAGGATGACCGCATGAAGGCCACAGGTGAAAAGATGCCGAGGACATTTCCGGTAGCGTGCAGGGACAGGGCGACAAAATTCATCAACTTCATCACCGTGCGCCTTGAGAATGGTGATTACATCGTGTCCTACGAGGACATAACAGAGCGCCGTCTCGCCCGGGAGGCCCTTGCCGACGAAAAGGAACGTCTGGCCGTGACCCTGCGCTCCATCGGTGACGGTGTCATTGCGACGGACCGGGCCGGCAGGATAGTCCTCATAAATACGGTGGCGGAAGAACTGACGGGCTGGAAACAGGAGGAGGCCATCGGCAGGGACCTTGACGAAGTCTTTCATATCATCGACGAGAGAAGCCGCCATAGGTCCGAGAATCCCGTCGAAAAGGTGCTGCGAATGGGGACGGTCGTCGGCCTTGCGAATCATACCGCTCTCATATCAAAAAATGGCCGCGAGCTTGTTATCGCCGACAGCGGCGCCCCTATAAAAGACAAGGACGGAGGAATTACCGGTGTAGCGCTGGTGTTTCGTGACGTGACGGAAAAGAAAAAAATGGACGAAGAACTCCAGAAGATGAGCAAACTGGAGTCAGTAGGTATACTTGCCGGAGGAATTGCCCATGATTTCAACAACATCCTCGCGGCCGTCCTCGGAAATGTCTCTCTGGCCCGTATCCATGCGAGACCTGGAGATGAGGAATTGTCGAAACGTCTCATTGATGCTGAACAGGCGATCCTGAGGGCAAAAGACCTGACGCATCAACTCCTCACGTTTTCAAAGGGCGGTTCGCCTATAAAGAAGACGACGTCCATCGGGAATGTGCTCAGGGAAACAGCGAATTTTGCCCTTACCGGTTCGCGTGTCAAGTGCGAGTTTTTCTTCGCCGAAGATCTCTTTGCCGTCGATATCGACGAAGGACAGATAAGCCAGGTGATAAACAACCTCGTTATCAATTCCCAGCAGGCCATGCCGGGTGGCGGGATAATCACTATCGAAGCGACAAATCTCGTCATTACCAGGAGCACCGTCGAGCACAGCGTGTTCCTTCAACCGGGCAGGTACATCCGGATATCGGTGAGGGACCGTGGGGTTGGAATAACGCCGGAGTTTATCGACAAGGTATTCGATCCCTATTTTACCACCAAACAGAAGGGCAGCGGCCTCGGCCTTGCAACCTCTTATTCGATCGTAAAGAACCATGACGGCAATATCACCCTCACGTCCGAACTTGGTTCGGGAACGACATTCTATGTCTATCTGAAGGCATCGCGGCACCATATACGGCACGCCGAAAGGGATGTCCGCAACGATCGGGCGGCGGTGATAAAGGCAAAGGTCCTCCACATGGACGATGAAGAAATGATCCTCCACACGACGAGGAAAATGCTTGAAAGCCTCGGCTGCGAGGTGGTCAGTGCGAGAAACGGCGACGACGCGATTGAGAAATACATCCATGCGCGTGATGGTGGCACCCCCTTCGACGTTGTCTTTCTTGATATCACGATCCCCGGCGGATTGGGAGGAAAGGAGGCGATGAAGAAGCTTCTTGCCATCGATCCCGGGATAAGGGGCATCGTATCCAGCGGATACTCCAACGACCCCGTCATGGCGAGGTTCCGCAGGTACGGTTTCAAGGGCGTCATCGCGAAACCCTATCTCATCGAGGAGTTGGATGAGGTGATGCGGCAGGTGCTGGGCGGGAACCTCGGCTGAAAGACCCGCCTCACGTTTATCCCGTAACAAAAGTCGTAACAAACGGGACCCGTTCGTCGCTTCGCTCCTCTCCGGAGCTCACGTGAACTCGAGCGAAGCGGACGTGAGGCAGTTTTTAAGTTTTTTTTCTGGCGAACACTTCCACCGCCGAGCGGCCTTCCAGGGGGCATTTGTTTTCGCAGATGCCGCATCCGTTGCAGAGGTCATCCACGATGTAGGGTCTTTTCAGCGTGACCTTTTTGCCCTGATAGTCGATGTCGTTGACGGTTTCGAACCGGATTGCCTTGTCAGGGATGGGGCAGTGTTCTTCGCAGACAATGCAATTGAGTTTTTTTGCATAAGGCAGGCAGATGTTCTTGTCTATGGCGGCCGTTCCGATGACCTGCTTTTTCTTTTCTTCGACGGGAAGCCTGGGTATAGCGCCGGTGGGACAGACCTGACCGCAGAGCGTACAGTTATATTCGCAATAGCCCAGCCTGGGGATGACGACGGGCATGAACATGCCCGTAATGCCCGCCCGTGCAAGGTCCGGATAGAGGGCGCTGCGAAGGCAGACCTTCATACACTCCCCGCAACGCACGCATTTCTTCAGGAAATCCCCTTCGTTTGCCACTCCCGGCGGGCGAAGGAGGCGATGGTCCCTTTCGGGATTCCGGAAGGCGAATGTCTTTGAGAGGAAGAAACCCGCCACGACGCTCCCGAGAAGTATCCTTTTCGACATAACGGGCTGTTCCTGCGGCCGCGTCGCCGGTAAAAGGCCCTTTTTCCCTTTGAATGGAAATCCTACCCTTTCAAGGCGGCACTTTGCCCGGCACTGCATACAGCGGATGCAGCCCTCAGTCTGAAGTACTTCCTCATCAAAGGCCGTCGCGCAATGTTGACGGCACTCGCCGCAATCCTTGCAGATCCTCCCCGGGACCCTCCGGAAGAGCGAAAAACGCCCGAGAAGGCCGAGGAGCGTGCCCAGAGGACAGAGGTTCCTGCACCAGTTCCTCTTTTCAAACCTTTCAAGGACGAAAACGAAAAGGAAGATGGCCAGGGATAGAAAGGCCAGCGGATAGAAGGTTTCCCGAAAAGGCAGGATATAGTCACGCAGGAAATCATAGATAAACGCCACGTGGTCCCGCCCTTCCCCCGCCAGACCATACAAGCCCGACCACCCGGCCCGGGTGCTGTGACCCAGAAGCGGGTAAAAGAAGAAAGTGAGCGCCCTGATGAGAATGGCGATGGGGTCGAATATGCCTGACACGTTTACGGAGAAGATGGCCATGACGAGCAGCGTAAAGAGGAGATAATATTTGAAGGAGCCTCTCAAAAAACGGATCGGGGCCGTCTTCGGTATCCACCCTGTCACGAGGTCGATCAAGGTCCCCAGGGGGCATATCCAGCCGCAGAAGAACCTTCCCAGGACCAGCGTGAAAACAGTCATAAGAAGAGCTGGCAGGAGGAGCAGGGTAAAACCCTTTACCGCGAAAACATAACTTGCCAGAACGAGAGGGTTGGCCCTGAAGAAACTATTGACGGCCACGGTGATCTCATCCTTCCCTCTGTAATCGGTGATGACGAACAGGAAGAGAAAGAGAGCGAGAAAGAACAACTGGGAGATGCGGGCAGACGTAATTCTCATAGCCCGGTTTCCATCAAAGCATGATAACCGATGACCCGATTACCATAGTAAGATATATCGATTGCAAAATGCCCAGACCAATGTATCATATGCAATATCCACATAAAAAAATACAACCGATTCAATGATTCAAAGGCCGACAATTATGTTATCAAATAGTCGGTCACGCTTTGTTGTGGTAATTATTGCTCTATGAAAAGACCTTTCACGTTTCGAGCCTCTTCTGAACTTCATACTCTGTCTGTCCCGCTTTTGCCCGAGACTGTAAACCTTAAACCGCCTTTCAGACCTTTACCACCTTTATCTTATTGAGGTTCATCTCCCCCATGCCTCGCTTGTACGCGGTGACCGTAGTGGAGACGTCCTCCGGCTTCATCCCGAAAAGGGTTGTTGTGTATGCGTCTATGGCGACGATGTCCCGGGATGCGATTACCGTGTTGAGCACCTTCACGTCCTTAAGGTTTCCGCCCTGCGGGCCATGGGCCGTGAGGATCCGCGTGGCATCGACAATGACAAGATGGCTCTTGACCACACTGCTGATATCACACAGGGCGTCCTCAATACTGCGGTGGATATATCCCCGGTTGTCACCCATGATGCCCATCATGTTCTTGAGACCCATCGTGAGTCCCGTCAACCCGTGATGTTTGGCGATGGGGACATTGATGAAGACATCGGCTGCGAGGGCATCGTTGTAGAGGGACCATTCCTTGAGAAAACGCCCGTTGATGGCGGTCTTTTTGAAACGGTCATTCTCGACGAGCCTGACGTCGACGTTTTTCATGCCTTTCAATATCGCCTGGATGCCGCTGTTCTCGTAACAGCGGCGCGGGTCATTGCAGGTATTGTCAAAGACTTTGACCTTCCTGGCCCCAGCGGCAAGAACCTCTTCGACGATGGTTTTCACGACAACGGGATGGGTATTTGCCGCATATTCCGGTTTTCTGTCCCAACCCATGTTCGGCTTGACTACTACGGTGTTGCCCGGTTTCACGAATATTTTCATCCCGCCCATGGCGCCTATCACCTTCCGGGTGATGGCGGCGTAATCGATCCCTTCGGCAACGGCGACCGTCGGGCCCTGGGTCTGGGCAAAGACGCGGGCAGGCAACTGACTCGCGACGAGGGATGATAACGTAACCTTCAGAAAATCTCTGCGTCTCACGGTTTCTCCTTACATGGTATCCCTGTTGCTCGTATCGATGGTACGGTCTATCTCCTCCTTCAAAGGGCCGGGAAGTCCCTTTATATCCACGCTGAGAAAGCCGCGGACGATGGTCGAGGTCGCCTGTTCCTGGCTTATACCCCTCGACATAAGGTAGTTGATCTCTTCCTCTGCCAGTTTTCCAACGGCGGCCTCGTGGGACATATCGACCCCTTCGACATGCCCTTCGAGCTGCGGAATGGAATCGATGATCCCGCCGCCGAGCAGGAGCCCCTTGCATTCCAGGTGGGCTTTGATATCAGGGGCCTCGCCGATCAGGTGGCCCCGGTTAATGATATGTGCGCCGTTGCTGATGGACCGCTGCACGATCTCCGCGCGGCAGCCCCTGTTCTTCAGAAATATCCTTCCGCCGATGTCGAGATACGACCCGGGGGTCCCCACGATGACGCTGTAGAACATTGCCGCGGCATCGTTCCCCACGAGATGCGTCGTGGGGTACATCTGAATGGACCGGACGGGTTTCATACAGATGTAATTATTGATGAAAAGACCGCCTTCTTCCACGCGCGCGACGGAACGGGGACGTACGGTCATTTCTTCGGCCCAGTTATGGATCATGGTGAAGCTGAGTTTGGCGCCCTTCTTCACGAAAAATTCCGAAATACCGACGTGTACGCCGCGCTTCATATGAGGGGACGTGGCACATCCGGTGATTATGTGGAGTTCCGACCCTTCCTCGGCGATGATGAGGTTATGGACGTTTTGCTGAAGGTTCTCCTTGTCGAGGTAGAGACACGCCTGAATCGGATAGATGCTCTTGCTTCCGGGCAGGGCCCTGATAACGTATCCGTCGTGGAGCTCGAGGAATGCTGAAGCGGTATATTTGTCCTGGTCCACAGGGACGAGCTGCCAGAAATACTCTTTGACCCAGTCGTGCTTTTTCAATGCCTCTGTCACCGGCATGACCTCGATGCCTTCCTCGTCGCTATGGCAATGGATGACGGTGGTGTCCTTCTGAAAATATGTTCCACCCCTTCCTTTGTCGGTCACATCGAGTCCCGACATGATGAGGCGCTTTTGTTCGTCTTCGGGAAGGGCGCAGATCTCTTCTTCGGCGAGGTATTTGTGGGGAACAAAAGTCCTGTCAAAAGAGTCAAGGTCAACATCGTCGCCGAAGGTCGCTTTCTTGTCGAGGGCCCGGCGGGCCTTTTCTTCAAGCTCCGTTACAGTGTACATTTCACACACTCCTCGTAACCCAGCTGACCTATGCATTGAAAGATCTCCCGGGGATTGCCTGCGCATGCGAGTACACCGTTAAAGAGCACCTGACCCTTGTCGGCCGGTACGTAATCAAGGATATACCCGGTGTGGGTGATGATGAGCCCCATCTTGGTCCTCTCCTTCCATTTCCGGGCGACGGGTTTTGTGTTCCCCGCCCTGGGGGATTCCTTTTCAAGTATCTGGGCTATCGTCGTGCCGATAAGGGCCATATTCTCAATGTCTACCCCGGATTCAGGCTCGTCGAAGAGCATGAGATCGGGGTTCTGGGCCTTGAGCTGGAGCAGTTCGGAGCGTTTGATCTCGCCCCCGGAAAAACCGGCATTGATATCCCTGTCGAGGAAATCCTCGAAGTTGAGAGACCGCGCCATTTCCCCTGCGTCAATCGTTCTCTTTGCGCAGATATCAAGCACCTGCCTCGTCTTCAGGCCGTTTATCGTGGGCGGACGCTGGTAGGACATGCCTATGCCGAGGGCTGCGCGTTCATTGATGGGGGCATGGGTGATGTCCGTCCCCCCGAAGGTGATCTTTCCTTTCTTGACAACATACTGGGGGTAACCCATGATCGTCATGAGAAGGGACGTTTTACCGGACCCGTTGGGACCGAAGAGTATATGAGTCTCCCCCGGCCTGATCTGGAGATCGATGTCTTTGAGAAGGGTCCTGCCTGCCAGTTCTACCTGGAGATCTTCGATGATCAACATGGCCGTCTCCTTTTTAAAAGCTCTAAAATCTTACTCAATCTAATTATTCTATTCTGTTTGTCAATGGTCGAGGCCCCCATACTTCTCCTGTGAACATAATTCAAGGAATGGACAGGCGGGATGTGATGCGTTTTATCTGCGTCCTCGGTGTCTCCTTATCTTATCCCGCATTTACGGACCCTGAAGAGTCGAAAAGCTTTCCGATAAGATAAAGACAGTTTCGCGTTTCGCTTCTCAGATTTTTGCCATTCTCCTGAAGGCGTCCATCTTGTCGCGGTCGCCCATTTTTGCCTTGTCTATGCAGGTTTTGAGGAAATCGATGGAATGTTCGTAGGTCGGCCTGTCGACGGGGAAGGGGTATCCGTCCTTTCCGCCGTGGGCGAAGCTGAAGCGGGCGGGATCCTTAAAACTCGGCGGCGCGTTGTAGACCAGTTCCGACACAAGGGCGAGGGCGCCCATCGTCCTTGGACCGACGCCGCGTATTTCGATGAGGTCTCTGAAAGATTGAGGATGTGCCTCATGGATTGCTTTAAAGGCCTTTACGAGGCGCCCCGTGTTGACATCACCGGCCGATATGTAGTGGCGCTTCGGCATGGCCAGGGCGACGTCGTGCCATGTCTCGGTCATCTTGTCGGGGTCTTCCGCAGCAAAATCAACGATCGCGTTTCTTGCTTCCCGGCTCTGACCGGCAACGAAATTAAGGACTTCCTGCGTGCGGTCGCAGGTGATGCCCGTGTGAGGATCTGACATGATATCGAGATTGTCACGCCAGAGCCATTGGTAGCGCCGGGCATCTTTCTTTTCACCCGACATTCCCTGCTGGATGATGGCCCAGGAGCCGTCGGGCGTGAAGATGAATGTGTGGTGATAGAGGCTGTAGCCGTCCTGAACGGCGGTGTTGTCTATTTTGGCGCAAAGCCTGCTCATTGTTATCATATCGGAGACGTCGATGCCCCATCTTTCACCGTAATGCCGGATATCATCAGGCGTTTTGATGGCGCGTTTTGCCTTGCCCCCGCATACGGCCAGCGGCACGTCATCGCCAAGCGTGGTCAGGCCTTCCTTCAGAGCACCGCAAAGTGTCGTTGTCAGGCCGCTCGAATGCCAGTCAAAACCGACGACGCACCCCAATGCCTGGAACCAAAGGGGGTCGGCAAGCCGGGTAAGAAGCTCTCGGGTCCCATACTCCATGACGATGATCTCGGTGAGAGCACCGCAAAGGCGCTTCATTTTGTCAAAAAGCCACGCAGGTGCCCTTCCGGTGTGCAGCGGTAACGACGTAACGGAACGTTTCATTTCTTCTTCAAAAATCCCCTGGCAAACTTCAGTGCTTCATCACGGTTTGTTATTTCGCCTGCTATCTGTTTGTCACGAACGGTGTCAAGGCACCTGCCGAGAAGCGGTCCCTCTTTAAAGCCGGCCGCGAGAAGATCGTTGCCCGACAGAAGGCGGGGGAGCGGTTCTTCTTTCGATTCATGCCAGGCCGCCATGATGGCGCCGCAATTTTGAATGACCTGCCGCGTCGAAGGATTTTCCTCTCCTCCGGAGCTGCCGTACATGTCGCACAGAGTGAGTGCAATGAGCTGCGGTGTGAGATCACCCATTTTGTAGATGAGTCTTCTGACGGCCTTTTCCGTAGCGTCAGAAGAACTGATGAGGAAGATGCGCATGTGATTTTCTATGAGGGTGGTTATCCGTTTCATTTCCTGTGTGCTGAAACGGAGCCTTTCCATGATGATGGCGGCTATTTCCTTCGACAGTCGTTCGTGATGGAAAAAATGGACGAGTCCTTTATCGTAATCGTAAGAATAGGTATGGGCCTTTCCCAGGTCGTGAAACAGGAGGGCATAACCCACGTCCTTGACCGACAGCGGATCGGGTAGATAGCGTGCGGCGCGGGTGTGCAGAAAAGAAAACCCCAGCATGGTGTGACCGAAGGTCTCCAGGGAGAATCTCTTTTCCACATCCATTTCGCGAAGGGCCGCAAGTTCCGGAAAAAGCTCGAAGGTAAGCCCCGTTTTCGTGAGGATGTCCATGCCTCGATCGACGCCGTCTGAAAGCATGATGAGGTCCAGTTCGTACTTGACCCTTTCCGGCGCCGTTATTTTGATGAGGGCCCTCGATGATGTCATGGCCTCGATCAGCTCCGGATCGAGGACAAAGTCCTCAAGAGCGGTGAAATGCCGGACTGCCTTGAGCATTCGCAGTGGGTCGCTTGCGATGGTGTCCCGCTGGGGATACCGGATGAGCCGTCGTTCGATGTCCTCGAGGCCGCCAAGGGGATCGATGATTGAGCCCCGCCGTACATCAAAAGCGATGGCGTTCATTGTAAAATCCCTTCTGACGAGGTCTTTTTGGATGGTCCCTTCCAGGATGGTGACGTCAAGGACCGTTTTTTCCGTGACGATCCGGTGTGTCTGGATGGGTTTTTTACCGAGAAGGAATGACCGCCTGCCGAGAAACTGCTCAAGACGCCTCAAGTCATCGGCATCGGACAGGGCAAGATCGTAATCCCGCGGTTGTCTGCCAAGGGTGAGTTCCCGTATCGCCCCTCCCACGAGAAAAACCTCTCCCGTGAAGGGAAAAACAGCCAGTTTGCTTAAGATGTCGCCGCCGCTGATTAACCGGGCGAGGGCCTGATGAGAAATCCCCAACCACTAAACCTTGTCGGTAAAATCGACGAGCCCCCTGGAGATCCTCTTCAATGAATCGGTGATGTCAAGATAGAGATATGACGCCTGGGGCATACATATTCCCGTAATGAGCCGGTTCTGGTGAACGATGGCCAGCTCTTCGATAGCCTTGAACATCTTTTCCGTATGCTGTCTTATGGAATCTCTGAGGCCGGGGTTTTTCGTGATGACATAATCCTTCGTGTCGCGAAACTGTTCCTGCATGATGGTATACAGGTCACGGATCTCTGAAAGCGCCTTTTCGCTGAAAAGGATATTGGACGCAACCTTCGCTTCCATCTTGTACATGAGGTTTTCGATGGCGAGAGCAATCGTTTGCAGCGCGGGGAGAAGCCTTACGTATTTCTTGTCAGCCTCGCTCTTCTCCTTTTCCTCGATGATCTTTTCGACGTAGGGAACGCGCGAAATGAGGAGATCTCCGAATTTCTTCTCGCACTCCTGTATAAGACCCGCCTGCTGGGCGAAAAATCCTTTTTTAAGGTCATCAAGAATGGGGGTTGCCGTTTCGAACACATCCAGGAAACGCTGCATCAATTCTTTGTCTTCCATCGTTCCTCCATTTTCCGTAGAATCTTTACCGTATTTTATAGCATAGAAGGGCCTGCCTGTCAGCTCTGAACGGCAAAAAGATACATGTGTGCCGGTGAAACGGTCGAGCGGCAGGCTCCGTTCTTATATTGGAAGCAGTGTCCGTCTATGTCAGGAGATATATGACGTCGTGTTCCCGGACCCTTTCTTTTACTTTGATGCCCGCGTCCGTCCCCGCGCCGGCCTTCGGGACATTCTCATGCTCGACCTGCATCGATTCGATGTCTTCCTCGAGGTCGGTCGAGTGCCCCTTTATTCTAATGCGGTCACCCACCTTGAGCTCTCCCTCGGTGATCCTGATGGCTGCCACCCCGATCTTGGCAAAATACCGGACAACAACACCAATGGCTTTCTCTTCCATGGATATACCTCCTTATTTCCATCCTATCATGAAGATCGAAACAATTGAACAATAATAATAAAAGGATATGGATGAAGCGGCTGGAAAAGATGCGCGATTCCTGCTACAATATAAGGCTTTCGGACGAGCACGAATGGACACTTTCGACATCATAATTATAGGGGCGGGTCATGCTGGTTGCGAGGCGGCGCTTGCAGCGACCCGGATGGGCGCCAGGACGCTTCTTCTGACCATCAACCTCGATCACATTGCGTTCATGTCCTGCAACCCGGCTGTCGGTGGTCTCGGCAAGGGCCACCTTGTCAGGGAGATCGATGCACTCGACGGTGAAATGGGCCTTAATGCGGACGCCGCGGGCATTCAGTTTAAGGTCCTGAACATGAAAAAGGGCCCCGCCGTCCGCGCCACGAGGATACAGACAGACATGGCCCGGTATGCGCGGCGGATGAAAAGAAGGTTGGAAGAGACCGGGAACCTCTCGATACGTCAGGGTGTCGTACAGAGACTGATGACTCAAAAAGGGGCCGTGGCGGGCGTGGAGACGGTTTTCGGCGAGCGGTTTTGGGCGCCGGCGGTCATCGTCACCACGGGCACCTTTCTTAAAGGGCTCGTCCATGTCGGGCTTGAACACTTCGAAGCAGGAAGACTGGGCGATATTCCCTCCGTGGGCTTGTCGGATAATCTTCGCGAGCTTGGTTTCCAGCTGGGCAGATTGAAGACGGGAACCTGTCCCAGGCTGGACGGCAGGACCATCGATTTTTCGAAGATGGCGCCTCAGCCAAGCGACGATCGGCCGGTTCCGTTCTCCTTCATGACGAAGAAGGTAGAGAACCGTTTGATGCCCTGCTATCTTGCCTATACGAATGAAAGGACGCACGAGGTGATCCGCACGGGTTTTAACCGTTCCCCTCTGTTCACGGGTGTCATCAAGGGCACGGGTGTCCGATATTGCCCGTCGATCGAAGACAAGATCGTGCGGTTTGACGAGAGGCCGAGGCACCGGATATTCATCGAGCCCGAGGGGCTTGATACCGTGGAGTATTATCCCAACGGTCTTTCGACAAGCCTGCCGCTCGATATCCAGGTGGCGATGGTAAGGACCGTCGAGGGCCTTGAAAAGGCGCGGATAACCCGGCCGGGTTACGGGATAGAGTACGATTTTGTCTATCCCACGCAGCTCTATCCGACCCTGGAGACGAAACTCGTGAAAAACCTCTACTTCGCGGGACAGATAAACGGGACCACGGGATACGAGGAGGCCGCCGCGCTGGGGCTAATGGCAGGGATCAACGCCGCGCTCAGAATAGGGGGTGCCGGCGATTTTGTCCTCGGGCGCCACGAGGCATACATCGGCGTCCTCATCGACGATCTGGTGACAAAGGGTGTTGACGAGCCGTACCGGATGTTTACCTCGCGGGCCGAACACAGGCTTCTCCTGCGGGAAGACAACGCGGACCTGAGACTGACCGAAAAGGGCCGCGGGATAGGGGTTGTCGGCGAGGCGCGATACGGAATGGTTGTTGAAAAGCGAAGAAGAATTGATGAGGTCTTTGCACTCCTTCGAACCGTGCGCTTGCGGCCCACAAAGGAGACCCTGAAGATGCTTCGGAAAAATGGCATCGAGGGCATAATTAACCCGGTGACTCTCGAGGACCTCCTCAGGAAGTCCGGTGTCACCTTCGAAGATCTCAGGCACATACACGACGGCTTGCAGGATGTTGACGCCGACGTTGCATACCAGGTTGAGGTCGATGTAAAATATCGCGGCTACACCGACCGTCAGCTTGAAATGGTTGCCAGAACTAAAAAGCTGGATGAGCGCACGATACCCCGGAATATCAATTATATGGAAGTGTCCGGACTTTCCCGGGAAGTCGTCGAGCGGTTCTCCAGGGTACAGCCGTGCACCCTGGGCCAGGCTTCGCGCATACCCGGTGTGACCCCTGCGTCGATTACCGCATTGCTCGTCCATTTTAAGAAGACGGGAACGCTTTGAGCCCCCGAAAGAGGAAATAATGCAGCACAATGAGAAGATTGAAAAATGGCTCCACGATCTTGAGGTTGACACCTCGGGAATTGCCGATATGTCGGTCTATGGTGACGAGATCACCGGTATTGGCGACTTTACGGCCAGGGAGTTACCATTTGCCGTGTCTTTCGGTATTGTACTATCCGGAGGAGTCCTGGAAACCTTGAGGGACGGCCCGACCCAGTTGTACCTCCATCATTACCGCCAGCTGAACTACAGGCTTGACATGATCGGATATTTTCTCGGCAGATCGATAGAAAGGGAAGGCTTCAGGGCAATTCCTTTCGCTGCTTCTCAGGTGGTGGACTGGCAGCGCCAGAGAGGCCATATCAACCACAAGAAGATAGGAGTCATGGCGGGTCAGGGCTGGATAGGGCGGAACAACCTTCTCGTCCATCCCGTTTTCGGCGCCCGGGTCAGGTACAATACCGTTCTTACGGACATGCCTCTTCGCGCCAACCCGGCACTTGATCAGGACTGCCGCGGGTGTGAAGCCTGCATAAGCGCCTGCCCAGCGGGCGCCATAAAGACGGAGCCATCCGGCTTCGACCACCTTGGATGTTATGATATGTTGAACAGATTCAGAAAAGAGCGCAACATCGGCCATCACATATGCGGTGTCTGTGTGAAGATCTGCAGAGGGACACGATGAAGGCTTTCGTGGCATTGGAAGACGGAACGGTCTTCGAAGGAAAGGGTTTTGGCCTCGAAGGAGAGAAAGAGGGCGAGATCGTCTTCAATACCAGCATGACGGGCTACCAGGAGATCATGACAGATCCCTCGTATAAGGGGCAGATCGTGACCATGACCTATCCGCTCATCGGCAATTACGGTATTAATAATGATGACGTTGAATCCGACTCGCCCAAAGTGGAGGGTTTTATCGCCCGGGAATTCTCGCGGATCACGAGCAACTGGCGGGCAACCGGGAACCTGGAGGATTATTTCCGCAGGCACAATATCATTGCCGTGGAAGAGATAGATACCAGGGCGCTCACCCGCCACCTCAGGGTGCGCGGTGTCATGCGGGGCATTATATCCACGGCTGACCATGACCGGGACAATCTTGTGAGAAAGGCGAAGGGATCCCGGGGAATCGTCGGAATCGATCTCATTCAGGAGGTGACCTGCCGGGCACCTTACGAATTTGACGGCGAAGAAGGGGACGACACGGGCAATGCCGCGCTTCATTGCGTGGTTATGGACTTCGGGGTCAAGAGGAACATCCTCAGGATACTGCACCGGAAAGGCTGCCGGGTCACCGTGGTACCTTCGTACACTAAGGCGGAGGAGATCATGGCCATGAGACCCGACGGTGTTCTCCTTTCCAACGGGCCGGGGGACCCCGAGGCGGTTCCCTATGCCATCACCGAGATAAGAAAGCTCTTCGGCCGGCTGCCGATCTTCGGTATCTGTCTCGGTCAGCAGCTTCTGGGACTCGCCCTGGGTGGTAGGACGTACAAGCTCAAATTCGGCCACCGCGGCGCCAATCAGCCCATCAAGGAGATATCGACCGGCAAGGTATATATAACTTCGGAGAACCACGGTTTTGCCGTCGATGTCGAATCCATAAAGGGGGAGGCCGTCCGGGTCACCCACGTGAACTTAAATGACGGCACCGCCGAAGGCATGGAACATGAGACATATCCCCTCTTTTCGGTCCAGTACCATCCCGAGGCATCGCCGGGTCCTCACGATTCCTATGGTCTCTTCGAAAAGTTCAGGAAGATGATGGAGGCTTACAAAAAGGAAGGCAATGCCTAAAAGGACAGATATAAAAAGCGTGCTCATCATCGGATCGGGCCCCATCGTCATAGGGCAGGCCTGTGAATTCGATTACTCTGGAAGCCAGGCCTGTAAAGCGATCCGGGAGGAGGGCTACAGGGTCATCCTGGTCAACTCCAATCCGGCCACGATCATGACGGACCCCGATATGGCCGACAGGGTTTACGTCGAGCCCCTCATACCCGAGGTGATCGAAGAGATTATCAAGAAGGAGAAGCCCGACGTCATTCTCCCGACCCTCGGCGGACAGACGGGGCTTAACCTTGCGACCATCCTTGCCGAGAGCGGTATCCTGGAAAAGTACGGCGTCGAACTCATCGGAGCCGATTACCGCGCCATCAAAAAAGCGGAGGACAGGGAGGAATTCAAGGAGGCCATCGAGAGGATCGGCCTCGAAGTCCCGAAAAGCGGCCTTGCCCACAGCATGGAGGACGCCCGCGCGGTCGCCTCGCAGATCGGTTTCCCTCTTATTATTCGCCCGAGCTACACGCTCGGCGGTACCGGGGCGTCGGTTGCGTACAACGTGGAAGAGTTCGAGGCGCTTGCCATGAGGGGTCTCGAAAGCTCCCTCATAACGGAGATACTCATCGAGGAGTCCGTCATAGGCTGGAAGGAGTTCGAGCTGGAGGTGATGCGCGACCGCAACGACAACGTGGTCATCATCTGTTCCATCGAGAACGTGGACCCCATGGGCGTCCATACCGGAGACAGCATTACCGTTGCACCCGCACAGACCCTCACCGACAAGGAATACCAGATCATGCGCGACGCCTCGATCAAGATCATCCGTGAGATCGGCGTGGAAACGGGCGGTTCCAACATCCAGTTCGCCGTTGACCCCGACGACGGCAGGATGGTCGTTATCGAGATGAACCCGCGGGTGTCGAGAAGCTCCGCGCTTGCCTCGAAGGCGACGGGTTTCCCCATCGCCAAGATAGCGGCGAAACTCGCACTCGGCTACACCCTTGACGAGATACCCAACGACATAACGAAACAGACCCCGGCGTCCTTCGAACCTACAATAGATTACTGTGTCGTCAAGATACCCCGTTTCACCTTTGAAAAATTCCGCGGGGCGGACGAGACGCTCACCGTATCAATGAAGTCCGTAGGGGAGGCCATGTCCATTGGAAGGACCTTCAAGGAGGCCCTGCAAAAAGGATTGAGGTCTATGGAAATAGGCAGATCGGGTCTTGTCCACGAACGACTTCCTGGCAAGGACGACCCGGAATACGTGCGGCAAAAGCTTATCACACCGAACGCGGAGAGGATCTTTTACGTAAGGCACGCCCTTCGACTCGGCATCGGAATAGAGGAGATCTATGCCATCTCAAAGATCGACCGGTGGTTTCTCAAGAACATCGAGGAGATAGTCCTGTTTGAAAGGGAGCTCGAGGCACACCGGCATGATCCGGCCCTTCCTGGCAAGAGCCCCTCCCTCGGCGCCGAACTCCTGAAACAGGCCAAAAGGCTCGGTTTCTCCGACAGACAGATCGCTGAGATCGTCGGCCTCGATGAGGGCGCAATCAGGTCCCTGAGGAACCGGATCGGGCTGAAGAGCGTCTTCAAGCTTGTCGATACCTGCGCCGCGGAATTTGAGGCCTATACACCCTACTTCTATTCGACATACGAAGAAGAGGACGAATCACGCATCTCCGACAGGAAGAAGATCATGATCCTGGGGGGCGGTCCCAACCGGATAGGGCAGGGGATAGAATTCGACTATTGCTGCGTCCATGCCGCCTTCGCCCTCGAGGAACTGGGCTACGAGACGATCATGGTCAACAGCAATCCCGAGACGGTGAGTACCGATTATGATACCTCTGACAAACTTTACTTCGAGCCTCTGACCTTCGAGAATGTTCTCGACATAGCCGAGAGAGAGAAACCTGACGGGGTCATCGTACAGTTTGGCGGGCAGACCCCTTTGAACCTTGCGACGGCGTTGAAAAAGGCCGGCGTGAAGATCATCGGAACGACGCCCGAAAGCATCGATGTCGCCGAGGACAGGGACAAGTTCAAAACGCTCCTCAAGAAACTGGGACTCACCCAGCCCGACAACGGTATCGCCACGTCTTTTGAAGAGGCCCGGGAGATTGCGGCATCAATCGGTTTTCCCGTAGTTGTCAGGCCGTCCTACGTACTGGGCGGCAGGGCGATGGAGATCGTCTATAACGATGAGGACCTGGCATCCTTCATGGTAAAAGCGGCAGAGGCCTCACCTGAAAAACCCATCCTTATCGACAAGTTCCTCGAAGATGCCATCGAGATCGATGTGGATGCCGTTGCGGATGGAACACTGTGCGTTGTGGCCGGTATCATGGAACACATCGAGGAGGCGGGCATCCATTCCGGTGACAGTGCGTCGGCGCTACCGCCATACTCCCTCAACGACGATGTTATAGAACGGATACGGACATATACCTACCGGTTGGCGGAAGGCCTGAACGTGGTAGGTCTCATGAACATACAGTACGCCGTGAAGGACGACAGGATCTACGTCCTTGAGGTCAACCCGCGGGCAAGCCGGACGGTTCCCTTCGTCAGCAAGGCAACGGGGGTTCAGTGGGCCAAGGTGGCGGCGAAACTGATGGCCGGCAAGACATTGAAGGAACTGGGCATCGAAAAGGAGATCGTGCTGAACCACAGCGCCGTCAAGGAATCGGTCTTCCCCTTTAACAAGTTTGCGGGGGTGGATACCATACTGGGTCCGGAGATGAAGTCTACAGGTGAGGTCATGGGGATCGACTCCAGCTTTGGCGCCGCCTTTTTGAAATCCCAGCTTTCCGCCGGTCAGGACCTTCCTTCGCAGGGAAACGTCTTTCTGAGCGTGAAGAACAGGGACAAACGAAACGTCGTCTTCGTTGCAAAGAAACTCTCCGACCTGGGTTTCACGATCTGCGCCACAAAGGGAACCGGCAAGGTGCTCGCGAACAACGGCATCGAAGTCGCATTCGTCAATAAGGTCTCCGAGGGAAGGCCCCACGTGGTCGACATGATCAAAAACGGCGGGATACAATTCATCATCAACACACCAAGCGGAAGGAACCCCAAAGTGGACGAGGTAGCCATCCGTTCCGGTGCCGTCCAGTACAAAATCCCTTACACCACAACCCTATCCGGCGCCCAGGCGGTAGTCAATGCCATAGAGGTCATGAAAAACGGGAAACTTCGGGTAAGGGCACTGCAGGATTACTATTAGAGGCCGGGCTCAAGGGCGAGGGCTCAAAAAATCCATTGATTAAGAAATAATAAAGGCAAAGGACGGAAAATCCCTTGCCTTTATTATTTCTGAAGCCTGTCCTATTTCACGTCTTTTATCTTTCTCTTCACAATCTTTCCCTTGTCTTTCGGGAAATCGGCCTTTATGTAGACGGTCTTCGGAAAGACCTGCTCTACGGTACCTTCCATGTTTTTCTTTGCGAAAGAGAATGTTACCTTGTCACCTTTGGTCATGCTGCGCCTCCTGTCGATGTTGTAGTTGTGCTTTCCGATTTGGTCTCTGCTTTTGTCTCGGTTACAGGCTCAGGCGCACTTTCCGTCTTTTCGACGTGCTTACTGCCATTCTTCCCGCCGCCGGAATCGACCGGTTTCTTGTAATCCGTGACATACCACCCGGTGCCTTTGAGATGGAATGCACAATTAGAGATGAGCTTGGTGAGCCTTCCCTTGCATACCTCGCACTGCGTGAGTGGTTCATCGCTGATCTTCTGGAATATTTCAAAGGTTTTTCCACACTCTGTACATTGGTATTCGTAGATAGGCATCTGTTCCTCCAACTCAAAAAATGTTTCTAAGTGTCAGTAATATAATGCTTTAGGCATGTTCCGTCAAGTTATTAATGAGAAAGGGATGGAGCGCTCCCCGTTGTGCAGGGAGGCTTAGGGGCAAGGATGCTTAGGGGGAAAATCCCTGGTTTCAGACGGTCGGATCCCTTACCGTTTGACGTGTTCTTGAGGGGGCGTCTTTTTCCTTAACTTTTCCTTGCCAAGAAAATCTATATGGGTTAATAAAGCTTAACACCCAATTGTCGAGAATCATGCATCGGGGGTTTGTTAATGAAACGAATACTCGCATCATCCCTGTTTGCCCTGTGTTTGATGGTTTCCATGATTTCTCCTGCCGGTGGTCAGACTTTGTTTGATCAGGGATTCAAGGAGTATGGACAGGAAAACTACGAAGAAGCCCTGACCTATTTTCTGGAAGCATATTCGGCGGACAAGGGGTCGGCCCGGATAGCCTATTACGTGGGTCTTACGTATAAGACCATGGAAAAATACAAGGAGGCGATGCCCTACTTCAAGGATGCTGCCACCTTAACGCCCCGGGTCGATGACGCGCTTGTCGAACTCATCGATGTCCTCTATCACACCAACAACATCATGGAAGCGGAAAAATGGATCGCGGTCGCTGAGAAAGATGGGCTGGATTCGGCTCGCCTGTATTTGCTGAAAGGTTTGGTACTTACCAAAAGAGGCAAACCGGATGAAGCCATCAAAGCTTTTGAGAAGGCCAAAAACCGCGATCCCCGCCTGTCGCAGCAGGCAGAGCTTCAGATAGCCGGCATCTATACCCAGCAGGGAAAGTATAAGGATGCAAAGGAGCGCCTGCGGACCACTATCACCCTGGATCCCGCGAGCGACCTGGCACTTTATGCGAGGGATTACGAAAAGATAGTCGCCGACAAGGCCGAGCGTGAAAGGCCGTGGCGGTTCGGTATCGGCATGGGCTATAAGTACGATACGAACGTCGTTACGAAGGGCGACGGCCCGATGACGGAATCGATATCGGGGCAGGAGGACAGCGCCCTCAATTTCGGTGCCCGCATCGGTTACACAGCGCCGTTTTCGTTCAGAACGCCCTTCAGTCTCTCGGCGTATTATTCATTCTATACAGACAGGTATTTCGGGAAGACCTACACACGCTCCGACGGTTCCGTCGGCAATCTGACGGAATACAACAATATGACGAACACATTCAGCATCGTTCCGGGCTATGCCTTTGGCCGTTTTGCCGTGAGCCTTCCGCTCACCTATTCTTATGTCAGTCTCCAGGGTGCCAAGGGCAACAGTTTTTATAACGAGCTGAACTGGTGGAACCAGACGCGCTACCTCGAAACAAAGTCAGCAACTCCGACGCTGCGCTTTATCACGACGCCCAACAGTTTCGGCGAAGTGTTTTTCAGTTATATGCGTAAGAAGTATTTCGATACCGAACTTCACCCCGAACCTCCCGATGGAGAAGAAAGAAGCGGCGAGAGAATGACGGGGGGTGCCGGGTGGACCTACACCTTCAGGGAGAACAAAGCGTTTTTCACCCTGCGCTACTCGTATGCCCAGGATAACACCATAGGGCGGAATTGGGTGAATAACGAGAACCGGTTCGGGGCCGATCTGCTTTATCCGATCATCGGACCGCTAAGGGCCCAGGTATCGGCTGATGCGATCTATGTCAAATATACATATGACAATACCTATTTCGAGCAAAAGAGACGGGACGATATTTATAGTGTCTCCTGCGCCCTGCTCTACGGTATCGTCAAGAATACAGATCTTATCCTGCAGTACAATCATTACAGGAACCAATCCAATATAGCACTTTACGATTACACGAGGGAGGTTTACGGTCTGGGCGTGGAATACAGGTTCTAGGTACCGGCGGGTTTAGGCAGACTTAAGACAGTAATTTCAGTCACGGAAAGAACGGGTGACGATCATGAAAAGAATATCTCTGGCATTTCTCCTTATCGTATTTTGCTTTTTATTTATCTCGACCATTGTCGCCGAGGCTGCTCCTGTCGGGAAGATCACCAGGATAGAAGGAAGGGTGGATGTCCTCAAGGCCGGGCAGAGGTCGGTGATGAACGTATCCCTCGGTGACAGTGTCGATGTCGGCGACATCTACCGGGCAAAGACGAACAGCAGGGCCGAGATAACATTTATCAACAAGAACATCCTCAGGATCGCACCGGCGACACGGGTGCAGGTCAGCCAGTATTCCGATGAAGGAAACAGAAGCAATCAGGTCATGAAACTGGACCGCGGCAAGGTCCAGGCCGTATCCGGCGAGGAATTTGTCAAAAAAGTATCTTCATTCGCCGAGGGCAACAAGTTCGAGGTCCATACCCCGAACGCGGTGGCCGGCATCCGCGGTTCCGGAATGACCGTGGGCTTTGCCCAGATGGTAACGGGCCTTTTCTTTGAGACAGGCAAGGGTTACTTTTACAACCCGAGCGCACCGGGCAGGGTGGTCAACGTGACCGCCGGCTTCGTATCCTTCGTAGTAGGCACGGGCGGTATCCCGTCCCGTCCCGTTCAGGGAAACGTATCATACGTCGGAGGCTCCGGCAGCAGCTCGCCCCAGGCAGAAAACACAACGGCCTCGACGGGCACAGGCAACAGCAATCTTAATGTCCAACTCACCAGCCTTACCTCCTCGGTTGCTACGACAACTCTTTTCACGCCGCCGCCGGTTATCCCCAATGTGTTCGTAGGTGTGGTTCCAAGCCTCAGCGGCACGTATAACGACCCATTTGAAACCGTCAATGTTTCGCTTAACAATGTAAAATTTTACGGTCCCACCGCAACGGGAACACCCCAATCCTGGAAGGCGGATTCAGTGACGGGGACATATGAGTCGATTCGGAACTCGCCAGGTACGAATTTCAAGGGTATGGCTCTCTCGGGTAGCGGCATGACGGCTAATCTGATCATTACGAGCGATTTGGATACGGGACTTATGTCGGGGAATTGGACCGCAAATATAGCCAGCGGCAATGCTCCAACTGGCGTGGGCACCTGTACCACACCATTTACTTTCAGCGGTACGGCAGCGGGAACATGGAATGGGACGATCGTTGGAAACACCGAAACGGGAGTCATAAACGGCAACGCTTCGGGAGTGGCGCCCAGCGTCCTTACCCAGGACCCGATCGCAGCCCCCAACATTCTTGTGGGGAGCCTGCCCGTGCTGTCGGGCACTTTGGGTTCGCCCAACATGTTCGTAGAGCTCACCAATGTGAAATTCTACGGCCCCTCTGCTACCGCCCCTCAGGTCTGGCTTGGTGCGGTCACTGGAAGTTTCGACCCGGCTTCCCCGCTATCGGCACGTCTCAATACGCCTGTCACGCTCACCAGCGGCGCAAACGTAGCGACCTTTACCCTTAATGGTGTAAACGGTACGGCTTGGACGGGATCGGTCACCTCCGGCAGCGCTCCGAGCGGAGTGGGGACATATCCGAGCCCCATAGTATTTTCCGGCCATTCCACGGGAACAGTTGGGGCCTCGTCGATCTCCGGGACCGCTTCGGGAACAGCAAAATAGAAAATCGGGTTTCATGGAAAGAGGTTTAAACCAGGAGGAAGATTAGAAGCAACGGTTCGGAAAAGGTATATCCGGGCGTGGCGGGTCCCTGACGGTTTTCCAGCGAAAAAGCCGAAGCGCCAGACGGCGCGAATTATTTTTCCATTAATACGGTTGCCTCTTTTTCTTCGCATTCAATGACCTGACAGTCGGTGCCCTCGCTGAGGGAGGCGACCTCGTAAATGCGGACCGGTTCCGCCTTCCCTTTTACCGCCACGATGTCGAGCCCCCGTATCAGAAGGTGACCGAACCGGTTTGCAGCGACGAGGTCCCGCACCTTGTCGAGTGTCGCTTCGGTGATAATGATCTCTGCGCCGTATTTGCGGGTAAGCCCCTCGACGCGAGATCCCAGGTTTACGTTGTCCCCGATGACGGTGTAGTCCATCTTCTTGCCCTCGGCGCCGATATTTCCCACCACGACCTCGCCCGTGTTAAGACCGAAACCTGCATCCAAGGGGACGCGGCCTTCCCTGAGCCAGCCTTCCCTTAATTCGGCCAGGCGTTGTTTCATGTGGAGGGTGCATTTGATGGCCAGTTCGGCGTGGTTGGGCTGGCGCAGAGGGGCCCCCCAGAAGGCGACTATCATGTCGCCAACGAACTTGTCGAGGGTACCGTCCCACCGGATGATGATATTCGTCATTTCCGTCAGGTATTCATTGAGTATGGCCACCACCTGTTCCGGGGAGTGGTGTTCGGAGAAGGTGGTGAAACCCTTTACGTCAGAGAAGAGGACTGTGACTTCACGACGCTCCCCGCCTAGTTTTGCCAGTTCAGGGTTCCTGATCAATTCGTTGACGATCTTCTCCGTCACGTAGCTGGAGAACATGCTCCTGATCTGTCTGGCATAGCGTTCTTCCGTCGCATAACGGAAGGCGGTGGAGACGAAATAGATGACGATAACGGCGTTTCCCGCGTAGCTGATATCGATCCACAACCTCCAGGTAAAGAACAGGAAGTAGCCGGCGGCGAAGAGGACGCTTATGCAAAGAGCGGCACAAAAGGCGCCCGCGATGGCCCTCATGCGTACGATGAGTAACGTGAAGATCGTACCCATAAGGATGATGATGAGAATGTTGGCCATACGCCCGACGAAGCGGATATTCTGGTTTTCAAGGATTGCCCCGATCATGTTGGCGTGCTTTTCAACACCGAACATGATCGCCGATGCGGGAGTGACGATCTTGTCGTGGATACCTACCGCCGTGGGACCGATGAGGACGATCCTGTCCCGGATCGACGAAGGGTTCGCCTTTCCTTCCAGCACGTCGAGAGCGGAAATCACGGGAAAGGTATTGTGGGGACCGTAGTAGGGGATGAGCATTCTTCCGAAGGGATCCGTGGCAAGGACGGTCTTGCCCAGTGCAACCGAATTCGTAGCCTCCACGCTCATATCCGCCGGGGAAAGACCGCGGTAAAGTCTTGCAACCTGAAGGTCGATAGAGGGATAAAGCTGGTCCATATAGGAGACTACAAGGGCTTCCCAGCGGAGTTTTCCGTCCTGGTCGGGAAGCATATTGATGTAGCCCATGGCAGCGGAGTTTGCAGAAAAAGCCGGTACCGGCAGGAGAACGCCCTTTGCGGTGATGGGCCCGTGGATCCTGAAGAGGTTTTCCTTCCTGATGACCATGAAGGCGTTATCGAGAAGGGCGTCATCGACCTTTTGAGGCGCGTTCCCTTCAAAATCAAAAACGAAAGGCAGGACGACATTTCCCCTCACCTTCATTGCGGCGGCCAGTCTATCGTCATGGGGCGAAGACTCGCTGAAGATGAAATCAAGCATGATGACCCGTGCCCCCATGGAGTTCATCCGGTCGACGAGATCGGCCATTTTGTCCCGGTTCCACGGCCACCTGCCGATCGCCTGGAGGCTCCTGTCGTCGATGCCGACAACAACGATCTGGCCGGGTGCCTGTGCCATGCCCCGAAGCTGATAGCGAAGGTCGTAGAGAAGCATCTCGAGCCGTTCGAAGGGAACGAACCTGACGAGGGCCAGAAGAACGAAGATAACAGTTATGCCGGCACCGATAAGATAAGTGATATGCCTTCTTTTCTGTCTCATAGATGGTCTTGTGTGTTCGTGGAAAGAAGCATATCACGGGCAACACAAAAAAGGGAAGAGCCCACCCGTGTATTCGGCGAAAAACTCTTGGCACCAGTCCTTTATATGGTATAATGTAACCCTTCCAAGCGCCCGTAGCTCAGTTGGATAGAGCGTTGGCCTCCGGAGCCAAAGGCCCCGCGTTCGAATCGCGGCGGGCGCGCCAGTACAAACCACGGAATATCAATAAGTTACAGCACACGGGGAGAGAAGGAGGCGGGGGAGTTTCGGGAAGTCTGCTAACGTCCTGTCAACGTTGATCCTGTTTCTGTTCGGAACAGAACATACGGCGGTAGAGACTGGCGCCATGGATCCAGCGGGCGTATTTCCTGGGACGATCATTCAAAACCAATCCCAATCCCCAAAGAGGATGATCTGTCGCTCAATTGACCGTATCACTTGCCAATACTAATATCAAGAATTCGAATGTCTACGCAATGTCAGGGTTTCGCTGATACCGGCTAAACATTAGCAAAAATTCAGGGTTTTCCCCTATTGCCGATAATTGTGTAAACAGCATATCATAAGCACAGATATGTTAAAGGGGGTTAGCATGGGAGGCTCCACCAGTTTCCACAAGGGAATAAAACGCCTCGTTCTCCGGGGGCGCACATGAACTCTTTCGATCTTCTGCCTCAAACAGTGTTTGAAGCGGATCGCGACGGTACCATAAGCTACATCAACAAAGCCGGGTGCCAGGCGCTGGGCTACCGGAGTGAAGAGCTTCATGGAATGAAAATTTTCGATCTCGTCAGTCGCGAGAGGCGCCAGGCTGCAATGGACCGTTTCCGCCGCAAGACCGAGGGAGTACTCACCGACCCCTCCCGTTACACCATCAGGCGAAAAGACGGCTCCGAGTTCCCTGTCATGGTCTATTCCTCCCCGGTTATCTTCCCCGACGGCAGTACCGGCCTCAGGGGGATCATGGCGGACATCACGCCGGAGAAAGGGATGGAAACACATCTTCAGAGCGAGGAGCGATTCCGTACTTTCTTTGAAGCGACAGAGGACACGATGTTCATCAAGGACAGGGATCTGAGATACGTCGCCGTCAATCCCGCCATGGCGGAACTTGTGGGAATACCGGCGGAAAAACTGATCGGTGCAACAGACAGAGAGCTTTTTGACGAGGAAACGGCCGGATGGATCCAGGACCATGACCGGCGGGTCCTGCGAGGTGAAACGGTCGAGACGGAGAACAGCATACCCGTCAGGGGACGCACCGTGATCACCCACGTCATCAAGGTACCCATGCGGGACGACACGGGGCGGACCACCGGCGTTTGCGGTATCGCGCGGGACGTAACGGAGCGCAGGCATACCGAGGAGATCCTGCTCGAAACCGAGGAACGGTACCGGACGGTCATCGAACATATGAAGGACGGTGTGGCCATTCTCTCCGGAGACCGGCACATCTATGTCAACCAGCGCTTCCTGGACATATTCGGTTACGAGAGGGACGAGGTAATAAACGGCCGGCCTTTTAAATGGCTCCATCCCGATGATCGCGACATGGTAATGGAAAGAAACCGCAGGAGACAGCAGGGCCGCAGCGAGCCGGCCCAGTATAAGTTCAGAGGGTTAAGGGCAGATGGAAAGGTCATCATTATCGAGGTGTCGGCAACGGGCATGGTCCTCCAGGGAGAGCCCGTGACACTCGCATTCCTTCGGGACATAACTGAAATGGAACTGACCTCTCAAGCCCTCGAGGCGGAACGAAGGAGGCTTTTCGATATCATAGACTTTCTTCCCGACGCGACCCTTGTCATCGACAACGACAAGAAGATCATTGCCTGGAACCGGGCCATGGAGACCATGACGGGAAAGAAAAAGCAGGACATGCTGGGCAAGGGTGATTTTGCATATGCACAGGCGTTTTATGGAGAAAAGCGACCCATGCTCATCGATGCCGTCCAGGGGGAGTATCCCGGGTTGGAAGACAAATACCAGTTCATGAGGCAGTCGGGGCACGAACTGTATGCCGAAGCCCGGGTAAGAATGGCGGGCGGCGCGGAACCACGGCACCTCTGGGGCGCGGCGGCACCCCTTTTCGACATGGATGGGAACAGGATCGGCGCCATAGAATCGATACGGGACGTCACGGAACGCAAGCGTCTTGAA
>DHVP01000023.1 GCA_002412715.1 Deltaproteobacteria bacterium UBA5205
ACTGCAGGCGCGGTGTGGTCTGCGGTGTCAACACCAATCTTCTTTGTCCCCTTTTTGCCGGAATAAAATGTCCCTTTTTCATCGGAATAAAATGTCCTCTTTTTGCCGTTACAGGGTTTCGTTCTCAGCGTCCTCTTCGGGTTTCGGCTCCAGGGCTTTGGTCGACAGACCCAGGATGCCCGCTTTTCGTTTCTCTTTGAGCCGGTAACTTTCCCCCTTTATATTGAGCGTGGTGCAATGGTGCAGAAGACGGTCGAGTATCGCCGTTGCCAGCACCTGGTCGTTGAAGATTTCGCCCCAGTCGACGAAGCTCTTATTGGAGGTTATGACAGTCGCCGCCTTCTCGTACCGTCTCGACAGGAGCCGGAAGAACAACCCTGCTTCATCTCTTGTCATAGGGAGGTATCCCATCTCGTCGATGATGAGCACCTTCGGGTAGACGAACTGCTGGATCTGCCTCTCCACCCTGTTCTCGAGCCGTGCCCGGGTAAGCCGCGTAAGCATTGACTCGAGGGTCAGGAAGAGCACCTTGTGGCCCGCCTCGATCGCCTTGATGCCGAGCGCTATCGCGAGGTGCGTCTTGCCGACGCCGGGCGGGCCCAGCATGATGACGTTCTCTCCCCGGTCCACAAACCCGAGACCCGACAGTTCCCGCATCACCTTCCGATCAACGGAGGGCTGGAACGAGAAGTCGAACTGCTCGAGCGTCTTGACCCAGGGGAAACGCGCGAGGGCAAGGCGGAACTCGATTCCCTTGCGGTGGCGGCCATTCCATTCGGTCGCGAGGACCTCCGTTAAGAACTCCCGGTAGCCCAGGTCTTTCTTAGCAGCCTGCTCGCAGACGGCATCGAGCTGCACCGTCAAATGTTCCAGTTTCATCTTCTCAAGGAGGCCTTCTAGTTGCATTGCGCCACCTCCTCGTATACGGACAGGTCCCGTCGCTCGACATTAAGGGACTTCCAGAGCGCGGCATGATGTTCAGCCTGGGTCGCCCATCCCTGCGTGCGGTCCTTGAGCCTGTGCTCGGCCACGATCGTTTCTCCGTCATAGACGGATAATAACCCGTCGAGGGTAAGCCGTGTCGTAACGAGGCGGCCCCGAAGGTTGTCGGGAATGCTGTAACGGTTACCCTTCATATCGACGTAGCCGTCCCAGGAGGCAAGGCGTGTTTCATAATAGGACGTGTCGTAGCGGACGGCCGGCAAGGGGCCAAGAACCGGAGCCTCGCGCAGAAAGCGTTCTTTAACGATCTCCTTTACCGTCCCGTGAAGCCGTGCGTCCGCTTCCCCTGCAAGCCATAATTCTGCGAGCTGGTTCATATGAGAGAAGCTCTCGAAGGACCGGTAGCGGACGAAGAAGTTGTGCTTGATGTATCCCACCATTCTCTCGTCCTTACCCTTTGTCCTCGCCCGGTAGGGGCGGCACGCCTTAGGGGTGAACCCGTAATGGCCGGCAAGGTCGATAAAGCGTTCGTTGAACTTCACGGTTTGTCCGACCCGGTTCTCGATGACGGCGCTCTTCTGGTTGTCGACGAGCACCTCTTTTGTGACGCCTCCAAAATGTTCGAATGCCCGGATTATCCCTTCGTAGGTATGTTCGGCGTCGTTCGCATCGGTGCACCAGAAGTGGAAGCGGCGGGAGAAGCCGAGCGTGTTGACATTGAAATAAACCTTTTGACGCTGCCCGGCGACGACGGCTACTATCTCGCCCCAGTCATGCTGCAGCTGGTGGCCGGGCGGGGTCTCGAACCTCACCGTAGCCCGGGAAGGACGTAAGGACCGCCGGGGCTTCATATAATCCCTGATGATCGTGGAACCGCCCGTATACCCTTTTGCCTTGAGTTCCTCGAGTATGACCTTGCCGTTCCACACCCCCTGGGACAGAAGATTGTCGATAAGCGGCTTGAAGGGGTCGAGCTTGCTGTAACGTGCATTCGGACGCTCTCCCGAGGGAGCATCTTGGCGGGCAAGCGCCCGGGTTATTGTCTTCGGGCTGACTCCCAACTCCTCTGCGATATCCTTTTTGTAGATGCCTTTTTCTGCCAGTTCCTTGATCTCCATCCAGTCCTCCTTTCTGAGCATCGGCATACCCTCCGGGATAAAAATCTATCCGCAGAGCGTATACCGGAATAGTTCATCGAGGGGACATTTTATTCCGGTGATTTAGGTACTTTTAACACTGGTGATGACACGGTATTCCCATGGCACAGCTTATTGGTTCCTCATTCCTCGACCTCGTGCCTGATGAATGTCGGAAGGTCTTTATAGGCTTTATTGATCTTTGCCGCGTAGAGATGTGTACAACAGAGCTTTCGCTCGCGACATCATCCGGCAAGACGCTCTATACCCACCTTGCGGGAGGCCCCGAATTTCGAGACCACAGCCACACGAGCATCGTTGTAACCGACATTTCGGCCCGAAAACTTGCCGAGGAGGACCTCAGGATAGCGAACGACGAACTTGAACAACGCGTGGAAGAGAGGACACGAGCGCTGCGCGACAGCGAGCACCGTGAACGCGTGCGGGCGGAGGAATTGGCTGGAGGCTATACCAACACCCGTCTTCATCGTCCATGACCCAGACTCCCTTCACATCACGGGCAATCGCGAGGCGGAGGAACTACTGCGGATTCCAAGGAACGACAAAGCCGTGCCCGCGACTTACCGGATCATGCGAGACGGGAAAGAAATACCAGTCGATCAGCTTCCCGTCCAACAAGCGGCCCGGGGTGATGAAGTACGGGACTGTGAATTAGACCTTGTCTTCACAGATGGCACCAAGCGCACGATTCGTGGTAACGCCACCCCGCTTAAGGGCCCCGATGGAAGCATCACCGGTGCTGTGAGCGCTTTTATCGACATTACCAAACGCAAGCAGGCGGAGGAGATACAGAGGCGGATAAACGTACGCCTGAAGATGGAACGTCACGAACTTCTCAGCGAGGTTGACCGGCGTAAAAAGGCGGAGGCAGGCCTGGATGCTAAGTCGCACGCCCTCGAAGAAGTGAACACGGCCCTTCGGGTCCTGCTGAAGCAAAGGGAAGAAGACAAAATTAGCCTTGAATCAAATATCCGCACGAACGTTGAAGAGCTGGTCCTGCCCCACGTGGCAAAATTGAAAAAAACCCGATTGGACGCAGCACAGGAGAGCATTATCGGTGTCATTGAAGACAACCTGATGGAGATAACGTCACCGATCATCAGGACACTGCATACTTTTGGCTTCACTCCGACGGAAATTGAGATTGTCTCCTATATAAAGATCGGTAAGACAGCGAAACAAGCTGCTGAATTACTGGGCATATCCCCGCGAACGCTGGAGGGTCATCGATACAATATCAGAAAGAAACTGGGATTAGACCAGAAGAAATTAAATCTGCGGTCTTATTTACTGTCAATTCCATAGTCTTATACTTGATTTAACTAAGTATTATCCAAGTAACAATCCCGAATGATAATTACCCGGTACCTGTGTATACTCTTTATGAATTGGCACTTAAAACTAAACATCTAAGGAATGCCGTAAAAGTATCGAAACAGCCGGTGTATTTGCTCCGTCTGTACATCGCCGGAATCTCTATAAGGTCAAGCCGCGCAATTGAGAATATCAAGAAGATATGCGAGGAATACCTGAAGGGCTGCTATGAACTCGAGGTGATCGATATCTATCAAAACCCCGTCCTCGCGAAAGGGGAACAGATAATAGCGGTGCCGACCCTCATCAAGAAATTCCCACCCCCTCTAAAAAATTCATTGGTGATCTGAATGACACCGAGAAGATATTAATAGGCCTTGATTTGAAACCTAAAAAGAAACAAATCAAGAGGAATTTAAGCCATGTCACCTAAAAAGCCATCACCAGACCGCTTCCATCCCCGGTCAGATTTACAAATGCCATCTCGCCGTTCGGGGTAAAACCATACAATTTCCTAACCATGTCAAACCCTCACAGTTTTGCCAGGTTCAGTATGCCGGGATGCCACATTTTGTTTTATTTGAACCCGCCCTCTGTCCTCATGACGGAGACCACATTGTCAGGATTTATTTCCATTCTTTCCTTTATCTGGCCATTATGATCACGGATGATAAGTGTGCCCCCACCTTGTTTACGAAGCATCATTTTGGCTGACGCGATCGCCGAAAACTCGGTATAGTGTACGCTGCATGGTTCATCGGCACATTCGAGTTTATTCACCCATCTACCGTATCTTTCTTTATAGACCACCCTGTTTGTATTTGCATCCATGGTTGCCCCCCCCTTGAATAATCAGGATACCCCAGGATACCCGTAAATTCTGTCATCACAATAACGAGTAATGACGACATATTTAAATGGACATTCAAAGATTGTTTATTGAGAAAAAGTATTTTTATTGAAGTCTTTTTTTGCAAAATGAGACGGACATCCAATCGCACGGAATCGTCCTAGATTCGCATGAAGACGGCTGACTTACGTAAAATATTTCTTTACAGTCGCATAAATTCGTTGTTAAAATCAGCCTTCAATTGTCGTCTATTGTATTCATCCCCTTGTTTAATTGATTAGAATAGGAGGATAAAATTGCCGAGTAAAAAATCACCGGACCACTTCCAACTCGCAAAATGCCCGACAGGTATTCAGGGCCTCGACGAGATCACCCTGGGGGGTATCCCGAGGGGCCGCCCAACCCTCATCACGGGCGCGGCAGGCAGCGGTAAAACGCTGATAGGCCTCGAGTTCCTCGTTAAAGGTGCTACCGAGTTCAATGAACCGGGCGTTTTCATGGCATTTGAGGAAACCGCAGAAGAACTTGCGACGAACGTGTCCTCCCTGGGTTTCGATCTGAACACCCTTGTGAAGGAAAAGAAGCTCGCCCTTGATTACGTTTATCTGGAACGTTCCGAGATCGACGAGACCGGGGAATACGACCTCGAAGGCCTCTTTGTCCGTCTGGGTTATGCGATCGACTCCATACAGGCGAAACGGGTCGTTCTCGATACCATCGAAGTCCTTTTTTCTTCCTTTGCCAATGAAAACATCCTGAGGGCAGAGCTTCGGCGCCTGTTTCGCTGGCTGAAGCAAAAAGGGGTCACCGCCATCGTGACCGGGGAGCGGGGAACGGATTCCATCACCCGTTACGGCATTGAGGAATACGTCGCAGATTGCGTAATACTTCTCGACCACAGGGTCAACGAACAGTTATCGACACGTCGCCTCCGGGTCGTGAAATACCGCGGGTCATACCACGGCACCAACGAGTACCCCTTCCTCATCGATAAAGACGGCATTTCGATACTTCCCATCACTTCTTTAGGCCTTATCGCGGACGCACCGCTGGAAAAGATATCGACGGGTATCCCCGGGCTTGACGCCATGTTTGAAGGCAAGGGATATTACGTCGGCTCGACCCTTCTTGTCTCGGGCACGGCAGGTACCGGGAAATCTACGCTTGCGGCCCAATTTGCGGTAGCCGCCTGCAAGAGAAAAGAAAGGGTCATTTACTTTGCCTTTGAAGAGTCCCCGCAACAGATCTTGAGAAACATGCGCCAGGCCGGGGTAGACCTCGAACCGTGCATAAACGATAAAAGCCTTATCATTCGGTCCGAGCGGCCCTCTCAACTGGGGCTTGAGATGCATCTTCTCCAGATGATGAAAATGGTCGCCGAATTTAAACCTCATGCAGTCGTTCTAGACCCCATGACGAACCTCATCTCCGTGGGGGTAGAGGGGGACGTTAAATCGATATTCACACGCTTCATCGACTTTCTGAAAATGAAGCAGGTGACATGCCTGTTCACGAGCCTCGTTGAACCAGGGGGCTTTGAGATGACGGCAGCCGGCGTTTCTTCGCTCATGGATGCTTGGATAATGCTCAAGCAGATCGACATTCATGGCGAAAGCAGCAGAACGCTCACCATCGTCAAGTCGAGGGGCATGGGCCACGTGAACCAGTCCATGGAATACCGCCTTACGGCAGACGGTCTTATATTGGAAGATGCACCCGGATTAAGTCGGGCATAACAGAAGATACAAGGGACAGCTGAGGAGTGATCGGATGAAAAAACAAGAATCACAGAATCCCGAAGAAAATCCGGATTTCTGGCAGCTCAAACTCTATGTTGCAGGACAGACCCCGAAATCGCTTGCCGCCTTTGCGAACCTGAAAAAGATCTGCGACGAGCACCTCTTAGGCAAGTATAGGATCGAGATCATCGACCTTTTAGAGACCCCACCCTTGCAGCGGGCGATCAGATCCTCGCCATTCCTACACTCGTGAGAAAACTCCCCGAACCGGTAAGAAAAATTATCGGGGATCTTTCCCAAACCGAGCGGGTTCTCGTTGGTCTTGACATTCGCCCCGTTCCTGATAAAAAATAAGAGTTCAACATGAAGAAAAAAATCAACGATCAGATAGAGATCTTTGAGGAAGCAATAAAGGGTTCGGAAGATAAGAAGTATGTGCTGCGCCTCTACGTGGCCGGAGCCACCCCGCGATCTACCGAGTCGATCATAATATCAAGAAGATCTGCGAGGAACACCTGAAGGGCCGCTACGAACTGGAGGTGATCGACATCTACCAGCAGCCGGCCCTTGCCAAAGGGGAACAGATCATCGCAGCACCAACGCTCGTTAAGAAACTGCCGCAGCCCCTGCGCAGGTTTATCGGCAATCTGGCGGACGTGGAACGCATCCTTGTCGGTCTCGACCTCAAACCTAAGGACGAGGTCAAACCGGAGCCTGACAAAAAATAACCATGGGTAAAAGAAGGACCTACCAAGAGCTCGAGAGCGAACTGACGACGGCGCAGTCGCGTCTCGAGGAGCTCGAAGAAACTATCCGGGCTATCAAGGGAAACGAGGTCGATGCACTCGTTATTGACGGACCAGACGGGGGACAGCAGGTGTTCACCCTTCAAGGCCCTGACCAGCCGTATCGCACCCTCATGGAGACCATGTCCGAAGGTGCCCTCACTATAGCGGCCGACGGGACGATCCTTTATTGCAACAAGCATTTCTCGGACCTCGTCGGGATGCCTCTTAACAAGATCATCGGCATTTCTTTTTACGATTTTATTGCAGCCCCAAAGGGTCGATCGCTCGAAGCGATGCTCAAGGAGTGCAGGGCCGAGGCCTGCACGGGGGAATTCTCTCTCAAAACCGTTGATGGAAAACGAGTGCCCGTCGCTCTCTCCGCTAATCTGCTAACACTTAACGATGCAGAGACCTTCTCCATAGTGACCGCCAATCTGATTGAACAGAAGCGTGTTCAGGCGATGCTGGAGAAGAACCGGGACCTCCTCGAAAAGAAGGTCGAGGAGCGAACTGCTCATTTGCAGGCCGAGATCGCCGAGCGCAAGCAAGCGGAACAGCGGCTCACGGCTACGCTGGAGAGTATAACCGACGGCTTTCTCTCGCTTGATCGGAACTGGTCCTACAACTATTTCAATCAAAGAGGGGCACAGATGCTTGGCATGAAGCGGGAGGACCTAATCGGAGGGCGTGTGTGGGACCTTTTTCCTCATGCGACTCATTCCAATTTCTACAAGGAGTACCACCGGGCGGTCGATACCAATACGCCGGTTCACTTTGAGGAATACTACCCCGACCCGCTGAATCTGTGGCTGGAATGCC
Source organism: Deltaproteobacteria bacterium UBA5205 (assembly GCA_002412715.1). Lineage (GTDB taxonomy): Bacteria > Desulfobacterota > Syntrophorhabdia > Syntrophorhabdales > Syntrophorhabdaceae > Delta-02. The sequence continues at coordinate 7,610 of DHVP01000023.1, forward strand.
ATTGTTATCCATTACCGGGAGGATTGACTGTCTTCTTCCGAGACATCACCGAACGCAAGCTGATGGAGGAGGAACTTCGCAAGTCGCGTGACGAACTGGAACAACGTGTTGAGGAGAGGACAGCTGAGATATCGAAGATGAACGCCGAGCTGCAAAAAAGTGAGGAAAGATTTCGAGCACTCGTAACAGCCAGTTCTGATGCCGTCTATAGCATGAGCCCGGATTGGACCGAAATGCTACAACTCCAGGGTAGGGATTTTATCCCCGATACGGAAACATCGAGCACCGCCTGGTACGAGCTATACATTCCTGGGGAGGACCGCGCTCAGGTGAGAGCGGCAATCAACAAAGCCATCAGGGCCAAAAGTACTTTTGAACTGGAACATCGGGTTCTGCGTGTAGACGGAACCCCGGGCTGGACGTTCTCGCGGGCCATCCCCATCCTTGCTAAAAATGGTGAAATCGTCGAATGGTTCGGTACTGCCACCGATATCACTGAGAGTAAACGGATGCAGGAGCAGCTCCGCCAGTCCCAGAAAATGGAAGCCATAGGCACTCTCGCCGGAGGCATCGCCCACGACTTCAATAATCTTCTTGGTGCCGTCATCGGCTTCACGGAGCTGATACAGGATGACTTACCCGAAGGGAATCCCGGTCATCGCCACGCCTCGAAAGTTCTGGAGGCAGGTTTACGCGGCCGCGACCTCGTAAAGCAGATGCTTACCTTCAGTCGCAAGACGGAGCATAAGAAGGAGCCCTTCCAGCTTTCCATCATCGTCAAAGAGAGTGCCAAACTTCTTCGGGCATCCATACCGACGACAATCAAAATGAATGTCGATGTTACGAACGAATCGTGGATTATCCTGGCAGACCCGGTCCAGGTTCAACAGGTGATTATGAATCTCTGCACCAACGCGTACCAGGCCATGCTGGAAAAAGGCGGCACTCTTACTATCGAACTCTCCGATTCCAGCGTCGACCCATCAAATGGCAACTCTCCGAACACTGAGCCGAGCCTCTATATGAAGCTCACGATCCGTGACACGGGTATAGGCATCCCTGCAAAGATCAAGGACAGGATATTCGATCCCTTCTTTACCACGAAGAAAGTCGGTGAGGGAACGGGTCTCGGTCTCTCGGTTGTCATGGGCATAGTAAATCAGTCCGGCGGCTACATCACCGTTAAGAGCAAACCCCGTAAAGGTTCCGCGTTCTCGGTCTATTTTCCGAAGATCACCGGAGAACTGGCCGCTGGTGTCAGGGTCAAAGAAGAGGCCCTGCCCACCGGTACCGAACGTATCCTTTTTGTTGATGACGAAGAGGCCCTTTTACAGATGGGCCAGCAGCTTCTTGCGAAACTCGGTTACACGGTGTCAGGCCAGGGAAGCAGCGAAGCAGCCCTGGCACTTATCCAGGAGAATCCCTCCAACTTCGACCTTGTGATTACCGATCAGACCATGCCGGAGATGACGGGGGTGGAACTGGCACAGCGGATTCTCGCCATCAGGCCCGATATGCCCATTATCCTCTGCACAGGTTTCAGCCATCTCGTCGATGCGGACTCTGCCAAAGCCGCAGGCATCCGGGGCTTTGCAATGAAGCCCCTTACAAAGGCAGAGATTGCAAAGACCGTCAGGGAAGTGTTGGACGGAGAAGATTCAGCATAACAGCTTTCGCATGGCAATCCGCACACAGCCGGCAAACAGGCGGTACACCAGTTGTAGGTGTACCAGCTAACTTTCTTCTTGCAATCCACCCCCTGTCTTCTGGACAATATAGTCGATACAGGGGCGAGTAAATTCGTAATACATGCAGGCCCATCGGAGCCCACTGCTTCTCGGAGGCCTCCATGCGTTTCAAACTACGTTCCGTCCTGCTTTCCCTTTCCATCTTCCTTCTCCTCATATCCCCAACCTTTTCCGGTCCCCTTGAGGACTGTGCGGAATATGCCCGGCTCGGTGTTCCCGGACAGGACGGAGATCTCCTCTGCCGTACCGGCCACCTCCTTGCCCACGACCCCGTCCGTAAGACACCCATATGGGTTGCGGAGCGCGTCACCGGGGAAAAAGCGACGAGCGCAGTGGTGCCACGGGAAGAGGGGTCGTTCCGGATTGACCCCGGCTTGAAGAAGGGAAGACGTGCAGGACTCTCCGACTACCGGAAAAGCGGTTACGACAGGGGTCACATGGCGCCGGCCGCCGACATGCGCTGGGAGAAGCAGGCGATGATCGAGTGCTTCTACCTCTCCAACATGGTCCCCCAGGTGGGCAAGAAAATGAATCAGGGGATCTGGAAGGCCCTCGAAGAGCGGGTCCGTACCTGGGCGATAGACAGGGGAGAGCTCTTCATCTACACGGGTCCCATATATGACGGCGGGATCACGAAGACGATCGGGAAGAACAAGGTGGCGGTCCCTTCCCACGTTTACAAGATCGTTTATGACCCCGGCAGGCAGGAGGCCATAGCCTTCGTCATGCCGAATAAGGCCCTTGAGACACAGGACCTGCCCCAGTATATCGTCACCGTAAGGGACGTTGAGGAAAAGACAGGGCTCGACTTCTTTTCGGGCCTGGAGAAGGAACTGCAGGACAGCATAGAGACCACCAGGGCCACCGGTCTCTGGCAATAGGGAAGGGATTACGCTATAGTTGTTGAAATAAGTGTAAGGAGGCCACCATGGACATAGAGTTCCATTATTACATGACCTACATCATCGCGAGGAGGGCGGGGTTCAGTTCCAACGATTCCCACGTCATCGCCTATTCCTCGCAGTACACTGATGACAACACCGATGACAAGACAGGACCTTTCTACATCAGCCAGGATACCCCCGACGCCTATGAACGTTACATCAGCCAGACCACCAACATCCTCAAGCCCCAGAAGGACCTCATGCGCATATACCCGGTATTCCACTTCCTCCCCGGTTCCCTTACCGAGATAGTAGGGGATTCAGCGAGGCGCGCCGACGGGAAGCTCCACCTGATGAACACGATTCCCAACAGCTTAAGTGCCAGGAAGGTGCTCGCCGAGGCCCTCGGCCTCCATGATCTCTACCGCATCGGGATAGCGACCCACACCTTCTCCGACACCTTCGCCCACCAGAACTTTGTCGGGGCCGATGACGGCTTCAACGACATGGCGGGACTCCTGGAGAAGCTCATCCCCAGCGTGGGCCATGCGGACGCAAAGCACAGTCCCGACATACCGAACGAGATCTGGCAGGATAAACGCCTCGTTCCGAGCCACGCCTCCATTAACAACAAGCCACGCTTTCTCGATGCCGCGGGATGCCTCTTCGACCTCTATCGGGGTCGGTTTACCGACGATGCCGTGAGGAGCTCTCTTATTACGGACCTCGGCAATGCCATCGGGGACAGCACGAGTACGAAGACACAGCGTGTCAGGAACTACAAGGCCCTCATCGGCGGAGAGTTCACGAAGTACGACGAGGACGCCTGGTTCAAGGACGCCGTCGGCTTCACGACCGCGGACACCTCCGGGGGAGGGGATACGGCGCCGGGGACCCAGACGAGGTGGGTGTGGAAGGACAATTACAGGGAAAGCCACTGGTTCAAGTTCCAGGAGGCGGTCAAGGCTCACCAGGAATATGTCTTGGCAAACGTTGTGCGCCCCATATACGCGACGATGGAGCAGACGACGTGGTAGTAAGAGTGCCAGCGCCGGTCGGAACGGAGAGGGAATCGTGATCCACACCTACGAGATAGAAGGCCTGAGGGTCCAGACGGGTGACCTTCTCTGTACCAGCGACGGGGGCGGCGCGGACATCACCGGGCAGTTCTGGCGCCTGATCGGGAAACTCATACCGGGTGATGTGGACCACATCGTCATCTATGTCGGGCCCGGAGGGAGGTGCGTTGAGGCAGGTGCGAAGGGTAAGGTCATCACCTTCAATATTACCGGCAACACGTGGAACGCCAACGAGATGAAATCCGAGAGAGGCCCCTTTGTGGATATGCTCTACGGTGCTGCATATCCTCTCCTGTCCGCGGATATTGACCCGGCCGGGGCCGTGGCGATCCGGGAAGACGTTGCCGCCTACTCCGTCAGGCAGGCGGAGCTGGAGAAGCCCTACAACTTCAACTTCTTTGATTCAGGTACAGAAGGATCCTTCTACTGCAGTCAGCTGGCATACAGGGCGTACCTGAGAAACGGGATTGATCTCAACACAGGCGCCTCGGTCTGGAGCATTCCCGGAACGGAGAAGATCGTCCTTCCGCAGGAGATATGGGACGGGTGTGTGCACGAGAGCGTGGGCGGGCGGTAGTGATGAGATTGCCGCGCAGCCCGTTATCAAGCCTGTAAGGAGGTTTTGTGGGGAAGCGAAATAGTGGATGGACTGACAGAATGACTCCAGCGCTCAAGACCCCTATTCACAGGTAGCTCATGCCTCATAAAGGCAGACTGGGATTCTTTTCCGTAGAGCGAGGCGATAACATACTTAGTTAGTAACTAAGCTTAATCGTCATCATGAGGGAAGAATGATCTCGAAAGCGTTGTTCCCGTACCGTCATAACCTTTATCGTTATACCATTCATCGCATCTGGAACGAACGCAAGCCCTATGCCACGTCCGCCCGATCAGGGGTCTGCACTACCTCGGCTTGACACCATTGAATCTGCCTCGGCATCGGCTTTTCCTTGCCATCACCCGGCCGGTGCCGTGGGCCTTCTCTCAAAACCAACTTACTAGAGATAGTCTTCAGGGTGGATCATTTTCGGTTATCGTTTGCCCTTCAGGTGGGTCAGTTTTGGGTTACCAGAACCATCGGCTCACGGACAAAACCCGGGAAGAGGAATACTTCCGGGCCATGGCGATCATCGCCACCATCCAGGACCTTTTGGGCCATGAGCATGTGACCACGACCCAACGGTACTGCCGGGTGGTGAACCTCAAGGTTCAAAGGGATTACTATAAGGCCATGGAGGCCGTTCTCCGGAAGGCCCAGGACGAATCCATGGAAAGGAGCCATGAATGGAGAGATGAATTCTGTTGACAGGAGCAGGGAGAAAAACAGATAATGGAAAAGGATGCCTAACTACATAATATCACAAGACAAAGAAGGCTTTGTTACGTATCTACGAGTCTTTGCCCAACACGTTTTGGTGAGTTTGACAATTACCGGATGAAATGAACAAAAGGGGCGGGGTCATTTTCTGACCTTACCCGCGATTCAGAAGTTATGAGAGCTTATAGGCCGCTTCCCTGTACTTTTCCCATAACCGGCAATGACGTTAACGTTTTTAAGCTATAAAAACCTAGCCGATGCCCAGTCGAGCCGATCGATGCACGCACAAGCGAGTCCTGTCACACTTTGGCCTTCGCATCCAGGAGACGCCGGGCTAGTTGTGCTAACTCACGGTTAACAACGGGTTTCATAAGAAATCCTTGAATTCCGATCTCCCTTGCTTTTCCTGGTGAAAGAGTGTCGCTTTGGCCTGTACAGAGAATGATGGGGATGGTGGCGCTTACTTTCAATAATTCCATTGCGAGGTCCGTCCCCTTCAGATTTGGCATTGTCTGGTCCGTAATGACAAGATCAAATTTATGGGGCTCTTTGCGAAATATGGCCAATGCCTCCATGCTGTTTGTCGTTGCGACAACGTCGTAGCCCAGTCTGGTCAGCCTTTGCTCATTCAACTCGACCAGCATATCTTCATCATCGACTATAAGTATACGCTCCTTGCCTCCCCTCACAGGATCCTCCTTCTCTTTGGAGCGTTCTTCCTGGTTGATCTTCGGGAAATACACACGAAAGACAGTTCCTTTTTCCGGTTCGCTCTCTACGGCAATGTATCCGTTGTGACTCTTTATGATACCGTGGACAACAGAAAGACCCAAACCCGTACCTTCCCCTTGTTCTTTCGTTGTAAAAAAAGGATCGAATATTCGCTCGAGGGTCTCGGGCGTCATACCGCTTCCTGTATCGCTCACCTCCAGGGCGACGTATTCCCCTGCTTTCATGTCCGGAAGAGGCATCAGATCTCTTTCTTGCAGAGAGATTTTGGACACTCTTATATCCAGCGTGCCCCCTTTGTCTCTCATGGCATGGGCTGCGTTCGTGCAGAGGTTCATCAAGATTTGATGCATTTGCACGGGGTCGGCAAATATCTGGTCGTCATTCGTGAGGTTCTTCGATACGATTTTAATCGTCGTGGGAAGTGTGGGTCTCAGTAGCTTGAGTCCTTCGGTGACGACATCATTCATCGCCAGGGGTTTCTTGTCCTGCTCAGATTTACGGCTGAAGGTAAGGATCTGTTTCACGAGATCGCGACCCCTGCGTGTTGCTTCTAAAACGATTACTAATTTTCTTGATTCGGGGCTATCGGGTGCAACATCTTCAAGCAGCATCTCGGTGAATCCGATAATACCTGCAAGGATATTATTAAAATCATGGGCTATGCCGCCCGCAAGAGTGCCCAGGGCTTCCAGTTTCTGAATCCGGATGAGATGCTCCTCAGCTTTGCGGCGCTCCTCTGTTTCCAGCAGGAGCTTACCGTAAGCGGACTGCAGGTCCGCAGTACGTTCCTCCACGAGACGATCCACCTCGTTCTTTGCTTCGAGGAGGGCATCTTCGGCCAGTTTCTGTTCGGTAAGGTCCACCACCGCAATACCAATCCCCGTGATCTTTCCGCCAGGGTCCCTGATTGGTTCATAGTAGAGGTCAAGGAATAACCGGCGACCATTGCTGGTAAGCCACTGCTGCACATGCACGTCACTCCCTGACTCAAGCACTGCGCGCTTAACTTCAAGGATCTCCGCTATATCTTCCGGAGCGAAGAGGTCAGCATCTGTTTTTCCGACAATCTCTTCGGGCCGCCGGCTCCGCTGGTTGTAAGCCCACTGGTAGACGAAATTGCGATCCTGTATAGCCACGGAGACCGGGGCGTTTTTGAGTGCCAGCCGGAACCGTGCCTCGGTTTCGCGCAGAGTATCCTCCATCCGTTTACGCTCGGTGATGTCTCGAGTAATCCCCAGGGTTCCTACAATCTCACCGTTGCTGTCCCGGAACGGTGTTTTCGTTGAAAGGCAGATACGCGTACCGTTCGGTGTCCGCGCCACCTCTTCTACGACGAGGCTTGTGCCTGATTCCATGACCATTCGGTCATTTTCCATAATCGCTTCTCCGGCCGCCGGGTCTACGTATAAAGCCCGGTCGTCCTTTCCTATAACCTCTTCGAGGGGCTTTCCCACGAACTTAAGTACGGCGGGATTGGCAAAGATTAGTTTACTTTGACGATCTTTAACGAAGATGGGGTCAGGGATGGTTTCTGCAAAAGCGGTCAGTAGCGCCTGGCTTTCCCTCAATGCTTGAGTTCGTTCAGCGACTTGCTCTTCAAGGAGGTCCCGGTTCTTCTCCAGCATCGCCTGAACACGCTTCTGTTCAGTCAGATTAGCGGTCACGATGCAGAAGGTCTCTGCATCATTACCTGTGAGCAAATTAGCGGAGAGAGCGACTGGCACCACTCGCCCACCAGCGGTTTTGAGAGAGAATTCTCCCCTGCAGCCCTCGGCCCCACACTTCTCGAGGATCGCTTCGAGCGATTGACCAACCTGAGCTACAATAAAATCGTGAAGAGAAATGCCAATGATCTTATTAAGAGGCATCCCGACAAGCTCCGAGAAGTGCTTATTGCAATAAAGGATCGTGCCTTCGGCCGCTATTGTGAGGGCGCCTTCGGACATGGTTTCCATGAGAGTGCGGTATGGTTGATCGGGTCCCTGGAGGGTGAACACCTGCTGACCGTCTGGTCCGTCGACTACGAGCGCATCGACCTCGTTATTTCTGATAGCCCGGAGAGTCTCTTGGAGTTCCTCGACGAGCGACTGTGTGGTTATCAGGTCACTCTCAAGTTCCTTGTAAGTTCTCCTCTTACCCATGGTTACTTTTTGTCGGGCTCCGGTTTGACCTCGTCCTTAGGTTTGAGGTCGAGACCCACGAGGATGCGCTCCACATCCGCCAGATTTCCGATAAACTTGCGCAGGGGCGGCGGCAGCTTCTTAACGAGTGTGGGGGCTGCGATGATCTGTTCTCCTTTGGCAAGGCCCGGTTGCTGGTAGATGTCGATCACTTCCAGTTCGTAGCGGCCCTTCAGGCGTTCCTCGCAGATATTCTTGATATTTATGATGGACTGGGTAGATCTCGGGGTGGCGCCTGCCACGTAGAGGCGCAGCACGTATTTCTTGTCTTCCGAGCCTTTGATGGCTTTTTCAAAGATCTCTATCTGGTCGTTAATCGTCTTCTTCATATCTTGTTTATACTTCAGGAAGCGGGCGGAGGTCAAGACCGACGAGAACCCTCTCGGTATTGGACAGGTCTCCGATAATTTTTCTGACCGGCTCGGGAAGTTTTCTCACCAGCGTAGGGATGGCGAGGATTTGATCACCCGCTGCAAGGGTGGGGTTCTTTAAAAGGTCGATGATCTCGATCCGGTACTTGCCTGAGAGGTGTTCTTCGCAGATCTTTTTCAGGTTTGCAAAGGCGGCAAGCGATTTCGGGGTCTGCCCTGCAACGTAGAGTCTAAGCTGCCAGAAATCCGGATTTTCTTCGGGTTCCTGTGATCGTTGTTTTGTCATCGTTCACCTCCAGCCGCCTGTATCTTCTATTATTGCCGGTCAGCGTGCCTTACTTAAACGGGTGCATCTCCCAACGTAAGACCGCCCGCCGTGAGGCGGTATTCCATGGATTGATGCGCGTGGCCCATGCCTCGTGATTTGACGATGGTAAGTGTCCGGTTGCCTTTGCCCTGACCGCCGCTGTCCTCAAGCAGAATCCAGGCGTCCATGAGCGAGGAGACGCCGGCACCCGTCCCCTCAAAGCTTTCCGGTTGAATGAGGCTCGTGAACAGGGAGGTTGCCTGCCTCATTTTCAGGAAGTCGATAAAGCGCGTGAGCATCGATTTAACATCCGCCTGAACGCCTATGAGGTTTGTCATGGGGTCGACAACGACCACTCGGGGGTTAAACTCTTCGATCATTTTCATCATCTGGAGAAGATGCATCTCAAGCCCCAGGTGCGAGGGCCTCTCGGAGCGGATAATGAGGCTCTTTTTTGCTATGCACGGTTCGAGGTCTATCCCGGCCTGGCGCATATTCCTGAGGATCTGCTGCGGGGATTCTTCAAAGGCGAAATAGATGGCCCGTTCATTCCTTTTACAGGCGGCTTCCGCGAATTGGGCCGCAATGGTCGATTTCCCGGTGCCTGCCGTACCCGAGACAAGGAGGGTTGAACCGACGTAATATCCCTTGCCCTCGAACATGGCGTCGAGTCCGGGGATGCCGGTTGAGACCTTATCTAAGGGCGCCTCCCCTGTCAGGCCCAAAGAGGTGATGGGAAGTATGGATATGCCGTCTTTATCGATGAGGAAGGGGTACTCGTTGGTGCCGTGGTATGACCCGCGGTATTTCACGACCCTGAGACGGCGTGTCGATAACTGTTCGGTGACCCTGTGGTCGAGAAGGATAACACAGTCCGCGACGTACTCCTCGATGCCGTAGCGGGTGATGGAATCCGTTCCCCGCTCTCCGGTAACGATGGCGGTGACACCTTTTTGCTTCAGCCAGCGGAAGAGGCGCCGAAGCTCTGCCCTTAAGATGTTCTCGTTGGCAAAGGAAGAAAAAAGGACTTCAATGGTATCGAGAACAACCCGTTTTGCCTTGACGGAGTCGATCGCATAACCCAGACGGACAAAGAGGCCTTCGAGGTCGTATTCCCCGGTCTCGTCGATCTCGGAACGTTCCAGATAAACGTAATCAAGGGCGAGCTTCTTTTGCTTTACAAGGGAATCGAGATCAAAACCCAGGGAGGACACATTCGTCGTAAGTTCTTCTGCTGTCTCCTCAAATGCTATGAAGACGCCCGGTTCATTGAACTCGGTCGCACCCTTGACGAGGAACTCGAGGCCTATCAGCGTTTTACCGGAACCTGCCGCCCCCGTGATGAGTGTCGGACGGCCCCTCGGGATACCGCCCAGGGTGATCTCGTCGAGGCCCTGGATGCCTGTGGGGCATTTTGTGAGTTGGAAGCGGTCTGGTACTGGTTTATTTCGTGGCATGATTTTGACCCCTCTTGATTTGTATGCTTTTCGGCTTCAGATCGAGGCCTACCAGGATCTTCTCGGTATCGTTCAGATCACCGATGAATTTTCTTAAAGGCGGTGGGAATTTCTTGATGAGGGTGGGTACCGCGATGATCTGTTCTCCCTTGGCAAGGACCGGTTGCTGGTAGAGGTCGATCACTTCCAGTTCGTAGCGGCCGTTCAGGTGTTCCTCGCATATCTTCTTGATATTCTCAACCGCGTGGCTTGATCTTAGAGAGACACCGGCGATATAGAGACGGAGTATCCACTTCGGCTGTTTCGACGACTTTACGGCTTTTTCGGATGTCTTGACGCCGGTTTTGGAATAATCTTGCCCAGCTTCTCCCGTCTTCCCTTTGTGATTATTATTTTTCTGTGTCAAGTTAAGATATTATATACGGATAACAGGTATATTTCATTCGGAAAAGATACTTACATAATACTTATGTGAATCAAGTACATCTAGGGAATCGACAACAAGTAAGACCGCAGATTTAACTTCTTCTGGTCTAATCCCAGTTTCTTTCTGATATTGTATCGATGACCCTCCAATGTTCTCGGGGATATACCCAGTAATTCAGCAGCCTGTTTCGCTGTCTTGCCAGCCTTTATATAAGAGACAATCTCAATTTCCGTTGGAGTTAGACCAAAGGTTTGCAGTGTCCTGATGATCGGTGAAGTTATCTCCTTCAGGTTATCCTCAATGACACCGATGACGCTCTCCTGTGTGGCGTCCAATCGGGTTGTTTTTAATTTTGCCACGTGCGGCAAGACAAGGTCTTCCACATTCATGAGGATATTTGCTTGAAGATCGCTTTTGTCTTCCTCCCTCTGCTTCAGCAGGACCCGAAGGGCTGTGTTCACATCTTCGAGGGCGCGCGACTTCACATCAAGTCCGTCCTCCACCTGCCTGCGTTTGGTAATGTCAATGAAAGCGCCCACAGCACCGGTGATCCTTCCATCGGGGGCCTTAACCGGGGTGGCATTACCACGAATTGTGTGTTTCGTACCATCTGCGAGGATAAGGTCTAATTCGCAGTCTTTGACCTCAGCACCCCGCGCTGCCTGTTGGACGGGAAGCTGATCAACCGGTATATCTTTCCCGTCTCTCATCAAGCGGTAGGTACTGGGCATCTCTTCCGGAGGCGCTGATAGAGAAATATTGTTGAGCGGGGACACGCCGAACATGTCCTGGGTAAAACGGTTGCCCGTTATGTACCTGCTCTCGGGATCGTGAGCAGTAAGCACGAGCGCAGGAACGGCATCCATGAAGGCCTCTAATTCTCTAGCCCTATTCTCTGCCAAGGCTTTCGCCTTTTCCATTTCCTCTTCGGCACGCTTCATGCGGCTAATGTCAAGGTTAATCCCTGCCCAGCGCACAACTTGGTCACGATCGTTTTTCACAGCCACACCGCGCGACAGGACCGGGTGCCATTGACCATCTGCTCCGCGGAAACGATGCTCTATGTCCCAGGTTCCTCCGGTCCTCACACACTCCTTCCATAGAGCAATAGTCCGCTCGACATCGTCGGGATGAAGCACGTCGATCCAGCCAAAATTCGAGCACTGCTCCTGGCTTAAACCCACCATTTTTAGAAAGGACTCGCTCGCATAGATATTGCGGCCATCGGGTGTGCAGACCCATACGCCGTAATCTATGGATTCTCCAATAGCACGATAAAGCCTCTCGCTGTCGCGCAGAGCCCGTGTCCGCTCTTCCACGCGTTGCTCAAGTTCGTCGCGCGCTATCCTGAGGTCCTCCTCAGCACGTTTTCGAGCCGAAATGTCCGTCGCCACGATGCACGTGTGGCGGTGGTCTAGAAATTCGGGGCCTCCCGCAAGCTGGGTGTAGAGTGTTTTGCCGGATGATGTCGCGAGCGAAAGTTCTGTTGTACATATCTCTACACGGCAAAGATCAATAAAGCCTATAAAGACCTTCCGACATTCATCAGGCACGAGGTCGAGGAATGAGGAACCAATAAGCTGTGCCATGGGAATACCAATCATACGGGAAAAAAAAGCGTTACAGTAAAGTACCGTATAGTCCGCGTTTAATGTAACGGCGCCGGCAGTCATCGTCTCGACGATGCTGCGGTAAGGGGAATCAGGGCCTTCCAGCGTGTATACCTGGGGGTTGCCTTCGCCCTCGATGACCAGCGCATCGACGTGACCATTCCTGATAGCTCTTAAGGTCTGCTCCGTCTCTTCGAGCTTAGCCTGTAGTTCGTTCATCTGTTCCAGAAGATGTCTTCGGCTGATTTTGTTAATAGTGGTTGTGTTCTTCTCGCTCATCCTGTCGCTCTCGAGATTTCTGGGTGCCTATGAAGTGAAATTATTGCACAAGCTGCGAACGAGGGCAACACCAAAGGACTGGGGGGTGAAGAGTTTCCCGGGCGAATGCTATTCAGAGGATCACCGATTCGACCTTCGATGAAATCGAGGTGCTGCGGGCTGAACTGGTACGTAAGTATAGTGAGGCCGCTCGCAAGACCATTTTGAAGCGCTGTCCCTTGAGATATTATACTTTACAACAAAATTATCGTTGCAATCTTCTCTTCAGCAGCCGAGTGCCATATTAATACTTTCAGGAACAAAGCGAGCGAGTAAGAGATTCTAGACGAAACAGCTACTAATTTTCATCTGTCGTTTAACGCATCCTGCAATTCCTCCGCAGTGACCCTCGCATACTGCATGCTGTAGATCGCGTTCTTGTGTCCGAGCTGCCTCTGAACCGCCGCCACGTTGCCGAACTTTTTCATTATATGTACGCCCATAGCATGCCTGGCGCTGTGTGGTGATCTGCCTTCGACCCGGGCGACCGCGCATATCTCGTCCCATATCTGATTGATCGCCCGCGGGGTCAGCCTTCCACTGCTGTTGGCATTCGTCATTGCCGTAAGGAACAGGGCAGGGGACTTCCACTTTGCATCATCTGTAGGACGCTCGTTCTCTATATACGCCTTGATGGCTTCCATTCCCTCGCGGCTGATCTCATATGTATGGCGTGCCCCGCCTTTCTCCTGGACGGTAATTTTGCCCCGTTTCATATCGATATCAGCATGATCGATCATCGTCAACGCCTTACGTCGCATCCCCGTTTCAATGAGGGTGTAAACGATTGCCCGATTCCGCCAGGCGCGATAGCCTTTCCGGCAGGGCCTCTCACCAGTCTGCCCGGATTTCGCATAACGCCGCCGCGACTTGCTCCTTCCTCCTGTCTGCAGGAGGTAGTCGGCTGCGTCGAGGATCCTTCGCCGTTCCGACGGTTCGATTGCCCGCTCTATCTCCAGCGAATTTGTGACAGAGATCGTCTTGATCTTTATCGTGGGATTGCCGAGAGGGAAGGGGGCCAGTACGTGGACCCATTTCGCAAAAGTCTTGAGATGGGCAATGACCCTGTTCACCGTCCGGTCGTTCCATCTGCGCGAACCATCCTCCTTTCGCTTCCCGGTCATGAAGTCCCTGAACGCCGCAGACAGCCTGGGCGTCCACCGGGACCGCAGGTCACTCTTTTCGGCCTGTTCCATGAAGGAGATGAAAAGACCCAGGTCCCTTGCCTGGACTTGTTGTGAACTCTCCGCCGTTGTCACCGCATGCTGAAAATACCATGCCACCCAGTCACGCAGTCCGTCGGGAGCGCCTTCGGGCATCGCAAGAGCGCCAGCATTTCCCGTCAAATTATTTCGTGTAGCGTTCTGGTCAAGCTTCACGGGTAGATCGGCCACTGGAAATCCTCCTATCGTGTGATATCGCTACAGGAAAGATACCTTTTGTGAAGCGATTGTGCAAGCGAATAAATACTAATGCGAGGGAGTCAAACCGAGAAAGGATCCTGTCCTGCGGAATAAGTTTCTTACCTACTTCTTTCGACTTGCTTTTCCTCTCTTCTGGTTAAGCCCACCCTCTGGGTTGCATCAGTTTGTTTGTGCCTCTCACTCGGTTTCTGCAAATAGCAACTCAGGAAGATTTGCCGGAATGGACCAGATACCAGATTCCGCTCTCACGAAAGTTTGGCAAAGCGAAACAATCTTGGCCTCCCTGCCTAGGTTAACCTTTTTGCGCTCAATCTCGGTAAGCGCTTCAAGGGCACTGGCAGCGTAACCATACGTTGCCAGAAAGAGACCGTGTTCGGCTTTTTCTGATGCCAAAACATGAACGAACTGTTTGACGAGGCCGCTTCCAACACTGTGGCCGCTTCGCCAATGCTTCACTTCGACAAGGTATTTCTTTCCGTGGCCATTGACCACGCACGTTAGTACTAGGTCCTTTCCGCCGTCTTTCGCCGGTGGCGTTACCTCGACGTCGAATCCGAGCCTATCGAAAACGGCTCCGAGCAGACGCTCTAAGTCTCTCCATTCGATTTCGTTCAAGTACTGGGGATTCCCAGCAACGAGACGTGCCAAATCCTCGCTTAGATTACGGACAGCTAATACTACAGGAGACACATCGCCTTCCTGTACCCGCTCAATTCTTCTCGCCCACGCCCGCAACGAATTCAGATTCATGAGTTGAAACTTTACGGGTAGGTCATGAAGAAGGATGTCTTCCGCTGCGCGAGTGAAATCGGTATTCGCCAGAAGGATGGCTCGATTATAGTTGTTCCCCAGTAGAGCAGAACCCAATAGTTCTCGTACTGTATTGACTCCAACTCTCCGCGGAGGCCAATAGTGCTTATATTGAATTATTGTTGTCGGCAGAGCATCGGTTGTTCCGATCTTCTTCTGGGCAATGTAGTCGATCCCCGCATCGCCCGGACCGCCTGTATGTTTGAAAGAGTAACCGTCCACCTGAAAGAGCGGCTCTAAAATACTGACGAGCTCACGCTCTGCCTCTGCTGGCGACATCTCTGCGTGCCGACGCTCAAAAGTATCTATTCGAGTTCTCAGTTCTTGTGTATCAATATTTGTGAGCATGGCCTGTCTTCTAGTTGCATTGAATGTTACACTATCTTCGTTTTTTCATCGTGGCGTTGGCTCGGGAATCTTTTCTGCCCCACACGCCTCACATCGTGGAACGTACAGTCCAAGGTCGGGTCGCCAGTCCACACTGATTTTGTAAGATTTGCAGCGCCCGCATCGCTCAGGCGCTCCGATTTTCCTCTTCAGCACTGACATTGCGTAGTTGCTTATGACATGCGAAGTAGCGCTTAGTGCAAGCGCGGCATCGCTTCTTGTCGCGTTTGGCGCATGGGTCAACCAGTTGGCAAGCCGCCAAGCACGTTCAGCGGTGTTCTTAAGGTATCCACGCACGTATTCTGCTGAACTACCACTTGCCACTGCATTGGCAATTCTGTCGTTCCAAGCCGGGAAATCCGCAGCCTTGGGAAGGTCATCCCCCTGAGCAATATCGCCGTAGTCGATCAATTCTCCAATGAACGCGAGTAGACATTCTCTGCACCGCATACCAACCGCCTGAAACTCCTCCGCCTCGTCGGCCTTGTCAAATGCCTCGCTCGCCTGGAGTATCTTTCTGTTGGTCACTAATAAGAATTCCTGTTCAGCCTTTGACCCTTCTGGCTCCCGGCGGGCTTCAACCCGTGCCATAAGCCCTATATGAAAGGACAGCGTATAATCTAGGCTGGGCATCAGAGTTTGAGAATAAAGGTTCGTCGGACCAGTAACGACCCACCAGCGTTCCTTGTCCGTGTGGACGTCCCAGACATCGTGTCGGCGTCCGAAGAGTCTTTCACTCGCGACTTTTTCCAGATGCAGAACCTTTTCCTCCCCGTTTGCCTGCCACTCCACATAATCCTTGATCTCCTGAGCCTCACGGCTTGAATGCTTGAAAAGGAGTTTGTGTAACTCAGGCTTTGTTAATGGAGGAGGGATGACACAGTCGCCTTTTACCGGATTTGTTGAAACTCCTTTTTTCGGCTGTTTCTTTTTCGTCATTACGCACCGTCGTATTTGATCATGGGCACTGCCCTTGGTAGCTTAGTGTATGTTGACGTTCATTATAAATACACCTTGCTCGAGAAATGTTGACTTTCTCACAATACCGACACGCCCGGCCGACGGACCTTGGCTTCGCGTCGGCCTCATATTCTCACGGTAAACATCTGGTTTAATCGCATATATGTCATAACTGCCGTTTTCAGTTTCAAACGAGCCGAAAATGGCACTTAGTCTATCTAGCATGTGGTAAGCAACCCCGACGCTTTTCGTTGTTTCCCTTGCACATTTGATTACAACGTTTTTGTTATCGAGTTGATATTCGTTGCTCCTGGCTTTCCCGATCTTTTCGGCGCCGATCTTTTCGGCAATTTTTCTTGCTGTCTGCAATCCATACTTTACCGCTCTTGCCCCGCTCTCCCGATCCTGTGGCATCTGCAATTCCTCCTTTCGCTCACTGAATTGGCAATGATCGTCCTCTATCGTGCTTCCGTTCCAGAAAAAAGATCCCCTAAAATACTTTAGGATTGGCAGAAAGGAATCTGCGGCATACAACTTCCCCCTAATTTTACTTCCACAACAATAATTTGCGCCAATCTTCCGGAAAGCCCATAGGAGCGGTATTGTTTGCGACATATTCCTCTATAAGCGCCCGCATACGACCTGGCCAGGTCGTTCCAGGACTTATCAATTTAAGCAAATATGCCAGCATGACCAGTGTATTATAGATATTTCGTGGAGCCCCGGGATTAAACTTCCTGGCTAATTCGACCGGCAATGCGGGTATTGTCATGGTGACAACAAATCTGCGATTCCAAAGCCTGCCGTGGTGGGCTGTAATATTTCGGATATGTGTGAGATGGTGCATAAAAGACGCAAGAGCTTTTTCGCCAATGCCAAAAGGCCGGGCGATAGCATTACGATCTGCACGGAGCCTCAATTGTTTATAACAAATGGAAAGTTGCCCAAAAGACATGATTTCACAAATTGCCCATATAGGCGGCAGTTTCGGATCATCATAAGTGGTCTTATAATGCTCGATGAACGTTTCCGTACTACGCCTGATTTCGGATTCTATGGTAGAGATATTTCTATAAAAGAAATCTTTCCCCGAGAAACATGACGGCTCCAAATAGGCATGGCTCCCATATTTTAGGGATAGTTCATAGGCAAACCTTGTCCGAAAAGATATTTCGACCCGCTCTATAGCTTCCATGACCAGCAGTCGAAATTTTCTGTCAAAAAGATAAAGATTCAGGACATCGTTGAAAGCCGTATTTGTTTTCAGTTTATGATTGGGTATATCGGCGGGTTCCTCAAAGGGTAACCAGTAAGCCCGGAGCCGGTAGTAATTGATATGGGTCAGATATCGAGCGGCACGGGCTTTATTATCAATTACCATGCCTCGTGAACATAGGAGGCCAATTTGATCATCAATAGAAAGAGGGGGCTTGGCGTATTTCACTGCCAAGCCCCCATATAAGTAACCCGCCTAGGTGCGCATATCGAGCCGAAGCCCGTAGAGGCGCGGCGGGTGTTGTTCAAATTAGGTATAAATACAATATCAAAAATCAAAATGTTCGTCAAAATAATTCTTTTGCTCCCATGCTGAGAAGCAACTCGTTACACCGCGCGAGATGGCCTTAAATTGAAACTTGCCGTGTTTTCAATACATATTAGAACGTGCCGGCGGCGGGTCCGTTGAAATTAATCATATGCTACCTTATAAGGAATTGCCAACAGAAAACCACATCCCGCGCCGGTGTGGAAACCCTGATATATCCAACGCACTCTCTTTTCGTGAGATCTCCTATATATAATGGTAAAAAAGGCGAGCCCTGAAAGGCCCGCCTCTTTGATTGACTATTTTTTCTTGGCTTTTACAACTTTCTTCGCTGGTTTCGCCTTGGCTGCTGCTGCCTTCTTAGCCGGTTTGGCGATCGCCTTGCCATTGACTACCGCTTTTAACGTTGCCCCCGCGGAAAACTTGGGGGCCTTCTTTGCCGCTATCTTTATCTCTTTCCCCGTCCGGGGGTTTCTGCCCTTTCTGGCCTTCCTCGCGCTGACCGAGAATGTCCCGAACCCGATAAGGGTTACCTTGTCCCCCTTTTTCATTGCTTGTGTGATGGATCCTGTGACGACATTCAACGCCTTTGCCGCCGCGGCCCTAGAGACCTTGATTTCGTCCGCTATCTTTGCAATGATTTCTGCCTTGGTCATTCTGTGCTTCCTCCTTGATCATATATGGATATATCTATGATTATCAGGCAAGCCTGCGCCTGGCATGCGAAACCCTGCAAAATGTAGCGTTTGACGAATTATCGCCGGGATGCCTCGCTAAATCAAGTGTATTCTGTATTTTGATGCAAGAGAGTTGTTTTGACTGGCGGGAACGATCGGCTGTCGATGTTGGACGAATTATTGCTTGCCCGGGGTCTTTTGCTGGTGTGCTGCGACTTTCATCACGTTTTTGTACACCTTGTTTGCGTAGATGGCCCCGCGGTTCCTGTTCGTGGAATTGTAGCAACCGACCGCATCCCAGGTATATCCGTGTTTCGAGATGCACTGGCTCAATATCCACGCCCCGACTCTTACGTTATAGCAGGGGTCGTCGAGGCGCATCCATCTTTCATGCCCGAGCTTTGAATACCACCAGGAGTTGATCTGCATAAGGCCGTAGTCAAAGGAGCCGTTCTGGTTTCGGTTGATCGCGGTGGGGTTGAGGTTGCTCTCACTCTTGGCTATAGCCCAGAGGAGCTGGGGGGATATGCTGTACTCTTTGCCGGCCTCAGTGAAACAGAATGCTGCCGCACCCTGGACGGACAGGATGACTATCAGGGCGCACAGGGTCAGTTTGATGGTTTTGATAAAATCCTCCTTAAACGAATCAAAGGAACATGGCGGTCAAAAGAAAGGCCCCGGCAATGAGGATGGAAAGCATATACTCTTTCATTGATCCCACATAAAAAAAGCGTGTCCCCATTCGCTTGCGAGAGTTCATGGCGGGCACATATCCGCAGAGAGAATCTTCGGCGATGTGACAGATGCACCCGGTGGCGAACCAACCGACAAAGGGAAGGGCGACCGTCAGGTTCCCCTTCATGAGGGAGCCGATGATATCCTTTTCTGCCATGCCCCGGGATGAGCCTGCGAGAATAGAGGCGCACAGGTCGATAACCGCCATGACGGCATAGGGGACGAACCAGTGCGACAGCCTGCGGTGAATCCTTCTCCATGTCTTCATCTTTTCGACATCCTCAGGCGGCGGTCTTCCTTCGACCATGTCCGGGAACAGTCCACCCAGGGTACCCGCCACGGTGCAGGCTACGTCGCCTCCAGTAAAACCAAACATAAGGGAGCCGGTCGCGATCGTATGGTTTATCCATTTCATGCAACAACATATTACTTGTATGGAAAGTAATATCCCCATGGCACAGACCTCAGTTAAAACAAAGGCAAGGATAAGGAGGAACATACCACCATGAAAAAGCTTCTTGCGGGCATCATCATCATTCTTATGGCGTTCTCGATGATAGGCTGCGCATCCACGGGAAGGATCATTGAAAATGCCTCATTGAAAACAAAGGTCGTCATGACCGACCCGGTGTTCCTGAGCGTTACCCCGAAAGCCAAGACCTGCATCGTCAAGGTGAGCAACACCTCGGACCTCAAGGGGGTCATGCTTGCCCCCGTCCTGCGCGACCGCCTCATAAAAGGGGGTTTCACGATTGTTGACGACACGGCCAAGGCGAACTACATCGTCCAGGCAAACATCACCAGCTTTACCGCCCGGAGCGATTCGGCTGCCAAGGATGTGTCGATCGCAGGCACGATCATGGCGGGAACTGCGGGAGCGGCGCTGGCATCGAGCAGCGCGGACGTCATCCCCTTCGCCATCGCAGGCGCCATCGTCGGTAACGTGGGAGGCGCCATTCTTGGCAGCGTCTTCTCCGTTGATTACGTTCAGGGTACCATCGACCTGCAGATTCAGGAAAAGGCCGATTCCCTCGTTAAGGGGAGTATAAAGACTGAAGCCCGCCAGGGAACAGCTACCACGCTTTCTACAGAGCAGGCATACCAGTCGGAATTCCAAACCTATCGCACAAAGTTCATGATTTCAGCGCATCGAACCAATATCAATCTCGAGGAAGCGGTGGCCGAGATCACAAACAAGCTCGCCGATCAGATTGCCGGGGTCTTTTTGTAATCCCGGCTGGAAAATCTCTTCTTCCCAGGGAGAGGTCGCAGTATTTTCTCCGGAGCAGGGGGTTAATCCCGCCCCTTGCTCCTCCCCCCCGAAAAACGACCCTCACATTTGCGTTCTGTGACGTTTTTCAGGCCTCATGAATAGCAATATAGCGGGTACCCCCGAAAACGTCAAAAACGCACAAATCATGCACCGGTTATCAGGTAATTGGTATGTTGATACGCATAAAAACTGAAAACAGGCCTTTTTGACCGCCATTTGTGGTCCCGAACTCGAAAAGTAATATCCATTTAAGCAGTATCTTCATTAGATGTATCGAAAAACGCCACATATGGCGGCCGCTACAATCGCCGGACGTGGTTTCTTTCAGCTTTCATACCCAACAATTCAGAAGGAGAGAAAACATATGGCAAGTATCAACAAAGTATTGCTCATGGGGCGTCTGGGAGCAGATCCCGAGCTTCGCTATACCACCGAGGGAACACCCGTTGCCACCTTTCGCATGGCCACATCGGAATCATACAAGGACAGGGCAGGCGTCAAGCAGGAACGGACGGAGTGGCACAGCATCGTAGCCTGGCGCAAGCTCGCCGAGATCGCCGGTGACTTTCTCAAGAAAGGGCGGCTCGTCTTTGTCGAGGGCAAGATCCAGTCCCGGGAATGGGAAAAGGATGGGGAGAAGCGCAAGGTGTTCGAGATTGTCGCTTCCAACCTGCAGTTATTGCCTTCCGGTCAGGGACAGGGTCAGGGTAACAAAGAAAAGAGAGGTTCAGCAGCACCCGGGGGGTCTATTGAAGACGATTTCATTCCCGAATTCGATGACGATGTTCCAATTTAGAGACAGCATGCTATGATCACCAACACTTCATCAACTCGGATACGCTGAACAAAGCAGCGGAACGGAGACTTTTTCAATGGAGGTTTGCATGAAAATAGTAAAGATGTTTGTCAAGAACGAATGCCCGAAGTGCCCGGCGGCTAAGGAACTCGGTAAAAGACTGCAAAACAAGGAGCTGTGTGTGCAGTACTTTGACCTCGGTACCGTAGAAGGGCTTTCCGAGGCCGTTATGAACCAGATCATGGCCACCCCATCAATCCTCATAGAAGATGAGTCCGAAAGGGTCATTCACAGCTGGAGGGGGATGGTTCCGCCCGAAACAGAGGTCCTCGATGCCCTTCAATGACATAGAAATGTTCAAAGGATTTATCGAGACGAGCTTCGTCGATTGGAAAGCCGGGCTTTGTTCGGTGTTATTCACCGGAGGATGCAATTTCCGGTGCCCCTTTTGTCACAATGGCCCCATCGTCGAAGACCCTGATATGTGGAGCACCATACCCATGGATTACGTGATCAATAAACTCACGGAACAGAAGAAATGGGTGGAACGAGTGGTCATCTGTGGCGGTGAGCCGACCATTCACCAGGATCTGCCTGATGTTCTCAGGGCACTCAAGGTGCTCGGCCTGATGATAAAGCTCGATACGAATGGCTCCAACCCCGCCATGATTCGTTCGCTGGCGAAGGAAGGCCTCATAGATTACGTTGCAATGGATGTGAAAGGACCTCTGGACGGTTATTCCAGGTGGTGCGGCACCGAGGTGGACACCGAAAAAGTGACAGATTCAATCTCCTTTCTTCTTAAAGGAAGCGTCCCCTGCGAGTTTCGGATGACCGTCGTTCCCAGGCTGCATGCGGAAGAGGATGTATACGAGGTAGCACGATATCTCGGCCCCGCGGCCGCCTTCACCGTACAGGAATTCCGGCCGGAAGCAACGGTACTTGACCCGGACTTTGCAGAGATCGCGCCATTTCCAGCGGATGTGATGGAAAGCATACGGAAGAACGTGTGCCGTATAACCGCATCGTCGGCAGAAACAAGGGCCTGAACAAAGACCTCAGAAACAATCACAAAGGAGGGTTTAA
This sequence comes from Deltaproteobacteria bacterium UBA5205, assembly GCA_002412715.1. Lineage (GTDB taxonomy): Bacteria > Desulfobacterota > Syntrophorhabdia > Syntrophorhabdales > Syntrophorhabdaceae > Delta-02. The sequence continues at coordinate 29,732 of DHVP01000023.1, forward strand.
TCGCCCTCCTTTTTTGTGCCCTTAAGTAATAGATAAGCAACCAGTATCTTTATTAGTCCATCGAAAAATAATCCCAAATCACCTCAACATCACAACCCGAAAGGAGTCATCATGGAAAGCTTATACTGGTCTCTGTCCGTGGCAAGCATTGTCGGGAGCATACTCAACAACAACCGGCGAAAAGAGTGCTTTTACGTGTGGATCGCAGCAAACAGCTTCTGGACTGCCGTGTATATGGCGCAGGGATCCTACCCGCAGGCATTTCAATTTGCCGTATTCACTTTCACCAGCGTGCAAGGACTGGTCAAATGGACCCAATATGAAAGAAAAACAGCGCCAAAGGAGATCAAATCATGGCACGTCTTGAATCCAATCTCAAAATGGGCTTCTATCCTACACCGGATAAGACCCTTCAGTTGTTTCGCGGGTGGCTTGTGTTCAAAGACCACGCAAAAATCCTAGACCCGTGTTGCGGTCCCGGCGAGGCCCTCGCGCGACTCACCAAATACAGCAACGTGGCTACCTACGGTGTGGAACTGGACAGGGAACGCGCTGACCAGGCGGCCGGGAAGCTCGATTATCTTGCCCTTGGTTCCATATTCGACGTTCGGATAAACCCCCTTGCCTCTATCGGGCTGCTCTATCTAAACCCTCCATACGACATGGAGAATGGCGAGCGGGTCGAAATGCAGTTCCTCAAACATGCGACAAAATGGCTCTGTGACAGCGGGACCCTCGTGTTCCTTGTCCCCGAGCACATCTTCGATGTCGACAAATACCGCCTGTGGATAACCCATCACTACTCAGATATCAGGATCGTCCGCGTTCACCGGGACGATTATCCCCTTTTCAAGCAGGCGGTTATGTTCGCCAGAAAACGCAACGAATCAAGGTACACGAAGTTATCAGCCTTTCCCGAAAAGCCGTATCGCCACATCGAGGACGCATCCCCGGTTCCGTACATGGCACCGTACACACCCGGTCCCGAAATATTCCAGGGTACCGACGCGGTGATCGACGAGGACGTGTCCAACAACAGGGAGAATGTCCTCAAGGAGATCCGGCGCATAGCCGGAACACACACCGGCGCCGCCATCTTGCGGCCGCTTCTTCCCCTACGCAAAGGGCATCTGGTATCGCTCATCACCGCCGGCACGATTGACGGCAGGGTGGAGAGCATAGACGGCCCGCTGGTTATCAAAGGGTTTCATGACCGCAAGAAAGAGAGGCGAATTGAAGACGACGTCGAAATCACCAAAGAAACATTCAGTGTCGGCATCCGCGTCATGGAGACCGGCAAAGGAGTGTGGTATGACATCAAATGAGATCGTAACGGTGGAGTGCCAGGGTGTCAGCTGCAAGAGCGATTTTGGTCTCTATAGAGCTGACAGGTACCAGAACACCATCAGCGTCCTGTCAATCTATGGGGCTCCCCAGCAGACAAAGGCCCTGTTCTCGGCTGTCGCTTCGAGTAGGACTGTATATTCAGGAGAAACGCTCCTCGAACGCCCGAGAGAGGCAATACGTTTCAAGGGCACGAAAATAGGCTACGCCAAGCATCACGGCATCATCACCTCAGAGCAGGTAGGCAAGGAGATCATCGTCTGGACCACAGAGGGTGAGCGGTTGAACCAGCTCCGCCTGGCCCTTTCCGGCCGCCGCGTACCCTTCGAGCCCGAGAGACTTCCACAGATCGAGAAGGTCTTGCTGAACAACGGCTACCTTGTCCGGCTTGCCGGATGGGGAACCATCGGCGGGTATTTCGCCCAGTTCAATGACGATGAGATCTGCGACCTTATCCTTACCGACGTATACGGGACACGTGCCGCAACACGGAACGCGGCCTGACAGAAACCAGCACATAACACAAGGTGACCCTGGCGGGTCACCTTTTTTATTTTGTCCAGTAATACCATTATAGAAAAGTATCTTCATTAGACACCCGAAAATCAGTCACAGCCGGTATACGCGACCGTAGCCCTGTGGCGTTTTTACGTGTTCCCTTTCGGGACCGCGGTCAACAACACGCAATCCACTACAAAGAACAGCATCAGGAGGTTCCATGCTAAGGATACTGAAGGCGTTTCTCGGCGCCGCGTAACACTTCACCTCAAACACATCTCCTTCGGGAGACGACCAAACACATTCTTCAACACTCCAAGGAGGATTCATATGGATATAACAGGACGCTATCTCAATGTGCTCCTTTCGCAGGTAACCACCGGTAAAGCATCAAAGAAGGAACTGGTGGAAATGGCGCAGAACGAACCGGCCAGGACGCTCGTATTCTTCATGTCCCTGCCGGAGCAGAAAAAGAAGTCTTATCACTGGCTCGGCGACATCGCCGAAAAGTATCTGGATAACGGTGCGCGGGGTGTTGCATGACGGACGTGGAGACGAATGCCGCAAAAGTAGTCAAACTGGGTGATTTTCTTGATCGCCACGGCCCCAAGATCGCGGAAACCATCGAAAGGAACCTCAGACCCGTCTATAACCCCTTGCAACCGGAAGGTGTTGATGAGTTCGACTCAAGGATCTTCACACTTCTCAGGTCACCACTCAGGGTACAGGGAGAGGTCGTCAAGTGCCTCGCTAAGGCAGCCTATAACGAAAAGGTCCGCCACATCTTTGTGACGGGCGAGATGGGAACCGGCAAGACGATGATTGGCCTCTCGGTAATCAATTGTGCCGATCGGCCGCTCCGATCGTTGGTTCTCTGCCCCACCCATCTTGTTGAGAAATGGATAAGGGAGACGAAAGATACCATCCCGGACGCAAGGGTTGTCGACCTCACGGTCCAGAACGTAATCACGGTTCTTGAATCGTTCAGACAGGCAAAAACAAAGCCGGACAGGCACGAAGTGTACGTGATCTCCAAGGAGAAGGTCAAGCTGTCCTATTCCTGGAGGCCTGCGGTTGTGTATTCAAGGGGTGGCATGACCCCCCTTTGTCCCCAGTGTGGAGCGGTTCCGCAAAAGGACGACTACATCATAACGCACGAGCAGCTTGCGAAGAAGAAGCACTTCTGCTCCCAATGCGGTTCCGCCCTTTGGCAGGCAGACCAGAAGATAAGACGGTTCGCCCCGGCGGCGTACATCAAGAAGTATCTCAAAGGTTTTTTCGACATGGTCGTCATCGACGAGATCCAGGATTACAAGGCGGAGGGCACCTTGCAGGGCCGGGCGATGGGATCGCTCCTGACCTGCGTGAAATACACCCTGTGCCTCACTGGTACGCTCAACGGTGGGTATGCCGACGACCTCTTCCACCTTTTGTTTCGGATGGACCCTCAATCCCTCAAGAGGGACGGTTTCAACCACGATTCATCGGCAAGTTTTCTCGCCACCTTTGGTACCCTCGAAAAAGTCAGGAAACTGGATGAAGAGGACAGCCAGTACGGGCGGGGAAAGAAGAAAAAAGAGATTATCAGAAGGCGCCCGGGCGTTTCTCCCGTGGTGGTCGGAAAGTATCTCCTCAACAAGTCAGTGTTTGTAAGGCTCGCGGACGTCATAGACGGTCTGCCGCCCTATTCTGAAAATGTGCTCTCGTATCGCATGAGTGCTCGACAACAAGAAGAATATGGGGATTTTGAACTGTTGCTCAAGGACGCCGTCCAGAAGTATGGCATGCGGGCCCTTGCGGCGAAGCTGCAGGCATTGCTGTCATACCCGGATTCCTGTGTCGCTTTCGAAGAAAGCGTTGCCATCAAAGACAGGGAAGGGGGGATAGCCGCGGTGATAGACGCCCCTCGGATAACGCTTCCTGAAAACGAACTGCTTCCGAAAGAAGAAGATTTTCTCAGGATCGTGCAAGAAGAGAAGAAAGAGGGCCGGAAGGTCCTTTGCTACCTCACATTCACGAATTCGCGCGACATACGTCCGCGCCTGAAGGAGATCCTCGAAAGGGAGGGCATCCGCGTCGGCATTCTCGACGCCTCCGTCCAACCGAAGAGAAGGGAGGCATGGGTCAAGAAACATGCCAGGGAATTCGATGTGCTCGTCTCCAACCCGGAGCTCGTGAAGACAGGTCTCGACCTGTACGATTTCCCCACCATCTATTTCTTCCAGACAGGCTACAACATTTTCACGCTCCGGCAGGCGGCCAGGAGGTCCTGGCGCATAGGTCAGAAGAAGCCGGTGCGGATATACTTTGCGGTCTACAAGGCGACCATGCAGGAAATAGCCATATCCCTGATCGCGAAGAAGCTGGAGGTGGCGCTCTTTGTCGAGGGCGACCTTCCGGAAGGCCTTGCGGAATATGGTTCCGATGTAGGTTCCATCGTCAACGAGATGGGAAAGGCGCTCCTGGAGGGAAGCAATTACTCAGGAGCAGAAAAGGCATGGGCAAATTTCCGCAAGAGGGAGATCGAGGCGCAGCTCGGGATCTCCGGCAAGGAAAACATCTTCTATGACATTAACGATAAGAAGCCCAGGAAGCAGGCGACGAAAGAGGTCGTCGAACCGGCGAGGACGATTGTTAAAGAAAATGTTCTCGTCAAGGTGTCGCTCATCGAGGGCAAGAAGAAGAGCAGGTCGGTGGTGGAAGTGCGCTATGACGATCTGGACAATGTCGCGCAGGGCAAGCCTATTCAGTTCGCCCTGTTCTGAAAATACCTTACCGCAAGAGGCCCCGGTACATTCGGAGCCTCTTGCTTTATCCCTAAGGAGGAAGTCTTATGGCAACGGCCAAGAAAATCACCGCAGCCGATTATCCTGTGCCTACGTACGGGGTCACTGCGGAAAAAACAGTACGACATTTCGATTGCATCTCCTACAGTAAATGCCTCAGCATTGTTTCAAACACCAAGAAAGCCACGGGTTTCTGCTGTGAAGGGTGCACTGGATATCAGACAGGGAACGGCGCCGTAGAAACGCCGGCGGCCACGATCTTCCCGTTGAGAAAGCCCTACGAGGTCAGAGAGATACCGGTGGACCAGATATTTCTTAATGTAACCCTGGAAGAGGCCATGTACAAGTCAATCTCTGCGTCATTGAAGACGATCAAGGAGATCTTTCAGCCTCCCATACTCCTCGAAAACGGCCGAGACAGGTACTTGTGTTATGCCGGCAGGCGCAGGGTCTATGCAGCAAGGAGCGAAGGCCTGCAGTCGATAGAATGTAAGGTCTTTTCCAAGGGGACCCCGGAGAAACTGATGCGTCTCTACGAGTTCGCCGAAAATATGGTCAGAAAGACCAATCCGGGTTCTGAAGCGGAGTCTCTCGCATATCTCATATCCACCCACAAGTGGACAGACAGGGAAACCTCGGAGAAGCTCGGGGTGCCGATGTGCCAGATAAGTGCCCGGCTTAAGCTTCTCAAGCTCATACCGGGCTACTTCAAAATGCTCAAGGAGGGCAAGATCACTCTGGAGGCCGCGAACAAACTGTGCAATCTTCCGGAGGAAAAGCAGAACGAACTCTTTGCGAACGGCGAAACATCCCTCAAGGAGATCAAAGAGACCAGCCGTTCGGTCAAGCTCGATTCATTGCTTGAAAAAGACGAGCTGTTCTCCCTGCCTTCCAACAGGAAGGACAGGCTGGACGAGGTGAAAGACCGGCTCCAGGCCGTGATCAACACCACAAAAGGGGACACCGGGCTATTGAACCAGGCGCTCAATCTCATAGAGGCCTTCCAGACCGGGGGTGCTTCATGAGGCGCGGGTGCGGAACGAGAAAGCCCGGAGGCGTTTACATATGTTGTGGCCTCAGTCCTTTCGGTGTGCCCCTCGATCATTTCATCATAGATCCTCCACTCGCTCACGAGGGAACCACCACGAGAGCGCCTATCGTATTTGAGAAGGATGGCCACAATCACCTCCTGTTCTGGGTAGGCGAGCAGTTCTATCCCTATCCGTCCGACTTCATCGAAGAGGTCAGGAGGTTCGGGGCATCCAAAAGGGTGGCCATCTCTTTCCCCATAGAGAGACTCGATGAAGGCTCCATGATGTTCTTCGTTCACAGGAAGGCGATAATCGAACATTATCAAGGCCTACCCGAACCGCAATACTGCCCGAAAGACAATCCGTCCCACAGGAACAACATGGAATACTGTATCGGCCATTCATATCAGATTGCCCCGGCAAATCAGGGAGACGGAAGGAGACAGATCGGCGATACCATCTATGAGGTCTACCCTGCGGACGCTGGGGCTACAGGCGGCCTGGAGTTCAAACCGGGGGTATTTCTCAGGCTCCCGGTCACTCATATAGACCACGTCCTGAAAAATGGCCAGCCACACCCGTCTATACGGAACAAGGAGACGAAAGTACCGGTTAACTACACCGACGAATGAAGGAGTAGCGATGTTACAAGGGTCCCCTTTGGGGGGCCTTTTTTTTCATCTGGTGCTAATCAATGCTATTGATAACTTTTCAAAAACGATAACGAGGTTATTGCAAACAACATGTAATGTTTCATGCGGCAATTGTCACCATGCAAAGCGCGTAATAATGAGCGTTTTTTGTGGACTCGATCGAGACCAAGTCATCAATAGACCTGGAATTCCTCGGTTTGCCTTCGCTGGGCAAAAGCCTTAAAATGCGACAAAACGCTTTTAGGAAACTTATTGACTTTTGGTATTCCTAGTTACAGAATAACAACATAATTATAATGTTGTAATTCAATCAGGAGAACTTATGACAGTTAGAAGACATCTCCTTATCTTTGTGCCTGAGTCGTGGCAGAATAACGAAAAAGGAAATTTTTTTGAACGGTTCATCTCCGAAATTCTAAGTCCACTGCGGTTCGATGTTGTTGCACAGTTGAGAGTTACAGGCATGGAAATTGATCTCTTGGCCAAAGCAAAGGATCAACCACGAACAGTCCTCGTCGAATGCAAGGCTTACCGCGATCTTCTACCATCGGACGCCATCTCAAAACTATTGGGAAATGTGGCAATCAGAAAAGCGGATGAAGGTTGGCTATTCAGCACAAGTGATTTTACAAAGGATGGCAGGGGACAATGGGAGGAAATCCAAAACGACTCAGACCTGAGAAAGAAATTTACTTGGTATTCCCCTGAAAGAATTATCGAGGTGTTGATCAGCCAGAAATCTGTTATCGATCCGGTATCTTTATCGTACCACTTGACACAATACGATGTTGGTGATTGGACTCTCATTGTGTCGCCATCCGGAGTTTTTTGGCTGGTTGAACTGATCGAAGATGGTATCCCCGCAAGGTATTGTGTTTTTGAGGCCAGAGAGGGGCGCCCGGCCAATAGACGAAATGCCAGTGATATTGTGCAAGTGTCACCGAGATTCAGTTCGCTAGTATATCACGAAATTGAAGGTGCTGCCGAATATGCGACGGAAACCAGAATTCAAAGAGCCCCGGTGGCCAAAGTCATTTCTGGTGACTCTTGGGAGGATCCTAGACCCGCTAGGCCCATCGATTTCGTAGGCAGAGACGACACTATTAGAGACTTATTGGAATTTATCAATCAAGTTCGTGACGGTAATTCGTCAACGAGGACTTTTGCTATTGTGGGGCCGAGTGGATGGGGAAAGAGTTCGCTAATCCTGACAATTGGTGATGTTCTCAAGAAAAGATATCAGTCAACTATTTCGGTCACTGCTGTCGATACAAGGTCGGCGACCAATTCTGCTTTTGTTAGTGAATCGATAAGGCTTGCTTTTTTGGATGCAGCCAGTATCGGGCTGATACCGCAATTATTCAAGTTTAACATCTTGAGTCTCAGAGACCCATTAGAGTCACCAGATTTTAGGGACGCCATTGAAATACTACGAGGCAAGTCCTGTTGTGTAGTTCTCATTTTTGATCAGTTCGAAGAATTGTTTGCGAGGGAAGACTTGTTTGACATTTTTAGTGCTATTCGAGAGTTGAGCCTAGACATTGATGCTAGACAAGCTCCCTTAGTTCTGGGTTTTGCTTGGAAGACCGATATTTCTCTGCCCCAGCAACACCCGGCATACTATTTATGGCACCAACTCGCCGACAGGAGAAAATCATTTAATGTTCGAGAGTTTGGTAGCAAAGACATAAAGAAGATTATTTATAAAGCACAAAGAGCACTCAGCAAGAAGTTGTCTGCCGCACTCAAGGCCAGACTATTGGAGCAATGTCAGGGATTTCCATGGTTACTCAAGAAGCTGTTGGTGCACGTTCTTCAAAGAGTCTCTAAGACGGAGTCACAATATTTATTGCTTGAGCGCGAATTAGATATTGAACAATTGTTTAAAGAAGATCTTCTCCTTTTAGGTGAAGAACAGCTAAGGTGCTTGGAATATGTTGCTGCCAGAGGCCCTGTCAACGTTGCTGAGGTTGAACAAAATTTCAGCAGAGATGTAACAAATTACCTAATCAACTCACATTTAATAATTCGGTCTGGAATGAACTATGTTGTTTACTGGGACATTTTCCGTGACTATCTAAATGAGAAAAAAGTTCCGTATATCCCATGGACAAGAACATTCCAGAGTGGTCCGTCAGGAGCCTATCGTGCCTTAGAAGTTCTATCGGAACTTGGTTCTGCTTTAGGAACAGAGTTGGCTGAAAAAATAGGAAACACCTTTTTTAATCTGGCCGGTGACCTCCTAGCTTTGCAGTTGGTTGAGCTGGACGGTAATGGTCGCTACACTATTACCAGGCATCTGAGCGAACTCACGCCTTCATCTGTTTCGAAATTTGTTCAAGGTCAGTTTAGAAAGCATACAATTGTAAGGGAGATCATATCAAAGTGGGAAAAAGACAAGCTGGTAAGTGTGGAAAACTGGAATTCTTTCTTTACAGAAGCACATCCGAGAACTACAGATTTTTCAAGAGAAACTATTAAGACGTATGCAGGCAATTTGAAGAACTGGCTAATATTCTCTGGGCTTCTAGGATTGAAGGGAAACGTGATGTATCGACCGACAGATGGTGAACCAGAAATGGGACACCTGCCATCGATGAAAGTCGCCATAGGAACTTTCCTCGGTACCTCGTCTCCCAAGAGGTTGAATGAGCTTTTAGCATTATTGCAGCAAGAGAAAGGTGGTCTTGGTAGGAAATTCCTAGAAGCGAAGGGATTAAGGAACACAATTTCTGATGGGCTGGCACTTGGTATACTACGCGTGAATCCAAACAGAACTATTTCTATAAAAGACCCAAATGAAGATCTGACACAGCTGATAAATCATATCAAATCGGAAGTCCTCCAAGCAGAGGCGGTGAAGATAATAGGATCCATTCCAGACTTGGATGAAGCCGCCAAGCGACTGAATGAGCAAATGGGCTCCGGATGGAAGGACACCTCGGCAAAAAGATATGCGGCTGGCCTAAAGAGGTATTTTAAGTGGGCAAACTCCTCTTCTCCCTACTCAACCACCACCTTCAGGTGAATTAAGATGACTTGATCAGGATCAAATCCCCAAGCCGATGGAAAATGTTGTTATATGGAGCTTTCTATCCGTAACTCCTATCCTTCGCCTCTCTATCATTACCGCTTTGTAAGCAGTGCTCAATGTAGCGATGAAAACCCGTTGCGGGTGCGGCTGTGCACGGATTCGTTTGCAACGATTCGCAGGGCTTATAACTCCACCGGCAAGATTCCTCTCTTTCGGCGGACGGGAGGGCCAACAGAAAACGACGAAGCGTCTGCTGATATCTTCTGAGGTCATTGAATTCTTGGCTATATTGCTTCCGTCCAGGTTTTGGCCTTCAAGAAGAAGTAATATTCTTTCAGATTAGTATCTTCATTAGACCACGAACAGGCCCACCATTCCGGGTATCAATAACAATCGTTCTGCCAACAGTTCTCTCATGAAAGTCATCCAGGCTTAAAAGGCCGACCATAACGGATTTTACGGGACAGTTGCGCCGAAATCAAACACCTTTACAAGGAGGCTATATGAAAGCGGTTGCCGTGAGCAACACGATATATCCAGACAGCTATGCCACATCAAGCGGGCACAGGGACAAGAGACTCGAAGAACTGTCATATTGCATGTCTCAAATTGATGAGCAGGTAGCTCATATTGGCAGGATTATCCGCTCTTCCGAACCCGTACCGGCGGCTCTTTTCAAGGACTCGCCGTTTCTCACTGCCAACGAAAAGAAAAAAATCCTCCATGATTGGAACAAGTTCATAAAGAACGGTTACGCGTGGAGTTGCTTCACCGACAGGATCTACAAGCACCTCAGCCTTCATTGCGGCTACATCGCGCATTTCAACCGCATCGGCTTCTATCAGACATACTGGCGCGAAGACGTGCCCGCTCTCGCAAAAGAGCGGAACATGGCGGTGCGGCCGGTGCCGGAAGTCTTTTACAACTGGGTGCCCTTTCTGGCGCAGTACACCGTACGTCGTGATTACGACGACGTGAACATCGCAATGATGTACTCGTTGCGCTCCAGTCTCATTGCCCTGCGAAAGGAGCTGGAAAATGAGGTTATCCGCCTTTTCCATACCGAGATCAACTGCAGGTCAGACCTGGCGCACGAAAGGAAAGACCACATCGGGCGACTCATCGACGACCTCAGGTCGCAGATCGAAGTCCTGGAGAAAGAGCGGGAGCAGATGAATCCGGAAGGGTACGCCGGCAAGCGCGTTTCCCATTACAGGGAGCTCTTCCCGTTCATGGATGAGGAATCCTTTTCAATAAAGGGTCTCGCCAGCAATCTCTTTTAGGGGGTAGCCGGTGAATCAGCTAATCACAAAAATACGGCGCTTTGATCCGTCATGGCTGTTTCTCGTCGCGGCCGCGGCGTTCGCGGTCATTTACTTGACGACGGGAATCATTAGATATCTCGCGCTATGGAGGTTCGCATGAGAGGTGTTCGCTTAACGGATGATGACAAGAGACAACTGAAGCAACTGGACTTAAGACGGTTCATGGAAGACAACCTCGGCTACGAATGTAAGGCCCGCTCGGGCGGTATCAGCTATTACGTTTCCCCTTTCCGCCCCGAGAAAGAACCATCGTTCACTGTCAGCTACTACAAGGGTGAATGGCGCTGGCGCGACTGGGGCGGCGATGAAGACAAGGATCGCGGCGACATCTTCGCCCTTGTCATGAGGGTCTGGAATGTGGAGTTTATGGAGGCGGCAAGGATGCTCCTCGCGAGCGAATTTCCGTCCGACTACTACCGGCGCGAAACGGAGGCCGAAGCGTTCGACAAAGAAAGAAAGGTATCCGTGGCACGAACGATATACGCGAGGATTCTCAAGGTGAACAACCTATCCACCGTCCAGTCGTATTTCCAAAGTAAAGGGGTCAACTATCATTTTCAGATGGGTTGCGCCCTCCACAATAGTTTCAAGGACAAAAAGGTCTATGTGGCCATCCCGCTGCCTTCCCCCTGGAACATGAGGGGTCTGGAAATGCGGGAGATCCGGGGCACGGCAAGGAAGACTCTCGGGGAGAAGACGCTCTGGCAACTCAGGCGCGACCCCAGAAGACTCCTGGTCAGCGAAAGCGTCCTCGACTGTCTGGCCGGGGAGATCATCCTCGGTGACAACACCATGTCACTCTGCTCCATCAACGGGGTCACGAACGTCATGCAGCTCCGCGAATATCTCAGGAACAACAGGCCCGACGAGGTCTACCTCGCCTTTGACAATGACCCGGCCGGAATAACGGCCCGGGACAAGGCGGTGGAGATAATCTCGGAAACCGGCGCGGAAATCGTCTATGTCGAGGACCACTTTGTCGCCGGCGTTAAGGACCTTCACAGGTTGTTGCAGAAAGAACTCGGTCTACAAACCGCACAAGGAGAATGCTCATGAGACGCTATTACCATTCCAAACGGTTGCCTCTGCCCCACAGGCCCTCCCGCCCTCAAGAGTCGAAGAAGGGCAAGCGCGGCTATTCGCGGGCAGCCGAGAAGCATAAACTGTTCAATCTCATAAGGAGGAGGGAACTGTCATGAGGATAACCCTCCAGAAATATATGGACAAGATGCAGGAAGCTGTCGACAAGATGCTGTCCGACGGCTCCATAAAGGAATACCTGAAGTTGATTGCCAGGTTCCGCAATTACAGCTTCACGAACACTCTCCTCATTTTCGCACAAAGACCCGACGCGACGCAGGTGGCCGGCATGGGAACCTGGAACAAGCTCGGGCGGCGTGTGAAAAAGGGAGAGAAGGGCATAATGATTTTCGCGCCGTTGTTTTCCAGTCTGAAAAAGCGCAAGAAGGGCGGCGAAGACGGCGAGTCGGAGGAGGTCATTGAACATCCGGCCATCGACTCTGCCGGAGCCGGGAAGAAGAAGGAGACCGTGCTTAACGGTTTCAGGGCCGTCTACGTTTTCGATGTCTCTCAGACATACGGCAAGGATCTGCCCTCCGTAAAGGGGCCGGAACGTCCGGAATTTCTCGCGGCAGAGGGTACCGATGTAGATGCTTTCTATGAGAGGGTCCTTTCGGCGTGCCCCGTTCCGGTCGACTACAAGGACATCGGCGACTCTACCCGGGGCTATTATGACTATGTGGCCGACAAGATCACGATATCAACGGCCCTCACGGCACTGGAAAGGCCCAAGACCCTCATCCATGAAATCGCTCACAAGTTTGCCTACGAAGCGAAGGAGCACACCATGGCTTACGGGGACAGGCCCGTGGCGGAGGTTGTCGCCGAAGGGGCGGCGTTCGTTGTTTGTTCCCACTACGGGCTTGACACGAGTTCCTATTCTTTCCGCTACGTTGCCCTGTGGGGAAGGGACACGGAGAAGATCTCGTCCTGGGGGAATGCGCTTATGCGTACCGCGAACCGGCTCGTCGACCTCATTGAAGGTGCAACGAACGAACAGAAAAAGGCTGCTTAAGACGGCCACCTTTACACAAAACGCCCTGTATGATATAAGGAGACAAGGAATTGGAGAAAGCCATGGCTTCCCGCACATTCACCATCTACAACATTTTGAAGAGCAAGAAAGGCTTCACGGAAGAAGAGGCCCAGACCATAGCGACCGCCATGGATACAAAAGAGAACTTGGTCACGAAGGCCGATCTTCTGGCGCTTGAGCTGAAGGTCACCGAGAAGTTCTCCCGTATGGAGAAGATGCATCTTGTCTTCTTTGTCATTATCGTGGCCGCTGGCCTGCTTACGAATCCGAAAGCGCTGGATATCATCTCAAAGTTTTTGGGAATGGCGAAATAGAACGACGAAAACATCTTTCAAGGGGACCTTCTGGTCCCCTTTTTTTGTTCTTTCTCGCATTGAGTGGGTAAATCGCTGTTCATCCCGTTGGCGGTGTACACCTACAAAGCAAGCCTTAGGCATGCCCTGAAAGAATGCGGATTATGGGTTGAAAGGTAGCCTAACGCCTGCATAGCTGGGAGTGGCCCGACAGGGCCGAGATTCGGTTCATGCCGTAGTTAGTCAATTTTTCCTCCGCAAGTTGTACAGACGCCATACTCAACCGATAATACGTTTCCACGGCAATCAGGATCGGGGCAATCAGCCCTTTCTACTTTGATTTCAGTGTCACACACAAAACAGTGTATCGTGGTTGATCCAAGTGTGTTCGGTTTCAGGATGGCGGTTTTGGGCTTTCTCTCGTTGTCGCCGCTTTGATGATTGCAGTTGGGACAGATATATCGCCTTTGCCGTTTGTTGAAACCAAAGAACTCTTTTACATGCTCCGGGCTTAGCAGTTCCACAATGAGCGAGAACTCCCATATCACTCTTGGCTCGACGAAGTCGGATGAGTATAGTTCTGACAAAGGGGACCTTTCCAAAAACTCACGTCGTACTTGCACCCAACTGATCGTAGGGAAAAGCTGTTTGTACATCGAGAGTATCGCGCTAACTACATCGATCACATGGATGTTGACACGCTTATCGACAGTATGCATTATTGCATTACGGATTCTTCGGAGATTTTCAAACTTGGAGATAAAGATATCAGATAGTCGCGTAGTTGCAACTGTGTCGTGGACCTTGATTAAGTCTTGAGAATCAATCGTATGAAAATCAGCAAAGTTTGTGTCCCTCTTTTGACAACCACTCGGCCAGCCCTTCGGACTCCCTGCTACAAGCAGAAAAGGACTTACTGCCGCTATCCTGCCCTTTAGCGCAAACTCCACCCCCTGCTGCGCCACAGCCAAAGAGGTGGTGAGCCTTTGCTTTGACGCTTGCCAAAAGGCGTCGCTTACTTCGGGGACATCAACGCCAAAAAATTCTGAATCGTCAAGGTCTGTAAGCAAAGTAGCTACCGTATCCCAGGCGAAGTCTAGTAGCGACAGACCAGTTTGCATAAACTCGTCTGCGGTAGGGATGTCGGTGATCATCTATAAGCTCCTATCTTCTTCTGCTTTGAGGCTAACGCCAGCGTAACCCGCGCGAGCATGACCACTGACAGAAAAGCAGCCCGCTATTTTACTGCGTCGGATTCACGCAGTTGTTAGCGCCATCTTACAGGCCCAACTTCTTCTCCACGTACGCCTGCAGTACCCCGAAGGCAAGGTCTCCTGCCCGATTTCCAAGCCCAACTAAAAACCTCTTCAGTTTTTGTTTGGCGACTGTACGGTTCGCCTTTGGAAGGTTTTCATCTGACAGCTCATAGACCGCCGATGTCAGTTCCGGAGCTCTGTCCTTTGCGCGTTCGTTTATTAGCTTCAGCAGCTCCTGGTCCTCTTCGGATAGCTTGAGGCCGCCTTGAATCTCCTGAGCCACTATTCCGTGAACAGCTTGAATAATCTGTGGCCTCAAATTGATAGTTACGCCGTTCGATTCACGTGTGGTTGCGACAATAGGTAATGCCGCGGTTTGCATAGCCAACAAGTTCGGTCCTATGTTTGAAAGGGCCGGAACCGAAGTGGCGACAAGGGTATCGATAGCTGCCCAGTCGGTGTCCGCGGGAAGGGTGTCTGTCAATTCCGATTCAAGACGGTGGCGTATGCTCAGTAGTTTGCGTTCTCGTTCCTGTTTCAGGTCCACTTGCAGCCGCTTGGCTTCCTTGGCATAACGAGCAAGCACTTCAACAACTTCTCGGGGATTTACGTTCTTATCTTTCAGCAGTGCTTCTGCTTCTTCAGGCCTTGAAATGGAGATGTCCAGAAAATGTGAGAACTCGCGAAACTGCGTACTCAACGATTGCTCGCCAGCCTGTTGTTCGCCGTGAAATTCATACACTGTTCCTCGATCTGTTCTTATGGCATCTAACCGAATAGATGCCAGCCCCACCTTCCCCAAATAATCCCTAAATAGTTGGAGCAGTCTGTTGATCTCTTCAGCCCAAATACGACCTGCCGGAACATAGACACGGAAAAGAAGTCCGTCTTCAGTTTCCGAGACAAAGGTTCCAGCAATGACCGTGACCTCGGCGTTCCTACGGTAGGGCACTACGTTAAGCTCGAACTTCGCTAACAATGTGTTTACAGCATTGCGAATCTCAATTTCGGGAATATGAAAGGCATCGGAGAATTCCGCATCGATCATTGGGTCTAATAGACCTTCAAAGACAAACAGAACGTGTGGTACGCTTGAGATTTTACGCAAAAGAGCGTGTCCGACGTCCCTATAGCCGTCGTCCACAAGATGCTCATACACTGAAGGACTCAGTTTTGCTATGACAGCCTTTACCGAGAAATCGTCAAAATACTCAATGATCGTCGCCCAATTGCGCGGTTTAGACTCCAGGAATTTCTGCTTATATTGGCGACCGGCAGCTTTCAAACTACTCAAGATGCCTTCGTGACCGATGTTGCCAAGCAAAACGACAAGTGGTTCAGAAGTGTTTAAATCTTCGTACATTCTTGTGTCTCATTTTCCTGCGCTAACAAAAAGCTCAGCCAGAGGCGAAAGCAGCCCCTGCTTTCGCCGATTGGCTGCAGCGCCGGGTTATGTACACCTATTATCACAGCTTTTTGACCAGTCCTCGTACTGTCAGGTTGTTCAGTTTAGAGGCGATCGGCGTAATGATGTCTGCATGTTTTCTCAAATGAAGGCCATCATTGTAAATAATACCAAGCATATAATACAGCTCTGGTACATCTAGTCCTTTGCTCTCGGCAAAATCCAGTTTCTTAGTGGTTGTGTGCGTATCCAAGAATGCCTCACGGTCTTCTTCGTTTAGTTTGAAGTACAGGGTCTCTTCAATTTTGACTCTAATAGCACAGCAGACGGATAGAGGTTCATAAGTGTTATTTTCAAGATACTTGGTGAGTTCACCGTAAATATGTGTATGAAAGTTGGGTGAAGGGCCGTAATGTTCCTCTAACCCCAATTTCAGGAATTCATCAGTGAGGTCTTTGGGATCGGGGTGAAAATGGAGGAAGTGTCTGCTAAACGTCTCTTCCAAAGATGAATGTTCTCGGTTCAATAGAATCTTTTCAATGGTACGATTAGGGGCGGCGGTTTTTGACAGGTAGTATACTTTTTGGTCTTTAAAACAGAACGTATTGAAATAACTAGGGTTCAAGTGCGTCATGATCAATGGGAAGATTTTCTTCCCAGCCGCTTTGAACTCTTGTATTAAACTGCTCAGATAGTACTGCGCCGCAATAAGATTCGCATCATCAAGATAATCAAAAACTTCATCGATTATCAGAAGGCACTTGTCTTTTTTCAATTTCGTTTTTGCCTGCATCAGCATAGCTAAAAAGGAAATGACATCTCTCTCGCCATTAGATATCTGATTTGCCTTTGGAAAACTGACAATTAAGCCTTTGCTGCCTTCCTCCTTTGGTTTTATGCCTTTCCAAGTTGTGTTGAAAGCCTTGAAATTCTCCTCATAGTATCGTTTTTCTTTAATGTATCGATTGTATTTTGTAACTTTTTGCCAAAGAGCCTTGTCTGCGGTTGCTGCCTCTGCAATTTGAATCGCTGCTATGTAATACTCACACTCATCGGGATACGCAACGCCTGCGTTCTTGAGTGTTGCGACAATTTTGCTCAGCTGTTCGATCTCTTCGAGGGCTGCAAGCATTGTTTCCTTCGCTTCTTTGAGAATCTGCTGTTTGGTTCCCGAAAGTCTAGCTACTCCAGAGACAAAGTCCTCGATCTTTTTGGCTGTCTTTGCTCCTTTCAGCTTCTGAAAATCTGCAATATCTTCGAGCGAGCAAATAATACCACAGTTGCTCAGGACTGCGGAAAGATTAGGCACTACCTTGCCGCTGTCGCCGAATCTTCCTTTTGCGTCGGTAAAGGAATAGGCAAGAATGGCCTTTTCTGGTATCTTTTCGATGAGCGCTATGGGCGCAACTTCAAGAGAGGCGGACGTGACCGGAGCGCCTGATACCTTGAATGTTCTTGCTTTTGGCATCAGGCGACTATTGATAACAAACGTGTCAAAATCATTCTTGATCTCGTTATGGTCTTTATCCGCTTTTCGAATAATTGTGGTCTTATTGGCATCAATGTATGCAATAGAAATTTCCGGGTGCTTATTTTCGTTATTGCAGTAGAAAGAATCTTTGTCTAGCTTTATGCCCCCGGGAGCAAGCGAGCGAAAAGCTATAGCGAAAGAGGTTTTACCAAAACCGTTCGGTGCTACGAGCAAACTCGGCTTGTTGGGGATAAGGTTCAAGTCAAATTTCTTGCTTTCTATTCCCTTTACGTGCTTGATCTCCACGGATTCTATTCTTTCCATAGGTCCCGCCCTATCGTCATTTCTTCGTTCCCTTGCATAACGCCGTGATGAGCCGCGACTGCAAGGAGTCGGCTCCATCAATTTGTTGGACAACTCTCTATTCTGTCACTTTTGCCCTCTACCAAAGACTCGCCCTCGTCTATTCCCTGTAATTATCGTTACTGCCTCCCATCTTCCCGTGAGTGATTATACCGAATAGAATCGATTTGATGAAGCCGGACACTGGTGCAAGACACAAGACTCTCGCTGAAGAGCACGATGTTCCTCCCTTCTGCCATGGCGCTCGGGTACTTGATCCCACCGTAACCTTCATTTCGGATAAGCTCTGTGAGAAATTGGGTGGGCACATAATCGATGAGCGACCTATCAGGATCGATTGGGGTAGTCAGTTCGGTAGCGAGGTGATGTAATAAGCTATTTTCCTTAATCCCATATGCCAGACCGAAAGTTCCGTCTGAATCCTCGTACGCAAAGGGGTCGTCAATAGCGTATTTTGCTGATAGGTCGATCACTTCGATACTTTGAGTGGTGCGGAACGCACCGACAGAGACATACGCCCCTTTCCACGGTCTGACTTCTGAGACTGCGGTTGTCACATCGGTTGCCAAATAGAGGAACGGAATCCCCGACGGATTCGCTCTGCCGCTGGAAGCTATTGAGGGAGGTGGTGCGCCCATTTCCTTTCTCTTGAATGGCACTCTCTTTTCTCGATATTTCACAACCTTCCTCATAGCTGAGCCAATCCTTGCCCTATATAACAGGTCACCAACGGGAATGGTGTGCCTCGCTCCGGCAAGGATATCAGGAAGACTGCTTAAGGTACCTATAAGAGACTCATCCGCGATGAAAAAGCGCCTTTCCGTCTTCAGGTAGTATGAAAGTCGACTCCACATGTCATATGGATGATTCTGAAGGACATCTCGCTCAACCCACAGCGAACTGAGGCTGAGCGGAGGATTGTCTTTGTCATAATGATCCTGCCCGACAAGCTCGCGCCAGAAGTCATCCCGCTTATCATTGTCAAACCCATCGGAAAAGATGGAATACCAGTCTCGTTCGACTAGGTCGGGCAGCAGATCACCAAAATCGAACGGGTCGTCGTCTTCGAAGTAATCGACCCCATATTCGATCTCTCTATAAAGGCCAATTATAGGTAGAAATAGTTCATAAAGTTCGGAAACGTCGATGCACTTGATTTTTCGGCGTCCGCAGAAATCGCAATTACCGGTTTCACCTGCCGTGGCGATATGTTTTTTCAGAGTCTGACTCTCAAAACAGTTGCCGCAGCAGAGCATTTCAGATGACCTTGTTGCGGTAGGAAGCTATCCCCTTCCTACCCGAAAACTGGATTGCTTCAGAAGAGTCAATATGTGGCATATCCTTCAGTGTTTCCCTGCGATTAAGACACCTTCGCCTGTCCGTTGCCTGCCATGTGTATGACTTGCCTATTCTGTCCATGATTTACTGTGCCCGACGTGGGCATCACGGGAGCCCGCTTTTTTTTGGCGATCTGCTGCATGCGGCTGTTGGATGAGGCCCTTGGCCCCTTCAAATAACCAGACAACAACGCAAAATGAAAGATAACTCCTTTTCTCAACGCCTTGCTTTTTGCATAAATGTCATTAGGTATCTTGTCATGATCGTCCGGAAAAAAGGCTTTCGACACGGGATCAAGTTTCTTCAACAGCGTTTCGTCCGGCAGGTTGTGGCTAAGGGCGTTTCTCAACCCGTTGAGGGCTTCAATAGGTTTCCACAGGTCTTCATCAGAGGAGTCAATAAGGCCCCGACATAAGCAGAACTTTTGAAAAAAGGTCAGCCTAGAGTCACGGATAGCTGCCGGGTTGAACAGACTTGCGGCGATAAGTGCCTCAAGTAGTTCCTCAATAGGGAGATGTCCACGGAGTATGACTACCGTCGGATCTTTAACGACTGGAAGGTGATTCTTAAGTCTCTCAAAATAGTTTTCAGGGTCTTTTGTCATGTCTTAATTTTCATCCGACTATTAAATATGTGACATTTTTGGTACGTCTATTGATAGTCTGCCATTTTTGGCCGGATATCTAGATAGTGAACTTTCTTTCCTCGCCTCAGCTCACTTCATCCGTTAGCACATCAAGATGTGTCTTTAGGAAAATTATTATATTAGAAGACGAAACAATGCAAGAAGATAATTCGAGACATTACCGCAACTGATAACCTATTGTAATATGGTATTTTCATTTAGAAGAACAGACTACTAACTACAGGAAGTTATCCATCCCTCAAGCCCATCACTATCCTGCGACTGGCAAACCGGACTTTAGCGAAACAGGATTATCCGCCTGAAACGAGAAAAAAGCCCTTTTTCCGTTCCCCTCAAGGTAATACCATCATAGATAAGTATCTTCATTAGACACCCGAAAAGTCCCTCGCTGCCATGCGGCAGTTCTTAAAGGGAAACAATCACCGAAAATATAATAATCGGAGGTATACCAGATGAAAACCCTTCATTTTGGGGACGTCCATCTTCACAATGGCCATCTCTATGAAGAGATCGTAAAGTGCTGCCTGTACGTACTTGCAAGGGCAAGGGAAGAGCGACCGGACCTTATCATCATCCCCGGTGACATCTTCGATCTGTACAGGGACAACTGTGGGCTCAGGATAGGCACCCCGGCGACGCTGTTTGCCGCGGATTTTGTCAGGGGCCTCGCCGAGATAGCACCCGTAGTAATTATCACGGGCACACTGTCTCACGACCCGCAACACGCAATCGAGATCTTCACCAGGCTTCACACAGAATGCCCCGTACGCACGGTCACATCGCTTGAACAGATAGGAGTCGTGGAAGGGGAGTTTGTAAGTATCAATGTAGAGAACATTCAGAAATATGTTGAGAGCAGTCTTCTTATGACGGTAGTATCCTGCCTCCCTTCGGTTACGAAGGCTGGCGTGATAGCGCAGTTCGGCCTCGCGGGGATCGATGAAGGAAACCGCGCCACGGAAGAGCTCGTAAGGGACGTCTTCCAGGCGTGGGGCGTAACGAACGGCATTGCCAGACAGTCTGGAGTACCGGCCATATTCGCCGGGCACTGTACCGTCAAAGGTTCGGTTACCTCCACTGGCCAGAAGATGATCGGAAAGGAGCTGGAGTTCGGTATAGCCGACCTGAAGCTCGCAAACTGCGGCATCTATTGTCTGAACCACATTCACAAGGCACAGAAGATCAATTCGAACATCTTCTACTCGGGCAGCGTCACCCGGCTTGATCACGGGGAAATCGAGCACAAAGGGATGTTCTTTCATGAGTTCTCCCCAGACGGTACCATCGAATCCCGATTCGTAGAAACGCCGGCGCGGGTCATGAAGACCGTATCGGTGACCGACGGTAGCCTGCCGGACGATTCTCTGCTGGAAGGCATCCAGGAGGGAGATATCGTCAGAATCAAATTCATGGTCAGGGAAGACGAACTGGCTAAAGTGGATGAACAAGCGCTGAAGAAAGCCGCCATTGCGCGGGGCGCCGTCGATGTAACCTTCGACAAGGACATCATCCCGATTCAACGGGTGCGCTCCGAAGGGATATCGAAACTTCAAACCCTCCAGGAGAAACTTGCCGCGTGGGGCGTGACCACAGGCGAAGACATTGCTGATTCCCTCAGGGAGAAGCTGGACCTCCTGTTGTCCACGGAGCCGGATAAGATACTTGAAGGATACTCAAACAATGGCAAGGAGGCAAGAGATGACACCGAACGCCTTGTTGCTTAGAAAATTCCGCGGCATCAAGGACGGCATGGGGCTTGACGAGTTGTTGCTGGACTTCTCTTCTCTCCCGGACGGGACGATAGTCCTCGTGGGCGAAAACGGAAAAGGAAAGACAACGATACTGGACAACATGCAGCCGCACAGGATCATGCCGTCGAAAGTGAAGAAGTACTCCACCGACGCGTTCAACTATTACGATGAGTGCTACGGTGATGACGCATGCAAAGAGCTGTATTGGACAGGCGATGACGGGCAGAAATACCGGACCCTCATCAATATCAACGCGGACAAAAGGAAGCAAGAAGCCTATCTCTACCGGATAGACGAGAACGGCAAGCAGAATCCTCTCAACCCCGATGGAAAGACGGGCAGCTACGATGCCGCCCTCGAAGCCATTCTCTGCAAGCCCGAACTGTATTTCATCTCTGATTTCCGGGCGCAGAACGCCAAGTACGTTTCGGATTATTCAAACGGCGACATCAAGGAGATCCTGGCCGAATTCCTAGGCATTGAATACATCAGGGCACTGTCCAGAAATGCCCGGTTCCTGTTCACGGAACTGGGCAAGGTGCTGAAGGGGGTCTTCGAAGAGAAACAAGGCCTCCTTGACAGGCTGTCCCATAAAGACGCCAGGGAGGCGGAACTGAAGACCCTGCAGCATAAGGTATCGGTTCTGGAGAAGACCCTCGAAGCGAAGGAAAAGGGAAGGGCCCACCTGGAAGACGCTCTCACGGAGATACGTTCGACGGAGGCCCTGCAGGCAAATCTGGTTCTCCAGAAACAGGAGCTTGCCGACGAAATAACGCGTAAAGAAGGGATCATCACCAAGATAACCGCCGAAGGCAACAAGAGAATAGAAGCGATCGTGGGGAAGGTCCGTGCAATATCAGACAAGATAGTCCAGGCGAAGGCGCTCGCCGCATCCGCCTACACCAAGACAGTGAAGGTCGCGGAACTCAGGGCCAACGAAACGAAAAAGGCCGGTCTCCAGAACACCGTCTCTCGTGCCGAAAACGAGCTGACAGAAGTTCACAACAAGCTCAAAGAGCTGGCGCAGACCGAGAGGGTTCTCAGACAAAAAGAAACCGCCATGTCGCAGTATTCCCATAAGGCCGACCTGGAGATTGCCAGGATGAGGGGCGAGCAGGACAGCATGCAAAAGGAGGCCGGCAAGCTTCGCGACGTCCCCTGTAAGGACACGGCGCTGGCGTCGGCCTGTGAATTTGTGAAGGATGCCGTGGAGGCATCGAAACAGCTGCCCGGCAAGATGGAAGAGCTGCAGCAGTTCATCCAGAGGTCCGAGGAGGAGAGAAGGCGTCTCCGCAATGAAGCCCTTCCTCTCTCAGAGGACTGCAAGGACAAAGCAGCCCTCGAAGCGAAGGAAACCCGGATTTCCCGTGAACTCGCCGCCGCAAGGAAAGGTCTTACCGAGTGCGATACCGCTCTCACAGAGGCCAGAAGACTTGAGATCGAGATCGCAGGGTCCGTAGCAGCCCAAAAGACCTTGCCGGAACTCGAGCAACAGCATGCAGAACTGGAGACCGAGAAAGCGGCGGAAGAGATCCGCATCTCAAAGGATATGGACACCCTGCAGCAAGAAATAAGGCAAGCGGCGGAAAGAAGGAACGCCATAATCATTGACGAGGGCATCGGGCTTCGCAAAAAGGAAACGGAAGATAAGATCTCTGTCCTGAAGGAAAACATCAACACGATAAGGGCGGAGGAGAAGGCGTTGGCCAGAAATGTCGGTGCCCTCGAGGTCGAGGTGAGCGCGTATCCGTTGCTGCAGGAACAGCTTGCGGCCGTCGACAAACGCGCAAAATATCTCGGCAGCGAAGTGGCGGAATGGACCATCATGGCAAAAGCCCTCGGAGATGAGGGCATTATAGCCCTGGAGATCGACGATGCCGGTCCCGCCATATCCAAACTTGCCAACGACCTGCTAAGAGAGGTTTACGGCAACAGACTCACAATCCGTATCGACACTCAGGATACCACCGGGAAAAAGCTCAAGGAGGATTTCGATATCACCGTAATAGACGGCCGGTCGAACAAGACCAAAAGCATCAAGAAGGTGTCCGGGGGCGAAAAGGAACTCCTTGAGGATCTGATACCCAAGGCGGTCAGCCTCTTCAACAAGGAGAGGACGGGCCGTGGAAGCTCAACGCTTTTCACGGATGAACGAGACGGAGCCCTCGATGCGGCCAGGAAGAGGGCATTCTTCCTCATGAAGACCAGGGTTCAGGCTCTGGGAAATTACAGACAGGAGTTCTGCATCACCCACACACCGGAACTCGTCAAGATGGCCAATGGCGTCATCGAACTTAAAGACGGCATGGTCAGCATGTACAGCAACCAATAAACCCAAAACAAGGAGATCATATGGAAACCAACACCGCCAGCAACACAGGTGTGATTTATAGTATCGACAACGGCGTCGAAGAATTCATTACGCCCCTTCTCGGCACGTCAATGGCCGGAACACAGTACGGCGGCATCGTGCGACCGGGCGTGATGGTCCTTCGGAAGGAAGGCGTCACGGAAGAGGACAAGAATAAGTTCGCTGATATGTGCGGAACTGGGGCCAAATGGGACGATATCGACAAGGCATTAGGGCCCGTGGCCGCCCCGGAAAGACTGAAAGGCAAATCGAAGCTGGTCCCGCTCAACGTGGACTTTTTTACCGTCAACAAAAGGGATTGCCTCAATCCGGACAATGCGAACCTTGTCATGGAGAAGTACGCTGATGCCGATGGCAAGTTGCGGTCAATCCCCGTCTGGTTTCCCATCAATGAATGGTGGGAACTGATACCGCACAGCCTGACATCATTTGGAAAGACCCGGGGCATCAAGCACAAGAGCTCATTTATCCCGGTGAAGGATTCGCTAGGCCGGGTCACTGAGGTAAAGAGGGTATGCGAAACACCCGAGCATGTCGAAAGAGGAAAACGTATCTTCGGCGGCAGGTCATGGGGGCAGAAAGACTGCGATCCCGAGAACTGCGAGGAGTACCAGGACGGGAGCTGCAAGCTCAGAGGCCGGATCCAGTTCATGGTCCCCGGTTTGTGCGGCGGCGACATGTGGGTGATCCCCACAACGTCCTTCTATTCTCTGTCGGCCATCAAGCAAACCCTCAACAGGGTCTACGAGGTGACGGGCGGAAGGATCGCCAACATAATCTACAAGGGAGAGACGATATTCACTCTCCGCAAGAGGCTGGCCACGGTACCCACCATTGATTATGAGACCGGGGAACCAAAGCTACGAAAACAGTACCTCATCAATCTCGACCTGAACATCGACCTGTTTGAACTCGCCAAGATGTATGAAACAAGGAACATCCTTGCCAGGGGAAGGCAGGCCGCAGGTATCCTGACGGACGGCGCCAATGTAGTAGACATCACCGAAAGGGTCAGACAGGGTCGGTCGGTCGAAGAAGCCGATGAGATACCGGACGGCTCGGATGCACGCCAGGAAGCGGTTGTCCCGGAAGGACCGAAAGAACCGCCCGCCGCTCCAGAAAAAGCTCCTGAGAAAAAATCCGCATCAGGAGCCCCCGGCGGACAGCAGGGTGGAGACCAAAAGGGGGCACCCCTTCCCGACCAGATTGCTGCTGTCAAGAAACTGTGCACCGCATTTCAGATACCCGCAGAGTTTGTCGACAGGGAGATGGCTGTCCTCGACACCTGGGAAAAGGCGGCCGCCGTTATCAAGGAGCTGAACAAGGGGGACCTGTCACGCTTCTTGCCTAAATGATGGGGCAATAGGACATACACGATAAGGAGGGCTTAATTGCCCTCCTTTTTTTGGGCCCTCTGTCTGTCTCGCTGCCGTCCTGTATGGTCGCATGGTAACAAAGAAAGGTCTCTTCGTGAAAACACAAATAACTTTTGTTAGTAAGGAAAACCAAAATATTGAAGCTGGTTGGCAACAACTTATGCTTAATTGTGTTTTCGTGACGTGCACTAACTGTATGTAAGGACACGTTGAGGGGGGATCATCTGAATGGATAGCGGCAAGACAATCGGCGGTGCCCTGAAGGAAATGAGGGAATCACTCAACATCAAACCATCGGAACTCGCCGAAGCGGCTGATGTAACGCCGTCCTATATATATCAGGTCGAAGGTGACACACAAATGCCCTCGAGCGAGTATCTTGACACGCTCATCAAGATGTATGTGAGCAAATCCAATGAAACGGCCGGAGATAGGGCCCGGCGGATCACGGAACTCATCGAGATGACAAAGAGCCAGTATATCGAGAAGAACCAGTCAAGGATCCGGAGAAAGGCGCAGCGGCGCTACGACGTACTGTATGATCTTGTATCGGAGAACTGAAACGTGAGACTCGGTTCCAAGAGAAAGTCAGTGTTGACACCCCCGGCAGAGCCTCCTGTTGAGTCCGACCATGAAGTGTCGCTCCTTAAGATCAGCGCTGCATCGATCAGGGAGGCCGTAAGGGCCAAGGTCCCCCCGAAGAAGAAGAAATACGACACGAACGAGAGGATCAACGAGCTGTATATCCAATGGTCGTCGGGCAGCAATCACGCCGTCAACATGTACGATGAGTTAATCTATCAGTTCTACACCATATACAGGCCGAGGATAGTGTCCATAGCCAAGAAATACAGGGCTCTCAGCCCCGTCTTTGACGAGGAGGACCTGCACCAGACAGGGCATCTTGCTATCATGCAGGCCCTGAAGAAGTACCAGCACTCCCAGGACATAGACATGAAGTTCTCCACATACCTTGAATGGTCCATCAAGAACGTCTTCCAGAGGGCCATAGGGAGCAAAGACAAGTACGTGGAGGTCTACACGCCCGACGACGAGCTTTACAAGACGATGGACTATCACGATTTTCAGCTTAAGAAGAAGGATCTCGTCAGCGCCGGATACCACTATCTGGTCAAAACGAAGCTCTGTTATATATACGATATTGTTCAGGCTGGGGAGCAGGAAATACCCGGCAGCGCCATGTACGACCTTGAACACGACTACATGGATTCCTTCAAGGAAAAGCAAAGGGAGGCGGGTCCGGCAGAACCGGAAGAAGGGGCACGCGATGACGAACGTGATATCGAAGAAAGCTCGGACATCGCGGCCTCTTCGCCGGCAAGGGCCCGTGCGGAGCACGACGCCGATAACGGAAAGCAGAAACTGCAGATGATCGATGCCCTTTATCACAACTGGACTAGGCAGCAGAACGGGACCAGGCAGCGGCAATACGAGCCGACCGTCCGGAGCATATACGACCTTTTCAAGGATCGCGCCACCCGCATTGCTGACAGATGCCACTTCGAGCTCATTCCCGTCAACATGACGGAATTCGAACAGACGGTAATGAAATCGATATCCCTGAGTATTCGTGATTACGAGAACGACAAGGTGCCGGGTAGCAGGTTTACCCAATATCTTGAGCTGAAAGCACGGAGAGAACTGGGGAAGACGAATGTAACAAGACTCCCCGCAGAAAGGGCCCATATCTGATGATGCTTGACGAGGACGCAATAAGGAAACTGGTCAAGGAGAAGACGGGAGAGGTGGCCCTGCCGCGCGAAGCACTATCGGGTGACTTCATAACATCCAAGGAGTTCGCCTCCCTTCTGGGGATGTCCACTAATAGGCCACGAAGACGTCTTCTGGTCTATCTGTCTATGATATCTCAAGGTAGAAACCTTGAGACTATTCCGTGGGAAATCAGAGAGTGTTTCGTGGGACATAAACCTGTCGTGTGCGTCTACCAGGGAAACGGGTCTGTCAATTACGAATATCGGATTGCCATAAAGGACCTGTACGGGAAATTTCAAGCGGCGGCGAGAGAGATGGCAATTTCCCGGACGAGCGGGGAATCGGTCTACGTAAAACCTGCGACGCTAAAACAACTGAAGTATTTATCGATACGCTTCAAAACCGACATCAGCAGCGTGATTGACATCCTCGTCAATAGAGAACTCGAAGGGGTTCAGCTAAATGGGCAGAACCGTCAATAGGGGGCACGACCCCCCGTGTCACCTAACACGACCCCCCGTGTCACCCAGTACAATAAGGAGGCATCCATGAAATATCTAGGAAACGTCAAAACATCATTGATCAACGAGAAAGAGGATTATAAGGGACTTTTCGACCCTCTTACCGACGCGGAGCTGAGCGATCTTCGTGAGAGCATCAAGGCATCCGGCATAATCAACAATCTTATTGTGGAACGCACCGGGAAGGGATACGTTCTTCTCTCGGGACATCATAGGAAGCAGATAGCCGCAGAACTGGGACTGGACGAGGTCCCCTGCTCCCTCGCTGAAACCCAGAACGAAAAGATCGAAGCCCTTTTCGACAATGCCAATCGTCGCCAGTTGACCGAGCAGAGGCGCAAAGAAATGATCAAATTAAAAATGGTCATGACCCGTAAGTTTTACTCTGACGGTCTTATCCCTGAACTGTACAAACTCCTGGAAACGAAAAAGATCAAGGCCTCTCTCGCCGACCGCCTGATATGCCTCAACACAGAGGACCAACGGGCGATCCTCGAGTCCCTCACCGTAGAGCCGAAAACCGTTCCCAAAGAAGTCCAGAAGAAACACGAGGATGAAAAGGCCAGGCTGGTCGAGACCCATCAGAATGAAATCGGTGCCCTCATCAAGAAATACGAAGGCACCATTGAAAGCCTCACGGCCGATCTTACCCACTCTCGCGATAGACTGAACGTGCTCACACAGGACAAGAAGAGGGTCGAGGAAAGTCTCAGGGAGAACAATCGGACAGTTGAGAGCCTGAAGACCCAGGTTAAACAGAAGCTTGACGAACTCGAGGAGAAGAAGGGAACCCTGACCGTCGAGGTCAGGAAAGAGTTCGAGGCCCAGATAACCGTGCTCGTGAAGGAGCGCGAAACCCGGGAAACAGCAATAAAGGCCAAGCAGGATGAGATTTCCAAACTCAATGAAAGCATTGCCAGTCTTGCGAACAGGATCGACGGCCTTGAATCAAAAAGCAAACTGTGGGAGCTCGAATGCCACCGGCTTGCAGAACAATATAACAAGACGGTCCAGCACTATTCCAATCCGGCCCTGGTCGAAGTCCAGCTCCAGGTGGTGTCAGAACTCGTTGAGGCCCTCGTTCGTTTCGTGAAGAACCACAAATGGGATGAGGACACGCTGAAGATGTCCGAGAAATACCGGAAGGACCTTGACGAGCAGATGGTACGCCTCTCAAAGGAGATCCGGACGAACCAGAAAGAGATCCTTACGGCCGAGGGAGCGCGGACGAACGTGGAGAAGGCGCTTCAGAAGGGAAGGCCGCAGCTCAAGAGCGTAAAAAAGGCAGCGGAAGCGTAGGTCCGGCCTTGAACTCCGCACGCAGAAGGTCATGAGCCAGATTGCATGGAATGGCGATTCGGTCACCTATAAAAGACCTGCAAAACGGCCGCTTAAGACCTCTATCACCTAGTACCATGATGATGGAAAAGACATCGCCGATAAGGCTCCTCTCCTTCGACCCCGGTACTGTCACAGGGTATTCATTTTCGTAGGGCGAAGACAACCTCAGGGACTCGCCTCTGTTTCCGTGGTGGCTAACGCGTCTTTTTCTGTTGTGCCAAGCTGTTGAGCCAGGTCGGACCCCGACACCTCGGGAAATGTGATGTCCACATACTTTGGGGGAAGGTCAAGGGTGAACGCTTTGTAAAAGTGTCCCTGGTACCTCATGTAGAACTGGCGCTGCGCCAGTTGCAGGACGTTCGCTCCGGGAATCAACCTGTCGTCCATTTCTCTGAGGGTGGTTCGCCCCGTTGAATCGTCGGGTGTGATGATGGACTGGAACTTCTTTACAAAGGGGGTCGAGTCCTCCATGTATCGTGCGGTCTCCGGGTGGTTCACCCTCAGGAAGATCAATGTGTTCATGTTGTCAAGGATGCCTCTGGCTGACTCCTGCCCTATCTCCTGTTCGATCAGGGCGATTGACTGCGTGTAGAACGATAACCACACGTTCGCGCCGCCGGCCTTGGAAAACAGGTCCTGTATGCCCTGATAGAGAACGTTCTGCCCCTCGTCGATGTGAATGCACAGGGGCGGGTTGAGCTTCTTCCCGGAGGAAAAGAACCTTCCTACCATCGACTGTATCATGGAGATCAATACCCGGGCTATGATATGGGCGGTCCTCCTTGCGAGCAGCGACCCCGTATTGCAGTAAAGGATAACGCCCCTGCCGTCCTCGAAGCGCTTCACAAAATCGTTGGCGAAGCTCTTTCCTATGATCTTGCCGGTATTGCCCGTAGAGAGGGCGGATACCGTGGTTCGCAGCGACGACGAGACCTTCGAGAAGAAGTCCTGCGGCGAGTGAAGGATCTTGTCGAGGCTGGCAACGACATCCGCCGCCTCCGGAGTGCTGTCCGGAAGAAGGGCGATCTCTCTTCGCAGCGCTTCAAGGGCAAGATAGTCCATCTTTTCCCTTATCTGGTTGAAATTGGTATTGAGCCGCGTCGCGCGTTGCTGTGAAAGGATGGCCAGGCCCGCTATGATCGCCTGGGTGACTTCGGACGCGATGGCAATATAGAAATCGTCCTTGGCCTTGATTCCGGAAATCACGTGGTCCACGAGTTCGTCCTGCATGTAGTAGTGGGACAGGGGATCAATCTTGATGGAGTGGTCCGGGTAGATCGGGGTAAGGAGCATCACGTCATCGAGCCGGCCGGACTCGGCGGCATACTGTATCATCCGGCTGAAAAGGTCCACGTCGCCCTTGGGGTCTATAATGACGGTGTTGTAGCCTTTCTTGATATCCTGTCCGACGATGAGCGACAGAAGACCCGTCTTGCCGACGCGGGTGGTGCCGAAAAAACCTATATGGCCACTGCGATCGGGGTCGGGAATCACTATATCGATGTCCTTTGACCTGTCCTCCATATTGACCCCCCGGCCGATATGGGTCACGCCGTTGTTGGGCGCGAGATGCCCCTTGCTGTTCAACTCCCGCAATGCGTCAGTTGCCGATTTAACAGATTCCATATGCCCTCCGGAGTCATGAATGATTCCCAAAGGATAATACTTTCAACCCGGCCGTCGGTCTGAGATGGGTCCATTGAAGTAATACACAAAGGCGAAAGTGATAGTCCACCTATGGGGGCTTTGTGTGATTCCGGTCTTAAAGGTCGGGTACCTGGTGCCCGGAACGATTGTAAAACGACTTCCACATTACGACTCCTTCGCCGTTCTGTTGACCGGTACGGAGGTTGTCGCCCGCCTTCCGGAGAGGTACGCCAACAGGAAGTCCCTGCTGGGGCAGAGTATCGTAGCGGCCGTTTTCAAGTTTGACGAGGACAGGATGATTCTCAGTCAACGTTCCCCGCAATTCTATCGGAGAATTCTCGAACTGGCCCTCGCGCCGCTGATAAACGAGGTCAAGGTAAAGCGCGCGGCGTCCGTCGAGAATGGGGGGTTCGTCAAGATATCCATTCAGAGCCTGAACGGCATAGACCCGGTAAAGGAATCCATCCCCTATCTCAAAGACGCGCGGATGTACACCGATAGCACCATCACCCTTGTGCAGCATAGCGACGACATCAGGCAGTACATCGCGAACGCGCTTGCACCCGCTCCCGCCAGCAAAATCACCAAAGTAATATATTCGAGCAATCTAAGGGAGGCGACCGTCAGGGTTGACCCCCAGTACTACGGATTGTTCGTCGGCAAAGGGGGCGTCAATGTCGCGACCGCGGCGAAGCTACTCGATATAAGGATCTTGATAAAGAAGGCCGACTAACACCCCTTTGAAGCGGGGCAAAGAAAGAGGAGGAAAGATGGAGAACAAAACATCGAGCGAACCGGTCGTGGACATAAGCGAAGTCGAGCGGAAGAAACAGGAGAGGATCGACAAAAAGCTCCGGCAGATCCAGGACCACCGCAGTATCGTCATTGCTCCGAAGGTCAGGGATGTTCATTTCTTGGCCACCATGCTCTACACGTTTGACAAGGCCGTCAACAACATGCGCTTGAACGTCGGGCTGAGGGTGCCCGTGGCGGACCTTAAGACGAAACGGGACGACA
The DNA here is from genome assembly GCA_002412715.1 of Deltaproteobacteria bacterium UBA5205. Lineage (GTDB taxonomy): Bacteria > Desulfobacterota > Syntrophorhabdia > Syntrophorhabdales > Syntrophorhabdaceae > Delta-02. Next base: position 61,049 of record DHVP01000023.1, read on the forward strand.
TCGCAGAGTTTACGAAAGATATCACCGAGTACATGAGGGCCCTGGGTGCCGGCAATTACGGGAACTACTATTATCTGGGCGGCAACCAGTCGGTGAATCCCGAACAGAAACAGTTCCTTGCAAAGCGGAACAACACGTATGTCTTCATTCCCAGCACAACGGAAGGTGAAAACCTCGCCAATCTGATCATCAGCCTTGATTCCGCCTTCTGCGAATTCAAAGTGAAGTTTCCCTTAACGGACCTGAACAAGATCACCGAGGCCATGGACCACATGAGGGGCCTGGTCAGGAAGTGCCGTGACCTTGTTTCCAATATCGCATCGCTGACGAACACTCGCTTCATCGAACCAAGAGGGCTGGCCACGTATCTAGGAGAGGAAGGGGCGCAACGCAGTACTGGCAACGGGCGAACCACCCAGAAGGAAACCCCGTGACAAGGACATTAACGGCGGCCTTTCTTGCCCTGCTTGTTGTCCTGGCGGCGGCTCCGTCATCCCGTTCATCGGACATTCAGCAAATGAACTACCGGTTTTCGTATGAGGGCGCGGCCAGGCAGTTGGCGCCGCAGCCGGTACATGTGATCTGCGACAAATGTCCGCCGGTAACAGGCGTGGCGATAGTACAACGGGAATCAATGCCGGTGGCCGTGAGGTTTTCGGAAGACATTATGCCCGCCGAACCGCCGCGACCCATGGAGCCACGCGAGACCACGGTCCATTTTGCAAAGAACAGCTACGCCTTGAACAGTCCTGAGAAGGCAAAGCTGGCCGCATTCTCGCAAACCGCTCACGAGATCCTTTCCAAGGAGAAAGGCGCCACGGTCGCCGTCCGGGGTTATACCTGCGATCTGGGAGGCAAGAGAACCAACGACCGCCTCGCCCGGAAACGTGCCGCCACGGTCGGGAAGTTCATGACCAGAGAGGGCGTCCGACCTGATTCTGTCACGGGGAAAGGCAAGTGCTGCTATCTGACGCAAAACCCCTCACAGAGACACGTGAACCGCAGGGTCACCGTGTCGATCGCTGACAAGGGAGGCAAGAAGTGAAAGAAAGGTGTCTAGCTATGGCGTGTGCCGCAATAGCCCTGATTCTCTCGGCGGGTTTCTGTTACTGCCAGGGTGAGCATGCCCAGGTAAGGGAGAAGCTCGCGAAAACGCATCCCAATATGGCGGTGTCAGAGATACGGGAAACACCAATTGCCGGGGTGTTCGAGCTTGAAGTCGGTCCAAACGTCCTCTACTACCACCCGGAGAAGGGCCTTATGATCTTCGGGGAAATATGGACCGTGGAAGGGAAAAGCCTTACCGCTGACCGCAGGACTGAGATCGCATCGAAGAAGGTGAAGGATATCCCTCTCGACACGGCTCTCAAGTTGGGCCGGGGCCCGAACAAGGTAATCGAGTTCACAGACCCCGACTGTCCATACTGCAGAAAAGCTTCCGCATTCTTCAAGGGAAGGGAGGATGTGACGCGGTACGTCTTCTTCATGCCCTTTGCAAGTCACAGGGGCGCGGAGCAGAAGGTGCGGTTCATTCTCTGTTCAGATAATCCTGAAAAAGCGTACGAGGAGGTGATGGAAGGCAAGCTTGACGGCAAGTCCGTGAATACCTGCAACTCCAAAAAGGTATCGGACACCATGAAGATGCACGAGGACATTGGAGTGAAGACCGGCATTCAGGCCACACCAATGTTCTGGGTCAACGACACAGCGGTGAGGGGCGCCGACATCCCGATGATAAAAGGTCTGTTGACGAAGAAATAACCAACAAAACAAGGAGGTTACTATGGAAGGCAGAATCAAATCGTTTCTTAACGTAATCGCACTAAGGCGGGTCGTGGCGGCGGCGTCGTTCGCAGTACTCATGCTGGTTGTCGGCGCACTGAATGCCCATGCCGTGACGACTCCGGCAGAAGGCAGCTTCATGTATGATGCCTACGATGTCGTGGTCAACAACCTTCTCAAGGGACCGTTCGGCTATGTCGCTGCCATGTTCGTCTTCGTGACCGGCATCGCCATGTTCTTCAGGCAGTTGATCATCCCCGGTGTCATCGCCATGGTCTGCACGGCCCTTATCATCAAGTCCGACAGCATAATCACATCGCTCGGCGCGCTGATCCCGTAATTAAGGAGGAAAGGGCAGGCTTCTTCCGCGGGCCTGCCCTTTGATACTATGAAAAAATGGTTTCCTCAATACTTGGCACAGCCATTCATGGTGCTCAGCCTGGAACCTGACGAACAAATGCTCATCATAACGGGCCTCCTGATGGCATTCACCATCGGTGGCTGGTACATGTGGGTGTTGTTGTTTGTGGGTCCCTACGTCTACATCAAGGCAAAAAAGAAATACCCCAGGGGTTTCTTCAAACACGTGCTTTATATCCTTGGATTTACGAAGCTTGAAGGATACCCCACGTATTACGAGGAGAATTTCATCGAATGAGAATCAAGACCTATCTTGAAGAAAAGCTGAACCTGACCACCGAGAACAGGCTCCTCAAGTTTGCCATAACCGTGCTCGGCATCGCCCTTATTGTCAACGTGTTCGTCACCTGGGGGCTGGTCGTGCGCACAAGAACGATCATAGTACCTCCTGTGATCAACACAAAGTTCGAACTCTCCGGCGCAAAGTTCTCCGATGAATACATCAAAATGATGGCCAGGTACATCGTGGCCATCGGCCTGAATTACACGCCGAGTTCGGCCCGGGCAAATTTTGAGGAGCTGCTTGGTCTTTACGATCCAACCACTTACGAAGAGAAGAAACGAGAGTTCTACGAATTAGCCGAAATAGTCGAGACGACGAAAGTCACCAACATCTTCTTCATTCATAGGATGAGCATAGACGAGAGCAAGAAAGAGATTGAGATTAAAGGGGTAAGAAAACAGCTTGCAAATGAACAGAGGATCAAAGAAGGTCAGGAAACATACCTGATCGAGTATTCCAATAACAACGGCAGATTTTCCATAGTACGCATAACCCAGCAACAGGAAAGCAAATAGGAGATTTGAATGAATGTGCATAACCGGATGTTTCTCCCGGCAATATTCATCCTCGCGTCCCTTGTGACACCGGCTTACTCACAGACCTGCGGCCCACAGGGGTGCCCTCAGGGCAATCAGGCGGTTCAAGGACCGACCCGGCAGCAGCCACCTGTCGTTCAATCCTTTTACGGCAATCCTCCCGAGTCACAGCAGCCGGCCCAAGGGTCCTTGCATGAAGGAAAGCCAGTGCGGCAGAATCCTCCGATCCCCGGCAGGGCCGCACCTGATGCCAAGCCTGCCGCGGCACAGCCAAAGGGTGCGCAGCAGAAAGCCTCCCCGGCGAAGTCCTCTCTCGTCGAATTCACGGAGGCCTCCGTCGCACATCAGACGGATGGACAGTACATTGCCAACCAGAGAATCCTTCCCGAGGTGGCGTCCCAGGTGCATCTGAGCAGTTCCGACATCAACAGGGTGGTCTGCCCGGTCGATGTCAAAGACGTGGTCTTCTCAAAGGAAAAGGGCATCATGGTGAAGCTCGCGGGCAACAACGCTTTTGTAAAATTCCTTGTAATGAAGAAGGACGGCAGAGACTTCTATTCGTCAACGCCTTCGGAAATCTTCATCGTCTGCGGAGAACAGATCTACAACATAATAGCCATTCCAAAGCGCATCCCTTCTCAGACGGTCCAGCTTTCCCCCGGGAAGGCCGACACGATAAAGAAGAACGCCTCGCTGTTTGGCGAGCTTCCTTTCGAGAAGAAGATAGTCACGATCATAAGGAGCATTTACAAGGACGACCTTCCGGACAGCTTTACTACCCAGAAAGTAAACAAGAAATATGAGACTTTCCGGAACCTTGATCTCGTCCTGCACAGGGTCTTCACCATCGATGGCGAGGGTCTCCGGATCAAGGAGTTCACCGCAGGGATCTCCGACCATGCCACTTCGCCCACGGTCTACCTCAAGGAAAAGGACTTCCTCAACAACGATCTCACTCAGAAACCTGTGGCCGTCAGCATCGAAATGATGAACCTCAAGAAGGGGGAAATGTCGCGGATATTCGTCGTTGAAAGGACCGAAGGGGGGCAGCTATGACCCTTAAAGAAAAAACCCTGAAGATATGGGGCGCCCTTCGGCCCGATCAGAAGAAGAAGCTCGGGTATGCGGCCGTCGTCATTGGAATCGTCATATTATCCCTTGCCCTCTACAAATCCAACCCCAAGACGTCGGCTCCCCCGAAAGCGAAGGCCGAGAAGAAGCGCGAGTTGGGCATTGATAAGAGTTCCGTCCTCGAGAAATCCCATTACAATGAGGCGCAACAATCCGTGACCCGCCTCCAGAAGGAGGTGGACGAGATGAAAGAGAAGCTCGAGGAAAAGCAGAAGGACAAGGAGCCGGGCGACCCTCCGTCCCCGGACAAGGCAGAAAAACCATCTCTCGCAAAGCAAGCTCAGCAACCGACGCAGGACAAGAACCAGAGGGCACAACAGAAACCATCTGGAACTGTGCCGCCTCCACCGGCGCCCGGAGCCGTAGGCCTGCCCCAGGGAGTACCACCGGCACCCGGGGGACCGGCTGTACCCGTTGCCCAGTCCAAGCCTGAGGTCTTCGGAGATATCGAGATAGCATCCCAGCGATCGGACGGGGCCGATAAGAAAGAGGGTAAAAAAAAAGAGAAGTTGACGGTCTATCTTCCACCTTCTTTCATGGAGGCGACCTTATTATCAGGGATGTACGCCCCGACTGCGACCGGGGGCTCTAGCAACCCCTTGCCCGTCCTCATCCGCATAAAACATCTGGCCGTGCTGCCGAACCACGTGAAAGGCAACCTGAAGGGTTGTTTCCTTATCGGGGAAGCCAAAGGCTCTCTGGCCGATGAACGCGCGCACGTGCGGCTCAACACGCTTTCCTGTCTGGCGAAGGGCGGGGAATCCGTCATTGACCAGAAGATAAAGGGTTACGCCGTGGATTCCGATGGTTTCGTCGGCCTTCGTGGGAACGTTGTTTCCAAGATGGGCGCGGCAATAGCCAGATCTCTTTTCGCCGGGTTTGTTGCGGGTTTCGGCGACGCCGTGAATACGTCAACGATAACCACAACGACGAGCGGCCTTGGGACAACGCAGACCATCGACACGGACAAGGCGGCCAAGGCGGGCTTCGGAAAAGGCATATCCCAGGCCGCACATGACCTGCAGAAATTTCTCCTCGATCTGGGCAAACAGGCGGTGCCGGTAATAGAAATAGGTGCCATGAAACACATCACGGTCGTCATCAGCGAGGGTGTAGAACTCGAGGTCAAGGACAGGCCGGGGACGTGCATGGGAGGAGGTACCAAATGTTTAAGATAGCCGTCGTCGGGTCGTTGCTGATGGTCTGTCTGCTTTTCTCAAGCTGTGCATGGATGGGAGAAGCCGTGAATCCGTACAAATCCAGCTTTACCTGTCCCCTTGGGGATAACGGCAAATGCATCAACATGACCGATGCCTACAAGGAATCGCTGCAACCCGAAAGTGCCCTGCAGCCGTCCAGGACAACGACGGCTGACGCACAACAGGCCCGCCCCGAGACGATGTACCAGGCGTCTTTGTACAAGAAGCTCACCGGATTGCTGGACGAGCCGACAACCCCTGTCATCGCACCGCCGAAGGTCATGCGAGTGCTCCTTCTTCCCTACACGGGAAGCGACCGGGAGCTTTATCTCTACAGGTACGTGTTCTTCGTCGTAGACGACTACACGTGGACCCTTGGAGACAATATCTACATAGGAGACAATTGATGTCTGTCTTTTCGCAGTTCACCAAGACCATTCTCAACATCTTCGGGGTCACTTACTCCGACCTTGAAGATGAGACCTATCGACAGAGGTTTTCAGATTATCTGCCGTGGATAGCCTACTCCCAGGAGACAAGGGCATACCTGTGCGCCGACGAGACCGCCGGATTCATATTCGAGTGCAGCCCGATGGCATTTGCGACCGACAAGACGGCAGAAACCCTGGAAGGCCTCCTTCGTCTCAGCGTGCCGAATGATTCGGTGCTGCAGTTCATCCTGATAGCGGACAATTACATCAACCACTACATAGACCTCTATCAATCCCTCAAGACAAGGGAGGGCGAGCTGTTCCGGGTCAGTTCCCAACGGTTCAGCCAGTTCCTTCTCGACGGCGCGGAGGGGCTGGCCAAGATGAGCAACATACCCATCAGGGATTTCAGACTCATCGTGACGATCAAGTTTCCTGTAAAGGACTGGGATTCATGCTCTCTGGACGTCGACGAGACGAGAAACACCATTTACGAAGTCCTCTCCGGAGCTGGCCTTTATCCGCGGATGGTCGAAGCGGAAGATCTCATCTACTGGATGAGCTTCCTGTTCAATGAGAAATACTCCGGCCACTCGCCTGACGGGTACAACGATTCCGTACCCATCAGCCGCCAGATAATCCTAGCGGAGACTTCCATCACGAAGACGATGCGCTCGTTGAAGATCGGCAACCGGCATTTCAGGTGCACGACGCCGAAACGGGTGCCGAGGAATATCGACATCATGCAGACGAACACGATGTTCGGAGGCGTGTGGGGGGTGGCAAACGACGTAAACCAGTACCGTACACCCTTCATATATTGTCTCAACGTCCTCTACAAGAACATAGGGATGAAGCTCCACACCAAGTGTAACGCGATCCTTCAACAGAAGGGCGTGGGGAGCTTTGCGCCCTCACATGCCGCGCGGGTGGAAGAGCACCAGCGGGCCGTTGACGAGCTGGAGGGGGGAAAGAGATTCCTCGAGATCATCCCCATTCTCTGGGTCTACGGAAGCGACGAGAAGACGGTAAGTGAGTCCATTATCCGAGCGAAGCGGCTCTGGGAGGACTGCGGATACGAAATGCAGGAGGACAGGGGCATACTGCCCATCCTGTTCCTTGCGTCGCTGCCGTTGGGACTCTATAACAAGGGCAGAAACATCGAGAACCTGGAGAGACACTTCGTCGCCCCGACTGATACCATCGCGACGCTGTTTCCCATTCAGGCGGACTTCGCGGGCGGCGGCAAGCCCCACCTCCTCTTTGTGGGCAGAAAAGGGCAGATCATAGCCCTCGACATATTCCAGAAATCGGCCGCCAACAACCACAATATGTTCATCACCGCCGAATCGGGCGCCGGCAAGAGCTTCACCTGCAACTACCTGCTCTATAACTACCACGGCAGCGGGGCAAAAATACGGGTCATCGACATCGGCGATTCCTACAAGAAGATGACCAAGATCGCGAAGGGCCGGTACCTCGATATCGAAGAAGAGGACATGTGCATCAATCCTTTCTCGAGCATCATAGACGCGGAAGATGACCTGACGGTCATCCCCTATATCATCGCCCAGATGGTCTATTCAAACTCCGACCAGGCAGATCCGAGCCAAACCGAGATGGAACTCCTGACCCGCGCCGTTCTCTGGGCATATCGGAACAGGGGGCCGGACGCGGATGTAGATGATGTTTACCAGTACCTCACAAGGTTTCCGCACTATGCCACCGACGAGGATTTCGAGCACAATCCCGGCTTTCAGAAGGAACTGGCGATAACAGCCCATCGGCTTGCCTTTAACATGCATCAGTTTGCTAAGGAAGGCATATACGGCAAGTATTTCAACGGCAAGTCCACCTTCAACATCCGGAATGACGAGTTCGTGGCCCTTGAACTGGGCAAGATATCATCGAAGAAAGACCTCTTCAACGTTGTGACCCTGCAGGTCATCAATGCCGTCACCAATGACCTGTATTTCTCCGACAGGAACGACAGGAAACTCATCGTCTTTGACGAGGCATGGCAGTTCATCAGGGACAGCAGTATCATAGGCAAGATCATAGAGGAGGGCTACCGCAAGGCCAGAAAATATAACGGAAGTTTCTCCATCATCACCCAGTCCATCCAGGACCTTGAACTATTCGGAAGGGTAGGCAAGGTCATCTACGCCAACTCGGCCTTTAAGTTCTACCTCCAATCCGGTGACATAGAAAAAGCAAAGCAGGCCAGGCTCATCGACTACAACGAATTCGAAATTGCCATCCTGAAATCTGTCAAACAGAACAGGCCCAAGTATTCGGAGATCTTCGTTGACAGCCCGTTCGGCAAAGGCGTTGCCAGGCTCGTTGTGGATCCCTTCTCATACTGGCTCTACACATCCGATGCCAGTGACAACGACCTGATAGAAAAGACCATGGCCGAGCATGGCTGTGGTTATGAAAGGGCGATCGACCAGATCCTAGACGCCGCCGGGGGAACAAGGTGAGGCAGGCATTTCTTGCAATTCTCTGTGTCCTGCTGTTTTGCGGGCTCTGTTCCGGACAGGCGCAGGACCCCACCAGCGCGGGGAGCGCCATAGCCACCACGGCCACACAAAAATACGGCAGCAAAGCAGGCCTGAACGAAAATCTGTTCAAGCCCATCATGTCCAGCGGTTCACAAATGAAGACCATGGATGGTTCCAAAGAGTTCAATGCCCAGCTCCTATGTCCCTCTTCCCAGCGGTTCATGGAGATTCTCATCAAACCCGGCAGTTCAGGGGACATCACAACGCTCATTGTCAGCCAGGATACAAACTTCGATGGGAACCCGGATTATGCCTACCAGTCGCCCTTCGTCGCATCGGGGGTGTGCACCAATGGGATCATCTCCTGCAACCCCGGCACCTGGAACTACTGCCGGGCCCTCAGATGGGTATCGGATACGGCAGGCAAAGTGTCCCTCGAGGAGACCCTCAACACGAACCTCGGCGGGTGCTACTGCATAAACAATTCGTGCGGAAACAACCTCGCTCTTGCCAATATCGAATACCTTCTGAAGTCGATTGGAGGAGGAGTAGTCGCGGCCGTACACAAGAACAACGCCCGCTACGTTATCAGCGGGATAAAGATCGATGGAACGCTTGCCACCTTTTACGGACAGAACGCCGCGAATTGCACAACAACCTCCTCGGCCACGGTCGACGCGGAAGGTTACTACTACAATCCTTACAACATGGATGCCGGCGCTCAATCCGTCATTGACGGCCAGAAAACAGACCCGACGAGCATGTACAGTCTGATGGAGGCGGCCTTGAACAATTCCCAGGCTGAGATCAAGAACTGTTCCATCACGCGGTCGGTAGCGACGGACTGGAGCAACAGAGGGACGTGCCAGCTGAGAGAGGTCATTCAAAACCATTGTGAGGCCATAGAGACGGATTCGAAATGCAAATTGAGGGAAGAGACCGTAGATACCGTCACTACCTTAAGGAACTATAACCCCACCGGGCTTACCCCGACCTCTTCGTGCAAGAACGTCACGGAAGCAATGACGGCAAGCTGCGCTTACGCCTGCCCGAGCGATCTGAACGTCCCCTGTATCGGGGATCCCCCGACTTGCACCGTAAACGGCGGCACACGGAACTGCCAGCTGAGAAAGCCCATAGAAAGCGTCACCAGGAAGTGCGCGTACGGCATGGACGGCTCTGGAAACGGCACCAACGTTCTCGACCTCAGTTGCGCCACCATAGTGTTTGCCGCCGGCGTCAAGGTAACGGGTAGCGCGGCCGGTTCCAGTAATTGTCATGCGCCGGCCATCGCCGCCAACTGCAGCGATAACCCGAGCGCCTGTTCCGGTTGCCCTGCCGGCACGACAAGCATGTTCGGATGGACCCCGTATTGTGAGACCAGATGGGAGTGCGTCCAATATGACGAAAGCAGTTTCCAATGTATGGAATGGGGTTGGGTAACGAGCTGCCTGGGGTCCAACAATGCCAGGCTGTGCGTTCAGGGCGTCCGGGCTGCACAGGTCGGGAGCGGAAGGCTCGGGCAGTACGCCGCCTCTATCAGAAACGTTTATTCGACTGACGGCTTCGACCTCACCTTTGACACGTACGGCTGTTGCACCGGCGACTACTGCGACGTTGGCGGTCCTCGCTACCAGTTTTCGGGCTACGTGTGTCCCCTTGGCGATGACGCGCAGTGTATGGGCGTCCCCGGCTACTGCAACAAAACCTGTTCGCAGGACGTCTGTAAGGAATGGTGGAGGAAGGACAGAGTATACACATGTGAGAACTTGGGTTACGACTTTTCCGATGCCAAAGAGCGGGTGAAGACCATTAAACAATCGGTCCAGGACAACACGTCGACCATTTACTACACTGATTACCGCAAGACCGATAGCGGCGCATGGGTTTACGAGAACACGACAACAGACGTGAGCCACGTGGCAAGGCCCTCGTCGATCTCCTGCGAAACTGCCTGCAAGACCCGGAAGCTGAGAGCAAACACTTCAACGACGGTAACCGACACAAAGACGGACTTTCTGACCACCTCCAACTCGTATGATTTCTATTACAAGACATGCTCTGGTGGCACATGCCCCGTCGAAACGGGCGAAGAAGTCATAAAGAACTGCCAGTGCATCAATGATTTCGCGGAAGCAGCGCTTATCATGCAGATACTTCGCTCGAGCGGACAGGACTTCATCTGCTCCAGCGGAACTGCCCACGCCCTGCAGTAGGGCGAGTATTTGCTGAATTAACGGATGAAACCATGAAAGCAATAACAATAGGTGTCCTTTTGATAGCGCTCGCAATCATCCCCCGGGGTTTACCGGCAGCCACCCTGTATTGTGGACAGGATCTCGATAATGATGGCAAGGCAACCGGGCCGGGCGAGACGGCCCAGTGCATCGACGCAGGCTCCTCCCTGTGTCCTATAGGGCTCACAAAGTGTCGGGGGGCTCAAAGCGACCCCGTATGCCCGGCATCCACGGTGTTGAACGGAACACTTGACAAGTGCGAAGGGGATCCGTCCGGCACGCCATGCACTGCGCCTTACACCTACGACGATGGCAATGACCTTTGCCTGAATCCGGTCGCCTGCCCGGACGAAAGCACGTTCTTGCCTGCAAGCGACCTTTGCGACAAGAGCTATGATCTCGGATGCACCAGTCCTTTCACCAGGAGTATACCTCGAGACCGTTGCGAGAAGGATCCGACATGCTCAGAAGGGTCTTATTCCGCCTCTCGAGACCGTTGCGAAGTTGTCACCACGCCCTCATGTCCTGCCGGGTTTTCATATGACAATGCGCGCAATACATGTACAGAAGCTCCCGTGTGCAGCTCAGGAAGCGAGTACAGCCCGGCCGCAAAATCATGCGTAAAGGCAGCCCATTCCAGTTCTTCTTATTCATGTCCTTATGGTGACGGATCAAACCGCCCCTGTGAAACCGGCTGGTGGCGGGATTTGTCGGTAAACGTATCCACATGGACAACCGCTTGCGGAAACTATCCCGACGGTACGATCATCTCTTGCAATCTCAACACATACTACCGCTGTGACGCCGGTTTTGGCCTTTCGGGGACAACGTGTTATCAAACCCCCGCCTGCTCTCCCGGTTCCCTCAATGGAGCAACCGACATGTGCGAAACCGCCCCAACCCGGGGATGCTCGGCAGGCTTCTCTTATGATGGCGGAAATGGTGTTTGCTTCAGGTCTGCGGGCTGCGCTTCGGGCGCGCTTGACAGCGATAATGACGTTTGCTACCAGGCACTGGTACAGTCCTGCCCAAGCGGCTTTACATATAATTCCGGTACGGGACGGTGCGAGAGGCAGGCGTCAACGCTTTGCACCGCTCGCGACGCATATTCCGCCCTGTTGGACTCGTGCACGCGGCCGCCTTCGTGGCAATGCACCGCCGGGGCAGTCTACGTCCCGTCAGCAAAGAAATGTCAGGCAACCCCCTCCTGCACAAACAGCATGTACTACCCGGACCTGAACAAATGCTTTGATGACTCCTATAAGAAATGCCCCTTCAATGCGGCGACACCCTGTGTCGACATTTCAGGGGAACTGCAATGTTCCCCGAACCAGTGCTTTGATCCGAAGGGATCGGGTGCCGGCCAGGAGGTCGTGGTAGAGAACGACAGTTCCATGCTCACGAATGACGGGGCCCGGGATTCGGCAGGCAACTGTCTCGACCAGATATATATCTTCACGGGCAGAAGCATGACGTGCCAGACTTCCGGGGTCGATTCAGGCTGGACGAACTGCTGCATGACCTCGGAAGCCCCATTGAAGGACAATGTCGGCAGCACCACTACCGTGATGGGGGCAATGTCCACCATCAAGCACGTGTATCACCTTGCACAGATCGCCTATTATGGAAACCTTATTCTCAACGGTACCGGCGGCGTCGACATCAGCGGACTCTCGGCGGCCGTCTTCGATGCTGTTAACGCCGCAAACAAGGCCGGAAGCGTGATGGCAGGCTTCCAGTCGTATGCCGCGGCCACTTTTCTGAACCCGGCGAGCATCGCCTTTTCGGTGGCCTTGTACCTGGCCCAGGAAATACTCCTTTCCGGAAGCTGTTCGCAGGAAGATCTCGAAACCGCCATGATGGACAGCTCGGGCCGTTGTCATTACATCAATTCGTACTGCAAGAAGAAATGGCCCCTCATCGGGTGCGTCCAGGAAGTTGATGTCTTTTGTTGCTTCAACTCCAAGCTGGCCAGGATCATCCATGAACAGGGCAGGCCCCAGCTCAAGACCTTTACCCCGCTCTGGGGTTTTGATGAAGGTCCCGGCAATTGCAGGGGGTTCACGGCATCGGAGTTCCAGATGCTCGATTTCAGCAAGATGAACCTGTCGGAGTATTTCGGGGAGATTACGACAAAGGCCCAGAGCCAAATCCAGGGCCAGGTAGGAACAAAGGTGAACGAGTATTTCAACAAAACACAAGAATAGGGAGGATATATGTTCATGAAGCATTTTGCCTTACTTGTTACGTTGTTTGTCGTCTTTTCGTGCCCGCCGTTATGCGCGCAGGATGCCGAAAACATGCGCTTGAAAGAAATCAGGCAGATCACGGAGGATTCTAAGCAGCTGCTGAACTCCGGATATGTAAAAGAAATCAGGCTGCAGCCGTCACCCACCCGTTACCAGGATGCCGATGATTGGGTCTTTTGGGTGGACAACAAGGCGGAGCACTGGTCAAGCATCACCCTGGTGCCAAAGAATTACCGAAAACCACCCGTTCCCGGCGTATCCCTGAAACAACTCAATTCGCTTGCAGACCAACAGGCGGTGGTGAATTACACTCTCCTGAAGATCTATAGCATCAAGGATACTAAGGATCCCAAGAAGACATTTCTCATAAACGCACACCGAGATGAATTCAACATCGCGGTATATACGGACACAGATAAAAGGGTCTGTTACGTGGACCTTAAGCCGCTGGAAATTCAGGTTAAACCTGCCTTGTTCTTTTCCACCGACACGGATGCGGCCGGAAAATTCTTCAAAGTCCTCATCATGGACGAAAATAACATCGCAACGCTTCACCGCGGAGTGTCGAAATACGCCATCATGAAGTACTATCCTGCGACGATGACAGTTTCGGCGGGTGGAAGCATAACGCTCCCGCTCAAAAAGCTCTACGTCTGGAAGGGGAAAAGGGAAGAAGAATAAAAGTGAGAACGTTCGGCCTGCTTTTCCTTACAGCCATGGTTTTTTTCGGTATATCCGGGCAGGATGCGCCTGCAAAGAATCTTGGCACTTTCGGGGCCACCTATTCCATAACCGAAAAGGATGCGCTGAAAGAGATGGAAGAAAAGGCAAAGAGGGCGGATGTCTCAAAGATAATCAACAAGAAGCGCCTCATTCACAAGATAGACAATTTCAGACCAACGGACATAGGCGAATTGCGAAAGATAGGACCGGCCAGAAAAGAGAAGGCCTTTCTCGTCGACATGACCTATTCACTGCAATTCGACATACCGGACGGGCAAGGTGGGATACTCTATCCCAAGGGGTACGCCTTCAATCCGCTGGACTATATCGTCTATCCAAACACGCTCGTGTTCCTGAACGGCCAGAGCCCGAAACAGGTCGTATGGTTCAGGACCTCGCAGTATGCTCGGGATTACCGGGTAAAGCTCATCATTACCGACGGCTCATACCTCGACCTGTCAAAGACGCTCAAGCGGCCGGTGTTCTACGCAAACAAGACCCTGGTCAACATATTTCAGATAAAGGCCGTCCCGTCGGTGGTGAAGCAGAAAGGCAATATGATGGAGGTGAGAGAGATTGCGGTCGGTGAAAAAACGATTCGGTAAGGCCACGGTCCTCGTGTTCCTGGCATTGGTCATTGGTCTGGGCTGTGCCCAGAAAGCTCATGCCGTTTGCAGGGGAAGCTTCTTCAACCCCATAACCGATGTCTGCTGGCAGTGCATCTTCCCGATAAGCATCGGGGGAATCTCCCTCATCGGCTCCGATATTGATACCGTCGACGACAACATCTCAAGCCCGCTCTGCCTGTGCGGGACCACCCTCGGCATATCGGCCAGTTTCTGGGAACCGGCTAGGATCGTTGAAACAGTGAAGGACCCTTACTGTTTCAACCTGATCGGCGCTGAATTGGGGGATGGCGGGGGCGGTTTCCTTGGTGGTGGCTATAAGGAAGACGAGCAGACAAAGAGCGTCTTCTCGCAGGTCCATTACTACCTGTTCAACGTATGGTCACTCCTCGACCTCTTCGTCGACATGCCCTGTCTCGATTCCGAAGGTTTCGACGTTGCATATCTCACCGAAATAGACCCTTCATGGAACGATGACCTTCTGGCTTTCCTCATCAATCCAGAGGCGATACTGTTCGGCAATCCGGTACTGCAGATGGCATGCATGGCCGACAGTGTGGCCGCGAACACGGCCACGCCGATAGACCTCCTCTACTGGTGCATGGGTTCCTGGGGCAGCCCCTACCCGTTGACCGGCAACAAGACGAACGATACCTATATACAAGACAACGCCGCGATCGCGGGAAAGTTCCTCTACAAAATGACGCGTGAGTTGCTTCTCTGGGATTACGGCACCAATGTGTGCGGGCCGGTCATCTGGCCGGTGTGGACGAAGAACAATTTCAGGCTGCACATCATGAAACCGGTCCGGGACCTTACCTGTCACCCCATCGGGAGATCCGGCCTGATCTGGGCATCGATGAAGAACCCGTCGCCGGTCCCGGGGAACGACAATTTCGACTGGGTGATGTTCAGACGCAAGCTCTGTTGCATCGGGTGGTCACCGTGATGAAAGCCATGAGGCATCTCCTCTTCGCAATCACCCTATGGGCCCTGCTTTCCTGCAACGCTCTCGCATCGGCCACGAAAACGGTCACCGTCGATACGCCCGACCTTTGCACAACAATCGAGAAGGTGACAGGCTCAAAGGTCTACATGAAGTCGGGGCAAGGCGCTTGCCCGTCCCGTGGCACGGGAAAAACCCAGGTCGCCGTGCCGACGTCAACCGGCGAAATCGAGCTTTACGTCAATGGAAAACCATGGAAGAAACAATCGACGGCAAGCTTTGATATCGGAGATATCCCGGAAAGAATGGGCGCCGCCAGGAAGGCGGCTGAAAAGATGACCATCCCCGAGAACGTGAACAAGGAATCGGCCATGGGCAAGGCCGACGCCCTGCATTATTACTACCAGTCCCGGGACTTCCAGGACCGGGTCGAAGCCGAGAAGAACCGCCTGCAGAAACACGTCTTCGGTGACGCCCTGCAGAGCTACTACCCGGCGGCCAAGAACACCGGGAAACGCGGGAAACTGTCGGCAAGGGAACGCATTTACATCTTTATCTCATCATCCATGCCGATGGCCACCCTGCGAAATTGCGTGCAGGCCGTATCAAGCCTGAAGGATCCCAACGTCCGCATCATAATGCGGGGGTTCATCGACGACGTCAAGCACATCAAGCCCACAATCTCCTTTCTCAAGGACATCCTTCTTGAAGACCCTGGCTGCAGGCCCCTGAAGGAAGCGTGCAGGACCTTTGGCGTACAGGTCATGGTAGACCCCATGCTGTTCGCCAAGTACGACGTGAAGAAGGTCCCGGCAGTCGTCTATGCCCCGTCGGTGTCCGTTCTGGACGACAAGATGAGCGAAGGCCTGGACAGTAATATAACCGTGTCGCAACACTACATGCTTTACGGCGACGTGAGTCTCGAATACGCGGTCGAGCAGTTTCTTAAGGAGACGCCGAGCGGGGGCCTGGAGGCCCTCCGTTCGTCGTTCCGTCACGGCTACTATCAATGAATCAGGAGGGAGACGCGTGGACCGAATAGAGATTAAGGACGAGGATGGTGAACTCGTGGACATAGGCAAGTCCTTCCACGCCCCTGCGGAAAGCCTCTCGGATGATGCGCCCCGGCAAAAAAAACAGCGCCCGAAGGCACAAGTGGAGAAGGGCATCATCGCCACGATGATAGCGGTCAGCCTGCTCAGTTCCACCGTAGCTGTCGCCGTTTACGACCGGTTCTTCGCCCAAAAGATCGTCACCATCAATCTGCGTCAGTACATGGAAAACCAGCGGGACCTTTACCTGTCGGGCAAACTCACCGCCGATCAGGTCAAGCAGAACCTCGACGGGTTCATTGCATCGGTTAAGGCCGCTCCCAAGAACAAGGTCATACTTTTGGAGGATGTCGTTGCCAACAGCACCGAAAAGCTGGAATCGCGATAATATTTCAAAGATCCTCATGCTCACGTCCGCGTTCATGATAGGGCTCCTCCTGCCGGGCAGGATATCCGTGACTGTCACCAAATCCCTCAAGAACCGCGTTTACATTGTGTCCGAGATCTCTGATGCCCGGGAAATCAAGAAGGGTGGTTACGTTCTCTTCACCCTCCGGTCAAAGATGATCAATAACGGTGAGCCGGTGGACGCCATGAAGATGGTGGCCTGTACGGAAGGAGAATTCCTGAAGGAGAACCGGGGAAGGTTCTACTGTAACGGCGAGTACCTTGTCACGGCCAGGACGCGGTCGCAGGAAGGGGAGCCGTTGGAACACTTCTCATTTAACGGTGCTATTCCAAAGGGAAAGCTCTTCCTGACGGGTCAGCATCCGGAAAGTTATGATTCCAGATACTTCGGGTTTATCGGGGTGGAAGATGTCAAGAAGACCGCTCATCCTATTTTCTAGCTTCTTGTGCCTGTGGTTCCTCTGGCTGTCCCCTGCCACCGCGGACGAGCTATTGCTGTCTCCCGGCGACGATCAGGCCAAGGAATTCTACAAAGACCATAAGCGCGGATGGTACTGGTACGAGAAAGACAAAACCCCGAAGAAGAAGGAAGACAAGAAGGAGGCAACGGCGAAGCAGCACCGCATCCCGTCGCTCAAGGACTATACCCCTGAAGTGCTGTGGAACATGCACCCTGACGACTTTCAGCCCCTGCTGATGGACTTCCAGAAGAAGGCCGTTATGAATCCTTCTGAGCACAACGTCCGCGAATACTACATAATTCAGGACATCGCCCGCAGAAAATCACTCGCCTTTGCGAACTCAGCATCCTTTATCATGCAGAAATACCCCGAACTCAACGTGGCCACGGATTATCCGACAGCGGTTCCGGGCAGGGGAGCCCTCACGCGGCTCCAAACAGACGAGATCCGCGGGAAATTGCGCAGTGCCAAAAGCGATTTCGGACTCTTATATTTTTACTCCCCCTCCTGCCAATACTGCGTAGAGCAGGGCAAGATAGTCGACATGTTCCGGGACCGTCATGGGTGGGAGGTCAAGAAGGTCAATCGTGACGACAATCCACAACTGGCCGAAATGTTCAGCGTGAAGATGGTGCCCTATATTCTCCTGGTCTGCCGCTACGGAAAGGACGCCATGCCCATATCCGCCGGGGTGATCGCACTGTCGGAGATGGAAGAGAAGATCTACAGGGGTGTCAGGCTGGTGTCACAAGAGATCACGCCTGAGGAATACAGCACGTATGATTTCCAGAGAGGCGGTCCGCTTGATGTTAAGGCACCCCCCGGAAACGACACCCAAGAAAGCAAGGGAGGCGCTCGATGAAGAGAAGAAGGATATTTTCCATAATAGCCATAGTCACGATGTTGGGATTCACGGTCGGAACCATAGGTCATGCTGGCGGCTTCATGGACGATTGGATAGCCCAGAAGGCAGAAACTTCGCCTGGCTATATGGAAGGGCAGAAAAGGGGGTATTTCACCGGCGGCAGCTTCTCGGCCAGGTGGCCCCAGAACAAAGACTACCTGGTTACGTTTGAGCCCCCGCGGTTGAATTTCGGATGCGGGGGTATCGATGCCTTCATGGGCGGATTCAGCTTCATGAACTTCGAATATCTCGTTCAGAAGCTCCAGAGAATCCTGCAGGCGGCTCCTGCGGCTGCATTCGACCTGGCGCTCAAGAATCTTTGCGAGCCTTGTTCCAACGTCATAAAGTCGATGGAGGCGATGTCGGATGCCCTGAATTCCCTGCAGCTCGATGACTGCAAAGCAGGCAAGGTTATCGCGGCGAACATCCTGTCCCCTTTTACGGACAACCCCAAGGTACACCAAGAAGCCGAAAAAAACTACGATATGTTGAAGGGCATTTACGAGCTTCCGCATAAGATCTCTGAAATATGGACCTCAAAGGAGGGTAAGGGAGAGCGCACCAAGACAGAACTACTGGCCGGATGTCCTGCCGAAGTCCGGGCTATTTATGATACACCCGGGACCAGTATTCTGCAGAATATATTCGATAGGCGAGGGTACGATGAAAAGCATGTGGAAGTGATGAGAGCGCTTGTTGGGGACATTATGGTCTCCAATTTTGGCGATAATCAAAATAATTTTAACCCGGTCCCGCCGTGTCCCGGTAGCAAACCTGCCGATATATTCGGGTTTTACACTGGAACGGTCTATAAGCGGCCACTTTCTGGAAACGACTACGGCGATTGCCCCTTGGTCACCGACGCGAATGCAAACCTGCAAGAATGGGCACAGAAGAAACTCGTCGCCATTTATGACAAGATGCGCGATAAGTCCCAACCGCTCACTGCGGAGGAAGAATCCTTCGTCAACGTCATGCCGCTTCCTCTTTTTTCTGCTCTGAAGGGCGCCATAGCAAGCAAACGGGGCAACGAAACCCTTGCCTCGCTCTCACTCATCATCGCAAAGGCTTATGCATTCGGCATGCTCAAAGACATATATACCGATATTTCCGTCGCAGTACAGATCGCCGAGGCGCAGCTCGCTAAGCAAGGGCAAGGCAAAAAGGCCGATTGCCAGATCGAACTTATCACACCGGTCATCACACCATTGAAAGAGATGCGCAAAAACGCCATGGGGCTTCTCCAGGTCGTCCAGGCTGACTACGCCAGTTCGACCGAAGAACAAGTAGCCATCATGGACCTGGCGAGGCGTTACGAACAGTTCAGCAAGATATCATATGATCGGCTTTCAAGAGCCTTCTCCCCAGCACTGGCCACACGAGTAACCGGAGGGAGATAAGGAGTCACCATGTTCCTATCGAGTAGGACCACTTTGCTCTTCATCGTAGTGTTCATGACCATTCTTTCCTTGGCAGGGAACGCCCGTGCGTTGGATATGGAATACTATACCTACAACGGCTTTGATGCAGTTACGGGGGCGTTTCAAAAGGTGGCACTTATTTTTGGGGACAACGGCTATAAGACCCTGTTCTTCTCGGTGATTGTACTCGGGTTCCTTTTCGGGGCCCTTGGTATGGTCATGAAGGCGGTCGGGGGCAGATACTCTCCCGCCGCATGGGCGGCTCCGATAGGGATAGGAATTGTCATTTATCTCGCGCTTATCATACCGAAAGGCACTCTATACATCTACGACCCGATCAAGAACCGCACCCGAGCCGTGGGGGACCTGCCCGATGGCGTGGTCGCGGTCGCGGGCCTGTTGAATCTCGTCGAAAGAGGGCTTGTCGATATCGTGTCCACATCCGGGTTGCCGGAAGGATACCAGGCGCAGGCTGGCGGCATCGGCTTTGACATGCTTCTCAATCTGGGAAGCAAGGGTGTCCTTCTGACAAACAAGAATATCAACACGTCGCTTAAAAAATACACCGAGGACTGCCTTCTTTTCGAACTCCTGCGCCCGGGCACAACAATTGGCATCAACCAGGTTGCCAGTAATACCGATTTCCTGGGGATCTACGAACAGGCCGCGAGTCCTGCGATCTACACCACATACTATGATGCGAACGGCGATAGATCAATGACCTGCCTTGCGGCGTGGACCGAGATAAAGACCGCCATAACTGGCGCCGACGTGTTTAACGATTCGGTCAAATCGCAATGTGCCGACGCGGGCTTCGATCCGACGGTTCCCCTGGAGTTGCAACAATGCCGCGATACGATGACAAGCCTTGTCAACTGGCTGCAGGGGGCGTCTTACGATACTGCCCAAATTTATCAGCAGACCCTTTTGGCTCAATCTCTCAACGATGCCCTGCTTTCCGCCAGTCCCGATACGGCAATAACCGTCCTGGCTTCTCGAAACACTGGCACGGCGATGCTCTCCTCGGGGATGTTCGCAAATTCATGGATTCCTGCGATACGGGCCGTTATCACTGCCATCGCGATCGGGCTCATTCCGTTCATGGTCATCTTTATCCCAACACCTCTCGTGAACAGGGCCGTCGGTATATTGGTCGGCTTTTTCATCTGGATCACGGCATGGGGGGTCACGGACGCCGTGGTTCATCAATTCGCAATGGATTATGCAAAAAAAGCCTTCGATGAAGTGACGAGACACCAGCTTGGTCTCACTGCAGTCATGAACTTCTCTACCGCCGGGATGAAGACGCTCGCCGCCTTTGCTTCGATCAGATGGTCAGGCATTATGCTGGCGACGGTCATCACCGGTATGCTTGTCAAGTTCGGCGGGCATGCGCTGGCGCAGCTGTCGGGCCAGATCACATCTTTGCCCCAGGGTCAGGCACAATCGGCGGGCATGTCGGCCACCACTCCGGAAGGAATGTCCCGGACGCTGACCTCTGCTGAAATGGCCCCGGCAGCCATGGCCAATGCCCATAAATTTAGTTTCATGGACAGGTCGGCGAGCCATACAATGGACAAATACGCAAAAACAAAGGCCAGCAGGGATATGATGGGAACTTTCGGGGGGGTGGAGGGAGCCTCGGACTTGAAAGCCGCCGGGGCTGTGGGAAGAGACATCTCTTTCGGCTCAAGGGGCGCAGCCATGAGGGACGGGCAGGGCGGGTACCAGGGCGCATATAGCCGAAACAGCTTTATAGCGCATACCAGTGAGATGGAAAAGGGCAATCTGCAGAACATCTACGGGAACAATTCCAAGGAGTACGCAGACCGAAAAACGGCATCCGAGGAAACCTTCGCTGGCATGGCCCGCGAGAATGGCATGAGCCCGGCGGCAATGCAGACTGCTTTCTCTACAATGGACTATGGCAGCACTATGCAGTTTGTGGACAAGTATGCCAACAACCGCGGAATCGGTTTTCAGGAGGCCGCCCGGGAACTTGGGGAGATATCCGGAAGCCAAAAGTACGTCGGCGCCGCAGGATACGGCAATGCCCGGGGCGTGGTGGGCGAAGAGGGCGTGGCGTTCACCGCGTCCAACAAGCACCTTAATGAAGCCGCGAAGTTCGACATGACATATCAGCTCGCCCACGGCCTCGGTTTGACCCAAAACAGGCAAGATTTCGGGGGAATGTACAAACATCACCAGATGCACCATGGGGAAGAAGGCCTTACCCTGACAAACCAGGGGGCTGTCGACAGGATCAATCAGCGCATGGGGTCAATGGGCTACAGCACGCAATTCCAGACAGGCGATCGCATACGGATGAATTTCGATCAAGACGGAAATGTCCTGTCCGCGCATGCAACGAGAGGCGCAAGCCGGGACAGCCAGGATATCACAAAGGAGCTGAAAGGGTATCATTCCCAGTACCTGAATCTGACCGAAAGCCGCACCGGATACCGCGGGGAACATGGTTATGCCGATACGACATCTAATTTCAAGCGCACCCAAGGTGTCGAATGGAAACCCGTGGGAAAAGGCAAAGACGGGAAGGAAACCTACGGATGGGTCGTCAATGATGCCTATTTCAATAAGGACACCGGCGAATTGGTCTCGCAGAGCTGGACAAACAAGAGCACGGGGCACACAACCGGTATTCAATGGGTGGCTACGGGAAAAACCGATGAACAGGGCAACCCGATCAAGGCGCCGCGGTTTTTTTCCGGCAACACCGAATACGACAACAAGGGCAGGACTGTCTTATCGAATGTATCTTCCATAAGCAGCGCTGAGTTTGCCAAGAGTGGCTACCACACCCTTCAGAAAATAGACGGGAGCACGGGGCAGTCCGTGCTTGAGGTCAACAGGAGAGGGCAGGACACGACCGACGTGAATAAATTGGTCATCGATAATCAGTCCGAGTTCAGGGGAACGGTTGGGCATTCGGTTGTTAGCGGTAACCAAGATATGACTAATAGTTCGGAGGGACAGGCGGGTGCTCTGATAACCCTTGGATCAGCTGAAAGGACAGCGCAAATAGTGAACAACGTCGCCGGATTTAGAGGTAATCTGAGAAGTTTTGGCACAACAGCTGGCACCCCAAGCGGCGCCCCCAATCTCAGCACGAAAGACTATCAGGAATATATCCAGAAAGCTCAACGGGTTAAGGCAGAAAAGATGAACCACCAGATCGGTAACTATGCAAGTCCCGGTCTGGCAAAAACCATCCGGCCACAAACTGTCAATACAGATTAATGCAAAGGGGGTTTAATAATGCTTGTACTTCACTGTTTAAAGGTCGAAGGGGGAATAATCGCCCCTGTATATATGGAAGAAGAAACTTTCGATAAAGTAACGGACAAGGACATATCAATTTCTATCGCGAAATATGGAATTGATATAAAGATAAAGGACCTTATTGTCCCTATCCCGGAGTACATGCTGGATTATTTCATAGCGAATGGCAGGGTAACTCTCTGCCTTGCCGACGATTCTATTTACTTTTGGGAACCGATATTAACTTTAGAAATACCTACAAATGCCTTAATTGAAGCAAATGCGATATATCGTTACAAGCAAAGGATGGGGGATGCAAATGCTACAAATGATGAATCACAGAAAACGGCTTAATAGGAAGAGCTTTCCCTGTCATGGCGATCTTGTTCACGGCGTTGTTGTTCAGGTAACTCTACCGACGTATACCATCTGAGCCACCAATCATCATCTTCGCTTTGCCAGGGCCTTACCATATTCAAAACGAACATTCCTGTGCCGAATATTATACCGAACAGCAGAATCATCGCCGCTCCACCGTATATTGAGTCAAATGCGTCAATCATTAAACCGACCAAAAACAACACTAGCGAGATTATGAAGGCCAAAACAATTATCTTCGCGTAAATATTATATCTCGTCGCCCTGTCAAACCACATCCACAATCGATTCCGTCTCTTTGTCATGTTCAATCCGGCAGCGTCGCCGTACATGAGGCTCTCGGCCTTCCGGCTATAATCGTCCTTGAGGCGATCAAGGTCCCTGGCGAATTTCGTGTTAAGCTTTTCAAATTCATTCTCGTTATCTGTGAACCTCATAAAAGCTCCTGCTTACCCTTTTTCTAGTATGCCTCGGCAGAGCCAACACCTAATATTACTTCAAGCCTTTACAGCTTGACCACCTTAACGCCTTTCTTCCTATAATGGGCAAGGTGCGCGTCCGTTGTCAGAATCGTGTCCGCGTCCTCCGCCAACAAGCCCGCAAGGATCAGGGAATCCACTGCCGGGATGCTCAAGCCGTGGGAGATACCTGCGCCGGCCTCCAGTGCCTCGCTGTTGTCTATCCATTGGATCTTACACACAGCCGCAATCGCATTACTAACGATATCAAAAGCCTGGGCATCTAGCATCCCTTTCAGCTGAAGTCGTTTGAGTTCAAAGAGGGTCAATGATGAGACCACTGCTTCTTCGCCGTCGACTATGCTGCGCCAAGTTTCCACGGCCGTCCGGTCATCCTCGAGGAACTTCAGGAAGAATCCGGTATCAAGCCCTATCATCGTCTTCCCTGCCTTTATTGATCTCATGATGCGCATCCGTCCGAACCTTCGCGGTGCCGATCAGGTTGAACATCTTGGACCCCTGTTCTTTCCTTCGCTTGTGCTGGATGTAATAATCCACAGCTTCCGTGACCAGAGAAGAGACTGACCTATGTTCATTCTCGGCCTGGGTTCTCAGATTCTGCTCCGTACTGTCCTTTAAGTGTACCGTTATCCTCATGGTCGTACCTCATATAAGCGCATATATTACTATCATATATACAACTCATACCTAAAGAAATCAAGAAAAGCCACAGAGGTAATATACATTCAAACATTATCTTTATTAGGTCATTCCGAACATCCTCGCCAATGACGGCACCACGCATCCGGCGGAACCCCCATGGAAACCTGATCCCCGAGTTCATCGAAGATCTCAGAGGCATTAGGCGCTACCTGTTTTCGAAGTGGGAATGATCGGAATCAACGAGCGTTGTCCTTCGGGAAGACCCTTTACAAACGATATCTACAATAATATAATGGAGGTAGAAGGTGGATGCAATGCCCAGTTCTGTAAAAATATACAAAATATTCAGTCAAAAGAAGGGCTTCAGCGATGAGGAGGCACAACTCATTGCAACCGCTATGGAGGCAAAAGAGAACCTTGCCACAAAGGAGGATCTTTTTAAGCTCGATGCGGCGCACAAGGGCGATATAGAACACCTGAAGACCGAGCTCAAGGACGATATAGCGGGTCTCGGGACCGAGCTCAAGGACGATATAACGGGTCTCAGGACCGAGCTGAAGGGCGAGATAGAACACTTGAGGACGGAACTCAAGGACGATATAACGGGTCTCAGGACCGAGCTCAAAGGCGATATGGCGGACCTCAGGATCGAGCTGAAGGGCGACATGGCGGGTCTCAAGACCGAGCTGAAAGGCGACACAACGAATCTTAAGGCACAGCTCACCGTTAGAGGGTTCTGCATGGCCGGGATTATACTTTTCGCCATCATTGCGACCAACCCAAAAGCCCTAGAGTTGATTTCAAAGCTTTGTGGAATTGTGAAGTAAGACAGCATCTATTCTTGAATGACGGGGGTGGCTTCGGCCACCCTTTTTGTTTAGCTCTTCCCGGTTTCTTGCTTCCCGCGGTAATCGTTGACATCGAGAACCTCCCGTAAACCGAAAAGTAATACCCGTATGTCGCATAGACTGGCGTTTGTCGCATAACGTCCCAAAACTGGGAGGCAAACCGTGCCGTACCTGATAAAGCTCATCACGGGAAAAGAAAAGAAGCTGATCAGGCTGTTCGGCCTTCACGGTATAGAACTCACCCGCATCCCGGTCAGCGAATACCTTATCTGTCATGATCCAAAATGTCGGGAACTCAGATATCTGGACACCATAGAGGGCTACATCCGCTCATTGGACGAAATTTCCGATGAAGAAGCGTCGGCACTTGTTCTTCAGAAGACAGAAATCGAGGCCGCCGATGACGAGGATATTGCGGTGGGCAATATCGTGACCGTTACGGACGGCGAATACGAAGGGCACAGCGGGATTGTCAGGACAATCGGGCATGATGAAATCAAAGTTGACATGGTCCTCTTTGGCAGAATGCATGTAGCACGGTTTGCACGGCATCAGGTTAGATTGGCCAAGACACCTGAGGTTTGGTGGTAGTCATGAAACAAGAGGGCCGAATCACCGGTTACTCGGTCAACAAGAAACATATATCGATCAAGGTGGAGATTCTTGGCAATGTCTCGCCGGCGACGGTCGAGGAACTGCAAGGATGCAAAGGAAAGATGAAAACCCTCAGGCTGGACACGTTGCAGCTGGTGGGTGAGATAGCCTCGATCAGCTTGAGCAGCACCACGGCATTCCTTGTTCATGCGGAAAAATACGAGTATATCAACAAGATCCTCTTCAGCATCACGAACAAAGACATGGTGCATATTCACGTCAGTGACAAGGTGGAAGACAAGATCCTGCTGTTTCTCGATGAAGCGGCCAGACTTTCGGGCAAGAAGAGGGCCCAGTTGCTTTATGAGATCACCTCTTTCAAAAACATCAAGGGCAAGAAGACGGTGTTCCACCTGTCGGACGAGCAGAAGAAGGTCGTTCTCGACAAGCTCAACAAGATCCTCCATGGAAAGGGCGAAGCCCTGGCAAAGGCGTCCGGGTCGTAAGGACAGGCCATGTTCGATACGTTGAAGACCATCGTCGGTATTCTATTCGAGAAAGAGCCCGAAAAACCAAGGAACATCGTTGTCTCGCTGGACGAACTCTGCCGGATATGGTTGCCTTACAATAATTCCTTCCAGCCCGTGGCCAAACCCACCGGCCCACAGACCACAGCGCCACCGGAAACCCCATCCGCCACCGACGAGACCCCCGTGGCATCGCCCGAGCCGCTTCCAGTGGTTCCGGAAAACATGCCGTCGGCCCAAGAGTCAGGCAGAAAGCTGATCGAGTTTAACACGTTTTATGAGGAGGTCATCGAGCCCTATCGTAGTATCCTGGTTTCCCAGGGCCTCCTCGAGGGGGTTAACCGCATTCTCGATGTTCTCAACAAGCACGGGAACTGCCCGTCTATCGTAACGGGCGGGGCCGACTGGGAAAAAGGAACGATCACGCCCATACGGGAAGCATTGCTGAAGGTGAGCCTTAGGGAGCACACCTTCCGCGTCACAAGAAACGCGGTCAGATTAATGAAGGAAATTTACCACGACAGCATCGGTATGGCGCCTGCCACGATCATCGCAGCGCTCTGCCACGACATCGGCAAAATAACCCGGCCTCAAGACAGAGCCGGAAGCCGGCCGTCAAAAAGCGACCATGTAATCTTATCGCTGGAGTTCGTTCACGAGGTGTTTGATGTCGAATTCGGCGGGTACCTGATAAACCTCGTAAAAACCGCAATAAGAGACCATCATGGTCCGAGTGCCAACCAGTTCACACTTCTACTCAAGGAGGCGGACAGTATGGCCAGAGCTACGGAAGTCGCCGAAAATAGCTCCGGCAAAGTTTCGGAATGGGACGACTGGTTCAGTTCCAAAGAGCTCCTCGGGTTGATCAAGCCCTATGTTAACCGCACTCAGACGGGAAGTGTCCAGAAGGCCTTCTCCATGAATGGAACGGTCTATCTTGACCATACCTTCCTGCATGAAACGGCCCGGAAAATGGCGGCGGATAAGGGGGTTCTGGACGTCACGCTCTCTCGGGACGAGGACAAGGAGACAGCTTTGAGGAAGATCCTTGAGTCGATGCGGCAGAGCGGGCACCTCTCAGAGGAGCTGGGCAAAGGATACATCAACAGAAAATACGACGTGCAGTTGGAACGGCAGAAGAAAAGTTTATGGTTGGTTCCCGTCAAGCTCAATGCCTTCGACGGTCCGGAAGAGATCGAGGCGGTCAAGAACACGTACGCGGCCGTCATAAAGGACATCAGGCCTGCCGGGCGGTAACCCGCCAAAAATAGGGGAGGCGAGCCGCTGGCCGGGTGGCCATGCGGCATACATGAGACATGAACGAACTTAACACATTATTTGACGGCATTCAGTGCACAAACATCCTGGATTACCTTAACCCGCTCCGATATATCAGCCATGACCAGTACATGATATTCATGAAGAACCTCTTCAACACAATCCTGCAGGGATTCTGGTCGAAGCTGCTCGCGAGCGCATCGTTGTTCCTTGCATTCTTCTTCGGGGTTTACCGTCAGCGCATCGGGGCGGGCATAAGCCTGTATTTCCTGGCCATCATCATAGCCTACGGCGGCGGTCTGGCGAAAGCACTGTTTGGCATTTGAGGAGGGATCGTGTCATCAAGAGATCAGGGAGACAGGTCAGGAAACGATATCACCCCGGTAGGGGTGTCAGCCTCCACCCGGCCGAAGTCGTTCATCGACGTCGTGTCCATAATCGAGGGTTATTTCCTGGCAGAGAAGGATGGCAATAGCCTACCCAGCAATCTGCTTACCTTGAAGGGAAAGATCATAATAAGCGAGGTAGGGTTCAAGGGCGCCGCTGTCAGCGGCATCATCAGCATATTGCTTACCCCTTTCTGCGTGGGGGTGCTGCAGAAGTACATTCCGATCTTCGGCAGCTACGAGTTCACGCTGTTCGACGAAGCCTTCGCCATGGCGCTGACCATAAGCTTTGCCCTGGGCTACGGGCTCATAATCGCCACGATCGGCAAGTATTATATCGGGAATCTCTCAAAGAGGGCGATAAACTGGCTCATGCTGGGGCTTTCGGCCGCATGTGCCCTGAAGATCGTCATCGCCTTCGTGTTATATAACATGCTCTACGTGCTGGTCCTTGACCCGCACCGAACGGCGCGGTTTCTCCTGAAGTTCCGCCCGCACGTTTCCTACGGCACCCTCGACAGGATCTACACTATCCTCATGGAGTTCAAGCCTATCCTGCTGACATCGGCGAATTTCGTGATCCTCACGACGTTGCTCATGATATGCGTGCCGTGGATCTTCATATATTTTTCCTCGAGAAGGACGAAGAAACTCATAAAAAGAGAAGAATTGTGGAAGTAACAGAAGTAATACACCGCTAATTAATATTTTTATTAGGTCATTCCGAACATTGCAGTTCAACATTAGACCTGAGAAGTTCAGACATAATATCACCCTCCGGTTCTTTTCTCAAAGGACAACCGGGAACCCACCTATTATCCCCACCAATACCTGATTCCCAAATCAGGAGACTATTCAGAAGCCCGTTTTCTTTACATAAAGGACCCTGCCAATTTATACGCATGACTTTGGCTGACTGGAAAGAACGGTCCTAACGGAGAGAACAAACAGCGACCCTCGCTGTCTTCTGACGTATCACCCCTGACACTCTTGGGATTCTGCTGGAAAGCAGCCTCTGGCAATCCCGAGGAAGACACATCCTTAGTCAAGGAGGCTTCATACATAACGTGCGCGAGTTGCAACACCGAAAGACGGTTATGACTGTGTGGGGGAAGACGCGCTTGCGTACTATATCGGCACCGGGCATGTGAAAGCTCTCGCCATGTAGCATGGCCAGTCACCACAAGGGCGGAACCTTTTCCGCCCTTTTTTTGTGCCCTCGGTGGCAAGGTAATATCAACGTAACAATCCATGAAAGAAGCATTATGGAGCCGAACAATTGTGTGGGCATCGACATGGGATATGGATCCATAGGAACAGACAGAACGCAATGTTCCCGACTTCCGTCGCCGAATTCAGTTTAGGTGATGAGGCGATGCTCTCTGGTTTCGAGCGGGTGCGCGTTAACTTTCCCGCCGGGAAGTCCCCTTCCGTGAGGTAGGGGATGCGAAGGCCTTGTTGCATCCGAGATAAAGTAATATACCTGTACAATCCCTTCAGTAGGCCGCTTCACTTGTGCCGAGTTTCACCCCAACCGTCCGGTCAGATACTTCTGAAAAACGGTTCCTGGCTGGCACGGACATTTTGTCCCGAAGCAATTTCCACCATAAATTCCACGACACTATATAATAAATATTTTTATTATATCCGGAGGGCAATTGACATGGAAAAAATGGCGATTTTGGAGCAGATTCAGGAGTTGAGCCCGGCGGAACAACGGACGCTTTTCGTCGACTGGATGACACAGGAGGGCACGGCGAAGAGGGCGCTGACCTACCTCGAACTGGGCCTCGACCTTAAGGTCATTCGGTATAACCGGGACATCCTCGACCGTCTCCTTAACGGAGTGTGGTCTTACATAGAAACTCACGGCAAGACAAGAACGGCCAACATGAAACGGATCAAGAAGCTCAAGGCGGTGTTCACAAAGGATATGAGCCTTCTGCCCTCCGACGTGGCTCTCAAACACCTGCGGCAAGCTAGGCTGCCCCAGATGCTGTACTCCGGGGTGCTGCACGATGCCCAGGTAGCCAAGAAACAAGCACGGGATTGGCTGGACTACCATGCATATAAGGGTGGCGAGGTCCGCAAGTACACGCGGGGCGAAAACCCCCCTAACGGTAATGAAGCTGACTCTACGCCTGAACCTGTCAACAAAAGCGCAAAACGCGGGGCGAAAAAAACACCTAAGATAGTGAAGGAACCTGTGAGAGTGGAATCACTGCGGCCGGTCGTGGAACTCCAAGAGGCGGTACGCCCCTATCGGGGACTCATTGAAACTCTCGGCTCGCTGAAAGTGGTGCGGCTCCTGATCGACAAGCTGGAGCACAATCTGTACGTGCCCTCACTGGTGCTCTCTGGCAACGGGAAGACAGAACCAGAAATGAAGACCGCCAAAGAGTTCCCGGAATGGTTCGATGTAATGCGCGACACGAGCCTCTTCGATCACACCCTCTGCGTCCTTCTTGAAGCCATCAAGCTCGCAGAGAAAACGCTCGGCGAGACCTTCCTTCCCATGGTCATCACCACGGCCCTGGCCCATGACACGGGCAAGATACCCGACGTGTTCGAGGGTTCCAGCTCCATACGGGGCCACGAACACAGAAGCGCTGGATACCTCCAGAGGCTTTTTCAGGGGGAAAGCAACTCGAAAATGCTCAAGCCGGCGCTGGCCGCTGTCCTCCACCATCACGCCGGGCCAAAGGACAACGACCCCGTTGCCAGGATCCTCATGCAGGCGGACGCGGTAGCCAGGGAAAAAGCCATGGCGGCTCGCAACCCGTCCATGGTACGCAAGCCGATTGAGCAGTGGCTTACGCCGAATGACCTTGCCCGGGCGATACTCCCCTCCGTAAACATCCTCGACGGGCGCCGGCACTGGCAGGCAATGTCTTTCAGGGGCGGTATCTACTGCATGTACGGCCACATCCTCAAGTGCGTCACGAGCCTCGCAAAAGAGAAGGGCATCCTCGATTACCGGTTCGTCCGGCAATCGAAAGCTGAAAACATCGAGATCCTGAGAGAGGTCATAGACATCCTCCGCGGGGGCGATCGCCTCGCCCGGGAGATATACGCCGGCCACTACTGCCGGAGGTTCCACCTGATCGTCAACAATCCCAACATCCCGGACAAGGACCTCGACCTCGTTCCGATCAGGGGCGACATGTTCGGTGTATTGCCCTCGGAACTCGAGGCCCGCAAGACGGATTACCTGAAACTCATCGTCGACATCTCTCCCGCCTGAGAAGCCTTCCGATAATCCTCAAAACGGGGTATGAGCGAAGGCCTGCTATCCCCTGCCTCAAGCTCGAAAAATGCAACAGAGACCCCTTTCCGGCCAATTCCCGGGGCATAAACCTTCCATCGCAACCCCCCGAATCATCCTGTTTCCCGGGCAAAGTAATATCCTCGGCAGCCGCACAGCACCACTCGGCTGCCAAAAAAAGACCTGATATGCTAAAATCCGTCCGGGTAATTGCAGGAATCACAAGAACGACCGTATTTGACGCATCGCAGGGTCATGCATCCGGTCTGTGCAAGGGGTCGGGTCTGTGCAAAAAATAAAAGGGGTTCTCCGTGCATATCAAATCCAGAATAGCCGTATTCGTCCTGTCCATCTTCCTGTGCAGCCTGACCGCGGTGTTCGCGGGTCCCCTAGAGGACTGCGCCGAATACGCCGCGCTCGGCGTCCCGGGTCAGCAGGGAGATCTGCTGTGCAGGGCAGAGCATCTTCTCGCCCATCACCCGGAATACAAAACTCCCCTCTGGGTCATAGAGCGCCTGACGAAAGAGAAGGCGACGAGCAAGGTCGTCCCCAGGTACAACAAGTTCCAGGCCGATCCCGGTCGTCCGAGGGGCGGCCGCGCCGAGCTGTCCGACTACAGGGGCAGCGGCTACGACAGGGGACACATGGCGCCGTCGGCCGACATGCGATGGAATAAAAGGGCCATGGTCGAGTGTTTCTACCTATCCAACATGGTACCGCAGGTAGGGGCGGGCATGAACCGGGGGATCTGGAAGGACCTCGAGGAATATACCCGTACCTGGGCCGTCAATCGCGGGGAGCTCTTCGTGTTCACGGGACCCATCTACGCGGGTCCCATCATGACCATCGGCAGGAATGCTATCGCCGTGCCCTCTCACCTGTACAAG
Organism: Deltaproteobacteria bacterium UBA5205; assembly: GCA_002412715.1. Taxonomy (GTDB): domain Bacteria; phylum Desulfobacterota; class Syntrophorhabdia; order Syntrophorhabdales; family Syntrophorhabdaceae; genus Delta-02. The sequence continues at coordinate 92,925 of DHVP01000023.1, forward strand.
ATCATCTACGACCCGGCAAGGAAAGAGGCCATCGCCTTCATCATGCCGAACCGGCCGCTCAATACAGCCGACATGCCGTCCTACATAGTGTCCGTGCGCGACGTGGAGGCGGCCACGGGCCTCAATTTCCTTTCCAGCCTGGAGCAGGAGTTGCAGGACACCGTGGAGACCGCGAAGGCAAGCTCTCTATGGAATTAGCGGCTAAATAACTTGCAAACCCGGCCGCGACAGGTATTATAATGGAAACCCAATTCAAGGAGGAACGTACATGAACAAGAAGCAACTGTCGGATTTCACTGCGGAGCATGCAGGATTAACGAAAGCAAAGGCCGAGGCGGCAGTCGATGCCGTCTTCACTGCCATAGCCGATGCCCTGGGTAACGGTGACGACGCGACCTTCGTCGGTTTCGGCACCTTCTCCGTGGCTGAGCGCGGCGCCCGCAAAGGCAGAAACCCGCAGACAGGCGCGGAGATGGACATACCCGCCAGCAAGACCGTCAAATTCAAGGCCGGCAAGGATCTCAAGGAAAAACTCCGTTAATGGCTACCTCAGGGCCCCGCGCATCGTTGTCTCACCATCGCCCCCCACGGCTCGGCGGGGCCCTTTTTATTCTCATCGTTTTATTTCCAACCCTTTAACCTCCCGTCTACAGCTGGATCGAGCCACTCAATAGCCACTGTTCCTGCATTGCCTCTCCCGGAACCTTCCTGATCATAAGTAATACACCTGCAACAGTATCTTCATTAGACTTCGAAAAATATGCCATAAAAGGAGACAACCATGAAAACAACGGGCATTCGCGCACTTATTGCGCTGTTACTGCTGGTGGCAATGCCAGCCTTTGCCAACACGCCACTCGAAGAGGGCGCTTTCCCCAGGGACAATGCGCTCGTCGTCACGGACAACCCTGACGAATCCGACGCCAAGAAGGCCGTTGGAGACGCCGCCGCAACCGTGGGAAGAATGACAAATCTTGCCGCTGTCACCTGCGGCATCGTCACCGTGGACGGGCTCGCCGCGGTTCCTTGCCTGGCTGCCCAAGGCATCAACCTCCTCTCTGCAGGCGTCAGCTGGATCTTGGGCAAATAACTGTGCAGCAACCCTTTCCAAAAACAACCCCAAACACAATCCTGTAACAGACAACCAAGAAAAGAAAGGAGCCTAAATGGCCAACACTATCCATTCGTTCGAAAAGAACAAGATTCTCAAGCCCATTTCGCAGCTCATCGGCATAGCGGGGTCAAAGGCCTCCATGCCGTCGTTGTCCAACGTTCTCCTTGAGTTCTCACCGGAAGGCAACCGGGCGACCGCTACCGACCTCGAGACGTGTGCCATTATCAACCTTGAGCTCGCCACGCCCGAACCCCTGAAATTCCTGGTGCACGCCAGGAAATTCACCGATATGATCAAAGAGCTCAACAACGAGAATATCGAGTTCACCATAGACGGTCCGGTGCTCGACATACGGCAGAAACAGACCAGGTACACCATAGCGCTGCAGGACACAGACGATTATCCCGACATCCCGTACCCAGTCACCGATAAAGCGAAGGAGGTCCGCGTGAAAACCGACGTCCTGAAGGCCGCCTTTGACAGAACCGAATTCGCCGCGGCCCGCGACGAAACACGTCTCATCCTCAATGGCATCTTCCTGTCCTTCACCAACAAACAGCTCGTTTCGGTGGCCACCGACGGCTTCAGGATGGCATGTTACGGTCAGGCAACGCAAGCCGAAGTCGACCTGCCTGGAGTGGTTGTTCCCAGATCCGCAGTTGGAGAGATCAGGAACATCATCCTCGCCGGCGCGGCCGAAGACATCGTCACCATTACGGTGGCAGAAAAAAGCGTGGTCTTCATAACGTCCACTGCGACACTGACATGCCGCCAGATCGAGGGAACGTTCCCGGACTATAAGGGCGTGCTCCCCACAGGCAATGACCGCATCATAACCGCCAACAGGGACCTTCTGCTCAAGGCCGTTCGCAAGGTGGCATCCATATCCGACAAGAACGACCCGGTTAAGATCCTCGTCACAGGCGGAACCATGGAGGTCCTTCTGGAATCAGAGATCGGCAGGGCCAAGGAAAACGTCTCCGTCACTTACGATGGGCCGGAACTGAACGTGAACATGAACATCAAGTACCTTCTGGATGTTCTCCAGAAGATACCCGACGATGCTCTGATCATCGAGGCGCCCACGGATTACGGCGCTTATGTCCTGAAAGGATTAAACGCAACCGATTACATCAATATCATCATGCCGATCAAGACCTGATCGGTCGATATGGCAAGCCCCCCCTGAGCTTCGGCCCGAGGGGGGCTTTTTCAATTTGTCTGTTATATGAACGCTGTGGACGGGCAGCGCGGCCCATCCAATGGCGGTCGCAATATAGCGCGTGTCCCAGAAATCGGTTGGAATGGTGTAAGGCCAAGATATGTTACGTATAGCACCTTGTATATTGACATGAGAACGTTTGATATGATTTTGAGACGTTAGATACGGTGGGGAAGGTGAATCTGTGTAGCACCTGATGTCCGGGAACATGCTTTGTAGAATAGATCCCTTCCCCAATGCTTTGTTCTATAACTCGTACGGTATCGTAAACCTCCTCGCAGAGGAAGAGTTTGTATGTGCAAGGTCGATTTGAGCAAGGCGTGTATCTGCAATGCTTGTTTCCAGGAGGAATCATATGTTAGGACCTGTACTCGGTGTGGATATTGCCAAAAAGAAGTTCGATGCAGCCCTTCTTGTGAACGACAAGCTGAAGCACAAGGTCTTCAAGAACGATCAGGAAGGTTTTGGGGAATTGTCCTTGTGGCTTAAGAAACAGGGGATTGACCACATCCACGTGTGCATGGAGGCATCGAGTACGTATGGCGATGAACTGGCCACCGGCCTCCATGATCAGGGGCACGTTGTGAGTATCGTCAATCCGGCCAGGATCAAGGGTTTTGCCCAGAGCGAGCTCTTGAGGACCAAGAACGACAGGGTTGATGCCGCCCTCATAGCGCGGTTCTGTCTCGCAATGCATCCCGAGCCCTGGACACCGGTGCCACCCGGGATGAGACGGCTGCAGGCACTGGTGCGAAGAATAGACGCATTGATTGTCATGAAGACCCAGGAGATGAACCGCATCGACGTTACCCATGAGGACATCAAGTCCTCGGTACGGGACCACATCGCTTATCTGGACCAGGAGATCGAAAGCCTTAAAGGGCAGATCGCTTCACACATAAAGGACGACCCGGAACTGAAGACAAAGAGGGACCTCCTAAAGTCGATCCCGGGGATTGGCGAGGCGACGATTGCCGCCATCCTTGCAGAACTCCATATGTTTGAGAAGTGTGACCGCGTTCAGAAGATAGTGGCATTCATAGGGCTCGCTCCGAGGGAACTGGTCTCGGGAAGTTCCGTAAGAGGCAAGCCCCGGATCTGCAAGATGGGCAACAGCAGAATAAGAAAAGCGTTGTTCATGCCCGCGCTGGTATCGATCCAATACAACCCGGTCATCCGTGCCGTGTACGAACGCCTGAAAAAAAATGGGAAGAACGGCAAGGTGATCGTATGCGCTGTTATGCGCAAACTGGTTCATATTATATTTGGTATCTTGAAATCGGGAAAACCGTTTGATCCGAACTTCAGGCAGAATTATGCTTGACACGGATAACGGTATCTACAAAGCAGTATTGCGCTCTCGAGAGAATTGTATCGATTGCTGAAAGAAACCTACGACGACTGCAAACGCAACGAACCCGTACGCTTTTTTTTGACGCACTTATCTATTCTTTATATACATCTAATACGCGCCGGACTGCGTGTGCCAATTCATGTCTGGCTACGGGCTTCATGAGGAATTCCTTGATGCCCGCTTCCTTTGCCTTCTCCGGAGAAACAGTNNTGCATTCCCGACATTGAAGGCATGGCCTGATCCGTGATGACGAGATCGAAGCGCAAAGGATCGGAAGCAAATGTTTTCAGTGCGTGAGCAGGGTCGGTCAGTGCAGTAGGACGATAACCGAGCTTCTCAAGAGTAGCTTCGGCCCATTCCACGAGCATATCCTCATCATCGACGAAAAGGATGCTCTCCGTACCTGTGGGAATGTGATTGGTCTGCATCCGGGCTTTTTTAACCTGTGTCTCTATTTTAGGAATAAAAACCCGGAAGGTAGAACCGATCCCGGGCTGACTCTCAATGGTGATCGTTCCTTCGAGATCAGTTACGATCCCGTAGACGACGGCAAGGCCCATACCTGTTCCCGCACCCAGTTTCCTCGTGGTAAAGAAGGGCTCAAAAATCCGTCTCATTACATCAGGGCTCATACCGGTGCCTGTGTCTTTGACCACAAGTTGTACATATTCTCTCGGCGGCAACTCCGTTACAATCTCGGATAGATGAGGCACGAAATCGATATCACTGAGGCTGATATCCAGAACCCCGCCTGTCTCCTCCATGGCAAGAGATGCGTTTGTGGCGAGGTTCATGAGTATCTGCTGTAACTCTGTCGGGGCCGCGAAGATCGTGTCCGACGCTGCCGTGATTGAAAGTTTTATCTCAACATTGGCCGGAATGGAAGCTCTGAGAAGCTGCACCGTCTCCTTGATAATAGGAGTCAGGGACAGGGGGCTTCTGTCATAATTGGTTTTCCTGCTGAATGCGAGGATCTGCTTCACGAGGTCCCTCGCCCTCAATGAGGATTTATGGATGTTTTGGAGGCTTTTGTCTACAGGCAAAGAGTCGGCATAATCATCGATTGCCATTTCAGTAAATCCCATGATCGCCGCTAGGATATTGTTGAAGTCATGGGCTATGCCTCCCGCGAGGGTACCAATGGCCTCCATTTTCTGGGACTGGCGGAGCTGTTCTTCGAGTTGTTTCTGCTCGGTGATGTCGCGGGAAATGACAAGCAGGGATTCCACCTGTCCATCAGTTCCAAATTCGGGAGCTATGCGAGAAGCTATATGTTTTACTCCTTTTGGCGTGAGCATATCCCATTCCAGGGAATCGCTTTGACCAGTCGTTAGCACCTTTTCCAGGATATCGGTAAGTAATTGAGACAGCTCGCTATCCAGCCCGACCTCTCGGTCCGTTCTTCCGATGAAATCCTCGGCACGTAATCCGTATACCGTCTCAAACGCCGGGTTAATGTACGTGTAGCGTAAATTTCGGTCAAAACGCAGGATAATGTCCGGGGCATTATCGGCAAGTGTGCGGAATTCCTTCTCTGCCTTGTTGCGTCGCCGGATCTCGGCGGTCAATGACTCATTGGTTTCTTGTAACGCCTTAGTTCGTTCATCCACCATTAATTCCAGGCCATCCCTGGACCGGCGAAGCTCGTCCTCCATCTTTTTGCGCTCGGTGATGTCTCTACATACGAATACGGCGCCAACAATCACGCCATGGTCATCGCGAATGGGAGCAAAACTATAGTTTCCAACCCAGGTCTCACCTGTATCCTTGCGACGCAGGGTATATTCGACATTTTCAATAGTCTCACCTCTTAGCGCCCGCGGCACCGCCAACGTTTTCAGTGGGGCTGACGTGCCATCCGGAAGGAAGAAGTCAAGAATGCCCGGATACTCAGAAAGGGTCTTTAAACACTCATCTTTGTTTCTAAACCTGTGGAATGTGGCGAATGCATCGTTGAAATCGATGAGCCGCCCTTCGATATCGGATATAAAAACGGCGTCAGTCATGCTGGCCAGGGCAGCCTGCAGCTTTGTCTGGCTTTCCCTTAATTCCTCCTCGGCACGTTTGCGCAGGAAGGCTTCCACAATGACCGGGCCCAACGATTCGAGCAACTCCTGGTCCTCGTGGCTGTAGCCGCCTTCCCGGTTACCCACTGCTACTATGCCGATAGTGCTTCCTTCGCTGATCAACGGAATACCAAGAAATGACTCCAGGGGCGGGTGTCCGGAGGGAAGCCCGACGCTGTCGGGGTGGTGCGCGGGGTCGTTCGTGAACAAAGACGTGCCGTCTGAAATGACCCTGCCGTAAATGCCGTGAATCTTAAAACCGCGGTGACCTGCAGGATCGACTATTCGGCAATTGTCCCAACCGGGGTTACTGACGGCGATATCTTCGAACCCTTCTTCGTTGATCCTGCCGATAAACCCGAACTTGCTTCGCGTGATCTCTTCGGCGACGTCCAGGCAGGCACGACCCAGGCCTTCTTCCGTCGGACAGGTCAGGGCGGCGTTAAGTATTTTATTGATAGCTGACTCGATAACGTTGCGCCGTTGCAGCGCCTCTTCCATCCGCTTCCGCTCGGTGATGTCCTGAGCCAGAACGGCGATATCTTCTCCCATCGGCACGACGGCTACACGGAAAAAGATCGGACGGGCTATAGAATCTCCGTGGTACTGAGCCTCCATAACCTCTGCTTTGCCCGTCTCCGCCACCCGTTTGTACAGTTCATGGAACGGAGTTGACGCATGGCTGGGAAGGAACTGCGAAAGGCATTTGCCGATGACGACGTTCGGGTCGGTACCATTCAGGCGGGCGATTGTCTTATTCTCGTAGACCCACGTGAAATCGACTATCTTTCCGTGAGTATCACGCACGGGTCGCAATATGGTGAATCCGTCCGGGGAAAGCTCCTGCGTTACACGGAAACGCTCCTCACTCTCGCGTAGTTCATCGTTCAGTTTCTCTGCCGCTTCGGTAAGCTCATGCTGTCGCACTGCCGAAAGCATCAACTCCTCGTTCACCGCAGTTGCTCTCTGGCGGAAAAGCTCGGTCTCTGTCGCATCCTCCACCTGCATCATGACGCCTTCCGGGCTGCCAGAGGCCCCTGTTACCGGCCACATCGTATAAGACCAGTAGACAGGGTGCGGTTGAGCGAGTACCTGAATCACACACGTTTGGGTTTCACCCGCGCGGTGCACCCGGTCAAGGTTCTCAACACAGTTCGCCGCTTGCGGCACGCAATCGGCGAAGGGGATATCAACCAGGTCTTTTTCTTCTCTTGCTACCAGGCGGCAGAAGGCGGGATTGACATAGCGGACGATATGTTCGGGCCCTTCCAATGCGGCCATCGCCACGGGCGATTGATCGGTTGCCTCGACGCAGATAGCTTGCAGATTAAGCATAGTATCCGACGAACGCTTTTTCCGGTCCTTGCCCACCGCAATTCTCCTGTTACTCATCGCTCTCGGGCAGATCCGTAAATTCCTGGTTTTGGCTGTATGGGCCGAGCGGTTCGGGGACTCTCGTGATAAGGCCGGAATACCCTTTCAGCCGGGAACCTATGCTGAAGCCCTCCGGAGTTATAAAATATTCCCGGATATCATTGCTGTAGCCACTTCCCCGCATTTTAACGATCATAAGGATTTTCCGGAGCTGGGCCTCGATCTCTACATAACTGAGCCGGATAATGTCATCGGCGAGGAACGATACCGCGAAGTTGCTGAACCGGAAATCGGTAAAGGACTCCTCAATCTCCACCGTGCTTAAGACCGTCACCCCAATTCCCGCGAGCGCCCCTAACATCCGGTAGAGGGATTCCCGGAACTCGGTCCGGAAGCCGGGAGCCAGGGCCATCTCGAAACCGGCGAGCGAATCGATGACCAAGCGCTTGGCGTCCGTTCCCTCGACCGCCTTCAGTATCTCTCGCAGGGCTTCGTCTACCGAAAGATCCAGGGGACGAAGATAGAGGATCTCAAGCCTGCCCTCTTTCTTGGGAGTTTCAAGGTCAATATTAAAGTTCTTGGCTCGATCCATGTAGCCGCGCGGGCGTTCTTCAAAGACGGCAACAACTGCCGACTCGCCCTGCCGGATGCCTTCGGCGATGAAGTGGGATGCAAGAAGCGATTTTCCCGTTCCCGAGGAGCCCGCCACGAGAATGCTGTCTCCTTCGGGGATTCCCCCGCCCATCATCGTGTCCAGCTCGGCAACGCCGGTAGAAAGGCGCCGTGTGGAAGCTTTTTTCTCTTTCTTTGGGGTCAGTCCGAGGGTGCGCGAGAACGTCTCCAGCCCTGCTTCCGAAATACGGAAGGTGTGCATCCCCGGTATGGAGGCCTGTCCACGCAATTTCACGATCTGCAATTTCCGTACAACGGCGTTTCGCTCCACGACCTGATAGAGCCAAAAAAGGCCATCGGCAACCGTGAAAGCCGGGTTGCCGCGCATTTCGCCCTCGTCATATTCACCGAGCAGGAAGGTTGTCGCCTGCCAACTGGCAAGGTGCAGGGCCAGGTCCTGAACGAACGCTTGCAGTTGTAATTCACTCTCACCGTGGACTTTCCGTACCACTGTGCGGAAGGAGTCCACCATCACGATGCCGGGGCTCGCCGCATCAACATGCCTCGTGATCTCTTCCAGTACCGCATCGAGGTCCTTCTCCAGCACGACCTGGCTCAGGTTGATAAAGCGGATCGCGCTTCCGACCCTGGTTTCATCGAAGAAGGTGAACTGCTGCTGGTACCGCAGCATCTTCACAGGGGGTTCCCCTAGGACGGTGAAATAGAGCGCGGGGCGCTCCGGGGTTGCGTTGGCGAACATGATCTGATGCCCGAGTGTGGTCTTGCCGGCCCCCGGTGAGCCGGCAATAATATTAAACGAATATTCCGGGAGACCGCCGCCCATGATCTCATCAAGACCCGGAACCCCCGTCGGTAATCGGTGAATACGTACTTTGTCTTGTTCGTTCATAGCTGTTTCTCCGTTGTAGAATTTATATAGTTGAAGGGCGCGCCGGGCCATGACTCCCGGACGAGGAGCAGGGTCAGACTCTGGCCGATAAAACTCGCAAGCAGCTCCAGCAATTGAGCCACCAGACGGGCTCCATCGTGGGGAACTTTGTCCAGGTCCGGTTGCAGTTCTAATGTCCCTGGCCACGCCAAAGACCCATCTTCTTTAACCTGCAAGTCCTCCAGCGAGGGAGCATCTTTCTTTGCGAGGCTCAACGCACGGGAGAGGAGAGACCTATAGCCTGCCGCTCCCACAAGTGTCACAAGAGACCCGCGTAACTTCTCGCAGATGCAGAATGTTCCGCTCACCTTCTCGGGGAGCTCGCCATCTACGCTTTCCCGGGCAATTAACCAGAGCGCTAGGTCTAACATCTCCGGAGCAACTTGATTCATTGTGCGGTCTCCGTTTTTCTCACTTCCTCGTATGTATACGTCCCCTGTTCGCAAAGCGTGTCCTTCTCCATTATGTGTAAAGGCTTTCAGAAACTATAATATCTTGGCCTACCAAAATAAAGTCAAAAAAGACAGGACGACAGATGTGATGGTGGTTTCGTATCGAAATGTGCATGTATGAGTGGCGAGGCGCGTTTGAAGATGCAACAGAACCGGAGAACATACCGTGCACCACCGTTCCACAAACGGCAAAATCCTGCCAGATTGCCAGATGAAAGCATAGATGAACCATGAATTCTCACAAGCCTTGACTACAGGAAGGAAGAGATACCCGGTCGGCGAGGCGCCATTCATGAGAGGTCGATTGGGGCAAGATTGTTGGCAAGGAAGTGTGGTAGATGAAACCCTACTTTCCAAAGAAAGGGGATTTCATCGCTGTTTCTTTCGATCCGCAATCAGCTCATGAACAGAAAGGTCCTCGGCCCGCCCTTGTCGTAAACAGTACACTTTTCAACGAGAAAACGGGTCTCGCAATGGTATGCCCCTTGGCCACGACAGATCGAGGTTACCCTTTCCATATACCGGTACGATCTTTCTCAATTGCTACTCGGTATTCCGGGGTACATGAAAATGCCTATAAGTTAACATAATCTTCCTTATCAGCACTAACATATGGATATCATTAACGAATCTAAACTCGTAGGTGGTTCGGCTCTCTGTAGTTACTTACTTAGTTAGTTACTGATACAAGGGCCGTGGTTTCTATACTTTTCCGCTTTCTCTAGGCCGTACCCTTTTTTATGAAATACCCCTTACCGGTTCGCTTGCAATGGTCGACCACTTGAATGCTCGGTTTCCTGTAAAAGTCTTCCTGATCCCCATATTCGGAAACCAGTTTCTTGTAGTTGAACCGCCCGAATATGACGCTGTCCAGGAATGAAGCGCTCTTAAGGGCATTTGCCCGGACTGTTGAAGGGGTCAATAAAGACTGCGTTCCCCCGCGCGAAATACATGCGCCGCGCAGCCCAGCTCGCACCCAGGTATTTGTCCAGGTAAGTGTGTTTGTCCTTCGACCAGGCCCCCGCGCATTGAACTGGCAGCCCGTCCTCACCGGGAACATCGCAGTTGTCTCTCTGTTTCTCGCAAGCATAGCATTCTCTGGTTGTCATATATCGTTGATTCTATGATACTACTGCGTGAATGTCGAGCAAAAGGGTCTTCTCGATTACTTAGTTACTTAGTATGCTAGTAACCCCGCCCTTTGGCGGTCTTTCGTCGGGCCAAGGGAGTGCCCTACCCTTCCCTCTCGCCGTCGCTTATCACGTGCCGTCTCAGCTGGCGCGGTATCCGCCCTCTCCACGAAACATAACTTACTTACTTAGTTCGTTCGTTACTAGTCAACAAATCGGTATGTTCCCCGATTATGCGGGTGGGTTACGCAGGGCTCAGAGGAAGTGGCTTTCAGCACGCCTATGAAGTACTGGTCCCTCGAGGTCTTTATCCCCCCTTCCCTGTCGGCTGCCTTCGCCGACGAGAGGGCATGGTAGATCGCGGTCGCGGCATTAATGCCCAGTTCGCGGATCCTTTTCTGATAGTACGGAACGGAGTGCTCCGCGCCGGTGAATTCAAGGATGTCCATGATGAGGGCCTTTTCCTCGTGCCCTTCCCTGCCCTCCTCTTCACAGAAGACGCAGATAACATTCTCCTCTCCGCTGGTCGCCGACGTCTCATACCGGAATGACTTCAGGAAACCCCTGCCCTTCAATTCTTCGAACGCTGGCGTCAGGTCCTTCTTGACGTGCGATGGATAATACCTTGTCGAGCCCGCCATAAGGCCCATCTTCTTGGCGAACTGGAACATATTCATGCGAAAGAACGCGGCCCCATACCGTTTCTTGTCGAGAAAGCGATAGATCCTCTTCACGCATGGCGACGACAGCGCGGCATAGAAGTGAAGGTTCAGGTTCTTCAGATACCCTCTCTTTACGCTTGTCCACAGCACTTCACTCGCGCGCACGTATCCCCGCGGCGCATCTCCGACATTACCCCCCTTCCCTCTTGCCGTCGTTATTCGAAAATCGTCAAAGAGATGGAAGCCCATCACCGTGTCGTACTTCTTGCCGCGGCTGTCGTAGAAAGCGTTCTCGGCATAGATGGTCACCCCCGCGAGTCTCTTCACCGCCACCCTGAAACGGTCATAGTCACGCTTCGATGTCGACATGCCCACTCTTTTCAGCAGGCGAAAGATGGATACTATCTCTATTTTTCGATCCTTGAACCCGCTTTCCTTCCAGCTCTCCATGATCGCCACGTATACATCCTGGTCCCCACCGAGCGGCAACCCGTATTCGGCGCTCCCGGTGATCCGCCAACTCACCGCGCCGTCCACATACTCGATGGTGTTGACCCCGGGTATCGGTTTCTTCGAAAGAAGCGATATCGGGTATTCCGCCAGGTTCATTTCGTCCTTCCCGGTGAGTCCTTCAAGCTCTTCGTCCATGAACAAAGTGCCCTGGGCTTTCATAATTACCGCGTTACCCCCTACCCTTCTTATCTGCAGATACTTTCAAGTATCGGAATATTACTTTAAGCAAACGTTGGTTAAAAGAGTCTTAAGGTTAAAAGCATTTGTTGTAAGATACGCTCTACCGCCCCCCGAGCGGTTCTATGGGGCAATTCCTAAACTCATTACACGATGATCGTAAACCCATTTCACGTTAATGCTAAACCATTTTCACGACACTACTAAACTCATTACACGAATGCACAACGGCAGAATCTTGAAAACTTCATTCGATGCATCAAAACCGCCCTTGGCCAACAGGGAGCCCGCCCCGTTCTGGCCCTCAACCCCCGCCCTGTTCCTCTCGATCCCACCTTTGGAGTAAACCCATTTCACGATAGCCCGTCGTCTGCTTAGTATGTTCGTTCGTAAGTAAGTAACTTACGTACTAAAACAATCGCCGCGGCCGAGGTCATTGATTGCCGCTTTTGCTTGACAATCCGCGCTTTTGTCTGCTACTTACTAGTTTAATAAGTTACAATGTAAGTTGCTTGATTGCTTGGTTAGTTACTAAGTAACTAAGTTAGGGAGGATGGTGTGAAAGTAGTCACCGTGGGAAATCACAAGGGAGGGGTCGGGAAGTCGACCCTTGCCTGCAATATCGCCGTGGAGGCCACGAAGGAAGGACGTAAGGTACTTCTCATCGATGCCGACACGCAGAAAAGCTCCATGGACTTCCGGGGCTTGCGCGCCGAGGTGGACGTTCCGCAGTTCAACGCGGTAGCCGTGACAAACCCAACGATCCACAAAGATATAGCGTCTTTCAACGCATTCGACCTGGTGATCATCGATGCCGGCGGCCGCGACACCGGTCCCTTTCGGTCCGCTCTTTTGGCGAGCGACCTCCTAGTCATACCGGCACTGCCCAGTCAACTCGATATCTGGTCAACGGAGAACACGGTGACCCTGCTCGAGGAGGCGAGAACCTTTAAGGAGATAAACGCCTGCTTCGTCGCAAACCGCGTTATCCCCAACAGCAACATAGCAAAAGAAGCTTATCAGGCCTTGATCGACATCGGGATACTCCTTCTAAACACAAAGATACATTCCAGAGTGGCGTTTGCCTACTCAATTTCGGAAGGGAAGGGCGTTACCGAATACGAACCACACGGCAAGGCAGCTCAGGAGATGAGAGAATTTTACAAGGAGGTCAAATCATGGCTATAAGCACCAAGAAACCGCCCAGAACCCCGGAGGAATTTATTGGTGGCGCTATTGACGAGGGCGGGCCGGGTTCCAATGTTACGGAAAAAGTTGCCGATACCCTTCCGGCGAAGTTTGCTCCAGACCCTGTCCCAGGCTCCGTTGTCTCCGAACCATACATTCGAGACAAGAAATTTCTCCTCAGCATTCCTTCTGAACTACATAAGCTGGCCGTAGAAAAAGCAAAGGAGAGGAAAATATCGCTCCATGAGTTTATATTGAAGGCAATGGACAAAACTATCAGAGAAATATAGGGTCACAAGGTGTAGTAGCCCCCGTTTAAACCGGACACCGTTACAACCAAAAATAAGTTGTAGTAATAGCCTCAGAATTATTACTATAACCAAAAGGAAGGAGGCGTATGGGTCCGGTCGAGGTAATAACATCGGTAGAGAGACGCCGCCACTGGTCGGCGGCACAGAAGCAGGCGATGGTCGAAGAGGCGGAGGAGCCCGGCAATACGATATCGTCGGTTGCCCGTAAGTACGGTGTCCATCCCAACCAGCTTTTCAGGTGGAGAAAACTTGCGCATCAGGGAGCCCTTGTCGCTGTCGGCAGAGAGGAGCCTGTTGTCCCCGCATCGGAAGTGAAGCACTTGAAGGCCCAGATACGGGAATTGCAGAGGCTCCTTGGCAAGAAGACGATGGAAAACGAGATCTTGAAGGACGCGATCGAGATAGCCCGTGAAAAAAAACTGATATCGCACGGGCCCTTTCCGAAAAAGGACGATATCCTGTGAAGGCGATAACGGACAGCCTCAACATATCCCGCTCGAACCAGTATGAGAGCAAGACGGGGCGGAAACGATACGGCACGAGAAAGGATGACGAGATCTATCTTCCCCTCGTTAAGGAGATAACTGACAACCGTCCCACCTTCGGATACCGGAGAGTCACCGCCGTTATCAACCGCATTCTTGTGGAAAAGAAGCACCACAGGATCAATCATAAGCGGATATACAGGATCATGAGGGCCAATCATCTTTTGCTCCAGAAACATACGGGGCGACCCGTCCGTGCCCACACGGGAGACATCATTACCCTGGCGAGCAATATGCGCTGGTGCTCGGATATGTTCGAGATCCTCTGCTGGAACGGACAGAAGGTCCGCATTGCCTTTGCCATGGACTGCTGCGACCGCGAGATCATGGGACACATAGCCACGACAGGCGGAATAACCGGTGACATGGTGAGAGATCTTATGGCGTCATCCATGGAATACAGGTTCGGGAAGTCTGACAGTCTTCCCAATCCCATCGAATGGCTCTCGGACAACGGAAGCGCTTATACGGCGAACGAGACAATCTCCTTCGCCAGGCTCATGGGGTTCAAACCCTGCACGACCCCTTACTACAGCCCGGAATCGAACGGTATGGCCGAATCGTTCGTGAAGACCTTTAAGAGAGATTATGTGTATATGCACGATCTTCCCGATGCCATATCGGTGATGGAGCAACTGCCGTTCTGGTTCGAAGATTACAATGAGAATCATCCCCATAAGGGGCTGAAGATGCTCTCCCCGAGGGAGTTTAGAAGGAAGGAAGCTAAGTTAGAGACGTGTCCGGTTTGACGGGGGCAACTCCACAAGGCACCACTTAGTTAGTTACTTGGCCAGTAACTAACTAGTATAATTGAAGGGTTTTACGCACCGATGATTTTCTGATGGAAGAAACCATAATTGTAGAAGCAGTTTCCCTGAAAAAAATAACCTTGGACCTACTACCTTTATGACCTGTAAACCCTTTAAGACCTTTGATCTAGCGATATTCCCTTGACAGACAAGGCTTTACGAGCCGCACCGTCCCTCAAAACCCGAAAAACCGTCCTCCGTAACCCGAATAGTCGCCTTCCATAACCCGAAAAGGAGTCCCTCAAAACCCGAATGGTCAGCCCAGGGCATTGCCGCATCGGCTAGCACGTTGAATACCAAGGCTTTACAGGCCATACCGTCCCTCAAAACCCGAACCTTGAACCGTCCCTCAAAACCCGAATGGCTGATCTTCTCTGAGCTAATTTCTCCTAAAAAGACGTGTGATAACGGTTTAGAGAGCGCCCGTCCCTCAAAACCCGAACCTTGAACCGTCCCTCAAAACCCGAATGGTCATTTGTGCGCTGTTGTAATAAACAATAATATTAAGGAGATGGAGAAACGCCGTCCCTCAAAACCCGAACCGCTATTTGAGGGCTGCCGCTGGAGGTTTTCCCGGCAAGGCTTCGTCGCTTCGATGGAGTTGTACGATATCCTGGTTTATAAACTTGCTTTTCTTTGTTAACACTTTGTTCTTGATCAGTTCGGAAATTGCCCTCTTCAATAGTTCACGCAATTTGCGGCCCGGTTGTTCGGTATCCATGTTGAGCACCTGGGCAAGAGTGAGGAAATGTCCGGAGAAAACAGGATTATTGCGATGGGACTGGACAAACCGGTAAAGAGACCGCGCAATTGTACCGGAAAGTGACATCCTCTTGGCCACGTCCATGAGGGTAACCGTTCCAGCCAGATAAGCTTCATAGAAAAAGGGGTTGATCGTCGCCGAGAGGATTTTTTTCTCGTTGTCCCAGGACACATTGGCAAGCATGGCGCTCATCGATGTGAAGCGCGGCTCTTTTTTGCCCTTCTTGTCCTTCGACCCCGAGGAGACCCGCAGATCCACGCCGGCAACAGCGAGGAGCTTCAGGGAGTCAATAAGCCGTTTATAGTCTTTGGTGTTGGGCTTGCTGTATCCAAGAGCTCGCAGAAGGGGCAGGGCAGGGCCCCGATAGGTATATGTTTTCCTACCATCCTTGTCAGTTGTCTCGGACCGGTGTTTACTTACCCCTTCCAGGCACGCAAGCAGGACCAGCAGGGAGTCTTCTTCGTGGGTTGACAATTTTGGCCCTGTATAGGTGATTTCTCCCCATTGTGCCGCACTGATAAGCAGTCCTTTCATGAAGGGCCTGTCTTTCATGTCTTTGACATTCATCGGGAAGAAAGGGGAGACCCGCGTCATGTCCGTCGGAAAACCCGCCCACTTAAAAAGGCTTTCCTGAACTGGCGGGAATTTACCGCCGGGGGCAACCAGATTTCGCGCCTCAGCTGCCTGCGCCTCAGCGTGCGCCTGAATTTCTGTAACGTCCGGTGCGTACTTAACAAGATAAGCCTTAAGCTCGTCGTCAAGGCCGGTAAGCGTTGTTTTTTCTACGGGAAGCTTGGTTCCGCTCTTAGGGGCGGCTTCTTGGGGATTTGCAGGAGGTTGTTTTGAACTTTTTTTCGCCATTTCGAATTCTAGTACCTATTCATCATCTTCTGCTTCCTTGCAGGAACTGCGCGAGCCCGGCCTGCGGGCGTCCTCACAGTGCTAACACATCCACAAACTCTTTTCGTATTGGGATTGTATACCCTGTGCCATCAAATTCTTCAACAGAAAAATCCCTCCGTTAGGTACATACTAACTTACTAACTAAGCATGACGTTGCCGTTGCAAAGGCCAATGATAACAATGACTACGACGGTGCAGGATAACGGGAGGGTGTTTTCCGGGGTTGCCGGAAATTCCCGGTTCCCGTAGTCCCCGATATGCACAGGTGCGGATTGGGACATGCATTTGGGGTCCACGCAACGTGGGAGTTGTTAGGGGTTCCCACCGTGTAGGAGATTCCCTTTTCGTTCATGACGAGGCTGGTTGTTTTGAGCTTTATTACTTTCCAGGGGACGGTATCGTTCATGGGATCTTCAACGCGGTGTAAAGGGCCCACCCCAGGTTCTAGCACATATTACATCCACGAAACTATCCATAGTATGCTTTCATAGTGTATATGAGACATAACAAAGGCCGATGACATATGTCTGCCTAGCATCCGTCACAACAATTCGGCCGGAAGTAATACAAGGGCGATGTCGACAGTGGAGCGAAAATCCCTCTCGAACATGACGACTATTTTCACCACAATCCAACCAGCAGGAGGAGTACATGCGTACCAAGCTGCAGCCGGATGAGGAGCTTGTCCTCACAGTCAAACAGCACTGGATCGTCCTTATCAAGCCACTCGTCGTTCTTCTTCTCGTATTCTTCGCCTACCCGGAACTCATGAAGCTCAACCTGCAGGGGCTCCAGGCAACGCTGGCGTCCGCGAGGGCCTTTGTCTACGGGATTTTCATCGCCTATTTCCTCTATAAGGTCTACGACAGGAAAGTCAACATATGGGCGGTAACGAACCTCAGGCTGGTAGATGAATGGGGAGTGATCACCCATCACGCAAAGGAAAGTCCGCTCGAGAAGATAAACAACGTCGATATCCTGCAAACCATTGCCGGCAGGCTGTTCAACTATGGCAGTGTCGCCATACAGACCGCCGCGACCTCAGGGGAGACGTGGATCAGATATGTGGCGAAGCCTCTCGTCCTACAGGAGAGCATCATGCGCATGGTCCGTCAGCGGCAGCAAGAACGCGACGGCAACCAGGGGCCGCACCATGGCGGGGCAACCGGCCCGGCGAATCTCAACATCATCAGATGCCCGCACTGCGGGAGCCTTATCCCCGAAAGCGCTCTCATTGGTTTGAGGGTGTCGGCGGTGCAAACGGAACTGAAAGCGTCCGGCGTTGTCATTCCTCAAAGGGATGATGGCCCGATTAGGAAAGAAACGAGCACCGCCGCGCCCTCACCAATACCGGCCCGCGAAGAGCCTCCCGTGGCCGCGGCCAGGCTCAAGCCAGAAGCGGCGCCAGTTTCAGAGCGCTTGGCCCTGTCGGAGTTGTCTGCGCGGCAACATCCGAGGTCCTCCGCTGTCGGAGCTGAAGACCCTTTCGACTGGAAGAGGGAAAGAGGTTGAATTTGTTGACAAGATTTCAGACCACAGATAAAGTGTGTGAGCATCGTGAGGGGGTTCGCGGATGAAAGGAAAGAAAAAAATGAGAGATATAGACACCATAATAGATGACATGGAACAGCTCATGAAGCGCTCCCAAATAGAACTTGACCCAACCGCACCGGCCGTTTTCAAGAAATTGCACATCGAGCTCCTCGAGGCAAGGGGATTCATAGTAAACAGGACGGTGTGTCCGAAATGCCATCAGGTACTCGACCGGGACCAGGAACAGGGGAGAAACTGGGAATTCGTATACCAAGGGAAGACCCCGACGATCATGTTTACCTGCCTGCGGTGCAATATCGAAGTTCCCCTTGACGTGGTGGATCCCAATAAGAAAGCGTCGTTGAACTGAGTGAGCCAGCCGAAACCAGCTTTGTTAACAACAAAGCGCAGAGGCATTCGATCGCGTTAACCGTACACTCGCCGCTGCACGTCAGGATAAACTACTCGCTTTCGTCCCAGATACTTAACGTGTTTCCCCATAATGTGTACCTGACTAAAAGATCGGCGACCGCTTTAAGAAACAGGATCTTATTATTGAGAAATCTTTCTTCATACGATGGAGGTTTCCTTTCATAAATCTTCGAAACAAGATAGATCCCTTTAGTCTTCATAAAATGGCAGTGTGGCCAGGAACGAAATCTTTTTACGGTTAAGGTTGCAGCGCGACATACTGTTGTCACTACCCTGTGCGACAATATGGATGATTTTTACGGGAATATTTTGTAGGATGTAAACGAAAGCTCTTCAGTTATTTCAGCGTAGGATAAGCATCTGGGCCTTCGTAAGGGTTTAGGGGGTCTCGATGAAGCACTGCGGTACCGCAGCCTGTCTCATATACAGAGCGTTCGGTAGACGAAAATGGTAAGCAAGAGCAGGAATCTCTTTGCCTTCTGGGGAAAAACCGACAGAAGCGATAAACCGTCCAACCGCTATCATCCCGTGATCTGCCATATGATCGATGTTGGTATCGTTGCGGAAGAACTGGCGGCCGTAACGCGCTTTCAGTTTGGCAATTTCCATGTACATACCATAGCCTTTCTGTGCGCCATGCACGACATAGGCAAATTTTCACCTGGATTCCAAAGCAAGGATGATGCGTTCACAGGGTTGCTCAAGGAAAGCGGGTATTCTTTCCCGAAATATTCCGAGGGTAAACACGGCTTGATAGCTGCAAGATCCCTACCCGATATACTTTTTCAGGCTGGTTGTCATAATGAAGACCTCGCCGACTTATTAGCATATATCCTTTCCGCCCATCATGGGATCTTCCCGAACGCAGTTGGATTCACTTCCGATGTCATACCAGACGATGAACGGTGGAATACTGTCCGCCACGATGCCATGCAATTATTGTGCAGGATATTTTCACCGTCTTTTACCAGAGACGCAGCTTTGCCCCCTATCGCTGATTCAATAAGGTTGGCCGGGTTTCTTACGGTGTCGGATTGGCTGGCATCTAACGAGGACTATTTCCCGTATAGTGCATCGCGCGGGGATGATCTTGGAGGCATCGTAATGGAAAGCTATGTCGCTGAAAGACGTGAACTCGCAGCGAAGATCTTGGATGCCCTGCATATAGGAACAACTTTGAAGGGTAAAAAGACGTTTTTTGAGATGTTCCAGTTTCCTCAGAACGACTGCCAAAAGGCTATTACCGAGATCACACAGGAACTGACCCATCCGATGCTCATCATTGTTGAAACACCGATGGGGAGCGGAAAGACCGAAGCGGCTCTTGAAGCATATTCGCATATTGCCCTGAAAAATAAGCTGCGCGGCATGTATTATGCCCTGCCAACACAGGCGACCAGCAACGCAATGTTTGGCAGGGTTGAGTCATTTATCGAGAAGCTCGACCTGTCGGGGAAGACAGAATTTCACCTTTTGCACGCGGCCTCCGATATCAATCCAGAATACGACAAATTGCGTGTCCGCAGTATAGGAGACGACAGCGATACAAGCCCGGGGGGAGGAGTCTACGCGTCTTCGTGGTTTGCAGGCAGGAAACGCGGAGTATTGGCGGATTTCGGTGTTGGGACAATTGATCAGGCCTTAATGTCAGTTCTGAAAAACCGGCACTTTTTTGTCAGGTCCTTTGGATTATCGGACAAAGTGGTAATCCTCGACGAAGTCCATGCATATGATGCTTACATGACCGAGGAAATATCTTGCCTCGTAAAGTGGTTGCTTAAACAGAATACATCGGTAATCATCCTGTCAGCCACCCTCCCGGAAAGCAAACGAACGAAAATAATAGGAAAGGCTGTTGGGGAAATGCCTGCGGGCATCAAATATCCATGTGTATTAGGGACGGATACCACGGGGAGGGTTGTATACAGGTCTCTTGCTGGCATGGATCAGGTGCCGGTAATCATGAAACCGTTAATGTTGAAGGCAGATGATGAATTAAAGATGGAAACGATCAAACGACTCCTTGATGAGAGACTCGCCGAAGGAGGTTGCGCTGCCTGTATTCTCAATACGGTATCGGGTGCACAATTGCTGTATAAACTGATCAAGGACTCAGGCTCATTCGATGACGTCATTCTATTTCACGGACGCTTCACTGTAAATCGAAAGACAGAAATAGAAAAGTATATCCGTTCTCGTTACGGTCGGCAGGGTGATGGGGTCCAGCGGCCGGAAAGGGGCCTCGTCATAGCCACACAGGTTCTGGAACAGAGCCTCGATGTCGATTTCGATCTCATGATAAGCGACCTTGCCCCTATCGACCTTCTCCTCCAACGTGCCGGCAGACTCCATCGTCATAATAATACGAGGCTCGAATCCTTGCAGGAGAGAGCCCTCTATGTGTTGATCCCGGACATGGACCGCGAGAAGCCTTGTCTTGGCGCAAACGGCTTTGTCTACTTTCCCGCTATCCTTGCCAGTACAGCTCTACTCTTCTTTAATGAGAAGAATGGGTACTGTCCCATCAAAGTTAAGATTCCCGATGATGTCAGCACCCTCATAGAAAAAGTTTATGGCACTGACTGGTCCGCGATAGATGGGCTGCCGTTCGAGGATACCTTCAGGAAGTGGTCTGATGAACGGGAAGGAAAAGAACTAGGACAGAGCTATACAGGGAAACAGAATACACTAGGTGACCCCGATGATGACGTCCTCAGCTACCTCTCTATGGTCAACAATACGTGGGATGAAGATACAGTGGCGCCATCAAGACTCACAAAACCTTCGGTGCAACTCGTGGTCATCAGTGACGACGAACAGTTGGAAGCGTTTGATAAGAAAGATGAGAAAGCCCTGTTTGGCCGGATTGTCGTTACCAGCCACAACACTGTCGTCAGACATTTCATTGACGGGAAAGATACAACCCCAGAGTGGTGGAACAAGTCTTCAATACTGAGAAACTGCAGGCCTCTGGTGCTGCAAAAAGACGGCTACGGACTGGACCTGGGCGAGGTGATGATTATGTACGATGATGATTATGGTTTGCGAGTGTTAGAGAAGAAAGGAGGAACCAATGGGTGAATTCAAATTCAACCTTCTGGATGAGCCATGGATACATTGCATAGATAAGGACGGTAATCAGATCCCCCCTATCGGGCTAAAGGATCTGTTTGAAAAGGCGGATAGTCTCCTCCAGGTCACAGACCAGAACCCGCTCACGGAGTTCTCTATCGTCAGGATCCTGCTTGCTATAGTGCATAGGGCGCTGGAAGGTCCTAAAAACTTGGCTGAGTGGTCCGACATCTACACCCCGGGGAAATTCGATATCAGGGTAACGGATTATCTTGAGAAGTTCCGTCATCGCTTCAACCTCTTCTCTACCGATTATCCCTTTTACCAGACTCCGGGGCTTTATTGCTGCGAAAAAGGTGATATCGATAAGCCTTCAGCGGGTATGCCGGTAGCTAGTATCGTTTACGGAAAAGCGAGCGGCAACAACAAAACAGCCTTCGATCATACTACGGATGATAAAGAAACAAGAATCTCTCCGGCTGAAGCCGCACGTGCGCTGGCAACTGCCCAGATGTTTTCACTCAGAGGACTTTGCAGGAAGACCACCAACCATTTTGGATACCTGCCTTCCTTCAACCAGGCAGCCATGACCAGGGGTGTCCACATAGTCCTTCGCGGGAAGGACCTGTTTGAGACGTTGATGCTGAATCTTCTTGTTTATGACAAAGATAAACCAATCCCCCGCGAACGCGACAGTAAAACCCTTGAGTCCCTCGATCGCCCGGTTTGGGAGGAAAACGATCCCAGGGATAAGGGGGTTGATGTTCCTCCGAAGGGCTACCTTGATTACCTGACCTGCAAATGCCGTCACATATTGATCGTGCCCGAGAAAGAAAAAGGTACCGTCTTTGTGAGGCGTATCCATATGGCCCAAGGGAAAATGTTTCAAAATATTGAAAACCCTGTGGCTGTGCGCAAGAAGAGCAAGGATAACTCGTACTATCATCCCAACCTGGATCTGGAACGCATGTTATGGCGTGACAGTCAATCGTTGTTTGCTTTTGATAAGGAGGATCTTCGTCCTATGATCCTGAGGAATATGGAGGGGATTATGAAAGCAACACGGAGAAACGGTGAACGGGCCATTCCCTTACAGAGGAAGTTTTTGTGTATGGCTTACGGGATTGCGTATGAAAATAACAATCCCCTTTCATGGAGGAAAGAGGAAATAAATGTGCCGGCAGAACTTTTGTCCGGTGGTCTATCTTCATACCTGGTGAATGCCATGGAGCTCGTCTCCAAAGGAGAAGCGACCCTACGATCAGGGATCGGCTCATTCATAAAGAATTACGGAGAAAGAGGCAGGGATTTAAAGCCCGGCCTTGAGAAGGAGATATACCGTTATTACTGGGACAGGATGGAGGGACACTTTCACAAATTATTATCAAACATGGCTGACCAGAAAGACGGGAATTTTTTGGAACAATGGAAGGCAGACATAGTGGCGACTGCTAGAGAAGCTCTCAGGAAAACACTTGAGAACCGCTATCGCAATTCCTACAAAGCCTGGGTAGCGGCACTGGGCAAACTGAATCTTGGGTTACAACAAATAAATCCTTAACCAAAGGAGGTGAAAAAAATGTCTGAACACGGTGAAAAAAAAGAGAGGGGGGTAAAAAACCACCCTTTCGTATCGTACCTCGAACATCTCAGGGATGACGAGGTTAGGTCAACAAAGGCATTGGCACAGCTGAGAAGAGGGCTCGGAAAACGCATGGGTACGCCTGATATGTATCTCTACGTAGTTCCTTTCCTCCCGGAGCACCAGCAGGAACAGGAACGATATTTCTTGATAGCGTCACTCTTTGCGCTCCACCCGGAACGAGCTCCACGTGGTATATCCATCGGCATGACCTTCTGGAATGTGTATCTTGAAAGCGATCATTCCGAAAGTATTGAGCGCCGTTTTAAAGCTCTCCTTGCATCGGACATAGAAGATCTTGGACATAAGCTGAGATCAGCTGTGTCCCTCGCCAAGAGCAAGGGCGTCGGTATCGATTATCACAGGCTGTTCTACGACATAAAGAACTGGGATCACCCCGATGGGTTTGTCCAGATGTCATGGGCAAGGGATTTCTGGGGGTTCCAGGGGGAAAAAGAAAATAAAAACGACAAAGGAGAATAACATGCTCTTAGAACTCCATATAATTCAGAATTTTTCACCATCAAACCTCAATAGAGGCGAGGACAACACCCCGAAGGATTGTTCTTTTGGAGGACATCGGAGGGCGAGGGTGTCCAGCCAGTGCATTAAAAGGTCCGTGAGAAAACATCCTACTTTCACAGAGGCCGTAAGAACAGCGGGCGGTGACCTTGGAATACGGACAAAAAGGGTCAAGGATGAGGTTCTTGTCAAGCGCATGGTGGAAGAAGCCGGAAAGTTCCCTGAGGAAGCCCAGGTCGTTGCCGCCAACATCATAGTGCTTCTCGGCCTGGGGTTCAAAGGCGAGAAAACCCAGTACATCCTCTATCTCGGTGAAACAGAATTAAAGAAGATGTTTGATATTGCCATTCGGAACTGGGATCCCCTCGCGAAGGCCCTCATCACTAAAAATGGAACAGATGATGCCTCAGAGGGAGAAGAGGTAAAAACAAAGGGTAAAAAGAAAAAGCTCAGCATCCCTCCTGCATTAGAGGCTGTCAAGAAAGAGCTTGGCGAGGTCGTGAGCAGCGCGAGAAAGGAAGCGAACAGCTACGCTGCAGACATCGCTCTTTTCGGGAGGATGATAGCTGATGGAAAGAACATGAATGTTGATGCCGCCTGTCAGGTGGCTCACGCCATTTCTACCCATAAGGTTGAAATGGAGCTGGATTACTTTACGGCCGTCGATGACCTGCTTCCCGATGAAGAGTCTGGTTCGGATATGATAGGGGGTGTTGAATTTAACAGCTCCTGTTTTTACCGGTATTCCATAATTGATATTGAGAAGCTCGGTGAGAACCTTGGCGTTGCTAATAAAGACCTGTTGGCGGGCGTTGTCCGTGGGTATATTGAAGCGTCTGTCAAGGCGGTTCCCACCGGTAAGCAGAACAGCATGGCGGCACATAACCCCCCGGGTTTTGTCCGGGCAATTTTAAGGAAGGAGGGGTTCCCGTGGAACCTCGCGAACGCCTTCCAGAAACCTGTCCGAGCCACCAATGACAAATCGATAGAGGAATTGTCCATAGAAAGGCTTAACGATTACTATAATAACCTTGCCGGTAAGTATGGAGCCAAAGGAATTGCCTGTGATGTCTTTTTTAATGTTGCGTCCCCCGATGGTGACAACATGAACGTTCTGTGCGACAAGATAATTCAGTCAATCGCAGGGTCTGACCATGAGTAGCGTCCTGCTCATCCCGCTTGTTGGACCAATGCAATCATGGGGAACCAGGAGCAGGTTCCAGATAAGGGACACAGAGCGCGCGCCGAGTAAAAGTGGTGTTATAGGGATTCTGTGTGCCGCCCTGGGAAGGGACAGGGCTGAGCCCCTGGATGATCTTGTTTCATTGAAAATGGGGGTTCGCGTAGACAGAGAAGGGGATGTCCATAAAGATTATCAGACGGCCCAAGATGTTGCTACCGCAGACGACAGCAAAGCAAATATGATATCGGACAGATACTTTCTTTCTGATGCCGTGTTCCTTGTCGGGCTTGAAGGAAACGATTTCCACCTGTTAGAGGGGGCTCACAAGGCTCTCTCTAACCCAACATGGGCCCTTTCCCTGGGAAGAAAGTCTTACGTACCGTCCGCACCGCTCTATCTGGTCGATGGTTTAAAGGAGGGGACCGATCTTCGTAGCGCTCTGCTGGGATACCCTTTACTCACGGGGAAAAACGTTGATCATGGAAGAGACGTTGAGTCGACGATACGGCTCATTCTTGAATCACAGACGCCTACCCGGGAATCAAGAATGGACACACCTGTATCTTTCTCGATAGATTCAAGGGAGTATCATAAACGCTTTATCACCACGGAGTTTCTTCCTTTGAATAACTTTAAGGAGGAGGATGGTACATGTATCTGTCTGAAATAACATTGAATCTTTTCAACAGGAATAGCATGAGGGTTCTTGCCGACATTTATAAAACCCACCAGTTTGTTATGGCTGGTTTTGTTGCCTATGGTTCACAGGAACACCGCGTTCTGTATCGTGTTGAACACGAGATCAGGAACGAGGCAGCAGTTGCAAGGATCCTTGTCCAAAGCTCGCTGCGACCGGATTGGGCAGGGAGAGAAGAAGAAACGCTGCGTATACAAACAAAAGAGTTTAATCCCGATCTTCCAGTTGGTGCTCGTTACAAGTTCAGGCTACAGGTTAATCCAATAGTGACAAGGAACGGGAAACGGTCAGGTTTGATACGAGACGAAGCCCTGTGTGAATGGCTCAAGAAAAGGGAAAACGTCATAGGTGCGGTATTTCAATCCTTCGTTGCGGTAGATGAGGGATATTCTACGGGAAAGAAGAGTGAGAACGGAAGGGATCACAAGATAAGCATAAAAAAGGCTCGTTTCGAGGGGTCATTGAAGGTAGCGGATCCTGACATACTTCGCGAAGCAGTAACAAAAGGCATAGGACCAGCGAAGGCATTCGGCTGTGGGCTTCTTTCCCTCTTGAGATCGGGATAGTGATATGAGCAGCGAGCCCATCCTACCCCCTCTCAAGCCCATTCCCATCAAGGACAGAATCTCTGTCGCATATGTGGAGAAGGGGAATGTCGATGTCCTTGATGGGGCTTTTGTTGTTGTCGACAAGAACGGGGTGCGTACCCATATCCCCGCCGGCGGTCTGGCCTGTATCATGCTGGAACCGGGAACAAGGGTAACGCACGCAGCGGTTACTCTCGCATCCCGTGTCGGGTGTCTGCTTGTTTGGACGGGTCAGGGTGGAGTACGGCTCTACGCCTCCGGGCAACCCGGCGGCGCGAGGTCGGACAGGCTTCTCTATCAGGCAAAACTCGCCTTGGACGATGAAGCGAGACTCAAGGTAGTGAGGAAGATGTATGAGATGAGATTCAAGGAAAGGTTTCCCGAAAAAAGAAGCGTTGAACAACTGCGGGGGATCGAAGCGGTGCGGGTCAAGACCATGTACGGGCTTATTGCCCGGCAATACGGAGTTAAATGGGTGCACAGAAACTACGATTACACCGAATGGGAGAGCAGTGATATCCCGAACCGTTGTCTCAGTTCCGCAACGGCTTGCCTTTATGGCGTGACAGAGGCAGCGATATTGGCGGCAGGATATGCTCCGGCGGTTGGTTTCATACACACCGGGAAGCCCCAGTCCTTTGTTTACGATATAGCCGACATCTTCAAATTCGAGACCGTGGTTCCTCTTGCGTTCCGTATAGCATCAAAAAATCCAAAGGCACCGGAAAGGGATGTCCGTCTTGCCTGCCGCGATGCCTTCCGCCAGGCCAGGCTTCTTCGACGCATCATACCGACTATAGAGGAGGCGCTGTCAGCGGGAGGACTGCCTTTTCCAAAAAGGCCCATCGAGTCTGTATCCCCGGCTATACCCAATAAGGAGAGTATTGGCGATGCTGGTCATCGTGGTTGAGAATGTACCCCCAAGACTACGGGGACGATTGGCCGTCTGGCTTCTTGAAGTTCGGGCGGGCGTCTATGTAGGAAAAGCCTCACGGAGGGTAAGAGAGATGCTTTGGGATACAGTAATAAAGGGCACAGAACTTGGCAACGCCGTGATGGCATGGAGTACCAACACCGAGTCAGGTTTCGATTTCGTCACCTGGGGGTATAACCGCCGGGAACCTGTCGAGATCGATGGACTAAAGCTCGTATCATTCTTCCCGGAAACCTTGGAGGAAAACCCAACGAAAAATAGTTAATTACTTGGTAGAGTCGTGCTCTTTGAAAATTAAATATGAAATCGATTAGTTACAAGAAGTATGTTCCCCGCAGACGCGGGGATGAACCGGTGGAGAAATGAAATTACCGCGCGGAGTGAGGATGTTCCCCGCAGACGCGGGGATGAACCGTACACGGTGAGCAAGGCACCCCTGGAGAACCTATGTTCCCCGCAGACGCGGGGATGAACCGGCATCCGACAGAGGCAAGGTCATGTTCTTGTTATGTTCCCCGCAGACGCGGGGATGAACCGGCCGCGAAGTGGGACAGGGTAATGTATTTCGCATGTTCCCCGCAGACGCGGGGATGAACCGTTACCAGATCAAGAGCACGGAAGGGGAGTAAGATGTTCCCCGCAGACGCGGGGATGAACCGGACGTAGACAAACACATCATGGAGATTACACCATGTTCCCCGCAGACGCGGGGATGAACCGAGAATCACCAGCGGACAGGAGCGCAATACCGCATGTTCCCCGCAGACGCGGGGATGAACCGACGACATTATTCTGAAGGGCGACAGACTGCCCATGTTCCCCGCAGACGCGGGGATGAACCGCTCAGGGGGGTCAACGGTCGTCAGGTGGTAGTATGTTCCCCGCAGACGCGGGGATGAACCGGAACTTGTGGGCTACGGGGCAGGCACGATACCATGTTCCCCGCAGACGCGGGGATGAACCGGGGTCGAAGGAAAAGTTTCCTAGAAGGCTTGTATGTTCCCCGCAGACGCGGGGATGAACCGGTGCAGGAGGACCATATAATCCGTATGAGCATATGTTCCCCGCAGACGCGGGGATGAACCAGCGGCTTTATCTGGCCAATCCGGAGCGTTACAATGTTCCCCGCAGACGCGGGGATGAACCGGGACAGGTGTGATTGGTAGCAAAGGTGATAGTATGTTCCCCGCAGACGCGGGGATGAACCGGGAAGGAATTGAGCCTATAGAAAAATCGTATCATGTTCCCCGCAGACGCGGGGATGAACCGACATCTGCATCTGACGATTTACCCATTATCAGATGTTCCCCGCAGACGCGGGGATGAACCGGACAGGTGGGTGACTATCTGCAAGGTAGCAAAATGTTCCCCGCAGACGCGGGGATGAACCGTAATCATATACGGCACGGAAGCCGCAGGAGTAATGTTCCCCGCAGACGCGGGGATGAACCGAGAACGTCATGCTTGATCGCGTCTACGGTAATATGTTCCCCGCAGACGCGGGGATGAACCGGCGCGACTTTGGGACAAGGTGAAGGGGTTATCATGTTCCCCGCAGACGCGGGGATGAACCGACCGAGCAGACGAAACAGATCGGCAACGCTGTATGTTCCCCGCAGACGCGGGGATGAACCGGCGTTCACATTGCTCACTTGAGACGTTGATTGATGTTCCCCGCAGACGCGGGGATGAACCGGAGTCGGGCGGCCTGTTATGAGCTTCGAGTACATGTTCCCCGCAGACGCGGGGATGAACCGGCGCAGAGACGTTCACTGTCAACCGGACAGCGATGTTCCCCGCAGACGCGGGGATGAACCGTAAAAGGATGAAATGAGGGGATTTTGTCAAGTATGTTCCCCGCAGACGCGGGGATGAACCGACGTATTCCTTCGCCGCCGAGAACTCGTCACAATGTTCCCCGCAGACGCGGGGATGAACCGATAGGCTTCTCTGGCGGCGAACCGCTTAACCAATGTTCCCCGCAGACGCGGGGATGAACCGACGTGGTGCAATTCCACGGTGCGGAGAAATGTATGTTCCCCGCAGACGCGGGGATGAACCGCAAAGCGAGGGGTATAGGGTTAGCGGAGAACCATGTTCCCCGCAGTTTCGCTCTGTGAATACCAGCAATCAACGGTAACGGCGGCGTATTGTTCGAACATCCGCACATAACGCGGCCTCTCTGATAAAGTCGGGCCATCCGGACATGACCGAATGAGGCGGCCCGAGCCTTTATTTGTTTGAGTTTGTCGTCAGTGCACCGGGCCGAGATCCGACGCTTCTTGAAGTGAGTTTGTTTACTTCTCATCGTAGATGATTCTATAAACCCGGTCCTTCGGATTCGAAAATCCTAACATATCGCTGATGTCCTTGACTCTTCTGCGCTTTCCTTCAAAGGCGTTGAGCTTTTCGATTTGTTCTTGGCCAAGTATACTAATTGCCCCACAATGCCAGATGCCCGCCACTTTCGAATCCTGCCCCTCTTTTTTGTTTACGCCGCAACCTCAAATCGACTAAGATGAGTTCATCAGGAGGGTATCCCCTATCGGATAATCCGGGATTGCCCCTCAAGCAAACAAAAAAGGGCGGGGAAACCCGCCCTGAAAGAATTATGATAACGCTGGAATCGCGTACTTCACGAGACCCCGTTTCATCAGGATATCTGCGAAGCTGAGATTCCCCAGCTTGTCCATCGGACTGACCCTCGGTTCCCTGGGAGGTGTTGCCTCCGGAGCGACGGCCTCGGCCGGTTTGAATCGGATCTTGTCACCGAAGCCCTCTTTTCTGAGGCCGACGGCTATCCGCTGCAATATCTCGTTACCGTTAAACTCTTTCCGGGTAACGTGTTTCCTAAAGAACTCAAGGACCTTGACGGGATCGTTGTTGCACTGACCCAGCAGGTGGGCCCTTGTCTGGCGAACATGCCTCATGTCGCCCAGGTACGTCAAAATAGCAACCGTTTCTCTTTTGCTAAAGAAGTTCATGGTATTCCTCCTGGATAATGTTCCCCTCTGTCCTGAGGGGTGTGATCTATGGTGATTTCCCTCGGGAGGGGAGATTATAAAGGTGGTTATATGGTTGTGTGTGCTGTTGTTACTGGCGAGGATGTTCGGAATGACCTAATAAAGATAATGTTTGAATGTATATTACTTTTGGGATCTTCAGAAAGGGGTGACAAGGGGGGTCGTGCCAAGTGACACGGGGGCCATGTCACCGGTGACAATTCATGGAAGTCCGTCGTAGATCTCTTGATATCCCGAGCACTACCTTGCGGAATTATTCCATCAGAATAAATCATACGGAGACTGGCGGTACAATGAGCAAATCAGCCCCTTCAACCTCGGGATGTCTTATCGGACGACTGGTTCTGCAGGAAGCAGAAAAGTGACGGCCTCCTTACACACGCAAGGAACGGGGCCAATATTGATGAGAAAGTATTGATTTGCCTGCTTCGCGGGCATGCGAAACAAACGACAAAAGATCCCTGCGGCGCCGTGTTGCCGCATTTTTAGCTTATAATTAGAGATGATTTTTATGGATGCATTTTGTAAGATGTAAATGGAAGCTCTCCAGTCATTGCAGCCTACGGTAAGCATCTGAGCCTTCATAGGGGGCGAGGGGATCAATGAAGCACTACTGTGGCACCGGCAATAACCGTCTGGTGGCCGCAAGATCAATTGGAATCGTCGTTTTCTGTCAATGTAAAGCTTCTACCATTTTTCGGACATTATCGCCGAAACTGTATCGTTGGGCGGTGTTGCTGGCAGTGTCTGTGCTGATGACGGAACATTAATTGTCGTTTCCTCTATCGGACCCTTTGTCCGGGGAAAAGTTGTGAGTGGGGGACCTTAATGATCAAATTTCTGCAAACAAGTGATTGGCAGTTGGGAATGACGCGCCATTTTTTCTCGGAGGGCACTCAGGAGAGATACAGCCAGGCACGCCTCGATGCCATCCGTACCATGGGCCGCATCGCCAGGGAAGAGGGGTGCCTGTTCATGCTTGTATGCGGGGACGCGTTCGAGTCCAACCAGGTCGACCGGAAGACCGTTGTCCGGGCCCTGGAGGCCCTCAAAGAGGTGACTGTTCCGGTTTTCATGCTCCCCGGGAACCACGACCCATTGAACGCGGCGTCTGTTTATCGTTCAAGTACCTTTGTTGAGCGGAAACCCGATCAGGTTCACGTCATCGAAACCGCCGCCCCCATCAACATCAATGAGGACGTAGAGATCGTGGGTGCACCCTGGATGTCAAAGAAACCGGCGGTAAACCCCGTCGAAGAAACCCTTGCAGCCCTTCAGCCGGCAACCGGGGTAACCCGTATCTGCGTGGCGCACGGCATCGTCGACCAGTTCACTCCAGACCCGGAGGCGCAGGGAGTAGTGGCGGTGGAGATGCTTGA
This sequence comes from Deltaproteobacteria bacterium UBA5205, assembly GCA_002412715.1. GTDB lineage: Bacteria > Desulfobacterota > Syntrophorhabdia > Syntrophorhabdales > Syntrophorhabdaceae > Delta-02. The sequence continues at coordinate 124,073 of DHVP01000023.1, forward strand.
GCGAGCTGTCAGCGAAGGGAAGGTCCACTTTGTAGCGCTCGGTGACCGGCACTCCCTCACCAGGATTGGCAACGGTGACCGGATCTGGTATTCCGGAACACCCGAATCGACAGACTTTGCAGAGGTGCAATCCGGCTATGCTAACGTTGTTGAGGTTGACAATGGACGGATCTCCACGAAGGCTGTCAGGGTCGGTGAGTGGTGTTTTACCGAGCGGAATCGGGTTGATCTTAACACGCCGGACGAAGTGCAGGCGTTGCGGAGATTCCTGGAGGACATTGAGAACAAGGAGCGGACAGTTGTTCGGCTGAACTGCGTTGGTTCCCTGTCCCTGTCCTCGCGGGACGAACTTCAGGCGTATCTCGACACCGTAAAGGACGTGTTCGCGGCCTTTGACATGAGGGAGGATGACCTCCTCGTGCTGCCGGATGAGGCGGATTTCGGCGACCTTGGTTTCTCCGGTTTTGCCGATGCGACCATTAAACGACTGCGGACCCAGATCTCTGAAGGGGGAGGGGAGAGCGTCGTTGCCCGTGACGCCCTGATGCTGCTCATGCGTTTGGCAAGGGGGACGGCATGAAATTCCTACGCCTGCGAGTTGCCAATTACAGGGGCATCACTACCGCCGAGGTCGCTTTTGCTCCCGACGGCATAACGCTTATCCAGGGCCCCAACGAGGCTGGCAAGACCAGTCTCGCGGAGGCAATCGGTCTTCTCTTCTATTATACCGACTCGAGCAAACATCGCGCTATCGAGGCAGTCAAGCCTGTCAACCGAGACGAAGGGCCGGAGATCGAACTGCAAGCGCGAAGCGGGCCATACGAGTTCACATACTTCAAGCGTTTCCACAAAAGACCGGAAACAAGACTCGCCGTGACGCGCCCCAAGCCGGAGAACCATACCGGCCGGGAGGCCCATGATAGGGCAGATGCTATCCTCAGGGAGACCCTCGACGTAGACCTTTGGAAGGCCCTTATCATTCAGCAGGGAGATGCGATCGATCAGCCTGATCTGACAAAACAGACGTCGTTGTCTGTGGCCCTGGACACGGCGGCGGGCGGGCGCCCGGCAAACCCGCGGGAGGAGGGACTTTTTGACAAGGTCCGTGAAGAGTACTCCCTTTATTACACCGAGCGAGGCGCAGAGAAGAAAGATCTCGTTGAATCCAAAAAAGCCCTCGCGGAGGCTCGCGCTGAAGTCGCCCGCATCGAGCAGGCAATTCGCGACCTTGAGTCTGACATCGAGCAGGCAGCAAACCTTCAACGGGAGCTAAGGCAGTTGAAGAACCAGGAGGAGACCCTGGAGAACGAGGTGGCTGCCCACACGACCTCGCTGGAGGAGATAAATACGCTGGAATCCGCCCTGGAGAAGGCCACCCTGAAACTGGAAACGGTCCGGGTGTCCGAAGAAATGGCGCGTCGTGACAAGGACACAAGACAGGGGCTTATCGATGCCGTTATGAAAGCTACAAGAACTCACAAGGATATCGGGGAATCCAATGTCACCTCGCTATCGGCATTGAACCGGATCGATGATGAACTCGATAAGGCGCGAACTGGTCTCAACGAAGCCGACCGGAGAAGAAAGGATGCAGACGCCCTTGCCGTTTTGCGGCGGGAGGATTTCGATTACTACAACAACAAGCTCCATCTCGACCAGCTCCTGGAACGCAAGGGACGGATCGACGACGCGAGGAACGATGCGGCGAAGGCGGAGGAAGTGCTGGCACGCAACAAAGTGAATGACCATGTCTTGAGAAAGATCCAGAGTGCAGAGAAGGATTTCCTGACCGCTGGCGCCCAGTTCGAAACGGGCGCGCCAAGCGTGGTTCTCTGCGGTTTGGGAGAATGCCTGCTGTCCATTGATGGTTCAGAGACAAGGCTCGACAAGGGTGAGGTAAGGACTATATCCGTCGCCGACAAATCAACATTGATTATCCCCGGGGCTCTGTCTGTTGAGATCGTTGCCGGTTCCAGTATAGAAGGGTTGTCGAAAAAGCTTCAAGATGCAAGGGAAGCCCTGGAAAAGGTCTGCAAGGCTGCGGGCGTGGATGGTCCGGATGAGGCAAGGACTGCGTTTGACGGGCGACGCGAGGCATTGCGGCAAATAGAGAACAAAGCACAGGTTGAAAAGGATAACCTTCGGGACCTGACCTACGAGGAGCTTGAACGGAAACTGCTTGGACTGCAACAAGCCGTACCGGACTACCTCATCAAGCGTGTGACGGAGCCCTCTGTCTGTACTGACCTTGGGTCCGCAAAGAAGGAATGGCTGAATGCGGAAGCAGGCCTCAAAGAGGCGAACAGTGAATGGGAAGCGGCAAGGGAAGCCGTCGAAGCGGTTCGAAAAGTCCGCGAAGGCCTGAACATAAAATATCAGGAAACACGGGTTGAATTTGACCTGATTGTGAAAGACCTCAAATATGCGCAAGAGGCCCTGGAGAAGGCCAGAAACGGTGTCCCCGATGATGCCCTTGATGTGAATCTGGCCGACAGTATTCGTGCGGTAGCCGACGAAGAGGCCAACGTTGTCTCTGCCGAGGCGTTGTTGAAGGCGAAGAACCCTGAGCGCGTCAGACTGTTGGCGGAGACGGCGAAAGACTCACTGCAAACGACGCAAAACAGGCGCGGGGCGGCGCATACGGAATTCACCCAGGTTCAGACACGACTGAAAATTCATGGCGAAGAAGGCTGGCACGAGAAACTGCATGTGGCCCAGAGCCGCCTTGAGCGCCTTGAACACGAGAACAGGGCTCTGTTCCGGCGGGCCGTTGCGGTTAGGTGCCTCCTGGACTTTATGCGGGAGGAACGCGACAAGGTGCGCCGGGCTTACGTGGCACCCATAAAGGAAAAGATCGAAAGGCTTGGCCGGCTCGTGTTCGATGATACTTTTCAAGTAGATATCAGCGATGAATTGCAGATTATCAGCCGGTCTGCCAACGGCGCCACGGTTCCCTTCGATTCATTGAGCGGGGGTACCAGAGAACAGCTCTCGCTCATCTTCCGCCTTGCCTGCTCGATGATTGTTGCCAAGGATGGGGACGGGACACCGCTGATACTGGATGATGCCTTGGGCTATACGGATGCCGCGAGGTTGCGTCTTATGGGAGCCGTCCTTGCCAGGGCTGCCAAGGAATGCCAGATCGTCATTTTCACCTGCGTTCCTGATCGGTACTGCAACGTCGGGGCGGCCACCATCGTTCCCATAGGATGATGTGCATGACCACTATTAAATGGTCTTTAAAAAGTGGTGTTGGCTAATATCAATAACAACATTACGATTTCCACCACTAAAAAATAGAGGTTGAGTGCCACGACATCGATAATTGGCAAGTTTACGCTTTTTTTATGGTAAAATACGGCCATTGTCCAGAAAAAGGTGCTGAAAAGGGAGCCTAGCTACGAAAAACCGGACACAATCACAAGGTATCATTCTGTAAGAGCATGGATCCATTGCCTCTAGAAATGGGGTTTATGCATAGTTTGAAGCGGGACTCAGTGACGAGCAGTGGATGGAAGCGACGAAGACGTTTAGGGGAGCCGATATGATAAAGCTGACGGATTTTGAAAGGACTATGTGGGAAAAACCGGTTAATGAGGCGGGCAGTTTCTTGTCTGACGCAGAGCTTAATGAGAAGTACAAAGCAGGGGAGCAGCGCATCGTAACGGAGTCGAACCGCGAAAAAATTCCCAATTTTGTGAAGGCCCTTGACAAACCAGGCTACATGCAGGTCCGTCCATTTTACCAAAGGCGCGAACGATGGGACCGCCAAAGACAATCGCAGCTTATTGAGTCGTTCATAATGAATATCCCGGTGCCTCCGCTCTTCCTATATGAGAAAGATTTCAATCAATACGAGGTGATGGACGGCCAGCAACGCATAACATCTCTCCAATCGTTTTATGCGGGCGAATACAAGCTGACCGGTCTTGACATTTGGAAGGAACTAAATGGAAGAACGTACTCAACTCTTCCTTCTCAGGTACGAAGTGGCCTAGACAGGCGCTCCATTTCTTACATCGTGGTTCTTCGGGAATCTACTCCGGATGAGGAAGATGCTATTTTCCTGCGGCAGACCGTCTTTGCAAGACTGAACACGGGTGGTGTTCGTTTGGAGCATCAAGAAATACGAAACTGCCTTTTTCAAGGTCCTTTTAACAATCTCCTCATTGACCTGTCGAGGGCGGACGACTTTCGTGACGCTTTCGGGTTGTCTCGTTACACCAAAGATGAAGAGGAATCAAACGCGCCCATAAAGGGCGAAACCCTCTATCAAAAGATGGGCGACGCTGAAATTGTCCTTCGGTTTTTTGCCCTTCGTCACGTTGAACATTACACCCGGGGAATGCATGGGTTTCTTGACCTCTACATGGCTCGCGCTCGTTCCATCTCCCAAGAAGACACGCATATCTTGCGGTGCTTGTACTTGGACACATTGCATTTAGCAGTAGGACTATATGGGGATCTTGTTTTTCGCCCTTTCAAGCCTGAGACAGGAGAGTGGGAGTCGAAGGGTGTGTACCGAGCTTTTTACGATGCCGTTATGGTGGGACTCTCGGACGTATTGGATCAAAAAGAGATGTTGTTGAAGAAACGAAATGACGTTATTGAAGCCACCAAGGAGCTTTTTCGTCAAAATCAGCCCGGTACGTTTACAGGCAGAGGTAACACGAAATCTGATATTCAAGAGAGAATCCAGAAGTATAGAGATATGCTTAGTAGTTTTCTATGATGAGCTAACCATGTTTACGACACTGCTGCGAAAAGTGACAGACCGAACAGTTGCCTTGGAACACTTCCTTGGCTTGTACAACCCGGGTGCGGCAACTGTCAAACATAGAGAAGACCATATTTTCCGTCATTCTGCCGTAATGACTCAACTTTATAACATCTATGAATCCTTCAGCGAGTCGGTTCTAAGCTTATGGCTTTCGCGTTTGCCGCGCTATGGCCTGTTCCCTGACCTTTCAGAACAATTTAGGAATGCCTATCGGTCTGGAATAGCACGAATCATAAAAAACATAGACAAGAGGCAGTACCGCCACTTGTCCCTGGTAGACATATTAACCGTCTATCTCAACTCCCTTCAAGGTAATGCCAGCTGGGAGCTTGTTAATGATGCTTTGACATCGCATGATGCAAATCTACGGCGTTCGCAATTTGATAGCATGTTCAGCTCTGTGGGATTGGATAACATCTGGCATCTATTAGAAACCAACCCGATTATTGCCACTCATTTAGCCGAGACTGATGCGCACGAGTCACTTGAACAAATGCTTCTGAACCTTGTGAATTTCCGCAACGATGCCTCGCATGGAACTCCCGACGAGATTCTTGGTTTGGATACTCTCACGGAATGGATATGGTTCGTCAGAACGTTTTGCAATGCCCTTGTCGATGTTGTCACTCATCGTATCGTGAGTGCTGAGGCTGAACACAGACCGTTGTCCGTTCTTGGAGTCGTCACCGATACCTTCAGTAACAACGTGTTGGTTGCTACTTGCCAACGTGGGCCGTTTCGAGTTGGTGACAACATTTATTTCCTTCGTGACGCCGATTGCAAGCTCGCATCCATTGAATCCCTGCAAATGAATGGTATAGATAAAGAAGAAGTACAAATTGATGGGAACAGCGTGGAAGTCGGTTTCCGGACGTCAATCAAGATACATCGAAACGCACGCCTCGTGCGAATCGAGGACCCATGAGTTCAACCGGTCATTGCCACCAGTTTCCTACACATGAAGGACACAAACGCTTTTTAGGGGTACGGATACCCCTGCATATTATGGACAGGCAATGGTGGTACCGCGAGTACTTCATCGGGATGTGCCTGTTGACCCCTCATCAAGGTTCATGATGTTCAACCTACGCTGAAACAACTGGGAGTTATGGCCAAATCTGCCAACAGGGGGACCTTGGGGTAATTCTATGCGAAACCCATTTATTGTCTCACCCCGAAACCCACTTATATTCAGTAGCAGGGTGGATATCGAGAAACTGCTCCTTTGTTTCAACTACCGGCCGAACGGGTTGTCCATTTTAATACCGGAATCATAAAACAGCGGCGAGTTCGAGGCGAACGCGGGATTTGTGCGTCCTGCATCAAGAATGGTTCATACCAGATTGGGCGGAAACATCAGTTCTCGCCTTAACGTGTGGCTCGACCTTTGGCCAGGTTGTGCGACGAGCGATCCTGATTTCATAGTCGGCCTGGAGGGCAAGCCATATTTCCGGTGAAACATTAAAGTACTTGCCAAGACGCAACGCCGTATCTGCTGATATTGTTCTTTTCCCGCGGATAATCTCACTGATACGTCCCGGAGGGACAGCAATATCACGCGAGAGAGCATTTATGCTAAGCCCTAGAGGTTTCATGAACTCCTCGTGGAGTATTTCCCCCGGGGGTATTATATCGAGCAATCTAGTCTTCATAATTGAACCTCCTAGTGATAATCGACGATTTCGACATCCCATGCATTACCCTCGTCCCACGTGAAGCAGACACGCCATTGATCGTTGATGCGGATGCTATGCTGGCCGGCCCGATCCCCTTTAAGGGATTCCAGATGATTCCCCGGCGGTTGGGACAGGTCCTGCAATGTCCGGGCGCTGTTGAGATAGAGTAGTTTTCGCCTTGCCTGGCGCTCGATGGACGAAAACCGTGCGACAAAAAGGTCCTTGAAAAGCGCTCCGGTATCTTTGCAACGAAACGTCTTAATCACCACGTTATTATATAACGTGTAACGTAATATGTAAAGCAAGGGGCCGCTCCCTAGTTTTGCATAAGAGGGAGGGCCTGCCCTGGTCGGACTTTCCACTTGACAATACCGTACTATCTGGTACAATATCTTGTATTAGATGTAACATACTCGGGAGGTATCAATGCCGATAGCAGAAAAGGCCATTCAGAACAATCCGAGAAGCCGGGAAGGCAGGGCGGCGCTTGCCGGGATGGTCATGCGCCTCTTCGTCCACTGGAACGTTTCCACCCAGGACCAGGCGGCCTTATTGGGGTTGTCCGAGGGGTCCCGGACGACCCTTGCACGGTACAGGAAGGGCGACCCCCTGGCGGATAACAGGGACTTGCTCGACCGGGTTGGCAACCTTCTTTCTGTCCATCGGTCTCTGAGGATCCTGTTCCCGAAGAACCGGGAGCTTGTTTACAGGTGGCCCACAGCACCGAACAGGGCTTTCAACGGCAAGAGCCCGGTTGAGGTCATCCGTGATGAAGGCTTTCTCGGGCTCCTTACCGTGAGGCGCTATCTCGACATGCAGCGCGGAAACTAGGGCGTGTTTGCGAACCTCATCACCGCCGCGGTCGACTTCAATGAGTTCGTTTTCCGCAACATTGCAACGGTTATCACCTCGGAAGACCTCCTTGACGACCTGAGCGAGGATCCCGGAGCCAGAGCCTACGGAGAAACTCTGGTCGCCCAGCACCGCCAGGGCGACGATCATTATGCCCCCGTCATCGGAAGACCTTTTACCTATGGCGTATCCATGGCGCCCGATGCCGTTTGCTCTGGTATAAGGAGCCGCTTCAGTGACGGCACGAGGTTCGGTGTCTGGTACGGAAGCCTTGCTATCATAACAACGGTATACGAGACCATATTCCACTGGATACGGTTCCTGACCGATGCGGGCATGGAGACTGAATCCGTGATCGCTGAACGCCGGGTATTCAAAGTGCACGCCTCGGGCATCCTTGTCGACCTCAGGGGGAAGGAGAAGAAATTCCCCGACCTTATCTCGGACCACTACGATTTCACGCACCGCCTGGGAGATTATCTTTACAGTGCTGGCCAGAAGGGGCTGCTCGTGCAGTCCGCCCGGGATGCCGGCGGCACGAACATCGCCACCTTCACACCGGACATCCTTTCGGACCCACGCCATCAATTATACATGTCTTACATACTAGGCAATGGTATCGTGAGAATTTCACTGGATACATATCCTGCTAGAAAATGGCTCGGCCTCGATTATATAAAGCGCCACGGTTTGCTTGCGTAAATTGACATGGATTCACAGCGTTGTACCGTTCTTCACCGCAAGAGAACGGGAACAGGAGGTCGGGCAGCAGCCCCGCCGCCTGCGTCTTCGGAACCCTGCATCGGCGCCCTCTGGAAGGCCGCCTGCGTTGCTATATGCTCCACAACCACGACCTTCCCTTCGATATCGTCGTCGGAAAGCTCAAGGTCTTTGAACGCCTGCGGCCCGGGCCCGTCTACTCAAGGTTCAGGCCGTCCACCGTCCTCTGCGATGGGTATATCCCTCAGAAAAGAGGGCGGGGTGATGACGAGCACTATATACATACGAGCTGGAGCGACCGGCAGGTCCGCATAATCGGTTCCCTGGCATCGGACATAAGCAGGATGGCCTGCGCGGACGCCGACAGCTTCGATGAGGTTAGGCGCTACTACGGCAAGACAGTGATACCACGTGGGCGTTG
>DHVP01000008.1 GCA_002412715.1 Deltaproteobacteria bacterium UBA5205
TGCAAAAGACAAAGACGCATTTATTACAGCGGCAAAGACGCGGCAATGGGACCGGGAAAAGTCCGTCCGAACACTGGCATAGACCAGGAGACGCCAATGAAGCAACCCGCGTCTCACAACTCGTCCCATCGGCAGACGGTCTTATCGACGCTCCGCGTCACCATCCCGGGGGCCTGTTTGGCACAGCCAGCTGATAACACGAAAATGAACGAACGAGACCGGTCCCCAAGCGAACTAACCGCGGGTCAACAAGGCGAAACAAAACAGGATCGCGAGATGACTCAAAACATCCGTCGGGCCATCCTCAATGACAAGTCCCTTTCCACTAACGCTCACAATGTGAAAGTCATTACCATCCGCGGAATGGTTACACTGAAAGGTCCTGTCCGATCAGAAGAGGAAAAAAGAACTATCGAAACGATTGCAGGCCGGATAGCCGGAAAAGGCAAAATTACGAGCGAAATTGACATCGCCCCGTAAAAGACACGCAAACAAACAAAGGAGGCCACGTTATGGCTAAGAACATCGCAGTTTATGGAATCTATCGAACCCGTCTGATGGTTGAACGGGCGGTCGACCAATTGAAAAGCGCAGGCTTTCGCAACGAGGACATTTCGGTTCTGTTCCCTGAGGGTGGAGGAACCAAAGAATTCGCGGTGGAGAAGGAAACCAAGGCACCCGAGGGAGCAGCGGCAGGAGCCGGAACCGGTGCGGTCGTCGGAGGCGCCTTAGGGTGGCTGGTGGGTATTGGCTTATTGGTCATCCCGGGCATTGGACCCTTCATTGCGGCAGGTCCCATCGTCGCTGCCCTTGCGGGAGCAGGAGCTGGAGGATTGGCTGGCGGCATAGCCGGAGCGCTGATCGGCATGGGTATTCCCGAGTATGAAGCTAACCGGTATGAAGGGCGCATCAAGGAAGGGGGAATTCTACTTTCTGTCCACGCCGACGATAAAGATTGGAAGAATAAAGGCAAGGAAATACTGAAACATACAGGGGCTGAAGACATAGGGTATAAAGGAGAATCCGGAGCCGACTACGATGTGGGCGACAGACCTTTCCCTAAAGGGTCCAGCCCTCCCCCGCGAACCGGCCATGGCGAACCTGTAAAGTCAAGTGCAGGCGAACCTGTAGAGTCAAGTGCAGGGGAACCTGTCGAGCCGAGGACTAGCGAACCCGTTACCGTAGATACCAAGGGCCCTATCCGTGAGAGTTGATAAAATGCCCTTTAACTTTTTGCGAGGTGAACTATGCAAACAAACAACGAGGTAATCGATAAATCTGGAGAAACAGCGGCGGAGTCGCAAGGCTCGGGTAAGTCAACGGGTTTCGAGTCTGCGAAGAACGCGATTGCCGATAAGTTGCACGGTTTTGCGGAGGTCCTAGGCAAAAAGACCGCAGATGCGCAATCCGGCATAGTTCACGCAGGGAATCGGGCATCCGAGTTGTTGGAGCAGTCAGCCGAGTACGTTCGGCAATTCGACTATCACCAGACGGATACCAGGGTCCGGGAATACGTCAAACAGGACCCGGGGCGCAGCCTCCTGATAGCAGGAGCCGTGGGCCTGATGATCGGAGTTATCTTAAAACGCAGGTAAGGAGGCGGTTTTCACGATGAACAACAAAACCGTAGATAAGGACCCCACAGCACAACGAGAAACCTTCACCGAACTGTTGGGACAGCTTGCCGGCAACTCAGCCGCAGTGGTTCGCGACGAGATTGAACTCGTCATCCAGGGAATTCGCGAAAAGACGAGGGCCGTGCGCAGCGGAGCCGTAATGGTCGCTACAGGAGCGGTCATCGGTTTCGCGGCATTCATGTCTCTGTGCGCTTCACTGATCATCGGACTCACTTCTTATATGGCCCCTGTCATTGCGGCGCTTGTTACCGGAGCGGCGTTAGCGTTAATCAGTGTCGTCATTGCCCTCATCGGCTACACGCAATTGAAGAAATCGGTCCTTAAAACACAGAAGATATTGAAAAGGAGGACAAGCAATGACTGAGAAATATGCAAGTAATACAAGGGAAGGGAATATTGAGCGTAGCGCCGAAGATATACGTCACGATATCGCGAAAGAAGAAGAGGGCATTTCCCGGACAGTCGAGGAAATAGGCGAGCGAATCAAGGAGAAACTTGATTGGCGCGAATATGTGAAGGACTCTCCATACGTGGCATTGGGCGCCGCCGCCGGCCTTGGCTATCTTGCCACAGGGGTGTTCATAAGGCGCGCCACTCCCACGGAACGAATCATGAGGTCTATTGCAAGGGAGGTTCGTGACTCATTAGGTGCCCTGCGTGCCGAAGCCGCTGGCCCCGGCCTGATCAAGGTAGTCTTGCTCGGCATTGCCACGAAGGCTGTAGCCGGTTGGATAAAGAGTACAACCTCTAAAGCCGTAACAAGCCGCGGCACCGGACCGCGAACGTAGGGCAGGAGCTTTGAACGGATATTAAAAAACTATTTTTAGGAGGACAACATGGATATCGAAAACAACAACAACGAGAGCACCAAGGAGCAAAACGCAGGAGAATCAGGCAGCGCAGGTGCTACTGTCCAGAGCGCCCTGGAGCGCGGCGCCGAGGCCTATGGGCAAGCGAAAGAGACTGCAACCGATATGTATACGAAAGCGGCCCAAGCGGTCGGCGAAACCTATGACAAGGCTAAGAGTTATAGCACAGAAAATCCGGGCACGGCGATTCTTATCGCATTAGGAGTAGGAGTAGGACTGGGGTTTCTCCTGAGTGCAGGCTCTCGTCGCTCGCGCGGCGGCCGGTTTGCCCGACCCGTAGTCAACGCGCTCTCTGAGATCGCTCAGGAGCTTTTCCATTAACCGTTTGCTGCCGGAAAAGTAGTGCGGAAACGCAGAAACCAGGAAAAGCTCAAGGTGTGAAAGAAATGGAGGATTGCCATGCTTAACAATCAAGAAGGGAAAAGAAGGGAAGATAGGATGGATCTTGCTTTGGGCCCTGGGAGTCCCCGATCCCCATTCTGGTAGTGCTTTTTTACTGCGCGGGTGTACCTGAGGCCGCCCGCAGTTGTCTTAAGGGGTAAGTACGGCAAGCAATAATTGGTCGGGTGGTCAGCTTCATTTTACCACCCGCCTCCGATCTCATTTTTCTTATGCAGACACTGGCGGCAAGCCTTAAAGTGACCACGAAAGGAGAAGAAATGAATAAGTTTTTCCAGATGCTCAAAAAAGACCACGAGGAAGTGAAGGGACTTCTTGGACAGCTTAAAGAGGCCAAAGGGAACGGGGCGAAGAAGCGCGAAGAATTGTTCCAAAAGCTCACAGAAGAACTGGTGCCTCATATGAAGTCCGAAGAAAGCACCTTTTATCCACCGTTACTGGCGGCAAAAGAGGCTCGCGAAGATGCAATGGAAGGGGTAGAGGAGCATCACGTAGCCGAGATGGTGCTAAAAGAACTTGAGAAAATGCCGAAGGGCGAGGATCAGTGGGGAGCCAAGATGAGCGTGTTTAAGGAGCTCGTGGAACACCATATCAAAGAAGAGGAGGGGAAGATATTCAAGAGCGCGGAAAAGGCTTTGAGCCAAGACGAGTTTGAGAAAATCATGAAACAGTTTGAGCAGGAAAAGCAGAGAATAAAAAAGGACCTGAAGTGACCCAGGGCGTCGGGGGAAAGCAGATGATTGCGGCGATTCAGGCCTTGACTGGAACAGAGCGGGGGGCCTTATCCCCGGGCAGCCGATAGCGAAGGATCACGGGACGGGCCGCTGTTGGCTTAAGGGTCGTGGGACCCGTTTCATTTTCGGGGCGCGTGGACCGGGCACGAAAGTGTCGATGCGCCTGACTGCACCGGGTTGGCAACACACTGATAACTCATGTCTGCGGATTTCCAGCCCGCACTCCGGGACCACCGCTGTCCGCAATAAGCATCGAGCGACCCGGAAGCGGTTAACGGGTGTGATCCGTAGCGTGGCTGACCGGGGATAAGGCCCCCCGCGGACCTCTCGTATTGAGAACAACAACAAGAAGTAGAGTACCCTCTCAGTGCTCAAGGGCTACTTTGGGGGACGCCCTTCGGATTTTCACATTCGGCAACTTTGGGAGACATCTGTAATCCTCCTGTCAACACAAATATCGACATTCAATCATATCGGGCATATGCGGTTTCACGTCTTTCCCTGTGCGCACGTCTCCTCCGGGTTTTCGTTAAATATACCCCTGTTCCTGTGTCCGGCGATCATCCCACCGCATAAGCGAACCAGCGCCTCAGCGTTATCAGTATTCGGTGTCTCTCCTGCGAGCACCCATCATCCTTTGTCCAGGCTGCATGATTCTGGTGGGAGGCCCTGTTATTGTCCCCCGCGGGGTCAGACGACACGATGCCCTTCGTCGGGCTCTCCCGCCGAACGTATGTCAGTAACATATGACAAATTCGAGGAAGAGAAAAAGCGGTCAGCCCTTGACAGAGGACAATAATGAAGGTGAATTCACCGAATACGGGAAGAGTGGCAGAGTTTCTCAATATAACTGCCCCGCAGGGGATACGCAGTCGAGCGTGGCGAGAGGTTGCACGTTCCCTTGGTATATTCCTACCGTTGCAAGGCGAAAAACGCCAGGGTACGGAATCTTTGTACTTGAAAAACAGAAGGGTTTGAAAGAGTGTAGTTCTCGAGATGCTCTTTCCCCGGTATCTCCATGCGGGCGAGCCTCCTGAGGACCCTGTCGGTATGGGCCTGTGGTGAAAACCGGTCGCGTACCGCCTCATAGTTGCCGCTTGGTCTCCTTAGAATGGGGATCTTGTGGGCCATATCTCCTCCTTTTCTTTTGAAGGAAAAGCAGATTAGATGGGTGGGTTTAAAGGTCAATCAATTTTGTTACGTATAGGTAGGTGTAAGCAAAAACCCAACACCCACAACCTTCCCTCACAACATTGCCATCAACCCTGAAACGAATAGGAAAATCACGCCGCCACCTTCAGATGAATTAAAATGACTTGATCAGGATCGAATTCCCCTGGCCCGCCTGAACCCGATACCGGCGCACAGAGATTTATTGAGGTTCTTTTCTCCCGTCCGAAGTGCAGAACTTTAGGGTCCTTCAACTGTTTCAACATCAGGGGTAAGATCATCGAAGGAGGCAAGGAGTACGACTCTACGGAACCACCGCTGTCCGCAATAAGCATCGAGCGACCCGAAAGCGGTTAACGGGTGTGATCCGTAGCGTGGCTGACCGGGGATAAGGCCCCCCGCGGACCTCTCGTAATGAGAACAACAGCAAGTAGTAGTAGAGCGCCCTCTCCGTGTTCAAGAGATGATCAAGGTGACGAACGAGCCCCGTTTGTTACGCGTTTGTTACGGGATGAACGTGAGTCTTTTGTCTTTCCTACCGTATCATTTCCTTTACTATGTTCAGCGCATCCCGGCTCGACGGGTCGAGGCTCAAGGCCTTCTGGGCCGCCTCTATAGCCTCGGCCAGGGCGCCGGTTTTGATGAAGGCCTTCGCGAGGCCCAGGTAGGCCTTCGTATTGTCCGGATTGGCCTTGATCGCGTCGCTGAACACGCTTATCGCCTCGCGCACGTCGCCTTTCATGAGAAGTCCCGTGGCCACCGCTACAAGGACATTGGACATGTCGTCCTTTATCTTCCTCCCCTTGGGGTCTACGGAAAGGATCTCGCGAAGGTATGTCAGGGAGCTTTCGAAGTTGCCTTTTCCAAGCTCCGAGAAGGCCGCTCCCAGAAGCGCATCTATGAGGATATCGATAGCCTGTGTCTTGAAGTCGTCCGGGGACAGGCGATACGCCCTCTTGAGCGACGGTACCGCCTTCGCATAGTTCTTCATATTGAGATGCGTTCTGCCGAGATAGAGCTGGGCCTCGTAGAAATCCGGCTCGGCCGCCACGGCCTTTTCGAAAAATGGGAGCGCCTCGGGGAACTTCCCCTGGTTGAAAAGGGCCAGACCCGCTTCGAAATCGGCCCGCACAGCGGGACTGATGAAAGCTCCGGCGCAGGAGAAGAAGAAGCAGGCGACTACGATCAGGATGGAACCCTTCCACAGCGCGGTCTTTGTCCGCATATTCATAAACCTCCCGGCTTCAGTTCAATGAGCCTGATTTATTTCTTCTTTTCCCATGCACCGCCGTCGTTCTGTATCCACCAGCCGGGCTGAGATTTTTCACGCCAGCTGTTCGCAAAGAGTCTCTGGATCTTCGGGAGCGAGTCCGCGCCCAGTTTGTTCGCCCTCATGATCTCACCATAGAGGGCGTTGCGGTTGTTGTTCTCCTGGCCCACAAAACGGTTGAGGTCGGCCTTTTCCTTGAGGTTCAGGCTCCCGGCGTCGCGCTGTTCGACCAGCCCCATGTTGTTCTCGCCTATGGCGCCCCTGTCATAAAAGGGCTTGAGCTGGGGGAAGTTGTCCTTCATTGCCTGTTTGAGGCTCCGGATTGCCGGAGTGGATACCTCTGCGTTTATCTGGGCGTATGCCTCTTTCGGACCTGCGAATTGCCTGATGGAATCTATGATGCCGCTCTGCTTGTCATTCTTCTTTTCTTCCGGCTGCGGCTGCTTCTGGTCCCCGGTTCCCCGCACGTCATCAACGATCTCATCGGCAGCCTTCTGGATTGCTGCAGCCGGGAAATAGATGTTGACGGTAACACAGGCGGCAAATACGATCATGAAACCGAATACAAGATGACGTAACCTTTTGACCATTATATCCTCCTCTTTTCCTTTAATTCACTTTTATTGTCGGCCCCCCGCCATTCTTCTCCTTCTGGAAGACCCTGCCGACGCGTTCCTGCATATCCTTGAAACTTACCATATTCATGGGATCTCTGTTCACTACATCGATACCTCTCAGGAAAGCGCGGCGTATGAGGTACTCCTTGCCTCCTTCGAGGATCTTTCCCCTGATATTGAAATTATCGTTTTCCAGCGTGCACCGGATTCCGATGCGGCTGTACGGGTATTCCTTGAAAAATCTGTTGAGCCCGCTCTTCAGCACGGCCCCGACCCCGCCGGAACCGGTGCCCAGAATGGATATGTTCTCGATGGCATCCACGGAAACCTTGCGCGGCACCCCGCTTTTCTTCACGGTATCCAGGTCAAAGACAAAACGCGACGGCTGGCCGTATTCGATCACCAGGTCTTTGAGGGAACCCTCGATGACGCCCGTTATTTTGCCCACCTTTATCGTCTCCGTTATCTTCCCGAGATCGATGTTGCTGAAACGAATGTCGCCGCCAATCTTTCTCGACGGGGCAAAAAGGTCCCGTACGTACATATCCGCCGCTTCAATCCTGCCGCCGAATATGTCAAGGGCCATCACCCCTTCGGTTGTGAGCTCCCCGTTTTGGTACGTGATCGAAGGAAAGCGGGCCTTCACGGTCCCGGGAAAGGTAAGGCCCGTCAGGTCGTTCAAGAATTTCGGGAGGTCTATACCGGTCATGGAAGCACCGAAGGAAAGCTTCGGCGACTTGCCCAGAATGTCCTTTGCCGTAAGAGCCCTGACGCGGATGGAGCCGCCGTAGAAAGGAACGGCTATGATCCCCGGTGCCGACACATCGTTTCCGTGGGCGGTGATGGGTATCTTCATCTCCGGCAGGCTGTAGGTGCCCTTTGTTAATCCGGTAATAGTGATGATGCCTAAAGGTCCCGGCGAGGAAGCGGCGGTCTCGTCGCCCGCGGCTGCGGCAAGATCAAAGGGCACATCCATGTCGATCCCCCGGATACCGAGCGAAACCGCGGGAAGACTCAACGAAGCCGTCGAAAGCTTTACGTTCCCCTTCGTCGCCAACCGCTTGTCCGTCGATGTAACCAGGACGTCAGCATCAAGCTTCCCCTCAAACTCGATCCCTTTCAGGGCTGCGGCGGTCTGGGCGAGATAATCGGCCGCAAACACGGATACGATCCTCCTCACCGCGACATCCTGCGCGGTCAGGTGGAGCCCCCATTGTCCCGTGCCGAAAAAACCGTCGTATGCGTATCGCCCCGTATTGAAGAGATCGCAGGTTCCCGTGAACCTGGACCCCGTCTTGCTGTTCATCGTCACATCGGTCTTTGAGGAGAACCTGGATGGCTCTTTTTTCAGATCCTTGTAGTACTTGCCCCAGAGATATTCGCCCGAAGACATCTGGGAGGATATCTTCATCGATGCATCTTTGTCGCCGCGGGGCAGGCTGAAATTGAGGATCACCGATCCGCTGATCCCCTGGGCGGCTTTAGAACCGTCGGGAGAGGAGAATCCCCCTTTTTTCACGTCCATGGTCACGGTCCCCGAAAAAGACGGGGCCTTCCCCGCCATCGTTCCCTCCATCCGTGCCTTGAGCGAACCCGACCCCTCGATGGACCATTTTTTTGCCTCTTCCTGCGACAAGAGTGACTTCGCCGTCCCGAAAAGGTTGGAAAAGTTGAGCTCCTGCGTTTCAAGCGAGGCGGACAGCGGCATGGATCCCTTGAATGTCAGTCGCGCGGCGCCCCTCAGAGTGCCCACGCCCGGCATTGTTATTTGCAGATCGTCAGATACAAATGCTTTGGACTTTGTCTGGTAAAGGGCGTTCATTGAGATCTGCCCGTTCTTGAGCTCAGCCCTCTGCCCGTTTTTCGTAAAGATCAGTGCCGCGATGGACGTGACGGCCCTGGAGATCACTATTCGGTCCTTTTCGAACATGACGGGCATAGTGAACCTGACACCTTTCAGGGCCACGTCTCCCATGGAGCCATCATCAATCTCAATCTCAATCGTGCCCTTTCCCAGCATGTCGGGAAGGATGCCTGTCATGTTGAGCTGGCCCCTGCACCTGCCCGTTGCCGACATCTTCGATCCGCCGGGCTGGTTGATGGCGATCAAACCCGTGAAGGCAAGGACCCCTCCATGATCGGCAGAGAAATCCTTTACGGACAGATCGATCTTTTTAAGGGTGATGGTGCCTTCGGAACCCTTGAAGGAAAGGATGAATTCTCCGTTCTCCATGGTCAGAAGCTGCACCGGCGGTATTTTCCGGATGAAGGAGAGGTCCGTCTCAGTCTCTTTTTTATCGCCAAGACGGATTCGTATCCTGGGGTCTCTGAGGAGGACCTTCTCGACCTCGCCTTTAAAAGCCGCTGTCGGGCTCGACGAGACGCTCACGCGGGAACTGGTGAAGAGAAAGTTCCCCTTTCGTGTATCCGCAATCGTGAAACCTTTAAGATCGGCCTTGAGGGGATAAAAGGAAAAGGAATCGGCAGCCATATCATAGCCGAAAAGGGGCCCGCTGATCATGGCGGCCGACCGCAAAAGAAGGGGCGTCCTGACAAGAAGGACAAGCCCCGCCGCAGCGACGGCAATGAGAATGACAATGGTAAGAATAAACCTGTTCTTCGTCACGGATCTTTCCGCGGTCATTATAGCATGAAAGTGGGAAGACAGGTAATGGGTTATGGGTAATAGGTAATAGGGAATAGGGAAAGACAGGCCCGCCTGTCGACCCCGATTTTCCTATGACCTATAACCCATTACCCATAACCTCTCTTCTTGTTTTTCCCCTTTTCCTTACGCTATTGTATGTAAGGGGGAAGACAGGTAATTAGGTTATGGGTCACAGGTTGATGGGTACAAATCGAGAAGACTCTATCTTTCCCATTACCCATAACCTATTACCCATAACCCCTGTTCTTCTATTCACCCTTCTCGTGACCGGACTTTCGGGGATTGTCGTGCAGACGGTCCTTATCAGGGAAAGTCTCGTCGTCTATGGCGGGAATGAGCTTTCCATTGGTTTAATCATCGGTTCGTGGGTGGTCTGGGAGGCATTGGGGGCATATATAGGCGGACGATGGCCGCGTGGGGAACGCGCTGTCGGACACGTGTTCATCGGCGCCGGCATTCTCTTCGCGGTTTTATTCCCTGCCGGCATTTACTGCATTCGCGTCCTCAAGATCATAAGCGGCCTGCCGCCGGAGGTCTCCGTGGGCATCATGGGGATCTTCTGCACCTCCATGATCGTCTTTTTTCCTTTCGGCCTTCTCCACGGCCTTTCATTCACGGCGGCTTACAGGATCTACGATCGTTTGAAGGGACCCGACAGCATGGCGGCAAGCCGGGTCTACTTCTTTGAGATGCTCGGCACTATCGTTGGCGGCGTCCTCGTAAGTTACGTCCTCATCACACGGTTGAATTCATTCAACATCGGCGGGGTGGTCGTTGTCCTCATGTCCCTTGCCTGCCTTGGGCTCGCCCTGTCGTCGCCTGCCGGACCGGCGAGGCTCCTTGCCGCCGTGAGCCTGTCCGTTGCAGTCTGCTCGTCTTTGCTCATGGCCTTTGGGGGCGGCGAATATTTCCACTGGCGATCGATCAGGGCCCAGTGGCACGGACGGGAGGTGGTGCACTATCAGAATTCGCACTATCAGAATATAGCCGTCACCAGGGAGCAGGATCAGTACACTTTTTTCACCGACGGCCTTCCTGCCGCCACCATACCCGTGCCCGACATAGTCCGCGTGGAGGAAATCGTTCATATCCCTTTCCTTGCCCATGGGGCACCTGAGGATGTCCTTGTCCTTCATGGCGGGGCGGGCGGCGTGATCGGCGAGGCCCTGAAATATCCCACGGTCGAGCATATCGATTATGTGGAGATAGACCCCGCTTATCTTGCGGCGATCATCCGCTACCCTTCGGAGCTTGTCCTGTCGGAGCTTGGCGATAAGCGGCTGACCCTGCATTATACCGACGGCAGACGTTTCGTGAACCGGACCACCCGGCGGTACGATGTCGTCCTGTCAGGATTATCCGCCCCCCGCACGCTTCAGGCCAACAGGTTCTTTACCGTGGAGTTTTTCCGCGAAATAAAGAGGATCCTGAAGAAGGACGGCATCTTCGTCTTCACCGTGCCCGGCTCGCTCGCCTATTACGACAGGGAGCTTCAGGACGTCAACATGTCGGCCCTCCTGTCCGCCCGCAGTGTATTCTCCAATGTCGCCGTAGTACCGGGAGAAGAGAACCTGTTCCTTGCCGGCGTGTCCGGCGATCCCATCGCCCTTTCGGCACAGCGGATGGAGACCAGGCTGAAACAGTATGGTATTGCGGCCAGGCTCATCTCGCTGCCCCATCTGAGCTACCGCCTTGACCGGGAAAGGGTGGACTGGTATTTCTCCGCGATAAAACCATCCCGCGCAAAGAAGGACCGCGACCTAACCCCCACCGGCGTCTATTACAATATCGCCTTTGCGAACGCGCTGCACACGCCCTGGATGAAGGGATTCTTTGCGGCCGCGCAGGAAAAGGGTACGGCTGTCTTCCTCCTCGTGGCGGCGATTATCGGCGCAGGGGCATTCCTCCTGAAAGGGAGGTACCCGGCAACACCCGTGCTCTTTGTGATCTCCACGACGGGTTTCGTCGTCATGCTGCTGGAGCTGTCACTCATCTTCGTCTTCCAGGTGCTGTACGGAAACGTTTTCCATGAAATCGGGATGCTCATCACCATGCTCATGGCCGGCATGGCAGCCGGGAGTATGGCCGTCGGCCGGCTCGGCCCAAAAACCCGGGACACGTCGAAAAATCTCGCTGCAACCGAGGGAGCACTGGCACTTTTTTGCATTTTTCTGGTGATCGTATTTTCCCTCTCGGGCCGCGTTGCGACGGCAGGTGAGACACTCCTGCGCCTTGTCTTTTTCGCACTCCTTTTCGTGTCGGGGCTCTTTGCCGGTATGGAGTTCCCCCTTGCGGTAAGACTTTACGAAAACGGAAGACCGCGTGAAGGATCCGTGGGGCCCGTTTACGGCAGCGATCTCGCCGGGGGTTTTGTCGGAGGGCTGGCCGGGGGTTTCTTCCTCTTTCCCCTCATGGGAGTGACCGGAAGCTGTCTTGTTTTTGCCGCACTCAAGATGTGCGGGCTTCTTCTGCTGTTATCTCGAAAAAGAAAGTAGTATAATAGCAAGAAATTCGGGGGTGTTGCGAAACACATCATCATGACGGTGCTACGGTGAATAGAAGAGATTTCCTGAAGACTGCCGCTTTCTCACCCCTCATCATTTCCGGGACTGCCCGGGCAGCAGTGCAGGGGACCGCACCGTCCTACCATGAGGCCCTCTACTACCGGAAGAGCGGCGGCTCGGGGAAAAAGGTCGACTGCCTGCTGTGCCCCCGCCGCTGTGTCCTCGTCGACGGCCAAACAGGTTTTTGCAGGGCACGCAAGAACATCGCCGGCAAGCTTTATTCCCTGGGGTATGCCTCGCCATGTGCCGTCCACATCGATCCCGTGGAAAAGAAGCCTTTTTTCAACGTCCTCCCCAGGACGCTGGCCTTCTCCGTGGCAAGCGCGGGCTGCAACTTCAGGTGCAAATTCTGCCAGAACTGGCAGATCTCCCAGGCATCACCCCTTGAAACAACCAATACGACGCTCTCGCCCGACGACCTCGTTGCGGCCGCCGCCCGCAAGGGTTGCAGGAGCATTGCCTACACCTACACGGAACCGACCAACTTCTACGAATACATGTTCGACACGGCGAGGCTTGCCCGCAAGCGCGGCATCCTCAATGTCTCCCACTCGAACGGGTACATCAACCCGGAACCGCTGAAGGCGCTCAGCAAGTACATGGACGCCGTCAATATCGACCTTAAGGGGTTTTCGTCCTCCTTTTACAACAAGCTCTGCGAAGGCGAACTGGAACCGGTACTGGCCACAATCAAAACGCTCAAGCACTCCCGCGTGTGGGTGGAGGTCACCAACCTCGTCATACAGGGCTATAATGACGACGAGAAGACGATCACGGACATGTGCCGGTGGCTCGCAAAGGAGGCCGGAGTGGACGTGCCCATCCATTTTTCCCGCTTCTACCCTATGTATAAGTTGACCGGTGTCCCTCCTACGCCCGTGAAGACACTTGAACGGGCACGCGAGATAGCCGTCTCGGCCGGCCTTAACTTTCCCTATATCGGAAATGTGCCGGGCCACCCGGGCGAAAATACCTACTGCCCGAAATGCAAGAGGCTCCTCATACAGAGATCGGGTTACAATGTCCTCAACATTGCCCTGAAGGGCGGGAAATGCCCCGACTGTGCGGCAAAGATAGGGGGAATATGGGACGCATGAGAAGAATGCTCAGGAGAGCCTTCCTTAACAGGGCTTTTATACCGGCACTGATAATCGGTTCCTTCCTCGTCTTCGTCCTCTCTCACGGCGGAGGGGCTGCCGAGGAACCCATCCCCCAGGTGAAAAAGGCTGTTTTTGCCGGTTCCTTTTATCCCGCCGACAGGCACTCTCTGCAGGTCCTTATCGACGGCTATCTTGACAGCATAGACAGTAAGGCTGATATGCCGCCCGGGGTCTTCGCAATCATCGCGCCTCACGCGGGATACGTCTATTCGGGCAAGGTGGCGGCCTATTCATACAAGGCGATCCAGGCAAAGGGGTTCAAGACGGTGGTGCTTCTCGGGTCCAGCCACCGTAGTTTTTTCAACGGCATCGCCCTGTACCCGTCCGGAACCTGGGAGACACCGCTGGGACGGGTGGCGATAGACTCCGCCATGGCCCGGAAAATGGCATCCCTGTGCCCAAACATCAAAAGCCTTCCCCGTGCATTCGACGAAGAGCATTCCCTTGAGGTCCAGCTCCCCTTTCTCCAGAGAGCGCTCAAGGATTTCAAGATCGTTCCGCTTCTGACAGGGTCCGTGGAAAAGGCGGATATGCCTGCCCTGGCGGAAACGCTGGCGACCATCCTGAAACAGAACAAAGGCAAGGTGCTCGTCGTCGTTTCCTCCGACATGTCCCACTACCATCCCTATTCCGAGGCCGTGAGGATCGATTCATCGACGCTCAGGCTCATGGGCGAGTTGAACTGGAAGACGCTCCTCGAAGGCATCTCGAATAAAGAGAATGAGCTCTGCGCCGCGCCGGCGGTCATTGCCGCGATGATGGCGGCTGAAAAGCTCGGCGGACAGGTTCAGCTTCTCCAGTATGCCAATTCCGGAGATACGGCGGGCGACAAATCCCGCGTGGTGGGTTACGGCTCGGCGGCCCTCTGGCAGCCCGACGTTAAAAGCGCCGGGCCCCTGACGGACACCGAGAAGAAACGGCTCCTTTCGCTTGCACGGAAGACGCTCGAAGAATACGTTGCATCAAGGAAGATCCCGGCGGTCGACGTCAGGGAGCCACGGCTCCTCGAAAGATCGGGGGTCTTTGTGACGCTCACCATGGGCGGGCAGCTCAGGGGCTGCATAGGCTACATCCGGCCCATGGCCCCGCTTTACAGGTCCGTAATGGAAATGACCGTTGCCGCATCATCGAATGACATGAGGTTTCGCCCCGTTAATAAGGAAGAACTCAAGGAAATATCCATCGAGATCTCCGTTCTTTCGGCACTTAAGCCTGTAAAATCCGTCAGCGAAATCCAGGTCGGCACCCATGGTCTTTATATCGTAAAGTCAGGCAATACGGGACTTCTTCTTCCACAGGTTGCGACGCAGTATCGATGGAGTCGGGACGAGTTCCTCCAAAATACATGTAACAAGGCCGGTCTGCCCGAAAATGCATGGAAAGACAAGGAAACGAAGATATACATTTTTTCGGCGCAGATATTTTCCGAGTAGATGTTTCAATGATGTTACTCTTATTAAGGAGCCGGGATGAAAATCAGGTTCGTCGTACCGACGGCAGACATCGTAAATGAGGAAAGAGACCGTTTTCTCACGCAGGCGATGGGTGGCTGCTGGCATGAGCAGGGCAGCGGCAATCCCGTTACGATGTTCACCCTCCGGGGTCATATCTGTTCAAAGTGCGGACTCTTCTTCTCTACTGCAACCGATTACTCCACACCGGAAGATTTTCTGAGACTGTACGAATGGGCAAAAAATGACCCGGGACTTCAGGCGTTTGTCACCGCGTTCCGGGCAAGGGACTTCATGAATGAAAAACGAGGGCCCGAGAAGAGAAAACAATTTGCCGACGGCCTTTACACGCTATTGTCGGCGCGCGGAAAGGATGAGGAAAATGTTTGACAGCGACACACTCGACAAATACGCAGATGTCCTGCTCTGGGGCCTTTCGACGGCCAGAAAGGAAAGATTCAAAAAAGGTGACGTGATCTTTCTTCAGTACGACCCGGCGGCCCTCGCGCTTGCCGAGGTGCTCTACACGAAGATCCTGGACCGGGGGATGTATCCCCTGCAGCGCATGGGGCTCACGAGCACCATGGAACACTCCTTCTACGGAAAGGCGACGGGGCGCCAACTCGCCTGGCTGCCGCCCGGGGACAGGGAACTCTACGAGCGCATAAACGGAAGAATATTCCTGCGCGCGCCGGCATCGCTGACCCACCTCAGGGACATCGACCCCTTGAGGATCAACAGGGTCCTCGTATCACGCAAACCCCTTCGCGACATCCTCGACAAACGAGAGGAAAAAGGCGCCTACAGCTGGACGCTCTGTACCTATCCCACCGCCGGCCTCGCACAACAGGCAAAGATGTCCGTCAAGGCATATGGCGGACAGATCATCAAGGCCTGCTTCCTCGACGAAAAGGACCCCGTCGGCAAATGGAAGGCCATCCATGCACGGGCGGTACGGATCAAGAAATGGCTCGGCACCCTGAAGGTAAGATCTCTTCACGTCGCTTCGAAAAACACCGACCTCGTCCTCACACCGGGAGAGAAACGCAAGTGGGCCGGCATATCCGGGCACAACATCCCCAGCTTCGAGGTCTTCCTTTCTCCTGACTGGCGGGGCACTGAAGGCACCTATTATGCCAACCTCCCCTCTTTTCGGAGCGGCAACTACATCGAGGGCGTGCGCCTCACATTCAAGGCGGGAAAAGTCATAGAGGCCGATGCAAAAAAAGGTGGGGAATTCCTCAAAAAACAGATCCTCATGGATAAGGGCGCCTGCCGCGTGGGAGAGTTTTCGCTGACCGACAAGCGCTTTTCCCTCATTGACCGGTTCATGGCCGACACCCTGTTCGACGAGAACTTCGGCGGCTCCGACGGCAACTGCCATCTCGCACTCGGCGCATCGTACAGCGACACTTTCAGCGGCAATCCGGCGCGGCTGACGACGGAGATGAAGCAGAAACTGGGCTTCAACGACTCCGCGCTCCACTGGGACCTTGTCAGTACCGAACCCAGGACCGTGACGGCCCGCCTGGCCAACGGTAAAGAACAGGTGATCTACGAAAAAGGTGTCTTCTGCCTCCCCTGAGATCACATAAACTGGTATTCTTTTTTGTCGGCTGGGTGGGGATGGTCCTCTACTTCACTCAAAGGTGGATCCTCGGGCCGCTTATTCCTTCCCTCATGGAGACCTTCGGCACCGACAGGACGACGCTCGGCATCGTCGGGGCGGGTTCCCTCTGGGGGTATACTTTCACGCCGATCATCGCCGGTATCATCTCCGACAGATTCGGAAGGAGGTATGTCATTCTCTTCGGTATGTTCGGGCTCTCGGCCCTGACGGTTATTTCAGGTCTCGCACATTCGACAGGCCAGCTCTTCCTCTTCCGCTTCATAACGGGCCTGATAGAGGGTTTCTTCTTCATTCCCCTTATCGCCTATACAATGGAACTCTTTCCCGAACGGCCCGGATTTTACGTCACCTTCATGTCATCGGGCACGTCCTTTGGCTGGTTCACGGGCCCCGCTCTTGCGGGATGGCTTCTCGATCTTACGGGAAACTGGCGCATCCCCTTCTTCGCAACGGGGATCGCCGGCATACTCCTCGCCGTTGTCCTCATTTTTGTCTGGCCGGAGGTCAAGAGGGAAAGACACCCGGGAGGAAAGCTCCTCGACCCCTCCATATTGCGGAAATCAAGTCTCATCATGCTTGGCCTCGTAAGCTTCACCGCCATGTTCCAGATATCGGGCGAGTTCGGTTTTGCCATGTGGTACCCCGTATTCCTGAAAACAGAGATAGGGATGACCGCGTCGATGGCAGGCGTCATTGCGGGCCTCTGGGGCCTGGGCCAGTTCGTGGGCAGGCCCGCCATGGGACTCTTCTCGGACAGGCTGGGCTATCGCCGCGTTGGCATCGCGGGCGGTATCCTCATGGGATTGTGCCTGATCATGGTGCTTAAAGTGGAAAACAGTTTCGCACGGGGATTCATTACCCTCTTCACTGGTTTTGTCGGCTCCGCTGTGATGGGCACGCTCTGGACATTCACCGGCCTGACTTTCGCCCGCACCCGAGGCCTGGCCCTCGGCGTGCTGACGACCTGGTCCTACGCCATAGCGTCTCTTTCCCCTATCACCATCGGCTACATCGGCGATCACTACCGCGTGTCGACAGGACTCCTCGTCATATGCGTCCCCGCGGTATTCCTGGCCTGTGCCGCCTTCGCGGCAACACGGCTGGTAAAGATGGACGGTGACAGGGGCTAGAGGAGCGCCGTCGCCCGCGAAAGTTTTTCTTCTCTTTACTCTTTTGATTTATGATAAAATAGCACCCATGGGTAAGGCAATACCGGGCGCTCTCCTGAGGATGTGGGAACTTCTTTCCGACGAGTTCCAGGATGCCCTTCTGCTGGCCGTTGAAAAAAACCGTGACGCCAGGAGGAATTTCAGGGGTGCAGTGGTGCATTCCTGTCCGCACTGCGGGGACGCAAACACAATGGACTGCTCCTCTATCGAGAGTATCGGCGACGCAACCGTGGGACTGTGCCTCGTCTGCGGATACCTCTGGTGCCTTGAGTGTGATGCCTCGCTGCTCACAGGCATCAATTGCGGCCACTGGCAGATCTGTTCCGCATGCCCGCAGAAAATAGAATCCTCCGACTATTGCGGCACCGTCCCCTGGGAATGCCCCTACATCAGAGACTGGCTCAGGAAGAACCATCCAGTGGTTTAGATCCGACGACCCGGCTGGAAAGCCGTACCCTGATATGGGTTGCATATCCCTTGCCGGCCTATTATAATTCTGCATGATCGTTTCCAGGATACCATCCCTGCGCCTGTCCTTGTTGATCGCTGTTTCACTGATGCTTCTCTTCCCTTGCCCCGGCACGGCATCGTCGGACCCTGTCCGTTTTTTTCTCATGGGGGACGGCAAGATAAGCATACGGAACGAACATAACGGACGGGAAGCGGCGGTGAATCTCCTTGATGCTGATGGCAGGTTCAGCGAGAAGGCCCTCGATGCGATCGACAGAGTGTTCGGTTTTTCCGACGGTCCGAAGGGAGAGCATATCTCTCTGAGGCTTCTCCTTTTGCTGGATTATTTTTCGGACAGGATCGCCCCCGGAAAAACGATCCACCTCATTTCAGGCTACAGAAGCCCTGCCTATAACCAGAAGCTGAAGAAGTCCGGCGGCAACGTGGCAAAGACGAGCACCCATATCGACGGTATGGCGCTGGATTTCTACCTGGAGGGAATTGACGGCAAGCTCCTGTGGGAGATCATTCGCAAGGAGAACTGCTGCGGTGTCGGCCATTATGGAGGCAAGAGCATCCACCTCGATTCCGGAAGGCCTCGCTTCTGGCAGGCGGCAACGTCGAAGGTCAACACAAGGGAAAGTGAATTCAACCGCAAGCTTTATCTCTCCACTGAAAACGACCGTTACAGGCAGGGGGAGAAAGTCCGCTTCCTCCTGACATCCTTGAGCGATTTCCCGTTCGGGGTTCGCAAGACAGCCGCCTTGCTCAAGGACAGCGGCGAAAGGAATGATGCGACGCCGCTGACGATTCAAGGCCCGGATGACGAAGAATGCCTCCCGATCAACGACAGGAACGCGTCGCGATCGATCTACGCAACACTTCCCGCGGGATTGGGACCGGGTCATTACAGGATTCGATTCGATTTCTGCAGAAGACCATTCGAACAAATGCCGGCGACAACCTTATCAAACGAGATAGAGATCGTCGGAGATTGACGAAAACATCCCTCGCATCTTCACAAATCCGGGATAACTTATTCCATTGCAGAGATTTTCCCGTATTTCCGTCTTTCGTCATACCGGCGCGTGCAGCCCCACGGCCAAATGACGAAAAGACAATATACTCCGGGGAGTCAGATACATACAGCCTCAATATTGAGGGTTGCTAAACGGCAGGAGGGTTGTATACTTCAGGATAATGGTTTTGACTTAAGTCAATCAGACTTTTGAAAATTCAGTTTATAAAGATATGAATAAAAGGAGAGCCATCATGAAATTTCAGATAGCACCAAACATTGACTGGGTGGGCAAGATCGACTGGGAGCTCCGGAAGTTTCACGGTGAAGAGTATTCGACCCATCGGGGTTCGTCGTACAATTCCTACCTGGTACGAGACGAAAAGACCGCCCTAATCGATACGGTGTGGATGCCTTTTGCCGATGAATTCGTTGAGAACCTGGCGGGGGAGATCGATCTCGACAGGATTGATTATATCATTGCCAACCATGCGGAGATGGACCATTCCGGCGCCCTGCCGGCGTTGATGCGGCGCATACCGGACAAACCGGTGTACTGCACGGCCAACGGCCTCAAGTCATTGAAGGGCCACTATCACCAGGATTGGGATTTCCACGTGGTCAAGACGGGAGACAAACTCAGTCTCGGCACGAAGGCGCTGGTCTTCATCGAGGCCCCCATGCTCCACTGGCCCGACACCATGATGGAATACCTGACAGGTGACGCGATCCTCTTTTCCAACGATGCCTTCGGCCAGCATATCGCGAGCGAACATATCTTCAACGACCTCGTCGTGCAGTCAGAGCTCTTTGAAGAGGCGATCAAGTATTATGCAAACATCCTCGCGCCTTTTTCACCCCTTGTCACGAAGAAGATAAACGAGGTGGTCGGTCTCAATCTCCCGGTGAATACAATCTGCCCCAGTCACGGCGTCATCTGGCGCGACAATCCCCTGCAGATCGTTCATAAATATCTTGAATGGGCGGATGACTACCAGGAAGACCAGATAACAGTCATCTACGACACCATGTGGAACGGCACGCGGAGGCTTGCCGAGGCCATAGCAAAAGGGATTAAGGAAAAGGACGGCAAAACGACCGTCAAGGTTTGCAATATCGCCCGCAGCGATATCAATGACGTGGTCACGGAGGTATTCAAATCGAAGATGATCCTTCTGGGCTCGCCCACCATCAACAGGGGCATCCTCTGCGCCATGGCGTCACTGATAGAAATGGTAGGCGGACTCAAGTTCAGGAAGAAGAAGGCGGCGGCCTTCGGCTGCTACGGATGGAGCGGCGAGTCAGTGAAACTCCTCACCGACCACCTGGCAAAGGCCGGATTCGACGTCGTTCATGACGGCCTGAAGGCATTGTGGCAGCCGGGCGATGATGAGCTGGCGCATGCGGTCCAGTTCGGTCGAGAGATCGCCGGGAAATGAAGATGAGCGGGCCCCGTTAGCGGCCTTTTGAATAAAGATAAGGAGAACCTGATGGATAAGAAGACCATGATCGAAAAAATCAAGAGCCGCGCAAAGGATGGAAAACTCTCCTGCGAACAGGCGCAGAGGCTTGCGGAAGAAGAAGACATCACCTACGGGGAGATGGGCGACCTTCTCAATGAAATCGAGATCAAGGTGGTCACGTGTCAGCTTGGCTGCTTTCCGTAAGAGCCGGCCGAAGACCCTCTATCATCCGCCGCTGCCCATCGTCAGATACACCGAATAGGCCTCCATGAACGAGGGGAAACCTGTCGTCGGGACCAAAAGGAGCAGGGCGTGCTTGATCTCTTCCTCGGTAAGGCCCGCCTGCCTGCCTTTGGCGATGTGCGTTTCCAACGAGAGGCGGTGGCCTGCGGCTGCCGACATGGCAATCTTGATGAGCCACCGGGTCTTCTCGGGTATGGGGCCGGACTTCTCATGGATCTCTCTGCCCAGGGCCTCGTGGATCTCGTACACTCTTGGAAAATCCTTTTTCAGGATCGTCAGGGTTTCATGGATGTCTTTCATGGCGGCCTCCTTCTTTGTGCCCATTGGGGACATATAGCTATATTAGCCCCGGCGGCCTTTTGCGTCAAGCGCGCAAGTCCCTGATTTCTCTTGTGTACCGGAGATTCTTCTGTTAGAATTCTCTCGCATATATACGCTTAATGAGAGGTCACCGATCCATGAACATCCTTTCCGCCATCGGCAACACGCCACTCGTGGAACTCAGCAACATCAACCCTTACCCCAACGTAAAGATACTGTGCAAACTCGAAGGCTGTAACCCAGGCGGGTCCGTCAAGGACCGCCCTGCCCTTTACATGATCACCAGGGCCGAACAGAGGGGCGAGCTTACGAAGGACAAGACCATCCTCGAGCCGACTTCGGGCAACACCGGCATCGCCATCGCCATGATAGGGGCCGCCAAGGGTTACCATGTCGAACTATGCATGCCCGCCTGCGTAAGCAACGAAAGGCGTCTTATCCTCCAGGGCCTCGGCTCGGAGGTCTTTCTCACACCGGCCAAGGAAAATATAGACGGCGCCATCAGGCAGGCCCATGCGCTCCTCAGCGATGAGCCAAAAAAGTACTACATGCCCAACCAGTACGAAAATCCCGACAACGCCCTCGCCCACTTCGAGACGACGGGCCCCGAGATATACCGCCAGACCGATGGCGAGATCGATTACTTCGTCGCCGGCATGGGGACTACGGGTACGCTCATGGGAACCGGCAGCTATCTGAAGTCCGTCAAACCGTCGGTGAAGATCGTGGGCGTCGAGCCCGTCATGGGTCACACCATCCAGGGCCTTAAGAACATGACCGAATCCATTATCCCGGGGATCTACAAACAGGAGAACCTGGACATGAAAGAGATGGTGGAAGACGGCGAGGCCTTCGAACTTACGGGGCTTCTGGCACAGAAGGAAGGCATCTTCGTGGGGACTTCGAGCGGCGCCGCCGCGGCCGTAGCGCTCAGAATAGCCGCGAGGATCGACCGGGGAACGATCGTCGTCCTCTTCCCCGACCGCGGAGACCGCTACCTGAGCACCATGCAGTTCAGGTCCATCTGTGCAAAGTGCCCGCCGTAAGAACGGCTGAGCCGCCTGAACGGGCCTGTCTGGCACGTGTCCCGCAACAGACGGGGCCCTCTCCCCCGGCTTTCCTGGAGTAGATACAGCCACGGAGAGAGGCAAAAGATAAAAATACAGTTTTATGAGAGCGTGTGAATCAGCGGCGTGACAATTGTGGAACACAATTGCGTGCGCCGAAATTATCATAAGCGGGGATGACCAGTGGGTAAATGCAAACAACCAAAAGAACCTGCACCATCGGAGATCCTTGCCTCTCTTGCGGCTTACCTTTCCTTCGGCAACACCCTCGAAGACGACGATCTGCTGAGGCTTAGCCTGGAAATTGGCGTCGGCATGATGAATGCCGATGAAGGCTCTCTCCTGCTCCTCGACCGGGTGAAAGAAGAACTGGAATTCATGATGACCCTCGGGTCGAAAGAAAGCGGCAAGGAGCTCAAAGGACAGCGTTTTTCGATTCATCACGGCATCACGGGACTTGCGGCCTCAACCGGTGAACCCCAGACGGGCAGTCCCTCCTATCACGGGATAAAACAGCCCGATCGGGCAGAGGGCAGCCGCCGGGAACCCACGGCCGTGCTGGCCGCTCCCATGCTGGTAGACGATGAGGTCGTCGGCGTAATAACCGCTGTCTCATTCCAGGAGGGTAAAACCTTTTCATCGGGCGATGTCAGGCTATACTGCAAATTTGCAAATCTGTGCGGGAATGTCATCCGCCAGAGACTGCGTGAGGCCACGGTGCGCAATATCCTGCTGGGAGATACCGTCCCGGAGGGAGCAATTCCTGAAATTCAGCGGGTTCTGGCTTCACAGGGGCTCGTCCCTTCCGACAGGGCGATCGCCGAAATAGCCGCAAACCTCGGACGGCTGTCGTCCGGGAGAGACGATGTGTTGCCGATATGTTCCGCACTGGTGAACAACATCGTCCTGCTCGCTAAAGAGCTTGGCTGGAAGGCCAAATCATAAAGACACTATGATCACCGCAGGCACAGAACTACGGATCATTAATCCAGCCCTGACAATTGACTGGCTGACCGCCAACAGCACCGGCAAAGGGGTTCAGGTAGCTGTTATCGACAGCGGCATCGATGCGTCTCATCCTGCCCTCAGAGGCAAGGTAAAGCGCGCCTGCGTTGTTCACGACAGAGGAGAAGGGCGGATAGAGTGTGAAGACATTCCGGGCGAGGAGAGCTATGACAGTTTCGGCCATGGCAGCGGCGTTGCCGGAATAATAACCGATATCGCCAGGGACGTCGAACTGGTCAGCGTCAAAATGCTGGGTGAGAACAACACCGGCTCCGGTGCGGCTTTGATTGCCGGTCTTCGCTGGGCGCTCGACCAGAAGATCAAGCTTATCAACATGAGCCTGGCCACATCGAAAAAGAAGTTCGTCCCGGACCTGATGGAACTGTGCGATCAGGCATATGTGCAGGATGCGATTCTTGTCGTCTCCAAACGCAACTTCGGTGACCTGGGATATCCGGCGATGTTTTCCTCTGTGATCAGCGTTGACGCCGAGGCGTTTGAGAACAAATTCGGTATAACTCACTACCCGAAGAGTATGATAGAGTACGGAGCACGAGGAGAAAACGTTGAGGTGGTGCAGTTGAACGGATCCTATGGTTTGAGTTCCGGCACAAGCTTTGCGGCCCCCCACGTGACAGGGATTGTGGCCTTGCTTCTGGGCATTTTCCCGGAAATTGGAACCTATCAGGTGAAATCGATCCTTGATTCATTTGCAGGCTACCGGTAGAGAACATCGACGTCGGTGCGGGCGGGAGAACCCGGGGGAACTCTCGAAATATGCTTGACTTTAACGGGCACACACTATAACAATAGTCTATCGTAAAAGTTCATACATTTTAATTAAAGGAGCTAAGAACATGGCAAGCAAACCTCTGGAAAAGGCACTGGACTGGGTCCTTCTTGGAGATAATGCCAAAGCCTTTCACGACGATTTTAACATCGTATTGAAGCAGGTAAGCGATCTGTCGGAGGACGACATCGCCATCCTGAAAAAGGTCCATCAAAAAGGAGTGGCCGAGGCAGAGAAGCTGCTTGATGTCGAGGTCGCCGGCCAGCGCAGCTACGGCTGGACGGGAAACCAATGATGGCGCCTGCCGCAGGCTGAATCAGACAGGCGTTTTCATCTCTTCGTCAGAACATTTGTCACATGTCAAACCGGTTTTTGCAGGAAGTCCGGCGAGCGGGAGTTGGCGCATATTCTAGAATTGTGCTGATAACCCGAGCGATCCGGGACAGGGAATTTGTGCGAAAATGACCGAACCTTTCGGGCAGCGGCAGATCGTACGCCAGGGGCCTTTGAGGTTCCTCGTGTGCGTTCCCAATGTCCCCGGACGGCCGGATAATACCAACCGGCTCTATAGTCTGGGTCTGTTGTACCTGAAGCGCGCAGCGATAGAGGCCGGGTGGGACTGCGATCTTCTCGACGCATATTTCAGCAGCCTTGGCCGGCAAGAGACGGTGGATAGGATTATCGCCGGACCACAGCCCGACCTGCTCGGATTTTCCCTCCACACCCCCCGGATGCATGACGAGGCAGCATGGATAATAGAAACCCTGAAACATACGGCCGGCTGGAATATACCGGTGGTGGCCGGGGGACACTATGCCAGCATGTTCGGCACGGATATCCTGACCGGCAGGGACCGGATGGACTTCGTGATAGAAGGGGAAGGCGAAGGGGCGCTTTATGACCTGCTCACAGCCCTGGCGGCCGGCCGGCCTCCGGACAATATTGCAGGCCTTAAATGGCTGGGAGCTTCAGGCCAGGTGGAGGGTGACAAACCACGCTGTCGTGCTGCCGATCTCGATCGTCTGGGCAATATCAGCTTCGATTGGGTCGAAGAGGACGTGCAGCCCGACGAATGGAGTCTGGTAACGAGCCGGGGTTGTCCCGGAGATTGCGGCTTTTGTCTCGTCGGCAGGCTCTGGGGCAGGTCAGGGGACTGGCGCGGCCATTCGCCGGAATGGGTGGTCGGGCGGGTCGAGGAATTGGTCCGCCGGAAAGGCGCCTCCTCGATCACCATGGTCGACGATAATTTTCTGGGAGACGATGATCCGCGGCGCAGGGCACGTGCCATTGCCTCGCTGATGAAGTCCCGGGGGTTGTTTGTACCCTTTAGCATCATGGCCCGGGCAGACACCGCGGTCCGCCATCCCGAGGCGTTCAGGGAACTTCGGGGGGTCGGGCTTGAAAGCGTCTTTTTAGGTCTTGAATCCGGTGACGACCGCTTGCTGCAGAGACTGGGCAAACGCTCGGACGCGGCCGCGGGAAAGGCAGCGGCCAGGGCGCTGGACGGGCTTGGATTGAAGATCACCGTCGGCGTGATCATTTTCCATCCCTGGATGACGAAGGAAGGTATCCTCTCCGATCTTCAGTACCTTGAAGAGATCATGCTCGAATGCCCGGGGGCCTCGCTGATCGGACTGAATGAGTTGGATGTCTTCGGCGGTACGCCTGTGGCCTGTGAATTGGACCCGGAAAGCCGGCAGTGGCGGCTCCCCTGGCAGGCTGCCGATCGGGCCGGCCAGGCTGCCTATAAAGGCTGGCAGATAATCCTGGGTGCGGTGCTTTTTCCGGCCATGAGGGCCGCGGCGAAACATGACGGCCATCTTCGGCGGCTATTCGCGCTGTGGCAAATCCAGGCGCTGCGAGAGCTGGTTACAACAGGAGAGCAACGCCCGCTGGAGGAGGTCCTGATTCGGCTGAGGGCCTCCATCTGTTCCCTTCTTCTGAAACATACCAGCCGCGCCGTCGTCGCGGATTTCCTCGGACAGAGCCCGGCGGAAAGCATGGAGGGCCGTGCTGCTGAAAAATGCTTTACGAGAGTTGACCGTGAAATCATGACTGAACGACAGGAGATCGAGTTGAAATGAATGATCCAGCCAACGGCACTGTTGCGGGAGGAGAGGGCACCAGGCCATTAAAGATCTATAGAGTCAAACCGGACCCGGCATTGGATCCGACCAGCCCGGAGAGGGCCTCGACTGAATACCATGCCCCCACCCTTGACGATTACGAGCGGATTTCCCTGGCGGAAGCCCTGGATATTGACCTGCGCTTCGCGGAATTGATCATGGACGTGACCTTCTTCTGCAGCTTCAGGTGCAGCTATTGCGAGGTTGCCAACAAGGAAAGGATCGGGTTGGACTGGGAGCAGGTGCTGGTTCCGCTGAAGGCCATGTCTCTAACGGGCATAAGGGCGGCCGCCCTTACCGGGGGCGAGCCGGGAATATACCGCCACACCCCGCGTATACTGCAGGACCTGCGAGATTTGCACATTGAGACCATAGTCTTCACCAATGGCTACTGGGCAAAGAGTCAGCGGAGACTGGACGCCCTGACACGCGCCAGGCCGCTTGGGTTCCTGATCAGTTACAAGGCCTTCAATGAAGCGGATTACAAGAAACTAACCGGGGTCGCGCTGCCCACCCGGGTCATGAAACAGGCCCTGGAGAATTTTTCCGGTGCGGCGGCCCGGGGAGAGTTTGAGGAATTCCGCATCGACCATGTGCTCACCTCGCTCAGCGCCGACAAGCTTTCCGAGCTCATGTGGCTCGCGGACCTTCCTTCGCCGCCGAAGATCTGCATGGCGATGGTCGAACCCCACAACCTTTCCACCATCGACATCTATCCCGATCCCGGGGTACTGGCCAGGAGTTTCGAAAAACTCTTTCCTGCGCTGGACGAACGGGGAATTACCTACGTCTTTGAGAGCGTACCCCTGTGCCTTCTGGGCGAACGTTGGCGGCAATGCCTGGATGTAAGAAGAGTCACCGACCACCGGCCCCGCATCTATATAAGGCCTCACCCCGACGGCGATCACATTATGATCCATTCAGGTTATCAACGCCTCATCCAGTACGGGTACCTCGAGGAATGCGACTCCTGCGCGAAACGAGGCCAATGCGCCGGGATCCACAAGAGGGCGATGAAATATTACCGGAAGGGGGGGCTGGTCCCCTTCAAACATTAATCAGGGGAAGCTGACGATGGGTATTCTTCGATTCGCGAGGGTTTATCTGGTGCCTGACCTGTTCAAGGTCAAGGCCTCGGTGGGGTTTTCGGTTTTTCTGCTTTTGCTGACTACCTTCAGCCAGATCGCCTCACTTGAGGCCGCCCGCTCCCTGATCCAGGTGCTTCAGATCAAGCTGGCCGGTGCGGTACCGACCGGTTTCGCGGCCGTATTAATGGAGAGGTACCACCTGACGGATAGCCTCCTGTTCCTCTATTGCGCCGTGGTGGCGGTTATCCTCCCTTTAATCACCTATCTGTTCATGTACGCACGCGACATCACCCTGGAGAACATGTCCATCAAGATCACCAAGCTCTTCCAGGACCGGATATATAGTCAGGCGCTCGGGATGCCGTACGCCACTTTTCGTTCCTTTCGGGTCCCCGCCCTGGTGAAGCGAATCAACTATGACGTCAACCAGATCAGACGGTTGGTCCTGGACGTGGGGATGTTCCGCATCGCCGACGTGATCGTCCTTGCCGGAGTGTTGATCTACCTCGCCCTTTTGGATCCCATTCTCACGGTGATCGCCATGCTGACGCTGGGGCTCTATGTTATGGTCGCCTGGATATCGGCACGGATGGCCGCCGAGCGTATTCGCCAGGTGGATGTGAGCCGCGAAGAGATTGTGGGTTACGCCCAGGAATCATTCGAGCGTTTCCTGGACATCCGGGCCAACCTGCGCGAGAAGTACGAGTCCGGCCGGTTCTCCGACATTACCCGCCGGGCGGCGGGCAGGAGAAAGGGGTTCGCCGTCGTTCTCCTCCTCGACAAGTGTCTGACCAACTTCCTGAGCGCCGTCGGTCCGGTGACGGTGATGGTGGCGGGGGGCGTACTGGTCATGCGCGGTACCATTCCCCTCGAGACCCTCATGGCTTTTGTTGCCGCCACCAGCATGCTTTACGGCCCGGTGGACAAGCTAAGTGCCATTCCCATGGACCTCAAGGAACTTCAGGTGAGTATCAACAACATGGAGGATATCTTCAGGTGTCCCGCCGAGGAAGACCGGGTTCCCCCGGTTGAAACGCCCAAACCGGCTGACGCCGAACAGCTCCTTAGCATCCGCGACCTCGATTTTGAGTTTCCGGATGCCAGGCGCCGATTCCGTTTCCGGAAGCTTGACATCGGGGAGAAGGAGCGAGTGGCGCTGGTGGGACCCAGCGGCTCGGGCAAGACAACGCTTTTGCTTCTCCTGTTCCGGGTCTATGGCAACTATTCGGGTGGTATCTATTTCCAGGGGAAGGAGATCTCCACGATCCCGCTGGCGGAACTTCGGGCCCGGATGGCCCTCATGCTCCAGGACAGTTACATCTTCGCCGACACCATTGCCAAAAACGTGGGTTACGGGGCGCCCGACAGGCGGGAGATCTCATATGACGAGATCATGCCGGCGCTCGAGAAGGCCGGTCTGGCCGCTGAAGTCATGCGCATGCCCAAAGGCCCGGACACCCTTCTCGACCACATGGGCACCAATATCTCCGGCGGGCAGCGCAGGCGTTTGTGCCTGAGCCGGGCGGTCGTCAAACAGCCGAAGCTTCTGCTGCTCGACGAGCCGCTGACCGGGGTGCCGCCCATGGAAGTTGAAGCCATCATCGATGCCCTGACTCAGGAAAAACTGGACACCGCCCTTATCATAAGTACTCATCAGGGCGAAATTCTCAAGTCCATGGACCGCATCATCGTGCTCAACGTCCTGTCCGATGACGACGGATATACCACCACCGTGATCGAGGCCGCGGGCACCCACGATCACCTTCTGAAAACCAGTTCATTCTACCGGAAACATTTCGGGGATGGGGATTCGGCCCCCTCTCCGCCAGCGGGAGGCAAAGATGCCAGGCAAGAAGGGTGAACACCGTTCGGTGCCGCCGGACCGGTCTCAGGACAGCCTGCCCGGCAGGCACGTTGCCACTTTCTTCCTGTCTGTTACCAACCGGTGCAACCTGGCCTGCGATTACTGCAGCGCCGCCGCGGGGCCCCACAATGGCGCAATGCTCGATCCGGACCGGGCACAGAACCTTGTCCGGCAATGGATACCGGGCGCGGTCGCCAGCCGGCTTACCCTGGTGTTCACAGGCGGAGAGCCGCTGCTGTGGGGATACGACAATCTGGGGCGCATCTGTCGCGCTGCCAGGGAGGAAGCCTCGGCGGGCAGGAGAGACCTTGCCATCGGCATCCAGTCCAATGGTCTTCTGGTCGACGAAGGCTTTATCGGCTTCTGTCGAAAATATGAGATCGAGCCCAGCTTCAGTCTCGACGGACCACCCCCCATCAACGATATCCACCGCGGAGGGGGGCAGAGGGTGGTGGCTTCTCTGAAGATGCTCAAGGCCCGGCAGATCGACTTCGCCATCGTGAGCTGTCTCACCCATGAGCTGGCGGCCCGGATAGGACCGGCGTTGGAATGGTTCCGGAAACAGGGCTTCCTTAAGGTCAGGATCAACTCCCTCGGCCAGCCTCCGCCGGAGCGTGCCGCCGTCTCCCAGCCTGACCCCCGGTCGCTCTTTTACGTTAAGAAGTCTATCTTCGATCACATGGAAAAGCACGGCGCCGCCGCGGTTCAGGAGAGGAACGTGCTCCGCCAGGTGAAAAAATTCGACGCACTGTTTGGGGGACCCCCGGCGGCGATAGAACACTGCGAACTGCTGCAGTGCGGCGCCGGCCGCAACCTGGTTTGTCTGAACCCGGACGGATCCCTCAGCCCCTGCGTGGAGAAGAGCATGAGCGACGGGCCAGGCTGCGCACATTCCCCTGGGAAGCTCGCCGAGGCGCGGGAGAGCCTCCTGCGAAAGACGGGAACATGGGAAATCTGTCGAGACTGCCCGGCCGATATCATCTGCGATCACGGGTGCGCCGCGTATCACAGGATGGACCATGGCGCGTTTGCCGGTGAGTGTCTCGCTAACCGTCTGTTCTGGAAGTACCTCGTGCTGAAGCGGGCCCCGATGCTGACTGTCTCAGAGGGGGGCAGACCATGAATCTTGAATACGGACGTACTCCTTTCCTGGTCCTGGCCCCCGGTGCGGGGCACAAGGCATTGTTTTACCACGTCCCGAGCAATCACCGCGGCGAGATCGAGCGGGACGCTGCGCTGTGGCTGGAGCGCCTTCAAGGTTGGTATACCCGGTCCGAACTGGCGGCCGGGCTTGGAGAATTCGGGTTTTCGGACCCGATGGCGACCCTCCGGACGCTTCTGGACCTGCGGCTTCTGGTCACGCGGGCCGGCGCCCGGGAGAAAGGATTCAAGGAAAAGATCGTGGTGGCAAGCTACGGCATGGATATGATGCGTGACTGCTCCCTCGCCGGCCTTGCCGTGATCCGCGACGCCACAGTGGTCCTGGCCATTGACCCGCCTCCCCGGATAGACTTTCTGAGGGCAATCAACCCGAATGTCACATCCCTCGAGTTCCACTTCGACGAGGGCCTTCCCCGAACCGCAATGCTCGAACGCATAGCCCTCGACGTGGCCGATACCAGTCAACGTGAGGAGCGGGTGGTATTCGCGCTATACGGGAATGCCCGGGTCGGCTGCCATCCCGTCAACGTGTTGCTCCGTCTGGCCGACGAACGCGGTCTGGGACTTCGGATACTCCCCGGAGTATCATCTTTCGATACCTGTTTTATCGACTTTGACTTCGACCCCTTTGAGGGATTCGCCTTTCTTCGCCCTGATTCCGTAAAGGATGCATGCCCTTCCCTGCACACGATAATAGGGGGTATCGGTTATGATCTTGACGCCGCGGGCCGACGGGATATGTTATCGCGCATGGTGGAAGAGCTTTCGCCGAACTATCCGGGCATTCACTGTGTAAAAGTGATGATAGCCGCCCGCGGCAAGACTGTCTGTTTCGAAACCCCTCTTGCCCTTCTCCCGCGCTACGCGAAGAACATATATCCCGGCGGAACCAGCATCTATCTGCCGCCGACGACCGCGGCGGCCGTCACGGGGAAGGATCTATGAACTGGTACCTCTCTCCGCGCTGGCACATCGAGAACGATTCTCCGCCGCTCCTCCTGGGGCCGGGCGATCAGCGCCTTGCGCTCACACCCCGGCAGTACGAGGCAATCCGCACAGGGTACCTTGGCCTTTCGCCGCTCGCATCCTCAGCGGATTTTCCGGAGATCTTCACGTGGGCAAAGCAGCTTATCGTCTCTCGCGTGCTTGTTCCCGAATACCTGGCTACGGGTCTGTCCGAAGAAAGAGAAGCGGAAGATTTTTACATGGAGGTATTCGAATTACTGTGCCGCCGCCTTGCCTTGTCCGATATTCTGCCGGGCCTGTGCGCCGGAATATGTTCCTGGTCCGGTTCCGTTTTGAAGCAGCCGCTCGGAGCACCTCCGGATTACCTGCCGACGAGACCGGCGCTCTGCATCGATCTGTTGGGCGGCG
Source organism: Deltaproteobacteria bacterium UBA5205 (assembly GCA_002412715.1). GTDB lineage: Bacteria > Desulfobacterota > Syntrophorhabdia > Syntrophorhabdales > Syntrophorhabdaceae > Delta-02. The sequence continues at coordinate 31,309 of DHVP01000008.1, forward strand.
CACGAAGAAGCGTGCGCGTTGCGCTCGACTGCAGGGACCCGCTTTTCACCCCCTGGGAAAATATCACCCTCGCGCGGCAGACTTTTGAGCGGCACCTGAAATACCGCACCGGTCTGTTTCACAGGATATGCGAACTGGTATTCCGGGACCCATCTGATTTCACAAACCCGAGGGTCAAATATCTCCACCCGGCGATCGAGTATCTTGCCGGCGGCGAAGAGATCTCGGCGTACTGGAATCTGGGAAACGCCGGGAGCAGGCAGGAACTCTGGAGACGCAGTATTGAGATAATCGAGGCAACGGGCGGGGATGCCGACCATCAGATGCGTTTCAAAGAGGTTTTTGGCGCGTTTTCCCAGCCGGAGTTGATCGGGCATACATTCGACCCTCGCAAGCCTCCTGTTCTCAAAACGTATATAATGCTCGACGGACTGAATCGCGAGATCCTTCGCGAGATACTGGCGCTGGAGAATGTACTCTTACCGGGCGCCCCGGTGCTTGAGGTCCTGCGGTGGCTCGAGGAGAACGGGCTCACGCCGGGCAGGAATCTGGGCATCGCCAGCCTCTATCATTCTCTGGATGATAACGCGATATCGGGAATAAAAATTCATCTGAACCTGAGCGACGGATTCGAACGACGCTTCAGCATGGATACGATAGCCTCCGTCGTGAGCAGGAATAGCGATGCAATGCTGCGCCTTCCGAATCCGCTGACCGAAACCTTGATCCTTGAAGACGGCCGGTCGGTCGGATTATCTCCCAACACGATTTCGTTCATGCTCATCCCGAAGGCGAACCTCACCAAGATCACCCTCTATGCCGACTTCCTGGCCTGATGTGAACAGGTATCACGCCTCATCGCTGCCTTTTCCCGCGCCGGTGTCCCTCTGGCCGTCAACGGCAAAGATATTTACCTCGCTATGCCCCTTGATGCGGGCCGGTCCCAGCGATCTGGCCATAATCCTCTCCCGCACACACTCATAGGCCGCATCGCTGATCAGGATTGTCTCATGAAATTCCTTGGTTTGGCCTTCCAGGCGGGAGGCTACATTGGTATTGTCGCCGATCGCCGTATAGTCCATTTTTTTTGCAGACCCTATATTCCCTACGGTGACATCGCCAAAATGAATTCCGAACCCGACGCGGAGGTCCTCCATCCCGTACCTCAACCACTCCTGTCTCAAATAAGAGATCCTGTCCTTCATCTGCAATGCCGCGCTTACCGCGGCGAAGACCGGGTCGTCGAGCTTCAGGGGGGCGCCGAAGAACGCAAAGATGCCGTCCCCCGTAAGTTGGGATACGGTACCGCCGCACCTGACGATAATCTCGGTCATCTCCGCATGGTAGCGATTGAGAAAATGTACGACCTTTTGAGGGTCGTCTTTGTTACTTTCAGAGAAGGAGGTGAATCCCCGTATATCACTGAACAGCAGGGCCAGCTTTCTTTGCTCGCCCTCAGTAAGCTTTTCCATATCGGCATCCACAATCTGATCTATGATATTGTCCGGCACATAGCAGGCGAAACGTTTTCTTATCTTTGCCCTCTTGTGTTCCTCGGTGTAGTAGTGAAAGATCGTCGTTGCGGCAAAGGAGAGTATGACGGCAGACAATAACGGCACAAAACGGATAACGTAAAGATGATTGAACGCAAAAATGGATGCCGCGAAGAGAACGCCCGCTTCTGCAAGGCACAGGAGGGCGGCAGGAAAAGGCCGCCGCCTGTAACACAGAAAGACCGTCAGGACGGTAATACCGATAATGTAAAAGGCCCCCGATACGACACCGGGTTCTCGGAAAATGCTTCCCGACAGCAGGGTTGCCAGCGTACCGGCCTGAATCGTTGCGCCATCCGTCATCCTGCCGCTGAGAAAGGACAGCGGCGTCGAATGCTTGTCTTCGAAGGACAGGGATGAGCCTATTATTACAATCTTGTTCTCAAATGCATTCCCGTGATCGTTGCCCGGCTTCTTGCTTGACTCATATACATCATCAAAGGAATAGACGGGGATATTTTGCAGCAGGGAGTAGTCGATAAGGATGGTCTTGCCGGGAGCGGCCACCTGCCGATCGGTAAAATTCCGTGCCAGCAGATACGGCATGGAATAATATCTCTTTCCCCCATCGTCAAAGTATAGCTGCTGCCTCCGTATGTGATCGTCCGAATCTTCCGTCAGGTGGAACGCCGCAAGATTCGCCTCCCCGGCAGCCATAAGGTAGCCCTGGAGAGGAGCGTTTTCCCGTGAAGAAAAGCCGATGACAATATTGACGCCTTTCTTCCTGGCCTCCAGGAAAGACCGCATATAGACGCTCTCATAGCCCCCCTCAACTTTACCTTCAAGGGAGATGGAAGGGAGCTCGATATCGAGACCTATCGTCTTCGCCCCTTTCCCAACGAGATAGTCTATTACTTCGGAGATATGGGTATGATAAAAGATCAACGGCTGATTTATCTTTTTGTAGCTCTTCTCGTCGATGACGATCACTGCAATCTTCTTTGCGGTATCGTTCCCGGGTTGTTTCTTGAACAGGAATCTAAAGTCGATTGACCGCAGCTCCAGTTCGTTCCAGGTACCTTTTCCGGGAATGATACTGAAGTCGGACAGGACAACAAGGAGGCTGACAAGCAGTGCTATGACCGCATAGGAGAAAAGATATTTTCGATAGTAGGGATTCAATAGGTCGGGCAATTCAAACTTCTGAGGTCGGTAAGTATTTTCCGCCTCTCAGCCAGGGACTTACTTTCTCCGTATTGCTTTTGAAGGATCGCATAGTGCGCCAGAGCGTCATCGTACAGCTGGTGCTCCTCCAGGAACAGAATAAAGTGAAGCCGGACCGCGGTATCCACGGAATTGGCCATGAGCTGCGTCCGATAGTCACTAATCCCCTTCTTGATTTCCACCAATTCACTATCCGGAGGCAGGCTGAAGCAGCTGCGCTTTTGAGCGACAACATAACCATCTTTAAGCGACTCAATTACCCATTCGTATTTGGTGCCGGGATTCAGAGGCGGCTCGCCGGACGGGAAAGGCAACTCGGCGCTTTGCGTTGTCCTCTGCCATACAGGTTCGTCTTCAGACAACGAATAAAATCTGACCCTGTACTTCTCTACGGCCTGGGCGGGGCTCCAGATAAATGTCGGCCTTTCCTCGATAGTCATTGTATTCGAAAGACCCCCCACCTCCATTTTGAGTTGTTTCAGCCCCCTTAACTTCAAGCTTCCTTTTTGCGCCGATACTATCTGCGGCACAGTGACTCTGTTTTTTTTATTTATCCGGGCAGCAGCAGGCTTACTGCCGTTTTTCTCAACAAGGAACTTTGCCGCTCCGGACCATTGCTCCTCCTGGCCCGACTCCAGGTAAGCAACAGTCAGGGAGGCACCGTTCATTGTCTCCACGGAATCTCCAGGATAAAGCAGGCATCCAAGATCGACAGCTTTTTTTGCTCCCCCGTGGCGCACGAGAACCTTGCCCTTCACACCCATCACCATGGCGCTGTACCCAACTTCCCCGGCCGCGGCCATCAAAGGGACGATTAACAACGTCACAAGTAAAACAACACATCGCATCGAAAGTGTTGCCGCATTATTCTTCATGGTACTACTCCTCATCAGTCGGTTTTCCGCTCCTGCGAGTCGTTCGGTGACAGCCCCGGGCATTTCGACGCTGCTCCTCTATTTCTATCCGAATTCTCACTCTTGTGCAAGGGGAAAACCGTCTATTGCCTGCCCGGGCAGTCATCCTTCCCGTCCCGGCAGCCTCCGCCGGGCTCAACGGGTAGGTGTCGATTTTCGGGCGCTGAGGTAGAGCCAGGCGAGGCCCAGGATTGCGGATATCAGGGATGCTATCATGACACCGATCCTGACTTCCTCGAATTGGGAGGGTCTGCCTGCAAAGGCCAATTGTCCGATAAACAGCGACATTGTGAAGCCGATTCCGCCGAGCCAGGCAGCGCCCATGACATGGCGCCAGCCGACACCGCCGGGAAGGGTCGAAAGACCGATTTTTACAGAAAGCCAGGCGAAGCTCGTGATACCGATAAACTTCCCCAAAACCAACCCCAGGATAACCCCCAGCGTTATGGGCTTGACGATAACCTCTCTGAAGGGCATGGCAAGGACATCAAGGAGTGCATTAGCCATAGCGAAAAGAGGGATAATACCGAAGGTGACCCAAGGGGAGAGGTTGTGTTCCATCCGCTGTTGGGGTGACTGAACGGCGCATGACGCCTTTTCAACATTCTCGGCAATGGCGCTCATGCTGGTAATGCCCCGGGGCAGGTCGTCTCTGCAATTGATGGTCTCCCTATGGAAGGCATCCCTCATATCATCGAGCCTTGCTTCAAACTGGTGCGGCGTGTAAATAGGGCGTGCCGGAACCGTGAAGGCCAGCAATACGCCGGCAAGCGTGGCGTGTATCCCTGATTTCAGGAGCGCCAACCAGAGAAGGATACCCAGGACCGCGTATGGCAGGGGATGGCGGATGCCGCCCCGGTTGAAGAGAATAAGCGCGCCTAAAAAGCTTCCCGCAATGCCCAAAAGGGGTACTACGATGGTCTGGGTGTAAAAAAGTGCGATGACCAGCACGGCGCCGAGATCGTCCGCAATTGCGAGGGCGGTCAAAAAAATAATGAGATTCTTCGGAATGCGCCACGCCAGAAGAACAAGGATGCCTACGGAGAAAGCAATATCGGTGGCCATCGGAACCCCCCAGCCTGCCGAGGCCGGCCCGGAAGGATTTAAGAGAAAGTAGATGAGAGCCGGCGTGAGCATCCCGCCCAGTGCCCCTGCCACGGGAAGGGCGGCATTACGCAGTGAGGCCAGTTCCCCCACCATTATTTCGCGCTTCAATTCGAGGCCCACCAGCAGAAAGAAAAGGGTCATCAGGCCTTCGTTTACCCAAACATGGAGTGACATTTCAATATTATATGAGCCCGCACCGATACGGATGGGTATGTCCCATAAATGCCTGTATGGGTCACCCCAGGGCGAGCTGGCCACGATCAAGGTCAGCAGCGTCATGCACATGAGCACGATGCCGCCGGAGGTCGTTTGCTTGAGAAATCGCTCGAAGGGACTGAGGATCTTGCCAAAAAGAGGTTCAAGGGGATAATGATTCTCTGCCACGCATACTCCCGGGGGAAATTATTTTCACCGCAAAGTATATCCCACATGGCAGGAACAAAGGGGAAGTAAATACTAACCTTTGTTCATTTTGTGAGCAGCACCGGGCATTTGGAACCCTTAAGGACGTTACGGGCAACGCCACCCATAAGGTATTTTGCAATGCCCGTTCTGCCCAGAGATGCGATCACTATAAGATCGATCCCCTTCTCTTTCCCCTCCTTCAGGATCTCCTCGTACGGAACACCCTGACGGACATTCATGACTACCTCTACCTCATTTGCCTCAGGAAAGCTATCGAGTTGTTTCTGCAAACTTTCCTCGGCCCACGCCGCCGTACCATCCTTAATCTGCCGCACCGCCTCGTCGGAAAGAGCAAGATCAAAAGCGCTGCTGTAAACATGCTCGTGGACAACATGGAGAAGGAAAACCTTCGACTTGTACTGCTTCGCTATATCCAGCGCCTGCGCTAATGCCCGGTCTGAATACTCCGAGAAATCCGTCGGTACAAGAATTTTGGTTGGCATGAGCATCTTTCATCACCCCCTTTATAATAAACTTCCTCTAATCCAAGTATAGCACCGCTCAGTGAATGCGGCATGCCGGCCAACCTGCATGGCCGATTCAAGCGTCTCAGGCGGGGGCACCGGATTACCATTTAAAACGGTGAATCGCGAGGAACGGTTATGGAACGGCCGTTTCAGGAAGAAGGTGTGCGTGATTTACCGGCTTCTGGTCTTGTATTCGTTTCGGATTGCGTCTGCCAGCTTGCCCGCATACTCGTGAGCCTTTGCGGCGCCCGTTTGGGTACTCAGGGCCTCAAGGACTTCGACCTGCATCTCGGCCATCTCGCGGTTGCCCATCTTCAGGTACGACAAACCCAGGCTATAGTTTGCTTCGATATCCTGAGGGGCATGGTTTACGGTGTCCGCTATTGCCCTGGTCGACTCCCGATTGCGGCCTGCTCGCATATTCGCTGTCCCAAGACGCAAGGAACACACATCATGAAGAGAAAACACCTCCGCGCATTTCGTGTAAGCCCGTATCGCGTCATCCCAACGTTTGCTTTCCAGATATGCGTCGCCGAGCCTCAGGTATATCGAGTAGTCCTGGGGCTTCAGGCGGCTCTCTTCCAGGTAGGCGTCTATAGCCTTTTCCGGCAAGGCAATCCGGCGGTACAGGTTGCCTGTGGAATGAAAAACTTCCGGATAATTCGGCTTCAGGCGGATCGCGGTTTCATACTCCAGCAGCGCATCGTCCCACCTGCGCAAGCGCTCGTAAAGACGCCCGAGGCAGTACCGACCTTTGGGATGATCGGGGCTTGCCCTTAAGGCATCATCAAGGCGCTTCGCGGCATATTCAAACCTGGTCCTGTCTCCGGCCTGCAGGTCCTTGGCCGGGGGTATCTGGCTGAGGAGCTCTACCGCTGCCCTGTAGGCGGAATCGTACCTGTCCCGAACCTCTTTCCTGGACATGCTTGAGTGTATGATCCAGATACATATTCCTACGATAAAAGCCGCGAAAATGTATTTGACGATCCTTGCCCGTCTGCTCTTGCCCCCTGTAAATGATTTATGGGTTTCAGATATCGGCGGGCCGGGGCTCTCAAGCACGGCCCGTGCAGGTTCGGACGTTGGACCTTCACGGCTGGGCGGTTGGGTTCCCGACGGCTCGATATAAGCCAGAAAATATCGCTTCCCCGTTGATTCTATCACCGCATTGTATACTTCCCCGCGGCAATGGATCTCGCAATCACCGTGCATCACTCCATACCCGGCAGCGTTAATTTCGGAAACATCCGCAAGATCGGGGTACGTGCAGGCGTCATCTACGTGCGCACAGCCGGCGGCAAGGAAGTCTCTTGCATGCGTAATCGAAAATTGCCTGGCCCTTACCAACATTCTTCAGCTACCTCATTTTATTGTCAATCGGGCTGGGGACTGTGTGCCCCGGATCGTTTGCACCTTCGTAGCAGACTCGATAGCACGTGACCGTGGCCTCCAGTGTGCTTTTTCCGCTGCATTCGCACCGCTTCAACATCATGTTTACCCGCAGTCGGGCGAGCAGCATCTTGATCGACCGGTCAGCCGTATCATGCGTTCGCTCCGCGCCTTGCGCCGCCGAGAGATACTTTGCGCGCTTATGGAGAAGACTGTTCTGGCCGGCATACAGATCGTCCGCCTGCCTTTGCAGATTGCCGCAGAATTTGAGCCAGTAACTATACTCCGGCTCCTTGTATGTTCCGTTGCAGTTTGCCCTGTTCTGCTCGATTGTCGGCTTGAGATTCTCAATCCGGCGGTCGACTGATTTCAACTGGTTGTCAGTATCGCTGATGAGCTTTAAGTTGAACTTTACCGTTTTTACAGCTTCCGTCTTAACGGCGAGTTTCTTATTCAACTCTGCCAGTATCGCGGAGATGTCATCATCACCCTGTGCTCCGAACGTTGAATGGACCGTCATGAATGAAACGACCAGAAAAAAAACAATGAAGAGAACGACCCTTTTTACCTGTTCATCACCTGTTCGTATCACGTCGTCACCTCGGGGAAAGATGCATGTCCTGTTTCCTTCTGATGAGACATCCGGGCAGGCGAATCTGTTCCCGCGCGCCCCTTTTCTCCTCCAATATCGCATGCTGAAAAGGCACTGTCAAAGAATACGTTTGGTTTGTTTGAGACATTTCACCGATGTACCTGTCGCTATCCGGCTCCGCCCCCCTGGCGGGCAATCCGGTCCACATATCTCACTATCCGGTCTGCGCATTCGCGGGGTCTTGTTTGCAGGAGACAGTGCGGGGCATCGAACCGGGCGAGTTCCAAATTGACAAAATGCTCAGCGAACCAGTCAGCGGCTTTCTGCGGGACGACGCGGTCCCTTGCCGCCTGCAGGTACAGGCAGGGTATTCCGAACCATTCCTCCGGAAAAGGATAACCCAGGGCGACAAGACCGGCACGGTGCTTGAGGGCACCGGGGGAAAGCCGGGGCAGCGCGTCGCGCAACAGTTCTTCCAGCATTTCGTCGGCCCGGGGAGCGAACAGATAATGGTTCAGCAGCGCCGCAGGCAGTCTTTTGACAAGCGATGGAATCCCGGGGAGAAAAGTGGCGACTCGGATCAACAGGCGATGGAGCGGTTCGGCGAATGCCGCGCTGAAGACAACACCCTTGACCTGCCCGGGAGGGTCGTGGAGGAGCATCAGCGCGACAAGACCCGAAAAGGATTCCGCGACCAGCACGACATCGTTTTGGGGCAGCAACTCCCGGACAAATCCGGCGTGTTCGGCCAGCGAGAGTGCTCCTCCGGCGGGATAGGTTATCACACGAGCCAATATGTCGGGCGGAAGGGCGCGAAGCAACGGACGGAAGAATATCCCCGTACCATCGATACCGGGCATGAGCACCAGATGTATGTTTCTCCGCAGCATCCTCGACTTTCCTGCCTATATTGTACACTCATTCGCACCCTCCAAAGACAAGCTCTTCAAAAATTTACCCATTACCCGCTGCCTATCGCCCATTGCCTGTCTTCCCCATCCATGATTTCCATTTCCCATTCTCTGGAAAGCCCGCGGCCAAAGCCGCACAATGGTCGACCTCGTGTTGACAATACAAGAGGGAGTGCTTCTATTATTTTCACGGCTCGCAGCCGGAACGGGATGGAGAGGAAGGCAACCCCTTTTATTCTTCGCTCTTCAGACTTCGTCACGGGGGATCGGAAACAGCAGAAATCGGTTCCGGAGGAAATAATGACCATAAGAAGCTACGTCAGGGCCCTTCTGCTTGCGGCCCTCGTCACCATGGCCGCGGGCGGTTTTCTGCTCCACCTGCGCATACACCCTTTTACCAGCAACACGTCTTTCCTGATCAACTTTGTTGCCGGCCTTCTCAGCATTGTTGTTGTTCCCCTGCTCTTTTGCTGGCGGAAGACCATACACTACGGCTACGTTTTGAATGGCTTCATCGTTATAATCGCTACGATCACCATGGCCCACTTCTCCTTTGCCCACCCGCCCGACGAATTGAATCCCGGTAATATCCTCCTCATGACAACGTTTCCCGACATCCTGATCGTGTGGGGAAAGTTCTTTACGGGAAAGGTGCTGTTCGATCTTGAGGTTATGGGCTACAACGCTGCTCTTGAAAAGAAGGGGATGACCTTTCGCTATCCAAATCTGGGCTGGTGGCTGATTCATCTCCTTGCCGTTGCAGCTGTCTATTACGCAGGGCACGCCCTATGGAGATAGTATGAACCATTTCAAAATCTTCTCGGTAAACTGGTGGATACTTCATGTCATAGCTGTCGCCTTCTTTCTATGGCTCGGACACGTCACGCACTTCTGAACCGACCGGTCGGCGTCTTGCGGGAGGTACATCTCGTCCGTACCTGTCCCGCCGGTGTCGAATGTTACGTCATTGATTCAAAGGTTTAAAGATTTCAGGTATGTGAAGCCTGAGAGGGCATCGAAGACCAGGATATATGTGTTGACAGGTTTGGGGTACGTGTAGACCTTCTTCCTGTCCTGCATTACCCGGTCGCCCATTTTCCCAAAAAACGTGTTCTGGCTCCCGCAAGTAAGCTGCAGCCATTCACCCCTCTTCTTTGGTACGCCTTCCATCATCGCAGTGGCCTCGATGACTGATATCTCCACATCCGTTGCCTGCCAGCAGTCGGAGTCCCCATGCCCGACCAGTACCAGGCTCTGGCAGTCCTTGTCCTGAAGGACCTTCTGGAAATCGCGGCCCTTTGCGCGGAAGATCCATTTCACCTTCATGTTCCTGTTGTTGAAATAGTGTGTCCACGGAATGTAGGCCCCGAGAAAAGCGCACGGAGATGCCCAGTAGTCATATTCCCAAAATGCATGATCGGACAGAAGCACCGCCGCATACTCATCGTTCTTTACATTCATATTCCGTATCGCGGTGGCGATCCCCAAACAGATATAGACCAAAAACAGCGGGAGGACAACCTTCCTGAGAAGGAACCTCATTCGCTCTCTTGTAAAAAAGGGCTTTCCCGATAGTATGGTCAATGCGTCCCCTGTTTTGGATCAGATGGAACGTTTACGTGAAACAACCCGCCTTGCGTGCACTTCATAATGAGTATACACGCGATACGGGTTTTCATGAACAGATAATTTTTTGATTCAGGCCATTCATTATTCTTTGAAAGCTGTTATGAAAGTTAAAAATGCAGCCGGTACTCATATTCTCGGGCTTTACCGATGCCTGTGCCCGTGAAATATGATATCCTAGCGCTTTGCAGTTGCAGAAAAGGGAGGTTTTCGTGAGGCACACAAAGGTGCTGGGTACGCTGATCTTTGTCCTGTGCGCCGGGTTTCTGGCGGTCCTGCGCCCCTTCAGCGGACTGCCGGATCAGGGTCACTATGTTTGCGCGACAGTTCTCGTTGCCCTGGGCCTGTGGATATTCAGACCGGGGAATGTGCCATACTTTGCGGGGGCGGCGGCTCTTATTTGCGGGGCGCTGTTTTTCGGTTTGCCGCTCCAGGTTGTAACAAGCGGATTCACAAGTTCAGGTGTCTGGGTACTCATCCCTGCCCTCTATCTCGGATATGCCCTTGCCAAAACAGGTCTTGGAAAACGGATAGCCTATTTTGTTTTGAAAAGCTTCCGGCCGACCTATTTCACTATTATTGTCAGCTGGTTCATAATCGGGCTGGTCCTGTCGGCGTTGACTCCATCGATCACGGTGCGCCTTTCCGTCGTTATGCCCATTGCCATGAACCTTGTCGAGGCCTGCAGGCTCGAAGACAGGTCACGGGGCTCCGCTCTCATTTGCCTTGTGGCCTGGGGAACAGCCGTTCTGCCTGGTACCGGGTGGTTGACGGGGTCTCTCTGGGGGCCTTTCATGCTGGGGTTTCTTCCACCGGAAATGAAGCCCCTGGCTACGTTCGACATGTGGTTTAAGATAATGGCGGTGCCATGGTTCATCATAACCATTCTGTTCGTCGGCCTTATTTATATCCTGTTGAAACCGAAGGCTCCGCTGGCCATCACACAGGAGACGTTCCGGAAACAGTACCATGCGCTAGGGAAGATCAGCGTGCAGGAGATCGTCACCGGTATTATCCTGGCGGGTGCGCTGGCGCTTTTTGCAACGGAACGATACCATCATATCTCGACAGCAGCATGTGCAATGACCGCGGTCCTGGCACTGATTCTGTTTCAGGTCATCACATTTACCGAGATTCGAACAGGCGTCAACTGGGATATCATAGTCTTCTTTGGTGTGGTGGTCTCTCTGTCCGGGATCTTTGCCAAGGCCGAAATATCCGGGTGGATCCAACCTTTCGTAGAGCCCGCGGTTCTTTCGCTGGCGCAAACGCCGCTTACGTTCCTGATCGTGGTAACAGTGGGGTTTTGGCTGATCCGTTTCATAGATGTGCCGTGGGGGTTTTCCACAATTGCCCTGACGTCCCCGTTGTTTATACCGCTCTTCGTGAACTTCGGTTTGCATCCGGTACTGGTAAGCGTGGCCGTGATAGCCGCAGGGAACAGCTTATTCCTGGCCTACACACAGCCCTTTATCATGATCAGCGATACGATAACACAATCAAGGGGCTGGAGCGCCCGTCATGTGGCCCTCGGCGGCGGCGCATATGCTGTTTCTGTCGTCATTTCGATCCTTATCAGTTCCATTTACTGGAAAGCGATTCATGTACTTCCGTGAGTCTACGGACGGGACGGTTCGGAATGCGCAATGGATATTTCTTTATCTCTCAATGAAAAGTCATGTAGAAATCAGGAGATTATCAGGTTAAAGTAGGACAATGGAACGGTATACCCACCTTAAAGGCAGGGCGCTTCTTTTCCTCCTTTTTATGTTATTCATCTGGTTCGTCAACTTTTCGGCCAGAATAGTCTTCTCGCCGATTCTGCCTCTCCTGGAGGACGAGTTCATAGTTAACCATGCACGGGCGAGCGCCATCTTCATATTCATGTCGGCCGGATATGGTATCGCCGTTATCGCCTCCGGTCTGCTGGCGGGCAGGATCGGCTACAAGAGGTCGATCGTGGTGTCTCTGGCGCAGTTGAGCCTGACGACATTTCTTATTCCCCTCGTTCAAAATTTCTTTTTGCTCTACATTTTTTCCTTTGTGCTCGGTTTTTCCGTCGGTTTGTACATACCCGCGGCCATTCCGCTGATCACGGAATACTACGCTGAAAAGAACTGGGGCAAGGCTATCGCCATTCATGATATCGGGGCCTCACTCGCCATCTTCGCCACACCTCTCGTTTGCCTTCTTCTTCTCCATTATTTCCCCTGGCGCGGGATATTTGTTGTCTACGGGTGCGTCTTCCTTGCCTGTGGGGTCGTCTTCCTTCTTGTCAGCAGCGAGGTAAAAATCTTTAACCCTCCCCGGGCGATATTCAGGGATATCGTCAGGATACGGTCTCTCTGGGTCATGGCTGTTATCTGGATCTTCGGCGCCGGGTCCAATCTCGGCATTTATTCCATCACGCCTCTCTACCTGACAAAGGAACTGGGGCTGAGTATTGATTTTGCCAATACCATCCTGGGTGTATCACGGCTGGCATCGATCGGTGTGGCGGTGGCGTGCGGCTTTGTCGTTGACAGGTTCAACCTGAGAAAGATCATGTTCTTCATGACGGCGATCACCGGCGTCTTGACCGTTCTTCTCGGTCTGGCGTCCGTCAGATGCACGGGTGCCGTCCTTTTTCTTCAGGCGCTCTTCGTGACAGGCTTTTTCCCCGTGGGCCTTGTGGCTATTGCAAAAACATTCAGCAGGGAAATGAGGGGGCTTGCCACGGGAATTATCCTTGCCTTGAGCTTCTTCGCAGGAGGGGGCGTCACGCCCTATCTTCTTGGAGTTTCCGGGGACCTGTACAGTTTCAGGTTGGGCATTACGATTCTCGGTATACTCACAATACTGGCAAGCGCATTGATCTTTCGTCTGAAAGAACTTAAATGACAGGCTCCCCGTAAATTACGCGATAGCGTACAGAGTTGCGCCCGTTTTCAACTGTTCAGATGAAGATGCTCTCGCTGGCTTTCGGTCAAGCGAAGACTGTTTGCTATATGCTTGATTATAAAATCCTTCAGATCTTCTTCGGTATTTATGTTTGGAAACAGGCTTACGGCCCTCAAAACACTCTCCGTCGTGGGAATACCGTTGATCTTTGCCCTTAAACCGATATCACTGCTCTGCGCGATCGTTTGTTCCAACGTTTTGCGAACTGACCCGCAGATGACAACTTGTCTCGAATAACTAAGCATGGCTAAGAATACCTCCTGATACGCAAAGGTGATTACATCGCAGAGTCCTGTCTGGCCGATGCGCGAGAGATAATATACCCCATGATTGAGGGAATCGCAATGCCCGCCTTAATCTCTGAATCTGAACACGGAACCGGAAAATCAATTCTTCCGTCATTCCAGCGCAGGTTGGAGGAGAACTTTAGATACAACGTGAAGAATACGTGTTTTATTACCTTTTTTTCGCGATTCCGTACTGGCTCATTTTCTTGGTCAGAGTAGGGCGGGAGATCCCGAGAGATTTGCAGGTATTACCGTAATGCCAGTGCATCTCCTGGAGAACCCGCAGTATCCTGTCTTTTTCCGTTTCTCCCCCTGAGAGCCCTGTCATCGCGGGGCCTTTTTCGTTCGCCAGGGCCGTGTCCGTCTTTCGTGCTTCTTCGATGAGCGGGGCGACCACGGAATCGAGGATGATACTGCCCTGCGTGTACATCGCTGCCCGGATCAGCATGTTCTCGAGTTCCCTTATGTTGCCCGGCCAGGGGTATTGGACCATCCTCGAAAGCGCGCGCTTCTCGACCTGATCGATCTTCCTGGCAAGGTCCCTGTTGACCTTCTTGAGGATGTATTCAATGATGAGCGGGATATCCTCGCTGCGATTCCTGAGCGGCGGAACCTTTATCGCGGCCACATTGAGGCGGTAGAACAGGTCTTCCCGGAATCTTCCCTCCTTCACCATCAGGGCCAGGTCCCGGTTGGTCGCAGCGATAACGCGGGCGTTGGAATGAATGGACTTCTCCGAGCCGACGCGCTGGAAATCCTTCTGCTGGAGAAAACGCAGAAGTTTTGTCTGTAATTCCAGCGGGATGTCGCCGATCTCATCGAGAAGGATGGTCCCCTCTCCCGCGAGCTCGAATTTGCCCTTCTTGGCGGATATCGCCCCGGTGAAGGCCCCCTTCTCATGTCCAAAGAGTTCACTTTCCAGAAGGGTTTCAACGATGGCGGAACAGTTGATCGCGATAAAGGGCTGATCCTTGTACGAGCCGTGGTAATGTATGGCCCGAGCCACCAGTTCCTTGCCTGTCCCGGTTTCCCCCTCGATGAGGACAGTTACCCTGTTGCCGGACAGGATCCCTATTGTCTTGAAAATCTCCTTCATTTCCCTGGTCTTGCCTATGATGTCCCATTCTTCAAATTCGCGGTCGTGACCGACGGTGAGGCCCCCGGCCCTGTTTTTTGACAGGTCGACCGCCCGTTGGATTGCCGCCTCGAGATCGTCAACATCGATTGGTTTGGGTATGTATTCGAATGCGCCGAACTTCATTGCCTTGATGGTGGTTTCCATGTCGTGGAAAGCGGTTACAATGATGATGTGGGGAGGGTTCTTCCTTCCCTTGAGCTCCTTCAATATCTCGAGCCCGCTGGCATCCGGCAGCCGCACGTCAAGAACGATCACCTGCGGATCGAAATCGGTCACCTTGGTTAAGCATTCCCGGCCGTCGACGGCACAGCTTATCTCGTATCCTTTCTCGGACAGGTACACGTCCAGGAGTTCGAGGGACGAAGGCTCATCGTCCACTATGAGCACCTTCGGGAATGCCTTTCTACCTTCAGTCTTCATTGTTATCTCTCACGACCTTCACCGACCGGTATGGTGAGAATGACCCGCGTACCGGCGGGCTCGGCCGGGAGAACCTCTATCCTGCCTCCGTGGGCCTCGACGATCTTTTTCGCATTGGCGAGACCAAGACCTGTTCCCTTCGATTTTCTGCTGAAGAAGGGGTCGAATATGTAGGGCATGTTTTCAGGGTCGATACCATGCCCGTTATCTGTTATGTGAAGCCTCACGGTCTTTGCCCTGCCCCTGCCGCCTCCGGCGGCGATATCGATCCTGCCTTCGCGGTCCACCGCCTCCACGGCGTTGAGAAGAAGATTGATCACAGTCTGTTCCATCTTTTCATGGTCCAGGCTTACAAGAGGCAGCGTGCCGGATATCTTTTTTGTAATGACGATGTCCTTTTCCACGATCCTCGTCTCGATCGCATCGAGACAGGAATCGACGAGGGTCGACAGCGAGCCCGGTCGAAGATCGAACTTCATCGGTCTCGCGAAATCGAGCATCTCTGTGACGAGCCTGTTGAGGCGCCCGACCTCCTGGGCAAGTATTTCAAGACGCCGTCTTTCATTCCCTTTGAAAGTCTGGCTTTTAAGGAGCATCTGGATGCTCATTCTGGCCGCTGAAAGGGGGTTTCGTATCTCGTGCGCCAGGCTCGTCGTGATCTCGCCGATGTGGGCAAGATGCTCCGCCTCACGGACGCGCTTCTCTATTTCCAATCGCTCCGTAATGTCGCGGCATATGCCGAGCGCGGCTTTCCGACCGTCATACACGGTGACGACGACCTTGTTCTCGGTGGGCAAAGCCGTTCCAGTCTTATGAAGCCGCTTATAAACATAGTGTTCCCTGGCCTGCCTGTCCCGTATCCTGCTCCTGTAAGTTCTGCTGACTTCCTCCAGAGATTCCGGTGCCACAAAATCGGTGTACGGCCTTCCGATAACCTCTTCCAGGGTGTAACCGTGCATCATCGCGAAGGCCCTGTTCGAAAAAACGATCCTGCCATCCTGATTCACGAAGTATCCGTCGCGAATCTCCTCGACCAGGGTCCGGTATTTTGCCTCAGACTCCGCGAGCTGCTGCGTCCTGTCCTGTACTTTGACCTCGAGCATCTGGGCGTAGTTGCGTATTTCCTGCTCCGAAATGGTCTGGAAGGAGTCGCTGAACCGGTGGATGGTGTAATTAAGGCACAGGCTGACCCGCTCCAGGGCGGCGATAGTTTCCGGCGCCGATCCTTCCATCTCGGTTACGATGATGGGAATGACCAGAAGCCCGAAGAGTTCGAAGGCTTTCTGTACTTCCGATAACGTAAAACCGGCATCGAACCGGAATTTCCCTATCTCCTGTGCTACTAAATCAATCCTGGAATAATCATTTCGGACAAGGGCCGCAAAGTAGGCATCAAATGCCGCCGATATCGTCCGGTTATACTCATCGACGGGACGCCCGGAATATCGGGGGCTCACTTCGGTGCGAAGCCTGCGGATCCATTCACCGACGATACTGTCACGATGTCTGGTGAGGAGATCGCCAAAATCCATTTTCCCTCCCTGCATCATGTTGCATGACGAGGCATCATGGGGTAGTGCCGTCAATGATGATAACACCGGGTGCATCTTTCGTCAACGGAGCTTGAACCCGGCGCGTGACAGGTAGATCCGGGCCCTTTCAGGAACCTTTCAAAAGGTGGCGGAGGGTCTCGGCCTGCTCGTGATCGAGTGCCTTCCTTTCGATCGCCATCTCGAGGGCCATCCGTGAAAGAGCCAGGTAGATATCCTTGTGGAGTTCCATGTCCGACATCGCCGCCAGGTGGGAACGAACGGTTTTGTCATCGCCGCGCACGATGGGGCCTGTCAGTGCTGCAAGCGGCCCCCTGTTCTCTATGTTCTTCATCGTTGCCGTTATGATGGAGAGAAAGGGCTCAAAATCGATGTCTATTCGGTTCATAACGCCCGCCCCGGCATACATGAGAGCGGAAAGGAGGTTGCAGACAAACACGGCGGCAAGATGATAGAAGATCTTGTCTTTTCCCGTGATGGTATAAACCTTCGCCCCGAGGTTTTCGCCGATGAAACTGAGCGTCGCGCGGGCCTTCTCGTCCCCTTCAATAAATATGCTCGTGTCAGGCAGAACCTCAATGGCGCTTTCAATATCGGGAAAAGTCTGCAGGGGGTGCAGAGATCCCAGGTGGGCTCCTCTGGTATCAAGAGGTGAGAGTATTGACGACGGATCGGCGCCGGATGTGTGGAAGAAAAGTTTTCCCGTGAGGTCGTCAGTCGATTCACTTATCGCCCGCGCAACGTCGCTGATCGCCCTGTCCTGCGTCGTAATCGCCACAACGTCGCAGTTCTCGACAACTTTCATGTTGTCGGCGGTATAGAGCATGTCCGTGCCGAGAAATCCACGCGCGGTCTCGAGCGAGGATTGAAGACCGTCAGAGATCGCTACGACCTCAACCCCGTTGCCCCTGAGGACGTACCCCAGGGATATGCCGACCTTTCCAGCGCCTACGATACCGATCTTCATTTTGCCTCAAAGACCTCCCTGGGAAATACGAGGATGTTCTTCAGAATCTCCAGTGATTTTGTGCCCACCGTCCCCACGTAGTTCGTATCGATATCGGGATCGCCAAAGGAACCCGAGACCTTGTACGTAACGTAGAGAAAGCCTTTGTTCTTGTTCTTCAGGATGCTCCTCACGAGAGGGATCTTATCGATCGTCCTGTCGAGCGCCACGAGAGGCGACACTTCCAGGGTGCCGTTGATGGTCTCCTTGCTGATATCTATGTCGCCGGCCCCCGTGATCACCATGGAAGAACTGTCGAGGAGAAAATTGGTGGTATGGTAAACCCCTTTGTTAATGGTAAAGGAAGCACCCATCTTTTTGTAGGTCAATCCGTCCTTGCCGAAATCGATCTTGCCCCTTACCAGGTCGTATACGTTAAGGAGGGCAAAGATCTTCGAGAGAAGTTTCCATCTTTTGATCACCCCGTCCCTGCTGTAAACGGCGGTATCGCCGTTCAGATTGGCCTTGAAGTCTTTTAGCGTGGTCCCTTCCGATTTGAGGGTACCGTTAATGAAGGCCTCACCGGAGATCTCCTGGGACGTGCCTCCCATGGCGGCCAGAAAGAGTCCGGCCTTCACCCGGGCCATTCTCCCCGTCGCGTACAAAGAGGGCGCAGCCCCGGAAAGATCCATCATGCCCTTGATGTCCGTCTCGCCGTCGAATATGCGCAGTTTGAGGTCCGATACGTTTATTTTTCGGTCAGTCATGAAGGCGTTTATTTCAAGGTCCTTTGCCGGAATGGAACCGAGGTTAAGGTCTTTGGCCCTAACCGACAGGTTGCCGCTTGAGCGTGCGAGCACGCCGCTTTTTTGCATGCTCGCTATCCTGAATTCTCCGCCGCTCTTGAAATCCGCCGTATTCAGCTTGTCCATGCTGACAATGAGGTCGAACTTCGGCTGCTCGAAACCCTTCACCTTCAGAGAGGCATTTCGAAGGACGCTCTGGCCCGTCTTCAGTCCGCTTACCGCAACATCGAATTCGTGGCCACGAAAATCGGCTGCAAGGTCAATGTTGCGCATGATCCCGGGAATGCCGGGTATCTTCATGAAGCCTTTTTTCATGGTGGCGGAACCGACGACCCAGGGAAGCTTCGTGAGGGGGAATACAAGGTCCTTGACAGTCAGGTTGATAAAGACATCTCCGCCTCTGACATCCTCGCCGAAGTAAAAAAGCGACGCTGCCCGTCCCGTGTCTCTGGCGCGCAGGGAAACCCGGCTGTCAATCTTTCCTTCGCTGGATATCGTGCCGGCGGCCTTGACATGAATGATGTCGAGATTTCCCGTCAGATCGTCAACGACAATTTCGCCCGTTTTCTTCCGTGTGAATTTCACCTGGGCCTTGCTGGGAACGCCCTTCGTCTTTCTCATGAATCCCGGAAAGGCAAAGACGAGATCGTCCATATTGACGTTCCCGTAGGTTCCGATCTGGCCGTCCGCGACGGTAAGGTGGGCATCGACCAGCGCCTTTCCCGATAGCTTGATGGGCTTGCCTGTGATCCTCCCCATCAGGCCGGCATCCATGTAACCCTTTACGGCGCTCGAAAGGCCCTCGGGACCCCATGTGCCGCTTAAGGTCACGTTCGTCTCCTTCCCTGTCACAGTGACGGGGTTGAAGGCCAATTCCCGTCCGACCAGCTGAAAGGGACCGTTCACGAGGAAGCCCTGTCCCCTCCACACAACCTCTGCGTCGTTTATCCTGCCCGAGCCGCCCAGCTTGAGGCCCTTCTCGTTTGCGCTGTCCAATTCTATTGTCCCCTGCGCGATGCCCTTCACCACGGAAACATCCTTCATATCCACAAATTCGGCCAGGTGCTGCAGGTCGACGATATACTTGCCCGCCACCTGTATTCGCGGCTTTTTTCCAAAATCAATGGTGCCCTTGAGACCATAGAAGGTGCTCGCCTTGAAAGAACCCTTTCCCTCGGAAAAGGTCCCCTTGCTCTCTACCACGTTCAACAGACCCGAGATATCCGTAAGATTCTTGCCCTCATAAGCACCGGTCACGTTCTTCAATTCCAGTTCGGCCTTAAAGGGAGCTTTCTTTTCGTAGGTTATCTTCTTGATTTTCAGGTACCCATTCAGGATATACGCCCAGATGTCATATCCCACGTCCTCGACCAGCAGGTATTCCCTGACAGCGCTCATAGGTATGAAACCGGATGTTATGTCCAGCCGGGAAAAGACGAAGTTCTTCATCGCTACATCGATCGTAAAGGGCGCAGTGCGATACGCGGTGTCGTAAACGGCTATCTGAACATCGGAACCCTTCGAACGGATGGTCGACTTTGCAGTCACCTTATCGACAACAAGGGGTTTCTTGAGCCAGGTGTCCCGTATGGTAAGCCTTGGCGAATCGCACGTGCCGGTAACCGTTAGCGCTCCGTCATAGAAGGTGAATTCGCCTTTGCCGTTTACGACGCCGCCCAGGATCGGATCTATCTTCTCTAGGCCGAAGGCATCGACCTCGACGGATCCCTTGACCCGGTGTTTGTTGTTCTCGATGACACTGCCCCCCACCACCCTCACCTTGCCGGCATGATCGGGATCCGTGATGGACGCCACGAAGAGAAGCGGTTTCTTCGTGTTGATATTCTGGGCAACGATGGATCCGACGACGAGCTTGCGCCCCCCGGCGGTGACGATGCCGTTAGAGACCTCGAGAAGGCCGACGGAGCCGGAAAAATCCTGCTTTCCCATGTCGATATTGCCGATTACAATATCGAAATCCTTGATCGTGAGCCTTTCAAAATAGAGGCCCCGGGAGAAGAACATCCGTGCCGTCACCTGACCGACCTTGCCGGAAAGGGCGCCTTTGAACTGCATGTTGCCAAGGCCGATGACTATGGTACCATCGGTGAAAGACATGTTTGCCCGCTCGATCCTGACCACGATACCTGTCGACCTCGTGATAAAATGGGAGATGACGGCGGGTAGGTTATGCGCCGTAATGAAGACCGCAAGAGCCGCCAGCACAACGCACACTGAAACGAGCACAATGACTTTTTTCATCAGGGCGTCCTTGCGAGGGCAAAGAGGGTCACAGCGGCGGATCCCGATGCGATAAGGGTTCGCGCGGCCTCCGAGGCTGTGTATCCTGTCGTGAAAAGATCATCGACGAGAAGGATGCGCCTGCCTTCCACCGATGACCTGTCATCTATGGTGAAAGCGCCTCTTACATTCTTTTTTCGCTCTCTCCGTGAGAGCGTGAACTGGTCGCGGGTCCCGCCGCATTTTACGAGGGCCCGGCAATTAAGGTCCCCGCCCGTGATGGCCGCGATCTCTTCGGATATGATGGAGGATTGGTTAAAACCTCTTTCGCGAAGCCGTTTCTCCGATACGGGGACAGGTACGATGCAATCGAATTGGCCGCCCAGGGAGCGGATCTTGTCCTCGATAAGGCGCACGAGCTGTCTGCCCGCCTCTTTTCTGCCATTGAACTTGAAGGCGTGGATGGCATCGCGCAGGGCCCCTTCATAATAGAACCCGTAGACGCCTTTCGTGAACCACATCCTTGCGCCGCTGCATGCGCCGCACAGGATCGACGTGCCCAGCCACCTGCCGCAGACGGGACAGACTTCGTTTTGCCTGACCATCCGAAATTCATCGGCACAGCGTCCGCAGAGAGTGTTGCCATCTGCGCCGCACACAACACAGGATTCGGGATAAAAGAGGGCTAATGCTGAATTGAGAAAGCTAAGCACCGTACTTGTCGAGCCGCCCTCCGTGGGCAAGGGCAAGGGCCATGAGTTCTTTGCTGTATATCGTTCCCACGCTCCCGGCAATGCAGTTCTTTTCGTGGAAGGCAAGGCCGTCCGTCTCACCTGTTTTCGTTACGATAAGAAGGGGAACGGGATGCCAGCTGTGGCCCTTGAGCGGGCAGGGCGTCGAATGATCGCCGGTGACGACAAGCGCATGAGGATTGAGACCGGCTATCTCGGGGACGATCTTGTCGACAACTTCTATTGCCTTGACCTTTTCCTCGAAATTGCCGTCTTCACCTGCAAGGTCTGTCTCCTTCACGTGGAAGAAGAAGAACTGGTAGTCGTTGTAATTCTTTTTCAGTATCGCCACGGCTTCCTCGTAACTGCCCGGTTCGTCCTTGACATCCATGCCGAGGACCTTTCCGATCCCGCGGTACATGGGATAGGTGGCTATGGCAAGCGCCTTCATGCGATACTTCGCGGTAAAGGGTTTTATGTCGGGTTTCTGGGAAAAACCGCGAAGAAGCGCCCCGTTGGCCACGGGCTCCGCTTTCAGAAGATCCGTGACCCTATCGATGAAGCCGTTGATCACGCGGGCGGCAAGCTCGGCATCGGCCGTCTTCGCGCCTGTATATACGAATGGTTTATTGTCCTTGTGAGGATCGGCATCGGTAAGCTTGTCCGAGAGGCCCGCCCCTCTGAATATCACGGCAAAACGATGAGACTTGCCCGGTTTTATGATGACCTCGACGCCTTCCACTTCTTTGACGGAGGCGCTGATCGTGGCGCAAAGCCGCTCGGTCTCCTCTGTGGGGATCCTGCCTGCCCTCCGGTCGGTCACAAGGCCGTCCTTGATGGTGCAGAAATTGGCCCGCGCCGCCAGGTCGCCGTCGCGAAGGTCCATGTTGAGGCCAAGAACCTCGAGAACCCCACGCCCGATCTCGTCGACAACGGGGTCATACCCGAAGAGGCTCAGGTGGCCCGGGCCGCTGCCGGGGGTGACGCCGGTATCGACAGGTATGATCCTGCCGAGGATACCGCTTTTTGTGGCAAGGCCGTCAATGTTCGGCTTCCCTGCAGCCTCCAGGGGGGTTTTCAGACCGAAAGCGGGATTCGGAATGTCTCCGAGCCCGTCAAGAACAAGGAAGATTACCTTGTTGTCATTCGATAATAGAAGCTCGTCCATCATAATGATTCACCTCTGGTCCATTCTGCCTCGTCGTAAAGCGTGCGCAGTTCCGTCGTGTCAGTGTGGAGAAATTCCTCTTTTTTCACATTTATGGTATTCCAGCTGGAACAGCTCTCGCAGAAGTCGCTCCATTCTTCCTTGATCGCCTGGCATTTCGTGCAAACGAAGGGTATGTATACCTGCTGTTCCATCGGGAAGGCGCCCCTGAACTCCTCGACCGCATTTTCCAGTTCGCCGCGATGGATATAGGCCTCGGCCATAGCCCGATGGAGACCTTTGAAGTCTTCACCTTCGGCAATGAGAGTGTTGAGGGTGTCTATTGCCTCATCGATCATTTCAAGTCTCAGGCAAAGCCGGGCGTAGAGAAAGGATATGAGATGGTCTTCGGGAGAGACATCGAGGACTCTCCGGTAGATCTTGAGAATGACGCCGGGATCGCCCCTGTCTATGTAAAGATCTTCCATTTTCAGGAGGAATTCGATATGACCGGTCTTGGTGTAGCCCCGCCCATAGACTCTGCCCGCCTCGTTCAGTTTGCCCGTTTTCTTATATGCCTCGCCGAGGAGGATGTAGGCCGGCATGAAGCGCTTCTCCTCGCTGATGATCTCCTTGAGTTCATCGATGATCTTGTCCGAGTTTTCCGAGAACTGCTCGTTGAAGAGCTTAAATACCTTCTCGTAGCGAATACCGAGAAGCCGTCTGTTCTCTTCATCGGTCTTGACGAACCTCTTGATCCTCTTCTCTATGTCATGGGCACCGTCCCAGTCCTTCTTCCATATGTAGAGGTCCCTGAGCATTCTCAACGCGTCGAGACTCGACTCGTTGATCCGCAGGATGTCCTTCAATATTCCTTCGTTCTTGCTGTAATCCTTGGAGGCGATATTTACCTTCACCTTTTTGAAAAGAATGTTCTCGGCCTTTCCGAGGCTTGCCTCGGCGAGATCGAGGGCGTCCTTCGCCTTTTCGTAATCCTCCATGGAAACGTAAATATCCGCCAGCGCGATGTATGTCTCCTCGCGGCCCGGGTTCCTGCGGGAAAGCTTGCCGAGGTGTTCGATGGCCTTCTCCCGGTCCCCCTTGAGGTCGTAGAGTCTCGCCTTGTCCAGCAATTCCAGGTATTCTTCGCTCTTGCGCTCGGCGCGCCTCGCCATCCAGGAACTGATCGTGCTCTTCACATCGTAGAAGAAACTGATAATGATCGATATGATGACACCGAGGCAAAAGGAAGCGATGATGAACTCGGCCAGGGACAGTTCGATGGGCCGAGCCCCGCCGTAGTAGAACTTCACATTGTCAGGGTTGAGGTGCGCTATGTAGAAATAGAAGACAAGAAAAAGCGCCAGAACGAAAAAGAATATCTTGTACCTCATCCGTTATAACCCTTTCTCCTCCATTTGTCGCTTACAGGTTATACAATACCGTGCTACGGGATTTGCTTCAAGTCTTTTCTCGCTGATTTTCTCCTCGCATTCCTCGCAGATGCCGTACGTTCCCTTGTTCAATTTGTCGAGCGAGTTGTCGATGTCTTTGAGGAGCGTGAGATCGTTGTCGCTTATGCTCATAAGAATGTCGGCATTGTATGTGTTGCTTGCCGCGTCTGCCATGTCCTGTATCCCGTCCGTCCCGAGATTGTATGAATCTTCTTTGAGCTTTTTCGCCTTGTTCAGGATATTCTCGCGCATCTTGAGAAGTCTCTTCCGATAGAGTTCAACGGCTTCTTTATTCATTCCCCACCTCGATGTCCTTATTTTCTTTTGTAACTCTATGTCTTTTCGCCTCTATCCACAGGCTTTCCAGGTCGTAAAGCTCCCTCAGCGACTCAAGAAAGACGTGGACAATGACATTCTGATAATCAAGGATAATCCATCGGCCTTCGTCATAGCCCTCAACTGCGAACGGAAGCGTTCCTTCCTGTTTCATGCCTTCCCGTATCCCGTCCGCGATGGTCCTTACGTGGCGTTCGCCGGTGCCGCTGGCGATCACGAAATAATCGGCAATGTCCGTAAGGCCGTTTAAGTCCATTATGACAACGTCCACGGCCTTCTTATCGTCTGCCAATCTTCCACATGCCTCTACCAGTTCATTCGTTTTCATTCAGGACCTGTATAACCCCCTTTCAATTATGATCTTCTCCACTGCAGGCGGAACCAGATACCTGATGGATCTGTTGTCCTTGAGGAGATTCCTGATCTTCGTCGAGGAAATGTCGATCTTTGTGACCGGACAAAGGTATATCTTTTTGCCCGATTCATGACGGCAAACGTCTTCCCGCAGCACCGTCAATTTCCTGCGCACGGCCCCAGGCAGCATGCCCGGAATATCGTCGGCCTGTGAGGCCGGCCGCGTCATGACGATAAAACCGGTGTGATAGAAAAGCTCCTCATAATGATACCATGTATCGATCTGTTTGAAGGCGTCGGCGCCAATGATGAAATATATCTCGTCAAAGCGGCGCTCCAGCTTTTTCAGGGTGTCTAACGTGTAGGAAATGCCGCCCCGTTTGATCTCGAGGTCGGAAACCTTAAAAAAGGCATTTCCTCTTACGGCCGCCCTGAGCATTCTCATGCGTTCCCCCGGGGGACCGGCGATACCGGCGTCCTTGTGGGGTGGAACATGGGAGGGTATAAAATACACCTCCTCGAGACGGAAGTCTTCCCGTATTTCCTCGGCAACACGCAAATGCCCCGTGTGCACCGGGTTGAAGGTTCCGCCAAAAACACCTATAGCCATTCTATCGTCCTTACGTTCGCAGTTGCCCATCACCGAAGGCGATGAATTTTGTTATCGTAAGTTCCTCAAGGCCCATCGGCCCGAAGGCATGGAGCCGGGTCGTGCTGATCCCCATCTCCGCGCCGAGACCGAGCTGGAAACCGTCGTTGAGTCTCGTCGAGGCGTTGACGAGCACCAGGGAGGAATTCACCTCGCGGAGGAATTTCCAGGCCCTGTCGTAATTCGCCGTTATGATCGCATCGGTATGGCTCGATCCGTATTTCCTGATGTGGTCGACGGCTTCTTCCATGTCCGCGACGACCTTGACGGCAAGGGTCAGGTCGAGATATTCCGTGGACCAGTCCGAGTTTGTCGCCTTCCTGATGCCTTTAAGCACCGCCGCCGTCTTTTCGCAGCCCTTGACAGTGACACCCTGGCGGGCAAGCTCCTTATAAACTTTCGGCAGAAAGGACTTCGCTATCTTCTCATGGACGAGGAGGGTCTCCAGTGCATTGCACGTCGCCGGTTTCTGTACCTTGGCGTTGACGGCCACGTCCACGGCCATTGCCTGATCGGCCGCATCATCGACGTAGATGTGGCAAACCCCCTTGTAGTGTTTCAGAACGGGTATGCGGGAGCGCTCGACAACGTTGCGGATAAGCGCCTCGCCGCCCCTCGGGATGACAAGGTCTATCTCTTCCTCTCTCTCGAGAAGTTTGTAGATGTAGTCACGGTCCGCCGTATCGACGAACTGGACGACATCGGGAGATATCTTCGACCCTTTCAGAGTATCTACGATGATCCGGTAGAGGGCCCGGTTGGAATGATATGCCTCCGACCCGCCTTTCAGGATGACGCAGTTGCCGCTCTTGAGGCACAAAGAGAAGGCCTCTATCGTCACGTTGGGCCGGGATTCATAGATGATGAGAATAACCCCTATGGGGATCCTCATCCGTCCCACGAGGAGGTTGTTGGGCCTCTTCCAGACCTTTACGATCTCCCCGACGGGGTCCGTCAGGGCGACGACGTCCCTTAAGCTGCCTTGCATCTCCCTGACCAGTTTGTCATCGATCCGCAGGCGATCGATAAGGCTTTTGGCCATGCCTTCCTTTTCCGCCGCCCTGACGTCCTTCATGTTTTCTTCGTAGAGATAGTCCTGGTTCTTTTCGAGCACATCGGCGAGACGTTCCAGCACCCTGTTCTTCTCGTCCGTTGACGCATGAGCCAGGACATCGGATGCCCCTTTGGCCTTTTGAGCAAGCTTTTCCGGCATCATATCACCACCATATTATCCCTGTGAATTACTTCTTCCGTGTATTTATATCCAAGCTCCTTCTCTATATCAAGACTTTTCAGGCCCTTAATCCTGTCCATCTCGGAGGAGGAATAGTTGGCGATGCCCTTGGCCACAACTGCGCCCGACGTGTTTTTCATCTCCACGCAGTCGCCGCTCGTGAAATGACCGTCGACCCTGACGACGCCCGACGGCAGAAGGCTCTTGCCGTTACTGACAACTGCGTGCTCCGCGCCGTCGTCGACCCAGATGACGCCCTTCGGCTTGAAGGCAAAGGCGGTCCACCATTTCCGGCGGGCCAGCTTGCGGCCGGGGAGAAAGAGAGTTCCGATCTGCCGGCCGTCGACCACCTTGAGGATAACGTCCTTACTGCCGCCGAGGACCACACGGGTCGGTATGCCGTACATGCCGGCCTTCTTCGCGGCCTCGAGCTTGCTTATCATGCCTCCGACGCTCTTTTCGCTCGCCGACTGGGCGGCCGTGCCCTCTATCTCTTCGTCTATCTTGCGGACGACGGGTATCATCCTTGCATCGGGATAGCGGTTGGGGTCGCGATCGTAAAGCCCTTCGACATCGGAAAGGATGAGAAGGAGGTCTGCGGAGGCGATCTGTGCGATGAGGGCCGAGAGGTTGTCGTTGTCTCCGAACTTTATCTCCGTGAAGGAAAGTGCGTCGTTCTCGTTAATGACGGGGACGATGCCCATCTTGAGCAGCGTGTCAAGGGTATTGGTAAGATTGAGACACCGGACCCTGTTCTTTATGTCTTCATGGGTGAGAAGTATCTGGCTTACCTTCATGCCTTTCTTCTCGAAATTTTCCCGGTACATCTTCATGAGAAGTACCTGGCCTATGGAAGCCAGTGCCTGTCTCTTGGCCATCTCTTTCGGTTTGCGGACAAGCCCTATCGTTTCCATGCCGCAGCCGATGGCGCCGCTGGAGACGATGATCACATCAATGCCTGACTGCGTCACCTTTTTGACCTGCCGGGCTATGTCCCGAATCTTGCCGGTGCTTATCTTCTTCTGGTCATCGAGCAGGACGGAGGTGCCGATCTTGATAACGAGACGGTTCATATGCGCACCTTGATATTCATAGTCTAAACCGGCCTCAGTTAAGGCTCTGCCTTAATGCCTCGACCCCTTCGGAGATCGCTTCGATCAACTCCTCCATGCCCGCGAGCGTGAGGGCGCTGACAACGATCACCTTTTCACCCTTTCTTTTCAGATACGACCTCCACCGGGCAGCCGCGTCCTTCGGCACGAGGTCGGACTTGTTGAGTATAACAAGCCTGCGCTTCTGCAACATTGCGTCCTTGTAGCTTCCGAGTTCATATAACAGCGTCTCGTAATCCCCCTTCACGTCACCGCAAGAAAGATCGAGAACGATGAGCAGCGTGTTCGTCCTTTCAATGTGCTTTAAAAAAGCAAGCCCCAGTCCCTTGCCTTTCGACGCCCCTTCGATGATGCCGGGAATGTCGGCAATGACAAAGGTCTTTTCCCTATCGCTAAGGACTCCCAGGGCGGGGGTGAGCGTGGTAAAGGGATAGTCCCCTACCTTCGGCCTCGCCTGGGTCAGGCGGGAGATCAACGTGGACTTACCTGCATTGGGATGGCCGACGAGCCCCACATCGGCGAGGAGCTTGAGATCGAGGTAAAGATTGCGCTTCTGACCTTCTTCACCGGGATCGAACTCCGTGGGGGCCCGGTGAGTGGGCGTGACGAATCGGCAGTTCCCTCTGCCGCCTCTGCCTCCCGAGACGGCAACATGGGTTTCGCCGTCTTTAAGGATCTGGAACAGAAGGGCTGACGTATCCCGGTCGTAAACAACCGTGCCGAGCGGCACGTTTATTATGATGTCCCTGCCTTCCCTGCCGGTCTTTTTCTGCCCCGCCCCGGCTTTTCCATGTTCAGCTTTGTAGGTACGCTTGTATTTGAAGTCATGGAGGCTTGCGAGGTCTCTCTTCCCTGCTATGATAACGTCTCCTCCCTTCCCGCCATCACCGCCGTCGGGTCCGCCTCGCGGAATGAACCTTTCTCGTCGGAAACTTACACAGCCACTTCCACCTCTTCCAGACTCAACATATATCGTCGCTTCATCTATAAATTTCATCAAACAGGTAAAACATGCGCCCTTCTCTTGTCACCTGCCAGATCGAACTTGACTATACCGTCTATCAAGGCAAAGAGGGTGTCGTCTTTGCCGATGCCGACATTCTGTCCCGGATGGATCTTCGTTCCGTGCTGCCTGACGATGATACTGCCTGCTTTGATGGACTGCCCGCCATATATCTTCACGCCGAGCCTCTGGCCCTGGCTGTCCCTGCCGTTACGTGAACTTCCGCCTGCCTTCTTATGCGCCATGTTATGCCTCCACGATGATCTTCTCTACAAGCAGTTCCGTAAAAGACTGCCGGTGACCTTTTTTCACCTTGTAGTCTTTCCGTCTCTTGTACTTGAAGACCGTGATCTTCTTGTCTCTTCCCTGCGCCACAACCTTTCCGTTGATATATGCACCTGAGACATAGGGGTTTCCAATAAGTGTAGCCTCTCCGGTACTGACGGCAAGAACGTTCTCGATCTTCACCTCATCGCCCTCGGTGCCGGCGAATTTTTCGAGCCTCACTTTCTTCCCTTCTTCGATCTTGTACTGCTTCCCGCCGTTTTCGATGATCGCGTACATGTGATACTCCTTCACTTTAGTTCTGAAAAAAACTACATATATTATATAAGCGCGTGGAAAAAGTCAATAGAAAGCAGGCAGGCACGGCGCGCGCCGCCTAAAACTATGGACTTTTGAACGCTTATTCGTTATATTGATGCAATCGGGGCGTAGCGCAGCATGGTTTAGCGCACCTGCTTGGGGTGCAGGAGGCCGCAGGTTCAAATCCCGTCGCCCCGATATTTAATTTTTAAGACCGGGTATTTCTTGCTTATCCTTCTTACCAACGATGACGGCATCCATTCAAGAGGCATCGTCACCCTCGGCAAACACCTGTCGGACAAACACGAAGTCTACATGGTCGCACCGGAGCGCGAACGGACCTGCGTGGCGCATGCGGTTACCCTGCACAAGCCGCTGAGGCTCCGCGAGGTCTCCCGGCGTGTTTACGGGACGAACGGCACGCCGGCCGACTGCGTCCTTCTCGGTGTGAATGTCGTCCTCCCCCGAAGACCGGACTTCGTCGTTTCGGGAATAAACACGGGACCGAACATGGGCCAGGACGTGAACTACTCAGGGACAGTGGCGGCCGCGATAGAGGGGGCCTTTCTGGGCATCCCGTCGATGGCCGTCTCCATCTGCGCCCGCGAGGGGTTTCTCTTCGACGATGCAGCTGCCGTTGCATGCACGGTCATCGAGAGACTGGGTGAAACCGGCTTTTCCGGGAGCACCGTTGCAAACATCAATATTCCCAACGTTCCGCGCGAAAAGCTCAAAGGTTTTTCCGTGACAAGGCTCGGCAAAAGAATATATAATGATATTGTTCACGAAAGAGTCGATCCGCGGGGCGGAAAATATTACTGGATTGGCGGCAATGGTGAAAAATACGAGCGCAGGAAAGGCACCGATTTCTACGCCGTGGAGAAAGGTTTCGTTTCCGTCACACCGCTGGGTCTCGATATAACGGACGCAGGTTCTATGAAAATTTACCAAAAACATTTCAGGAGGTTGTTATGAAAACAACATTATCCATTATTAAGGCCGACATCGGGAGTATCGGCGGGCATATCATGCCCAGCAAGAAACTGATCAAGCGGGTCATAGAATTCGTGGAATCGGAAGGCAAGGATCTCGTAAGCGATTTCTTTGTAAGCCACACCGGCGACGATGTTGCCATACTCTTCGCCCACACGAACGGAGTAGGCTATGAGAAGCTTCACAAACTTGCCTGGGAAGCCTTTCTCGCCGGTACGCAGGTGGCGAAGGATCAGGGGCTCTACGGCGCGGGCCAGGATCTCCTGAAGGACTCTTTCTCAGGCAACGTCAAGGGCATGGGCCCCGCCGTCGCCGAGATGGAATTCGAAGAAAGACCGAACGAACCCTTCGTCATGTTTGCCGCGGACAAGACTGACCCCGGGGCATACAACCTGCCGCTGTATCTCATGTTCTGCGACCCCATGTACAACTCCGGTCTCATCCTTTCGCCGAACATGGCAAAGGGCTTCAAATTCGTCATCATGGATGTCGAGCATACCGAAGGCGACAAGGTCATCGAACTCAACGCCCCCGAAGAACTCTACGACATCGCGGCCCTCTTGCGTGACAACGAGCGGTACGTGGTGGAATCTGTCTATTCCCGCGAAACGGGCGATATCGCCGCCTCGGCCTGTACGTCACGCCTGCACAATATCGCCGGAAAGTACACCGGCAAAGACGACCCCGTCATGCTCGTGCGCTGCCAGGGCGCCTTCCCTGCCACCGGCGAGGTGCTTGCGCCCTTCAACATCGGCCATTACGTTGCCGGTTTCATGCGCGGAAGCCACACCGGTCCGCTTATGCCTGTCAAGATGAACTCCAGCGTCTCCTATTTCGACGGACCTCCGGTCGTGGCCGCTATGGGTTTCTGCGTACACGAAGCCAAACTGACAGAGGCAGCCGACTGTTTCGACCATCCCTACTGGGACTACATCAGGACCAACGTCTCGCGGAAGGCCACCGAACTCAGGCAGCAGGGATTCTCGGGCGCGGCGATGCTCCCGTACAGCGAACTGGAATACGGCGGCATCGTAAAGAAGATGGAAAAACTGGAACCTAGATTCAAGGTAAGAGGATAGAGAAGAGAGGTAATAGGGGTAATAGGTAATAGGTTCGGGCAAAGACCGTGTTAAGGCTGCAATAATGGGCTTAACATGGTCTTTGTCTTCTTTTCCTATAACCCATGACCCATAACCCATAACCATTTATTTTATGCGATTCATTATTGAAAATTTCGGCTGCCAGATGAATGACCACGATATGGAGAAGATGGGGTCTGTCCTCATCGATCACGGGCATCTGCCGGGCAGTAGCGAGGACGCGGACATCGTCATCGTCAATACATGCTGCATCAGGGAAAAGGCTGAACAGAAGTTTTACAGCCTCATGGGAAGGCTTCAGCATGCGAAGAGGAAGAGAGGGCTCATCCTGGGTGTAACGGGATGCATCGCCGAGCAGGAAAAGGAAAATATCTTCGATAGGCTGCCTTTCGTCGATTTCTCGCTGGGGCCGTCGAATATACACCGCATCGCCGAGGCGGTCGAAAGCGCCGCCGGCAGCGCCCGCACCTTTGCCTTCGGCGATAACGGCCGCTCTTTGCCCCTCGCGATCAGGCCCCACAACACGCGTACGGGCATAAAGGGCTATGTTACGATCATGAAGGGGTGCAACAACTTTTGCAGCTATTGCGTGGTGCCCTATGTCAGGGGCCGTGAAGAAAGCCGGGAAAGCGGGGATATCCTTGCCGAGATCAGCGAGATGGCAGTTCGGGGGATGGTGGACGTGACTCTCCTGGGGCAGAACGTCAACTCTTATAATAATGGCAGTAACGATCTGTCCTTTCCGGAGCTTCTCAGGAAGATCGACGCGATACCGGGGATATCCCGTCTGCGCTTCGTGACCTCCCATCCCAAGGACATCTCGCAGGAACTCATCGAGTGCTTCGGGACCCTGAGGACACTTTGCGAATCCATACACCTCCCCTTCCAGTCCGGTTCCGACAGGATCCTCGCCCTGATGAACAGGGGATACACCGCCTCCGAATACTTGAGGAAGGTCCAGGCGCTCAAGGACCAATGCCCCGGCATCGCCCTGACCGCCGACTGTATCGTCGGCTTCCCGGGCGAGAATGGGGAAGATTTCGAGGCAACGATGAGGCTCATGGAGACGGTCGGGTTTGACGGGGTCTTCTCCTTCATCTATTCGGCACGGAAATTCACCGCCGCGGCCTCCCTGCCCGGCAGGGTACCGGCCGATGTTGCCCATGAGCGGCTCAGCCGTTTTCAAACACTCCAGAGGGCGATTACCCTCGAGTCAAACAGACGGATGGCGGGGACACGCGCTGAGGTTCTCGTCGAGGGTCAAAGCAAAAATTCTCCCGACGAACTCTCAGGCAGGACGCGGACCGGCAAGATAGTCAACTTCAAGGGCGGCCGGAGCATGGTTTACAAATTAGTGGAAGTGGATATAATAAAAGGGTATGCTAATTCATTGCGGGGCGAGCTATCCAAAGCCCCGGGGAGGTAAACGATGCTCAAAGAGATGAAAGTTGCCGGAATCACCGTGGACCCTTTCACGAATACTCCGATCGTCCTCCTGAAAGATTCGGAAGAAAAGGATGTCCTGCCGATCTGGATCGGGCTTCTCGAAGCATCGAGCATCGCCACGGCCCTCGAAAATATCGAGACACCCAGGCCCATGACGCACGATCTTCTCAAGAACATCCTCGACAGCCTCGGAGTCAAGATCCTGAAGATCGAGGTGAACGATCTGAAGGACAATACCTACTATGCTCTCATTCATCTGGACGTGAACAGGAAACGTATGGTTATAGATGCCCGTCCCAGCGACGCCATCGCCATAGCGCTTCGCACCGGCGCGCCGATCTTCGTCGAAGAGAGCGTGATCCAGCGTTCGGCGAAGGTGGATCTGACAACCCAGAAGGGTGACAAGGTCGTAACCGAAAGCTCCGATTGGGAAGATATACTGGAGAACCTTTCCCAGGACGATTTCGGAAAGTATAAAATGTAGACATGATCGACCTGCACACACATACCCTTCTGAGTGACGGTGAACTGCTTCCCCTTGAACTTGCCCGCAGGGCAAAGGTACAGGGCTATACGATACTGGGCATCTCGGACCATGTCGATATAACAACCATCGAATTTGTTGCCTCAGCGATCCTGAAACTCAATAAGTACGCCGAACTCCATGAAAGCATCAAGGTCGTGGCCGGTGCCGAGCTTACCCATTGCCCGGCGAAACAGATCGGCGACCTCACTGCGTTCGCCCGCAAGCTCGGCTTCTCCTACGTCGTCGTGCATGGCGAGACGATCGCCGAGCCCGTAGAGGAGGGAACCAACGCGGCTGCCATAGCGGCAGGCGTTGACATCCTCGCTCATCCGGGCCTGATAACGGAAAAAGAGGTCGAAGAGGCGAAAAGAAGGGGTGTGTTGCTTGAAATAAGCGCCCGGAAGGGACATTCCCTGACAAACGGCCATGTTGCAAAACTGGCAAGATCCGTCGGGGCAAAGCTGGTGATAAATACCGACTCCCACAGTCCCTCGGACCTCATCACTGACGGGCAAGCGCTGCGGATCGTGACGGGTGCGGGACTTGACAGCGATGATTTTGTCACCATGCAACACAACGCGGAAGCGCTCATCCGGAAGATAACAGGGTAACTGCCATGAAGTTCTTTATCAGCGACCAGATCAAGAATATACCATACTACCCCAAGGCCCTCATGTACGGTCACGAGGACGGCTGGGTCCGGCTTTCATCGAACGAAAACCCCTTCCCCCCATCGGAGAAGGTCCTGGAAACCATTCTTGACGCGCTCTTCGCAATCAACCGCTACCCGGGTGGGGAGAAAGAACTCAAAGACGATCTTGCCGCCGCCTATCATCTTTCAGCCGAAAATTTTCTCATAGGCAATGGATCCAATGAACTCATCGAGATGTCCTTCAGGGCGATGAGGCACGATGGGCGAAATGGAGCGATCGTCACCGAATCCTCCTTTGCTTTTTACGAGATCGCCGCCCGGATTTACGGATACGAGACCAAAAAGGTACCCCTTGCGGGGTTCAGCACCGATCTCGATAAAATAGCGGGGCAGATCGACGAAAAGACCCGGATCATCTTCCTCAACAACCCGTTGAACCCGACAGGCACCATATACGGACAGGATGAATTCCAGCGCTTCATCGCTTCCGTCCCACAGGACATACTCATCGTCGTCGATGAGGCCTACGCCGAGTTTGCCGAAAGCAAGAGCTTCCCCAAAACGCTGACATATATAAGGGACTATCCCGTTCTCATCCTCAGGACCTTCTCCAAGGCTTACGGCCTTGCCGGACTACGGGTCGGATACGGGATAGGGGACCCGACGCTGGTTTCCTTCCTGGAGCGTACAAAACAACCCTTCAGCATTAATCTCATCGCCATTCTTGCCGCGCAGGCCGCCCTTGGGGACACTGAACGCCTGGCCAGGGTCCTCGGCAACAACAGGTCGGCGAAAAGGTTTTATTACCAGGCCCTTAAGGACATTTCCCTGGAATACATTCCCACCGAGACCAACTTCGTCCTGGTCAAAATAGGCAGCAAGGCAGAAGAGATCACGAAAAGGCTCTTCGACAGAAAAGTTCTGGTACGGTTCATGGGAGCGTATGGCCTTCCTGATTACATCCGCATCTCCTTCGGGACTCCCCGGGAAAACACCCACTGTATCGAGGAACTGAAAAGGCTGATTTAGACACCGCGGCAGGACGATGTCCCGACATCGTCCCAAAAGGTCGAATCCGATGACGATGAAGACCGGACGATCACAAACTTTCGCCATGACAATCGTATTCTGCTTAATCATTGAAAACTTTCCTGGGAGGACGCATGACACCTGAAGGCAGTGTTGCACGAGTTACGCAGGTCGTAGCCGATTCGTCGAAAAGCTTTGAAGATGCCGTAATCAACGGCTTCAGGAGGGCCTCGAAGAACTTGCGGGGGATCAAGGGGGTACGCGTGAGAGATCAATATGCAGAGGTTGAAAACGAGACGATCCTCAAATTTCGGGTCACCCTCGACGTAATCTTTGTGCTCGAAGGCTAAAAGGACACAGGGCGGAACATTTTCTTTGCTTTCCTGACGCGCCCGCGCCAGTCAATACTTTCCTGTGTCCGGCTTTGAATTTTGCGTGGAGTTGGTATATACTGACTACTTGGCTTAGTTTTTCAGGCTGCGGGAAACAACGTGACTGTGCAGAAAGACAAGATCATTACTATCGACGGACCCAGCGGCGCCGGCAAGAGTACCATTGCCAGGCTGCTTGCCACAACTTCCGGATATACTTATATCGATTCCGGCGCCATCTATCGCGGCATCGCCTACGCCTTCACAATGAGAAGGAACCAGAAAGCAATCGAAGAGGTTCTTGAAGATCTTCTTCTTTCCTTCGAATTCGGGGAAAACACGCGGGTCGTGCTCGCCGGAAGGGACATCTCCGAAGAGATACGCCGGCCGGAGATCTCCCTCGTGGCCTCTTCCCTTTCCCAGATAGCTTCCGTGAGAAATTACGCGAATGCAGTCCAGCGCGAATTAGCCAGAAAAGGTAACGTGGTCCTGGAAGGACGTGACACGGGCAGCGTTGTCTTTCCTGACGCAGATATCAAATTCTACCTTGACGCCCGTCCCGAGGAAAGGGCAGGCCGCAGATACAACGAGCTCACCTCGAAGGGCTCCGGGGCGGAGCTTGCCACGGTAAAGGAAGAGATGGAAAAACGCGACAGGAACGACACCCAGAGGGCTCTCGCACCCCTGGTCATTCCTGCCGGAGCCATTGTCGTTGACACGACGGGCACGGATGCACAGGGTGTTTTGCAGATCATCCTCGCGCACATCGAGGGGAAGGACAGCCATTAAAATGAATGTCGTCAAAACGAAGAACATCGGCTTCTGTTTCGGGGTCAAACGTGCCATCAAAATGGTCCTTAAGGCCGCCGAGGAAACGGGCGGGAAGGTATTCACTATCGGGCCTATCATCCATAATCCGCAGATGGTGGAGCTCTTGAAGGAAAAGGGCGTCATCCCTGTCGACGACGTTTACCAGGTCAGGGATGGAACCGTTGTTTTCAGGACACACGGGATAAAGAAGGAAGAAGAAGAATATATCCGGAGCACGGGACTGAAAGCAATAGACACTACCTGCCCCTTTGTGAAGCGAGTAAGAAAACATGCGAAGAACCTGGAAAAAAGCGGCTATCAGGTTGTGATTGTAGGCGACAGAAACCATCCCGAGGTTAAAAGTGTCTTGAGTTATTTAAATAACGATGGTATTGTGTTACAAGAACCAACCACATTGACCGCTAAAAAGGTGGGGGTTGTAAGTCAAACCACCCTCGATAAAGACACGTTCGTAGAAATCGTCAAAGAGCTTATCGCAGGAGTGGAGGAGCTCAGGATATATAATACGATTTGCGAAAGCACCCAGATACGTCAAAATGAGGCCATAGAGTTATCGGGCGAAGTCGATATGATGCTGGTAGTCGGGGGAAAGAACAGCTCCAACTGCACTAAACTCTACAAAGTAGTTCACAAAGTACAACCGAAAACTCATCATATCGAGACCGTCGAGGATCTTCGGCCCGAATGGTTTGAAAATGTGGCCCGCGTAGGCTTAACGGGGGGCGCGTCCACTCCCGACCTTATTATAGATATTGTCGAGGGGCGCGTAAAAAATTTCTAGGGGGCAAGGATGATGGTGGAGACAGATACCGGGACACCGAAAGAAAACTCACAGGAGGACATGCAGACACTGTACGAAACGTCAATGAAAAGCCTCCAGGAAGGCAACGTTCTTAGAGGCAAGGTCATCAATATCGCTGGCGATTCGGTAATTGTGGATGTGGGTTTGAAATCGGAGGGCATAGTCTCCCTCCAGGAATTCCCCCCGAAAGAAGGCGATGCGAAGCCCGTCAGTGTCGACGACGAAGTTGAGGTGATGATCGTCGGCCGGGAAAAGGAATCGGGCCTGCTCAGGCTTTCCAAAAAGAGGGTCGATGAAATCAAGACGTGGGAAAGAATCGACAAATCCCTCGAAGATGGCATCCCCCTGGAAGGTCACATCCTGTCCGAGGTCAAGGGCGGATTTATCGTCGATATGGGTATCAACGCCTTCCTTCCCCTGTCACAGGTCGACATCAAACCGGTCAAGAACCCTTCTTCCTTTGTGGGAAGGAACCTGAAGTTCAAGGTCATCAAGTCGAACCGGAGAAAGGGCAGCATCATCCTTTCACGGCGGGTACTCCTTGAAGAGGAACGGGACAAGAAGAGACAGGAATTCTGGAAGAACGTCAAAGACGGCCAGATCATATACGGGTTTGTCAGAAACATCACCGATTACGGGGCCTTTGTCGATCTGGGCGGTGTTGACGGTTTTCTCCACATAAACGACATCACCTGGGGAAAGATCACCCATCCAAAGGAATACCTGAGGATAGGGGACGAGGTAAAGGTCAAGATCATAGCCATCGATATGGAAAAGGGCCGTGTCTCGATCGGCATGAAACAGCTGAAGACCGATCCCTGGCTGAAGATAGACGAGAAATACCCGGTGGGAACCAGGGTTAAAGGCAAGGTCGTGGGAATTGTCGAGTATGGTGCCTTCGTGGAATTGGAGCAGGGTCTTGAAGGACTGCTTCATGTCAGCGAAATGAGCTGGGACAAGAAATTCAAGAATCCGTCCAAGCTCATCAACAAAGGTGATCCTCTCGAACTTGTCGTTCTGAAGATCGATCTCGAGAAGAAACGTATCTCTCTCGGTCTGAAGCAGCTTGCACCCGACCCCTGGGATGAGCTTGAAGCAAACTATCCGCCGGGTTCGATCGTTAAAGGGAAGGTCAAGAATTTCACGGAATTCGGTATGTTCGTTGGCATTGGGAACGGTATCGACGGCCTCGTCCACATGTCGGAGCTTTCCTGGTCCCGAAGAAAGAAGACCTCCCAGGAGCAGCTCAAGAAAGGCGCCACCGTCGACGCCCTTGTCCTCAATATAGACAAGGTCCAGAAGAAATTCTCCCTGAGCATCAAACGGCTGAAAGAAGACCCATGGAAAGGTGTGTCGAACCGCTATTCAACAGGTGACGTAGTGGAGGGCCACATCACGAGCGTCACCGATTTCGGTGTTTTCGTTGAGATAGAGGAGGGAATCGAAGGCCTCATCCACGTCTCCGAAATGGACGAGCTTCAGGGAAAACAGCCCTCGGAGGTCTTCAGCCTCGATGATAAGATACAGGCCGCTATTCTTAATATTGACGAAAAAGAAAAAAGGATAGCCCTCTCCACCAAGGTCTTGAGGAAGAGGGAAAGCAGGGTTGTGACGGAGGTGCGTGAGGAAAACACGGGCGCCTTCTCCACCCTTGGCGATATCCTTGAGCCGGCGATGAAGAAAAACAGCGGTGAAAATAACGATTGATCCGGGGGTAGGATAATGACCATCAGTCAGGATTTACTCGAGATCCTCTGTTGCCCTAAATGCAAGGGCGACCTTACCGTGACTGCTTCCCCGGAAGGGCTTGCCTGTGATTCCTGCGGCCTCCTTTATCCCATTCGGGACGGCATCCCCGTCATGCTCATCGATGAAGCACTGCCACTCAAACCCGGCGAGCAAAAATAAGTTCGCGTGGTCGCAGATCTCGTCATTATCGCCCTTATAAAGACATTGCAGCGCTGTTTGAGGGCTCTGCCCGAAGGCGCCAGCCTTGCCACGGGCAGATTGTTGGGAAGAGCGGGCTTCACCATCCTGCGAAAACGGCGCAACATTGCCATATCCAACATTATGAGGGCCTTCCCGGAAAAGACCCGGGATGACGCGAGGCGGATCGCCCTGAGTTGTTTTCAGAAACTCGGTACGAATGCAATCGAATTACTCCTCGTCCCTTTTCTTCCTCCTGCGGAGGTACCCCGGAGGTTCTCTCTGGAGCCGCAGGACATAGTTGCCCGCACCCTCGGGGCAGGTAGCGGCGTCATCGCCCTGACCTTTCATTTCGGAAACTGGGAGATCATGGGAATCACATCGAAGTTGCTGGATCAGCCCGTGGTGGCCCTGGCCAAACCCCTGAAGAAGCGTGCACGGCTCAACGCGTTCCTCAACAGCCTCCGCGAATCGACCGGCCTCACCATCATTGTCAATGCCAACACTGCAAAGGAAGTCATGCGCCTCCTCAAGAGGAAAGCTATCGTCGCGATCCTGGGTGATCAGCGCGAAAAACGGTCGCGGGGGGTTTTCGTCGATTTTTTCGGTCACAAGGTCCCCACGTCGAAAGGCACCGCCATGATCGGCATGAAGACGGGATGCCAGGTGGTTCCGTGCTACCCCGTGCGAAAAGGGTTTCTGCGCTATACCATCATGTGCGGTGAGCCGCTCGTCATGGAACGCGAAGGCGATATCGAAGAACTGATCGAGAAAAACACGCGAAAGATAAACGCCTTCCTGGAAGACATCATCCGCGCGTACCCCGATGAGTGGTTCTGGGTCCACCAGAGATGGGGAAGGAAAAGAAAAGAGGTACGCTCACACTCTCAGTCCTTCCTGCTATAGAATAACCGGTCGATGAACCACCCGAGCCTTGCCGAATGTTCCATCCTGCTGCGGTTTTCTCTCATCTTGCTTATGATCTCATGGCCTGACAGACGTTCATACGTCCTCAGGAAGAGCAGCCGTTCCCTGTCGTCGATTGCGCGCCCAAAAAGCGCGGCATATTTTCTGGCAAACCTGTCAAGACGCCAGAACATCTTTTCGTAGTCGGCAGGGGTTATCTTCTTATGGTAGGCCCTGTCAAAATCGAGAAAGAAAAGCTTCCCTTCAGCGGTTACGAGCACGTTCCTGAGGTGCAGGTCCGGGTGGTACACACCCAATCGGCCCAATTCGAAAAGGCCGGCGGCGAGCTTTTTCGACATCCTCAACCGCTCTCTCCTGTTTGCCGACCTGAAATGATCGACAAGGTCATGCGCATTTTCCAGGAGCACGGAAACGAAGAAAAGGTGCCTTCCGACCAATCCCTTCTGGGACACGAACCCTACGGCAGAG
The DNA here is from genome assembly GCA_002412715.1 of Deltaproteobacteria bacterium UBA5205. Lineage (GTDB taxonomy): Bacteria > Desulfobacterota > Syntrophorhabdia > Syntrophorhabdales > Syntrophorhabdaceae > Delta-02. The sequence goes on from DHVP01000008.1 coordinate 71,501, forward strand.
ATAACGGGAAATCCTCTTTCTTCAAGGTAAACGGTGATCTTCAGTTCTTCTGCGGCCCGTTTTTCCCCGAAGAACAGTCCCCGGGTAATTCCCCGGAGCCAGCCTCCGTGGAGAAACTGCCTGCTGACCCAGGTCTTGCCGTTTAGTTCGAAGACACCGGGAGCCCCCCTGCCTGCGGTTAGCCTGCGATCGGGATTCTGCACTCTTCCGACAAGCGCCGAAAGATTCACCGGGTCTCCCCGGTAGACAGCACAGTACCTGCCCTCTTCTTCTCTCCTGAACTGGGCCATTTTCATGATTGTATACGATACGCAGGTGAAAAGAAAGGTTCACTTTTCAGCCTTCATCCGGCAGATCAATCTCCATTCCGTCCTCAGCAAGCAGGTACGGTGCGTGGAGGACCCCGTGGTAATCGTCCCAATCGGGGTAGAGGTGTGTCAGGAGGACACGTTTGGGTTTTGCCTTCTGCACGATCTTGTCGAGGGATGCAAGGTTCAGGTGCCCCTTCACCTTGCGCTCGGGAAAGGCGCATTCAGCGACGAGCATATCAGTTTTTTCACAGATCCTGACAAGATTCGGGGAAAGGCCCGTGTCGCCCGAGAACGTGATCGATCTTTTCTCCTCCAGCCTGACGGCAATGCTCTCAGGGTTGTGGTTTACGGGAACGGTTGTGATGGTTAACCCGAAAAGCGTGATTGAATCATTGACGAGCCTCTTTACCGTCAGATTATATGACTTTGGCGTTATCCACGGATAGATCGCCCGAAGCCCGCGGTAAAACCGGGCAAGACCCTTGCCGCCGATTACGGTCAACGGCTTTACCCGCGGAACCCTCCCGTAATTGCAGGCAAAGAAGAAGGTGGAAAGATCCGCTGTATGGTCCACGTGAAAGTGCGTGAGCATCACGACATCGACATCATCAACCTCATAACCCCTTTCCAGGAGCCTTCTGACAACCGCCGGCCCCACGTCCACGAGGACATTGACGTCTTTTGTCGTCACCAGATAAGCCGAGGACCCCCTCTCAATGCGCGGAATAGCCGTCCCGGTCCCAAGAATGTGAAGTTTCATATAAAGGAAGGATAAAACAGATAGTCCGACAAAATCAACGGTTCGGTTTTCTTTGTCTTTCCCCTAAACTCGAAAACCGTTTCTGTTTGGCTGGGGGACAAGGATTCGAACCTCGATAGCAAGATCCAGAATCTTGCGTCCTGCCGTTAGACGATCCCCCAGAAGGGTTTTAGGGTCCTTATATACAAAGTATATACCGGCCCCTTTGTTAACGGGGTGTCGCAGGACGTGAGTTAAGGCCATAACACATTGAAAAAAAAAGCCGTTTATGGTATGAAATGATCGGACCGATCCGAATTTGTATGGTCGAAAGTCAAAAAAGGTCGGAACTAAAAACAGATAAACAACCCGAGGACAGTTAACATGAGAGAGCAAGATGGTGCCCCACAAAGCGATTTCATCAGAGAGATAATCGAGAACGATCTGAAGACGGGCAAACACGGGGGTATAGCTACCCGTTTTCCTCCCGAACCGAACGGGTATCTTCACATAGGACATGCGAAGTCCGTTTGTCTCAATTTCGGCATTGCCGCCCAGTACAAAGGGACATGCAACCTGCGCATGGATGACACCGATCCCGCCGGTGAGTCGCTGGAATTTGTCGAATCCATACAGGATGATATCCGCTGGCTGGGTTTCGATTGGAAAGACCGCCTCTTTTTTGCCTCCGATTATTTCGAGCAACTCTACCAGTTTGCCGTCACGCTCATCAAGAAGGGAAAGGCCTACGTCTGCGACCTTAACGCCGATGAGATCAGGGCATACCGGGGAACCCTCACCGAACCGGGCAAGAACAGCCCTTATCGCGACAGGTCCGTTGAAGAGAACATCGACCTCTTCGCCAGGATGAGGGCAGGCGAATTCGAGGACGGAACCCATGTGCTGCGGGCAAAGATCGACATGGCATCGCCCAATATCACAATGCGCGATCCGGTCGTCTATCGGATCAAGCGTTCCGGCCACTACAGGATCGGTGACGGCTGGGTCATATACCCTATGTACGACTTTGCCCACTGTCTTTCGGACTCCATCGAAAAGATCACGCATTCCATATGCACGCTGGAATTCGAGAACAACCGGCCCCTTTACGACTGGTTCGTAAATGAACTCATTGAGGGACCCAAACCTCAGCAGATAGAGTTTGCCCGCCTCAACCTGAGCTACACAATGCTGAGCAAGCGCAGACTGATCGAACTCGTTGAAGGCCATCTCGTCGGCGGGTGGGACGATCCCCGCATGCCAACGGTTGCCGGGATGAGACGGCGGGGCTACACACCCGAGGCCATCAGGGAGTTTTGTGCCAGGATAGGCGTCGCAAAGAACGACAACCTCGTCGATATCGCCCTCCTCGAGCACTGCGTCCGCGACGATCTCAACGAGCGGGCCCCCCGTGCCATGGCTGTCCTGCGACCGCTGAAGGTTATCATCGACAACTACCCCGAGGGACAGGTCGAGGAAATAGACTGCCCGATTCATCCTCAAAAACCGGAGATGGGGACGAGAAAAGTACCCTTTTCACGGATCATCTATATAGAAAATGATGATTTCATGGAAAACCCGCCGAAAAAATATAAGCGCCTTGGTCCCGGACGAGAGGTGCGCCTGAGAAACTCCTACGTCATCAGGCTGGATTCAACGATGAAGAACGAATCAACGGGCGAGGTGATGGAATTGCACTGCACCTATGATCCCGACACAAGGAACGCGGCGCCTTCCGACGGCCGCAAGGTCGAGGGCGTCATCCACTGGGTTTCGGCTGAGCACGCCATACCGGCGACAGTCCGCCTCTACGACCGTCTCTTCAAAGTGGCGGACCCGGCCGGCGCAGATGGCGAGTTCGCAGCGCTTCTCAACCCTGAATCGCTTGAAACGATACATGGCTGCTACGTTGAATCCTCCCTCGCCTCTGCACAGCCGGAAGACAGGTATCAGTTTGAACGGCTCGGCTATTTCTGTGCGGACCGGAAAGACACGTCACCGGCGAGACCGGTCTTCAATCGTATCGTCTCTCTGCGCGATTCCTGGGCAAAAATGGCGAAATGAAGAAACAGGGTGAGGTCTTTTCTGTAATCCCGAGGAGGAACATGAAGTTTGCGTTAACCGTCGCCGCGGCCATTGCGCTTCTCGCATGTGGTATCATCCCTCAGGGTGTTTGCGCTGCGGACAAGCCGTTCTTTGTATTTGCCACCCGGCAGGAGGGCAGAGATATTCTTACCACACGGGATGAGTTTGTCGAGCAGATGAGTCCCTTTGACAGGTCCTGCCGCATGCGAACCGACAGGGACGTTACAGTAAAGGAATACCTGGATTTTGTCTCGAATAACGTTCTCGCCTGGGAAAAAGAAGATGAAGAGAGGATCCGGCCGATAATTGCCGGTGTGGAATCGAAGCTCAAGCGGTTTGCACCCTTTTTGCCGGACAGGGTGTACCTTGTAAAGACCACCGGGAGCGAAGAAGGCGGTGCGGCCTACACGCGCGGCGGCGCCATCGTGATTCCCCGGGGAATGATCCCGGCAGATCCCGTCACACTTTACAGGCTGCTCTCACACGAGCTTTTTCACATCATATCGCGCAAAAATCCAAAGCTCCGCAACGAGCTTTACCAAACCATCGGGTTCAGGAAATGTCCGCCCTTCGAATTTCCCAAAATGTTCAAAGACCGGAAGATAACAAATCCCGATTCCCCCGTGAATGACCATTGCATAAGCGTGAAGGCAGGTAAAGAGACCCTCCTGGTAGTGCCTATCCTTTATTCGAACCAGGAAAAATACTCTAAGGCGCACAGCGAAGAGTTCTTCGACTATCTTCAGGTCGCCTTTCTGGCCGTTGGCCCGGGAGCGGTCAAAGGCAGCAAGCCGAATCTTTACAGTGAAGCCGAGCTTGAGGGTTTTTACGAACAGATCGGGAGGAACACCGATTATACTATTCACCCCGAGGAGATCCTCGCGGACAATTTTTCATATCTCTTTTTCGGGGTAACAGAGCTTGAATCACCGGAAGTCATAAAGAAGATGGATAAGGTCTTTCGAAAGGCAAGCCGCAAGTGACGGCAGCGGTAATGCCGGTATGGCATAACGCGCTTCGGGACTTTGGCTGCGAGAATCAATACTGCTTCATCTTGGCGACAGCTTCCATTTACTATAACTGAGGTTTTGAGTGAAAGTTCCGATCCCGGGAACGCGAAAAATATTCTACGGCTGGACCATAGTAATGGCGTCTACGTGCGTAACCTGTACACGTTTCAGCATCCTCTCCCCTGGCCACGGCGGAGTTCTTCGGCACCCGGTCTATGGGTTCCCTCTTCGGCATATTGCTCCTGGGTTCGACCATCGGCGGTTCCGTGGGGCCGCTGTTGGCGGGTTCAGTCTTCGATCTGACAGGATCGTACAGGTATGCCTTTATTTCCTGTGTTATCTTCATGGCTATGGGCATTGCCCTCGCGGCGGGGGTCAAAAAGACAGCCTGAATGATCGACGTTACCATTCGTTGCATCAGGTGCCGGATTTAATACTATTACTGAACAGAGGACAATCAGAATGAGTGAAAGACTTGTCAATATTGGCGACTGGATACAACAATGGAGTGCGATCAGGCCGAATGCGACCGCGATCATAGCCGACGACGTTCCCTGCACCTACCGGGAGCTGGACCACCGAATCAACAAGCTGGCCCGCGCTCTTACGGGTCTCGGCGTGAAAAAGGGCGATCGGGTGGCCGTGCTGCTTCATAACTGCCGTGAATACATCGAGGTTTTTTTCTCCCTCGCCAAGATGGGGGCCATAATCGTTCCCATCAACTGGCGACTTGCCGTACCTGAGATGGGTTTCATCCTGCGCGACAGCGGAGCCAGGGTGATGATCTTTGAGGGGGAATTCACCGAGAACGTCCTGGAGGTGCGCGCAGAGGCGCCGTTGGAATGCTGCATCCACTGCTCGCCATACAGAGTCGAAAACCCGGCCCCCGCGTGGGCTTGCAGCTATGAAGTTCTGCTTGCCCCGATGAGCGATCAGGAGCTTGAAGTCGAGGAAAGGGCCGGGGATACCGATCCGCACATCATTATGTACACGTCGGGGACGACCGGGCAACCCAAGGGAGCTGTCCTTTCACACAGAAAGACCTTCTTCAACGTCCTCAATGCCGACATTTTCTTCGACCTCACCACCAGGGACCGGATGATCGTGACGCGGCCGATGTTTCATTCGGGGGGATTGATCGTCGATTCCGCGCCCGTCCTCTACAAGGGTGGTACCATAATCGTGAAAAGGCGGTTTCGCCCCATGGAGATCCTGGAAACCGCGCAGAAATATCAGGTTACGGTAATGGAACTCCCGGCAACGGTTTATCAATTTATCCTTAACGAGTGTAATCTCGGCCAATATGACCTTACTTCGGTACGCTGCTGCTTTACTGGCGGCGAGCGCGTCTCCGCCCATTTGCTTCAATCCCTCGCCGAGAAGGGTCTTGTAGTCTCACAGATATACGGATTAACTGAGGCCTCCACCATCTTCTGGCTGCCAGGCGAGGAGGCGCGGGAAAAGATCGGGTCCGTCGGCCATCCCATCTTTCACGGCAAGGTCAAAATCGTGGACGACAACGGCAACCCCGTACGCCCGGGAATGAGCGGCGAGGTAATCGTCAAGGGCCCCATTGTTATGAGCGGCTACTGGCAGCGTCAGGACCTGACAGACGAGGTTATCAGGGACGGATGGCTGCACACGGGGGACATTGCACGCATGGACGAGGATGGGTTCGTATACATCATGGACAGGAAGAAAGATATGTACATAAGCGGAGGTGAAAACGTCTATCCCGCGGAGATCGAGAAGCTGCTCCTCGCCCATCCGAATGTGGCCGACGCCGCCGTGGTCGGTGTGCCTGACGAAAAATGGGGCGAAGTAGGCAAGGCCTTTATCGTGCTCAAAGATGGCCAAAATGTCGATGCCGACGATGTTCTCCGCTTTCTCAGAGATAAGCTGGCCAAATACAAGATGCCCCGGTATATCGAATTCATGGATTCCCTTCCCAAGACTGCATCCGACAAAATACAAAAGTACGCTCTGACGAACAATGGGGAAGAGAAAGGCCCCGCCACGGCAGCCAGCCGATAGGCACGTGTTCTCCAAGGGTACTGTCGACCGGCTGCGTTTACCGGAGGAAAATTGCCGGAGGGCCGAAAGGCCTTCCATGGACCTTGATCCAGACGGCAGACCTTTTCTGGAATACTCATGCTTTACATCTCGGCTTCGAACTACGCAAAGAACGTGCCGATATAGTCTTGCTGGGTAGCACCCGGCTTAACCCAGACTCTAGAGTCCGGATCAGCCGCACAATAGGAGTATTAATGCAACTATCCATAGTAAATGTCTCATCACAATCCCTCCCTTTGATGCTTATTCATTTCAGTGAATGAAGCATGACTCAATTCAGTTCCCTTCCCGAAGGGCCATACTTTGTTTTGAAGATAAGGAAGATATCGAAGATGTCATCGACCATAACTTTCATTATATCATACCTTCAACTATCGAGGCTTTCTCCCTGATCCCCCTTAAACTCATAACCCGGCTAATATCAGGCGTTATGGGCTTTCTGTGATTGATGAGGATTCCTGATATTTCATGCTCTCGTGACAAAAAAGCCCGTCATTAGCGCGCCCAACTGTCAGGCTCCAATCAATTGAGAGGCTTCTGTGTTATGCCCTCCTTGCTCCATCCCACAAGGTCAAAGCGGCTTGAAGCCTTCAATAAAAACCCTGAACAGTACTTCTACTTCACATTTACAGTGGGGATTTCAGGAATGGAAAAGGGGTCGCACTATCGTGCGACCCCTTCAACCGATTTGGCTGGGAGACAAGGATTTGAACCTTGATTCACGGAGTCAGAGTCCGTTGTCCTGCCGTTGAACGATCTCCCAATATCTTTTAGGCGGTTTCCGTTGTTTCCGCCTTCTCTTCTGCTTTTGCCGCCTTGGCCTTCCTTACTCTCTTGGGTTTTGCCTCTTCTGTGGACCCCGCCTCTCCAGGTGCGGCTTTCTTCTTCGCCGGCGCCTTTGCCTTTTTCTCTTTCGCGGACTTTGCCTCTTTTTTCTCTTTCCCCTTGCCCTTCTCTTTTTCTTTCTCGGCTTCCTTCTTCTGCGTCAGCTCAATAATGGCCATTGGCGCCGCATCACCTTTTCTGAGGCCGATCTTGACCACCCGCGTATAACCACCGTTTATGGCGGCGTATCGGTCACCGATGTCGCTAAAGAGCTTCCTTACAACCTTTTTGTCCCTCAGGAAGGCAAAGACAAGGCGCAGCGAATGGAGGTCCTTTTTCTTCGCAAGAGTGATGAGCCTATCGGCCACCCTCCTGAGTTCCATCGCCTTTGGGTTCGTCGTTCTTATGCTTTCATGATCGAAGAGAGCGTTGGCAAGGTTCATCAGCAATGCCCGTCTGTGGCTCTTGGAACGATTCATTTTCTTTACTCTGTTCTGATGCCTCATTGTCAACCCCTACATGTGATCTTTTTTCTTGAGAACCATTTTGTCGAGTTCTTCTCTGGCTGGAAAACTGTCTAATTTTAAACCAAGCCTCAGCCCCATGCAAGAGAGAATCTCTTTAATTTCGTTCAGAGACTTCCTTCCGAAGTTCTTCGTCATCAGGATTTCCTGTTCGGTTTTCTGGACAAGTTCTCCTATGTACTTGATATCCGCATTCTTCAGGCAGTTGGCGCTCCTGACCGACAGTTCGAGTTCGTCGACGCTGCGGTACAGGTTTTCATTGAAGTCGGGTTTTTCCTGCCCTCTTTCCTCGGCCGACTCCGCTTCTTCTATCTCGTCAAAGTTTATGAAGATCCGCATCTGCTCCTTGATGATCTTTGCAGCAAACGACAGAGCGTCAAGAGGGTCGACGCTGCCGTCGGTCCAGATCTCCATGGAAAGTTTGTCATAATCGGTCCGCCGGCCCACCCTGGCCTGGCTGACGTTGTAGCTCACTTTTCTGATAGGCGAGAAGATTGCGTCGATCGGCGTCGTGCCGATGGGGTCGGCATCGTCGATATTCTGTTCGGAAGGCTGATAACCGCGACCGAGTCGCGCCTTCATTTCCATGTAAAGCCTGGAGTCACTTGAGAGTGTGGCTATATGCAGGTCCGGATTTACAACCTCCACGCCGCCGTCATGGGTAATGTCTCCCGCTTTTACTTCCCGTTTGCCTTTTACATCAATCTTTAGAAGAGCAGGTTTGTCATCGGTCATCCTGACAACAACCTTTTTCAGGTTGAGGATGATTTCCGTAACGTCTTCCTTGACACCGCGGACCGTTGAAAATTCATGGTCGACGGAGTCTATCCAAACGGACGTTATGGCCGCGCCCATGATCGATGAAAGCAGCACCCTGCGGAGGGAGTTACCGATCGTGACACCGTATCCCCTCTCAAAAGGCTCCGTCGAGAACTTGACATAAGCGCTGTCCTTCTTCTCTATCTCGATCTTGGTTGGCCTGATAAGCTCCTGCCAGTTTTTTTCAAACATAGGCATGTACCCTCCTTGGGGTAATAACTACCTTGAATAGTACTCTACAACCAACTGTTCCTTTATCGGCAATGAAATATCATCGCGTGTCGGGAAGAGTTTAATGGTACCCTTCATATTATCTTTATCGAGATCGATCCACGTGGGCACACCCCTTCGCACCACCGATTCCAACGCATTCACAACGCTCGGCATTTCTTTGTGCCTGACCTCTATCACATCGCCCACTCTGACAATGTAGGCTGAAGAACTGACGGTTTTGCCATTGACGGCAATGTGTTTGTGCGAAACCAGCTGGCGCGCTTCCGCGCGTGACGTCGCAAAACCCAGACGGAATACCATGTTGTCGATCCTTCTCTCAAGGAGGATGAGGAAGTTCGTCCCGGTGATCCCTTCCTTGCGCTCGGCCATGGTAAAGAACCTTCTGAACTGCTTCTCACTCAGTCCATAGATCCTGCGTGCGCGCTGCTTTTCTCTCAGACGCATGGCGTATTCCATGACCTTGCCTTTGGTATCGACGTGCTGTCCGGGTGGATAGTTTCTTTTCTCGATGGCACACTTTTCCGTGTAGCATCTTTCACCTTTTAAGAAAAGCTTTATGCCTTCTCTCCGGCATAATTTGCATGATGGTCCAACATATCGTGACAATTCGTGCCTCCTTTAAACCCTTCTGCGTTTCGGCGGCCTGCAGCCGTTATGGGGGATCGGCGTAACGTCCCGGATGAGGTGTATCTTCAAACCTGCACTCTGGAGCGCCCTGAGTGCCGCCTCACGTCCGGCCCCCGGACCCTTCACATAGACATCGACCGTTCTGAGCCCATGTTCCATGGCCTTTTTTGCGGCGTTTTCGGCAGCAAGCTGTGCGGCAAAAGGCGTGCTCTTTCTCGATCCCTTGAAACCTACAACCCCTCCGCTTGACCACGACACGACATTGCCCTGCGGATCGGTGATCGTGATGATCGTGTTATTGAAGCTTGACTGTATGTATGCTCCACCGACGGGGATATTCTTTTTTACTTTTTTCTTTCCGCTTCTTCTGACCTTTGCCATGTACGCACCACCTCGTCGTTATTTTCGTTTCATCGAAGTCTTTCGAGGCCCCTTGCGGGTCCTGGAATTCGTTCTCGTCCTCTGTCCGTGGACAGGGAGGCTTCTTCTGTGCCTCAGGCCCCGGTAACATCCGATATCCATGAGCCTCTTGATGTTCATGCTCACTTCTTTTCGCAGATCACCTTCGACCTTGTATTCGTTCTCAAGGATGTCCCTGATTTTTGCGATTTCTTCATCGAGGAGTGTATGGGTTCTCTTGCTCGGATCGATCCCCGCCTGCGCCAGGATCCTGTTGGAAAGCGTTCTCCCGATGCCGTAGATATAGGTCAGGGCCAACTCGATCCTTTTGTCCCTAGGTATGTCAACACCAGCGATTCGTGCCACCTTTTGCCTCCTTAGCCCTGTTTCTGTTTATGTTTGGGGTTCTCGCATATGATCCTGACAACGCCCTTACGTTTGATGATTTTGCACTTGTCACATCTCTTCTTCACCGAAGGTTTTACCTTCATGCTTTCCTCCTACTTAACGCGATAAATGATCCTGCCTCGTGTAAGGTCATACGGCGAGAGCTCGACAACCACTTTGTCTCCCCTCAGTATCTTGATGTAATGCATCCTCATCTTTCCCGATACGTGGGCCAACACCTTGTGGCCGTTGGGAAGTTCCACCCTGAACATCGCATTGGGCAATGGCTCCACGACCGTTCCTTCTATTTCTATACCCTCGCCTTTTGGCATTTTACCTCTCTAGGCTTTGCTCAATATCTCGGGACCGTTGCCCGTTACGGCAACAGTATGTTCAAAATGAGCTGACAGGCTTCCGTCCTTGGTTGCGGCCGTCCACCCGTTCTCTTTAATATAAACCTCACTGTTTCCCATGTTTACCATCGGTTCTATCGCAAATACCATTCCGGGTTTCAGCCTGATCCCTGTTCCCTTCATACCGTAATTCGGCAACTGGGGTTCTTCGTGAAGACTCCTGCCTATTCCGTGGCCGACAAACTCCCTCACCACGGAAAACTTCTCTGCTTCCACGAAATCCTGTATCGCATGGGAGATGTCATGCAGTCTGTTACCTTCGCGTGCCTCCGAAATACCCTGGTACAGGGCGTTTTCAGTAACTTCAAGGAGTTTCCGGGCGGCTTTCGAGATTCCCCCGACAGCGTAGGTCATAGCAACGTCCCCATAATATCCCTCGTAAAGAAGGCCGAAATCAATGCTCACAATATCATTCTCTTTCAGCTGCCGTTCTGACGGCATACCGTGCACCACTTCGTCGTTTACGGATACGCACAGGCAATAAGGAAACCCGTTGTAGCCTTTAAAGGCAGCCTTCATATTTCCTGTCTTTTTTATCTTTTCCTCGCAAGCGGTTTCCAGGTCAATGGTCTTTGTGCCTGGCTTTACAAAATCCTTGAGATAGAGGAGCATTTCCATCGCCTTGCTGCTGGCGACCCTCATCCTCTCAATCTCTTCGTTTGTCTTTAGAAAGATCATTCCTCAGCTCAGAGACCCTTGCCCCTTTCATACGGGAGCCTGCGCCTCATACAATCTCTAACGTCGTCCTTTGATTCTCTGCGATTTCTTTACCAGTCCATCGTAGTGTCTCAATATGAGATGCGACTCGATCTGCTGAATCGTATCAAGGGCAACACCTACCACAATGAGAAGGGCCGTACCCCCGAAATAAAACGGCACATTGAACTTTTTGACCAGCAACGTCGGCAGCACACATACAAAAGAGATATATATGGCCCCGATGAAGGTGACCCGCGTCAGTATCTTATCAATATATTCCGATGTCCGTTTTCCCGGCCTGATGCCCGGTATGTATCCGCCATACTTCTTCATGTTGTCCGCCACGTTGTCGGGGTTGAAAACTATGGCAGTGTAAAAATAACAGAAGAAGATGATAAAGCCTATGTAGAAAACCTCGTGCAGCGCCGACCCGGGAGTAAAAAGCTCAGCTATCTTCTTCGCGTAGGGATGCGTGATAAAATTCGAAATCGTTGCCGGAAACATAATGATGGACGACGCGAAGATCGGTGGGATAACACCCGCCGTGTTGATCTTCAGCGGGAGGTGCGTCGTCTGCCCGCCCATCATCTTCCGGCCGACCACCCGTTTCGCATATTGCACGGGAATCCTTCGCTGCGAGGTTTCCATGAATATTATAAAGGCGACAACCGCAAGCATCATCGCGACAAGGACAAACACAACAAACCAGTTGAGCTCGCCAGTATTCACGAGACTCCATGTGCCGGCGATGGCATTCGGCATTCGCGCTACAATACCCGCAAATATGATAAGAGAGATCCCGTTGCCTATACCTTTTTCCGTGATCTGCTCTCCAAGCCACATGATGAAAGACGTTCCGCCCGTCAGCGTGATCATCGTCATCAGCCTGAAACTCCATCCCGGATTGAAAACAACTGCCTCGCCACCGGCCCCGCGCATCTGTTCCAAGCCTATGGCGATGAAAAGACCCTGAATAATACTGATAACAATCGTCCCATACCGGGTGTACTGGGTGATCTTTCTTCTGCCCGCCTCGCCTTCCTTCGATAGTTTTTCGAGGGTAGGTATGACCACCGTCAGGAGTTGAAGGATGATCGACGCGCTGATATAGGGCATGATGCCGAGGGCGAAGATAGACAGTCTCTCCAGTCCGCCTCCGGCAAACATATCGAAAAACCCGAGCAGCGTCCCCTTCGCACGCTCGAAGATGCCCGCAAGGACATTTCCGTCAATACCAGGCGTGGGTATATGAATGCCGACACGGTAGACAGCAAGCAGTGCGAGAGTCCATATGATCCTGCGCTTCAGCTCGGGGATCTTTCCAATATTTTGGAAACCTCCCATTAAACGAGTACCTCCACGTCACCACCCTTGGCCCGAATCTTTTCGACGGCCTTCTGTGATGCCTTGTGAACCGATATTTTTATAGGGAAATCTATGTCTCCCACCGAGAGAAGCTTGATCCCGTCTTTCATCTTCTTGAAGAACCCTGCCCTCAGGATATCTTCAACGCCGACCTTTTCAGTGCCTTTAAAGACTTCGAGGTCACCGATATTGATAACGGAATACTCTTTGCGAAAAGGATTCCTGAAACCTCTCTTGGGGATCCTTCTCGTGAGCGGCAACTGACCGCCCTCAAAGCTTTTCCCTTTCGTTCCGCCGCTCGTGGACCGCTGGCCCTTGTTGCCATAACCCGCGGTTGTGCCAAGGCCCGATCCGGTTCCCCGGCCGACACGCTTGCGGCTCTTTTTTGATCCCGGGATTGGTTTAAGATCTGATAGTTTCATTTACCGAGCATCCTCCAATACTGTAACAAGGTGTATCACCTTTTTGACCATACCTCTGATCTCAGGGGTGTTCTTGACCGTCTTTTCCTGGTGCAGTTTCTTGAAGCCAAGGCTTCTCACTGTGGCTCTCTGGTCCTCAGGACACCCGATAAAGCTCTTTGTCCATTTTATCTTGAGGTGGCTCATCTTAACCCTCCTCGACCTTCAGTTTGCCTCTCTGCTTCAATGCCAATTCCGGCGATTTCAACAGGGAAAGGCCTCTGATGGTCGCCTTCACCACGTTATGGTAGTTCCTGGAGCCATAACACTTCGTGAGGATATTGGTGATCCCCGCCACTTCGACGACGGCCCGGACAGCCCGGCCGGCAATAACGCCCGTGCCTTCCCGTGCAGGTTTCATGAACACCTGGCTCGTTCCGAACTTTGCCATGATCTCGTGCGGGATGGTCCCCTTATCCACGGGAACTTCTATAAGGCTTTTCTTCGCCCTTTCAACGGCTTTTCGTATTGCATCGGGGACTTCGTTGGCCTTGCCCAGTCCGAAACCGACCTTTCCATTCCCGTCGCCGACGACAACGATGGCGCTGAAGGAGAATCTGCGGCCACCCTTGACGACCTTCGCGACACGGTTAATGTAGACAAGCCTGTCCTGCAACTCGAGATCGCCTGCGTCTATTCGCTTTCTTTCAACCAACACAACCTCCCGTTAAAATTTTAACCCGGCTTCACGCGCCCCATCGGCGAGCGCCTTGATCCTTCCGTGGTACTTGAAGCCATTGCGGTCGAAAACAACCTCGGTGATGCCGAGTCCCAGGGCCTTTTTGCCGATCGCTTCGCCGACCTTTTTGGCAGCGTCGTTGTTGCCGCCGCTCTTCAATCCGGCCTGCACTTCCTTGTTTAGCGTTGAAATCCCGGTGAGGACCCGCTGCTCGGTGTCGTCAACCAGCTGTGCATAGATCTGCTTGATACTCTTGAACACCGTGAGCCTCGGTTTATTCTGAGTGCCCTGTATCTTTTTTCTTATTCTCCGTTTACGTCTCTGCCGGGCTTCGACTTTATCCTTTCTGTGCATACCGCTACTCCTTATTTCCCGCTTTTGCCTGCTTTCTTTCTCAGGACTTCGTTGGCGTATTTGATGCCTTTGTTCTTGTAGGCATCCGGTTTTCTCAAGGCGCGTATCTTTGCGGCGACCTGCCCCACCAGTTCCTTGTCAATCCCGTGGATAGCAACCTGTGTCTGCTTTTCAAGCTGACCGGTAATGCCCTCGGGAAGAGCGAAGACGATGGGATGTGAATAACCAAGATAGAAGGTAAAGCTTCCCGTCTGGAACTCTGCCCGGTAACCGATCCCGACGATCTCGAGCTTCTTTTCGAAACCCTGCGACACGCCGTCCACCATGTTGGCTATGAGTGTCCTCATGAGGCCGTGATAGCCCCTGATGGTCTTTTCATCGCTTGTACGCGCAACGGTAACGGTGCTGCCGTCCACAGCGAGTGTCAATCCTTTAAGGAACGGTCTCTTCAGGGAACCCTTGGGCCCTGTCACGAAAACCTCGCCGTCTTTGAGTTCCAGCTTTGTTCCCTGGGGGAGTATTATTGGTTTTTTTCCTATCCTAGACATATATATACCTCACCAGATCACGAAGAGGGGCTCGCCCCCAACCTTGTTCTTTATTGCATTCCTGTCGGTCATAAGACCCTTCGACGTGGAGATGACAACGATGCCCGTCCTGTTGCGGAGTCTCGGCATGTCGTCGACTTTTGCATACACACGCCTGCCCGGTTTGCTGATCGTCTTAAGGCCGGTAATGACGCTCTTTGAGTTCTCGTCATAGCTGATGTAGACCTTGAGAAACTTCTTTCTCGCTTCATCAACAAAGGTCTTGTAGTTTCTCACATACCCTTCTTCCTTGAGAATCTTGGAAATAGAGAATTTGATGTTTGAATAAGGAACGTCCACCGTTTCATGACGCGCCGTGATGGCGTTACGGATTCTCGTCATCATGTCTGCTATTGGATCAACCATGCCCATATTGCCACCTCACCAACTTGATTTTGTAACACCGGGGACTTCTCCCCTCAGGGAATAGGACCGAAAGCAGATCCTGCACATCTGGAATTTCCTGATAAAAGCCCGCGGCCTGCCGCACACGGCGCACCTGTTACGCACACGCACCTTGAACTTCGGCGCCCTCTTTGTTTTCTCTATCATTGCTTTTCTTGCCATGCACTCCTCCGTCAACTCCTGAAAGGCATACCCATGAGTTTCAAAAGCTCATGGCCTTCTTCATCCGTCTTCGCCGTTGTTGTAATCGTTATGTTCATTCCCCTGGTCTTGTCTATCTTATCGTATTCAATCTCAGGGAAAAGGATCTGCTCTTTCAATCCAAGGGTATAATTCCCCCGGCCATCAAAGGATTTCGGGGATACTCCCTTAAAGTCTCTCACCCTGGGCAGGACGATCGTTACGAGCTTGCGATAGAACTCATACATCCTTTCCCTGCGCAGCGTCACCATGCATCCCACCGACATCCCTTCGCGAAGCTTGAAGGAAGCGATCGACTTCTTCGCCTTCGTGATAACCGGTTTCTGACCGGTGATCAACCTGACATCACTCGAGGCAGCATCGAGGGCCTTGATATTCTGCAGGGCTTCCCCCAGGCCGATATTCACGGTGATCTTGACGATCTTTGGCACTTCCATAACATTTTTATATTGAAACCGCCTGACAAGGGCCGATTTCACTTCTTTTTCGTAAAAATCCCTATAAGTATTCAACGACCGCCTCCCGCTTACTTATCGATGACCTCTTCGCACTTCTTGCAGAAACGTACCTTCTTGCCGTCCTCGAGGGTCTTCTTCCCCGTCCGGACAGGTTTCGCACACTTCTCACAGTAGATCATGACGTTCGAAACATGGATGGAGCTTTCCATTTCCATGATGCCGCCCTTGGCCTTCTGGCTCGGCTTAACGTGCTTCTTCACCATGTTGACCTTTTCGACAATCAACCTGTCCTTCTTCTTGTTGATCCTGAGGACTTTCCCGGTCTTTCCCTTGTCTTTTCCGGTCGTCACCATGACCAGGTCATTCTTCTTGACGTGATAAACCTTTTCCATAATTACCTCACACAACCTCAGGCGCCAGCGACACGATCTTCATGAATCTCTTCGCACGAAGCTCTCTCGCCACGGGTCCGAAGATACGCGTGCCCACCGGTTCGTTATACTGATTTATGATGACCGCCGAATTGTCGTCGAACTTCACGT
This sequence comes from Deltaproteobacteria bacterium UBA5205, assembly GCA_002412715.1. Taxonomy (GTDB): domain Bacteria; phylum Desulfobacterota; class Syntrophorhabdia; order Syntrophorhabdales; family Syntrophorhabdaceae; genus Delta-02. The sequence goes on from DHVP01000008.1 coordinate 87,698, forward strand.
AGGAACCATCGTTCCTCCGTATCTCCTTCTTTGTCCGGACGATAACGGCCTTGACCACTTCACCTTTTTTCACTTTGGAATTGGGAATCACCTCTTTCACGGATGCTACGATGATATCTCCCACCGTTCCATAGCGTTTTCGTGACCCGCCGAGCACCTTGATGCATCCCAGTTTTTTCGCACCGGAATTGTCGGCCACTTCGAGCTTAGATCTCTCCTGAATCATGTGACACCTCGTTCTTGACCAAGAAAAGTTCCTCGTGTCTGACAACCTCTTTCACGAGCCAGCGTTTGTCCTTGCTCAGAGGCCTTGTCTCGACGATCAAAACCCGGTCGCCCGTCTTGACGGAATTATTCTCGTCATGCGCTTTGTATCTCAACTTCCTTTTGATAAACTTGTGATACTTCGGGTGTTTGAGGAACTTTTCGACTTCCACAACAACCGTTTTATCCATCTTGTCCTTGATGACCTTCCCAACCATCTTTCGCTTGCTTATTTCACGTTTCGCTTCCATGGGAACCTCTTTAAGCCTTTATTCCTTCTCGCTCAAGACGGTTTCTATCCTGGCGACGTCCTTCTTCAGTGTATTCATTCGCGCCGTATTCTCGAGCTGCCCCGTCGAATGCTGAAATCTCAGGTTGAAGAGTTCTTCCTTGATATCCCTCTTCTTCTTTGCCAGCTCTTCGTTTGTCAGTTCCTTCAGCTCTTTCGCTTTCATTGTTCCTCACTTCGTGTAATGAACTTGGTGCCGACAGGAAGTTTGAAGGAAGCAATTCTCAGCGCTTCGCGCGCCTTATCTTCGGGAACACCGGTGATCTCGTAGAGGACCCTGCCGGGTTTCACAACGGCCACCCATCCTTCGTTCGGCCCTTTTCCCTTACCCATTCGTGTTTCAGCGGGTTTCTTCGTTATGGGTTTGTCCGGGAATACTCTGATCCAGACCTTACCTGTCCTTTTGACGTATCTCGTAAGGGCGATACGGGCCGCTTCGATCTGCCGGGCTGTGATCCATCCGCCTTCCGTGGCCTGTAGCCCGTAGTCACCGAAGCTGACCACGTTGCCTCGCTGTGCGACGCCCCTGAGGGTACCCTTCTGCACTTTTCTGTATCTTACCCTTTTTGGTGCAAGCATTACCGAGCCTCCTGAAATACTTCTCCTTTAAATATCCAAACCTTTATCCCGATGACGCCGTATTTCGTCGACGCGACAGCACAACCATAGTCGATATCGGCACGAATGGTCTGCAGGGGCACCCTGCCTTCACGGTACCATTCGGTCCGCGCCATCTCAGCCCCGCCAAGCCTGCCGGCACACATGGCCTTGATGCCCTTGGCGCCGAACTTCAGCGACTGCTGTACGTTCTTCTTCATTGCCCGCCTGAATGAAACCCTGCGCTCGATCTGCAGCGCGACGTTCTCGGCGACAAGCTGAGCATCCGTCTCCGGCCGTTTGACCTCAGTAATGTTAAGGATGACTTCCTTGTCAGTAATCCGCTGCAATTCGCGCTTCAGGTTTTCGACCTCGGCACCCTTGCGTCCGATCACAAGACCCGGTCTCGACGTATGGATGTTTATCTTGGCCCGTTTATCCTTGTTTGCGGCACGCTCTATCTCGATCTTCGAGATACCTGCCTGGTAGAGTTTCTTTTTCAGAAACTTCTTGATAATCAGGTCTTCGTGGAGAAACTTGGCGTAGTTGCGCGCCGCGAACCATTTAGAATCCCAGGTCTTGATGACCCCGAGCCTAAAACCGAAAGGGTTTACTTTCTGACCCATTTAACCTCCAGGTTATGCTTCATCCAGGATGAGCGTTATATGACTTAATCTCTTGCGTATTTTCGTTGCACGCCCCATTGCCCTTGGCATGAAGCGTTTCAGGACCGGGCCGCCATCCACCATAACGGTCTTGACGTACAGGTTATCCACGTCAACATATTTCTTCTGACGGGCGTTGGCTATTGCGCTGTCAAGGAGCTTCTTCAGTATGAAAGCGCCTTTCTGTGGCATATAGGTCAAGAGCCCCGAGGCCTCGTTGACGTTCTTTTTCCTGATCAAGTCAGCGACGATCCGCACCTTTCTGGGTGATACATGTATCATTCGAGTTTTCGCCGTGATTTCCATTGTATTAATCCTTTTTCTTGGCCACTTTCGACTTCCGGTCACCGGAATGGCTATGGAAAGTCCGCGTCGGTGAAAATTCGCCCAGCTTGTGGCCGACCATCTCTTCGGTTACGAAAACCGGTATGAACTTCTTGCCGTTGTGAACCGCAAAGGTAAGCCCTACAAAATCAGGGGTGATCGTCGAACGCCGTGACCATGTCTTGATCACCTTCGAACCCTTTGTCTCCTTAGCCTCGTCGACCTTCCTGGCTAACTTATCCTCTAAAAATGGCCCTTTTCTGACGGAACGTGCCACAAGAACCTCCTAACCTCTCAGTTTAATGATAAACTTGTCTGTCCGTTTGTTTTTTCGGGTTTTCTTACCCTTGGCGAGCTGTCCCCAGGGTGAACAGGGATGCCTGCCGCCTTTCGATCTGCCTTCCCCGCCGCCAAGCGGATGGTCAACGGGGTTCATGGCCGTACCACGGACAGTCGGTCTGACGCCGAGCCACCTCGGCTTGCCTGCCTTGCCGACGGTGATGTTCTCGTGATCGATATTGCCGACTTGGCCGATCGTCGCCATACAGGAAAGGTTCACCAGGCGCACGCCGCCTGAAGGAAGCCTCAGGTGCCCGTACTCGCCTTCCTTCGCTACGATCTGCGCGTAGCTTCCCGCACTCCGTGCCAGCTGTCCGCCCTTGCCGGGCTTCATTTCGATGTTATGGACAAATGTGCCCAGAGGGATATATTTCAGGGGGATGGCATTGCCTTCCTTGATCTCAGTTTCCGGCTTCATGCTGGCGATCACCGTGTCGCCGGCCCTGACGCCGAGCGGGGCCAGTATGTAACGTTTTTCACCGTCGATATAATGGATAAGGGCTATATTCGCCGAACGGTTAGGGTCGTATTCGATCCCCGCCACTTTTCCCGGGATCTCGAACTTGGTCCGTTTGAAGTCGACGATACGCAGGCGCCGCTTGTGTCCGCCGCCTATATGCCTCGTGGTGATCTTTCCGCTGTGGTTTCGTCCGCCCGTCTTCTTGATCGGTTTCAGCAGGGATTTTTCCGGCTTGTCCTTCGAGATCTCATCGAAGGTAAGGCCGCTCATAAAACGCCTGCCGGCGGAGGTTGGCTTATATTCTTTCACGCCCATTACGCACCCTCAAAAATCGTGATTTTGTCCTTCGGACTCAACTTCACAATGGCCTTCTTCCAATCCGACCGCTTGCCTGCGTAGCGTCCGAGACGTTTCTTTTTTCCTTCCATGTTCGATACATGTACATCCATTACCTTGACCTTGAAGAGCTTCTCCACGGCCTTTCTGATCTCTATCTTGTTTGCGCTTCGTGCTACCTCGAAGACGTACTGGTTTCCGGTATCTTTCACCAGCGTACTTTTCTCAGTAATGATGGGCCGCAGGATGATATCGTATTCGTTCATGATGCCAGCACCTCTTCAACTTTTTTCAATGCGTCGACCGTCATGATGAGCTGTTCGTGGCGGATAATGTCATAGACATTCAGCCCCTCCACTCTCAACACCTTGACGTAGGGAATGTTACGCGCCGACTTCTCGACCGTCTCGTCCTTCTTGTCGATGATGAACAGCGGCTTTGTCAGGCTTAACGTCCTGACGATCCCGAAAAATGTCTTCGTGCTGATATCGGCCAATTCGAGTTTGTCGAGAACCTTCATGTTTGAACCGCTATTCCTGACGGTAAGGGCTGACCTGAGCGCGCTCCTTCTGACCTTTTTGGGAACGGAGTAGGTGTAGTCCCGCGGTTGAGGTCCGAAAGTGGTGCCGCCGCCCACCATCACCGGCGAACGGGACGACCCGCGCCGTGCCTGGCCCGTGCCTTTCTGCTTGTAAGGTTTGCGGCCGCCACCGGAAACTTCCGTGCGCCCTTTTGTCTTGGCGGTCCCTCTCCTGCGGTTGGCAAGCTGCATCTTGACAACGTCATGGATAAGATGCTCTTTGACCTCGCAATTGAAGATCTCGTCCTTTATTTCAACTTCTCCAACTTTTGCACCCTCTATGTTCAGTATGTCTGTGACTGCCATAACCTGCTCCTAAGATTTGATCTCCACGTCTACGCCGGCCGCCAGTTCGAGCTTCATAAGGGCATCAACCGTTTGCTGTGTGGGATCTACGATGTCCATCAACCGTTTATGTGTACGGATCTCAAACTGTTCCCGTGACTTCTTGTCGATGTGCGGCGATCTCAAGACTGTAAACTTCTGTATTCTTGTCGGTAGCGGTACCGGTCCGATCACCTGCGCGCCTGTCTTTTTGGCCGCATCGACAATCTCTTTCACGGACTGATCCAGCAGTCTGTGATCAAACGCTTTCAGGCATATCCTGATTCTCTGCCGCATTGTAATTCCCCTTTATT
>DHVP01000015.1 GCA_002412715.1 Deltaproteobacteria bacterium UBA5205
TGAGGATTAAGTTGACGCGTATGCGGTCTGCGCCGGGATGACGACCTTGGGTGATAGCTGACGATCCTGATTGTTCTCTGACGATCCTGATGGTTGTTACGGAAGATAGCTGCAATAATTTGAGCCGGTTTTCACAGAGAGATATACGCTTTTAACGCTCGACAGGCGGTTGATAAACCCGTTTTTCTCTTCCTTTTATTCTGCGTCGTCATCCCGGCGCAGACCGGATCCAGGAAGAGCGTCGGGAAAGTAACCCTATAGTTCAGGGCTCACTGATTGGGGGGATTATCCCTCTTTGAACTTCAAGCTATTCAAGCGGCCGCAACCGTTTTTCGGTTGCGGCCGCGTTTCTTCATCCTTCCAGCCTTTTCATGATAACGCCGAGTATCTCGCTCCACACGGAGACGGGATCCACTGTCGGTGAAGCCGTGAGCTGGGGGTTCTTCTCGAGAGTCTGCGCGGCCAGTACCCCGGCAACCTTTCTCTTTTGATCCATCCCCGCGTTTATCGTCTGCTCCGCAATGTGAGGAGGTATCTCGATCCTGATCTTGCAGCCGGCGATATATGCAGCGTCCGGTTCTGCCTCGACCGGCTCCTCTGGGTGCTCTATTGGTTCCTCCATATGAAGTCTTGCAGCCGTTGCCATTTCCTGGGGTGGCGGCGGAGGTGCTGCCATCACTGGCTTCTCCTGCCAGGGAGGTGGTGGTGGGGGTGGCGGGGGAGGAGGTGGCGCTGCCATCTCGATTATCTCCTCTTTCACTTCCTGAGGCGCGACCACTTCTGCGGGCTTCGCTTCTTCCTTGAGTTCCGCTTCTTCCTTGAGTTCCGCTTCTTCCTCGAATTTTTGCTCTTTCCCGAATTCCTGAGCTTCCAGGGACTCCGATTCCTCTTCCACGTCCTCGGGGACAATCTCCTCAATGTCGGGGACAATCTCCTCAATGACAGAAGGCATTTCAGCCAGGCTGACGGTCTCAGCAGGTTCAATGACCGGTGGCGGCGGCTCGGGCCTTTCAGTTACCGGCTCTTGATATGCCCCTGCCAGAATCTCCTCTTCAGCCTCTCCCATCGGAACCGAAGGAGTTGCCGGGGGCCCAGGCATTTGCCAGGAGAGCCCGGTCGCTGCCGGAGGCGGTAGAGGAGGCGGTGGTGGAGGAGGTGCTGCCATCACTGGCCTCTCCTGCAGGGGTGGTGGCGGCGGCGGTGCTGCCATCATCGGCTTTTCCTGTGGTGGTGGTGGCGGCGGCGGCGGTGCTGCCATCATCGGCCTCTCCTGCAGGGGCTGCGGAGGCGCCATCATCGGCTCCTGCGGCTTAAACGTCCCAATGGGAGACGGAGCCTCCATGGGCACGGGTTCTGCTGCTTTCGCTTTCCTGACCGGCCTTTCCTTCAGGCTTCTTTTCTGTACCGCAGGCCCTGTCATTTTAAGGAAACGCTGTCCGATCTGCTGAACAACATCGCCGGTAATCACATCAAATTCGTTGGTTTCCCCTGCCTTCAGACACAATTTGGCTATCTTGTTGATAAGTCGGGGCACACCCTTTTCCGAATACTGATAGAGTCGCTGGATCGCGTCATCCGTAAAAATGTTTTTTATGGCGCCAGCCATTTTCAGCCGCGCATCGACATAATTTCTGACGAGATCTTCGCTCTCCATTTTTTCTATCCGGTTGTACGTGCCAATACGTTGAAAGAGGTTCGCTCTCTTGGGATGTTCAAGCCTCTTGGCCAATTCCATCTGGCCCGCGAGTACTATCGTAAAGAGGTTCCTCGTATCGTCCTGCATATTCGTAAGCAGACGCAGACTCTCAAGGTTCGTGGGGGAAATGGCATTTGCCTCGTCGATAAAGACGAGGACCTTTTTTCCTTCGTCGGCCGTTTCAAAAAGTAGCTTGTTAAAGACCTCGAGAAGTTCCGTTTTGCCCCGGATCTCGCATTCCTTGCCCGTCAGCTGACCGATGATCTCTCTCAAGATCTGGACAAAGGACATGTCGGGATTTGTCACGAAAGCAATCTTATACTTGCTCTGGTCCAGGGAATCCAGGATCAGACGCAAAGATAACGTCTTACCGAGACCTACATCGCCCACGATTACTGTCAGGCATTCGTTCCCTTCCTCGATTGCAAAGAGCGTCTCGGCGACGGTGTTTTCCACTGAAAGATGAGAATCGACATACATCGATGGGTCCGGCACATTGTCAAACGGCGGCTTTTTCAGGCCCCAGTAATCGGTGTACATGTGTTGTTTCCTCCTTCTGTCAGGCAACAAACCTCTTATTGTTGATCCCTGCCAACCAGGTTGGCTCTGTGCCATTATCGTTACATCTGCAAACTGCCACTCAAATAGTCCACGACATCTTCGAGGAGAAACCGCCTGAGTTTTCCAATTTTGTAGCTTTTTATCTCTTTCTCCTTCACGAGGCGGTAAAGCATACTTTTGCTTATCTGGAGCATTGTGGAAACATCATTCGGATTGAGCATACGCGTGGTATAGACCGGCTTGAAATGGAAATTGAATGCCGTACTCCCGTCGGCCGTCTGTTCCATGGACATTTTCACTCCGTGATGTTTGCCGCTGAGCAGGTCCTTGATACAGTTCATGGACTGCACGATCTGGGATTGCTGGGGACTGAGCTGAATGGAAAAGATCTGTTCCTCTTCTCCGGCCACTTCTTTGAAGATGAGGTGATCTCCGTCCTGGATATTAAAGCTCTCGGGAGAACTGATCAGGGGACCGCTTGATACCTCAGGCAGCTGCTCTATTTCGGCGACTTCCTGGTCGCGGACGGAACTTGTGACGGGCGGAGCTGTGTGAATTTCAACGACAGGATCCTGTGTCGCTTGCGCCGTTGCCTTTCTCCTTTTGACTATGCAAATCTTTTCCATGACTCCCCTTTATTTAAGGTGATTTATTATATGTCCTCAGTATCGCCGTTTTTAAAAAACGCTTTACTTCACTGTTAAAACCGATATTTATGTGCATTCTATATTAATTTACTTCTAAAACAGGATTGACTACATTAGAACTTATTCCAAAAAAGGTGTCAATCAAATTTCCACAGGCAAATCGTCGGTTGTTTCCGCCCTGACAATATCCCCGGGTTCACCGGCCTGATAGGCGCTGTGAACCTGTTACCGGTGCACCAGTCTTTCGGGGATACCAGACCCGAACCATTTGCTTGAATTGTCAGTGATTGCGCCGTGGCGGATAAGCCACAAACCGTTTTGATCCCGGGCCCGGCAAGACGAAGACCACGACCGGCTGAAGGAATAAAAAAAGATCTTATCGTCTTCATGATCCCGCCACCTTCCAGGAAGGTCATACAATTACTTACTTATAAGCTTGACTCACAATATAAAAGATGTGACAGCCTCTGTCAACGCATTTCTCCTTGCCTCCCGATGACCGGCTTATTGCTTTTTTCTTACATTTGAGTCTAAAATGGAAAACTGTCAAAGGCCGCGGGCAAGAAAGCTACCATGAAGACCACAACCTCCACCTCAGACCGGAAGGATTCCGCCGTCAAAGAGATCGTTCGATCACTCGGGCTCGTCTTCGGCGACATTGGGACGAGCCCCATATACACCCTCACCATCATCTTTATACTCCTCAAACCCACCGAAGCAAACGTTATGGGGGTCCTCTCGTTGATCCTGTGGACACTCACGGTCCTCGTGAGCATTGAATACGCCTGGCTGGCCATGGGCCTCGGCGAAAAAGGTGAAGGCGGCGCTTTCGTCCTCAGGGGCATTCTGGTGCGTCTTTTGAAGAAGACGCGCTCCATGGTTTTCGTTACCATTATCACATTTATCGGCATTTCCCTCCTGGCGGGAGACGGTGTGATCACGCCGGCCATCAGTATACTCAGCGCCGTCGAGGGCATACTCCTCATTCCCGGGTTCAGCGGGACGAGACAGACAACACTCATCATCATCGCCGGGATCATCGCAATCGTGCTTTTCGCCTTCCAGAAGAAAGGGACCGACAAGGTTGCCGGTGCCTTCGGCCCCCTGATGCTTTTGTGGTTCCTGGCCATTTCCATATCCGGAGTCCTGTCAATCATACAGGCCCCCTCGGTCTTCAAGGCTGTGAACCCCTATTATGCCGCCAGATTCCTGTATCAGAACGGGATCGCCGGTTTCTTTGTCCTTTCCGAGGTGATCCTTTGTGCTACAGGAGGCGAGGCATTGTACGCCGACATGGGGCATCTCGGAAGAAAGCCCATCATAAGGGCATGGTATTTTGTCTTTGTCGCCCTGGCACTGTCCTATCTCGGCCAGGGCTCTTTCATTTTGAAACACCCGGGAGGTACGACCAACACCCTCTTCGGAATGGTTCTCAGCCAGTCCGTCGTCCTGTACGTACCGTTTCTTATCCTGAGTATAATCGCAACGATCATTGCATCCCAGGCCATGATCAGCGGCATGTTTTCCATAGTCTACCAGGGGATAAATACGCGCCTGCTTCCCATGTTCAAGGTCGAATACACCTCTCCCAGGCTGCGCTCGCAGATATACATCGGTTTCGTCAACTGGTTCCTCCTCCTTTCCGTACTCTTCGTCATGTTCGAATTTCGGGAGTCTCACCGTCTCGCCGCCGCATATGGCCTTGCTGTCACAGGGACTATGGCTCTTACCGGGATCATGATGACGGCCATATTTCACCTCCGGCGGGAAAGATTCAAGATGATCATCTCCCTCCTCGTGACAATCGTCGATTTTGTATTTCTGCTTTCCAATATGTACAAGCTGCCCCATGGCGGTTACTGGTCGATCATCATCGCCCTCATTCCGCTTATCATCATGCTCATATACACAGGGGGGCAACGCAGGCTCTACCGGCGCATACGGCCATTGCCTCTGGACGTCTTTCTCGAGAGTTACAACCAGGTGTACCGGGAGCTGAACAAGATCTCCGGAACGGCCCTTTACTTCGCCCGCGACCACCGGATGATACCGCCGTATATTGTCCACACCATGTTCCGGAACAACATCATCTATGAATCGAACATAATTGTCTCAATAAAAACCCTTGACCAACCATTCGGGGTAAAGAGTTCTTTTAAAGAACAGATTGCCGACGGTCTTGAGGCCTTCGAGATTGAGATGGGATACATGGAGGTCGTCAAGATTGAAGAAATCCTCCAGAGTGCCGGGATTAACGAAAAGGTCATTTTTTACGGACTGGAGGAAATTGCAACGGACAAGCCCCTGTGGAAGATATTTTCCACGATCAAGAAACTGACGCCGCCTTTCATTCAATTTCACGATCTTCCACTGAACAAGCTCCATGGGGTGGTCACCCGGGTTGAAATGTAAAGCCATCCGGGAGATGACTTAAATCCCGGAAGCCGGGCGGGTGGAACTGCGTTTTCGGCTATATCTGTTGCAATCTCCCGCGATAACGTATAACATGTCATCCATCAGGCGCATTCCATGTCCAAAAACCCTTTCATCCCTTTGCGGCTTTATCTTGCCAGGCGGCTGACTCCGGCACGCACGTTTATTCTCGGGTTCATCTTTGTCATCCTCCTCGGCACGGTACTGCTTTATCTGCCCTCGAGTTCTTCCCACGGACGACTGAGCCTCATTGATGCCCTCTTTACCTCCACGTCGGCGGTGTGTATAACGGGTCTTGCCGTGATCGACATAGGCAAAGACCTGTCCCTTTACGGTCAGACTGCAACCCTTTTCCTCATGCAGGTGGGCGGCCTCGGCATTACGACATTCTCCGTCTTGTTCCTGGGGATGATGGGGCTTGGAGTTTCCGCGAAGAGCAAGGACATAGTACAATCAACCTTCATCCACGCCCCGGGAATCGACTTCTTCCATATACTCAAATCTGTCTTGTTATATACCGTTATCATTGAAGCGACAGGAACGGCGCTGCTCTTCCTGTTTTTTTTCGGGGATGCCGAAATCGGTTCCGTCCTGTGGCGAGCCCTCTACCACGCCATATCTGCTTTCAACAATTGCGGATACTCAATCTTTTCCGACAGCTTGATGTCATATCGTGACCACCTGGGGGTTAACCTCACAATAACCCTGCTCATCATCATCGGCGGAATCGGATTTGTCGTCATTCATGAAGTCGTCGACTATCTCAAGGGCCGGAAGAAGAGGCTTTCGATCCATTCGAAGATTGTCATTATCACTACCTGCATTCTCATTGCAGCGGGGACTATGCTTATCTACGCCCTCGAAAGGAACCACCTGATGAAGGATCTCACTGTCCTCTCACGTTTTCTCGTTGCCTTCTTCCAATCGGTCACCGCGAGGACCTGCGGTTTTAATACCGTCGATGTAGGCACACTCACCAACGACAGCATCCTGATAATCATAATCCTCATGTTCATCGGGGCCTCTCCGGGTTCCACGGGCGGAGGGGTGAAGACTACAAGCGGCGCCATACTTTTCCTGCTGATCTGGAACCGCCTCAAGGGAAGTCAACACGTCAACGTATTCAACAGGACCATCCCCCAGGAAACGGTCACGAAAACGATCTCCATCATCTTCGCCTCGGCCTTTTCGATAGTGCTCATCACCTCGGTCCTCCTTTTTACCCAGTCATCCGCCTTGCCGCCGGACAGGAGCCGCCATTTTTTTCTGGAATATCTCTTCGAGGCGGTTTCGGCCTTCGGGACGGTCGGCCTCTCCATGGGCGTCACGCCCCAGATGAACGTTACACAAAAGATCGCCACCATTCTACTCATGTTCGCAGGGCGCGTCGGTCCCCTTACGCTGGCCCTCGCGTTGACACTGGCATCACGCAAGAAAAGCATCGCCTACGCCGAAGAAACGGTGATGGTCGGGTAAGGAGAAAATAGTATGAAAAGGGTTGTCGTTATTGGTATCGGGATTTTCGGTTTCAACCTGGTCAAGGAACTTTACGAGAGCGGCATCGAGGTCATTGCCATCGACAAGAACAAAGAGGTGGTGCAGGAGATAGCGGATTTCGCTACAAAGGCGATCGTAAGCGACGGTCTGGACAGGAACATAATTGAATCCCTGAGCCTGAGGGAAAACGACGTGGTCGTTGTCTCTTTCGGCGAGGATCTGGCGGCAAGCACCCTGATTACACTCCATCTGAAGCAACTCAGGATCAGGAATATCATAGTAAAGGCCCCGAACACGGAATATAAACAAGTCCTGGAAAGCGTGGGCGCCACGGAAGTCATCATCCCGGAAAAGGAGATGGCAAACAAGGTGGCGAAAAGCATCGTATCCCCGAATATCCTCGATTACATTCCCCTGGCTGAGGATTACATTATCGGTGAGATTGCCGCTCCGTCAAACTTTCAGGGCAAAACCCTCGCGGAAGTCCACCTCAGGAGCCGGTATAATATCAATGTCATTGCCATTAGAGATACACTGACGGATACGGTCAGGATGGTGCCTCCCAACTATGTTATAAAGGACAGCGAGATCCTTATCGTGATCGGCAAATCGAAAGACATCGACAGAATCCAGTAGCCCGTCTTCGGAGAACGGGTCTTTTCAATCCCGCCTTTCACAGGCGACAGGTAGACCGAAAAAACTTGACACACAGTACCCCATCCGTGTAACAATAGTTTCACACTAACATCTGGCCAGCCAGACACTCCCCTGTCGGCTGATACTGCATAACCTTTTAGACAAAATTAGGAAGGAACTGGTATGCTATCGCTTGTAGACAAAATAGTTTCGCTGGAAAAAGAGGCTGATAACATTGTAGATGAGGCACATACCCGTTCCAAAAGTATCCTCAATTCCGCAGATGAAGAGTTTGCCCTGTACCGTGACCGGATGACCGCCGATATCGAGGCACGACTCGCCCGATTTAAGGCGGAAACAGAAAAGCACTTCGAAGAGTCTCTTGCCAGGGCGTCACAGAAACACGCAGAAAGGCTGCGCGCCCTGAATGGATTGGGGGAAGAGTTTACGGTCCTCCAGGTAAACAAGATCCTCGACAGATTTCACAACTGGTAGACAATGGCGATTGATCCCATCAAGAAGCTGACAATCCTAAGCCCCAGAAACAGCAGCAAGCGGCTCATGCGCACCGTCAGCGCTCTTGGTATCATTGACGTCATCGACGCCGGCGAACAGCTCCAAGACAAAGCCCTCCACATGCGAATAAAAAGCACCTCAACGGAAGATGTTGATGACGTGCTGCGCAAGATCGAGGCTGTCCTCGGCCTCCTCAAGGCCTATGCCCCCGAAGAGCAAGGGTTCTTCCAGGGGCTCACGCCTGTCCCCCAGATAATCGACAGGGAGGAACTCAGGAACGCAACGGAGAATTACGATCTGGAGGGGCGATCCCGGCTGGCGAGCGAACTCGATGAGATTCTCAGGCGCAGCGAACGGGCAAAGACCGACATAGAAAACCGTCTTGCCGCACTCATGCCCTTTGTCGACCTTCCGTTCACGATGGAAGATTTCCACCGCCCCCGCAGGACGTGTCTTCTCTTCGGCTATCTTCCTCGAAAACATTTGGAACACCTGGGCAGACCGGTCTCACCGTGGAAAGATATCGCCTGGGAGATCATCGACAACGAGGCATCAGACAGCGCGGGGTCTTTCCCTACCCCCGCGGACCCCAAAATGGCGAAAACTATCAAAGAAAATGCCAGAGTGCTCGTTGCCGTCCTCAAGGATGATGTCGATGAGGTGAAGAGCGCTCTCTCCCGGCTTTCCTTTGTCGAGATAAATCTTCCGGACTTTTCAGAAACGATAGGCGACCATGTGAAAGGGCTTCAGGGAGACCTTTCACAGCTTTCCGCCACAATGGCAGAGACACTTGCGAAGGTGGAGACACTTGCGCCGGAGCACCGTACGCTGATAACCCTCAAAGCATTCTGGACCGCGAACAGGAATGAGCGCCTCGCACTGACAAAAACGCTGGGCGGGAAATGGGTGCACCTTCTCACGGGATACATACGAACACGGGACGTTGACCGGCTCCAAACGACGTTCGCGAAAGAGTTTCCCGAATCCGTCATTGTCCTCGAGGACCCAACACCCGATGAGGATGTTCCGGTAAGCCTCACCCTGACGAAAACCATGCGCCCGCTCTCGCTGCTCGTAGAGATGTTCGGGTTGCCGCCATACCGAAGCTTCGACCCGACGCCGTACCTTCACGTCAATTTCTATCTCTTCTTCGGCATTTGTTTTTCCGATGTCGGTTATGGCCTGATGCTCATCGCCACCTCCCTGTATCTTATACGAAAAACGAAACAATACCAGGGAGTGGCCGATTTTGGCCGTATCCTTCTCATGGGAGGGATAAGCACCGTCATTTTCGGGGCTCTGCTGGGTTCATGGTTTGGAGATCTCTACCAACCTAAATATCTTGGAGAGAACAACCTGCTTTTGCGCCTTCAGTCGATCTTTGTCGTTCTCGACCCTGTCAGCAAAACGATCTATGCCCTCCTCATCGCGCTTCTGATCGGCGTTCTCAACCAGTTTTTCGGGATCGGGCTCAGAATGTACGGTGCACTCAGGACCGGCGACTGGAAGAGCGCGCTTTTTGACGGCTTCTTCTGGTTTCTGACACTTCCCGGTCTGCTCATACTCGTAAGCAAGCTCTTTGTCAACACGCCGCAGCCCCTGTATCAAACGGGCGTTGTATTGTTCGGTGCGGGGGCGCTGGGGCTCATCCTTACCCAGGGGCGTGACCAGAAGAACCCTGTAGCAAGGATCCTTAGCGGAATGGTGAGTCTCTACGGAATCGTGGGAAGCTATGGCATTACAACCTTTATTGGCGACACCCTCTCCTATTGCAGGCTGCTCGCCCTGGGACTCACCACATCCATAGTCGGCACAACCTTTAACATGCTCGGCGGCCTCATGAAAGACATTCCCTACGTCGGGCTGTTTCTTTTCATTCTCATCGTCGTAGCAGGCCATCTCTTCAACTTCGTCATAAGCCTCCTTGGCGCCTTTGTCCACTCCATGCGTCTCATATTCGTGGAGTTCTTCGGGAGATTCTATGACGCCGGGGCCCGTCCCTTCCGGCCACTCGGATTTGACTCACCTCTGTGTGAAATGAAAAAGGAGGGTACACGCAATGGTTAACCACAAAAACTTTGGAGGAAGAATACAATGAGCCCAGAATGGATCGAGATTGGTCGTGGTCTTTGCTACGCGGGGGCGGGACTCGCCTTCGGACTGGCGGGAGCCGGTTCGGCCTGCGGCATCGCCATTGCCTCCCATGCAGGAGCAGGCGTTATGCGCGAAAAACCCGAGCTCTTCGGCAGGATGCTCATTATGGTAGCCTTGCCGGGCACTCAGGGATTTTACGGGTTCATCGCCGCCATCCTTATTATGACCCAGACGGGTCTCATAGGCGGCGGTCCGCTGAAGATATCACTCGGCACAGGCCTTGCTCTGTTCTTCATCGGCCTTGGTGACGGTATCGCACAGCTTGTCTCAGCCATCAAGCAAGGGGAGGCATCCGCGGCAGGCATCGCACTCGTTGCAAGGCGCCCCGAATCGGCAGGACGGGCAATCCTCTTCCCTGCATTCGTCGAGACCTATGCGGTGGTCGCCCTGCTGGCAACAATCCTCTTTATTATCTTCCTGACACAACCCTCGGTGCTTGAGCACGTAACAGGGTAGAGCCGGATAAAGGAGCCGCACGGGGCCATGAGTTTAGAAAAGATCAAGGAAGCTGTATTAAAAGCATCAAAAACAGAGGCGGAGCATATCAATTCCGCCGCAGAGAAACAGGCGAAAGAAAGACTGGAACTCAAGAAGGAGAATCTGCGCCGCGAATTCGAGTACCAGTTCCAGGCGCGCTCCCGCCTTATTGAAGAAGAGTATTCGAGGAGACTCGCCCACTTTCAGGGAACCTCCGCGAAAGAGTTTCTCGAAGCCAAAAATGCAACCCTTCGCGCCATCTTTGACCGAGCCCGCCGGAAGGTGCTTTCATGGTCCCCCGATGAATACGGACACGTGATGAAAGGCTTTCTCGAAAAGATCAGCGCCGGACGCAGGGGACGGATAAGGATCCATCACGACGACACAGAGATCTTCCGCGGACTTCTCGAATCTGTAAACGGCGGCCGTGATGAAGCAAACCGGATTGCGATCGATGAGAGCACCCTTCCCGATCGAGGAGGCTTCATCTTTATAAGCGATGATTTTGAGGTTGACGCTACCCTGCGAACGATACTGGGCGACATAGAGCAGTCGCTGCTTCCTCAGATGTCACAGGACCTTGCGCATATATGAAAGCATCCGCGGACTACATGACACCCTTTATAAAGAACCGTCCCGAATGGGGTTTTGTGGGGGGAAGAATAAGTGCTCTTGAAGAAAAGCTTTTGCCCAGGGAGTTCTTTCCTTCCATTATAGAGATGCACCACACAGAGGATATATTCCAGCATTTTCAGGGAACCCTGATTGAAGACTACCTGGACCCGGGAATCCCCTGGGAGGACTTCAGCGCCGTAGCAGACGAGTGCTTCTACGACATCGCCGTATCCTTGAGAGAGGATTGCCCTTCGCCCGTACCTGCCGACCTTTTCCTCATCAAGAATGACTACCTGAATATTAAAAGCGCCCTTTCGGGTATGGAAGGCACGCCGTTTACGCCCGGCACGGTTTCGGCGGAAAAGGTAGGCTCCGTTTTCAGCGGCGAGTACGCCGACCTTCCCCCCGCCTTCAGAGACCGGATCACCGGTGCCGCGATAGATCTCAGTGAGCTTGATGAGTCCCTGTCTGACATATTCGTCGACGGGGCATATCTGCGCCATCTTCTCCTGCTTGCCGAAGGGATAGACAGCCCGCTCATCCACGGCTGCGTTCGGAATCGCGTCCTCGGCCATGCCATTTCCTCCATGTGGCGCGTCCTCAGACAGGGCAGAGATCTCAAACAGGTCGTGGATTACCTCCTGCCCCTGGGCGACGAAAATCCGCTCATCATGGAGATGGCTGCCGCACAGGATCCGTCCTTATGGCCCGAGATGGTGGGGGGCGAGATTGGAAACCAGTTGTCCCGGGCGCTTCAGATGCCCTTCGACGAACAGGTTTCGACTTTTGAACTGAAGGTTGAGAATTTAGTCGTCCACATGGCTTCGTATGCCCGCCTGGAGACGTCAGGACCCGAACGTGTCTTCGCCTTTCTTATGGCGCTCGAGGCCGAGATGCAGAACCTCAAACTCGTCGTTACCGGGAAGATCAACAGACTCGACGACGACGTTCTTGCCCAGCGTCTGAGGTACATCTATGGCTAAGGCCTGCATAGTCGGGGAAAAACACCTCATCCTCGGTTTCAAGGGCATTGGATTTGAGGTCGTTCCGGTATCGGACCCCAAAGACCTCGCTGAGGAGCTTTTTATGCTTACAAGAAGAAGCGATGTCGGGCTCATTCTTGTTACGGAAAGCATCGCTGCCGAAGCACCGGGGGTGATCGAAGAATTCCGTTCCCGGAGCTCCGTCATCCTGACTGTCGTTCCCATGCACGAGGGCGGTCCCCGGACGGCTTACAAAGAGATGAGGAAAGCCATCGAACGTTCAATGGGTATAGACCTTTTCAAGAAAGAGGAAACAACGGAAGAAAATGAGGGATAGAGCATGGATGGAATGAAGGGAGAGGTAATAAAGGTCTCGGGGCCGCTGGTAGTGGCCAAAGGCCTCACAGGGGCACGCATGTATGAGATGGTCCGCGTCGGGGAACTGGGGCTTTTCGGCGAAATCATCGAAATCAAGAGAGACGAATACTCCATACAGACCTATGAAGAGACCGAGGGGCTCGGCCCCGGTCAACCCGTTGTTCGTACCGGCGAACCGCTCAGTGTCGAGCTGGGGCCCGGCCTTATCCGTTCCATTTATGACGGAATCCAAAGACCCCTTGATGTCCTCGCCAGAGATTTCGGTGAATACATTGTCAGGGGCACTCAGCGGCCTGCCCTTGACAGGTCGAAGATATGGGGTTTCGTACCCGTGGCCCACACCGGAGATACCGTAAAAGGAGGGGATATCCTCGGGACCGTTCAGGAAAGCGCCCTTGTCAGTCACAAGATCATGGTTCCTCCGGGACGCATGGGCACCGTCGGGCAAATCGGGCCTGTCAGCGGCAACGTGGATACCGAGGTGGCCGTCATCGAAGGACCGGACGGGCCTTTTGGCGTCACGATGGTCCAGAGATGGCCGGTGCGCGACTCTCGTCCCACAAAACGAAAGATAGCTCCCACCCAGACAATGACTACGGGCCAGCGGATCATAGACATGTTCTTTCCCATCGTGAAGGGCGGAACCGCCTGCGTTCCCGGGCCCTTCGGCAGCGGTAAGACGGTGGTCCAGCACCAGCTGGCCAAGTGGGCCGACGCACAGATCGTCGTGTATGTCGGCTGCGGTGAACGCGGAAACGAAATGACCGACGTTCTCATGGAGTTCCCCCACCTGAAAGATCCGACGACCGGGGAACCCCTCATGGAACGTACCGTCCTCATAGCCAATACGTCCAACATGCCCGTTGCGGCACGTGAAGCCAGCGTTTTTACCGGGATATCGATTGCGGAGTATTTCAGGGACATGGGCTATTCCGTGGCTTTGATGGCCGATTCGACAAGCCGCTGGGCGGAAGCCATGCGCGAGATCTCGGGCCGTCTTGAGGAAATGCCCGGCGAGGAAGGGTATCCCGCATACCTGGGTTCGCGCATTGCTGGTTTCTACGAGCGGGCCGGCGCGGTCATCTGTATTGGTTCCGATGACCGTCACGGTGCCGTTTCCATCATCGGCGCCGTCTCTCCTCCCGGTGGAGACCTTTCGGAACCCGTCGTACAGACCACCTTGCGTGTCGTCAAGGTCTACTGGGGACTCGACGATAAACTGGCCTTTGCCCGGCATTTCCCGGCGATCAACTGGCTGGCGTCCTATTCGCTGTACCAGGAGATAGTCGACTCCGATGCGGACGATACGGTGGACAAGATGTGGTCCGTCAACAGGAGGCGGGCCATGACCATCCTCCAGAAGGAAGCCGAGCTCGATGAACTTGTAAGGTTGGTGGGCATCGATGCCCTTTCCCTTGAAGACAGGCTCCTCATGCAGGCGGCCAGAATGATTCGGGAGGACTTTCTTCACCAGAACGCCTTTGACGACCGGGACACGTACACGTCCCCCAGAAAGCAGTTCATGCTCCTCAACCTGATCCTGCGCTACTACGATGAGATAAGGACCGGGCTCGCCGACGGGGCGACGCTCGATGCCCTTTTGAAGTTGAATGTCCTTGACGAGATAACGAGGGCAAAGCTCATCCCCGAGGATGATCTGGAACGGTTCAGATCCATTGAAAGTGACATCGTGAACAGCATCCGTGCGCTGGTCTGGTAATACGATTAAAAGGTAGGAGACGATGGGAAACATCATTCGGGAATACAGGACAGTAAAAGAGATCTCCGGGCCCCTCATGCTTGTCGATGACGTTGAAGGCGTGACGTATGGCGAGCTGGCAGAAATCAAGATGGAGGACGGGAGCATCCGCAGGGGCCGCGTTCTGGAAGTACACGGCAAGAAAGCCATGGTCCAGGTCTTCGAGGGCACCCGGGGACTATCCCCGCAGGACGTCAGGGTGAAGTTTCTCGCAAAGGGGATGGAACTCGGTATGTCCATCGACATGCTCGGCCGCGTCTTTGACGGTTCCGGGCGGCCGATGGATGACGGCCCGGCCATCATCCCGGAAAAATACCTCAACGTTAACGGAAACCAGATCAATCCCTACGCACGGGACTACCCGAACGAATTCATCCAGACGGGAATCTCCACGATCGATCTCCTGAATACCCTCGTCCGCGGCCAGAAACTCCCTCTTTTTTCCGGGTCCGGCCTTCCCCATTCACGGATCGCCGCCCAGATAGCAAGGCAGGCAACCGTCCTCAAGACAGGTGAGAAATTTGCCGTCGTCTTCGCCGCAATGGGAATCACCTTTGAGGAAGCGGAGTTCTTCATTGCCGATTTCAGGAAGACGGGGGCCATCGAGCGTTCCGTTCTCTTCATAAACCTTGCCGACGATCCGCCCATTGAAAGGCTCACGCTCCCGCGCATGGCCCTTACAACCGCCGAGTTCCTTGCCTTTGAAAAGGATATGCATGTCCTCGTGATCCTTACGGATATTACGAACTATTGCGAGGCATTGCGGGAGATTTCCGCCGCCCGTAAAGAGGTTCCGGGAAGGCGGGGCTATCCGGGCTACCTTTACACCGACCTTTCCACGATCTACGAACGTGCCGGCCGCATCAAGGGAAAAAAAGGCTCCATTACTCAGATACCGGTCCTCACCATGCCTGAGGACGACAAGACCCATCCCATCCCCGACCTGACAGGATACATCACCGAAGGCCAGATAATCATCCTTCGCCCGCTCCATACCCAGGGTATCTATCCTCCCGTCGATGTCCTTCCCTCATTGTCACGCCTCAAGGACAAGGGAATCGGGGTCGGAAAAACGAGAGAGGACCACTCCGACGTCATGAACCAGCTATACGCCGCTTATGCCCAGGGCAAGAACGCGAGAGAGCTCGCCGTAATCCTCGGCGAATCGGCGCTCACCGAGGAAGACGTCCTTTTCGTGAAATTCTCCGATGCCTTCGAGGATCGTTTTGTCCGCCAGGGCGAATACGAGAACCGCACCATAGAGGAGAGCCTCCGCATCGGCTGGGAACTGCTCGGCATGCTGCCGCCCAATCTCTTGAAGCGCGTCCGTGACGAGTTCATCGAACGCTATTACCCAAAGTCTTCGTGATCCCGGAGGATGGCCGTGAGACTCGCCGTAAACCCGACACGAATGGAACTCCTGAAGCTTCGAAGACGCCTTGTCGTCGCCCGCCGGGGCCACAAGCTCCTCAAAGACAAGCTCGACGGCCTGATAAAGGAATTCATGAACATCGCCCTCGAATATCGCAGGCTCCGCCAGATTGTCGATGACGAGCTGCCCTACGTCATGAAGCTCTTCGTCCTCGCCGAGATCACTTCCTCGAGAGCCATCACCGAAAACGCCCTGGAATCCGTTCAGCAGGACCTTGAACTCATTGTCCGCCCCTTAAGGCTCATGGGTGTCAGCATCCAGAAGCTCGAGATCACTTACGGTGAGGCAACCGGGCGTTACTCGCTCGTGCACACCTCCGCGGAACTTGACATGGCCATCGTCAAATTGCGTGAATTCCTTCCCATGTTGCTTTCCATGGCTGAAACGGAGGACAAGGTGCGCCGGTTGAGCAAGGAAGTCGAAAAGACACGCAGGCGCGTGAACGCCCTTGAGTATTCCTTCATCCCCCGCCTTAACGAGACCATCCGGTTCATCACGTCAAAACTCGAGGAGATGGAACGCTCCACCACGAGTTCCCTCATGAAGATAAAATCCCAGCGGCTCGCCCGGGAATCATCGCAGGACATCTGACAAAAAAAAACTCCCCGGCGGTATCATTCCCACCGGGGAGCGGTAGTGTCACGCCGAAGCTACTTGAAATCAAAGTGACCGAATCTCGGCAACATCTGGTACTGTATGTCAAATTCAAGGGGAAGGTCGCCCGCGATGGTCTTCACCTTTTCCTTGATGCTCTGCGAGTCGTCCGTCTCGTGCACGAAACCCCTTATAATGAGCCCATACCGCGGCATCCCCTCTTCTTTAGGCACTACGTCGAGGTAGGAAACGGTAAAGGAGGGATCGGTCAGGATTGCGGCCTTCACCCTTGCCGCAATAACCCTCAAACCAAGGATGTTCAATGCCTCACCGGTTTTCAAAATCTCCTTCTCCGCAAGTCCTTTTTTGATCTCATCTACGATCTCTTGCTGAGTCTGTGTCGAAGTGTTGAACACGCTGTCAAACTCCTCTGCATCATCCCATTTCTTGCCGTAAATGATATACATGGATCGGGACATGTCGGCATCAACCTTTTCGATGATCCAGCGGGCCGTGTTCTCATTGATCACCTGGTCACCCTGGACTCTGTTTATGCGATCCTCCATGCTGCTTTCTATGCGGACCCTGAGAACATGAGGGACACCCTTTAAAAGAAAAGTGGCGCCGGTGCCGGCTATGATGACCTTGTCCTTTTTCGCATATTCATAGATAATGCTCTGGATAAGGGCGACAAAGGCCTTGAAAGACCAATCATTGCGCTCCCACACGTTGGGATAGTGCTCGTCGAAATCTTTTGCATAGGTCCCCCACCGTGGTCCCTGGGACGAAATGTCCTTGAACATGGTGGCGCGGTCTACATATTCATAACCGAGTTCCTGGGCTATCTGAAGGGCGATTGCCTTCGCCCCGCCTCCGAACTGCCGTGATATAGTCAATATTGCCATGACAACACCCCCCTACTTTGCGAATGGGAAAACCCATATAAGCATGGCCGGAATATAGCAGGAAATGAGCGATATAATTACGTATGGAAACGTCATCCCGAGGAACGATTTCAGCGGTATCTTCACCTGATCCTCCTTCTCCGCAAGGTTCTTCGCCACGAAAAGCGCCGGCGCCCCCGCGATGGTCAGGTTGCTGCCGAGGGTGCCTGCCCAGAGCAGCATCCAGTAAAGAGGCCAGGGGTTCATGCCCGTATCCTTCGCAAGATCACGGATGACATAGAGCATGGTCAGGATGTACGCGTCGTGCTCCACAATGCCGACGATGGGTGCAGTCACCCAGAAAAGGAGTGTGCTCCCCACCACGAGGCTCTCTTTAATGAGAGGCGTAATAAGATTTGATACCAGCTTGATGACCCCCGAGTGCTCGAGGCCGCCGACGAGGGCGAAAAGGGCGACGTAAAAAAAGACGGCCCGCCAGTCAAGCTCGGACAGGACGTGTTCCAGGCTGGGGATCTCCAGCGTGAACCGGTCTTTGAAGATCTCGAAGATAAGTATGAGCGCGATGGCCCCCCACATGGCGATAAAACCGAGATGATAGCCGAAAATGGGGCGAAGTGCCATTGCCACAATGGTCAGCGCGAAAACTGCACAGACCGTTATGGCGAAAGGCTTGTCCTTGATGTGGTCCAGGGGACGTTCGTCCATGGAGGCCACATCCATAACGACCCCTTTGTACGTCCTTTTGAACATCAGGTAGAATACCCAGCAGACCACCGTGTAAGAAATGAGAAGGATGAATAACGATGACGGCCTGCCCAGGTACCAGATGAATCCGCTGAATTCGATACCCGACACGCTGTGGAGCATCTGGGGCGGCAGGTCGCCGAGAAGCATGGCCGTACCCATAAAGTTCGCGCAGAGGGCAAGGAAGAGCACCGGACCGAAGGCCTTGAAGTTAAACCTCCTGCATGCATGGAAGATAACGGGCGCGAACATGAGGACGACGACCACGTTGTCGATCAGCATCGACACAAACCCGGCCAGGGCCCCGATGGCGGTCACGAAGAGGGCCACGTTCCCCTTGGACAGTTTAAGGATGGCGGCAGAGAGAAAGTCGGGTACCCCCGATTTTCCAAAGTACCCCGAGATGATCCAGATGCTCAGGAGGATGATGATGACGTTCCAGTCGACGATCTTGAAGGCATCGAGGTCGTTCATGATCCCGAAGAAGATCATGAACAGGATCCCGAGAAGCGCCGCAAGGACGCTGTCGATCCAGCCGGTGATAACAAGAATGATGCTTGCGAGAAAGATCACGAGTGACACTGTCTGCAGAAAATCCATAAGCGTTGAACCCCCTTTTTCGTGTGCATCATCAAGCAAACTAAGGGTGGGTATGCCCCTTAGTACCCCAATAGCCCAAGGTCTGCACGTTATTTGATTGTCACGGACACTGAGCTACTATATAACAAGTCACTTCCTCGAAGCAAGCACTATTGACGGGAAAAAGCTTCGAACTTTACCATATCGCGGAAGAGCAGTTTCATCCGCTGCGGCAAAGATTGTGTACAAAAAAAGGGCCGGACAGTTACGACTGCCCGGCCCGATGTTACTGTTTAAGCTTCCTGCGCCATTGGTTGTTTAGATGATACCCATTCCGTGGAGGACTGAAAGCATGACAGCCGCCGCCATGACAGATCCGACCTGACCTCCCGCGTTGGCCCCCATGGCGTGCATGAGGAGATAGTTTCTCTTGTTATATTTCAATCCTTCCTTCTGAGCAACCCGGGCGGCCATTGGGAAAGCGGAAATACCCGATGCCCCGATAAGAGGGTTGACCTTTCCGCCGGTAACAACATAGAGGACCTTGCCGAAAAGGATCCCGAAGACCGTGTCAAGACATATGGCAAGGAGTCCGAGGATGAGGATGATAAGCGTCTTGGGCTGAACAAACACGGGGCCGCTCATGGTGGCGCCGATGGCGATACCGAGGAGCAGCGTCACGATGTTGGCCAACTCGTTCTGCGCGGTATTTGTGAGCCTGGGAACGACCCCCGACTCTTTCATGAGGTTACCGAGCATGATCGTGGCAAGAAGGGGAAGACCCTTGGGAGCTATAAGCCCGCCTACGATCGTTATAACGATGGGAAAGAGCATCTTCGTTGTCTTGGAGACGGTCTTCGCATGCGTCTTCATAACGGTCTGACGTTCCTTGTTGGTCGTCAGCATCCTCATGATAGGCGGCTGAAGGACGGGAACGAGCGCCATATACGAGTAGGCCGCAACTGTCACTGGCCCCAGGAGGTGTTGAGCGTATTGCGAGGCCACGTATATGACCGTCGGTCCGTCGCAGGCTCCGATAATAGCGATAGTAACGGCGTCCTTATAGGGAAAACCCAGCGCCAGCGCGAGAAGCAGGGTAATGAAGATTCCGAACTGGCCCGCCGCACCGAGAAGGAACGTGTAAGGGTTCTCGAGAACAGGACCGAAGTCCGTCATCGCCCCGATGCCTATGAATATGAAAAGCGGGAAGAGTTCCGTGATAACCCCCATATCGTAAATGATACGGAGGAACCCCTCTTTGTCCATAAGTCCCGCAAGGGGGATGTTAACTATGATGCATCCGAACCCGATGGGAACGAGAAGCAGGGGTTCACAGTCCTTCTTGATCCCCAGATAAAGCAACAACCCGCCTATGATCATCATGACAGGCTGCGACCAGTGGAGGCTTACAGATCCGGCTATCAGCCCATTTAAACCGCCCATTACAGAATCAGCAAACATGCCCTAATCCTCCCTTTATTATTTATCTTCTTCTTTTCTGTACGGAAAAACTTTCTTGAGTCCGGACATAATGAGACTGAAAAGAACGAGAGTGCATATCGTACCGCCCATACCGACAACAACCATTGTAAAACCAAAGGTCCATTTGTCCATAATTACCCTGTCCTCCTGGTTGCATGATTTTTGTTTGAAAAAATAATGGTGTCGAAATTGCTTTAAGACATTATCTCACCACTTCCCGATAGTCAAGTGAAATAGTTAACGAGCGGGTGTGTTCATGCAGAAAAAGCGGAAAGATCTGTCATATGGCTCTCAAGGGCTTTAAACGTCGAAGAGATTGGGGTTTTTCGATGCGCGGTCTGACCGGAAGGGGAGCGTCCAAAAACTGAAGCGAATCTACGATCAGGGAGTCTGGCCGGTTTTAGATCTCGCCCTGTCGATCATGACAATCCCTATATAGATCAGGATGAATGTGGGAACCAGGAAAAACCTGAAGGGTATCACCTCGATCCTCATCCTGTCGAGAGAGAGCGGATTCTTCTTGGTGTCCCCGGCCGGTTTTTCGGCGACGGCCTTTTGCGGCACGGCCCCGGTACCCTTCGTAATTCTGATGCCGGCGCCATAGAAATTGTCCATGAACCCTTTGTTCATGTCGAAACCCGACACAAAGGGCAAGGCGAAGAGCGGGATGCAAATCCCGATGATTATCAACAGAATGCCTTTTTTCTTTCCATTATTCATACGAGACTCCACTATATCACATGTTCGATGACACAGGGGCATCTTTTTTTCTCTGTGCCAACGATTGACATCACACCCGGTCGGGGATATTATAAGCAATATTCGGCCAGCCCATTCAAGGACAAACAAGATGAAAAGAAAGAAGACAAGACAGATAAAGGTCGGTGGAATCTCCATCGGCGGCGGCAGCCCCATCGTTGTGCAATCCATGCTCAAAACGAACCCTGAGAACTTCAGCCAGACCCTTGAACAAACGAGGGAACTGAAAAGGGCGGGCTGCGAACTCGTCAGGATCGCACTGCCCCAGGAAGAAACCTGCAAGATCATCCCTTTTCTTAAAAAAGAAGTGGACGTGCCCATCATAGGCGACATTCATTTCAATCACAAGATAGCCTTGAAGGCCATGGAACTCGGCATAGACGGAATCAGGATCAATCCCGGCACGATCAATAACCTGCGCAAGGTACGGGAAATCGCCGTCATGGCCATGAATACGCAAACGCCGGTACGGCTGGGAATGAACATCGGTTCCATTGAGAAAAGGGTCCTCAAGACCCATACGAGGCCCAACGCCGATGCCATGGTCGAGAGCGCCCTTTATCACATCAATCTCTTTGAGGACGTAGGGTGGACCCAGCTCAAGGTCTCCCTCAAGGCCTCGGATATACGGGAAACCATCGATGCATACAAGAAATTTTCGAAGAAATCCGACTATCCTCTCCACGTGGGCATAACCGAGGCGGGCCCCGTCTTTTCCGGTGCCATAAAGTCCGCAATAGGGATCGGCATTCTTCTTAATGAGGGAATAGGAGATACTATCAGGGTTTCCCTGACAGGCAACCCCGTCTATGAAGTGATCGCCGGTTACCACATACTGCGCGATCTGGGGCTGAGAAAACGGGGAATCAACATCATCTCCTGTCCCACCTGCGGCAGGACCAGGGTAAACCTCGCCGAGATCGTCGAGGAATTCGAAAAGGACATCAATCAGTTCGATTCCTACCTGGACGTAGCCATCATGGGCTGCGAGGTGAACGGCCCCGGTGAGGCCAGAGAGGCCGACATCGGCCTCGCCTTCGGCGCAAACAGCGCCATGCTGTTCAAAAAAGGAACCGTCGTCAAGTCTGCCATCCCCCGCGAGATGGCAAAAAAGATCCTCGAAGAAGAGATCTATAACATGGTTAGCGAAGAGAAGAGATAGCCCCGGAGTTTCAGATTCCGCCTCTATCTTGTCTGCTTCCTTACGTGCAGGATTCGTTGGATCACGGTCACGTGAGTCAGCACCGCCAGGACTATGATGATATAGCCAAGCAGCACGGGGAAGACGAGGCCGATGATGAGGAGAATCAACCTCTCCGGTCTCTCGAGAAGGCCCGTTTTGCATGAGAGGGATGCGGCCTCCGCCCTGGCGCGGGCGTATGGTATGAGGGCGGTGCCTACCGCCGCGATAAAAGTGGCTATGGCATAGTCGGTATTGCTGTGCCGGACATAGACAAAAAGAATTCCCCCCATGACGGACAGGTCGGTGTACCTGTCAAGAACAGAATCGAAGAAACCGCCGAAGCGTGTCTCCCTGCCCGTACCCCGCGCGATTGCGCCATCCAGAACGTCAAGCAAACCGGCGAAGGCAAGTGAAGCGGCGCCGGCCCCCGGAAACTCCATGAACACAAGGAAGGCGGCCAGAAAGCCGAATAACGTGCCCGCCGAGCTGATGATGTCCGGTGATATAATTTTTTGCCTGAAAATGAACCTGTAGATTAGCAGGATTTGACGATCAAGCCTGTGACCGATCTTCGAACTTATCACTGCGGGCCCCCTAGCGGAGCCTGATGCCCTTGATAAACTCTTCGACCATCTCCCTCGCCGTCTCGTCGGGGTACTGCCTGATGGGATGCTTCATTGTGTACGCCGAGATCGACTCCAGAGGTCCGCCTGTGCCCCTGTCGCGTGCCACCTTGCAGCATCTCAGGGCATCTATGATGCACCCGCCGCTGTTCGGCGAATCTTCGACGGAAAGCCTCAGTTCGCAATTGATCGGTATGTCCCCGAATATCCTTCCTTCCAGCCTCATGAAACAGACCTTGTTGTCTTTCTGCCAGGGAACGTAATCGGAGGGGCCGATGTGGATGTTGTCCGGCGGAATGGGGACGTCCAGTGTCGATTGGAC
This sequence comes from Deltaproteobacteria bacterium UBA5205, assembly GCA_002412715.1. GTDB lineage: Bacteria > Desulfobacterota > Syntrophorhabdia > Syntrophorhabdales > Syntrophorhabdaceae > Delta-02. The sequence continues at coordinate 22,976 of DHVP01000015.1, forward strand.
GGCCTCGGTCTTTGAAATCTTCTTCGATTTAAGTCTCTCCCGGTTGAGCATATTGAGAAAATCGGTGTTGCCGCCCGTATTCAACTGGTATGTGTAGTCAAGTTTGACGCCGCGATCATTGAAGAGCTTTGCAAGAGTCCTGTGGATGATGGTGGCCCCTATCTGCGATTTCACGTCATCGCCGATGATGGGTATCCCTTTTTCCTCGAACCGCCTGGCCCAGGTTTGATCCGAGGCGATAAAGACCGGGATGCAATTGACGAGGCTGACGCCGTTTTCAAGACAGCATTCGGCATAGTATCGCGCAGCCTGCTCGGAACCCACGGGAAGGTAGTTGAGGAGGATGTCTACATTCCTGTCCTTCAGCACGGCTCCCACATCGACAGGGGGCTCGTCGGCAACGACAAAGGAACGGTCCGGCGGATACTGCTTCATGTGAGGCGCCACACCATCGAGAACATGTCCCATGAGGACCGTAACCCCGGTGGGCGGAATATTCGCTTCAATCGTCTTCGTGCAATTCGGTAAGGCGAAGATGGCCTCTTCGACGGGTCTGCCGACCTTGCGCCGGTCAATGTCGAAGGCTGCCACGACTCTGATATCGCCGGGCTTGTAGCCGCAAATCTCATTGTGCATAAGCCCGATGGTATTTTCCCCTTTTCGGGCATAGTAGAAGATACCCTGTACCAATGAGCTTGCACAGTTCCCCACACCGGCAATGGCAACACGAATCTCTGGCATTGCATCTCCTTATATTATTGTTCTTTTAGTATATTTCCCTTAAAATGTCAAAAATACGGCGTTATCCTTTGTAGCGCTCCATGCCCTCCTGGTACAGATCGCCGGCAAACGTGTCGTTAATGACAAAAAGCGGCATATCCCTTACCTCAAGCCGTACTACGGCTTCCGGTCCAAGGTCTTCATAGGCGATCACCCGCGACGCGACAACGGTGCGTGCAATGAGCGCACCGGCCCCTCCCGTCGCTCCGAAATAGACCGCCCGATGTTCCTGGAGTGCCTTTTTAACAGCGTCTGAACGTTTCCCCTTCCCGATCATTCCTTTCAGACCCAGGCCGATCAATCGCGGCGCATAAACATCCATCCGGGAACTGGTCGTCGGCCCGCATGATCCGATCACCTTGCCGGGCGGTGCCGGTGCCGGACCGCAATAGTATATGACCTGGCCCCTGATATCGAAAGGTAATTCTTCTCCGGCATCCAGCGCCTCGGCAAATCGCTTGTGTGCCGCATCCCGGGCCGTGTAGATAAAGCCGGAAAGCAGCACCTTCTCCCCCGCCTTCAAAGATTGTATCACATCGTCGGCAAGGGGGGTCTGTATCCTTCTTATCCCCATATCGCGCCCTTCGCCTGACAGCCTGTTGCCATCGGATGTCATAATACGGCCTCCCTCATCCGGTGCGCGTGGCACTGTATATTGACTGCCACGGGCAGCGAAGCGAGATGGCAGGGCGCCATCTTTATGTGGACATCAAGCGCCGTCACGGTGCCGCCATATCCTTGCGGGCCTATTCCGGTCTTGTTGATCTCATCCAATAATTCCATCTCCATCGCGGCAAGCTCATCGTCCGCGTGCCGTGTACCGACGGGAACCATGAGGGCCTCCTTGGACAACAGGGCGGACGTCTCGAAATTACTCCCGATGCCGACACCAACGATGATGGGCGGACATGGATTGGGGCCTCCCTTTCGTACCATGTCGAGGACGAATCCCTTGACCCCCTCCTTACCCTGGGCAGGCATCAGCATGCGCACTTCTCCATAATTCTCGCTTCCGCCGCCTTTTGGCAATACGGTGATCTTCATCCTGTCTCCCGGCACTATTTTTACATGGATAATGGGAGGAGTATTATCGCCGGTATTCTTCCTGCTGAATGGATGACAGCAGGACTTCCTCAGGTACCCGTTCCGGTATGCCCGGCGCACACCCTCGGAGATCGCTTCCGTCAGGTCGCCTCCGACGATATGAACATCCTGGCCGATCTCCAGAAAGCTCACCGCCAGGCCGGTATCCTGGCATATGGGCATCTTCTCTTCCCGGGCCGTATCGGCATTCTTGAGCAGTTCCCTGAGTACTTCCTTGCCCGCGGGTGATTTCTCCCGTTCTACGGCATCCCCGATGGCCCTGTACATGTTCTGGGAAAGGTTTATGTTGGCATCGATGAAAAGACGCTCCACAGCGGAAATGATGTCGTTCACATGGATGTCGCGCATACCCGGCTCCTTAATCGACGTAGGGCGGTATCACACCCTTCTCCATGAGAAGCCCCACTTCGTCCTGAGCCCTACGGATCTTCGTGACCGCCATATTGTAAAGTTCCTTTTCATCGATCGTGAGGCGCGCAACGCCCTGTTTCATAGCCATCTTTGCGACGGCCACGGCCTCCCTCGGAAAAACCTCCCATTCGCTCATTGTCGGCAGGAGATGGTCCTCCGTGAGCCCCCGGTCCTCGGCGCACCGGGCAAGCTCATAGGCCGCGGCGATGCACATCTCGTCGGTGATGGTCCGCGCCATCACGTCGAGGGTACCCCGGAATATTGCGGGGAATCCCACGGAATTATTGACCTGGTTGGGAAAATCGCTCCGTCCCGTCGCCACGATACGGGCCCCGGCCTCTTTCGCGTCCCAGGGCCACATCTCCGGTATCGGGTTTGCGCAGACAAACACAATGGCATTGTCGGCCATGGAGGCAACCCAATCCTTCTGGATCACGTCGGGTCCCGATTTCGAAAGGGCTATGAGAACATCCTGTCCCTTGAGGGCCGCCGCCGTATCGCCTTCCCGGTTTTCTCCGTTGGTGGTCCGGGCGAGTTCAAGTTTTTCTTTGTAATTGGGTTTGATATCGTCGCGCTTCCTGTTGAGTATGCCTTTGCTGTCTACTACGATCACGTTTTTCGGATTGGCGCCCGCCTTTATGAGCATCCGCACAATGCAGACATTGGCGGCGCCTATCCCTATCATGGTTATCTTTGCATCCTCAATCCGCTTCCCGACGATCTTGAGGGCATTCACCAGCCCGGCGAGAGTAACGGCCGCTGTTCCCTGCTGGTCGTCATGCCAGACGGGGATCGGCGATTCCGCCCTCAATTTCTCCAGGATATAGAAGCACTTGGGATTTTCGATATCCTCAAGGTTAATGCCGCCGAATACGGGCGCAATCAGTTTGACCGTCCGTATGATCTCATCGGGGTCTTTCGTATCGAGGCAAATGGGAAATGCGTCCACCCCTCCGAGATACTTGAAGAGAAGGGCCTTACCTTCCATGACCGGTAATCCGGCCATCGGGCCGATGTCGCCAAGCCCGAGGACCCGTGTCCCGTCCGTCACTATCCCGACTGTGTTTCCCTTGTTCGTATATTCGTATACCTTTTCGGGATTCCTGCTGATCTCCTTGCAGGGTTCCGCAACCCCCGGCGTATACCATATGGCAAAATCATCGACGTCCCTGATGACACACTTGGGGACTATCTCAATCTTTCCCTTATAAAAGGGGTGCATTTTCATCGCATCCAGAGCCGGCTTCCTGGCTTTTTCAAGAAGCTCTTCCTTGGTGACCCTCTCGTCTCCCATGAGACGCCTCCCTCTCAGTTATTTCATACCTGTTTCGACATTGTAGTATAGATATGGCAGAAAATGGAATGGAAAAATAGAGAAGTCCCGGATGATAGGTTTCGGGCTGCAGGCCCATTCAGTCATTGACAAACCGGGGTGAAATCGTTTATTTTATTAGAAAAGTTGGGCCCATAGCTCAGCTGGAAGAGCCACCGGCTCATAACCGGTAGGTCCTTGGTTCGAACCCAAGTGGGCCCAATATAATATGATCAAATGGTGAAAAAATTTCTCATAGAACAAGATTCGTCAACTGACATGGAAGGGGTGTACCATCGGGTACACCCCTTCTCCTTTTTGGAGGCAATAAAGTGGAGCAGGAATTAGAGACTCTTTTTGAAGCACAGAAAATTGAATCGATGATCATGGAAGGGGAACAAAAACTCCTTCAGGCGCCGAGAAGGCTCATGCAGATGGAAGATGAGCTGGGTACGGTCCGGGAGAAGATCGAAAAGGAAAAAGAGATCATCGAAGAACTCGAAAAGGAACGTCGCAAGAAAGAGAAGGAACTGGAAGTCGAGAAAGACAAGATCAAGAAGCTTGAAGTAAGGCTCTACGACGTAAAAACGAACAAGGAATATCAGGCTCTCCTCAAGGAAATAGAATCCGCCAAGGAAGCAAACGATCGTACCGAGGAGGACGTGCTCGTCCTCATGGACAAAGTCGAAGACCTTAAGAAGGACTTTGAAGGTTCCACGGTACAGCTCAAGAAACTCGAGAAAGAATCCGAAATCGAAAGAGCGGAGATTGAAAAAGAAACACGGTCGATGGACGAAGTAATAGCAAAGCTTACTACGGAAAGGGACAACCTGCTTTCCGTCGTCAACGATAACCTCCGGACCATCTACGGCATTCTTCGCGAAAAACGCGGGGGCATCGCCGTTACCAACGTGAAACATGGGGTGTGCCTTGGCTGCAACATGAACATCCCTCCCCAGCTTTTCATTGAGGTCACCAAAAACAAGCAGCTTATTCAATGTCCGAGCTGCAACCGGATTCTCTTCTTCAGAGAAAACGATTAATGCGCTGGCATGTTCATGTTGACGGGGCTTCCTCCGGCAACCCGGGAAAGTCCGGCGCCGGCATCGTCGCCAGGGACGACAAAGGGAGCGTGATATTCACCAGAGCGGTCTTTTTGGGGGAAATGACAAACAATATGGCCGAGTATGAGGCCCTTCTTTACGCCTTGAGGAGCGCCCAGGAACAGTCTGTCAGAAACGTGACCGTATATACAGATTCTCAACTTGTGGCGAATCAGGTTACGGGAGTATATAAGATCAAGAATTTAACCCTCCTGGAATACGTGAAGCGCGTCAAACAAATCATAAGCAATTTCGACCATTTTACGATACAATATATACCGCGGGAACAAAACAGTGAAGCAGACAAACTCGCGAAGGATGCCATATTAAAAGGGTAGACGGGTGGTCGCTCCGCTTTAAGCGGGGAGGAAAGTCCGGGCATCGAGGGGCAGGATGGTTCCTAACGGGAACCGGGGGTAACCCCAGGGAAAGTGCAACAGAAAATATACCGCCCTTTAATCGGGGTAAGGGTGAAATGGCGGGGTAAGAGCCCACCAGTCCCGCGGCGACGCGGGAGCTTTGTAAACCCCATCCGATGCAAGGCCAAAGAGGGTGCCGCCACGGCGGCATGGATGGCCCGTCCAGTACCCGGGTAGGCCGCTTGAGGTCCGGGGTGACCCGGATCCTTAGAGAAATGATCACCGTTTCCGCCTTCGGGCTGGAAAACAAAACCCGGCTTATAGTCTACCCTTTTTTTCAAACAGCAAGGTCCGGGGTTCGGGGGTCAGGGAGGATGTGGGGTCAGACCCGTTAAACCGGTTGTGTGCCCTCCGAAGAGGACTCCATCCACGGTTACCTGGACGATAGACGAAACAGACCGGTCAATGGAACAGAAGAACACAAAGATCGCTGTCATCCTCATCCTTGTCGCGTGCTGCGGACTCTTTCTTACCAACATCGGCGGCCGGGATTTCTGGGCTCCGGACGAGGGTGACTTCGCTGAGATCGTCAAAGAGCTGGACAACAATTTTGTCGTCCCTCATCTCAACAATTCGGCCTACGCTGAAAAACCTCCCCTTTTTTATTATGTCGTCTTCGCCTTTGCCAAAACCTTTCGATGGCTTCCGGAAGAGACGTCCATGCGGCTGGCGTCAGGCTTTGCAGCCATTCTTACGATCATCGCACTTTTCCTTGTAATCCGGTCTTTCTTCGGTATACGAATGGCCTTGTACAGCGTCGTCATACTCGCCCTCGCGCCTCTTTTTTACTGGCAGGCACGCTACCTCCAGGTCGATATGGTCTTTTCAGCCGCCCTGGTCGCCGCACTGCTCGTCTTCTTCCAGTTCATGAAGAGTGGGAGGAAGGCCTGGTATTACCTGTTCTTTGTCGCCCTTGCCTTTGCCTTTATGGCCAAAGGCCCTCTCGCGCTGGCACTTGCGGCACCCGTAGCCGTCCTCTATTGCGCCTCCGAAAGAAGACTGTCGGTATTCTTCACGAGGCATACCTGCATCGGAGTCCTTCTTTTCCTGATCATCGTTCTCCCATGGTATCTTGCCGTGTATCTCAGGGAAGGATTTCCCTATTTGTACGAGAACATCCTTCGCCAGAATTTTCTCAGGTTCTTTGATGCCTGGAGCCACAAGAGGCCTTTCTATTATTATTTCACGACCCTTCCCCTTGATTTCTTCCCCTGGAGCCTTTTTCTGCCCCTAGGCCTGTACGCGGCGGTGAAGAACTGGAGGGAGGACCCTGGAGCGCGGTACTTTTGCCTCTGGTTCCTCTGGTTCTTTTTCTTTCTGTCCCTTTCCTCCGGCAAGATCAGCAAATACATGCTGCCTGCCCTTCCCGCCCTTGCCGTGATAGTATCGGGTTCCATAACGGATGGAAAGAGTCTCTATAATAAAATAGTCTTCTGTGTCACGGGCTCGGTATTCCTCGCCCTGGGGATAGCGCTTCTTACGTATAGGACATCCCTCTATGGCGAATTCCTGCCTGAAAGGATCATCCTTGGATCGCTTGCCATCGGCATCGGGATTCTCATTATTCTGTGCGTCCGCTTCAATGTCCCCCGGGCCGCCTTTGCTTCCATCGCCGTCTTTATGGGACTAGCCTTCATGACAGGAAACATTTCCATATTCGAAAAATGGAATCTGTACAAATCCCCGAAACCCGTCAGCGAAAAGATAAGAAGCCTCGTGGGTGAGGATGTACCCTGGGTCTATTATGGCAGTATGCGCGGAGTTTATGTATACTACGTCGGTAGATTTGCGGTCCATGTCGAGGAACACGACGTCGCCGGGCTCAAGCGGTTCGCCGGCGCCCAGAAAAAATTTTATCTCCTGACCCGACAACGTGACGCCGACGAGGTCACGCAGGCCGTCCCGGGTGCCATGGTGCAATCTCGGGACCGTATCGGTAGTACGGACATGGTCATCTTCAGCTACGAAAAAAGTATGACGGATAACAGCCGATGAAACTTGGTAAGAGCTTCGCCAGGTATACGATAATCCTTCTCGTTCTCTCCTACGCCTTTGTTTTCTATGGCCTCGGTAATTACTCCCTCAAGGAACCCGATGAAGGCAGGTACGCCGAAATACCGCGGGAGATGGTGCAAAGCGGCGATTTCACCGTTCCGCGCCTCAATGACGTCCGCTATTTTGAAAAACCTCCCTTTCTCTACTGGTCCGTCGCTGCTTCGTATAAGCTGTTCGGGATAAACGAATGGTCGTTCAGGTTTCCCAACGCCCTCGCGGCCGTCCTGTGCGTCTTCAGCCTCTTCTTTTTCCTGCGGCGCTGGGTCGATGAAAAAGCCGCTTTCCTGGCCTCCCTCGTTCTGTTGTCGTCCACGGGTTTTTTTGCTATGGCGCGAATAGTCACGACGGACATGATCCTCACCTTCTGGTTGTTCCTGTCCCTTCTGTGTTTTTACGGGTACTACCGGGAGCGAAAAGGCGCATTCCTCTATGGGTTCTATGCGGCCATGGCACTGGCGACGCTGACCAAGGGCCCTGTCGCACCCGTTCTGCTATGCGGCACGATCTTCGTCTTTTTGCTTACGGAACGCAACATCTCTTTTGCGAGACAGATGAAGCCGGTCCGCGGCCTTCTTCTGTACCTTCTGATAGCCGCTCCCTGGTTCATTATCATCTCGCTGAGAGAAAAGGAGTTCTTTGATTTCTTCTTCGTCGATCAGCATTTCCTCCGTTTCATTTCGACAAAACATAAGCGCAGCGGACCTGTCTATTATTTCATACCCGTCCTCCTGGCAGGGATGCTTCCCTGGTCGTTCTTCATCCCGCGGGCCGTACTTTCAGCCTGGAAAAGACCTGATTGCCGCCTGTTCCTCTTATGGTCGGCCATTGTCTTTGCGTTCTTCAGCCTCTCCGGATCGAAGCTTCCCCCCTACATTCTTCCTCTTTTCCCGACTGTTTCCGTGGTGGTAGGGGGGCTTTTCCATGACAGGGCCGGATCCCCGTTCAGGAAACCCTGGGAAATCATCGCCTGCGGCCTCTTAATGGCAATCCTGGCTTTTTCCTGTCTCGTTTATTTCAGCCCTTCCTTCATGGCCTATATTGCGGACGTCTCCATGGACGCTCCCGGGATAACAGGGGACCTCAGACACTTTTCATTGTGGATATCCTTTACGGCGTCAGTCTGCCTTGTGCTTCTCTTTTTCAGAAGGTTCAGACTCCCCGGCCCCCTTTTCGTAATCCTTTTTCTCTTCTCCCTTTCCACTGTCATCGCCATCATGGCCCAGTCAGGCGTGATTGACAGGGTCAATACGGTCAAGAAACTGGCGGCGGCGGCGCGTGAGGCGGATCCCCCGCCGGATATTATAGTCAACTATTCCGCGCTCGATCTGACACTTCCCTTTTACCTGGGAAGGCCGGTTACGATTGCCTCCTACAAGGGAGAGCTTGCTATGGGATCGAAATATGACGACGCCAGAAAGATATTCATGGAGGAAGAGGAGTTTTTCCGGCTCATCGGTTCTGAGAGGAAGGTCCTCTTCGTAACAAAACTAAAGAGGATCGACAACCTCGAAAAACGCTTTCCCGGACGTATCAGGACGCGAATCTGTCAGAACGACCGCTGCCTGCTCTCCAATTACTGAAACGGCGAGGTTGTCATATCGCAATGGTCCCGAAATATCCCGATCATATACAGAAAACCTCATGTGTCCCTCGTGGAGGACGGCTTGGTGTGTACCTCTGTGTTCTTATCGTGGCCGTCCTTTGCTGCGCCCAATCCGCCCGGTCGGACACCGACCCTGCACAGGCCCTTGCCGGCGACATAGAGAGCATCCTTCGTGATCCTGCGCTGGACTCCGCCCACCTGGGAGTCGTGATCGGTTCGGTGACCACGGGACAGAGGCTTTTCGAACTGAACGGCAGCAAACGCTTCGTGCCTGCATCCAACATGAAGCTCTTCACTTCGGCCGCCGCCCTGCTCGCTCTCACGCCGGAATATCGCTATGAAACACGGCTCCTCACCGGCGGTTCCCTGCGCTCCGGGATACTTCACGGCGATCTCATCATAGAGGGATCAGGTGATCCCACGATATCGGGTTATTTCAACGGGGGTGATCCCCTCCATGTCTTCCGGCAATGGACAACCAGATTGAAGGAAATGGGAGTGAGGGAGATCCGCGGCGATCTCATCATCGACAATTCCGCCTTCACCGGGCAGCCCTATCCCGCGGGCTGGGAAATAGGCGATGCCACAAACTGTTTTTCGGCCCGGAGGGATGCCTTCACCTTTAACAACAATTGTATCCAGCTCGATATAACCCCGGTCAGCGGCCGGGAAGGGATTCGACTTGTCATGGAACCCGTTACCGGCTACGTACGGCTGCTCAACCGTCTGACACAGCACCCGGGCCCGGGCCAGGGCATGGTCGGATTCGAGTACACAACACCGAGGACTCTTCTCATAACCGGCTCTATCGGGGCCCAAAGCAATACGGTAACCCGCTACGTCGCCGTCAACCATCCCGCCTATTTCGGCGGCTTTGTCTTTAAAGAGACTCTCGCGGCGGACGGAATCGCCGTGAAAGGAGAGATAGCCTGCGCCCGCAACTGTCCGAAGATCGTCGATATACAGGACGTCCGAAGGAAAAAGACGTTCAAGACCGCAGCCGTCTATCGTTCTCCCAAACTTTCTGAAATCATAAAGGTTGTCAATAAGCTCAGCAACAATCTCTACGCCGAATTGCTTCTCTTCGCGATAGGGAAGGCAGCCGGTGACGAGTCCCCGAATGCGGCACTCAACACCCTCAGCAATGCCGGCATCGACACCGCCGGGGTCTCCATGGCCGATGGCTCCGGTTTGTCCCGTCACAATCTCGTCACTCCCAGCGTCATAGTCGATTTGCTGAAGGCCATGGCACAGGGCCCGTATGCGTCCTGTTACATCGAGTCACTTCCCGTCATGAGCCTGAACGGCACCCTCGGTAACCGGCTCAAGGGCTCCGTCGCAGAGGGGAGAATCCGTGCAAAGACGGGTTCCATGACGCACGTCAGGAGCCTGTCGGGGTTCGTGACGACGAAGAACAACGAGATATTGGCCTTTTCGATCTTGTCGAACAACTACGATGCGGCCGTCCAGGCAGTCGATACCGTTGTCGACAGGATCATCCTCAGGCTTCTCGACCACCCTTTGGTCGCACAATAGCGCCGTCAACGGATGATTCGGCGGCGCATCAGTTTGAAGGGAAACGGGGCGAGGATAATAACGACGACTATTATCCATGTCACACCCTCGAGCGCCTTCCCCGGTGAGCCTTCGGCAAGGGCCCTGCAAACGTTCGTGAGATGGAACAGAGGGGTAAACCAGGCAATCTTGCTAACGAAGGACGGCAGGCTGTCGAGGGGAAAGAAGATCCCCGAAAAGAGGAACATCGGGGACATGAGCAGGGTGTAGAAATAATTCAGGGAGTCGACACCGGGGACAAGTGCCACGCACATCAGGGAGATCTCCGCAAAAATGAGCCCGCTCAGGAAAAGAACGGGGACGACAAAAACGATCAGGGCGGAATCGACGAGCTGGAAGGCGCTTATCGTCCCGATAATGATCACACCGTAGAGGATGCTCTTCGTCGCTCCCCACATCATCTCCCCCGCAATGAGGTCGTCGATGTTGACGGGCGTTGCAAGGATGGCGTCGAAGGTCTTCTGGAAGAATATCCGTACATAGGTCGAGTAGGTACATTCATAGACCGTGGCGAACATCGATGACGACGCTATGATGCCAGGCGCGATGAAGTTGATGTAGGGTTTTCCCTGGACGTGTTCGATGTATCCTCCGAGACCGAAACCAAGGGCGACGAGGTACAGGATGGGTTCGACGAAATTGAGGGCGATACTCGAGAGATACAGCTTCGTGTAGACCGTGAAATGCCTCTGCCACACACGAAAGGCCCGTTTAACTTTCAAGCTTCCTCCCGGTGAGTTTCAGATACACAGCCTCGAGATTCCCCCCGTACCGGTCCATGAGTTCCCGGGGTGAGGCGATAACAATTATCTTCCCCCTGTCCATGATGGCGACACGATTGCACAGTCTCTCGGCCTCCTCCATGTAGTGGGTCGTCAGGAGGAGCGTCTTGCCCTGTGCCTGCAGATCGGAAAGCCTCTTCCAGACCATCTGCCTGCTGTGCGGATCGAGGCCGGTCGTGGGTTCATCAAGGATGATCAGCTTGGGATCGTTCACGATCGACCTCACGAGAAGAAGGCTTCTTTTCATACCCCCCGACAGGCTCTTGATGTTCGCCTTCATCTTATCCGTAAGCCCCACGGAAGCGAGAAGTTCTTTCGCGAGCGGCAGCGTCTTCTTTCTCGGCATGTCGAAGTATCTTCCGTAGACGACAAGGTTCTGGATGACGGAAAGGTCCGGATCGAGGCTGTCATCCTGGGGCATGACCCCTATACATGATTTGATAAGGCTCGGGTCCTTCCGGACATCATGGCCGAGAACCATGACCTCCCCCCGTGTCGGAGGGAGAAAACAATAAAGGATGCGCATTATCGTCGTCTTTCCGGCACCGTTCGGTCCCAGGAAACCGAAACACTCCCCGGCCGTGATGGAAAAATTGACCCCGTCGACGGCCCTGAACCCCTCATAGTCTTTTGTCAGATTTTTTGCGGTAATGATATCCATGAAAACTCACAATTAAAATAGCAGAAAAGAGGTGAAGAAGAAAGTACACCGCGCGTAAATCGGCGCCTGACAAGCGAAAAACGGTCTTGAAGGACGCGTAAGGTCAAAAATGGCCCGCGTAGACCGGTTAAACCCCGAAGAGTCTACCCGTACCTGTACTGCACGCCGAAATCCCCTTTCGGGTAGGTCCATGTAATGGCGCCTTCCGTACAGGCTATCATGCAGGTGCCGCATTCCAGACAGCCCGCATACTCCACGATGATCGCATTTTCCTCTTCATTGAAGGTATAGAGGTACCCGGGGCAAACCGTCAGGCAGTATCGTTTGGTGCACCGCGTCCTGCAGATGTCGTGGTTTATGATAATGTGACTTTCCTTATCCGTCTTGAACGCGTCGATGGCAAGCTTTTCGTCGATCTTCATGTCCTGGGTTACCTCATATCTTCCTGATACGATACAGCTCAAGGAGTCGCTTCATACTCAGCATGCCCGATGACTTCAGCCCGTCCCAGAGTGTTTTTCCCAGAGGCCCTTTCGGGTTTTCGTCGAACCACATCATCTTTTCCAGGAGACCGGGAAAGGTTTCGGGGTAATAGGAAAAGAATGACTCGTTTTCGAGATAGCCGGGCATGTTTTTCGCAGCCTCCAGGTCTTTCATGACAAAGGTTTCCTTAAGCCGCCGGGCGTAGCCGGAAAGGGTCGATTCCGAAAAGTCACCCGATTCTCTTGCATTGATTATGGTTTCAGCGGCGATCATTCCCGACGCTATGGCAAATTCCATCCCGCGCACCGTGACACCCATATTGAGGGCAAAACCGGCGGCATCGCCGGCAAGGAGAATGCCGTTCCCGAAGAGCTTTCCGACACCGTCGTACCCCGCCTCGGGTATGACGTGGGCCGAATACTCGACAATCTTAGAGCCTTCCAGGATTCTCGTCATCTCATAGCGTTCCTTGAACATCTCAAGGAGCATCGGGGCGTCGACCGCCGGGCTCTTTTGCATCAGGGCATTGACGCCTGCCACGACACCAATGGATACGGTGTCCCTGTTCGTGTAGAGAAAACCGCCTCCGAACATGCCTTTCGTCACATCGCCCAGAAAGAGATGGGCTGCGCCTTCCCCGTCTTCAACATTGAAGCGGTCGTTTATCTTCTCTTCGGACAGTTCGAGGACCTCTTTCATGCCTACGGCAAAACTTTTCGGCGCCATGGCGCGCCGCAAGCCGGCCTTTTGCGCCATGAAAGACAGGACGCCATCGCAGGCAACGACAACATGGGCGGGAATCTCCTCCGGCCCGGCCTTTATCCCGGCCACCGCGCCGCCCTCCCACAAAAGATCATCGACGCGGTACTTGGGGATGACAAAGACACCCCGGGCCATGAGACGCTCAGAGAGCCACCTGTCAAGACGGGCCCTGAGCACCGTATAACTGTGGTCTTCTTCCCTGAATCTTTCCGCAGTGTGGTCGAGGCTGACGGATCGTCCGCTCCCGAGAAGGCTCCAGCGCTCCCGGACAACCTTGCGTTCGAAGGGGGCGCCGTCAAGCATGTCCGATGCCATGTTCTTTACCGGCAGCAGGTAGAGTCTGCCGCCCGTCACATTCTTGCTGCCGGCGAAATCGCCGCGCTCCACCACAACCACCTGCACACCATGACGGGCAAGCACGTGCGCGCAGGATAAACCGGCGAGACCGGCACCGACGATCACTACATCGATTTTTTCCATGCCTTAGGTATCTTCCCGCGTCTTTTTCAATTCGTCCTTCAAAGCCGGAAGGACCGCAAAGAGGTCATCGACGATGCCATAATCGGCATACTGAAATATCGGGGCGTTCGGGTCTTTATTGATGGCAACGATGACCCTGGATGTATCCATACCCATAATGTGGTGAAGGGCGCCGGAAAGACCGCAGCCTATGTACAGCTTCGGGGAGACGGTCTTCCCGCTCTTGCCGATCTGGTCGTCATACTCTCGCCACTTGCTGTCCACCACCGTTCTCGATGCACCTGTGCGGCCGCCCATGAGGTCTGCTATCTCGTCGAGCATCACAAAATGCTCGGCGGCTTTCATTCCTCTTCCTCCGCAGATAATGAAATCCGCTTCTTGAAGGTCTACCTTTTTTGACCCGGTCTTTTCAAACGATACCCGTTTTATCCCCGGGTTGGCTTCTGCGGTAAACTGCTCCTGGACAATCCGGCCCTTGTCGCCCGCATTCCCGACGGTAAAGGAATTGGGTCTGAATGTGACGATGACCATCGAGTCGGCCTTCGGAGCAAGCCACGATATCACCTTGCCACCAAAGAGCGGCTTCTTGATCTTTATTCCTTCCCCTTCAAGATCCAGCCCCACTGCATCGGAGATCATGGCCGCCTGCAGACGAACGGCAATTCTGGGGAAAAGGTCCTTGCCGGTCATCGATGACGTACCGAGGAGCAACATGGGTTCGTATTTTTTCAGTATCCCTTCCAGGACCGACCCATAGGTGTCCCAGCCGTAGTCCGCCAGCGATTCGTCATCGACAAGGACCGTCGTGTCAGCGTACCCGCTTACCATCTCCGCCGCGTCTTTGACGCCGGACCCCACCACCACGGCGAAAAGGCCAGATGAAAATTGTGAGGCCACCCGCCTTCCCACCGACAACAATTCGAGCGATGCCTTTCTGGGCACCGAATCCTTGCATTCAACAAAAACAAAAACATCTCTGGTCATGTGCATACCTCCTGTTTACAGCACCTTCGCCTCTTCCTTGAGCGCCCTGACGAGACCTGTCGCTTTTTCTTCAGGCGATGCACCCTCAATGATGCTGACAGAAGGCCGCTTGGCAGGCAATTCATAGGAAAGGACCGCGATCTTTGATGTCTCCCTATCTATTGAGCCGAAGGGGATTTCGATTGCCACAGGGTCAAGAACGGCTATCTCGGTCTTCATCGCCTTCATCACTCCCGTGATGAGCGGCACCCGTGGTTCATTGAGACCTTTCTGAGTGGTAAGAAGCGCCGGCAACGAGATCTCGGACACCTTTTTGCCGCCCTCTATCTCGCTTTGGACCTCGGCCGTGCCGGTGCCGGAAACCTGAAGCCTCGTGACCTGATTGACGTGCGGTATTTTGAGAAACTCGGCGATCATGGGACCCACATTGGCGCTTTCATCATCCATGGCCTGACGGCCGCAAAGAATCAAATCGAACCCTTCTTTCCCGGCAAAGCCTGCAAGGATACGCGAAACGATGAGGGGATCGTCGCTCTCATGGTTTCTGCTGTCGATAAGGAACGCCCTGTCGGCACCCATGGCTATCGTTGTCCTTAAAGCCTCGACCGCCCTCGGGGGCGCAAAGGTGCAAACCGTGATCTCGACATCCTTCAATGACTCCTTGATTCGTATGGCTTCTTCGACTGCAAATTCATCGAAGAAGTTGACGGTGTATTTATTTTCAATCTCAAGATCTTTCTGATCGGAGCTTATGATAATCCGGGCTTCCGTATCAGCCACCTCTTTTATGAATACCAGAACCTTCACTTCGCATGCCTCCTTTGGACCTGAATTTATGTCGATAACCAGAAAAATATGAAACGGCCGGGAGTTAAGCGGGGCTTATATCATATATACGATAATCAATAGGAAAATCCCCTTGTTGTTGTCTGAATTCATCACCAGAACACTGGGAAAATTTTGCATAGATTATTTTAACGGTGCCCTTTTGTCAAGGAAAAACTGGCAATGGGCGGCAGGCGGCAAACAGCCCGTAGCCGCGTTCCAACGCCCGAAACGACCCATCGGGCCGCCTTACTGAAAGAAGACAGCACAAGCGATTATCGCTCATCGATCGCCCCAACCGATCGATGAGCCTCACCCTTTATCTTTATCTGAACAGTTAGCTCGAATTACAGGTCTACGAAAGACCGCAGCAGCTTTGCCCGCATCGGGTGCCTGAGTTTCTTCAAGGCCTTCGCCTCGATCTGCCTGATCCTTTCACGCGTAACCTCAAAGACCTGTCCCACCTCTTCAAGAGTATGGTCCTGCCTCTCCCCGAGTCCGAAACGCATTCTCACGACCCTCTCCTCCCGGGGTGAAAGTGTTGAGAGGATTGAGTTGAGGTTTGTTACCAGATCGTCATATATCGCCGAATCCTGCGGGGTAAGTACATTCTTGTCCTCGATAAAATCGGCGAGATGGGTATCTTCATCGTCGTTGATGGGTGTTTCAAGAGAGATGGGCTCTTTCGTGATTCTCAGAACCCTCCTGACCTTCTCAGATGAAAACCCTATTCTGTCCGCTATCTCGTCGGGATATGGCTCCCTGCCAAGCTCCTGTACGAGGCCGCGGGATACCCTTATGATCTTGTTGATGGTCTCTATCATGTGGACGGGAATCCGTATCGTCCGCGCCTGGTCGGCGATGGCGCGTGTAATGGACTGGCGTATCCACCAGGTGGCATAGGTGCTGAACTTGTAACCCCGCTTGTACTCGAAACGATCCACCGCTTTCATGAGGCCGATATTGCCTTCCTGGATGAGGTCGAGCAACGACAACCCTCTATTAATGTATCTCTTTGCGATGCTCACCACGAGCCTGAGATTGGCCTTGACCAATTCGTTCTTTGCCCCGGAGAAGTTTCTCTCAGCCGTCTCTACGCGTTTGAGGCACTGTTTCAGAAGCTTTGAAGAGATGCCGATCTCGTCCTCGATCCTCACCTTTCTGTTCATAAGTGCCTGGAGGTGTCGTTTGTTCCCCTTCTCCTTGGACCGTTTGAACCTCGTTATCTCCAGATCGATTTTTTCGACACGATCCACATAACGTTTCATACGCAGGATGATCTTTTCCGTGATCTTCTTGCTGAGATTGATCTCCATTATGATCTTCTGCATCTCCTTGCTGTGGCCGTCTTTTTTGTTGTTCGAGTATTCTTTGATCCTGGAATGCTCCTCCTTGAGTCTCTCAAGGAGCGCTATCACTCTTTCTCTCTGATATTCGAGTTCGGTATCACCCTCGTCCTCGTCATCGGCCTCAACGGTAATGTCTTTCACGGCGGCCTTCGATGTTTTGAGCGCCATAAGGGCATTGAGGAGTTCTTTGACGGTACCGGGAAAAGACAGGAGAACCTGTTTAATCTCTTCTTTTGCCTCTTCCATCAGACGCGCGATCTCTTTCTCACCTTCCCGCGTAAGCAGAGCCATGCTGCCCATCTCCTTGATGTAATGACGGATGGGATTGATCAGATCGTCGTCGTAAACCTCTTCGAGATCTCCCCCCAGAACCTCCTCGGCCTCGGCATTTTCCACGCTGCCTATGGCTTCCTGGTGCTCGATCTCGAATAGATCGATATCATCAAGGATGTTGCTGGGTTTTTCGCCTTGAGATATGAATGTGTACAGTTCCCTGTTTTCAAGATTCTCCTCATAAGGATAAAATCTCCTTACTTTTTCAGGCATGGCCACCTCTCTATAAAAAATTATTTTTTATATGCGTCAATACCTGTCTCTTTTGTTCCAGGAGTTCTGTGATCGCCGCTGCGTCCCCCTTCCTTTCCGCCTCGGCAAGCTTCTCGGTCAGCTTCTTGGATTTCTCCGTGAAAAACTGGCGTTCAATGTGTTTGAAATAGTCGAGAAGCACCTTTTCAGGCTCGTCGGGATCCAGATGGCCGTCGTCAAAGGCTGCATCAAGGACAAGCCCCTTCAGATCCTCTTTATCGAGAGTCTCGATAAAGTTCCGTACGTCAAGATTTCTTTCCTGTTCAAAACAAGAAACCATTCTTGTCATGACCTCTCTCACATCAGCATCCTTAATGTAATGCAGTACCTCCTTTCCTTCAAAGAATTGAAGAAGATCGGGGCGTGTGATGCAAACATTGATAACCTTCTTTTCGATAACGCTTTTCGTGCTGTCTGCCCTGACAACCCCGTTATTCATCTCATACGACCTGCCGCCGGGAAAATGCTCTTCCTCGACCCCGGTCAACTCGGACAGGCGCTTAATGTAGAGTCTCTTTTTCACCCTGTCGCTGATGGCATCGATATGAGGCATCACCTGTCTGATGAAAACCTGTTTTCCCCGAACCGTAGTCATCTTTTCTTTTTCGGCATAGTAGTCGAAATAGAAATCGAGAATGGGCTTCCGTTTCTTCGCAATCTCCACGATCGCGTCGGCACCCTTTTCGCGAACAAAACTGTCGGGATCATGCCCTTCGGGCAGGACGACCATGTTGCCGTTCACCTCCATCTCCGCGAAGAGCCCGATCAGTCTCAACGCACTCTTGATTCCCGCTTCGTCCCCGTCAAGCATGAGTGTGATGTTCTCGGTATAATTCCTCAGTTTCGCTATCTGCCCCTCCGTAACCGAGGTTCCGAGAGTGGAGACGGCGTTCTTGAGGCCTGCCCCGTAAAGGGCAATCAAATCGAAATAACCTTCAACGATATAGACTTCATCCAGATCGGTAATGTGCTTTTTTGTCCTGTCGATACCGAACAACGAACTTCGCTTCGAAAATACGGAAGACTCGGGAGAGTTCACATACTTCGGCATGCCATCCTTCTCAAGGGTCCTTCCGCCAAAACCGATAACCCTCTTGTTGACATCGATGATGGGGATAACGACCCTCCCCCAGAACATGTCATAGAACTCGGTGTCTTTCATCCTTACGATGCCCGTACTCAAAAAGACATCGCCGGGTATGTCGGTGGACTTGAGAAGGGCCTTCAAGGCCCCCCGTGAACGTTCACTGTAGCCAAGCTTGAACTCCTCCATTATCTCGGCGGAGATCCCTCTCTTCTCGAGATAGTCGCGGGCAAAGCTCGTGCGCCGAAGACTCTTCTGATAAAATTCGCACAGTTTCCCGAGCGCATCGTAGTGGCCTGCCTTCTTTCTGTCGCCCTTTCTCTCCACCTCGATCCCGTATTGACGGCCAAGATGTTCAAGGGCCTCGACGAAGGTAAGGTTTTCATATTTCATTATGAAGCTCACCGCATTCCCGCCTTCCCTGCAGCCGAAACAATAAAAGATCTGCTTTTCCACGCTTACAGTGAAAGAAGGCGTCTTTTCCTTGTGGAACGGACAAAGCCCCATGTAGTCCTTGCCGGCCTTTCTCAACTTAACGTGTTGAGATATGACATCGATAATGTTCACTCTCTGCAAAAGCTCGTCAAGGGACACTTTCATGCAAACTCCACAATGGTGACACCGGCGTTGCGTTCGTCGGGGTGATATTCACGAACATAGGGGGTACCCCCAAGGCGCTGTCTGACGGCCTGCATAAGTCTGCCCGTACCGATGCCATGAACGATCCTGATCTGCGACACACCCTCGACCACGGCCCGGTCAAGAAACGTGTCGACGATCTTTAGCGCCTCTTCGACCCGCATACCGACGAGGTTCAATTCCCGTTGTTCTATTTTTTCTACGCTGATTTCGGTCTTGTCTTTCGATACCCGCTTCGGGCCCTCAACCGCCTTGACGAGAAACATCCTTTTCAGTTTCGTTCTTACGTTTCCGAGAGCGACTTCGAAAACACTTCCCTCTCTGTCGACATCGACGACGTACCCTTTGCTCCCCAGCGTCTTCACCAGAACGTAGTCGCCTATTCGGATGTCCTCCCTGACCTCCTTCGCGGATCCCCCCAACCTCTCCTTCAGGGAACGTACTTTCTCCTTACTCTTTGTTATAGACCTTCTTTCCTTTTTTGCAACCTCTTTTTTGATATCATCGATCTCGACGTCCAGTTCGAGAAGTCTTTCCCGGCATTTGTCTTCCCATTTTCTGAGGTATTCCTCCCTCTTTTCCCTGATGATCTTCAGCCGTTCCCGTGCCTCTTCTTTCGTTTTTTCCAGGTGAAGGCGCTCTTCGCGGGCCTTTGTCTTTTCTTCCTCGAGGCTTGTTATCAGATCATTGAGCATAAATTCCTGCTCGTTGAAATAGGAATAGCTCTTTTCGATGATCACCTGCGGCACGTCGATCTTTCTGGCCACATTGATCGCATTCGAGTAGCCGGCAGTTCCATAGATGAGGTGGTAAAGAGGTTTCATGTTCTGACTGTCAAAGGAGGTCGCAACATTGAATGCAAAATCTTTCATATACCCGTAGGCCTTGATGAGATTGAGATGCGTCGTGACGACGACACGGCAGCCCTTCTCGACGAACGCGTCAATAACTCCCATGGCCAGGGCCGACGCCTCCTGAGGTTCCGTGTTTCCTCCGATCTCATCAATGAGAACCAGTTCATCTCCGCGTGCGCTGAGATATAGGTCCTTGATTGCATACATGTGGGCAGTGAAACTGCTGAGTTCCATCGAGATATCCTGTTCATCTCCGATGAGGGCAAATATGTTGGAGTAAAAGGGGATGACAGGCTTCTCGGCGGCCGGGATGAAAAGGCCGGTCTTCGCCATGAGCGACAGAAGGCCGATGGTCTTCAAGGCGGCGGTCTTTCCCCCCGCATTGGGACCGCTTATGATCATAACCTTTTCGTTCTCCCTCATGACAATGTCGATGGGGACCGCTTCATTCTTCCTTGAGATGGTTATGAAGGGATTGACGGCCTTCTTGATCTCCAGGCCTCCCTTCGTCGTAATCTCGGGCCTCACGCATTTGAACTCATGACAAAAAAGGGCCATAGCATGGAAGAAATCTAGTTCGCCAAGATAGTGTTTGTTTTGTTCCAGGGCCCCCCTGAAACCCCGGGCAAACTCCGTAAGCTCGTAGAGGATCTTCTTTTCTTCCTCTTTCTCTTCATTGACCAGGATGTTGATGTTGTTATTAAACTCCACACATTCAACGGGTTCCACGAAAGATGTTTTGAGTGAATGAGAATAGTCGTGCACGATCCCCTGTATTGCCTCGTTGAAGTTCGGCTTCAGGGGTATGACGTACCTGTTGTTTCTCAGGGATATGTAATCATCCTGAATGATGGGGCGCATCGCCTCACGGCCCATTATCCTTTCAAGCTGCTTCTTTATCTTCTCCCTGTTCATGAACAGGTCGGCTCTGATGCGGGACAGATCGTAGGAAGCGCTGTCTTCCAGGTACCCTTCGGCGTTGATGGAACGCGCTATGCGTTTGTAAAGGACGGAGAGCCTGTCGATCCCGCTCGCCAGTTCATCGATATATTCGCTTTTCTTGAATACCCTGCCAAGAAAACCGGCCACGTCTTCACCGGCCCTCAGGAAGGTTGTCAGCGAAAGAAATTCCGACGGCTCAAGAACGGAATCCCTGATGGAGATCCTCTGGAGCACCCCGGTGATGTCGGGAACATCGGAAAAAGGGATCCTGCCGTCCCACTTGATGACATCCATGACGGCCTCGATCCGGCCATGGCGCTTCTTTATCTCTTCGATGTCATCGAGGGGCTTGAGTTGACGCAGATCACCCTCTGAAAAGGGCGTGGAAGAATATTGGAAAACAACGTCCCGAAGCTTGAGATAATCAAGGTAGGATAAAGTCTTATCGATCATAGGGGCTTTCGACTACCGTCTTCAAGACGATAGTCTCTGAAGCACCATTGTACTCAGCACTTTACCGTCAATCCTCCCCGGAAATTTGTCCATGAGGACCTTTATGACCTTCCCCATTTCTTTCCGGCTGGTCGCACCGACAGCCGCCACCGCTTCCTCTATTTCCTTGAGAATCTCCTCTTCCGACAATTGGGCCGGTTGGAACTCCTTCAGGATTTCAAGTTCTTTCTCTTCTTTTTCGGCCAGTTCAAAACGCTGGCCTTTTTTGAAGCTCTCGATGGAATCGTTATGCTGTTTGATCGATGTCCTGACAAGGCCGAAAAACTCCTCATCCGACAAAGGTCTGATCTTCTCGACTTCCTTGTTTTTTATCGCAGCAAGGAGCATCCTGAAAACGGACAACCTTATGGTGTCCCTCTTCTTTAAAGCCTCTTTCAAACCCTCTTCAATTTTGGATTTATAGTCCATTTATTTCTAATAAAGACCTTTATCCATGGTTCTCTTGAGTTTTTTTAGAGCTCTCTTCTTCGCAGCGAGTATCTTCTTCTTTCTTTTTACGCTGGGCTTTTCGTAATGTTCTCTTTTTTTGATTTCGGAGAGAATCCCGGTTTTCTCGCACTGCTTTTTAAATCTCTTGAGGGCACTCTCGAAGGATTCACCTTCTCTGATTATAACTGCTGGCATCCATTCTTCCCTCCCTCCATTTGTTGCGTTAGATTTAAGGCTTCTTATTAAAACCGAAAAAACTGCCAAAGTCAACAGATTTTAGCGGTCAGACATTGATATTAGTCGATCGGGATGAGGCCATCATCACTTCAAGGGCGAGATCCCACCGTGCTATCCCCTGGTATTGGTCGTGATATCTCTCCGGGCATACATGGCGCCCTTCTCATGTTGTGCCACAACGGTCCTCAGGCTGTTTATCCTGTTCTTCCATCCCTTCAGATATTTTGCATATACCTGGGGCTTCGCGGTGGCAAGCTTCACATAACGCTGTTCGCGCATTCCCAGATAGCTGTCGATGTTTCCCTGGGACCTCCGGAGGAACTTCTGGGCGGCAGCCGGACTATTGACGTAGGTGTCAAAGTGAACAACGCACAGCGGATACGGCAGGGAAGACGCTCCTGATCTGTCCCAGATCTTCCGGTAGATACCCTCCACCTGCTCCCTGGTGATGTTTTTGACACTGCCTTTGTAACCCAGGGCCCGCGCAGTCGATTGAAGTATACCGTAACGGGAGGTGCCTCTTTCGCCGTCCTCTTTGACGAGCCGGCTTCCTTCCTTTTCAAGGACAAATTCAAGACAGGTGCGGAACTTGGTTTCTTCATCATGAACCTCGCCGAGAGGGTCGACGCCTGTGCCCGCCTGTGCGGAGCTGAACTCGGCAGTCCTTGAGTTTGCCAGCGTATGGAGCAACACGTCCTCAAAGCCGACGCAGGGATTGATGATGAAATTATCCGCCTTTTTCCGGCCGTTTTGCAGATACTGAAGCATGGATGCCGCTTGAGTGATATCGAGATTGGTAGCCATAGTCCTCAGATGGGTTGCAACAACTATGCCACATCTTACATTTTGATGGGTTAGCTAAAACTCCACCTGCGGGGATCCACTAAGGCCAGTTTTGACGTCGGAATTCTGACACTCCTGCCCGATCACCCGAAGGGATTAGTGAGAATGATCGTGCTGTCCCTGTCAGGGCCCGTGGATATTATGGCGGCGGGAACGCCGACGAGCTCTTCGATACGCCTGATATATTTTTTTGCGTTTTCCGGCAGATCGTCATATTTCCGGACATCCTTCAGGGGGGTGTTCCAGCCGTCCATTTCCTCGTACTGAGGTTCAATGCGATAGAAATCATCAAGGGCCATTGGCGGCTCGTCGTAAAGACGTTTGCCGATCTTGTACCGGGTGCAGATCTTGATCTTTTCGAAAGAATCGAGGACATCGAGCTTCATCAGGGACAAGCCGTTCAGGCCGTTAAGTTTGGCGGACCTCTTTACCAGCACCGCGTCAAACCATCCGCACCTCCTCGGTCTGCCAGTCGTCGCCCCGTACTCATCACCTATTTTTCTCATGAGCTCGCCCTCGGGGCCTGTAAGCTCCGTCGCAAAGGGACCCTCTCCGACCCGTGTCGTGTAGGCCTTGCAGATGCCCAGGATATAGTTGACGGCGCTGGGAGGCACCCCGGCACCCGCCGAGATGTTCCCGGCAATGGTGTTTGATGATGTTACGTAGGGATAGGTTCCATGATCGACATCAAGAAAGGTGCCCTGGGCCCCTTCAAAGAGTATCCGTTTCTTCCTGGCCATTGCCTTGTGAAGGAACGAAGTCGAGTCAGTAACGTGCTTTTTGAGAATCTTCCGGTACGGTTCGAATTTTTTCAGGATGTCCCTGATCATCAGGGGTTCGTCCTTATAATAGCGGCGAATGAGAAAGTTCTTTATTTCGAGGTTGGCTTTCAGTTTTTCGCGAAAGACCTTCCTGCTGATAACGTCGATAACGCGGATGCCCATCCTGCTCGCCCTGTCTTCGTAGGCGGGGCCTATACCTCTGCCCGTGGTTCCTATTTTCTTTGTGGTCTTTGACTCCTTCAGGGCATCGAGCTTCTTGTGATAGGGCATGATCACGTGGGTGCAGCCGCTTATCAAGAGGCGCTTTTCATCCTTGAGATAACCGAGCTCCTTCAATTCAGCCAATTCCTTTTCCAGGACTTCCGGATCCATGACCACCCCGTTGCCGATCACGCAATAGGTATTTTCACGAAGGATTCCCGATGGTATGAGGTGCAGGATGACCTTTCTGTCGCCGATTACAATAGTGTGGCCGGCGTTGGCCCCGCCCTGGAAACGGACTATGATGTCAGCAAAGTTGCTGAGATAATCGATGATTTTTCCTTTGCCTTCGTCTCCCCATTGAACACCAACAACTCCCACATTGGCCATGATTGTCTCCTGAGCTTTTCGTTGTGCAAACATATTTTTCTAATATACTCTCTCCCTAAAATCAAGCCTAATCGGGAAATTTGCCCTCTCAAAAATTCGATGGAATAATGAGATTACTTGCCCTTCTTTACCGGCCGGGAATCAAAAAGCCCGCCCATTGAGGCTTTGCCGGGCAGAGGCATATCGAGATGGGAAAAGGCCTTATCCGAGGCTTTCCTGCCCTGGGAGGTGCGGATGATAAACCCGGATTTCAAGAGAAAAGGTTCCACCACTTCAATGAGGACGTCGGATTCGAGCTGCAGCGTTGCGGCCAGGGCCTCGATGCCCACTGGACCGCCCTTGTAGTTCAGGATAATGGTTTTCAGGAGTTTCCGGTCGGTCTCGCTCAACCCGTGATCGTCGATACCCTCAAGGTTGAGTGCATCTATAGCCACGTCCCTGGTGATGACTCCGGCGGCTCTTACCTCGGCGTAATCCCGAACCCGCTTGAGGAGTCTGTTGGCAACCCGCGGCGTTCCGCGCGCGCGTTTTGCGGTTTCGCGTGCCCCGGCGTCATCAACGGTGATGCCCAGTATGGAGGCAGAGCGTTTTATGATCTTCACCAGGTCTTCATCCGTATAGAAATCCAGGTCCCTCACGATACCGAAACGCTCTCTTAAAGGCGACGACAGGAGCCCTGAGCGTGTCGTCGCACCGATAAGGGTAAACTGTTCCAGACGATACCGGTGCGTTCGTGCGTGGATGCCTTTGTCGAAAATAAAATCGACGGCGAAATCCTCCATGGCTGGATAAAGAAACTCTTCGACGATCTTGGGGATGCGATGGATCTCATCTATGAAAAAGACATCTCCGCGCTCCAGGTGCGTCAAAAGCCCCATCAGATCGCCGCCCTTTTCCAGTGCCGGACCCGAAGATGTAACGACTCGTGTACCCATTTCATTGGCGATGATATGCGCCAGGGTCGTCTTTCCAAGCCCCGGCGGCCCGTTAAAGAGAATGTGCTCCAGTGGTTCGCCCCTCTTCAGCGCGGCTTCGATGGCAATCTGGAGCGTCTCAACAATGGTATCCTGACCGACATATTCAGAAAGACGGTTCGGCCGGAGGGTGACGATAGTCTCGTCAACCGCGCTTTCTTCCTTTTTATAGAGCTCGGAAAGATCCGAGTTTTCTTCCTGTATCATTGTTTCTGTCCTCTGTACACTTCCTCAAATAGCTCCTCCGAGGACGAGATGCGGGGATTTCTTTTCATCGCATCCTCTATCATCTTTCTTGCTTCGATCAGCTTATGGCCCAACTGGGTAACAAGCACCTGTTCGACTTCCTTTACGAAGTCTTCCGCGACCGGAGCGGCAGCCGCAGTTTCCGGCATCAGGGCATATTTTGCGACACGGCCCTTGAGGGTTGCCACTATCTTGTCGGCCTTTCTTTCCCCTATCCCCTTCAACCTGCGCAGGGACTTTACATCCTTCTCCTCAATATGACGCGCTATCTCCCGTATGGGCTTTGTGAGCGCCTTTATTGCGGCCATGGGACCGATGTCCTCAACGGTAATGAAAAGTTCGAAAAACTCCCTGTCCAGCTCATGTCTGAAGCCGACAAGGACGGGCTTGGGCTGTCTTTCGGTCTGATGAAAGGAAATGTAAAGGCTCAACTCCTCATCCTGTTTTTTCAGCCTTCGTATCTCGCTCATCACGAAGGCGGGGATCAGAACATCATAGCCGATACCGCCCACGAGCAGAGTGAGACGTTCATCGTAGATGCCTTTCAAGGTCCCTTCAAGATAAGCGATCATACCACCCTCCGGTAGTCTCTGCGATAATAGACCGCCAGTGCCACGGCCAGGGCATCAGATGCGTGGAACGAGGAAATGTCGCCTATTTTCAGCGTGCTTGCCACGGCGTCCTTGACCTGCTTCTTACCTGCATTGCCGAAACCGACGAGGGAATTCTTGATCTCCTTCGGAGCAATCTCCTGAACGGGAAGACCCCTCCGGCGCGCCGTCACGTAGAGAACCCCAAGGACACTCCCAAGAAGTATCCCAGCCCTGGGGTAGCGAACAAGGGAAAAAACATCCTCCAGGGCAAAGAGGTCGGGTTGCACCTGATCGATAACAGTGTTCACATCTTCATGGATCTGCATTAGCCTGTTTGCCATCGTATCATGAGAAGAAGTCTTTATGGAACCGCATTTGACGAGGACAGGCACCCGGCCGCCGCATTGCAGCGCTCCAAAACCGGTACTGGCAAGCCCCGGATCAATGCCTAGAATGATCATTATCCACCATTGCTTCGTCACTCTTTATGGGTTAGGTAATTTCGATATTCATCATAACAGGATGGCTAATCTTTGTAAAGAAGATGGGTAATGGGTAATAGGTTATGGGCTATGGGAAGAAACCTGCACCACCTAATTACCCATAACCTATTATCCACATCTGTCCAAAATCTACGGAAAGGACAACCTCTTTCCGGAAGTCACAGGCTATCACATAGTTCCCATATGCTTCCTCCGTCATTCCGGCCACTTCTTCCTACGTCATTCGGCCTGCGTCGGAATGACGAACTGAACGAAATGAGGCAACCTGGTTTTGAAATGGGCGATTATTTTGGACAGCAACGACCTATACCTATTACCCATTACCCGCCTCTATATTGATTTCAAGGGCCGTTATCGGTATACTTGAGTGATGCTCGACGAAGAATACATGGAGATGTGCCTGACGGAGGCACGGGCCGCCCGGGCGAAAGACGAAGTTCCGGTAGGGGCGCTGGTGACTGACGAAAACGATGTAGTAATCGCGCAGGCCCACAACAGGACGCGGGCACTCACGGACCCCGGTGCTCACGCAGAGATGCTCGCCCTCAGAAGCGCTGCCTTGAAGCGCGGCAATTATCGTCTCACCGGCTGCACCCTCTTTGTCACCATGGAACCGTGCATCATGTGTGCGGGAGCAATCATCGAAGCCCGTATAGACAGGCTTGTCTTCGGATGCTACGATGAGAAGCGGGGAGCTTTCGGGTCTGTCATTGACATAAACGCCCTCCCCCTCAATCACAAGGTAAAGGTGTCGGGCGGAATCCTGCAGGAAAAGAGCGCTTCTTTATTGAAGCAGTTTTTCACCATACGGAGAGGTACCGAAGTGGCCATAACGGGGCCGACTCGAAATCGGCTGTACGTCTAATAAGCGTACCGTGGGTTCGAATCCCACCCTCTCCGCCAACTTTCACTAATGATTTCAACGATAATGTACCTTTAAAATCGACAGATAATCGACAGATAGGGGGTATTAATTTAATAACGATACGCACCCATCCCAATTATCTTCGCTAATACCAATACTATCCAATCAAGTTAACATAACGATGTGTCCCCAGACTGTTCCCGGGGAGAGGTTTCGCAGGCGTGAGGAATGACGACAAAGGCCTGCCTGCAACCTCAGAGGAACCACCTTTTTGCGCTTCGGAAGTGATGATCAGAACCGAGTGAGTACCCCCACCGAGAGAAGCCTTCGGGGCCATTTCCTTTTAAAAACACAATTGATCTTTTGAGGAAGAGGCCAAAAACAAAGACACAACTGGATGCCTATGTGGGAACTTCGCCAGGAAAGACCGTCGTTTTCGTACATTTTTCAAAAAACTTCATAACAAAAGCTGGCTAAACAAAAACAAGACCACCGCGGACGCTATTTGACGTGTGAAAAAACAAAAATACACACGGAGGTGTCCAATGAAAAACAACTGTAGCACAATAGAACCGGCGTCCTCGACGAGCACCATGCCAAATGGGGAGGTGAGGTAGCATGACCGAAGAGAATACTATCCGCAGAAACGATGAGATAGCACCGGCACGCCCTGCCCTCACGTTGGAAAGAAAGACAGCAAAGACAAAGAGTATATCCGAGCTAAGGAAAATGAGAGGGGAGAAAAGAACCGGCAAGACTGCTGCAAAGGCAAAGAGGAGGAAGAAGAGGAGCGAAAAGTTCGTACGGCTCACCCTGGAACTGATCAAAAGTGAAGCATACCTCGACCTCACACCGAGCGCAGCTAGGATGCTGATCCAGTTTCTGGCAAAGCCCGGGGAAGCCTTTGGAATTGCCCTGTCGGACCCGCAGGCATACGAAGTTACTTTCAATTTCACCTACAGCGAAGCGAACAAGATTGGCTGCGCTCGGGCGACATTCCTAACCGTGATCGAGGCCCTCGTCAAGCACGGGTTCATCGACCCTGTGAAGCGAGGCGGAGTGTTCGACGGAAAGAAGGTATCCAGTGTATATCGCCTGTCGCAGCGATGGAAGGCCTACGGTACGCCTGGTTTTCGCTCAAAAGACTACAGAAGGTGGGCCGTAACCGCGGGCAGGGAGACGATCGCGCCAGTTCAGGAGGGTGAGCGGGAATACCTGTAAAAGAGGGCTCAATAAGTAACCCAAACAGGTGCAGGAAATGAACTGTGGAACTGTATATCCGGCCAGAATGGCGGGTACAAAAATGAACCGTATAAAGATCTTCCATATCTTTAAAGACGGGGCATAAAGGAAGGCGACGACCGGAACCGGGGCGGTCGTCCGGGACGCCTCCTAGCCACACCCTGGCGGCGTCCTAAAAATACGGATGACGCGTAAATATGGGGATGGACGATGCTATTTAAGGAGTATTGAAAGCGACACGCACGCACCGGACCGCCTATCAGAACGGGGCGTCGGCGAAGCCACCGACCGCGCAGGGTGCGGAGAAACCAAAACGAGGGAGGTTACAATGGACAAAAGCAACAAATTGAGCGATTCACAACGGGCGCTGATCTACTCATACCTGGAGGCGCACAACCCTCAGAGGGTATACCATGGGATCAAGATCATAGGGAATGACGTGATGGGATACTGGCCCGGCTGGGGGATCGGGGTTGCGGTATGCGAGCGTATCGGAGGTGTGAAGGAGATTCTAGCCGAAGCTGAAGGATGGTGGAAGCAGATAGACGCAGAGATGACGGCATTATCGGATGAACAATAAAAATTCGGAGGTGCTAGGTGCTACGTGAAAAAGAAACAGGCTGACACAAAACGGCTGGCAAAGGTCAGGAGGAAACTCAGAAATATCAAGCTGAACGAGATCAAGGAGTTCCTTAAAGCTGTCGAACCACCGGATCTCGGAAGAATCGTCGTGAAAGGGCACGCTGTCTACGAATTACGGAGAATAGGAACCGTCGGAAAGCTGTATCATGAAGCCACCGAGTATTTCAACCCGACGACAGAGACATGTCCAGCAGCAGACCTCAAACTGGCGCAAAGATGGGCAGAAATGAAACGGGAGCGGTTGGGCAGGCTCGAGATCATTGATATCGACGAATACGATGTATCGTACCAACGGTATGATACTCACGGCAAGAGAATGGGGCAGATACCCATTAACCGGGAGCGTATGATCGACGACCTTGCGAATGACAGGTTCTGATGGCTATACAGACCGCGTTGCCCTTATTACGCGCGTCTATAACGGCACATTTGCAGCACGAGATGTAAACCGAGAAGCCAAAAGAAAATAGTCACAGCGCCCCCGTTGTAAACGCACGCGTGCACTTACAACGGGGGCGCTGAAAGATTCCGCAAACAAAGTGGAGGAACGAAGCAATGCTGAGTGAAGAACAAGTAAGAAAACTGAAACCCTTCAGAGGAAAACGCAGGAGGGTGCAGGAAGTGGTCCTGCTGCTAGGATTCTCGGATCGAAAAGACCCCCACTATCGGGAGGTTTGCGAGGAAGTCAGACGAATAATTTCCCGGAACATCGAGATCTCGATCCGCTGCAACGCCGATGAACTCGAAAAGATAAGGGCCCGCGCCGCTGCAGCCGGCCATGCCCGGGTAGCAGAGTTCATCCGGGAGGCGGCGCTGTACGCGGATATCGAAACAATGGACCGTGATCGTTGATGCGGTTCTTCGCTGCGGCGCAAAGTCGCGATGGTCTACGTCCACACATAACCCTGCAGTCTTCACCCGGGCGGGTTCCTGCAGGATGGCAGGCTGGATTCACAGCAACGGTTTGCCGGGAACACGCAGGCAGGGGATCGCGAGGCCTTCCCTTAACAGTCGGAGTTCGCCATCGTATCTTTTTTTGTTCCGAGTGGTAAATTCGAGCCATGCAATCTGTCCCCCGTGTTATCTCAGGGTAAAGGCAATTTTCGACACTTCCTTATTTATGGATTTAGCACATTTGAGATACTCCTCTGCATCGTCTCCCCATGGATCATCAATCTCCCATATGATAACCTTGCCATCCTGTAAATTAGGCAACTGTTTTGCAATCTTCGGATCCATGGCAACCACATAATCAAAGGTGTTGCCATCAACCTCTGTTATACTTCTCGGCACATGATTCGAGGCATCGAGATTGAAGTAGGCGCTTAGTGTCTCTAAGGCCATCTGCGAATCTCCAGCCTGTTGCGGATACAGGCCTACTGAAGCCACCTCGACTGTAGTTCCAAACTTGTCTCTGGCGATAGCTTCAACCATTACGCTCCGACAAGCATTCCCGTGACAGACGAATAGGATGCGGCGCACTTTTCTTCCTCCATTCATTTTGATTATTATTTCACCTGCAAAGACAGAAATTCA
Source organism: Deltaproteobacteria bacterium UBA5205 (assembly GCA_002412715.1). Lineage (GTDB taxonomy): Bacteria > Desulfobacterota > Syntrophorhabdia > Syntrophorhabdales > Syntrophorhabdaceae > Delta-02. The sequence continues at coordinate 53,764 of DHVP01000015.1, forward strand.
TCGAGACCCATTGTCAATTCGACCTCCTTGAGGATCTTCCGTAAAAGGCCACGCCCTAGATCTCTCGGGTGACGCGGTATCTCCACTATTCTTTCTGTTGGAGTCTTCCACACCTCGTGATTTGCTCCCTGGCGTACTAGTTGCAGTGCCACAAGTTTCTGCAGCTTGCTGGTCAATTTCTTGGGAGAAAGGCACGGACGAAAGGGTAGCCGTTTCGCTATCGACGAATTCCTCGGTAGTATATAATTCACACGCCCATTGATGTTGAAAACTCCATCAAACAGGTGGGGAGTGGTTCTCCACAGCTCTGGATTCTTTCGTGGCATGTGAGGCAGCGACATCCGGTGGCTGTCCTCGGCCAGGCGGCATCGAACTGACATGAAGATTGGCCGAAAGATATTGCCGCGATCATATCCGGGAGGATTGAGTTTTACATATTCCGCGAGCGCGGCGTCGACTGCTTTGGATTTGACCTTCTTGTAAGAATCCTTAAGAGCGCTTGAATTGCCCAACCCTTCTTCAAGGCAGTCTACGGTGCCCAAAGTATTCTGGTAGTAGCGCTCGAAACCCGTTTTGTAAAAAGGCCTCCTGTGTGTTAATTCAAGGCGGGTCGCAAAACATTCGACCTTATGATGGAAGGCTTCATGATAGTATAAAAAAAGTCTTGCCGACTGAAAAGCCTGCAGCCGTGGCACCGAATGGCCGGATAAACGCAAGATTTCGCCGGCAAGCCAGAGAACACCTTCGTAAGTAAGGTAAACACCCCACCATTTCGGGTAATAATAGTGGAAAGGCAGATAAAAAGCCAGACACTCGGGGGGTGGCGTGAATGGTTGATGGGTGTAGGGAACTGGCGCTCCGGAATGAGAACCTCCAAAAATGGCCGTAATTACCGGAGAAAGGTCTGGAACTATCCCATTGGGTGGAATTAGGTCGGGTCCGATTTCCTCCAGAATATCACCCTCGGGCGGTTCCTTCTCATCATGAAGGGGCTCCCGAATTCGATCACTATTAGAAGGCCAGATGGATAGGCTGTCGTCCTCGTTGAGTGTGGTCACCTTCTCCGGATCAGTCACCGGCAAAACCACGATGTCATCGTACCAGTTTTCTCCGACGTCTCTGTCTTGAAACACTTCGGGTAATTCATTATGCAGGGTTTCGATATGGTCTAGGCTCATAATAGCTATTCATCTCCAGTAATCGAGTAATTGGGCATAAATATTTTTGCCGAATATTTTTCACTCGCCCATGGCAAGACTGAACTTAAAGGCGTCCTCGGGGTAACCTGAACGTCCAAAATGTCACTGTTCCACCCAGTGGTCCGCCAGCACCTCAGCCTGCTTCAACACCGTGTCCACCGCCTTCTGCTGTTTGTCAGGCGGGTAGCCATATTTGTTCAGGGTGCGCCTCACGATGACCATGAGCCGGGCTCTGGCGCTTTCCTTCATGGCCCAATCAATAGTCGCATTCTTGTGGACCTTGTCGGCTATTTCCCGGGCTATGGTCTTGAGGGTGTCGTCACCGAGGATTTTCACGGCGCTGTCGTTGACCTCAAGAGCGGTGTAGAAGGCGAATTCATCGTTTGTCAGGTTCAGCTTCTCCGCAAGGCCGTCGACGGTCCGGATCTGCCGGGCAATCTCCAGGAGCTCGTCGATGATCTCTGCGGTGGTCAGGAGGTTGTTCTGATACTTCTTGATGGAGGCCTCGAGCATCTCCAGGAGGCCCTTCCCCTGGGTAATGTTGTATTTCAGGCGTACCCTGATCTCGTCGTTGAGGATCTTCCTCAGGAGCTCGATGGCGAGATTTCTCTGCTTCATCTCCTTCACTTCCTGGAGGAACTCCTCGGAGAGAAGGGAGATGTCCGGCTTCTTTATCCCTGCCGCGTCGAAGATATCGACGACCTCCGTCGACTCAACGGCCTCGTTGATGATCTGCCGGATGGCCGACTCATAACCCTTCGCGCCGTTGCCGTTTCCTTCCCCATCCTCGAACTTGAGGAACCGTGCCCGTACGGTCTGGAAGAAGGCTATCTCCTCCGATAATGCAAGGGCATCCTCATGGGGGACGGCGAGGGCAAAGAGCTGGGAGAGTACCGTCGATTCCCTCACGAACCTCTCCTTGCCGTGGTCCAGGGTGAGGATGAACTCCGCGGCCTCAAGAACGAGAGAGAGCTTCTTCGATGTGTCCGCGCTGAAGAAGAGATCGTAGTCGAAGCCATGGAACATCTGACGGACCACCTCCATCTTCTCCAGGAGCAGTTCGAGCGCCCGTGCCTGTGTCTCTGCGGGATCTCCCTTCCCGCCGGACTTGGAGTAGAAGGCAAGGGCCTCCTTCAGGGCGTTGCCGATACCGATGTAGTCGACGATAAGGCCGCCCGGCTTGTCCCTAAAGATACGGTTCACCCGTGCGATGGCCTGCATGAGGGTGTGGCCCTTCATCAGCTTGTCGATGTAGAGTGTATGGAGGCAAGGGACGTCAAATCCGGTGAGCCACATGTCCCTGACGATGACGATCCTCAAGGGGTCCCCGGGGTTCTTCATACGGTCGGAGAGCGTGCGGCGGCTTTCCTTGTTCGTCCGGTGATACAACGGGATCACGAGGCTCTCGGGGTCCTCGGGGTCGAACTCCAGCTTATCCGAAGAGGACGAGGTCATGACGACCTTGATGGCCCCTTCCTTCAGGTCCTCGCTGTGCCAGGCGGGTCGTAACTTGATGATCTCGTCGTAGAGGGCGACGGCGAGGCGGCGGCTCATCGTGACGATCATGGCCTTGCCGTCGAACACCTCAGAGCGCGTCTCGTAGTGGGTCACGATATCCCGGGCGAGGTTCTTCAATCTCTCCGGGTGACCAATGACGGCCTCGAGCTTCGTCCATTTCGCCTTTGCCATCCGGGTCTCCGAGGCGCCGTCGTCGACCATCTCCCTGTCGAATTCCTCGATGAGCTTCCGGCCGTCCTCCGTCAGGGTGACCTTCGCTAGGCGGCTCTCGTAGTAGATCCGTACCGTCGCACCATCCTCCACCGCCTGGGCGACGTCATATATGTCGATGTAGTTGCCGAACACGGCCGGCGTGTTGATGTCGGTATCCTCCACCGGTGTGCCGGTGAACCCGATGAAGGTGGCGTTGGGGAGGGCGTCCCTCAGATACTTGGCAAAACCGAAGGCGAGGCGCTTGCCGTTCACGGTACCGGATTCATCCTTCGTATCGATGAGCTTTGCCGCGAAGCCATACTGGGTCCTGTGGGCCTCATCGGCGATGACGATGATGTTCCGGCGCTCCGAGAGCATGTCATAGACGGGGCTGTCACCCTCGGGGAAGAACTTCTGGATGGTGGTGAAGACGATTCCGCCAGAGGCGACCTTGAGGAGGGACTTGAGGTGGTCCCGTGACCCCGCCTGCACGGGAGGCTGTCCCAGGAGGCCCGCCGACCCGGCAAAGGTATCGAAGAGCTGGTCGTCGAGGTCGTTGCGGTCCGTGATGACGACGATCGTCGGATTATCAAGGTTGTGGATCAGCTTGGCCGTATAGAAGACCATAGTGAGGCTCTTCCCTGATCCCTGGGTGTGCCAGACGACGCCGGCCTTGCGAGTCCCTTTCTCGTCCGTGGCGAGGCGGGTGCTCTCCACCGCCTTGTTGACCGCGTAGTACTGGTGGTAGGCGGCGATCTTCTTGGTGGTTTCTATCTGGGTGAGGCCCGTTTTGGCGTCGGTCTTCTTCTCCTTCTCGAAAACGATGAAGTTCCGGATGAGGTCAAGGAGGGTCGCGGGGTTGAGCATGCCCTTGATGAGGACTTCGACCTGACTCGTCAGGTCCGGGGATTCTCCGGTGCCGTCGACGGACTTCCATGCCTGGAACCTGCTGAAGGCCGATGATATGGTTCCCGCCCGGGCCTCGAAGCCGTCGGAGACGACACAGAGGGCGTTGTAGTGGAAGAGAGAGGGGATGACGGTCTTGTAGGTCTGGATCTGGTCATAGGCCTTCCTGACCGTGGCTGCATGGTCCGCCGGGTTCTTGAGCTCTATCACGACGAGGGGGAGACCGTTTACGAAGAGAATGACATCGGGTCTCTTGTTCTGGTTGTTCTCTTTGACAGTGAACTGGTTTATGGCGAAGTAGACGTTGCTACCCGGGTTCTGGAAATCAACGAGCCAGACCCGCTCTCCCCGTTCCTGACCATCCTTCTGGATGGTTACCGGGACACCCTCGGTGAGGAGCCTGTGGAAGGACTCATTGGCGTCAATGAACTGGGGGGAAAAGATGGATAACGCCGCCTTGAGGGCCTCCTGCCGGGCCGATGCGGGCAGGGTGGGATTCAGGCGATCGATGGCCTCCTCCAGAGTCCGTTTGAGGACAACATCCCCATAGCTGGAGCGCCTCTCCAGCTCGGGGAAAAGGGAGCCTTGAGGCGGCTCAGCATCGGGGGCGATGACGGGACCGGGGGCACAGGTGTAACCTTGTTCGCCGAGTTCCTGAAGGGCAAAGACTTCTATCTCGGATTCTGTAAAGGAGGTCATAGTCTCACCCTTACTTCACCGGACATGAGCTTGGGGAGCAGGGTGTCACGAACCTTTCCCAGTGAGTGGATATGTATTGTGTTCCTATCGATTTTCTCATAGAAGGAGGAACACTGACTTTCAAAAAAATAGATTTCTTCCTTGTTGGGCAGGCTAGTTTCTATGCTGTGAACATCATTTCTGTTTAATGTCGGCACGGCCGATCCGCCATTTAAGCCTTCTAAGTCAGTACTCTTCAACAAAAAATATGAAAACAGTGGGGTTCCAATTCTGAATTCTGATACGTACAGGGCGGTGTTGAGCGGCCAAAAGTCCTTTGTAATGAAAAAGACTTTTCCTAATAATCCGCTTCGGCCTGTAACAACACCTGGCCCTTTAGCCTTATATTCATGGTGAAAGCCGCTAATACCACTCGCGGATAGAATTGCATATTTTCCCTCGGTTCTGTTTTGTACAGGCAAGTCATATCCTCTATGTAAAACAAAAAGATCTCCCAACTTCCCCCTCTTCCACTTCGGGTCGGCGTCTTCGATGAACATTTTCCGCCAGAGGGCGGAGGCTATTCCTTCGAGGGTTTTATTCTGCCGGTGGAGGAGATCGATCTTGTCATCGAGACTGGAGAGGACGGCGGCTATAGCGCGTTGTTCGGGGAGGGGAGGGAGGAGGATTTCTAAACTCGATATGTGGTGAAATGTGATTTGTGGAAACGTGCCAGATCTATCTTCCGCAATCATTTGCAGATATTCAAGTTGTTCTTTCGCTGTCAGAAATATTTTGAAAAAACCTCCATCTATTTTGTCATTACAGCGAAGTACCATTAGTTTTGTTGAAACGACATAATTTTCTGCATCAAAATCAATCATTGCGTACCGACCATTTGCCGGACGTATTTCACTAAATAGAAAGTCACCCCTTTTGATTCTCTTTTTTGCCTGTCCCGGCAAACCTGTACAATTCTGCAATTCTCGATTAATTACCTGACCAAGATAAATATCGGAGGTATTGAGAAATACAACTTCTTCATTGGGTTTAAATGTATATGTTTCCGAGATACTTTCTACAAATTCCCCCAGTTTACATTCCTTCCACCCAGTCATCCCTTCACCTCAATCTTGGCAAGTTTCTCCTGAATGAGCTCGTTAAGCCACACCTCCTCCTGCATCTGCTCCTCAAGTTCAGCCCGGAGCTTCGAGAAACGCTCCGCGAAGTCGAAGTCATCCTCGTCTTCCGGCAGGCCGATGTAACGGCCGGGGGTGAGGACATAATCCTTCTCCCTTATCTCGTCGAGGGTAACCGACTTGCAGAACCCGGGGACGTCCTCGTAATGGTTGCTGTTGTTGCGCCAACGGTGATAGGTATCCGCGATCTTTGCTATGTCCTCATCGGTGAAGTCCCGGGTCCGTCGGCTGACGAGATATCCGAGGTTGCGGGCATCGATGAAAAGGACCCTGTCGAGGTGCTTCCCTTTCTTCCGCGACAGGAACCAGAGGCAGGCGGGAATTTGTGTGTTAAGAAAGAGCTTCGCCGGAAGGTTGACGATACAGTCGAGGAGCCCGTCCTCGATGATGTTCTTCCGCATATCCCCCTCACCGTTTGTCTTCGAGGTGAGCGACCCCTTGGCGAGAACAAAGCCGGCCATGCCCTTCGTGGGGGATATGTGGTAGATGAAGTGCTGTATCCAGGCGTAGTTGGCGTTGCCGGCAGGGGGAACACCGTACACCCACCGTGCGTCGTCCCTGAGGAGGTCTCCCGACCAGTCAGAATCATTGAACGGGGGATTGGCGAGAATGAAGTCCGCCTTGAGATCTTTGTGAAGGTCGTTGAGGAAGGAGCCCTCGTTGTTCCACCTGATGTTGGAGCTGTCGATTCCCCGGATGGCGAGGTTCATTTTGGCGAGGCGCCAGGTGGTCTGGTTGGACTCCTGGCCGTAAATGGAGATCATGTCGGCAGGGTTGATACGGACACCGTTGCTGTTTCCTTTCTTCTTGTAGTGGTCCTGGTGGGCCTCGATGAACTTCTCGCTCTGGACGAACATACCGCCCGATCCACAGCAGGGATCAAAGACCCGGCCTTCATAGGGCTCGAGCATCTCCACGAGGAGCCCGACGACGCTCCGGGGCGTGTAGAACTGGCCGCCCTTCTTGCCCTCGGCAAGCGCAAACTGTCCGAGGAAATACTCGTATACCTGTCCGAGGATGTCCTTGCTCTTTGCCTCGTCGGTCCCCAGGGCGATGGTGCCGATGAGATCGATGAGGCCACCGAGGCCTGTCCTGTCGAGGTTCTGCCGGGCATAGACCTTGGGAAGGACTCCCTTCAGGGAAGGGTTCCGGTGCTCGATGGCCTCCATGGCCTCATCAACGTACCCGCCAATATCGACCTTCTTGCCGTTCTCCAAAACAATCTCGGTCTTCTTCGCGTTGGCGGATATCCTCTTCCATCGTGCAACGGGAGGGACGAAAAACACCTTCTCGGCGGTATACTCGTCGGGGTCCTCGGGGTCCGCCCCTTCGTATTCGCCCCTGCCTTCCTTCAACCTGGAATGGAGAACCTCAAAGGCGTCGGATATGTACTTCAAGAATATGAGGCCAAGGACGACGTGCTTGTACTCGGCGGCATCCATGTTCTTGCGGAGCTTATCCGCGGTCTGCCAGAGCGTTGCCTCGATGGACTCCTGTTTGTTGTTGTTTTTGTCAGTTTTCTTCGTTCTTGCCATTCAATCTCCCTGTTCTCATTGAAGCATTACCGCCTTTCTGCCCAACATTGCTGTTAATGCCACTTTATTCGCTGTCATATAAGGACCAGCAATCCACCTGTCACCTCGTGACACCTCCAAATAACGCTTGGCTACCAAACATGTCTCTTCGTATCCTTTAAGGAGCGATTCGATCAATTCTTCCCGCTCTTCTTCGCTAAGGTTATCCGGTACGGACATGTCCCATCCCACCGGTTCATCCCCTGTGATTCTACAGAAATCTTCCGATCTCGAAAAAATGACCATTGCCCATTCACGCTCATCGCAGCCGCCAAGCAGGTACATGATCCTCGTAAATCCTCAAGGTCCTTCGTAGCGCCCCTTTACTTCCCCGTCAAGCCCCTCTGTTCGTTGCATCAAGGCCATCTTTCGGGAATTTCTCGACGTCACTTGGATCAGGTTTCTTCCCGACCATTTGTACCATGACAGGGTGACAGCACCATGTCACCCAAGGTCCAAGGAAAAAGAAGCTGTGCTTTCCGGCACTTCATCATGAGAACGGAAAACTGCCTGCTTCTTCCACGAAGTTGCGCTCGAAGGGCTTTAGAATCCTTCTATATTCCATCAATTCATCAGATTCCAAGGCAGCTAATTCGACTGGTTCCCCGTGGGCGAGTGCATTTCTCATTTCCCGAAGCTTCCCAACAAACCTCAACAAATCCCAGTCAAAACCCTCATCGCTATTTGCAAGTTGTAGTTCTATGTGGCCTATCTCCAGATCACGCACGTCCTTTATCGTTTCCCCGAACCTCGTGGTAAATGGAACCTTGAGGAAAGGCGCCAGAGCTTCCACCAACTCAATACGCCTCTCTTCAACAAAAGGCAGGATCACGCCCACCTGCGCACTCCATAGCCGGTTCATCACCCGTCTATCATCAGGAAGACAGGCTAATAATGCGGAGTGAACCTGTGCATAACCGTCGACAAAGTCCAGCGATCCATTGTGCCAGCATGGTTTCACTCCTTCTTGACTGTCCCCATACCAATTCCTGGACAGCGAAATCTCCTTTAGGATGTCATTCGGACTAAAGATCTTTTCTGTGTCGTCCTGTTGGGAGAGTAAATCAACCACAGCCGGATCCCACAGGGCAAGTTTGGAGCATATAGAAATCGCAGTACCCTTGACGAGGTCAGGAAGGGCAGAGTTACGGAAGGCTATGGATGTATACAAGAAAATATCGTACCAACTCACCTTTCCCTTCCAAGCAAGGTTTCTCAGGCATACGTCTTCCTTTGGTGGCTGTAGCGCAAGTTCTCCTCTGAGCACAATGCAAATCTTGGTGCGGAAAATAATGCCTAATGACCTGCATGCATGCGAGTATTCCTCTATGAATGCCCGCCACCCAAGCCAGGAGTCGATGGAAAGGCCATCAATCCAGACCAGTTTCCCGGCGAACGCCTCTTCCCTACAGAGATCCTCACATGTTAAGGCCGGCCTGCGCCTTCGATCACTAACAAAACGAGAAAAGAGTATACCGAGAGGATCAAGGTCTTTCTCCGAGGAAACGTCTATTGCTTCGAAAGAAAGGCGCTCACCATCATCCATGCTTGACCGAATCACAGAACGAAGACTTTCGGGAATGTGTTCGGGCAGGCCAATAACGACGTTTATCCCTGCCCTTACGGTCTCAATTACATCCGCCAAGAAAGCCGCCGGTCCCGGAAGACTCCACCATGTTGTATGCATTTCCGGTTCCTATTCCGTCTTCAGGAGCTCTGCAACAAAAGGGTTGAGGACATACCTGTCCTGTGACACCAATTTGACGAGCTTAAGACAGTCGGCCCAGAAAATGCTCCGGCCAACAGAGTCCTGCGGCACATCATCTGTCAGTTCCACTAACTCGTCTACACTTGCTTCGCCTATTGAAGACAAATTGCCAAGAACAGCTCTTGGAATATGACTATTGAGCCCAAGAAGCTCTATAAGGGTTCCCGCTTGCTCCGGGGTCTTCCATTTTTCTGCCATTTCGTCCAGGCATTTCTCCCAAAGAAATGTGTTCTTCACACATGCGCCGTAGAACTGATTCAGCAACTCGGGCCAGCCACCAGTCACTAATGATATTCGCTCGCGACCCTCGGGAACATCGACAGGACCGAAACCGCAAACATTAAGCCACTGCCGTATGGATGAGTCGTTCCATGGTTCAAGATGAAGTGTGTAAACTTCCCTGGGCAGGCCAAGTCCATCAATGTCGGGGCTGTGTTCAACAAGATCCCACGTAATCTTTGAATCCGCGCAGAACACCGCGAGCATATAGGCCGTTCTCGATGTAAGTGTTCTGATTTTGGCCACAGCCTCTTCAACCCACCGCGTTGACCAAGCGCAGGATTGCGACACCACTAAGGTAGTTGTCCCGTCTTTCCTGTTCTTGACAAGGGTATCCAGCTTCTTGCGAAACCGACCGAGCTCTACTTCGTTCTCCAGAATATGGAGATTATGGTCTTCAAGGCTGTGTCTAATAAAACGCTGCAGACTGCCAAGACCTGCGGCATCACAACCCATGATTACGGCAACACCGTTTTCAAGACGTTTGAGTCTCGCCTCCTGTTGTACCGTGAGTGGGTTTCTAACCGACACATCCTTAGGCAGCCCTGATCTGTAATAGCTTGCTTCATATTCCAAGGGCCCTTCGCGTGGTTCCAGAAGTACCGATTCGATATCTTCCTCGGTTCCCATCAGAAAACGCACGTTTGGGCTTCGGAATGCATAGTTGCCAGTTTCCGTAACACAAGTTATTCCGAGGCCAACCATCTCATCGAGGAGAACCCGAAAGGAGTCGAGCGAGTCAGACTGCTTGAATCCTTCGGACCACCACGACAATACTTCTTTTCTGATCGTCGATAAAAGCATGCCTTCAACCAGTGATTTTTCGCTTATCAGGGCATAAAATGCCATGGAATAGGCGATAACCGTGTACCGGGGGTCAAGTTGCAGGGTCCACATAAACCTGTCGCATATGCTCTTCCGCAAGTCCTGATTCAGATAAGCGTCCTCGACGTTCCTGGAAGTGATAATGTATGGTGGCGTCTCTTTGGGATCGAACCGATGACCGAAGAGATGCTTTAGTAACTGGAAGCAATAGAGCTGGATCAAGTTGGGATAGAAATTCGTCTGGGACAAGATTCTGAAGACTAGTTCCGGCGACTGAAAACGATAGCCCAGGCTGTTCAATGGTCTCTGAACAAGGGCCGCAGCTTCGCGTAATTCACCTTCTCCCAGTAAAGGCCCTATACAAATTGGTTGACCATAGTGGGCCAGCGGATGATTTGACTGGGTCGTAGTACGTTGGACGTTATGCAGACCGGCAAATACCACTTTGAATTTCCTGTTGGTCCTGTCCATAAGTCCCTTCAATGCGGAAGACCGGCGGAAATCCTCGCCCGCGTCAATCTCGAGAAACTTGTCCGCCTCATCAAGGAGGAGAAGAATACGTCGCGCTGAATCCTGATTAATCCAACGATAAATCAACTCGGACAGCCTTTGCTCGTTTGCGGTTGCGCTCATCCCCTGAGGGATGACTTCGAATGACTTCAACCTTGACCCGATCAAATTCCAAATTGCGTCGGCTGTGTGGTTATACCCGATGCCTTCCGCCTTGAGATCGATCCACACAGCTATTGTACCCTTCTCGGGAGCATGGACAGTTCTTTCCGCATCACGAAGAAGGGCTGTCTTGCCTAATTGCCGCCCACCATAGATAAAACAGGACCCATCCGGTCTAATTACCGATTCCTTCTCGCGTTGTCTTCCGTAAAACATCTCCTCCGGAACAAGACCTGCCGTGATAGCGTAAGGCTGGAGGTAAGTAAATGGTAGCGCACATTCAAACATGGCAGGCAGCCAGGAACCCCGCTCACCCAACAGGGAAAAGAGAAGGATGTCATCAATGACGATGAAGGTTTTTTGTCTTTCCCTGCAAAGCTTTGCCAGCTCTCGACGTCGCACCTCCGTCATTCTTGCAAAATAGAAAACGAGTACCGGAGCTTCTTGATATGTCGAGCCGACTGAATTCAAGATATCTTCTTCAGACGGCCGATCCCACACACATAGGACGCGATACCGTCCAAGCGCCTGAGAGCCGTATTCGGCAACGGGACACTGATTCCGGTCTCTGACAATTTCTGTGCGAATCTCGAGCCAGGAAGAACGCCCCACTGTCTTCAGCTTGACTTCAATGACATTGAAGCCAAGACCATTGAGAATGGTCTGTCCTTGTTGGATGGTAATCTTTCTGGCATTCTTGACAGTGAGCCATGCTTCGAATATCTCGGCAGCTCGGTGAGCCTGCGCCCCAGTGATCATATGCACATCGGTACCCGGGATCCGCTCATTTCTCTGGATCTTTCGGATGAGTTTCGCCGGATCGCTTTTTTCGAGATACGTCTCTATTTCTCTGGCTCTAGCCGGAAAGAAACTCTGAAACCTATCATGTCCAGCATACTCTGGAAGGGCCTGACCGGAGCTAATCAAATTAATATACTCATTAGCCGTCAGAACATCACCCTTACTGATAAGTTGGGCAACTTTTCCATATTCAGGATGCGAATCGTTTATCCCAACCAGGAGCATCCGCTTCTTCACCTGTTCCAATCGGTCAAGGCGTATTTCTGAAATATTGTTCACCACTTGCTGAAGCTTCGCTGCAGCCTCGGGGAAGTAGGTAATCTTGTGCTGGTTTTCGGAAACCAGATTTGCGGAAACCAGATTTGTTTCTTTGGAGAATTTGAGTCGTTGTTCTTCGGTAAGCAGGCCCAGCGCAACCGCTCCGTCTACGCAGACCCGTGTCGTTTCTATCTGATTCAAGAGGGCTTCCCGGTGTTCCCGGTACGTTTTCTCCCTAACCGTCTGCCAGTGGGTCAAATCGATTTGCTTCTTGTTACTCTTCTTAATGAATTCTATTACACGATCGGCAGTTTCGTAGTCTCCCACAGAGCATTTGTCTCTGTACGCTCGATCCCAATCGTACGCGGCTTCGGCATGTAGCCGCACAAGTCCAGGCAGTACGACCTCGTCACTATTCGAAGAATACCAAGTCTCGTCCAACCTCATTGCTGGAATTAATAAGAGATCTGGCTGCAGTAAATGCTCAACCGGTTTTTCTGCAATCGAGAATGCCGTGTCGGGGTCGAAGATTTCTTGTATTGTGTCAATTGCTCTCTTGAGAACACTTATGGATGCGATGACAGGCAACACCGGCGCCCGTTTCTCAAAAGTGTTTAAATTGCTTAGCACTTTGGGATGGAGTTCCTTAATTCTCTCTCCCAGGTTGAGAACCTGCTTGTCTATGAAATCCTTCCCACGAGTTGGTGGGGATTCGTGTAAAACGATCCAGCGATTCAGAAATTCTAAGGCTTCTTGCGAGTGCTTCACGAGTTGACCCATAGCCTTGGCCACGATATTGGCACTACCTCGCCCTCTTTTCAGGACTTTTCGGTCAGTATACTCCACTCTGCCCTTAATTCTTTCCACGTCGGCAAACTCTGCGAGTTGCGCTCTTGCCTGAGCCAGATTTGCCACGTCATCATTTATTACCGGACTTAGAAGCGAGTGTATAAAATCGCCCGTCTCCAGCCATTTGAGCCAGACCCTTCCAGCGGGGCCATAGATGATTGTCTTTGCATGGGCGTTTGCAAGCCATGTCTTGGCGGCGAGACGAAGGTCTTCAAGTTCTTTTTTCCATACCGAAAGATCCTTTACTCTCTTAACCCTGTGAGGCTCAAGGGGGCGTTGCTTCCGACCAAACTCAGATATTAGAGAGATGTATTCATAAAGACTATCCAACCCTTCCTTGGGCCATAGACCTGCGAGAATTTCGGAAGCTCCCGTCTCAGGTGCCAGCAACGAAGGGACAATCGCGGAACCCGCAAGGAGAAATCGGATTGTGTGATTCCAGGTCTTGTCGCCAGTTCTGAAAATATCGGCAGAATACAGTGCAAAATCTTCCTTCAGAAGCTTTGCAATTCTGCTTTCAGTGTAGCGAACATTGGGGCCAAGAATTGAGGCACGAATCAGCCAGAGAGGCGGAAAGCAAGATGCTTCCGGAAGGATGCTAGCGCAACGCGCCAAATGATAGCATGATGACTGGTGTTCTTCCCTAAGCAAGTGCCACATCAGCGGTTCCAAGGCTGATGGGTTCGACTCCAAACCTTCGGATAAAATAGATACTGCTGCCGATTGTCCGTTCTGGCCAAGGCCCGAGAGGTATCGATAATCGGGTCCCGCAGGGAGGACATCCGGGGTTTCAGGGATAACCTCTTCTGACGGTCTGGACTCGGTACCCGGAATCTCTGGCGCCCGTACTACTGGCTCGATCTGTGACGTTTCTGGCTCCTGCGGCTCGGATTTGGGCTTCTCGGATAAATCCGAAACACTTGCTTCTCTCTCGCGTTCCCCCAATTCATCCTCTGCGGGTGAATCTTCTTCAGCATACATGGGTTCGGGCGAGATGAATCCTATCTCCTCCCAAAACAGGTGGTTCGCCAAAGCCTTTGCGCGATCTTCCCCAACAAAGGCTGTCAATCCTTGCGCCAGATTCTTTAGGTCCTCCTGAGTGGGCACAGTCTTCTTCTCTACAAACTGCAGGAGTTTAATTATGGGGTGCTCTCCCTCAACAAGGCTCTTTTGCAGCGCCTTGTCCTTTCTTGCCGTGGTGCTTAACTCATCCACCGCTTTGATCAGTGTCCGAATCTCTTCGGCCTCTTGTTTGCCCTTTACGGCTATTGTTCTGGCTTTGTCAAGTTTTTCGAAAGCTTCGGGGTGAGCTATTGTTGGCTGCTTCTTAAGCTCCGCGGTCACGAAAAGCAGGTGAGCAAGACTCATTGAACCTTCCGGCTCGGGTGGCTCAACATCGAACTTTTTTTGATAGATCTTTGAGAGTCTGGACCAAGCGCTTTGTATTCTGGACGTCAGAACCTTGATAGACCGTATCATCTCTTTGGATGGCAAATCCCTGAATTCAGCCATCCCTTCAAGAACCTGTTCCAGTTCTTGCATGACGGAATCATATTTTTCCTTCAGGCCCTCGATCTCATCGCTTATCTCCTGAATGGGATCCATCTCAACAGTGCAATACCGCAAAATGACCCCGCTCATATATTCACGATCCAGTGTCCTGAAGCTCTCGATAAACTGTTCTATGTCATCGTCAGAAATGGAAAGATGAAAAGAAGTATCACTCATGAGACACGCCAACACAAGATAAGCTTTGTCTAAATCAACTTCATCAACGAGTCTGTTTAAATTTTCGTTATAACGATTAGCTTTCTCCTGGAGAACCGTCTTTCTTCCATCGCGGGTTGGATGCTCCCCTGAACCTTTCTTCAAATCTGATACGAGAAAGGCTTCTCGCAGAAAACGAAAAAGAAGATCATTGAGACGAATATCTGTCTCGAATGGTTTAGCAACAAGTTTTGCCAGCTTTGTATCGATGAAAACTTTAGCTTTTTCACGCGATTTAGACTGGTAGGATTTCGCTTCCTTGAACCCAAGCATATACAACAAAGGAAGTTGACGCTGTATGCCCAACAATCCAATTGTGGGCCTCATCAGCTTTTTCTCATTGAGCGCCTTCGCGAAACGTAAACGAAGTAACTCTTTCTGTTGCGTTATCTCTTCCGGACAAACACGCTCTTCCACTTTTCCCCTCCTAAAAGACGCAACCAATCACCCACATCTCTGGAACCAGACCCGACATCGTAAGCCTTAGAAAAATATACACTTGAATCTTGCACGCAAATCTATCCAACTCCGCGCCTTCAATGTCGGCTTCCTTCGCTATATCAAGATGCCGAAATCCTTCTCAATCATGCTATGGCGGCGAAAGTGCGCAACAGCATTGATTCTCGGCGACTCCGACAGATAACGATTGTACCGCACAGTTTTCATTGTGAACTCAAATCAATGTTAAAGGCTCAGATGCTTACCTTACGCTGAGATTACTGGAGAGCTTCAAACATATCCTACAAAATATGTCCGTAAAAATCACCCTTATTGTCACGCAGAGGTATGACAACACCATGTCACACCGCAATCCGTACCTCAAAAAATACCTCTCCCAGTACCGCTGCGATTCCATGTGAGTTGACATAATATTTTTATCAGTTCTGCTGTATCATATTGACAATTCAGGTGATACATAGTATAACTATCCTTAATGGTATCCTCATTATGTAAACTCTTACTTACGAAGGAGCTTTCGTTATGGAAGAAAAAAGACAGCAGGGAAAACGCAGACGGTTCATCAAAAGAACGACTCCCCGGGAGGAGAAGATCAGGGTGAGTACCGACTACCCCCTCTCCCGGTACAAGGTACTCGCCGAGGCTGTCTCTTCCGGTACCCTTCCCCCTTTTGCGGCCATGCTGCGGAAGGCCCTGAACGACAGCTACGACCGTGTTGCGAAGATGAACGGCAGGGGCAATGAGTAGCTCCAGCAGAAGCGGTTGTTTGAGCGGTGTATTCACCCCCGTCGCAAAATCACAGCAAGTTGTGCCGGGAACAGTCAATTCCATTTTCAGGAGGTAGACAATGGAGACAGAAGCACGAGGTACCTATACCCTCACCGTCCGGCCTACCCCGGACGAGTACGAGAGGATAAGGAAGCTCGCGGGACAGTACAACACCTCGATGAACCGGTATCTCCTCGACGCCGCCCTCAACGTGCGGCTCCAGGCGCCTCCCGTCATGGCGGTCGTGGGGGAATCCGGCGGACCCGACGCCTACCTCGACAGTCTGGCAAAGATCCAGGGGGAGCTGCAGAGGATCGCGGAGCTGCTCTTAGAGCTCCGGCTGAGCTTCGGCGAGGCTAGGAAGAAGGGCGAGATCGAAGAGAAGTACGCCTTCGAGTGCGTCCTCTTCCTCCAGAACATCGACTACCTCACGGGGAACATCGAGGAGTACGCCGCAGGCGAGGCTCACGCCCTCGCGGCCCGTGAGGCCTGGGCATGATCGCCAAGGTGGTAACAGGCGACGATTTCGCGGCCGTGCTGAGGTATGCGTCGAGAAAGGGCCCTCTCCTGTCAACGAACATTGTGAGTCCTTTCGGGTCCTGGGAGGTGGGCCCTCTGGCAAGCGAGATGCAGCTCTACGCCACCTGCAGGCGTGACGTGAGAAAGCCCGTCCTCCACATTGCCGTACGGCTCCCGCAGCAGGACGCGATGCGTCTGGTCGACAGCGATTTCCTGTCCTTGGCGAAACAGTTGATGGGCAGGATTGAGATCAACAGGAACCGCCACCAGTGGGTCATCTACAAGCATGACCCGGACCACGTCCACCTCATCGTCAATCGCATCGATGTGGACAGAAAGGTCTGGAGGGACAGCTTCGTATACTTCAGAGCCATGTGCGCGTGCAGGGAACTTGAGGAACTATACGGCCTGACCCCCGTCACCTCCGTCCTCGACATGACGAAGATCCTGCTGACGAGGGGGGAACTCGCGATGGAGGCACGCACCGGCAGGGCCTGCCCGAAGCCTGTCATATATCAGGCCATCAACAGGGCGATGCTCCGGTGCGAATCCCTCGAGGACCTGGAACACATGCTGGCCGCAGAAGAGATATCGATGCGTGTGCAACCCGGGAAGGGTGTCTCTTTCGCCTGCGACGGTATCGCGTTCCAGGGCAGGAGGATCTCACGCTGTTGCAGCCTCGAGAGCATCGAGCGGCGGATCGCCGAGCGGGAGGCACCGGACGAAGAGACCTTCCTTCCCGGGCCGGCGGAGAACGTAACAGCCATTCCCCGGAAGGCCGCGAACGATACGACCGACAGAAACATGAGGGTTTCCAGGATGTTACAAAGAGGAACCCCGTCACGGCGGCAATCGTCAAACATGGGAGTAATATCGTGAGGGATTCCAGGGTGGTATACGTCACGGCCTCAATAACGGGACTGAAGGTACAGTCACAAAGACATCCCCAGGGAAGACATCCTCTCCGGGGTGTGGCGGCGCATATCGCCTGTGTGGTGACCCTACCACACAACGGGTGAAACCATGAGGGATACCAAGGACTTATGTAACGGTATGGGAGGTAACGCATGCTCACTGAAAAACAGATCCTGACGGCGTATACACTCAAGAGACAGGGGAAAGCGTATCGTGAGATCGCGCAGGCCGTCGGTCTTGACCCCCGGACGCAGCACAGCCAGGTGGTCAGCGCCCTCAGGTATTTTGTTATGGGATATCAGGCAGCGATGCGGAAGATGGAATCCGCATCACGCAAAGAGGGCCCATCGTGGACCGAGAGAACGCTCTGCTTCACTCTCGGCGTTGTGTTCAATATGGCCATCGCAGCGATCGTATTGGCAATCTGAGCGAGGAGGACACAAAATGTCGCGGATAATCGATTTTGGACGGTACCGGAACTCGAAGGAGATAGCGGTCATCAATGACAACGCTGGTGATGATCATGATGCCCGTGATTATCCCGCCGACGGGATCTTCTATGCCGATGATGATTACGGTAATACCGCCGACGATGATTTCATGTGGGATCTTGAACCGTAAAAGCAAGGGGAGGAGGATATCATGATGTACATGGACGTACAAGAATTGAAGATGTTGTGTGGTGACAGGCGTGTTGAAGAGCTCATAACACAGGGGAGAATTCCCCTCGCAAAGGTAAACGAGGACCTCGTCGTTATGGACAACATCTACAAGCTTGAAGCCGAGCTTACCGGCGATGATGACGATCTTCTATGAGTAAAGAGATGCGCGGAAAACTCCTGTTTTTCGCGCACGCAAGAGGCACTCCGGATGGGGCTGTCCGGGTATCTTTGGACGTCCATTTTCGAACAAGTTTCGTGGCACTGATTACGGGAGGAAGATAATGTCAGACGATCTTCACGACGCGATAGACATGGGGTGGATTGAATGGGTGGGGCAGCTCATCGAAGGCGGCGCGGACGTGAACGCGACGGACCTGCGCGGGGTGACGCCGCTCCAGGCCGCCATCGAGCACGGCGAGCTCGATATCGTCCGCCTCCTCATCGAGAAGGGGGCTTGTGTGAACGAAAGGGACGTCCGCGGCTGGACGCTCCTCGCCCTGGCCTCTGCCCTTGGGCGGCCCGATATCATCGAGTTCCTCCTCGCTCACGGCGCGGACGTGAACGAAAGGGATGGCATCGGTGACACGGCCCTGCACTGGGCGTGTACCTATGCCCGCCCCGTGGCGGTCCGCCTCCTCCTCTCCCACGGGGCAGACGCGAACACAATGAACATGACGGGCAGCACGCCCCTCGACATGGTGCTCCAGCTCTCCCCCGACAATCCCGTCAGGGAGGAGATTCTGGACCTCTTCAGGGAATACGCACCCGGGACGGTGATGGAGAGGTTCTGCGAGGGCCCCGGCAGATGAGGCATGCGGGTTCCTTCTTGACCTTGAGACGGGGTACCTGACACATCCCGGAGAGACACTTTGAGGAAGGTTCAACACGCATGAAAGGACAGCGCATCGGCTATATTCGGGTCAGCTCCGTCGAGCAGAACACGGACAGGCAGTTGGAGGGTGTCGAGCTCGACCGCACCTTTACCGACAAGGCCAGCGGTAAGGACACCAAGCGCCCTGCCCTGGAGGAACTCTTGCGGTTTGTTCGCGAGGGAGATGTCGTCATCGTGCACAGCATCGACCGTCTGGCAAGGACCCTTCCCGACCTCCGCCGGATCGTTGAGGACCTGACGGGCCGCAGCGTACAGCTGAGGTTCCTGAAGGAGAACCTGACGTTCAGCGGGGATGACTCTCCCATGTCGACCCTCCTGCTCTCAGTCATGGGGGCGTTTGCCGAGTTCGAGCGGGCCCTGATCCGGGAGCGTCAGGCGGAGGGCGTCGCAGCGGCGAAACGCAGGGGCGTCTACAAGGGCCGCAAACATGCCCTGAGCGGAGAACAGGTTCAGGAACTCAGGGAAAGAGCCTGTAACGGTGAGAGGAAATCAACCCTCGCGAAGGCCTTCAGGATCTCAAGGGAGACTCTGTACCGCTATCTGGCGACGTGATGAACCTATATGCAACCTGACCGGCCCCTCTCACCTTGAGACCAGCTCAGCGGTCCAAGCGTCACGGGCCGGCCGGGTTCCTGTGGAGGACCATATGAAAAGGAACATCAAAGAAATGTTTGACGCCATGACCCGCGGGGAGATCCCGTCCGCGGAAGAACTGGACACGATGCATGTCTCGTTGAATCCCGGCGAGAACGTGGCCCGCCGCAGGCAGCTTCAGGACAGATATACCTTTCTCGGGGCGACATCCATCCGTGAGGGGCTCATGGCGTTTGGGTTCGAGTGCGGGGACGGCTGGCTCCCCATCATCGAGGAACTATTCGCGGGATTCCAGGAACTTGCGGACAGGGACGGCACCGCCGGCCGGTTCCGTGTCACCCAGGTCAAGGAGAAGTACGGCACGCTCCGGGTCTACCACAACGGCGGGGAGGAGTACGAGGCCCTCGTGGAAAAGGCCGAGGCGTTATCGGAAGTCACCTGCGACGTATGCGGCCAGCAGGGGACGATGCGGGATGACGGCTGGGTGATGGTGCGGTGCGATGGTTGCTACAGGAAGAGATAAAACGGCAGGCAACATGGACATATGGGACTGGATGCAGGACAAGGACCTGGCAGAAAAGATCTTTGCCGGAGCTGTGAGGAAAGCGATCGCAGAGACACATGCGGCAGGGCTGCCGACCTGCCACGGCAGCGACATAGAGGAGTACAGGATGTGTTTTCTCTTCCCTGACGGCCGTAAGGAGTACTTCGACACCCTGGAAGAGGGAAACGCGATCCTGGAAAGGCACGGTCTCACGTAGAAGAAGGTTTGTTTCATGGAGGACAGAGAAATGGACAACTCACAGAAGGAAAGACATTTGGTGGACGCCAGCAACCTGGACGACATGCATGATCGACTGCGCCAGGCCGTGGAGGCCCTTGACGTTGAAAAAGCCCGTCGGCTTCTCGACCTTGCCGATCAAATGGGCGCTGCACAGATCCGAACCCTTTTCCAGGAGGACATTTACGACAGGTTGCTCCAGGGTATAGAGGCATGCGACCCGGAAGCCGTCCGCCGCCACCTTCAGTTCCTAAAGGACATCGATGCTTCAGGCTCTGCTGATACGGACATTGAGGCCGTCAAAAGGAAACTGACGGAACTGAAACCCTACCTGAAGGAACAATACAACGTCACAAGGGTCGGCGTCTTCAATTCGCGCCTTCGTGAAGGCTCCGGCGAGGAAGGGAACTGGGAGGTCCTGGTGGATATCGAAGGGCCTCTCGGGCCCGTCGGATTCATTGGACTCGAGAACTACCTCAGCGACGCTCTGGGTGCGAGGGTCAGTCTGATCGAGGGTCTGAAGAAGCCTGTAGGCCAGCATATCCTGGACGAGGTGGAGTATCTGTGAGCCTGAAGAAGAAGATGACCATAGCTGAATTCCAAGCACTGCCGAAGGAAGAGCGGGAAAAGATCCTGGGCAAAAGCACGCGCGCCGCCATCAAACGGCTCCATGATGCCGGGTTGCCTTCCGTGCATGGTGACGATAAGGGCACGTACTATCTCTACCCGGACGGAAGGAAAGAATACATCAGGGCGGACAAAAAGTAGCCCCGCCTGCCTCAAGAAGTCCTGCCGGGCTCGTCGTACAAGGTTGCACCCTTTACGAGGAACTCGAGGGCAAGAAGGGTCTTGCCGGAGCCTGCACCCCCTGCAACGAGGGTGGGGCGTCCTCTCGGTAATCCACCTCTGGTGATCTCGTCGAGGCCGGTGATGCCGGTGGGACACTTTTCAAGCTGGAGCGTTTGTGAAGCTGTTTTTCGTGCTTTCACAATTCGTTACCCCCTATGTGATAGTGGAATTCACGTATGTGAATAATTTTTATGGCCGCGAGCCTTGCAGGAAAATTTGCGAAATTATTTATCATTTCGATTTTACAACCAGTCTGTTCATTTGTAAAGCAAAACCATTCTCTATCGTTATACACGTAGACTCCTGAATACCAGCCCGTAGAAGGGTTCACCAGATCTTGATGGTTCGATATTACCGGAATAATGGAATGGAATAAACCCTGCCCGGGGAAGGAAGCGGAGTCACATTATCTTTTTGTCGAGGACGAGTCTGGCCCGTTCGAGATCGGCCAGTGTATCTATATGGTTCTTCCTCCCTCTGGTTTTTTGTGATGGGTGATGCTTACACTACCAGATTGGAGGTTGCCATGGCTCAATTGTGCGAAAAGTATTTTACGTTATCCGCACCCTTCCTTACGTCCGTACAATTGACGAAGGAACATAACCACATAAAGAGGGGTCATATGGAAGAGCCAAATAACAAGAACGGGAATTATAAGGATGCCAGCATCGAGAATGGAAAGAAGGCGAAAGAGACCGCCCCTGTCACAAAGAATCTATCGTAATCGAGATGGTCAGCCGCAAGGGAGGAGCGCCTGCCTCATCAGTTTTGTTCTCTCTCTCGATTTCCACTTCCTCGCAATCTTGGGGTTTTGCGCAGTTTTGCTTCCAGGGTTTTGGTTACGGTAATATCCATAAAGGTGATCAATACACCATCTATCCTGTTGTCCAGCGTGCGGTAAGGTATGATGCGGATGTCACTTTCCAGTAACACCGATTTGCCGGCGTGATCTTCTCAGATATTTATACGCCGTCTCAGAACTCGTCCCAATTTCCGATCTTGATCGGAACTTCCTTTTCATCAATACCATACAGGTTGGGAAGCTCCTCCGCAATCCCGGGGGCCTCGATGGTGATCCGGCAATGCTTGCCGTTCATGAAACCCTCTACCTTGACTGTGTCGAGTGAAATCTCCCACGACCCGGCATTCTTGATCTTTCCTTCAAACTCCAACATCGCATATCTCCTCATTCCGTCCCGGCAATATCTGAAGTCCCTTTGCGACAGTCCATCAGTCGTTGCCACACCACTCGTTCCGGCCGGTTTGCCCGGTCATGACCGCGCAAAACCATTCAACTGGTAAATTGGGGTCACCGGACCCGGCAGTAAAGGCATTACCCGTTATGTCGCCCCAATGTTAACCGTAATATTTTGCAGGTCAAAGTCTGCAAGGCTTCCCTGGAGATGTGTCTTGAATCTCTTTATTATCCTGGTTTCCACCTGCCTGACCCGTTCCCGTGAAATCTGGTAACTATCTCCTAGCTCCTGAAGTGACATCGGATCCTCTGCTACAACGCGATGGTCGAATATGTAGCGGTCTCTGCGGTCCAGAGTGGCTTTGAACTCATTCACCATTTTTGATAATACTGCAAATTTATGCTGCTCTGAGACTATCTCCTCCACATCCTGGCCAGAGCTAATATGAATTTGTTTCTTCAAACACGGTTATCGTCCCCCCCTGATTTTGTTTTTTCAATAAGTCTATATCATAACATTCTTGCAGTGCCGGTGAGCCTTCTCTGTACTTATGACACAGGATACAGTAGGCAAGCTCTCGTGTCTGTAGCGGAACCGACAAGAAGTGTGTCGTCTTTTTTTACTACAAGGATGAGGAAGATATTCATCCTGCCAGAATGTCACCACAGTGTACCGAGTGCGTTTAAGGCAAGAAGTCGAGCGATGGCGTTTCACCGCTTAGAGAATTATTGAATGTCATTTCTAGCCTTAGCTATTGAAGTAATATTACAAAAACTCAGTTACAGGAAGTACTGAACAGACTCAGGTTCCGGAGCGAATCGAAACTGTAAATCTGTGACTTTCACCTAGGAATAAACAACATTTCTCCCTGCACATTCTTCAAGAGGTCGTATCGAAGATACCATCGAGGAAGGCGTTCTTAAGAGGGTTGTCGAGCCAGTGTGGCTCCCACGAAGTAATGGCCTTCGTGTTCTTGTCTAAAACGTAATCAACGCGGGCGGAGACTCTCATGCCAGGGGCGGTCCCTGACAGTGCGATCGGCCCGGGCCTTTCGCCTGCCGTCAGTAACAAAACGGCAGAAGCGTTTTCGGCTAAAGCCTTCTCTCTGACCCTTCTTTTGAGTAGCTCTTCGTGGAGTTCGTCCTTGAAGAAAATACTACCTACGTTCATCATTGGTATATACAAAGAAAACCGCCAGCCCTATCTTCCCCGAAGAAAGAAGCTCGTTTCTCGCCCTATCGACCGCTTTTTCAAAGACTCTCTTAAAGGTATCGGTCAACGGGGAAGGAACGGGTATCCTGTGGTCGGTACCGCCAGAGACATTTGGAGAAGGAGCTTCGGGGGAAATGACACTTACCGGGGAGGATTGTTGCAGAGAGATACTATTGCCATCACCTCTTCTTTCCTTCTTCTGACCATTGCTCTTTATTATACAGCATACACGCTCACGTTCATACTCCATTCCCGGTTCCACCGAGAGAACGGATGATACGATTCCAAAGAAGCCCGCTACGTGTCCAACCGCTTCTCGTTGATGCAATGCCAAGTGAGGGCTGTACCCTTCACCTGCGGGTATTCAGCCCTACCACCAGTAGGATAATGCAGATCACCAGTTGAAAGCAGCGCCGTATGCCGTAGAATGCCGGCAGATATTCGCGGCCACAATCTTTACGCTTCACACAGACAAAGCCTTTAGACCGCCGCAGTCCAGACACAGGTAAATCACTTGTTCGTGGCATAGTCGCCAGAACCAATATTGCCGTGAGAAATGTTCACCTGAAAAGGCAGACAGGTTGTTTCCAGCCTATTATTCGATATTGGCACTAACAACAGATGCCAGTTGCATCATATCGATAGTCTGGCCTTCTTTTAACTTTGTAAAATCAGTTACTTTGCCGGTCTTGCTGGTAGTTTTTGTATTGTTAAATATTTTAATCAATTTCGCGTCAGCCACAATATATTTGCCAGCATTTTCTGGTTTACCGTTGACTGATTTCGTTTGTAGTTTGTTTGCCTTGATGTAATCCCACAACTTTTTGGTTATCTCAGTACGAGAAAGTGAGCTGGCACCCAGGAATGCCGCCAGGTCCGCTTTCAATTTTACCATTTTATTCAAGCCTTGTTCTTCTGCCATGTTTGTGTCTCCGTTCTTCAAATTGTGTTAGTAATATTCTGCTCAGATATTACAGGGGGAAGTATAAGAGCTTTCGGCTTTGCATGTCAAGGCAATGTCGAACCCGAATTGTGTTTATTACGAGATGCAATCCAGCATCTTCGTCGCGTTTGGTGTCTTATTCATTTCAGGGTCGACGGAGGGTCCTTTTGATGACCGGCAGGTCATATCCCGATCCTTATACCCAATGCGTCCAGCTGACCTCATAGACTCTGCCTTACACCTGTCAGACATTACCAGAAACAACCCTATCCTTACACCTTTCCCAGGTTCCAGTGACTGTCAGGTTACCGTGTACCCCACAATGACACCTGAGAATTGTAATATCTGACTCTTGAGAACGGCCGCAGTCTCGAAGTTTTCGGCCATGTCATCTCCACCTTTTGTATTTACGGTTCTTCATACCAGAGAGGAGATAGAAAGTCAGGAAACTTCCTTTTGAAGGTACCGGTCAACCTGGCAAATGCCCTTTGTTAAGGTATTGCAAGGGATTATGAGTTATGGGAGGAAAAAGTCGGGGAAACTCCAGTAAACCGAAGGCCTTAACTATTTATTGGGCGATGTGTGTCACGCTGCCGCCGCGATGGTCGTGACAAAATTCCGGTAAGGCCCAAGGATAATAGATGAACCGTAATTATTTGACATAACCGGTCGCCCACAGGAATAATGTAATGGTCTGCTCCATAGCTGAGAATTCTAAGGAGGATCAAGACCATGGCAAACGGTGGACATATAAGCTGCGCATACTGCACGTACAACAGGCGCACTCCCGGTACGTGTGACATTTTCGGCGTAGAAACAAGTCCGTTCATCCTGTGTCGGGCATTTCGAAAACCGAAGCAATCACACGGGCAAGCTCGAAGCGATTATCCTATGCTCAATGATCTGCTGCCAGGCGTAGTCTATGGGATTGATAACGATGCTATCATAGCCGGAAATCCACGACCCGTAGCGAAGATGTCCCGGGTAAGGAAAATAGCGGATGATAACCCGCCCCTGAGAGACTTCGGAGATGGCACAACGACACGCTCTTGTCATCCTCAGATGATATGATTACTGCAACGACATTCAATCCAGGAGGTCAAAACCCGTTATGAATTATTACTGGGTGGTTGAGAACAAATTCCTGGCTGGGGAGTATCCGAGGGATATTGACGAGGAGACATCTCAAGCCAAGATCGATGCCCTGATCGGGCTCGGGGCCAGGGCATTCATAGACCTCACCCATGAAGCGGATCGGATGAAACCATATACCCATTTTCTTGATACCCATCCATCGCGGGGAATCTCGTACCAGCGATTCCCCATACGTGATCTCTCGGTTCCCGAATCGGAAATAGCGACAAAGGAGATTCTCGATACGATCGATCAACATATCACAAATGGCCGGATAGTCTACGTGCACTGTTGGGGAGGAGTGGGCCGGACTGGTGTCATCGTCGGGTGCTGGCTGGCCCGCCACGGCTTTCCGAGAGAAGCGGCGCTTTCACGCCTTCATGAGGTCTGGAGACAGAATCCTAAATCTGCCTATCGAAAATCGCCCGAGACGCCATCTCAGGAACGATACATCGTGGAATGGAAGGTGTCTTTATGATCACAGCGAAGTCTCGATACCTGGGAAGCTTCCTGGGATTGGCGACAGGTGATGCCCTGGGGACCACCGTCGAGTTCATGCCGCCCGGCACTTTTTCCCCTTTGACCGATATCGTCGGGTGCGGACCCTTCGGTCTGGAAAAAGGCTAGTGGACCGCCTGCGAAGGAATATGCGCCGAGCATAATTTGTTTTGAAGACCTCGATGGTTCCCCTACGCCTAGGTTCACATCGGTCCCGTCAATAATGAGGCTGAGGGACTCGAGCGCGCCTGGGACCTGTTGCCCGGCGGCCATCGCATCCAGATGGTTCCGTTCAATCTGGGGGTTGCATCCGCCGGCGTATCCTCCTGCTGCTGTCAAACCGAACCATGCGGGGCACACTCAGGTTACCGTGTCTGGGTTTCATTGACGCTGTATACAATGCTTCCCACCATCCGGAGTCTAGTGATGGGTACATCTTGCATTGTTCTTTTCGTCCATGATAGTCTGGACAACAAAAAGAGGGAAACGACTGTTCTATGACGACTCAAGCGGCGGCAGCGGAGCTAGGTAAGGCAGAAAAAGCTATTCGTGAATCAGAAGAGAGATTCAAACTCCTCTTTGAGAAATCCACCGATCCTGCATTTCTCCTTGAGGATGGTAGGTTTATCGACTGCAACGAAGCTGCCTTGAAACTGATGTATTGTTCGGCTAAAGAACAACTGACCGGACTGCATCCATTCAGCATATCACCCGAGAGACAGCCGGATGGGAGCATGTCGACGGAGAAGTCGCTGGAACTGATCGACGCCGCTGTACACGACGGGCCTGTTCGTTTCGAGTGGAAACATCGAACCTTTAGCGGCGCGGACTTATGGGTTGATGTCTCGCTTACGGCAATCCCGCTGCACGGAAAACAGATCATACATACGATATGGAGAGACATTACCGAAAAAAAGGAGATGGAGGAAAGACTCAAAACAGAGACGCAAAGGTTCTTGACCCTTGTCGAAAACGCGCCGTTTGGCACGGTACTCGTCGACAAGAAAGGAAACTATGCCTATATGAACACCAAATTCAAGGAACTATTCGGTTATGATTTTCAGGAGGTCCCGGATGAAAATGTCTGGTTCGCAAAGGCGTACCCCGACCCTGAATACAGATCTCACGTGATCGCAACATGGCAGAACGGGGTCGATAAATTCATGCAGGATCCCTTCTTGAAGGAAGGCGAACGGTGGACGTTTACTGTGACCTGCAAGGACAACCAACAGAAGGTTGTTCATGTCATCCCGGTTAAGTTGCCGACCGGGGAGTATCTGAAGACATACGAAGATATTACGGAACAGAAAAGGGCGGAAGACGCCCTGAAGAGCAGAGAAGCTGAATTGGCGATTAAATCGATCAACCTTGAAGAAATGAATGCCGCTCTGAAGGTATTGCTGAATGAAAGAGAAAAAGACCGGATTGAACTTGAAGAAAAGATAGTAACAAACGTCAACAAATTGCTATTCCCCTATATTGATAGATTGAAAGAATGCCGCATGGACCCGCATTGTATGACTTATGTTGATATAATTCAAACAAACCTCAACAATATTGTTTCTCCATTCCTACAAAAACTAGGCTTAAAATGTACCAACCTCACGCCGACAGAAATACGCATAGCCGATCTCGTAAGAAGCGGTAAGACAACAAAGGAAATAGGCGAAGCGCTTCAAATGACCTCCGGGACGGTCAGTTTTTATAGAAACAATATTAGAAAAAAACTCGGCCTGAATAATGAGAAAACTAATCTGACTTCCTACCTTTTGTCGCTCTGATGATGTAGGTTGTTTACCTATATTATACCTCCGTTTTTCTTACATTAAGTGAGCCTCTTCCAAGACCGACAATGATTTAGAACGTATCAAATACCAAATCAAAACTGTCATGCAAGTTGTTATGTGCAGATCACACATGGCATGGAGAAGTGTTATGAAAAGCCAGGTAAAAATTTCGGAGATACAAAGTCTGGAGGTTGTGCGAACCACAGCCATCGACACCCAATCAGTCAGTGCTTGCACCACATGTCTGAGGGTGCTCTGTCAGGAGGTACGAGAAAATCATGGATAGCAAGGTCGAAAATACTGAACATGGTGTTGTACTGACTCTCTACGGCGATGTAACCATCCAGAGCGCCGTGGAACTCAAAGGAATCCTGGCCCGGGAACTCGGCAGCGACAACAACCTGACCGTGAATCTTGCCTGCGTAACCGGCTGTGATCTTTCGTTGTTTCAGTTGTTGTGCGCGGCCCACAAGAAATCCCTTAACGATTCAAGGCCGATGAGGCTAAGCGATTGTTCACCGGCAGTGCTTCAGGTGATTTCATCGGGCGGTCTTAATCGCGATTCCGGCTGTGTGGCAGGCGCGGAAGAGACTTGTTTCTGGCAGAAAAAGGATACTGAGGTGACGCCATGATGGATAACCACGCACAGACATTTATCGAGGAGGCCTTCGAGCTTCTCGCCGACCTCGAGGCGGCGCTGCTCGAACTTGAGGAAGATCCTCTCAATTCCGAGCTGATCGGACGGGTCTTCCGGGCGCTCCATACCATAAAGGGTTCCGGAGCGATGTTCGGTTTCGACGACGTGGCCCAGTTTACCCACACGATAGAAACAACGTTCGATGACGTACGGGAAGGGAAGCTCCCCGTGACCGAAGAGCTTATAAGCCTGACGCTCAGTGCCAGGGACCTCTTACGTCTCATGATTAAAGCCCCCTCCGACGAAGCCTCCTTGCCGCAGGATGCGCAGACGCTTATCGACTCTTTCCGCCGCATTGCAGATCGGAAGAACCTGCAGCAAACCCCCACCAATGACCCACATAAAGATTCGCAGGCACAAGAGGTTTCGTCTCAACCCCAACAAAGGTCGGAATGTACATTCCGTGTACGCTTTGCTCCTTCCGCGGATATATTCCTTACCGGCACAAACCCGCTCCTTCTGCTCAATGAACTGCAGTTTCTCGGAGAATGCAGGATCTTTGCCGGACTCGACCACATACCTCCTCTTGGCGATATGGACCCGGAGCGCTGCTACGTCTTCTGGGATATCATTCTTACAACCGACAGAGGTCTTGACGCAATACGCGACGTGTTCATCTTCATTGACGATTCGAGCACCATCGACATCGCGATGATAAACAGCGAAGACTCCGCAACCTATGAGGAAGAGCAGAAAAAACTCGGGGAGATCCTCGTCGAAAGGCGCGATATCCAGAGCGAGGAGCTTACGAAGACCCTCTCAGAGAAGAAGAAGATCGGCGAGATGCTCGTGGAAAAGGGTCTGGTCTCCAAGGAGAAGGTAGAGTCGGCCCTTATAGAACAGGAGCATCTCAAAAAGGTCAAAAAACCGGCCCGCCAGCAGGAAGAGGCTACCTCGAGCATACGGGTGCCGGCGGATAAGCTCGATATCCTGGTGAATCTCGTGGGCGAACTCGTTACGGTCCAGGCCCGGCTCACACAGATGGCGTCACAGTTCGACAACGCGGAGCTCGTATCGATCGCTGAGGAGGTGGAGCGCCTCACCGGTGATCTCAGGGACAATACTCTTAACATCAGGATGCTCCCCATCGGGACCACGTTCGGAAGATTCAAGAGACTCGTCCGCGACCTCTCCCAGGAACTGGGCAGAGAGGTGGAGATGACAACGGATGGTGCAGAGACGGAACTGGACAAGACCGTCATCGAGCGCCTCAACGACCCGCTGGTCCATCTCATCAGGAACTGCATCGATCACGGGATCGAGTCGCCGGAGGTACGCGAGTCCCTGGGCAAACCCAGGGCGGGCATGCTAAACATAGCCGCGCGCCACTCCGGTGCCTATGTCCTCATAGAGATCACCGACGATGGAGCCGGGATCGACAAGGAGACCATAAAAA
This sequence comes from Deltaproteobacteria bacterium UBA5205, assembly GCA_002412715.1. Taxonomy (GTDB): domain Bacteria; phylum Desulfobacterota; class Syntrophorhabdia; order Syntrophorhabdales; family Syntrophorhabdaceae; genus Delta-02. The sequence goes on from DHVP01000015.1 coordinate 83,551, forward strand.
GGAAGGCAATCGAGAAAGGTCTCATCGGCGCCGATGTGGAACTGCAGGACAAGGAGATATTCTCCCTCATCTTCGCGCCCGGCTTCTCCACCGCGGAGAAGGTGACCAATGTGTCGGGCAGGGGTGTCGGCATGGATGTCGTGAAAAGGACGATAGACAGTCTCAGGGGCTCCGTCGAGATAAATAGCGAAAAGGGCAAGGGCACGACGGTAATCCTCAGACTACCTCTTACCCTCGCCATCATAGAAGGCCTGCTCGTGGAGATAAACAGGCAGTTCTTCATACTGCCCCTCACGATAGTACGGGAGTGCGTAGAGCTCAGCCGCACCGACGTGGAAATATCCCACGGCAGGGATATCGCGAATATACGGGGAGAGATCGTCCCCTATATCCGCCTCAGGGAGTCCTTCGACATAAGGGGGGCGAGGCCCGAGATCGAGCAGATAGTCGTAACGGAGGTCGAAAGGAACAGGATCGGGCTCGTCGTCGACAACGTCATCGGGGAACACCAGACAGTCATCAAGACCCTGGGGAAGGTCTACCAGGACATAGATGGGATATCCGGCGCAACGATACTGGGAGACGGCACGGTGGCCCTCATCATGGACGTGGCGCGTCTGACGGACGATGCCTACGCCAGTGCCGGATTCGCCATGCCGAATTAATGGAAACACACCGCTCATTTTAGATATACCTACGCTGGTAAAGAACGTGGAAAGGCATTGAGATGTCTTCAAAACAAAAAGGAGGAACAAGACAGTGAAACTCAGGAATGTGAAAATTGGGGTCAGGCTTGGAATGGGGTTCGGCATTATTATCGTTTTGCTCCTGGTGTTAATCGCTATGGGCATAGGCAGTATGAGATCGATCAATACCCGGCTGGATGATATCGTCACAGAGAACAGTGTAAAAATCAAGCTGGCCAGGGATATCGTAAAGGCAATCGATGCGATATCCGAAGGAGTCCTGACCACCGCCTTTGTAAATGACGCAACCGCAAAGGCCAATACCAAAAAGACCGTTGCCGCCGCGAGGGATCAATACGGCAAAGCGGTGGAAGAGCTTGGCAAGATAGAGACCTCCCAGAAAGGCAAAGACCTCATGGCGCGTGCCGCCGAGAACCTCAAGATCGGAAAAGACGCCAACAACAGGATCTTTGAACTAGTCGCCAACAATAAGACGAGGGAAGCAACAGACGTGTACGTAAATCAGGCGAGACCTGCCACGGTAAAAGTCAAGGAAGCCTTTGACGAATTGGTCAAATATCAGGAAGAACACATGGAATCGCGGTATAAGGAGGCGTTATCCACATACAACTCGGCGAGGAATTTTCTCCTCGTGATCGGGTTGTTTGCAATCGTCTTCGGTGTGGCCGTGGCATTGATAGTCACCCGTACCATTGCAAAACCGCTGGAGGGCATTGTCGGATTAATGAGCAAGCTTGCGCTGGGCGACGTCAATCTGAAGGCAGATGTCGATGCCAAGGACGAGGTGGCAGTACTCTCAAGCGCCTTCAACTCCATGGTCGACAATATAAAAGAGTCCGCCATGGCAGCGGAAAAACTTGCAAACGGGGATCTGAACGTAGACGTTACTATTAAATCTGAAGAGGATGTTCTCGGCAAAAACGTTTCCCTGATGGTGAGCACGCTAAAAAACCTTCTCGGCGACATGGACAAGCTGTACCAGGAACATAAGGCCGGTGAAATCGATTACGCAATCCCGGCAGAAAACTTCTCGGGTGCATATAAACAGGTGGCAACGGGGGTGAACGAAACCGTTTCGCTGCACGTTAATGTTGTACTGACAATACTTGATATCCTATCTTCCTATGCAGCGGGCGATTTCTCTCCGGTACTCCAAAAACTGCCGGGCAAGCAGATTATTGCGAATGAAAAAATGGATGCCCTGAGAGAATCCATGAACGAAGTCTCCCGCATTGCAAGGGAAATAGCTTCCGGCAACCTTATTCTCACCGTAAAAGAACGCTCCGCCCAGGATGAGCTCATGAGGGCCCTTGCAGCGATGGTGGTTAGACTGACCAACATAGTCAACGATGTGAAGGCCGCCGCCGGTAACGTCGCCTCAGGCAGTCAACAAATGAGCTCGGTCTCACAGGAGATCTCCCAGGGTGCGACAGAACAGGCGGCATCGGCCGAAGAGGTGTCTTCATCCATGGAAGAGATGGTGTCCAACATCAAACAGAACGCGGACAATGCCCAGCAGACGGAAAAGATAGCACTCAAGGCTGCCCAGGATGCAAAGGAAGGCGGCAAGGCGGTAACCGAAACCGTGGTTGCCATGAAAGAGATTGCAGCCAGGATCTCGATCATCGAAGAGATAGCCCGCCAGACCAATCTGCTCGCACTAAACGCCGCGATAGAGGCGGCCCGTGCCGGTGAACACGGTAAGGGTTTCGCCGTTGTTGCTACGGAAGTCCGCAAACTTGCCGAGCGAAGCCAGACTGCGGCCGGTGAGATAGGAAAACTCTCCGGTTCAAGCGTGGAAGTAGCAGAGAAGGCCGGAGAGATGCTCAACATGATCGTTCCCGACATACAGAGGACCGCCGATCTTGTCCAAGAGATCAACGCAGCGAGCAATGAGCAGAATACCGGTGCGGAGCAGATCAACAAGGCCATCCAGCAGCTCGATCAGGTGATACAGCAGAATGCCTCGGCAACGGAAGAAATGGCATCCACATCGGAGGAATTATCGGGACAGGCTGAAAGGCTGCAGGATACCATTGCGTTTTTTAAAGTAGAAGAAAGCACGGCGGAGGGTAAGAGCATCAGGAGCAAAGAGCTGAAGAGATCTCTCCACCGCTCTGTCTCGAATCTGCCCATTCCCCGGGGTGGAAATGGTGCGGACAAAACGTCGGGTATCACTCTGAACCTTGGCAGCGACCAGACAGACGAAGACTTTGAAAGGTTCTGAAATTGAAGGCGCATTGGTTCCGGAGCAACCGAACAAATCTGCAACCAGGCTTCCGGAACCCAATGCCCGGCCCATGGCTTTAATAAAGGAGAAACTATGAGCATTTCATCGATCACCGGCATAAGACAATACTTAACCTTCCAGCTGGGAAGTGAGGTCTTCGGAATAGATGTTTCCAACGTAAGGGAGATCCTGGAATTCACCTCCGTCACCAGGGTGCCGAAGACACCGGACTTCATGAGAGGGGTCATCAACCTGCGCGGAAGCGTCGTCCCCGTCCTGGATATGAGGCTCAAGTTCGGCCTCACGGAGACCGAAAAGACGGTCAACACATGCGTCGTTGTCGTCGAGGTGTCCTTTGAGGGAGAAACCATCATTGTGGGCGCCCTCGTGGATTCCGTGCAGGAGGTATTCGAGATGGACCAGAGCCTCGTTGAGCCCGCACCGAAGATGGGGACCCGGCTGAGAACCGACTTCATAAAAGGCATGGGAAAGAAGGATGACGGCTTCATTATCCTTCTCGACATAGCGAAGGTCTTTTCCTTCGAGGAGATCACCGGCCTGACGGGGCAGGACCTGGCAGACAGCCCTGTCGCAGTCAACGAATAAAGCACACTGCAGGATAATCCCCTGGTTGTACCCCCCCACCAGACCCCTTCGAGCCCCCCCTCGGAGGGGTTCTTTTTCCCGGCGCGGCCGTTCAATGCCCGTCGAGCACTTCACGCACGGTCAGCAGTATGTCTTCGAGGGAAACCGGCTTCTTGAGAAGCCGGAACTGACCGCCCGACAATCCCCTGCGCAGTATCACGTCGTCCGTGTATCCGCTGTAGAAGAGCGCCTTGATACCAGGTTTGACCGCACGGGCGGCATCGAGGACTTCCCTGCCGTTCCTGCCGGGCATCACGACATCGAGGAAAAGGAGTTCGACTGTATCCCTGTTCTCCATAAACCGCTCGATCGCCTCATCGCCACGGGAGGCTTCAAACACGGTGTAACCGTAACGCTCCAGTACATTTTTCGTGAATGCCCGAAGAGACGCGTCATCTTCCGCGAGAAGTATTGTCTCCGATCCGCCCCGGGGCTCAACGGCGCTTTTCTGTTCCGGATTGTCCATGTCCTTCCCGATAAGAGGAATGCCGATCGAGAAGACGCTCCCCTTACCCGGTTCACTTTCCACATGGATATATCCACCGTGCTGTTCAACGATCCCGAAGACCATGGGAAGGCCGAGGCCTGTTCCCTTACCCGGCTCTTTTGTGGTGAAAAAGGGTTCGAAGACATGCTCCCTGGTCTTTTCGTCCATTCCGACGCCGTCGTCGGTGCATGAGATAACGGCGTATGGCCCTTCCTTTCGGAACCCGTTGGTTTCCAGGAACGTGCTGCTGATGACCGTCTTTTCAATACGGACCGTTATCTTACCCCCATTTGATACGGCATCCCGGGCATTCGAGACCAGGTTCATCAACACCTGCTCGATCTGGAGGCGATCGGCCATTATCACCAGCTCCTCATCCGCCGGCACCACCGTAAACCGGATCTCCTCGGTGAGCAGACGGGAAAGGAGCTTCTTCGACTCTTTTACGACATGATTGAGATCGAGAGGCTTCATGTTCAGTATTTGCTTGCGGCTAAAGGCGAGCAGGCTGCGGGTCAGGTGGCTTGCCCTCTCCGTTGCCGAGAGGATCTCCTTCACATGGAGCTGACCCGGGTCATCCGGTTTCAACCTGATCTGGAAAAGCGAGGCATAACCCATGATGACCGAGAGGAGGTTGTTGAAGTCATGCGCTATCCCGGCGGCGAGTTTCCCTACCGCCTCCATCTTCTGGGAATGAAGGAACTGATCTTCAAGACGCTTGCGTTCCGTGACG
>DHVP01000050.1 GCA_002412715.1 Deltaproteobacteria bacterium UBA5205
CGGGATGGATGGCGCTGCCGTCGAGAGGGTTCTTCCCGTCGCGGACGCGCAGGAATCCCGCGCACTGCTCGAATGCCTTGGGGCCGAGACGCTTGACCTTGAGCAGCCCCTTGCGGTCCGCGAAAGGGCCGTTCTCGCGGCGATGCTCGACTATGTTTCCGGCCAGAACCGGGCCCAGGCCGGAAACGTGAGCCAGCAGTTCGGGGCTGGCCGTGTTCACGTCCACGCCGACCTGATTGACACAGGACACGACCACGTCGCCAAGGCTCTTCTTCAGGGCCGTCTGGTCCACGTCGTGCTGGTACTGCCCCACGCCGATGGACTTGGGATCGATCTTGACCAGCTCGGCCAGGGGGTCCGTGAGACGTCTGCCGATTGACACGGCACCCCTCACGGTTACGTCGTGATCGGGAAATTCGGCCCGCGCCGCCTCCGACGCGGAGTAGATCGACGCACCGCTTTCGTTGACGCTGATGACCTCTATGGCTTTCGGCAGGTCAAGCCCTTTCAGGAACGATTCTGTCTCCCTGCCCGCCGTTCCGTTCCCGACGGCGATGGCCTCCACCTGGTACTTTCCGCAAAGCGCGATAACCTTACGGCCGGCCTCATCAACCTCTTTCTTCGACGTATGGGGGTAGATCGTATCAAAGTGAAGCAGCTTACCCTGCCTGTCGAGGCAGACGATCTTGCACCCCGTCCTGAATCCCGGGTCGATTGCAAGAACGTTTCTTTCCCCCAGCGGGGGGGCAAGAAGCAGTTGGCGAAGATTGTCCGCAAAGACCCTGATCGCCTCCTTGTCGGCGCGTTCCTTCATGACGAGGCGGACTTCGGTTTCCATGGACGGGAAAAGGAGCCTCTGGTAGCTGTCTTCAAGTGCTCTCGTCACCTCGGCGGGCGCGGGAGTATCGTTCGTGACGAAGTGTGCCTTCAGCCAGGCAAGCGCCTCTTCGTCGCAGCCTTCTATACGGAGGATCAGAAATCCTTCCTTCTCTGACCTCCTCATGGCCAGCACGCGGTGAGACGGAGCCTGTCTGACGGGTTCCTGCCACTCGTAATAGTCCCGGTATTTGACGGCTTCTTCTTCCTTGCCGGACACCACCTTCGAGGTGATAACCGCCTTCGTGAGCAAAAGGTCCCTCAGGGCTGCCCGCGCCGGCGCATCTTCGCTTATCCACTCCGCAATGATGTCGCGAGCTCCGGCAAGTGCATCCTCAGCGGACTCGACACCCTTTTCGGCATCGATGAAGGCAGAGGCTTCCCGGAGAGGATCGAAACCCGCAAGAGCGGTGCCGTCGCTTATGTACAGCCGCTGCGCCAGAGGTTCCAGCCCTCTTTCCCTGGCAACGGTGGCCCGGGTCCTGCGCTTGGGACGGAAGGGCAGGTAGAGATCTTCGAGGACGGCGAGGGTTTGCGCCTCCTCGATGTTTTTCTTCAGATCGTCGGTGAGGAGCCCGCGTTCGTCGAGAGAGTGGAATATGGCCTCTCTGCGTTTGTCCAGTTCCGCCAGTTGTTCCAGACGGTCCCGTATGGCGCTGATCGCGACCTCGTCGAGGGACCCTGTCGCCTCCTTCCGGTATCGTGCAATAAAAGGGACCGTCGCGCCTTCGGCGAGGAGTGCCGCTGCTGCTTTTGTCCTCTCGCGCGTTATACTCAGTTCGTCCGCAATCTTTTCGATATGCTGAATGTTCATGTATGGTTCTCCGTCATCATCATGGGGTAGCAGAAATGTACTATAACCGAACCGGGTGCGAAAGTGAAGAGGAATGCCGGGAGAGCCAATCTGCTATAATGTATTTATACAGCATGCCGGCAGGGAGGTAGATCGAATGAGATATCGAATACCGTTTGTCTGCCTGATGGCGGTCTTACTCTTCTTATCGGGAGCCGCCGGCAAGGAGGTTGCAAAAATGAGCACATTGACGATCACAAGTCCGGTGTTTAAGGACAACGGCAACATTCCGAAACAGTACACCTGTGACGGAAAGGACGTGAACCCACCCCTCCTTATCGAAAACATCCCCAGGGGAACAAAATCGCTGGCTCTGATCGTCGACGATCCCGATGCACCCGTAGGCATATGGGTCCACTGGGTCGTCTGGAACATGGATCCGGGCACAAGTCAGATCAAGGAAAACTCGGTCCCGCCGGGTGCCATCCAGGGCCGGAACGATTTCAGAAAAACTAGCTACGGAGGACCATGCCCCCCGTCGGGCACACACAGGTATTTCTTCAAGGTCTATGCCCTCGATACCGTCCTCACCATCGGTGGGAATTCGACAAAACGTGACCTCGAAAGAGCGATGCAGGGGCATATACTCGGCGAGGCTCAGACTGTTGGTCTCTATAAGAGGTAATTTGTCTCTCCACAGAGCCTCACGCGCCTTAAAACAGTTGACACTGTATACTCTACCCTGATAACCTTGATTAAAAAGGCACAAGGAGGATATATGAGGTCTGAGGGAAGAGTTGCACGTGTTACGGAAGTCATCGCAGGATCTCCCAAGAGCTTTGAAGACGCCGTCATAATCGGCTTCAGACGGGCTTCCAAGACTTTGCGGGGCATAACCGGTCTACGCGTAAAGGAACAGCGCGCGAGAGTTGAGGACGGCAAGATAATTGAATTCCGCGTCACCCTGGAAGTCATCTTTATCCTCGAAAGCTGATAAAATACCGTAAAGAGTTACGAAGTGAAAAGTAAAGCGTAAGGCGTCGCAGCTTAAAACCTTACGCTTTTTGCTGTCTTACTCCTATATCCCCCCGTCATTCTCCTCCCCTACGTCTTGATTTTCGCGGGTAGGGCTGTGAGCAGGACAACTCCCGCTGCATTGAGGAGGCCGCAGAAGAGAAAAAGTATACTGTATCCCCATTGTGCAAGGATGAACCCCCCGGCAAGAGGCCCTGCGAAAAAACCTCCCTGCATCATGACCAACGAAAGATTCATATTGAGCCCTCTGAACCTGGCCTCCGACACATCGAAGAGAAGCGCCATCGTCAACGGAATCCCCACTCCCCAGAGAACCCCGAAAGCGGCGCCCAGTGCCAGAAATGCCGCTGAACCGTGAATAAAAACCACAAGGACGTGGCAGACAGCCAGGATGGCCAGGCAAACCGCCGCTACGCGCGCCTTCCTCATCCTGTCGAAATACCGGCTGCCTGCAATTCTGACAACGATCATGGAGATCATGGCAACCGTAAAAAAGAAGCCGGGATTTTCTATTCCCTTCTCGGTCCCGAAGTCCTTAAGGAAGTAGAAAAGCGTCGTGTAGGCACTGTAAAAGACGAGATTTACCGCGAGCAGCATCCTCACAGGAACCGCTTTGACGTTCTCGACAAGACTGCCAAGACCCGTGGCCCTTCCGGAATCCTCGCCACTGTCCGGCACCGACCGGATCAAAGCAAGGGGTATCAAGAAAAGGGTCATGAAACCGGCCGCCATAGTGACAATGGAGATAAAACCATAGGAGCGTCCCACGAGATAGACCACAACGGGCGGGATGAACGCGTAGGGAATGAGCCTTGTGATAGAGATCAGCCCGATGGCCTCACCGCTTTTCCTCGACGGGATATGCGCGGCGAAAAGGGTCATCATCGCCGCAACGAGGACAGTGAAACCGCCCCCGTGCACGACCCGCACGCAGGCGATGGCCGTTGTCGTCGCGGCAAAGTTGTAAAGCCCAAGCGCTGCGACCATGACGCACAAGCCGGCCGCGGCCACTTTTTTTGCATTCCCACTATGGAGATAGGGACTCAGCAGGGGCTGCAAAATGATGCCCGTAATGGCATCGGCACCAAGGAGAAACCCGTGCCATCGAGGATCGATGTTTAGTGAAAGAAGATAGGTGTGGAATTGAAAGAAAAGGGCCATCGTCGCTGACGCGCAACCGAGGACAATGTTCAGGAGAACAAATTCCCGGGTGAAAATGGCAGGGCCGCGTGTTGTCATCGGACGGCGGCCCTTGCGCCTTCGAGACGCATGAGAAGATTGCCGGCCACGGTCCTTCGGTATTCCTCCGACGCCCGCACGTCGCTGATCGGGGACACTCCTTCACGGACGAGAGCCGCCGCCGCCCCAAGGGTCTCTTCGTTCAGAGGCTTACCCGCGAAAAAAGCATCAAGCGCCTGAGAGGTAAAAACCTTCGGTGCTACGCTCCCAAGCGCGCATCGTGCCCTTACGACACTTCCAGCCCCATCGAGATGGGCCGCAAACGCCATGCTGGCCACGCTGATCGCCATGGCCTTTCGTTGTCCCACTTTCTCGAAATGGTGGAAATTGAAACCCTGATCTTTGTCGATCCAGACCGCCGCGAGGACCTCGCCCGGCTCAAGGGCCGTAAGGCCGGGGCCCGAAATGAATCTGCCAAGCGGCATTCGCCGCTGCCCCTTTGCCGAGTGCAGCTCGACCTCGGCGTCAAGAACGTAAAGCGCCGGCAGGCTGTCACCCGCCGGAGACGCCGTACAGATGTTGCCGCCGATGGTCCCCATGTTCCTCACAGCCGGGGCTCCTATGTGCCGTACCGCTTCCCTCAGGATAGGAAAACGTTCCGTGATGAGACCTCCTGCCATGAGTTCGCCATGTGTCGTACAGGCCCCGATCCGGACAGCGCCATCCGATTCGGATATTCCGCTGAGACCCTCAACCCTTTCAAGACAGACCAATGACCCCTCATTCCTTCTGACGGCAGACGACCTGACCAGAAGATCGGTACCGCCGGCAAACAACCTCGCCGAGGGCTCACGGGAGAGTATCTCGAAGACCGTCTCTAAAGTCGCTGGAAGATAGACCCTACCCACCGGAATGACCCTCGCGCATCTTCCGGGCTGCATCTTCCACGGCATCAACGATCTTCTGGTAACCGGTGCACCGGCAGATGTTCCCGCCGATGGCATCGCGAACCTCTTCCCGGGTGGGTGCGGGGTTTGCAGTCAGAAGACCAACGGCCGCGATCACCATGCCGGGCGTGCAAAACCCGCACTGGACGGCACCGTATTCGATGAATGATTGCTGCACGGGATGAAGCTCCTGCCGACGAGCGATGCCTTCGATGGTGACGATCTTTTTCCCTTCAAGCTGGGCCGCCGTCATGAGACAGGAAAGCTTGACAGTGTCATCGACAAGGACAGAGCAGGCACCGCATTCACCCTCACCGCACCCCTCCTTTGTCCCGGTGAGACCGAGATCCTGCCGCAGAACATCGACGGCCCTCAGTGCCGGGTCCGTCTCGATGGATACCTCGGAACCATTGAGGATGAAGGTGATCTTCCGCTTCACCGTTCGTCCTCCCTTTCTCCAAGCGCTGATAATACCCGTTCCCGGGTAAGCGGCGACCTCGTTATCCGCACCCCGCAGGCATCATGGAAAGCATTGGCAATGGCCGGCAGGCATCCGCTGATCACCACTTCTCCGAGCCCTTTCATCCCGTAAGGGCCCGTCTTCTCCTCGGTTTCGACAGCGATGGAGATCATGTCGGGCAGGTCGACCGATGTAGGCACGATATACGTCGCCAGATCGCCTGTCTCCTGTCGGCCTTCTCTCACCAGGTAGTCTTCCATCAGGGCAAAGCCGATACCCTGCGCGATCGAACCCTGGACCTGCTGGTCATAGACACAGCGATTCATGACCTTCCCCGCATCGGTGACGGCCACGTAGTCGACGACATCGATCTTTCCCGTCAGGATGTCCACCTCGATTCGGGCGAGATGCGCGCCGTAGGAAAAGATGACATGGGCGCCAAGATATAGTACAGCGAGGGTACTGTCATCATGAGGGGCCCGGAAATAACCTTTTTGCGAACGGTCCGCATCATCGATAAGGCCGGCTATGTCGGAAAGGGGAATGAATCGGCCCGATTCCTTGACCCTCACCCTGCCCGGGAGAAGTTCAACAGCATCGATATCGTCATACCCTGAAGATCGGGCGGCACACCGGAGGATCGTCTCTTTAAGGACGACCGCCGCCTCTATGACGGCATTCCCGAAGGTGTAGGTAGTGCGGCTAGCGGATGATGAACCGGAAGGCAGATCGTGGTTCGTATCGGGTTGAAGAAGTTCGATTGCGGCCGCGTCCTGATCGAGTATTGCCGCGGCTATCCTCGCATAGGTGCTTGAGTTTCCCTGTCCCATATCGCTGACGCCCGAATAGAGCCGGAACGTCCCGTCTTTTTTCAGTTTCAGCCTGGCGGTCGCCTGATCCGGAACCGCCGCCGGATATCCCATGGCGTGGCTCATGCAGCCGATGCCGCATCCGCGCCTTTTCCATTTCGGTGCCGATGCCTTCCATGCCTGCCGGTCTTTCCACAGGGGGTGTTCCAGCAGCTCCCCGATACACTCGAGGAACCCCGTGGAATGGGTGAGCTCGATGTCCAGGCAATTCCTGTCGCCCTGTCGCAACGCATTGTGGCGACGCAGTTCGAGAGGATCCATTGACAGCTTTTCGGCAACAGTATCGACGGCCTGTTCCATACCTGCCGTAACCTGCGGGACACCGAAACCCCTGAAGGGACCCCCGACAGGGTTGTTGGTATAGGCACAATATCCCTCGATGCGTACATTCGGGATCCGGTACGCCGACCCGGCATGCTCCACCGCCATTGTCATGATCTCCCCTGCCAGGCCGGCATACGCCCCTGCATCGAAGTAGAGCCTGCACGACAGCGCGTGGAAAGTTCCGTCTCTCTTCGCCCCCAGACGGAAATACATCCTGGATGGGAGCCTTTTCACCCCTGCAAGAAAGCTCTCGCGCCTGTCCCACCACATCTTCACCGGCCTGCCGCCCGAACATAGCGCAGCGGCACCGAGAAGACACTGCACCGTAATCCCGTCTTTCCCCCCGAAGGCGCCGCCAAGGTAAGGGGCGATGACGCGCACTTTCTCCTCGCCGACTCCCAGGGCACTCGCGATCTCGCGCCTGTCGCGGTAAGGGCTCTGCGTCGACGCCACGATGGTGAGCACCCCCCGGTCATCCACGCGGGCCCACCCCGCCTCGGTTTCGAGATAGGCATGTTCCTGCCGCGAGGTCTCGAAGACGCCCTCGGCGACGGCATCGCATGCGCCGAAGGCGGCGTCCGGGTCCCCTTTGCAGAGACTGACGGCCCTCATGAGATTCCCGCCATCGTTGTCTTCGTGAACCCTCGGCGCACCGTCTTTCAGCGCCTCTTCGGCGTCGAAGATGCACGGCAGGGGTTCGTGATCGACGGTGATGAGGTCGAGTGCCGCAGAGAGGATTTCCTTGCTCTCCGCAAGAACAAGGGCAACGGGATCACCGGCATAGCGAACAATTGCGTCGACCAGAACCGGCTGGTGGTTCCTTACGATGCCGACCCTGTTCGACCCGGCCACATCACGAAATGTCAGCACGCGAAAAACACCCGGAAGGGCCTCTGCAGCGTCCGTGTGAACGGCAAGGAGCCGGGCGTGGGGAATCATCGCCCTCTTCGCGCCGGCCCAGAGGAATTTCTCCGGATAGTAGTCGGCGGAATACCGTTCGCTGCCTGTAACCTTCGAAAGGGCATCGAGGCGCGGTCCGTCAAGAGCCGATTTTTTCCTCATCCGCCATTCCCTTCGGCAAGGATCTCGCCAAGACTATTGATAAAGGCCTCCATGGCATCATGGACACCTATGCTCACCCGGATCCAGTTGGGGAAACGGAAACCGGTCATAGTCCGGATCATCACGCCCTTCGCCATAAGTCTGCGATAGACCAGCGTATCGCTCATGGGAAGCCTGACCATGACGTAACACCCTTCCCCTGCGTGCGTCTCAAGGCCAAGGGCTGCAAGTTCCCGAAGCAGGTAGGACTTTTCGGCAGTGACATGCCGCCGGGTCCGGGCCACGTGCTCATCATCGCCGATGGCGGCAAGCGCCGCCTCCTGGGCAAGGCCGTTGACGGAATAGACGATGCATGTCCTCCTGATTACATCCACAACATCGCGGCTGCCCGCGAGATATCCGATTCTCAGGCCTGCGAGCGCATACATCTTTGAGAACGTGCGAAAGGTTACGAGGTTCGGATATTCCTTGAGAAGCTTCATCCCGTCAGGGTAGTCGGGAGCCTCAACAAATTCGCAGTAGGCCTCATCGACAACGACAATCTGCCGCCCCGCGACGGTGTCGAGAAACCGCCTGAGCTTCGGTTCGTCCCAATAGGTACCCGTGGGGTTATTGGGATTGCAGACAAAGAGTATTTTCGTCCTCTCATCGATGCGGGCGAGCATCTGTTCGTCATCAAAACCGAAATGCTTGAGCGGCACCAGCCGTGCCTCAAAGCCTGAGAATTCCGCCACCCATTCATAAACGGCGAAGGTCTTGTCGGCGGTGATGATGTTGTCGCCCTCCTGGCAGAAGGCCTTGATCACGAACGCGATGGCCTCGTTCGCCCCGTTCCCGAAGATTATCTGATCGGGGTCGAGGTCGAATCGTTCTGCCAGTTTCACACGAAGATAATAGGAATCGCCGCTGGGATAGATGCTTGCCCTTTTGGGCGGAAACTGTTCGATGATCCTTGCCGACCCTTCGGGCGGCCCAAGGGGATTTTCATTGTTGTTGAGGCGCCAGAGGTGGTCGACCTGATAGAGTTTCATAAGTTCCGGATCGGGCCGTGACGGTATATATGCCTCGAATTTTTTAATATATTCCGGGACGAGCGTGGTGAGAGGAACGTTGAGCATGGGCAATTCCTAGCCTTTCAGGGTGAACAGGACGCAATCGGCTTTGCCGCGGTAGGGTATCACGATGGAGGGCGTAAATCCGCCGGCTTCGATGACCGGATAAAGCCGCGCCTGCCAGCCGTGTCCCAGGTCGATCCTCAAAAGGATATTGGCTATCCCTTCCGCACGGAGTGCTTCAATATGCCTCGCAAGATTCTCTCGTGCATCGGCGCCGTCCCACAGGGGTAAAAGAACCACCAGGTCTTGATTATGCTGGAAGGCTGCGCCAAAGACGGAATGGGGATTTTGCCTCTCACCCTCATACGCAACGGGAACGATCTGGCGGGCGAGGAAGTGCTTTTTGTACTGGCTTTTGAGGAAATCTTCCATGCCTGCGTGGGAGTATACCCTGCACCCGGGGTCTTCCCTGAGCTGGCGGAAGAGAAATTTCCATGGTCTTTTTTCCCCGGCAAGCGCAAAATCGATGGTGCCCAGCGTCTCAAAGTATCCCGGAGGAAGGTCGTCGGTGGCATAACGGTTCATGAGGCAGACAGCCTCGGACCGGGCGACGGCCGAGATCAGTTCGGCAACGAGCCTCTCGGCAAGCCCCGCTCTTCCCTCTTCGACGAACACATACGGGCCGTAGCACTCGATCATCGATGTCCCGGAAGAGCGCCATACCATGCCTCCCGCGATCCCTCCCTTTGGGTCCCTGGCAGTGAGCACCCCGTATTCTCCGCTCTCTACCATGTCAACAACCTTGCCGGGATAGCGAAAATCCTGCGGGTAGACAAAAGAGTTATACCCGCCGGCGATAGACCGGACAAAAACCTTGATCTCCTCCGCATCGGGGCTGCCGAAGGTAACGCCCTCCGCCCGGGGAACCTCTTCGCTTCTCCACGGCTCGGCTGCCGGGTATGTCTTCTCCTTTATGAGGGCAAAACCCGTCCCCTCCATGGCGTTGTGGAAAATGGACATCCTGTCCACAGAGCGTGCGGCTATGAGCAGGCCCATTTCTTCGAGCCCCTCCTCGTCGGGAGATACATTCGCGGTGAGGTTGAAGGCGCGGGGGTCGAAATCGATGCCCTCAAAGGCAACCGTGAGGAGGGCATAGTAGAAACCGTTGACCATGGTAAGCGTGACCTTTCCGGGGTCCTTCGTCATCCTGCAGAGGTAGGCAAACACCTCTTCAGAGGCCAGTGTCAGCTTGAGCGCATCCGCGTCCTGAAGGCCGAAGATCCGCGAGGATGATTCCGAGAAGGACAGAACGAGAGGGAGGAACTTGATGTCTGTCTCGACAGAAAGCGTGATATCTGTTTTCCGGTCCTGCATTTTCACCCCCGACGGCATTCTCTTCTGACGCTTTTATAACGACCTTATGGTTTATATCAGGAATGCATCTTTACTTCAACTGCTTGATCGTATTAGTCCCGTTCGCACCACCCGTTTCCTATTTGGAACCAATTCTGCTACAATGAGACCGATGGCAACTCCTTTTCTGCCCATGACAGGCGACGAAATACGAAAGCGCGGCTGGGACGGTCTCGATGTTATCCTCGTAACGGGTGATGCATACGTGGACCATCCATCCTACGGGACCGCGGTCATCGGCCGCATCCTTGAAGCCCGGGGCCTCAGCGTCGGCGTCATCGCCCAGCCGGACTTCAGAAGTGCTGAAGGTTTCAGGCGCCTTGGCAAGCCTCGCCTCTTCTTCGGAATCACCGCCGGCAATATGGACTCAATGGTAGCCAATTACACGGCACACAAGCGGCCGCGCAAAACCGACGACTATTCACCGGGAGGAAGCGCGGGACTGCGCCCCGATCACGCGGCCGTCGTTTACGCCAACCGGGCCCGCGAGGCCTTCAAGGACGTGCCCATCGTGCTGGGGGGTATTGAGGCCAGTTTGCGCCGCTTTGCCCATTACGACTGGTGGGGCGACGAGGTGCGGCGCTCCATCCTTCTCGACAGCCGGGCTGACATCCTCGTATACGGCATGGGCGAAACACAGGTTCTCGAGATCGCGCGCAGGATCGCAGCGGGCGAGTCGCTTCACGGGATCGAGGGGACAGCTGTCGTGACGGGGGAATTCACCGAGGGCGATCCTGACAGCATCGAGATCCCTTCCTATGAAGAGGTAAGCTCCGACCCTGACAAGTTCAATGAGGCCTTCCGGACCATTCTGGAAAACCAGGATCCCGTCAGGGGAAAAACGATAGCGCAGAAGCATGCCAACCGGTACGTCATCCAGTACCCTCCCGCATCTCCCCTCAAGACCAGGGACCTTGACGGCGTATACGACCTTCCCTATGCGAAAAACTGGCATCCGTCCTACGACAAGGCCGGCGGCGTCCCCGGGTTTGAAACGGTGCGCTTCTCCATTATCTCCCACAGAGGGTGTCCCGGTGAATGCTCGTTCTGCGGCCTTTCGCTCCACCAGGGAAGGATCGTCCAGTCACGAAGCGAGTCCTCTATACTGAAAGAGGCCGCGGCGCTCACCGAAAGAAAGGATTTTCACGGCACGATAACCGATGTCGGCGGCCCCACGGCCAATCTCTACGGGGCCGTCTGTGCAAAATGGCAACAGTCAGGTGCCTGTCTCGCACGCCGCTGCCTTGTACCGGCGCCATGCAGGAATCTGGACCCCGGGTATCGCAAGAGCCTGTCCCTTTACCGCAAGCTCCTCGCCCAGCCCCGGGTGAAGCACGTCTTCATCGAGAGCGGATTCCGTCACGACCTCCTCGTCGATGAAAAGGCCCGCGACTACCTCGAAGCCGTTTGCCGGAACCATGTGAGCGGCCGGATGAAGGTAGCCCCGGAGCATTCCTCGGGACACGTGCTGGCGTTGATGCACAAGCCGGCCTTCGCCGTATACAAACAGTTCCTGACCCTGTACCGCTCAACGTGCAAGGAAATCGGAAAAGACCAGTATCTCGTCAATTACTTCATCAGCGCTCATCCCGGTTGCACGCTCGAAGATGCGCTTTCTCTTGCCCTCAAACTGCAGGAACTCGGGATCCACCCGGAGCAGATCCAGGACTTCATGCCCCTGCCGATGACCCTTTCCGGCACCATTTATCACACGGAAAAGGACCCCTTTACAGGGAAAAAGATCTATGTCGCCAAAAGCTTCCGGGAACGCAAGATGCACCGCGCCCTCATCCAGTACAAAAACCCCAAGAACGCGCCCCTTGTCATGGAGGCCCTGAAACTGCTCAAGAAGGAACATCTGCTGTCAAAGCTTCTGCCGGGACGAAAGTAAAAAAGACGTCTTTGCATTCAAGCCATTCAAGCCCTCTTTTGGTTGTGGATGGAAATTAAGCGGTCTTCCGATCGAATACCTTCACTTCAGCTTCGATGCGTCCTTTGAGCTTCTCCTTTTCGACCTCGAGGTCATAGCGTGACTGGAGGTTGAGCCAGAAGCGCTCCGAGAGGCCGAAATACCTGGAGAGCCTGAGGGCTGTGTCGGCGGTTATTGAGCGCTTGCCCTGGACGATCTCGTTGATACGCCGGGCGGGGACGCTTATATCCTTTGCCAACCTGTACTGGCTTATTTTCAGGGGTGTCAGAAATTCCTCGGCGAGGATCTCTCCGGGATGTATCGGATCCATCGTTTTGATGGCCATGGTGTCCTCCTCAATGGTAGTCAACGATCTCTACCTCGTGAGCATCCGAACCGTGCCAGACAAAGCATATGCGCCATTGATCGTTGATCCGGATGCTGTACTGTCCCCGACGGTCGCCCCCGAGCTTTTCCAGCTGGTTACCCGGCGGGATTTTCAGATCATTGAGCCGCTCGGCAGCGTCCAGTATCAGGAGCTTCCTGAGAGCCTTTCGCTGGATGTCGACCGAGAATTTCGATACGTACTGTCTCGTGAAAATCCTTTCCGTGTGACCGCATCGGAAGGTCTTAATCATTGATGATATAATAACGCCACACGTTATTGTTGTCAAGCGTTATTAGCCTGGTAGCCGTTGGGGAATATGGCGTCCGAAGCCAACCGGCCCGTTCTTTCAGGAAACCTGTCGATTTCAACCAGTTCTCAGAGACCGTCGATCAGCTCGGCCTCTATTGGCTGATCCTGAACGAACCATTGCCCTCTTTTCGTTGCCATGGATCATGTTTCGTTGTATGATAGCAAAAAAAATCCTAGGGGGAATTGGTCTTCTGATGTTACAGAGAACTTCATGCAGTCGGTGCGTATTTGCCCTTTCCATTCTTTTGCTCGCGCTTCCTTTCCTTTTCCCTTTCAATGCCGAAGCGGCCCGCCGGCAATCCCTTCATGCGGGGAAGGATGTCAAGGGAATTACCTTTGAGGAATTCTGGGCCAGGACCCATGAAGAGGCAACGAAGTGGGCGGGGAGCCACTTCAGGGTGCGAAGGGTAATCTCCATACCGGTAGTCGGTTTCGACGGCCGCAGCGGCCGCTCCCCCGTTTGGGAGGCACAGATCGTCCGCTGTAACAGGGCGCAGTCCATCGATGAGACGGAGAGCGTGACGAAGTCATGCATGGGACGGTCGATTACCGTTCGCATGGTCGAGGCGGGAGTCACAGGCGCCGCCGCCGGAATTAATGTCTCGAAGGAAAGGCACTTCCGCGGGTTTTCCGTCCCCGTCGAGAGGGTGGTCATCAGCCCGCAGCGCGCCGAGGAAACAGCCAACAGCCACAGGCAATACCGCCCGGCGGAAATCGACAGCTATGCCTACGAACTCAAGTACGATCAGCGCAGGGATATCCCTGTCTGGGTCATCAAGAGAACCTGCGGATACAAAGGCAAATCCGAAGGGCGCTGTCAACCGGGCGATTACTGGATCGTCAAGGTCGACGCGGAATCAGGGGAAGTCGTCAGATAAGGCACGGCTTGAATCGTTTGAGTCGCCCGGGACGTAAAGGGAAACGGGTAAGAAACGTATGCGGATAACATTATCACCGATAGGCAAAGATGACTGCAAGGACGTGATGGAGATATTCAATTATTATATCGAGAACACTTTTGCCGCCTATCCCGAGCAGAGGCTGCCCGATGAATTCCTCGAAACGCTTCTCATGCTGAGCCACGGATATCCGACCGTGGTCGCAAAGACCGATGAGGGTGTTGTGACCGGTTTCGGGCTCTTAAGGCCCTACAATCCCCTGCCCGCCTTCTTCAAGACCGCCGAGATCACCTATTTCCTCAAACCGGGATTCGCCGGTCAGGGCATAGGCAAGGCTATCCTTGATTATCTCCTCGACACCGGAAAAGACCTGGGAATCAACACGATCCTGGCAAACGTGTCGTCCCTCAACGAAGAAAGCATCCGTTTCCATATCAAGAACGGCTTCTCCGAATGCGGCCGCTTCAGGGAAATAGGCCGGAAAAAGGGCCAGGTTTTTGACGTGCTCTATTTTCAGAAACTGCTTTAGAGCTCTTCGCTCTTCACGGTTTCACCATCATCTCAATCAGATGCGGTCCTGGTTCTTTCATGGCTTTCTTCATTTCTCTTGCCAATCCAGCGGCGTCTTCGACGCGGACCGCCGGGACACCGAAGCCGTGTGACAGCGATACCCAGTCGACGGCGGGGTGGTCGATGGCGACGAGGCGGCGGCTGTTCTCCCCCAGGTCCGTTAATCCGGCCCGTTCAAGCTCAAGGGCTATGATATGGTACCCGCCGTTGTTGCAGAGCAGGGTCGTGACGTTCAGACTTTCCCTGGCCATCGTCCACAGGGCCTGCACGGTGTACATGGCGCTTCCGTCGGCCTGTACGTTTATGACCTGTCTTTGTGGCGCGGCGAGTGCGGCGCCCACGGCGCAGGGCATGCCGTAACCGATGGCGCCTCCGGCAATCGTCATGAAACCGTGGGGGGCGCATCCATGGGAGATGGGGTAATAGGGAAAGGTCGTGGTCAGTCCCTCGTCAACCAGAATCGCTCCCTCGGGCTGCAACGCAGCGATGACACCTGAGACCGTCTCCGCGGTGAGCCGGCCCTTCGGAAGAGACGGCTTTGCGGCCCTTTGCGATTGAGGGTGATTCCCGGAGGCTTTCTTCGATGCGCCGACAGCGTCGGCAAGGCATTCCAGCACCTCTGTCATATTTTGTCCCGAACCGGCGACAGGAAATTTTTCCGCCCTGTCCGGTATGATGTGACTCGGGACCCCTTCATAGCCAAAAAATGTAACGGGATCGTCCGCGCCGGCCAGAAGGACCGTGTCATAGGACGCCATCAGTTCCATGGCCGGCTCGGGGAAATAGGGGATCCTCACGACAACCGGCAAGGGCTCGCCACGGTCCATGTAGCCCGGGAAGCTGTTCGCCAGGAGATCGCAGCCGGTCGCCGCCCTGATGAGTGCGGCCTGGCGAAGCCCCTCGACCCTGAGCGCCCGCCCGCCGAGTATCATTGCCGTCTTTTTGCCCTTCTTCAGGGCCTTTGCCGCCGCATCTATCATCCCGTTATCCACGGCGTTGAAGAAAGGTGCCCTTTTCACGACGGCGATATCACGGCAATCCGCCCACTGATAATCATTGGGAACGATGAGGCTTGCCGTCTGTCCCGGGGCGGTTGCCGCAATGACAGCGGCGATATCACGGGAGAGAGTCCGCGCACTGCGGCACGTCCTTTTCCATCCTGAAACAGTCCCCACGAGCGCCTTGATATCCATGTTGAGCGGCGGGTCAGAATCGCGATGCCACGATGCGTGCTCTCCGATCACATTTACGATCGGCGCATGGGCCCTTCTGGCATTGTGCAGGCACGCGATCCCGTTGGCGAAACCGGGGCCAAGATGGAGAAGCGCCATCGCGGGCCGGTCCAGCACCCTGCCGTACCCGTCCGCCGCCCCCGTGCATACCCCCTCGAAAAGGCCAAGAACCGCCCGTATCCCGGCCTGTCCGTCAAGCGCCGCAACAAGAGGGATCTCCGTCGTCCCGGCATTCGCGAAACAGATATCGATGCCGTTTTGAACCGCTGTTCTTAAGATCAGTTCCGCACCGTTCATGGCGCCCCCCGGAAAGTTACAGGTTTTTCTAGAGTATAGTGAAAGCCGGTGGTTCTGACAAGGAGAATTGGGGTTTCTTGTTATCCGCCGGCAAAAACCTTATAATAGGGAAAATCATGGCGGAAAGTGAAAAAACCAGGGAAGAACTCCTCGCCGAAGTGGAAGGGCTGAGGAGCCGCGTTGTCGAACTCGAGACAACCCTGGCAGGGCTCAGGGAAGTCGAAGCCACCCTGCGCAGGACAGAGGAAAAATACCGCAGTATCTTCGAGGATGCCATAGAAGGGGTATTCCAGACAAGCGTCGAAGGACGGTTTCTCAGCGCCAACCCTTCCCTCGCCCGCGTTCACGGGTATGATTCGCCACAGGAACTGATCGATTCCATCACCGACATATCGAAACAGCTGTACGTCAATTCGGAGGACCGGGCCCGCAGCATGGAAAAGATGAACCGGGAAGGCGCTCTCAGGAATTTCGAGACACAGATGTACAGCAAGGATGGCAACATCCACTGGATCTCCATGAACATACGCGCCGTCCGCGATAAGGAGAACAAGGTCCGCTACTACGAAGGCACCATGCTGGACATCACGGAACGCAAAAAGGCCGAGGCCGGGCTCCAGGAAAGCGAAGAACGCTACCGCACCGCCATCGAGAATTCCAACGACGCCGTCGCGATCATTCAGGGAGATATCAATCAGTACGTGAACAGGCGCTTTATGGAGATGTTCGAATATTCCTCACTCGAAGAGATCATCGGCAAGTCCGTCCACATCATCGTTCATCCCGATGATCTGTCGAAAGTAAGGGACATCAACCTCCGCCGCCAGCGCGGGGAACCCGTTCCTTCACGGTACGAGTTCAAAGGCATCACGAAGAAGGGCAAAATACTCTACGTCGAAGTTTCGGCGGCGACCATCCCCTACCGCAATGCAGCCGTCTACCTCGTATATCTCAGGGATGTCACGGAGCGCAAACACACCGAGGAGGTCCTTATCCAATCCCGCAACGCCCTGGAAAGCCTGAACCGGGCCAAGACAAAGGCGGTGGATCATATCTCCCACGAGCTCAAGACACCGCTGTCAGTCATTCAGGGAAGCGTGAGGCTCATAAAACGAAAGCTCGAACCCACCCCGCAGTACCGGGTCATACGGGAGCTTATCGATTCCGTGGAGCGCAACCTCCAGAGGCTCTTCACCATATCCCGCGAAACAGACAAAATATTCAGGCTCTCCCAGGAACTCGAGGCGGTGATGCTTGTAGGAGACCTCGAAAGCCTCTGGCAACGGATGGAAAGTCTTTCGGAGGTGCCCGCGGATATTCGCGCACACTGGAATGCCCTCAGGGACTGGGTAGACCAGTATTTCGAGGCGAGCACCCAGTTTTTCCAGTCCATCGACCTCTATACCTTTGTCGTCTCAGTGGTGGATCGAATAAAAAGCAGGCTCTCCGGCCGCGATCTCGATATACGGGTGGACGGCGCCAACGACCTGTTCATCTCCATCGACCCTGAGATCCTTCGGGATATCGCCGAGGGTCTCATAAAGAACGCCATTGAAAACACCCCCGATGGCGGGTCGATACGGGTCGGCCTGGACCAAAAGGATGACAGGATCGTCCTGTCTGTCACCGACACCGGTGTGGGCATCACCGAAGAGAATCAGAGGTATCTCCTCGACGGACTTCACCATGCGAAGGAAACAGACCTTTATTCATCGAAAAAGCCCTTTGAATTCGGAGCAGGGGGGAAAGGGCTCGACCTCCTGAGAATGAAATATTACTCTTTGCGCTTCGGCTTTGATATCAGTTTTGAAAGCAACCGCTGCATCTATATACCCACCGACCGGGACGTATGCCCCGGCAATATCTCGCAATGCCTTTCCATCAGGAGCAAGGCGGATTGTCTCAATTCGGGCGGGACAACGTTCACCGTCTCCTTCCCGGTCAGGAAAAAACCGGTTGCCATCGATGAAGTATAAAGGGCGCCCCTCCTTCGGCGACACCGGGCCGCTCGTTGTAACCGTCACCGACATTGCCATGCCCGGGGACGAAGGTGTGGCAAAGGCCGATGATTTCGTTGTATTCGTGCCCGGCACGATACCCGGCGACAGGGTGGCAATCCGCATAATAAGACGTGAAAAACGCTATGGTTACGGCGAAGTCGTCGCCGTCCAGGAACCCTCTCCTTACAGGATCGAAGCCCCCTGTCCCCATTTCGGGATATGCGGAGGCTGCACCATTCAATCGATGGATTATGCGAAACAGCTCGAAATCAAAGGCTCTCATCTCAAGCAGTCTCTCAAGAGGCTCGGCGGGATCGATGTGGCCGGCAACCGCTTCGGCGAGATCACGCCTTCGCCGTTGACATATTTCTATCGAAGCAAGATAGAATTGGCCTTCGGCAGCGACGGCAGCCGGATAATCGCCGGCATGCGCGAATCTGCATCCCCGGGCGGCCGCGTCCGTCCCGGTGTCGTCCCCGTCCCCGATTGCAGGATATTCAGCCCGGTATTGAGAGAGATACTTGAGGTCATCGAAGAACACATCCATTCCGAGGGCCTCTTTCCCTACGACGAGCGAGCAAAGCGGGGGACGCTGCGCCACCTTATCCTGCGGGAATCGAAATCAACGGGAAATATCATGGTCATTATCGAAACCAAAGGTGATGAAGACCATGCAATGGGCGAACTCTATGATCGTCTGCAAAAGGCGGTTCCGCGCGTGACAAGCCTGTGGAGGGCAATCAGCAACCGCCCCGGCTCATACATTGATTACAGCCACCTGCGCCATGAAGGCGGGGAGCGTTTTATCGAGGAAGCACTCGCGGGACTGACCCTCAACGTCTACCCCGCATCCTTCCTCCAGCCCAACCCTGCCGGTGCCGCACTCCTTTACGAGGAGATCGGACGTATTGCAGGGTCACGGCAGTATGGGAATATCCTCGGCCTTTACTGTGGAATGGCCCCCATCGAGCTCCTGTTGTCCCGTAATGCCCAAAAGGTCACAGGCATCGATTCACTCAAGGGAAACATCGAAAATGCCCGCGAGAACGCCTCGATAAACTCCATCACCAACTGCTCCTTCCATGCCGGAAAGGTCGAAGATATCGTCATGGACCGGGGATTCAAGAAACCCGATCTTATCATCATAGACCCGCCGAGAAGCGGTCTGAGCGGCAGGGGCATGGGCCTTCTGACCGCGCTCATGCCGGCAACGCTGATCTATGTTTCCTGCAACCCCGCAACCCTGGCCCGCGACCTCGGCCGCCTCATTACGGCAGGCTATTCGCTGGAGCGCGTCGCCCCCTTTGACCTCTTCCCTCACACATCGCATCTGGAGACACTTACCGTTCTAAAACGAAAAGGCAAATAGGACCGCATTTGCAATTTTCTGCTAGAATGGACGTATAGGCCATTCCATTTAATGTCCGGAGGTACAGGGATGAAAGCCAAGAAGATGGAGGCATTGCTCCACCCATCGACCATCGCCGTGATCGGGCGCGGGCCCGACGGCATCTCTCATGTTTCTCTTGCACTGAAATAGATGCACTACGTTGACCGCGATGACAAGAAAGAAAGAAGGTCTCGAAGCACCCGTCGAACGCTATGAAACGATACGCCATTATATTGCGGCGCTCCTTGAAGAAGGAACCTACTCAGCAAAGGACCTCTCGAATATCGTAAGGATACCCGAGAGAGATGTCTGCGACCACCTGGAACACCTCCGGCGAACCCTTAACAAGACTGATAAACACCTCGAAGTTATCAGTGCGGCCTGCAAGCACTGCGGATTCGTCTTCAAAAAACGTGACCGCCTGACAAAACCCGGCAAATGCCCATCCTGCCGTTCAATCCACATCCAGGCCCCGCTGTTCCATATAGAATGAAGACGGGTCATGGGTGATGGGTCACATCTGTCCAAAAATAATGGAAAGGTCAACCTCGTTCCGGACAGTCACAGACTAACGCACCATATGCTTCCTCCGTCATTCCAACATCTTCCTCCGTCATTCCAACATCTTCCTCCGTCATTCCAACATCTTCCTCCGTCATCCGGCCCCTTCTTCCGTCATTCCGGCGAAGGCCGGAAACCACAAGAGATTCTGGATAAGGAACCACCAAACGAAGGGACATCCCAACTGTACTATTTAAACACTGTGTGGTGCTCTGTATACGTATGCTTCCTGTTGTATGAGAGGTCTTCCTGGATTCCGGCCTGCGCCGGAATGACGAATAGAGAAAACCGGAATGACGAACTGAACGAGATAAGGCAAACTGGTTTTGAAATGCGGGATTTACCTGTCCTGAATCATTGCTTCATAAAGAAAGCAGTCCGAGAAATGGATTATTTTGGACAGCGGTGGGTCATGGGTATTACAAAACATGCTTTGGTTGTTCCCATAACCCCGCACCCATAACCCATGACCTATCCTTTTAACTTATTGCTTTTCCTACATATTTCTGTTATAAATTTTCCTTGCTTATGCGTGATACCATGGTAAAGGTTTGGAATGGCGAAGCGAAAACAGCAAGGTGGTTCCTTTATATCCCCCTCGCCTTTCTTTCTTATCTCTACCAGATAGCACTCATCGCAAGAGAGTATATGTATACGACGGGGATCATGAAGACACAGAGCGCCTCCATACCGGTCATCAGCGTCGGGAACATAACACTTGGCGGGACAGGCAAGACTCCCGTTGTCGAACGGCTCTCCCGGAGATTCAAGGACAAGGGTTTTAACCCCGGGATCATCACGCGGGGATACATGAGGAAGAAGAACGGAACCTTTCCCGTGGACATCAGGAACGATACAGCCGAGACGGCCGGAGACGAGGCATATATGCTGGCCAAGAGAACGCGCATTCCCGTCATCGTTGGGAAAGAGCGCCTCAGCGCCATCGAGCGCGGCATCGAGGACTGCAATATAGACGTAGCCATCCTTGACGACGGTTTCCAGGTGCGGGACGTGAAAAAAGATGCGGAAATCCTCATACTCAACGGCCGGGAATCATTGAGCAGACAGGAGTTGTTCCCCCTCGGCCCATACCGGGAACCCGTATCCAGGGTGCGGGCCAGCGACATCATACTTGTCAGCAAGTCCGAGCCGGACAGCGCCACCATCTATTTCACGAGAGGCATTCCCAGGTTCCAGGTAAGGTATAGACCGGTGCACATCTATAATGTTAAGAACAACCTTATAGCCCATTACAACTTCCTGAAAAACAAGCGGGTCCTCGCTTTTTCCGGACTTGGCGACAATCAGTCGTTTTTTCAGCTCTTGAAGCAGATCGGCTCCGACGTGGTCCATGAAACATCCTATCCCGATCACCACAGGTACACCCGGAAGGATTTGCACATGATGGCGTCCGTCACGGGTATCGAATGTATCGTCACGACGGAAAAGGACGCGGTGAAACTCCTTGGCCTGGAGATTCCCGATAACCTGTTCTATCTGTCGATCGAAGCCCGGATCGAGGATGAGGACACATTGATGGAGCTCCTGCTTAAGAAGATCCGGACACGTTCCCCGGACCGTCTCGCATAGGCAGGACAAAGCGGGTCGGGGAACAAAGCTCACGAATCAACTCTTTAAGACCTCGACCTGAAAATAAAATAGACGGCAGCGCCCTCCCGTTTTGGACGGGATGGAAAATAAAACAAGGAGGAGACAGAGCATGTCAGAACAAGTATTCATCTTTGATACGACATTGCGCGACGGCGAGCAATCGCCCGGCAATACCATGAACACTCAAGAAAAGCTCAGGGTGGCACGACAGCTCGAGCTCCTCGGCGTGGACATCATCGAAGCCGGCTTCCCCATCGCCTCCGAGGGCGATTTTGACGCCGTGAAACAGATAGCCAAGACAATAAAGAACTGTCAGATAGCAGGGCTCGCGCGCGCCAACGACGAGGACATAGACCGGGCGTGGAAGGCGATCAAGATAGCGGCGCAGCCCCGAATCCACACCTTTATCTCCACGTCGGACATTCACCTCAAACACCAGTTCAAAAAAACCCGCGACGAGGTCCTTGCGATCGCGGTCGCCGCCGTAAAACGGGCCAGGAAATACACCGACAACGTCGAGTTCTCCGCCATGGATGCAACGAGAAGCGACTGGGACTATCTGTGCAAGGTGGTTGCCGAGGTCATCGACGCCGGGGCAACGACGGTCAATATACCCGACACGGTCGGATATGCCGTCCCCCATGAGTTCGGCGAACTTATCAGCTACATCAGGAAAACCGTGCCCAATATCGACAAGGCCGTGATCAGCGTTCATTGTCACAACGATCTGGGCCTCGCCGTCGCCAACTCCATAGCCGCCATTCACAACGGGGCGCGCCAGGTGGAGTGTACGATCAACGGTATAGGCGAACGGGCCGGCAACGCCTCCCTCGAGGAAATAGCCATGATCTTAAGGACGAGGAAGGCCAATTTCAGCGCCGATACCCGTATCGTTTCCGAAAAGATCTATCCGTCGAGCAGGCTCATAACCTCCATCACGGGCGTACCCGTCCAGCCGAACAAGGCCATAGTCGGGGCTAATGCATTCGCGCACGAATCGGGCATCCACCAGGATGGCCTCCTCAAGGCGAAGCTCACGTATGAGATCATGACACCGGAATCCGTGGGTATCCCCAGGAGCTCTTTAGTTCTCGGCAAACACTCAGGCAGGCACGCCTTCAGGGACCGTATAGAGAACCTGGGGTATACGCTCGATGAAAAGGAGCTGAACCTTGTCTTCAAGCGCTTCAAGACGCTCTCTGACATGAAGAAGAACATTTACGATGAAGATATCGAAATGATCATTATGGATGAGATATACAAAACAGCCGAGAACTGCAAGCTTGTATATCTCAATGTAAGCTGCGGCAACACGACAATACCCACGGCCACCGTGAAGATGGAGATCAACGGGAATATGGTCCAGGACGTCGGTACCGGCGACGGTCCCGTCGATGCGGCATTCAAGGTCATAAAAAGACTCGTCAAGACGACGAGCAAGCTGGAAAAATTCTCCGTCAACTCCATCACGCAGGATATGGACGCCCAGGGCGAGGTCTTTGTCAAGCTTTCGGAAAAGGGCCTCAAAGCCATAGGGAAAGGGGCGGACACGGACATCATCGTGGCCAGTGCAAAGGCATACATCAATGCGCTGAACCGGCTGGAATACCTGAAAACGAAAACGTCTTAAGGGGAACGACATGGGAATGACTATAACAGAAAAAATACTGGCGGCACATGCGGATAAAGACAGGGTGGAACCGGGGGAGATCGTCGATTGCCGCATAGATCTCGCCATGGCCAACGATATCACGGGGCCTCTCTCCATAGAGGAGTTTGAAAAGGTAGGGGCAAAGGCTGTATTCGACCCCGAAAAGGTCGTCTTCGTCCTCGACCATTTTACACCCAACAAGGATATTCTATCCGCCGAGAACTGTAAGAAGATCCGGGAGTTCTCGCAAAAATACAAAATCGTCAACTTCTTCGAAGGCGGTGAATGCGGCATTGAACACGCCCTCCTGCCGGAGAAGGGGCTCGTCGTGGCAGGCGATCTCGTCATCGGGGCCGACAGCCACACATGCACGTATGGGGCGCTTGGCGCTTTCTCAACGGGTATGGGCTCGACGGATGTCACATACGGGATGGTAACGGGCCGCATCTGGTTGAAGGTACCCGAAAGCCTCAAGTTCCACTGCTACGGAAACTGGCAGAAATGGGTGACCGGCAAGGAGTTGATCCTTCATATACTCGGCATGATCGGGGTTGACGGGGCGCTTTACAGCTCCATGGAATACAGCGGCGAGGCCATCTGTGCCCTGTCCATGGACTCCCGTTTCTCTATCGCAAACATGGCCATCGAAGCCGGTGGAAAAAACGGCATCTTCCCTGTCGATGACAAGACGACAGCCTACATGAAGGAACATGCATCACGGCCCTACAAGGTCTTCGAGAGCGACGCCGACGCGAAATACGCTCAGATCTATGAGATCGACGTATCCAAAGTGGGCTTCAGCGTGGCTTGTCCTTCGCTCCCGTCAAACGTCAAAGACGCGGGGGAATTGGGAGGAACGCACATCGACCAGGTAGTCATCGGCTCCTGCACCAACGGCAGGCTGGAAGATCTGGAGATGGCCGCAACCATCCTTAAAGGCAAGAAGGTCAGGAAGGGTCTGCGATGCATCATCATTCCTGCCACGCCGGCAATTTACGGCGAGGCCATGCGGCGGGGATATTTCCAAATATTCCTCGACGCGGGATGCATCATTTCGCCTCCGACCTGCGGTCCCTGCCTTGGCGGTCACATGGGCATTCTGGCAAAGGGAGAAAGGGCCGTTGCCACAACGAACAGGAACTTTATCGGAAGGATGGGGCATCCTCAGAGCGAGGTTTACCTCGCCGGTCCCGCCGTCGCCGCGGCCACGGCGATCAAGGGAACGATAGCCCGTCCGGAGGAGGTATTATGATACTGAAAGGAAAGATCTGGAAATTCGGAGACAATATCGACACGGATATCATCATACCCGCGCAGTACCTGGCCCACACGGACCCGAAGGTCCTGGGATCGCACTGTATGGAGCCTGTAGCTCCCAACTTTCCGCGAGAGGTCAAGGCCGGCGACATCATTGTCTCAGGCACAAACTTCGGCTGCGGTTCCTCGCGGGAACACGCGCCCATCGCCATCACGGCACTGGGAATACCCCTTGTAATCGCAAAGACCTTCGCACGTATATTCTACCGCAACGCCTTCAACAAGGGCCTCGCGCTCCTCGAAGCGGACATCTATGACCTCGTGCGGAATGGAGACGAGATCGAAGTCGACATCACAACGGGCATCATCCGGTGTGGAACCAAGGAAGTCACAGCCAAACCCATCCCTCCCTTCATGGTGGAGCTCATCAATGAGGGGGGGTTGATAAACTATCTCAAGAAAAAGCTGGAGGGCTAAATGAAACAGTACAACGTTGCAGTCGCCGGGGCCACCGGAGCCGTCGGAAACGAAATGGTAAAAGTCCTCGAGGAACGGAATTTCCCGGTCAAGACCTTGACACTTCTCGCTTCCTCGCGGAGCGCGGGCAAGACTATGAGCTTTCATGGTGAAAACGTAAAGGTGCAGGAATTGAAGGAGGATTCCTTCAAAGACATCGACATCGGCCTTTTCTCACCGGGCGGATCGGTCAGCCTCAAGTTCGCGCCCATCGCAGCGGCAAGCGGATGCGTCGTCATCGACAATACGAGTGCCTTCAGGATGGAGCCGGACATCCCTCTCGTCGTTCCCGAGGTAAACGAGCATGCGATCGCGCGACACACCAACCGGGGCATCATCGCGAACCCCAATTGTTCGACGATCCAGATGGTCGTCGCTCTGAAACCGCTCCACGACGCGGCAAAGATCAAGAGGATCGTCGTATCCACCTATCAGGCCGTTTCGGGCACCGGGATGAAGGCCATAAAGGAATTAGAGGCGCAGGTGCTGGCCATTTACAATATGAAAAAGATAGAAAAGAACGTTTATCCCCATCAGATCGCCTTCAACTGCCTGCCGCNNAAGAGATGAAGATGGTCAACGAGACGAAAAAGATCATGGAAGACGAATCCATCGCCGTCACGGCGACAACCGTGAGGGTCCCTGTCTTCTACGGGCACTCGGAATCGGTAAACGTCGAATTCGAACGGGAACTAACCCCGGACATGGCACGCAAACTCCTCAAGAAAGCACCCGGCGTCAAAGTGGTCGACGACCCGGCAAAGAATAAGTATCCCCTTGCCCTGGATGCCGCAGGCAAAGACGACACCTTTGTCGGCAGGATCAGGGTTGACGATACCGTCAAATACGGTCTCAACATGTGGATAGTCGCCGACAACATCAGAAAAGGAGCCGCACTGAACGCGGTCCAGATAGCGGAGTCACTCATAAAGAAGTATATGTGAGGCGGGTAATAGGTAATGGGTGATAGGTGATGGGAAAAACCGGAAAAGACTTTTTCTTTTCCTATTACCTATTACCTATTGCCCATGACCTGTCTCTTTCCATGACCTGTCTCTTTCCATTTGCAATTCCGGTTTCAACCCAATAGAATAACCACATGCCCGAAACGACGACGCCCGGGGAATTCCGGGAAGATTTGACATTGCAGGTACCGCTCTCGGAATTATACAGGTTCAACAAGGCGGAAGAGACAAAGGAACTTTTGGGGCTTCACAAAGAAGGTCCGCCGAAAAGAACGACGCTGGCCCCGGCGAAAAGATTCATCATAAGCACCATCGGAATCTTCTGCCTCATGCTGGGTTTGATGGGACTCTTCGGCGGCAAGCCGAACATCTTCAGCTTCCTCTGGATCATCCTCGGGGGCGCCATCATCTGGGTCTTTCTGGCCAAGCCGGAAATGGAAAAGAGAAAGTCCGCAACGAGCCCGGGGACCGGTAAGGACCCGGAGGTATCTCTGACATTCACCGGCAACGGCATCGTGATACGCAGGTCAGACAGCGAACTTACAAGGGATTGGCCGGAACTCATCGAATATAAAAAGATCAAACGGGGAATCCACCTCTATTTCGTCGATGGAATCCAAATGTGGCTGCCCATCACCGTGTTCTACGGGGACGAAATGAAGATCCTTATGGAACTCATACAACGGAAGGTAAGGGCCAAAGGATAGGAGATCGGATTCGGATAAGGCCCCCGATCCCGGAACCCTTTTTACCTCTCTGGCGGCCTGGTTGACTCGAGATCGACTATTTCTTCTTCGATATCTTTAATGGTCAAGCGCATCCTCGTGATGGAATTGATCCGGTCGAGGATGAAGGGGTCATCGCAGGAGATGTTCTTGCCGCAGGTAAACTGATCGTAAACGTACTCGCCGATCTCGGCATTGGCTTTCTGAATTGAACGCTGCAGCTTCGAAACATCGAGGTATTTCCTTTTGCCGATCATGGCCTGCTTCTCAACGTTAAAGGCGATGTCCTGAGCCGTCTCTTTCAAGGTTTTTAAGCCCTCTTCGGTCCTCTTTCTGATGTCGTCTATGAGTGCCATTAATCCCTCCAGTCAATAAATTACTTTGTAATTTTGCGCCTTTTATCCTGAAAGGTCAAGAAGACAGGTAATTGGTAATTGGTGGTGCAGGGTTATGGAAGCGGAAGTTTCTCCATTGTGGGCAAGGTCCGCGGGGGGCCTAATCCCCGGGCAGCCACGCTACGGGTCACACCCGTTAACCGCTTTCGGGTCGCTCGATGCTTATTGCGGACAGAGGTGTTCCCGTAAAGTCGGCTGGAAATCCGCAGACATGAGTTATCAGCGTATTGCCAACCCGGTGCAGTCAGGCGCATCGGTCCCGGTCACTTACGTGCCCGGTCCACGCGCCCCGAAAACGGAACGGGTCCCGTGATCCTTCGCTATCGGCTGCCCGGGGATTAGGCCCCCCGCTCGATGGATTAGTGAAGGCTTTTAATGCACGACAGACAGAATATTAGAATGCAGCATCGCGAGACCCGAAGGGTTCTCCTGAAGAACTGTTCGAATAAATCATCAGGTACATGCCATAATCAGCGGTTTTTCGCGAAGAATCTGCAAAGGGCCCCATGCATTCGTCGAGGGGCCTTAAGTTCGTGATGGCGGTCGAGACATGAAAAAGGACTTCATTTTTCCCAGAGATGTTATAGTCCATTAGTCATAGATAGGCTATACAGAGTATGAATGACCATCGTATTATAACAAAAGGACAGTTGGGCAGGATTTGAGGCCTCTTTCCTGGCAAAGGCGGGTGCACATCCCACATTCGACCTTGCATTCGCTCGCCAGGCGCTGGGGCCATTACTGGTCGGCACTCAACCACCATGGCCTGAAATGCGTGGATCTACCGCCTGGGCCCAATGCTCAAGGAGATACCGGACTTCGATGTGGCTTGGAAGGAATGGGTGAATGCCTTTCAGGAACTGGTGAACCGCGGCGACTAGAATGCTCTCCCTGTGTCGGTTCAGTCGACTCGGGGACGTCTCCGTCGCATACCAGGTGTACCCTGTAACCGGGGTATGACCTATTTCTTCCTGAAGTCGGTAAGATCAACCATCTTCAGCACATTGAAGGTTCCATACCGTAATCGCCAGAATTGCCTTGCAAGTATGTAACGGAATACTATTTGGTAATGGATGTCCATAATTTCGTTGTGATACAGTAGCTCAATATCACAATAGGGTAAGCTTCTTTTTAGGCGATGAAAGGAACACCCCCAACCACAACAAGCAATAATAAATAAAAAATCACGGACATCTCACAATACCCCGACAAAGGAAGCCAACGCAATATTAAAATCGCCGCAGAACCGGAACACCATTACCGATATGAATATGCAAATTTTACTATTGTTATATACATGCACGAGGAAGAACTACCCGAAAATAGTTTTTTACTGAAAAGTTTACAGGGAATCGCATAACGAATATAAATAACGGAAAGAAAAGAACAAAAATACACGAATTGCGCAAACCGTTGATATTAGAGGCTATATGAGGTTTTTGTGTTTGATTTTGTACTGTGTCTGGGTATACTATTCCGTTCGTTGTCCTTACAGGAAGTAGTAAACACAAGGCAAAGAAGCCAAATGGTCGCTTCCAATAATAGCAGGGAGGTGGACAATGATTCGACACAATTTTTCTGAACTCGTCGATATTCCAAGAGTCCAAAGGCTTACGGATCTTTTCTTTAAAGCCACCGGTATTGCCACCGCAGTGGTTACGCGTGACGGCACCGTTCTCACCCGCTCCGGCTGGCAGGATATTTGTTCGCGGTTTCACCGCAGCAATCCCGACACAAGGCGGCGCTGCATCGAAAGCGACACTCATATCGCCAACAAGATAAAATCCGGGCAAAAATATTCCCTTTATCAATGCAGGAATGGATTGGTAGACGCCGCCGTGCCTATCGTCGTCGAAGGGGAGCATGTTGCGAATTTCTTCACCGGCCAATTTCTCTTTCAACCTCCCGATCTCGACTTTTTCCGTAAACAGGCGAAGGAATTTGGTTTTGATGAAGCGGAATATTTATCCTGTGCTCAGAAGATCCCCGTGATGGATGAGGCTCGACTCCAGCCTTTTCTCGAGTACTTTGCAGAGTTCGCTGAACTGTTGAGCGATATAGGTATCAGGCAGCTCAAACAGCGTGCCATAGAAGAACAGCTCCGGGCCAGCGAGGCGAGGATGAATAGGACCCAGGAGATCGCGCTCCTGGGCAGTTGGGAGTTCGAGATAGCAGACCGCCGGCTGTACTGGTCTGATGAAGTTTATCGTATCTTTGGCGTTCGCCCACAGGAGTTCGACGCTACATATGAGGCCTTTCTCGATCGTGTACACCCCGACGACCGGGCAGATGTTAACCAGGCATATACTAAATCCTTGCTTGAAGGGAGAGATGCATACGAGATCGAGCATCGGGCGGTGAGGAAGTCAGACGGCGCAATCCGTACCGTTCATGAGAAATGCGAACATATCAGGGATGCATCGGGCGTGATCGTGCGATCAGTCGGCATGGTCCATGACATTACGGAGCGCAAAAAGGTCGAAGAGATTTTAAAGGAAAGCGAGCAGCGTTATCGTTCACTCTTTGAGAATATGCTCGAAGGGTTTGCGTACTGTCAGATGATCTTTGACGAGGGCACGCCGAAAGATTTTATCTATCGTGACGTAAACACAGCCTTCGAAGCTTTGACCGGGTTAAGAAACGTGATCGGGAAAAAGGTCACAGAGGTTATTCCCGGCATACGGGCAATTGATCCGGAACTGTTCGAGATCTATGGCAGGGTTGCATTGACGGGCATGCCCGAGAAGTTCGAGAGATATGTTGAAGCTTTGGGGATGTGGTTTTCAGTATCCGTATATAGTCCGCGGAGAGAATACTTTGTGGCAGTATTTGATGTAATTACCGAGCGCAAACAAGCCGAAGAGGCATTACGCAGGACTCATGATGAGCTGGAGATTTGCGTAAAGGAAAGGACTGCCGAGCTGGAAAATGCTTACATCGAGCTTAAGGCCGAGGTGGAGGAACGCAAACGAACAGAGGAATTAATCAAAGCAGCCAATGATCTATCCATGGCGCTCAGTAGTACCTCCGACCTCACGCATGCCCTGGAATTGTGCCTTGATACTGCTTTTTTCGTATCCGGTATGGACATTGGGGGGATATACCTCATAGACCGCCATTCGGGTGATATTGATCTCGCTGTTCACGGGAACCTTTCACCTCAATTGTTATCCGCTTTCTCACACTACGACAAGGATATGGTCAATGCCCAAATTGTCAGGGAGTGTAAACCTATCTACGCGACTTTCCAGGACCTTGGTATTCCTGACCCCATACACTCCATTCGCGGCATTGCGATACTCCCGATATGCCATGAAGGTATTGCGGTTGCCTGTCTAAATCTTGGGTCCCTTAGATTCGACAAGATAGACCCGTCTGTCAGAATGACGCTTGAAATGGTAGCGCTTCAGGTAGGCGGTGCACTTATGCGAATTCAAATGGAAGAGGATCGCAAACGTCTTGCAGCGGCCGTTGAGCACGCGGCTGAAGGCGTTATCATTGTAGATTCTTCATGGCAAATTCAATACGTAAATCCCGCTTTTACCTCGATGACAGGATACAGTCAGGAAGAGTCGATAACAAAAGAGATAAGTTTCTTACGGGCTGAAAATGTTGACCATGCTGCTTATGAGGCAGCCAGACAGAGGATAAAAACCCCGGGTGCCTCGTTCGTCAGCCGACTTGCTCGGAGAAGAAAAGATGGTTCATCTTTTCCCGTCGAATCTACCATGTCTTCCTTGATGGACAGCGACGGGAAGATCAGCGGTTACGTATTGCTGTGGCGTGATGTCTCTGAACGGGTCGAGCTTGAAGAGCAACTCCGTCAGACCCAAAAAATGCAGGCCATTGGTACCCTTGCAGGGGGAATCGCCCATGACTTCAATAACATCCTTGCGGCTATCCTTGGTTTCACTGAGATGGCCATTGAGGATTCTGCCGATTGTCTGCCTGTAGGCAAAAGTCTTCAAAATGTCCATAAGTCTGCACTGAGGGCGCGGGACCTAGTGAAGCAGATCCTGGCATTCAGCAGAAAGACCAATCATGAGAGGATCGCCCTGTCCCTGTCTCCTCTTATCAAAGAGACGGCGCAGCTTCTCAGGGCCTCCATTGCCGCAAATATTGAGATAAGACTCAACATCATGACCACGTCGGACACGATCGTCGCGGCCCCGACAGAGGTGCAGCAGATGCTCATGAACCTCGCCACCAACGCCTCTCTTGCCATGGAAGAAAAAGGCGGAATTCTGGAGATCAGCCTCAACGATATCGATTCACCCGCATTAGTAACAGATATTATAATAGGGGAATATGTACAGCTTATGGTGAGGGATACAGGTGTCGGCATGAGCCCCGAGGTGATGATACGGATTTTCGAACCTTTCTTTACGACGCGGGAACTGGGCGAAGGAACAGGCATGGGCCTTGCGGTGGTGTATGGAATAGTCACCGATCTTGGGGGCACGATTACCGTTGAGAGTAAGCCTGGAATCGGCTCTATCTTCAGAGTATTTTTGCCCAAGGTAAAAACAGAAGCGAAAGAAGATCAGCCAGGGCCCCTTCAGATCCCCACAGGCACCGGGAGCATCCTTTTTGTCGATGACGAGCACATGCTCGTGGAATGGGCGAAAGCGGCGCTTGAAAAGCTCGGTTACCGCGCGGTTGCCTTGACCGATCCCGCCGAGGCACTGAAGAAATTTTCTTCCAATCCTTCGCACTTTGATCTTGTCATCACCGATCAGTCCATGCCTTCAATGTCGGGAACACAGCTTGCCAGGGAACTACTCGCAATACGACCGAATATCCCTATCATTCTTTGCACCGGTCATAGCGCAACTGTTTCTCCGGAGAAGGCAAAGGAAGCGGGCATTAAGAAATTCCTCATGAAACCCGTAGCCAAGCAGGAATTAGCGCAAGCAGTCAGGCGCGCGTTAGATGAATGTAAGGACAAATAAATAGGGCATCAAAAGGAATCGTGCGGGTCATTGCGTTTACAGTCGTCGTAAGCTTCTTTCCGTAATCGATACCCATCCCTCGAGGGCGCGATATTGCTTTGTAGGTGAAACGAGAAGTTTTCCCGCTATCGGTTGAGTTCTAAGGCCTTACTCAATTTGTTACTTCCTGAAATGTTGCGATCACCATATTGGACTAAAACTACAATCTTTCAACTGGCAATCTACTTTTTCACCCCAGGACAATTCTATTCCTATTGAACTGGAATAAATATTGAAAGTTGATTGCCGGCGGTGCATGGAACCTTCAACCAGCCGTGTAGCCGTCGACAACAAGGGTGACCGATCACAAAGCTTGCGCCGGAGCGGCACAATCAAAGAATGGCTGCGGCGGTCTCCTTAGGCCGACCCAGTCGCCCAATCGGCTGGTCTCTCAATTCTCTTGCGATAAATCGGAACGGGAAATGGTCCGGTATTCATTGTCCGTTGTTGACAAGTTTTAGACAACACTTCTCCCTACCAAACAAGATGCAATTGAATGCCAGCCCCATCGTGCCGCCTGGAACGGTTATCATCCTGCCTTCTCGGAGATGCGGCAGCATCATAGGGAGACTGATAAGGCAGCACTGGCATGCTCGGGGGACCAGTTAGTCGAATGTCCGACTTGACGCCTAACCATCGGTCTACTACAATATTTGCTGCTCCAAGCGGATCGGTCAGGATCAGAATCAGGTGATCAGACCATATAAGCTCTTTCTTGGCCTTGATACCCTCCCTGATTGGTTCGAAAATAAATTTGCCGATCAGTATTCCTCCCACAGGAGTGGCGATCAAATCCTGATACGATGGAGGCTCAAAAAAAGCCTCAATTCCAAATTCGAACAGTGCGGAAAGAGACGCCGAGTACAAGAATGAGCCCAAGTCCCCGAAACCTCGCTCTCTGGCCCTGATGTAGTAGGTAGCACCAAAATATGGGTGAGCCAGATAGTTGATCCAAAACGGATCATCGTCCCAGGTTGGATTTTGCACGTTTTGTGCCCATGTTTTATCGCTAGTCCAGTTGGTTATCCTCTCCGGCAGAAGGTAAAGGAAACCGGCAAAAATAGCCTGATAACCCATAAAATATGCCGTGTCCTTCCCGATTCCTTTCCAATTGTGAGACGGATCGCTGGACCCCTTTATGCTGGCATTTGAAAAAGCCTGCTCTTCGTTCAGCAAGAAACTGTCTCGATCCGGCCTTATCTCGTCAGATGGGCGTTGGCTCTCCATGGGTTGCAGCATATTCCCCTTCGGTGAATCCGGCGGTTTGGCAAAACCTTCATTTGTAAACCAGTGGACCAGAAAAAAAGTTTCCCATCGCTCCTCTTCTAACGAGAGCGAGTTTCCCCCTTGCTGTGACTGGACGTTGTCCTTGGAATCTCCGGCACAATCCTGCCGGATAACGGCGTTTTTCGTCATCTGGAAACTGCGCATGGTTTTGCTGACATCAAGGGGCACTGACCCAAAACCCGTCTCTGGAAACATGGTTTGGCTATTGACCTTCAGCGCCATGGTGAAGCCCCCCAAAAGGAACAGGATGAGGGTTGTGAGGAGCGCAACCAAAACTCTGCTAGTTCTGGCCTGTAATGGATTTATCCGATACCACACATCCTCTCTGCTTTTGATCACTGTCGGCTCCGCAATGATTATAGCGGACCACGAGCATCGCGTGATTATAAATGTCTATGTGCTGCCGGGTCCTTCAGATATTGTTTCATATATTGTGTTGCGCGTCTATTGGGGAACTGTTTCTTCCCTTAATCCACGGCACTTCACCGAAGTGGTATGCAAGATTGTAGGTGGAAGTTTTCCGCTATCGGTTCAATCCAAACGCCTCACTTCATTTTTTCCTTCCTGTAGTCGTGTTTTTGCGTCCTCGTCGGTCATGCCACATTACATCTGGCAAGCGACAACGAGAGAGTTCTGCTCCTTGTTTCGGGTAAATAAAGCACTATATTGTGTGAATGAAGCGTGGTTTCCATGGTGGAGGCTGGGATTGAAGAATGGAGTAGGTCATTATGGTGAAAACTGAGTAATGTAAATAGGAGGTGAAGAATCTAAAAGGGATTTCTCATCATTTCCTGCGGGAAACGCAGACAGTGATACCACGTGGGCGTTG
>DHVP01000002.1 GCA_002412715.1 Deltaproteobacteria bacterium UBA5205
TCCCCGCGAGCTTCACCACCCCGAAGGTATCGGAGGGGACACAGTCGGAGGAAAAGGAGAACTTTTTGCTGGTGAGGTAGTTCATGGGTGCGCCTTGATCTCCTTCTCGAACTTTTAGGGTCCGGGAACCTGCCGGGTTTATGTTCCTCAGACTAACGTCGATGCCCACGACAAGCTCGCGTTTCCACGTGTACTACATGGATCTTGCGATGCGGTAGCTTGTCAAGGCCTTCTTCCCGTATGGCGGCACACCCTTTGATGGCCTCTATGATCTCGTACTTTCGCTGCTGGGGGTGGAGCTCCTTCTCGGTCTCTGACCGGCCTGTTCCATGGCTATTATGCTCCCTTTATTTCACCCAAAGATTAGCATATTTATCCATTATCGCAAAACCAGGTCACATGAAGACTGGCGCAAACTTTTTATAGTACTTCAAATGCGAGAGAGGGGATTTGAACCCCTACGGTTTAACCCGCTGGATCCTAAGTCCAGTGCGTCTGCCAGTTCCGCCACTCTCGCGTGCTTGATATTATTACGTTTTCTGTGGGCCTGTCAATGACACAACCACAAATTGTAGCAAATTACAGCGATTCCCTCCGAAGGCCCCTTTGGAAACACCTTTTCCGGAATGGCCTTATGGTCTGGATGGCACCATTTTATACCATGAATTCTTTCCCTCTTGCACGAAGGGCATTGCTTTGAACCGACATCAACGAGAGCGGGGTGACGCTCAAAAGTAATATCTGGCCCGGAAATCCATCCTGTAATCGTTCTGTTTCTCGCCATATTCAGTGCCCCCGGCACCGGCGATTATCCCCGTCCTCAGACGCAGTTCAAGGTTGGTTATTCCGGTGTATGTGATCTCCGGTGTGACTGAAAAGCTTTTATCGTCAACATTGGCGATCAAGGTGATCGCAGGGGTGTAGTAGAGAATGTCAAAAGGGTCTTTGTGACTGACGCGGAAGTAAAGATAATTGACCGCAGGGTTCATACGGCCGTACGCCCCCTGCTGGTTCAAGTTCGATGCTTTGTCAAGAAGGGCTGTATTGCCCGTCGCGATATAACGGTCGTAACCCGTGTCTATAAACGAAAAGAAGTCTCTCATCTCTTTGCCGGTGTAGCCCGTTCCGTTCCGGTAATACTCGACTATATACGTTGTGTCGCTCTTCGTCAGGTACCTCAGCCCGATGAGATAATTTTTCGCGGTGTACGAGCTTTTGAAAACGTTGCCGTTCTCGTCGGTGTATGTTTTATCGTACCCGTTTATCAGGGAGAATTCCCCGTGTATCTCCAGGTTCGTTGTTATATTCCTCGAGAAATCCATCCCGTAGCGGGTGGTTTTACTTCCGCCCGTGAGGAACATGAGGTCGATGTCCGTGTCGTGGAACAGAAAGTAGAACTTCGACGCAAAATTCAGGTGGTCCACCTCTCCGAAATCCTCATTGACGCCTGAATAAACCGGCACGAGAACAGGTGTAAACGAGAATGTCTTTAAAGACCTCCCGGTGAAGCTCCTTGTGTAATCGACGGACGAAACGATGAATCCTTCACGGGAAAGTTCGGGGTCGTTGGGGTCCTTCGGTCTGTCGAGGAATGCCGCCGGGTTCCAGGCATATCCCTTGCCCCAGTTCATGGTCTTCTTTCCGGCGTCCACTACCCAGGAGGATGACGGCTTGACGGACAGGTACCCTTCGAAGATGGTGGTCTTTGTCGTTTCTGTCTGCCAGTTGTTTGTATAGCTGGTATACGCCTTCATGTAGGCGCGGGATACGCCTTTTTCCAGGCTTGCCTCTATCTGAAGGTTTCCGTTGTATTCTTCGGTTGTCCCTCCCACACTCCGGTCGTAGAAATTGAGTTTGTACATGGCTGAATTCTTGTCGAGGCCGAAGACAATTGGATAGAATTCAATATACCCGCCTATGTGGTATGGTTTCTTCTCCACCTCCGATACATCGAAGGTGTATTCCTCGGCAAAGGAGAAAGGAAGAAGGAAGGGCAACACCACCGGGCAAAGGGCGAAGAAGAGCACGCAAAAAGCGACAGCCCCGGGAAGTCTCCCGGCCCCTCTCCCTTTCTCTCTGATTGCCGGACCCATACCTACCTCAGCGACTCCATCTTCGGCATAAAGGTCAGGGTAAAGACCTCATCCTTGAACTCCCTCTTTTTGATCTTCGCGAATATCATGACCGACTTGTAGCCCTTGTAAAGGGGACTGTCCGTCTCGAGGACAGCAGGTCTTACGATCCCGCCACCGAAGTCCTTCACATCCTTGAAATAGAGGGTCTTGATCAGCATGCTCGCCTCCGTAAGGCATTCAATCTTCACCGGTAATGTCTTGTCCTTCTGGACCCACATCTTGAGCCTGTCATAGGCAACGGTTCGTGTCTTTGCCTTGAGGTGCATAAGATACTCCCCGTCCTTCTCTTCAACATTCTCCACGTTGTACTCCACCGCATAGTCGAGACTCAGTATATCTGAATTGTTAAAAACGCCTCCCACGACGGACTGGAGGCTCGTGATCCGGACCGGTTTTCCCACGTTCGGGATATAGAGCCACATGTTGTCGCCCAGACGAAGGGTTGTTCTCCCCTTTTCGCTTGCGGGGGCTGTAAAGAGGCCCGCCACCTTGTCCCTGCCTTTCTTGACCGTATAATAGATGAACTCTTTTTTTCTGCCGTCGGGCTCTATATTGATGATCTTGCGATGCGACTCGTATGACTCGGGGCTAAGGTTTCTGTCTATCTCCTGGAGCAGCCTGGTACCATCGACAGCGAAAGCGGGAGCCGCAAGGAATATCCCGGTCAGAATTGCGATTATTGTTCTCACCATAACACTCTCCTTCCGTAACATTTTTTTCGTAAATTCTTACACATGTCTCAGCGCCTTGATAGGTTCCATGCGCGAAGCCTTGAAGGCCGGCTGCAGACTCCCCAACACCGCGACGACAATGACGATCAGGGATATCATCGCAATGTCCTGAAGCGCCACCGTGGGCGACAGGACAAGTCCGGTCTGCCTGCCGAAGGCAAAGGTAATCTTCACGGCCTTCAATATGTAAATGATGCCGATCCCCATAACGTTGCCGGCAACAGCGCCCAGGATCCCCAGGAGGAACCCCTCGATGACGAACATGGAGAGGATCCTGCCCGGCATGGTGCCGATCGCAGCGATGGTGCCTATCTCCCGTATCCTTTCATAGACCGCCATGATCATCACGTTCATCACGCTGATGAGGACAATGGCAATGAGCATTATCTTTATGAATATGGTCATGATGTCGATCATCCGAATGATATTATAGAACGGGGTGAGGTCTTCCCAGGTATGCACCTCGAAGGCGGGTTTACCCTGGTTGTTCTGCTCGCCCGCAAGCATTGCGGTCAGAGAATCGTACACGGCATGGAGTTTTCCAAAATCCTTAAGGCGTATGGCGATCTCGCTGATCTCCGGCTCCTCCATCCTGAGTATCTCCATGGCATCTTCGATATGAACGTAGCCGTCCCTGCCTCCCGGTCCGGTGATGCTCTCGATGATGCCGCTCACTCTGAGCTGTTTGCCGTTCACGGAACCGTCCTTGTTATTGGCGATCACCACAATGGTATCTCCCACGTTCACCTTCATCCCTCTGGAGAGGAGTTCGGGAATGACGATCTCACCTTTCTTAATGGTCTTTTCCCCGGTGGTGATCCTCGATGCAAAAAGGGGCAACGTCTTCATCTCCATCTCCGGGTACACACCGTTAAGCCTGATATTGGTTGTTTCGGTGAAACTGCTGAATATGCCGCCGAACTTGATCCTGAGAGAATAGGATTCGATGTCGGGCATCCCCTGGAACGTCTTTTCGAGCTTCTTGACGGCCTGTGGTTTCATGTTCATCGTGAGGGGCAGGTTGTCAATGGAGGCTATGTATCCTCTCCGGTGGACCTGGATATGGCCCAGCATGGAGTCCGTCATCTGTCCCGTCATCATGGTCTTAAAGGAGCCGGTGACACCGACGAAGATAAGGACGAATATGACACCGATCGCCACAAGGGAAGCCGTAAGCGTTGTCCGGCGCTTGTAGCGCATAAGGTTCCTGATTGCGATTTTAAAGAGATTACCCACGGTTGTTCCCCCCCTTCTCTTCCCTCTCGGTGATCTGTCCGTCTTCCAGGGTATAGATGATCTCCGCCTCTCCCACGATCTTCTGGTCATGCGTGGAGAAAATAAAGGTTGTCCTGAATTCGTCCCGCATTTTTTTCATCAGCTCTATGACCATGTATGCCGTTTTGTGATCGAGGTTCGCCGTGGGTTCGTCGGCAAGGACGAGCCTGGGGTTCGTGACAAGAGCCCGCGCCACCGCTACCCGCTGTTTCTGCCCACCCGAGATCTGATCGGGATATTTGCCCTCCTGTTCCAGCATCCCCACCGCGTCAAGGAGCTTCATGATCCTCTCCTCACGTTCCTTTGCCGGCACATTCTGGACCATGAGAAGGGGGTATTCAATGTTCTCATATACCGTCAGGACGGGAAGAAGGTTAAAATCCTGGAAGATGAACCCGATGTTTGCCCCCCTGAAGGCGGCGCCCTGTCTGCGATCCAGTGACGCGACATCCGTACCGGCTACCGTGAGGGTTCCCTCGGTTGGCTTGTCGAGGCATCCGATCAGATTGAGGAGGGTGGTCTTTCCGCTACCCGAAGGACCCACAAAGGATATGAAGGAAGCGGAGTCTATGGTGAAGTTCAACCTGTCCAGCGCCCTGATCGCGACCTCACCAACCATGTAATCTTTAACGATGTTCGTTGCTTTCATCAATTCCATGACATTCTCCGTGGCAGCAGGTCCCACTTAAAGTTCAAAGGCGGGGCCTGCCGTGAATTGTACTACCTTCTCCATCCTGACCAGACGGGTATACCTGCGCTATCCCGGAGCGCCAGAACGTTATCGCCCTTTTTCACCTCTGCGGCAATAATGGCTGGTTTATCCGCGAAAGCCACCCTGGAGCCCCTAACCTCTACAGTGTCGCCTTTTGCGATATTTACATCGAGACGTCCAATGTACCATTCGGGACCGAGGTGCACCGCAATGGTCTCCTTGTCGGTCTTCACGACTAGAGTCACCGCCGCATACATACCTTTCATGGGAACCGCTGTACTCACGCTTTCGACGGTGCCGGAGATCGTCTCGACCTTTGCGGGGTCATACATCCTGTTGTAGGGTGTTCCCGGGCCCCAACCGCCGCTTCCCTTCCATTTCATGGCGCCCCTCTGGGCGAAAGACTCTGCCGTAAGACCGAGAGTGACGATTGAAAGGACGATAAAAACGATAACAGCTTTCTTCATGGTTGTTTCCTCCTTCGGTTTAGTAGACTAACAAGTCCCTACCATTGAATTATACAGTGAATCATGCAGTTCCTTGTGATCTGGACGGTCAACGTCTATCGTTTTCTCCAATTATTGCCAGCAGATCCAGACAGGGCGATTCTTTGCCGCTGTTCATGCGACCCGGCCTCACGCGAGCGACTCACAATGCCGGCGCTGAAGATGCAACCAGTGCCAGCGTGAGAGCCGCCACCATACCGATGAAAATGTTCTTTTTCATTGTGTTCCTCCTTGTTTCTTGCGGTCGCCAATTCGTGCAAATGGCGGACCCGTTCCAAACCTATTACAAAGAAAGTGATTGGTTGATACTCGAAAAGACGATTAACAGCGGAGGGGTGTTGTTTCCGGGAAATGAACGGAAGCGACAACGACGGCCCGATCAACACTCTCTTCAGCAATGTT
The DNA here is from genome assembly GCA_002412715.1 of Deltaproteobacteria bacterium UBA5205. Lineage (GTDB taxonomy): Bacteria > Desulfobacterota > Syntrophorhabdia > Syntrophorhabdales > Syntrophorhabdaceae > Delta-02. The sequence goes on from DHVP01000002.1 coordinate 5,762, forward strand.
GATCAGTGGGAGAACATCGGGTGAAAGCGATGGGAGAGTTCCGGTGACGAGATCACCGGTTTCAATCGGAGAAGCCACCGTGCGATACAGGCAGGGATTGCAGCTCAGAACCGTCTTGCCCTGGGTAAATGGACAGCCGGCCGAGAGCTTCTGAACGAAATTCATTGAAGGAAGCCCGATCAATACCACTACAAGCACTATTGCGATCACAAATACCAGTGTTTTCCGTTTTGTGTTCATCTGATATTTTCCATAGGGTTAACTCGAAGCAATAATTATGCCAGCAAAGGGCAGGGCTGTTTCTGCTCCGGGGCCACAACACCGTGAGTTATGGCCGGATATGGTTTTAGGCCGTATCAATATTTTATTTTTTATAAAACGTTGCAGGTAAAGGCTCGAATACCATTCGACAAATCTACCCGAGGGTATTCAATAGCTCGACATAATTGTCGGACCATTTGGAGATAAATCCCTCTGTGTCAATACATCTAACCTCACATTAGTGTATCCTCAAACAGACACCCGCATTAATAATGCGTAATAAGATATCAGGGCAGATTCGTCTCCTATCCGCCGTACTGCGGCTCAAGGTAAACGTCCACGGTGTCTCCATCCCTCAAAATGGTATTGACGCCCTTTTCGCAGAAACCCAAAGGGCACCCGTTTATGTGCACCTCAAAGGCGGGTCGCAGTTGCGTCCTTTCCTCGTTTAAGTATTCAAGACCATCGGAAGTCGTTGAACGGTCTGAAATCGTCTGAACCAGGTCCTTGAGCGTGATTTCGGCAACATCGAGGTCGATGCTGTCGATACTCCTGGATCCCAGCAACAAATAGTTGGATTTAAGATTGATCTTCATACATACCTCTTTTTTGTTAGCGGCAAGAAGGCCAGTCAGGTTCGATATTTTCGTTCCTCTCCGGCATCATGACCTATGTCTGCCAAATGGGACGGTTGATGCAAAGCATCCCTGGTAATAGATATCGAAGAGTTGCTCATCATTGTAATAACGTCGCATCGTCCGGTATTTTTCGATCAATTCCCCGAGATTTGCGGCTTGCTCAAGAGGGTTCTCTGGGTTCAACGGGCCCCCCAGGCATCCCCCCGTACACGCCAGAAGCTCAACAAAATCTACACTGACTTGCCTCCCCCGTTTCATTTCCTCGAGCAGGCTGATCACGTTATGTATACCACTAACCTTCATTCTCGTTACTGCATCTGTAACCTGTGGCGCTTCTGCGCAACAGCAAGCGTCGATAGATCCTTTCCCTTTCTTCAACTCCGTCCGTCGCTTGCTTTCAGCCTTCTCTGAGAGCTGCGCAACGATGGCTTTGTAGACTAGATTCACCCCGATGGCACCGTCCGCAGTGGAATGCGTTATCAGGATCGGTCGTTTCGTCTCGCTGACCTTCGCGGGGCAAGGAGAGATGAAGAAAGCGCCTATTTCCTCGTATGAAAGGCCGGTCGTCTCCATCGCCGCTTCCTTGGCCAGCCCTGCAGCCACCTCCATTGGGCTCAAAATTGCGGCTGCATGCTTCAACAGATCAGGGAATCTCATATGGATGAGTTTCAAAACAGCGGGGCACGAAGAGGAAAACATGGGTTTTGCGCCCCGTTCTTGCAAGATATGCTGTTCAGTAATGAATGCAACCACCTCGGCGGCATGGCCAACCTGGAAGACTTCGTTAAAACCAATGCGCATGAAGACATCCTCGACGTCTTCCAACGAGACCAAGCCGGCAAAGCTTTCTGTATCCAGGAGCACCTGTAGTGAGGGGGCCAGGAGGGCAATTCTGTACGTGTAATCGGACAATGCTCCCGTCGCATCGGTAACGGCGGCCTTCGCCCTATTGGGGCAGGTTCGGATGCACTCTCCACAATCTATGCATCTTTCTTCCAGGATAACCGCTTTCCCGTCACGCAAACGGATTGCGCGCATAGGGCATTTGTCTATACAGGCCCCGCAACCTTCACATTTCTGACGGTCAACTTCCACGGAATGAAAATAGTCAGCCATTATACTGCACTTCCGTTAGTCGAAAAATGTACATAAAGAAAAGTATTGTACGTCAGCTTAACCTGCCCGGTGATCGTGCGCAGGCTAAAGCTTCTGACGCCCTTCAGGAATTTGACTCGTTTCTCGACCAGCTGTCCCTCGAAGGAACTGCACGGAGAAGATTAACCGGCATACTACGTCACTGGTATCTTTTGCGGATGGTCTCTCAACGAGAGACCTTTTTTACCGCTCAGCCTCCGCCGAAGATAGGGGTACCTCCGCGCATCGACACATCACCCACGAAGCCGACCGTTACCTTGTCTCCATCAACTATGACGGGAACCTGCTCCTTTCCTCCTGAATAGGTGAGCATTTCATCGAATCTATCCGGGTCTTCTTCCACATTGACGAAGATGGCCCTATCGCCGTAGGCTTCCCGAGCCTGTCTGCAGAAGGGTCATGTGTCTGTACCATAGATGATGATCTTGCCGGTCACGGTTCTGTTCCTCCTTCAGGAATATTTGAACGTATAGTGTCGTCTTTCTCCTTGTCGTGTACCTCAACGAATTCCTTATATTCCTCCATGAGGATATTTCTGTATTCCCGTCGGATGGCCTCTGAAGGCGGGATATAATTTCCTACGGCCTCCAGTCCGGCAATGATCTCCTCCACGGTTTTCTTGTTCGCCTCTTTACCGACAGAGTAAAGCTCCGCCATTATCTCATGGAGATTGTTAACTGCAACCTGGGTACCATCAACAAACCTGAGCGTACGCCGGCTAACTGTCGGCGCGTTGGGATCCACTCAGGTAACTCATCCTATCACTTGAAAAATAGACATGGCACTCTCCTTGAGTCTTTCCGCCGGTGTGGCAGACCGGCTATTTGATCAGTCCTGATCTGAGACTAGTATACCAGCCAATCCACGAGATATCCAGCCACGATGGCAACCAGAAAAACGTTCACCAGGAACGCAAGCACCAGCTTATTCCTGAACATGGAGCCGAGAATTATCATCTCGGGGATGCTCGCCCCTGCTCCGGCCACGATAAGGGCAAGGACAGTGCCCACCCCCATGCCCTTGCCTACCAGCGCGGCGCTTATGGGGATCACCGTTTCGGCACGGATGTACATAGGCACACCTATAATTGCGGCAACCGGGATGGACCAGGGGTTTCCAGGTCCCGCCAGCCTGACCACGAGATCCTGGGGGAAAAACCCGTAGATGAAGGCCCCTATGCCCGCACCGAGGAGGAGGTACCAGAATACACCCTTGAAGGTGGCCACCGCCGACAGGGACGCCCTTTTCATCTTCTCCCTGAAAGGAGCGTGCACGGAACCCTCGACCCCCTCAAAGTCAACGGAGCAGCACGAGGATTGCATGGTCTGCCGCGGGGATGCCTTCGGTTCGGAAGCACAACAACCTCCTGCCATCGGAATGGTGGTAAACGTGACAAGCGGCTGGGTTGCCCCCGACGCGCAGCATCCTGCCGTTGCAGCTTGTGTCTTCACCGAGGCCCGCTGAGACTGTGAATCTTCCGGGCAACACGAGGCGGACTGAAAAGCCATCATCGGCTTGACCTGTTTTTCCATTCCCATTTTGGACAGGATGGCTGCCAGTGCCATGGAACCGAAAAAGGTAACGATCGCGTAGATCACCGTGATCTTCAGACCGAAGAGCGATAGAAGTAAGGCGATGATCACGGGGTTCAGTACCGGCGATGAAAAAAGGAAGGCCATTGTAGGACCGAAGGGAACACCGCCCTTGAGCAAACCTGCCGTGATGGGAACCGTTGAACAGGAGCAAAAAGGTGTGATGGCGCCCAGGCCCGAGCCGAAGAGATATTGCACCCACGTAAGCCTGTTGGCCAAAAAGTCCCGCACCCGCGACGGCGGGAGATATTCCATCAGGAGCCCGATAATAAAGGAAACAGCGACGAAAATGAGAATGAGTTCACCGGCGATCACGAGGAAGAACTTGCCGGCAGTGACAAAATTATTGACAGCAAACATGCACCATACCTCCTGTGACTTTTACTGAAGAGTCTATTTCACTAAAAGCCGCGTTCTAATATCTTCTATGAAGACGAGTTTATCGTCCTCTATCGCCCTGTAGATGTAAGGAATTGTTGACCGCCAGGCATCGAGTGCCGTTCTGTGTGCGTCGAACCCCAACGGGGTAAGCGTGTAGACCCTCCTTTTCTGAGCGCCCTTGAGCTGTTTATCCTCTTTGACTTCCGCACATCCATTTCGCGTCAATTCTTTTAGAATGGGGTAGATGCTTCCGAACGTGGGCACGCAGCACCCGCTTGTGATTGATTCCAGTTCCTTCAATATCCCGTACCCGTGATTCGGCCCTTTCGAGAGCACTTTAAGGACAAGAAGTTTTGTCAAACCCGTGTTGATCAGCGATTTCCAATATGTCGGGTCGGTGAGATCGTCAGAGCACATGCGTTTCATTATGGCCCTCCTCGTTATATGTAAGCTCTTTATAACTATCCTCGATATATAACACCCATGAGTATCCCCTGTCAAGTGGATTTCTGCGAAACTGATAAGACGGCCCGACTCTCTATAGAAAGCGGCCGTTGACGAATGCGGCGGCGTAATAGTTGGTCAGCAATAGCATACCGACAGGGGAAGGACGAACCCTACCATTTTCTATTAGTATCATCTTTCACCTGGCAATAAAGGCCGTTTCCGCAAGAGTATTCCCTATCTCTTTGTGACCAGGGGTAACCCTGCCGCCTTCCAGCCTTCGATGTCGCCTGCAACCTGTACGATCCTCCTGAAACCGAGTCCTGTCATGATGTCTATGGCCCCGGCGGTGCGCCTGCCTGTCCTGCAGTAAACGAAATACGTCCTGGATTTGTCGAGCTTGTCTATCTCCCGGGCAAATGTCCCTGAACGGTAATCTATGTTGATGGCACCCTTAAGATGTCCTGTGACAAATTCTCCGGGGGTGCGTATGTCGAGTATGACAAGATCGCGCGCCCCGCCGTTGAGCAGTTCACAGGCCTGTCCGGGGGTGAGAAGGGTCACTGCAGGGTTGCGCCCGTTGCCTGAAAGGCGCTGCCCCTGGGAATACGAGGAACATAAGAGGAGAAGAGTCAGAACTGCGATCCCAGGAAGAAGCCCTTCTTTCAGGATCTGCCTTATGCGTAAGAGATGCGATGCCATTCTGTCATGTCACCAGGGTGCCGGGAGTGAGACGGAACCGCTATTTCGCGGTGCTCTTCAACTGGTTGAGGGCGTTGATGATATCACCGGCCCCGACATACTTGTTCTTCTTTCCATCCTTTTCAATTATACATGAAGGTGTCGCGTCTATCTGGTCTTCCTTGAGGTGGTTCGTGAGCGCCGTGAAAACAGGTTTGGGATCGAAGGGTTTCAACTTGACGCCTTTTTCCTTGAGAATGGCTTCTATCCTCTCAGCGCTGTCGACTCTGTTCTTTGCGGCCTCTATGAGGGACCGTCTCACAAAAAGGGCGTGCTCCAGCTCCTTCTTCTCATTGATGGCATAAAGGAAGTACCGCGCATAGAGCGCGGAGTGCTTGTAGAACGGCGTATCGGCGAAGATCAAATTGATGGTCTTATCCTTGACCAATTCGCTAATGACCGGTTCGAGGCCCGGCTCCATCTCCGCGCAGGGGGGGCAGAAGTAGTCCGTGTAGAGCCTCACCTTCACTTTCCCTTCGCCAAAGGAGGGGATGGAGGTTTCTGCCGAATGGCTCGCGCATGGTGCAGAAATAAAGAGGGCAAGGAAGGTAAGGAACGCGATACACGTCGCGACAAGTTTCTTGTTCGTGGTTGTAATTGTTAGATATCCCATTGTACTGTCCTCCTCGTGATGTTTTTCCTTCGTATAGGGGAAACGAGAAGATGTCTAACATCGCAGAGGGGGCGACAAACCGGGAGGGTCTTCGGGAACGGTGGCACGCGGGACAATCCTGAGGGGCAGAAATACGGCTGATTCCGGCGAGGTCAAGAGAGAAGGGGCTTCAGCCATCGCGATATCGTATGCGGATCTGTTGATGGAATTGAATGGGCAGGGATTGCACCGGCTAAGTTCCTTCCCATTTGGAACCGGATGTTGACCTGTAAATTTCTTCACCAGGATGAGGGGCGCCGAGATCAACAGTGCGCCAGCCACAATGAGCGCTATTGTGCACCACAGAGGGTTGTGGCGACGTCTCGCACTTACTATGCTGTAAGGGGTTCCGGCGATTCGCAAAGAGACCTCTCTGTGGGGTTGGTTTGAAGCGTATAGGAGTATGTGGGTTCAAGAGAACCCTTGAAGAAGATGGAAAAAAAGATCAGGGCGGCAACCATCGAAACAACACAGAGTGTCGTCCTGTTTCGTTTGAAATTCATCGCAAAGAGGATGAAGACGATCGCCGCAAAGGCCAGGCAGTACGGGCAGTAGGTGTTGTGCCATACCTGAAAACCGATGAGATAAAACTCGATTCCCACGCCAGCAGAAATGAACACGAGGAGCAGCGCGTCGGTTTTGAGTATGCTCAGAAGTATGATGCAGGCCATATAGGCGATTCCGACATATTGCAGGTCGATTCCGAAAATGGTTCCCTTGAGATACGAACAGGCGCCGGCGCAGATGCTGTAGTATATCTCGAGGGCGACGGCGATACAGGCAAGGGCGATGTTAATGACGGTCTTTCGATGCCGTGCCCGGACCGAGGCCTGCCGCGCAACGCTTCCTTCCTGCAACAGGTTCATTTCTGTAGCGTCTCCCATGACAGACTCTCTCCTATTTTTGTGGTCCGTCGGCCTGTGTCATGTTGAAGGAGTATGTTCTTGGCACAGACGGCGGCACGGGACAGGAAGCGCAAGCGTACAGGGACAAAGTTGTCATGGCTATGATGATCACTAGAAGAAGTCGTTTCATTTGGCCTCTCAGTATGGTGGAATAGACTACACTATAAACTCATAATTTTTCCAGCACCGCTTTCATGGCAACGCTGGTCTCTGTTTTACAGCAATTTCTTGATCTCTTCCACCGAAAGGACCTTTCCGACGCTCTTCACCACGCCATCAACAGCCAGAGCCGGCGTCATCATAACACCGTAGTTCATGATATCATTAATGTTCTGGACTTTTTCGATCTCGAACTCCACACCGGCATCCCTGGCCGCTTTCTCGGCGTTCTCCGTGAGCTTCATACACTTGGCACAGCCTGTGCCAAGAATCTGAATCTTCTTCATCTCCTTTACCTCCTTACTGATCGGATTCCTGTCTTTCATCACGCATCATTATGTATCATGCATCCCGCTACCCAACGATCCATCCGTACAGCATGCCTGCAAGGGTGGAGAGCGCTACAACGTATACTATGAAAACAACGGTCTTCTTCGTACCGAGGATACTCCGGATGACGATCATGCTCGGCAGGGAAAGAGAGGGCCCTGCGAGAAGCAAGGAGAGGGCGGGACCCTTTCCCATGCCGGAGCCGAGAAGTCCCTGGACGATGGGTACCTCCGTCAGTGTCGCAAAGTACATGAACGCACCCACGATGGAAGCGAAAAGATTGGCAAGGAAACTGTTGCCCCCAACCAGTGAGGAAATCCATCGTGAGGGGATTATCCCGTTGTCCGTCCCCGGCATGCCGAGGAGAAATCCCGCAACCACAACTCCACCCAGCAGCAGGGGTGCTATCATGAGGGCGTACATCCATGTGGAATCTATCCAGCTTCTGGTTTCGTCCGACGAGACCTTCGTCACCCACACAACCCCCGCGATGCCGGCCGAGAAAGGAAGAAGCGGCCATTTCGGGAAGAGAAGGGCGAGGATGAGAACGACGGCACCCGTTATGATAGTGGGGATGATCTTTGCCTCGAACCACTTCACGATGACAAAGCCGAAAAGGATCCCGAAGAGACCGGTGACGTACCACTTTGCGGCATATATGCCGTACCAGAACCCTGCTTCTTCCATCGGCTTTCCCCAGTTGGCGAAGACGAGGATGCCGATCATGGAGGCCATGTACACCACATCCTGCCAGAGTTTCCTCTTCGGCTCTTCCTGCGGCATGCAGACCGCCTGCCTGGCTGCCTCCTCCTTGCGGAAGGTGACCGCCATCAGAAGCCCTATGATGTATGCAAAGAAAACCGCCCCCACAGCTCGCGCAAGGCCTATCTTCCACCCCAGGACCTTCGCGGACAGGACGATGGCGAGGACATTGATGGCGGGTCCCGAGTACAGGAACGAAGTGGCGGGTCCCACGCCTGCCCCCATCCGGTATATGCCGGCGAAGAGAGGCAGGACGGTGCAGGAGCAGACGGCCAGAACGGTGCCGGAAACGGACGCCACCGAGTAGGAGAGGCACTTGTTCGCCGCCGGCCCAAGGTACTTCATGACAGATGCCTGGGAGACGAAGACGGAGATGGCACCGGCGATGAAGAAGGCCGGCACCAGGCAGAGAAGGACATGTTTCTGCGCGTAGTCCTGGAGCATGTAGAAGGATTCCAGGATGGCCTTTTGCACCGATACGCTTTCAAAGGGGATGAAATAGGCAGCAATAAAGGCCCCGAGGAGTATGAGAAATTTGTATATGTCTTTCATGTATTCACCCTCTGTCCCCGATCTCTATCTCTTACAGAGACACACCTGCTGCCTGCGGACATTGTTTTCGATTACCGCAGTAACACACCCGAAAAAGTCCGTGACACAGGGTACTTCCAACGTGTATACCATGTCTACCCCGTTCTTCCTCGATGTGACGATCCCCGTTTCTTTCAGGACGTGGAGGTGTTTCGATACCGTCGATTTGTCGAGGTCGAAAAGGCCAAAGATCTCCGAGAACGCCCGCGGACCCTCTTTAAGGTATTCTATGATGAGCAGCCTCACCGGGTGTGCCATTGCCTTGATGATGTCGCTTCTTATTGCTGCTTCTTCAAAGGTTATCATAACCTCTCCTTATGCCATATTGGCAAATATACCAACGAGCAAACTAGATGTCAAATGGCCCGAACGTTCCCCATCGTCTGGTCGCCGCCAGATCCGGCCTCGATTATCGGACAAATACGCCATTCAAGTAGTTATCGGGCGGTATATATCAGGTACACCCCGCCGAAGATAACCAAAACTCCGCAGACGATTTTCACAATCTTGGCTCCAACAGATCGTTCATTCCAATTCAGATAGTTCTGGACGGTTTCGGTGAAGGTGCCGGCAAGGACAATAATGAAACAGTGGCCAACGGCATACGCCAGAAGGAGCATGATCCCATACCATATTTTCGTGGCAGCGAGCTGGAAAGTAATGCTCAACATGGGCGCCATGTATGCGAAGGTGCACGGGCCGAGGGCAATGCCGAACACTGCTCCGAGGATAAAGGCCGCGATCAGGCCCTTTCTCTTCATGCCTATATTGCCCGGGCCTGACCAGGGCATGGGGATTATCCCGATAAGATGCAGCCCTACGGCAAAAAAGATGACCGCTACGAAATAGTTGCCATACCGGCCGACATCGCCCATCATTCGACCGGCTAAGGCCGTGACAAGTCCTATCAGCCCGATGCTTATCATGATGCCCGATGAGAACAGCGAGGCGGTATAAAAGGCCCTCTTTGGGGATATTCGTCCCTGCTCATCGATGAAACCTACTATGAGAGGGATGCTTGAAAGGTGGCAGGGGCTCAGGACAAGGCTCAAAACACCCCAGAGGAAGGACGCGCCGAGCGCGATGCCGGGCGTTCCCTCGACGGCCCCGGTCAAGGTTATGAATATATTTTCGATCATTTTGTTTTCTTTCCGGGGCCCTTTTTTACCAGTTCGATTCCGAGCTTGTTGAACGTTGCAAGTATTGCGTCCTTCGAAAAATAGCCCATGTGGCGGTATCGTTCCTTTCCCGCCGCATCGTAGAATATCTGGGTGGGGATACCTCTTACGCCCAGTTTTGTGGCCGTCTCGGGATCTACAAGCACGTCGATGAACTCAACCCTGAGGACTCCGGCATATTCGGTTCTCAATTCTTCCAGGATCGGTTCCATCATCTTGCACGGTATACATTGTTTGGCGCCCACATCAACGAGCGCGGGATACTTCACTGCAACCGGAGCCGCTGCGGGCTGCCTGGTGGTCGTGGCAGCCTTCTGAGCTGCCTTCGTCTCAGCCGCAAGAACGCCGGGCGATGTCATGATGCCCGATGACACCAAAATAGAAACAATTACGAAAATGATCACGGTCTTACTCTTCATTCCGAACTCCCTGTTGTTTGCCGTGTGTCGGCACTTTAGTATTTACAGCCCGAAGAACACCAATTAAAGGTCGCCCAGGCAAATACGATATGACAGATAATTCTCGACATAGCTATTCCAATATTGCCAGCATTTCACCATAGTAAAGTACGCGTTGCATAAACTCCTCCCAACGGCATCAGCCCTCTCCTTTCCGACAACGCTTTCAACGCGGCGCGGAGCAGTATTAAAGATAATCTAAGCCTGTCGTCACGTCAACTCGCGCTGGATGGACTCTTGCCGCAGCATTCAACAGGACCCCGTCGTGCATTTAGTGAACACATGCGGAATTCGATTCTTATTCAGTCCTTACAGGACATATAGCAAACACCCGTAGGTGTCTCAACAGCATAGGGGAAATACTTCTTCTTGATCCAGAGCGAAAGGTGGACGAGATTGATGAGTACCGGCACCTCGACCAGGGGTCCAATGACGGCGGCAAAGGCCTGTCCGGAGTTAATGCCGAAGACTGCAACGGCCACGGCTATGGCAAGTTCGAAGTTGTTCGATGCGGCGGTGAAGGACAGGGTGGCAGCCTGGCCGTAATGTGCCTTTGCCTTCGCGCTCATGTAAAAAGAGACGAGGAACATGATCACGAAATAGATCAAGAGGGGTATGGCGATGCGCACCACGTCCATAGGGATCTTCACGATGTATTCGCCCTTCAGGGAAAACATGACAAGTATCGTAAAGAGCAGGGCAATGAGGGTAAGAGGGCTGATCTTCGGTATGAACCTCTCGTGGTACCACGTCTTGTCCTTGACGTTGATGAGGACGAAGCGCGTTATCACCCCTGCAATAAAAGGGATGCCGAGATAAATGAATACGCTTTCTGCTATCTGGCCTATGGTGATATCGACAACCACGCCCTTTAAGCCCAGCATGGGAGGCAGAACCGTGATAAAGATATAGGCATAAACAGAGAAGAACAATACCTGGAAAATAGAATTAAAGGCAACAAGTCCCGCGCAATACTCTGTATCCCCTTTGGCCAGATCATTCCACACGATGACCATGGCAATGCAGCGGGCAAGGCCTATCATGATGAGGCCTACCATGTACTCGGGGTAGCCTCTCAGAAATGCAATGGCGAGGACAAACATCAGGATGGGACCCACCACCCAGTTCTGGATGAGAGACAAAGCCAGTACTTTGTAGTTCTTGAAAACCTCCCCCAGTTCCTCATATTTTACCTTAGCAAGAGGCGGGTACATCATCAGGATAAGGCCTACGGCGATGGGGATGTTCGTGGTTCCGCTCTGGAATTGGTTCCAGAAATCCACGACTCCCGGAAAGGAGTAGCCCCAGCCGACTCCAACGAACATGGCGAGAAATATCCACAACGTCAGGAATCTGTCAAGAAATGAAAGACGTTTAGTGAGGTGCTCTGCTGCCATCATTTTCCTCCCCAGTGTGATTTCGTTCTTCCGGTTCCAGCGGTCCCGGCCGCTTCGCAAAACTTACGGGCTTTTACCTCCTGCATCTTTTCGACATCGTCCCGTACCCATTCGAGACCGGACAGTTCCTTCCTGAGAAACTCAACGTGCGCGGCCGCCAGCCCGTCGAGGGGTTCTTTCAGGAAATAATGCATCCATGTCCCCACCCGTTTGCCCTTTATGAGCCCTGAATTCTTCAGGTAGGCAACATGGCGTGACACCTTTGACTGGGGTTCTTCGAGGACCGCCATGAGGTCGCACACGCACAGTTCCCCGTGCATGAGAAGCATAAGTATCCGAAGTCTCATTTGCTCGGACAAGGCCTTGTATATCTGCGCTACGTCTTCCACTTTTCTCCTTTTACCTTGCAGGATTCATCTGTATAAACGGATATATGAATATAAGTACAAAAAGGGCCCTTCTGTCAACATGTATAGCAGGAGCTCTTGTCGGGTCGGGGCTTATTTCGTCCTCACTGCAGCCCTCCCCTCAGGGAATCCCAGGTGAATACCCGGGGCGATCCATCCTTCTCTTTGCAGTTCGCGTGCGATGAGGTGGCTACAAAGAAGTCTGCATTTCCCATGATGACCAGAACGGAGACCCCGGGGTCCTCTTTGAAATTCAAAAGACCGGCGTAGCGGGCAAAGGTTCCGTTGCGGGACTTGTATTCGTTTTGGGCTTCCGCCACCTTTTTCAGCGCCTCCCTTGCCTGGTAACAGGGTGTCTGCCCTAGGTATTTGGGGACCACTATCGCTCCCGCAATGAAAAGGGCCGCGATGACGATCATGAGGTCCGTGTTTCCATGACCGCCGAAACCGTGGTGGCCCGTTCCGAAGGAGATGACCAGCGCCGCAAGCCAGAGAACGCCGAGGACGATCAGGACCCAGGGCGAATAGCCGAAAAAATATGTCAGGGCGGCCGTGAGACCGCCCACAAAGAGACTGTAAATCAAACCCATTGTCGGCCTCCATCTTCATCTTTTGGCACAAGAATATACTTTCTGTCAAGATGTCTCCGGGGCGGGATCGTTCGTTTCCGACCTGCTGATATAATCGTTCACGCATGGAGTTTTCAAGCGGGAACCAGCATGCGCGGTTGATACAGAACCGCTCATGTGCTATTTTTTACGTATATCAGATCCACAGTGACAGACCGATTTGGGGGAGCCATGTATTTGCCGGAACCAGTGACGAAAATCCGCACCAGGAACAATATGAAAAGGTTCTTCATCGTTTTTGCCGTCATCATGAGCATCATGGCGGGTGGTGAAGCCCAGGCGGTAAACCCGCTCACCAGCACGGAATTCGATCCCGTCTTTATCGGCGAAGGCAGTGAGATCGAGATCGGGAAGAACACGGATCAGCAGCTGCGGAGTAAGTACAGGATATCGACGGATCAGCAGCTGAACCAGCGAATAAACGCCATCGGCCAGAGGCTGGCGGCCCAGTCGGAAAGAAAAAATCTGAAGTATACCTTTACCGTCATCAACGATGAACTGGTCAATGCCTTCGCGGCGCCCGGAGGATATATCTATATCACGACGGGAATACTTCAGAAGCTGAAGAACGATGACGAGATCGCGAGCGTACTCGCCCACGAGATAGGCCATGTCGTCAACAAGCATTCCCTGAAGGCGATCCAGCGCCAGATGCTGGCCCAGTTCGGCCTGCAGATCATGGGGGCGATGCTCGGTGACGGAGGCATTTCCGGGACGTTGCTCGTCAAGGCGTCGGAAATCAGTGCAAGCCTTTTGCTTCTCAAGAACTCACGGGTGAACGAACTGGAGTCGGACGCCGAAGGGGTCCAGATCATGCGCCGGGCCGGTTACAACCCACGCGCCATGATCGACGTCCAGCGAATGCTCCTCGGTGTATCCGGCGGCAAGAACCCTCCTGCGATCATCTCCACCCACCCGCCTTCACAGGAAAGGATCGACGCGACCCAGACGGCGATAGACAATACGAGATAGCCTGCCACGAACTCACCCGCGCGCGTCTGTCGTTAGAGCGGACGGACTGGCTCCTCCAGTAAGCGTCCAGATGATGATCGGACATCCATTCCAGTTTTAACGACACATCGGGCTGTCGCGACCATTTTCCGGGGCCTATATTTGCCTTGAAAAAAAGCATGGTGGTGTGTAATTGTATGGATACCGGCTGCTTACATGAAATATACCCCCTCAGTTCTTAGACCCCGTCTGTCTTTTCTGCAGATCATCATCATCGTTTTCTTCGCCGGCCTGTTGCCCGCCGGCGGCGTTTTCGGTCAGGAGAAGCACTCGTCCTTCGCGGAGATGATTAAAAAAGAGAAGGTGGCCATTGAGATAACGCAGAGGGATCTGAGAACCTATATAGCGGCGCAGCCGGAGCGTATGAGCAAGATCAGCGAGACGAGCCAGGAGCTCTCTCAGGAAATGCTGCGGCTCTCCATAATGTACAACATGGAAGAGGGCAATCCCGTTGAGATGCGGGACATTCTCAGGCAGATGAAGATCGTGCGCGATCAGTGTGTGGCCCTTGTAGCGCCCGTCAATGCCGACCTTGAAGCCATCGATGGCCTGAAAAAGGTGCTGCGGACCCACCTTAGCGATTACGAGCGGCTGGCCGCGGACAAGTCGAGTCCGGAAGTAAGCGAAGCTGCCGCCGGGCATGTCACGGACATGAAAGAGACCATCGCCCTCGTGGAAAGGGCCCAGGGTATCATCGATATAATCCCCAATGCGATCGAGCACCTGCTCGCCAGACTCGAACCGAGAAAGGTCATAATCGAGAATGATCTCGCAATCGCGTGGAAGAAATACTTCCTCGCGCCCCAGTTTTCCCCAAGCCTTTTCACGGCAGACGCCTGGAAATCGGCGCGAGTCGTGCTCAAGAACTGGGCGGGCTTTTGGGCCTACTGGCTGATCCCATACAGTCAGAACAAGAGTGCCATCATAAGTGTCATCTTAAAGAGTGCCATATTCAGCATCGCGATTCTCGTCGGTTTCCTGGCGATCATCGTACACCTGAGAAGGAAATATCCCTCGGCGGCGCTGGCGGGTCATTTTCTCCCCTTTTGCTGCTGCACCGCCTTTGGTTTGCCGCTCATGATAATAGGCACTACGACCGGCCTGGGGCCTCTGAGCACGTTGACTTTTGTCGCGGAGATCATACTCGCCGCCGGATTGGTCAGTCTCGGCTGGAAACTTCGCCGTCTGTCGGCAGGCGATCCTGCAACCTTCAAGCACAATCCCCTGTGGGGATACTGGATAATATTTGCAGCGGGGATACTGCTGCAGCTTCTTCATATATCAAAGGTCCTGTATTCCCCGCTCATCGCCTTTCTGTTCATTCTCGCCGGGATCTATTCGTACAACCTCCAGAGGAGGGACCAGCATATGCTGGACAAGAGACTGATCGCTGTTACCTCCTGGCTGTCGATCTCGCTGGCCGCAGTCACATTTTTCGGATGGGGCAGCCTCGCATTGCTCCTGGCAACCGTCTGGTTTGCCATTATGCTCAACATTGAGCTGGGAGCAGGTCTGGCAGGGTGCCTCGCGAAGATCCGGGCCCGGGGAGCTCAGAATGCAACTACCGCGCGCACACTCGCCGAAGGTGTCGCATTCCCGATGATCTTTCTCGGACTTTTTGCCGTTACCATATTGTGGATAACGCTCTACATCGGCGGCATGCCCCTTGTGAGCAAGATCGTACAATGGCGCGTGATCGTCGGCTACCTTTCTCTCAACCTGTCCATGATCGTCATTATCGTCGCGCTCCTCTTTATCACACGCTCTTTCATCGTCCTCGTCAATGCTCTCATCACCTTCATATCCGAGCGGCTCGGATCGGGAGCGTTAAGGGAAGGGGTCATCAAATCCCTGCACGCCATATCAACCTACGTCATCTGGTCTCTGTATATTCTCCTTTCATTGAAGCTGGTCGGGGTGAGTGTCGCCCATCTCGCGATCATTGCCGGAGGCTTGTCTATCGGTGCCGGTTTCGGGCTTCAGGACCTTATCAAGAACTTCTTCAGCGGCCTCATACTCCTCTTCGGCCGGTCCATCCATCCCGGAGACGAGATCCAGCTGGAGAACGTCCGGGGAACGATAATGAAGATCAATATTCGCAACACCATCGTACAGACAAATGACGATTCCACCATCTTCATTCCGAACTCGGACCTCATATACAAGAACATAGTCAACTGGACGTACCGCGACCCCAGGGGCAGGGCTGAGATATCCGTAGCTGTCGTCTATGGCTCCGACACAGAGCTGGTAAAAGAGCTTCTTGTCCGGTGTGCCGCTTCCAATCCGGCGGTCCTGAAAGAGCCTCCGCCGTATGTGCTTTTCTGGGATTTCGGCGACAATGCCCTTGCGTTCCGCCTGAGGTTTTGGATAAGGCGGCCCGTCCAGACACGAGACAAGATATCCTCTACCATCCGCTTCGAGATAGACAGGGTATTCAAAGAAAACAATATCGAGATGGCCTTCCCCCAGCAGGACATCCACATCCGTTCGGCTGAAGGCCTCAAGCCATACCTGGAGCCGGAGAAAACGCCATGATCTTAAAGCAAGTCGGTGCGTTCGACTGTGTCCCCGAAGAGGATCTGCTGCACAGGATCGACAAGCTCCGTCATCTCATGACGGCTGCCGGCATCGATTTTGCGTTGATGGTCCAGAACGTCGACAGGTTTTATTTTACAGGGACCATGCAGAAAGGCATGGTCGTCGTGCCCGTTGACGGGGAGCCTCTGATATTCATTGAGAAGGGCACCGAACGCGCCGCGATGGAGACGCCCCTTCCCTTCACGGTGGTCCGGAACGACCGCGAGATACACCGAATCCTGAGCGATCGGCACATCCTTAAAGGAAAAGCCGGCCTGGAGCTCGATGTTTTGCCTGTGGCGATCTTCGAAAGACTCAAAAGGGTCATCGGTTTTGACGGGTACGCCGACGTGTCGGAGACGATCAAAGAGGTAAGGGCCATCAAGAGCTCTTTCGAACTGGCCCAGATCCGGAAATCCGGCGAGATGCTGACCCACGTGTTCGCAAGGGCCAAAGATGAAGTCCGGGAAGGAAGAACGGAACTCGAGATCGAAGCCGCCCTCATGGCGGAAAGCAGGAAGATGGGCCATCAGGGTTTCCTTCGGATGAGGGGAATGAATCAGGAAATGATGACCATGACGGTGCAGGCGGGAATCACCGGTGCTGTCGTCACTCTTCTGGACGCGCCGATAACAGGTGCGGGCGTCACTCCTGCCGTACCCCAGGGGTCGTCTTTCAAGGTTGTCGAGGCGGGGGTCCCGGTCACTATCGACTACGGCGGAGGATACAACGGATATATCACCGACGAAACCAGAACCTTTGTGGTGGGCGACCTGCAAGAGGTTTTCAGGAAGCCATACGAAACGGCACGGGCGATCATAGAGGATGTAATGTCCTTTGCCCGGCCCGGGACCGATTGTACCGAAATCTTTTCGCGCGCCTTTGAGACGGCAAAGAAGGCGGGCCTCGAGGAAAACTTCATGGGCCACGGCGAAGGCCGGGTCGCATTCATCGGCCACGGCCTCGGCCTGGAGATCAACGAACTGCCCGTGATTACCGCACGGCACGGCAGGGTCCTGGAAGAAGGGATGGTCTTTGCCTTCGAACCGAAGTTCGTTCTTCCCGGTTATGGTGCCGTAGGGATCGAGATCGATCTCATCGTAGGGGCGCACGGACTCGAGCGGGTCACGACAAGCTCCCCGGATATTGTACGCCTCTGAGGAAGAAAATGATGAAATGGGGCGTCATCGTCGTTGACATTCAGGGCGACTTCACGGAATGGAAACAGGGGAATCTGGCAGTGCCCGGCTCGGACGAAGGTTACGTGAAGAGCGCCGAGGCCGCTACCCGGATGCTCCGGGAACTTGGCCTGCCTGTTTTCGGTACACAGGATTGGCACCCACCCGATCACATCTCCTTTGCGACACGCCACCCGGGAAAGAAGCCTTTTGAAACAACGATGGTGTATGGAAAGAAGCAGGACCTCTGGCCGCCCCATTGCGTTCAGGGGACAGAGAATGCGCGTCTGCTGATAGACAACGATCTCTTTCTTGCAGTCGTGAAGAAGGCACACGACCGGGATGCGGACAGCTACTCGGGGTTTCAGCGGGGCGGGGAAATGGACGCCTTGCTGCGGATGAACGGGGTCCAAAAGGTGATCGTTTACGGGCTTGCCACCGATTACTGCGTGAAGGCAACGGCCCTCGACCTTCTTGCCGCGGGCTACCAGACGACCGTCATAGAAGGCCTGTGCCGATGCGTGTCTGTCGATACCACGGCGGCGGTCCTCGATGAGATGAGCCGCAGGGGAATACGGATCGTCAGCGCGCTCGACGGGATACTCGAGGAATTGCGCCGAGACATTCCCGAAACCTGACCAGAAAGAGGGGTTGAATGAAAAAGATAGTGGTGGTCCTCCTCGCGGCCTTTGTGCTGCAGGCGGGAATACTGTTCGCCCAGGACAAGATTGTAAAACCGACCGATGAGGAGTTGAAGAAGATACTGGCCGATTTCGACCAGTACGCGGCAAAGTCAATGACCGATTGGAAGGTCCCCGGCATGGCCATCGGTATTGTCGACAATGGCACGCTCATATTCGCCAAAGGTTTCGGCGTCAAGCGGGCGGGCGGTAAGGATCCCGTCACAGAAAACACCATCTTTCAGATCGGATCGACCTCCAAGGCCTTTACGGCCACGCTCATGGCCATGCTTGTGGATAGAGGAGACGTAAGGTGGGAAGACAAGGTCATCGATCACGCGCCTGATTTCATGATGCACGATCCCTGGGTAACCAGGGAATACCAGGTTCTGGATCTACTATCTCAACGTAGCGGTATGCCGGGCTATGCGGCCGACTTGCTTTTCTTCCTTGGCTATGACCGCCCGTACATAAAGCAAGCCGTCCGCCATATCGAACCCGTAAGCAGTTTCCGTTCAAAATACGCCTACCAGAACGTCCTGTGGCTCATAGCGGGCGACATTGTGGCGAAATACACCGGCAAGACCTGGGAGCAGGCGCTTAAGACGCATATTTTCGATCCGCTTGGGATGGCCAACTCCTCGGCGGACAAGGAATCTTTTCTTAATGCATTTGATGTATCTTCATTGCACGCGGCTGAAGGCGAAAAGATCCTGGCGGTGCCCGGGAATTGGGAATTTCTCGATTGGAGCTATATTGCCGGTCCTGCGGGCGGGATAAATTCCAACATCGTGGATATGGCAAAATGGCTGACCTTTCAGATGAACAACGGCACCATCGACGGCAAACCGCTCGTTTCCGTGGCAAACATGAAAGTCGTGCATTCCCCGAAAACCGTGATGAATCTCGGCGACGAGGTCCATAAAAACGCATTTTATTGCCTGGGTTGGATCTACATGGAACATTCGCCCTATCCGGTTATCCTCCATAACGGAGCCACGCTGATGAAAACCATGATCGCCTATGTCCCCGAACAGAAAATAGGTATAGTCATACTCTCAAATTATGTTACGAACCTGCCTGAGCTCCTTGCCTTGAGGTTCATTGACCTTTATGCCGGCAAGCCCGTCAAGGACATAAGCGCCGAAGCCCTGGCGGCGCTCCAAAAAATAAAGAAACGGGCGAAAAGCGCGGAACCCGTAAAGCCGAAACAACCTTCCGCAGCAATGCCTCTGGCGAAATACGCGGGGGATTATTCCAATGATGTTTACGGAAAGATAAATGTCCATGTCGCCGACGGAAAACTGACGGTGGTGATGGGCCCCAGGAATGTAAGAATAGCCCTCGATCACTGGGATAAAGACACCTTTGCCGTCAACCTGATCTCGCCTCTTTATGACTCCGACCTCGAGCCGGGGTTTGCGGTCTTCCAGGTCGATTCCCAGGGTAAAGTGAAGACAGTGACCATTGATTCTCTGAGTCAGGACGACAACCTCGGCGTTTTCAAACGGGTGGAAAAAGATGCCGCAAAATGATTCCGGACCCGGGCAGGTCCTTTAATCATTGACCATGAGTACATACCCGAACCGGTCCGCTTTCTGCCTGCGCACCACCGTATTCGGCACGGTGGCCCTCCTGTGGTCCGTCCGAGGCCAGGAACCCGCGATCCTCCGGATAGTGTTATCCAGACCGGGCGACCCGGCAGACGAAGCGGTCAAGAGACTTTTCCCCGGCGCGGCAGTCTCATCCTGTCGGGAGGTAGACATCGTTGCGGATCAGATTGAAGCCTTCATGGCGGGAGAAGACATCGGGTTCCCCCTCGATGCAATCCGGCTTGACCTTTGCCCTGCCTTTCAGCAGAAAGTATTACGTGCCGAGCACGCCATCCCGAGGGGCTCGGTCAGCACATACGGCCTCATCGCGAGGCACCTCGATAATCCCAATGGTGCACGCGCCGTCGGGTCCGCCCTGGCAACGAATCCCTTTCCCATCGTCATACCCTGCCACCGGGCAATCCGTTCCGATGGAGACCTGGGCGGCTTCCAGGGTGGACTCGCGATGAAGCGGTGCCTGCTGGAGATGGAAGGCATCGAATTTCGCGATGCCCGCCATGTCGCGACCCGCCGCTTTCACTACGGCGAAGAATCCACGTAACTTCCTGCATGTAAAAAGAGTTTCGGATCCAGCTGTTCAAGCCGCCTCCTTAAAGTCTCTTGGACCGCATGATACCAATGAGGAGCCAGATGCCAAGGATGCTCGCCAGGAGAAAGCCGCCAAGACCGAGAACAGGATAGCCGAAGAATGTAGGCCCCACCCTTGTCTGGAAGATAAGAGACGAACCGACGATGAGTGCCGCTATCACGACGGCAAAACTGATGCGGTTGCTTGACCGGTCCAGTTCGTCGGTCAGAAGTTCCAGCCCGCGGTGTTCGAAGTTTACCGCCAGTTTTCCCTTTCTTATTATGGCAAATAACTCCCTCAGATCCGAAGGCAGGACCTTAAAGAATGCGAAAGCATCGGAGGCAGTCTTTTTGAGTTCATGTAATTGTCTGCCCGGGTCGAATCTCTGCAGGATAAGTTTTCGGGCATAGGGCCTGGCAGTTTCGACTATGTTAAATTCCGGGTACAGCAGTCTGCCCAGGCCCTCACTCATCAGGAGCGCCTTTGCAATCATGGCAAAATCGGGTGGAAGACGCAGTTTGTAACGGCGGACGGCGCTCATAAGCTCACTGATGATCGGCCCGATTTCAAGTTTATTCAGGGGCACGCCCCAGTAGCGTTCGAGCAGGTCCCGTACTTCGATTTTGAAGTTGTAATAGTCTTCAAGCTCCACGAGTCCGATGGAGCGCAATTGAAGAACCAGTTCCTCGACATCCTTTTCCATCACTGCAACGAATATACCGCTCATCTGATAGGCCATCTCCTCGTCGATGGATCCCGTCATGCCGAAATCAACAGGCGCGATGACGTTGTCTTTGAGAACAAAGATATTGCCCGGGTGAGGATCGGCATGGAAGAAATGAAACTCGAATATCTCCTTCAGCGTAAGATGTGCCCCGTTGAGGGCAATCGCCTTCCGGTCAAGGCCGGCGGCCTCCAGTCGGTCCAGTTCCGAGATTTTTATCCCGTCGATGAATTCCATGGTCAAGACCCTAGGTGTAGTCAGATCCCAGTACACCCTGGGAATATAGACCGTCGGCGTACTCGCAAAGTTCGCTCTGAAACGCTCGATGTTCCGTCCTTCCCTGACGAAATCGAGTTCATGGCGAATTGATCGTGCAAATCCATCCACAAGCCGCACCGGCTCAAAGCACCGGATTTCCGGAACGTGCTTGTGCGCCAGGCCTGCAAATTCATGGAGTATGCGTATGTCGGTTTCGATCATCTTCGCAATGCCCGGGCGTTGAACTTTGATCACCACCTCATCACCCGATGCTGTCTCGGCCCGGTGCACCTGGGCAAGAGAGGCCGCCGCCACCGGCCTGGCATCTATGGATGAAAAAAGCTCGGAGACGGAGCGCCCGAACTGGTTCTCGATCAGAGCCCTGGCATCCTCAAAGGGGAAAGGGGGCACGTCATCCTGCAGCTTGCTCAGTTCCTTGATAATTTCAGAGGGAAGTACATCGGGGCGGCTGCTGAGCACCTGCGCAAACTTGATAAAAGTGGGTCCCAGCTCTTCACAAACCAGGCGCAGTCGCTCCGCGGTGGGTCGCCCGTTGCGGGCCTCTTCTTTGACGAACGTGACATGATAGCGAGCCCTCAGCCTGTCGAGGACTTCTTTGAACCCATGACGGACAAGTACCCTGGCGATAGTGCTGTATCGCTTTAGATCCTGGTATCTCTCACGCGGTCTGAATGGAGACACCTGTTAACCTGCATCGGTCTTTGCAGAAGAAGACACCTCGGCCTGGATCTTTTTCAGGGTCTCCAGAATCTCTTCCAAATCTTTCCTGGTGGCCAGGCCCAATTCGGCTACCGCTTTGTGGACGGTGGAATCTATCTTCCGCTGAAGCTCCTTCTCCTGCTTGTCCGCCTCCCTGAGAAGCCTGTCGACTGTCTTGAATCTCTCCGCGCTCGCCACCTCTCCCCTCTTAATGAGATCGTCGACAATTTCATCAGCCTTATCCTTCGTCAGACTGATCGCACCCAGCCCCAAAAATACCGCTTTCCTGATGATATCCATCTTTTCCTCCTTTGCGAACAGCGTTCCGGCGCAACGTCCTTCGCACACACCGGTTGCAGCATACACACTATATAGGTCGATGACCTTTCATTTTCAAGGCAGCGCCTGCCGAGCACGCGCCATCATTGCAGATACGGGCCGGAATCTTCCTCGCTTCCCCGATACCGTTACCGCGCCGCACCACATTAAATAAACCTGCCATCACGTCTGTCCAGAATAATCCATTTCCCGGACTGCTTTCTTTATAAAGCAATGATTCAGGACAGGTAGATTCCCCAAAATCCCCCATTTCAAAACCAGGTGCTTCAACTCGTTCAGTTCGTCATTCCGACCTGCGCCGGAATGACGGAGGAGGGGTCGGAATGACGGAGGAGGGGTCGGAATGACGGAGGAGGGGTCGGAATGACGGAGGAAGAAGGTGGCGGAATGACGGCGACTGTTAATCCGGGCCGGTGAGTTTCGTGCAGATCTTTTTGATGTAAGCTCCCAGGTCGCCTACGGCAATCTCAACCTTGCTCTTTGATGACATCCATAGAGCGTTATAGATCTTCTTTGTCCCATCGGCTACGATCGCACCCAGCATCCTGGTCGCCTCCAGGGTGGCCTGATGACGAACCTTTCGCTTCGATGGCACAACAAGAGATCGGCAATACTGCTTCGTTATCGACCCTACGCGAAGAGTCAGAAATGCGTTCGACGATCCGGACAGAACGGAGCTGACGAGTATGATGGTTGCTACCTGAAAACCGGGAATCGCCCCTGCCGCAGAACCGAGTATGCCGGCCAGAACGGGCTGAATGATCTCTGAAAGATCGATGTCTTCCATCTCGCTTGCGAAAAACACCATAACAGCGACATTGGCATAGAGATAGAGAAGGTTACGGATTGTGGGCCGCTGGTAGTAAATGCGTGCGACGTCCAAAACGAGTTTCGATTGCGCGGCCAGAACGATAAGGGCATCCAGTTTGCCGTTCTGCGAAACCGCCGTCGTAACGAATATACGGCCTGCGGCAGTCTTTATGGCCTCGTCAGCTTTCTTGTCCAGTGTTTCAAGGACGCTCTCCACGTCTTCTTTCGATGCCTCGACCTGCCTCCTGATCAGAGGGTTCCTGCCAAGCCTTTTTGCCATCTCGCACAGGTGCTTCTGAAATTCAGGCGATGACTCGCTCCGGGGCGCCACCAGCGGGGCAGGCATCGTAACGATCATATAAACGGGCACGATGACACACAAGGCATAAAAGGCTATCAGGCCCCAGAGAATAACATCGCCCAGCACCGGATGAATGCGATCACCAAACGCAATTAGCTGAACAGTCTGATTGATCAGAAAGATGACGAATAAAACCAGGATTAATGCAGCGGCTATGACTGCTATTCTTATTGCTCTTTTTCTCATGGCGCACGCTATCCTTAGATTATTTCACCGACGTCATGCCAATGCAACAACAATCCGGGCCGCTTGTCCGGAAGAAAGTACTACATGCCGTCTGTCGGAATCACTACAAAAAAATTGTTGATACCGCGACAGACAGGGGCCCGTCGATGGGGTATCCTATTATCGCGCGTGAAGCACTGCGCCGGTACTATCAAGGGTCTGGAGGCTTAGTATGGAAAAAACTCAAAGCAACAGGCGGCATGCCTCCGTGAATCTACTTCGATTCGCCAGGTCGCGCTGAGAACCATGCGGATCGCTCAGATTTCACCTCTGTATGAAAGCGTGCCTCCCAGGTATTACGGCGGGACGGAACGCATTGTCTCGTACCTGACGGAAGAACTCCACCGCCAGGGCCACGAGGTGACGCTGTTCGCCAGCGGGGACTCGGTCACATCAGCGCAGCTCATGGCTGCCTGTCCACGTTCTCTTCGCCTGAACAAAGATTGTGTGGACCAGATGGCACACCACATCCTGATGCTCGAACATGTCTTCCAGCTGGCTGATGGGTTCGACGTACTGCACTTCCATGTTGACTATCTGCACTTCCTGCTCTCGCGCAGGCAACCGCTCGTGCAGGTCACCACATTGCATGGACGGCTCGACATCCCGGATCTCGCACCGCTCTACCGGGAATTTCGCGAAATGCCGCTCGTTTCGATCTCCGATGCCCAGCGGGAACCTTTGCCATGGGCGAATTGGCAAGCAACCGTGTACCACGGATTGCCGGAAGACATGTACCGCTTCCAACCGGAGCAGGGAACCTATTTTGCCTTTCTGGGACGGATCTCCCCGGAAAAACGTGTGGACCGGGCAGTCGAGATCGCAAAGCGGGTCGGTATCCCGCTGAAGATAGCGGCAAAGGTCGATCGCGCTGACAAGGATTACTTTGAGGCGGTCGTAAAGCCCTTGCTGGATGATTCGCTGATAGAGTATGTCGGGGAAATTGGCGATGGGGAGAAGAACGAGTTCCTCGGGAAGGCCTTCGCCATGCTTTTTCCAATCGACTGGCCCGAGCCCTTCGGACTCGTCATGATCGAGGCTATGGCATGCGGCACCCCTGTGATTGCTTACCGGAACGGTTCTGTACCCGAGATAATGGAGCAAGGACGCACGGGTTTCGTCGTGACAAGTTTGGATGATGCCGTCGCGGCGGCCCGGATGATACCGAAATTAAATCGGGCGCGTTGTCGTGAGATTTTCGAACAACGCTTTTCGGCACGTCGCATGGCGGCAGATTACGTTCGGGTGTATGAGCGCCTTGTTTGCCCTCAACCGGACCAACCAGCCAGGAGGCTTACGCGTGGCGGCAGAGGAAGTCATTCCCGTCAGCGAACACTTTTACATCCTCTCGACGTCACCCCTCATCGATGACCGCACCACCGTCCTGAAGCACGGAGACACATTTGCGGTGTTCGATCGATACGGGGATGTCGAGAAGTTCGGTGCCGGCGAACTCGGAATCTACCATCAGGACACCCGCTTTTTGTCCCGCCTGACCCTCAAGCTGGATAGCGGGCGGCCCCTGCTTTTGAGTGCGACCATCAAGAACGATAACGCCCTTTTGGTTGTGGACGCCATGAACCCGGATATCCGACGCGACGGGGACGAAGAGGTGATGATCTCTCGGGGAACGGTGCACGTCTTCCGCTCCAAGTTCCTTTGGAATGCGACGTGCTATGAGCGCGTCCGCATACACAATCACGGGCATTCGGCGGTGAGCCTCTATCTTTCCGTGGCTTTCGGTGCCGACTTCGCCGACATTTTCGAGGTGCGGGGTACACGGCGGCAGTTGCGCGGTCGCCTGTTGCCCCCGCGGGTGGAGGACAACACCATTCTCTATATGTACGAAGGATTGGATAAGCGCTTCCTCCGCACCCGTATCGTTTTCGACCCCCCACCCACCCTGCTGACAGAGGGTGAGGCCCGCTACGATATGAACCTGTGCCCCGGCGGCGAAGAGGAATACCGATATGCCATATCGTGCGAAGTGGAGGAGTTGTCGGCGGCGAACAGCAGCGCAGCGCCTCGCATGGTGCTGCGTTACGGCGAAGCCGCTCAGAAAGCCGAAAGCGCTCTCCAACGCAGAAGGGCCGGCAGTCCCGCCATTCTGACATCCAGCGAACAGTTCAATGACTGGTTGAATCGTTCCATCGCCGACCTGGACATGATGCAGACAGAAACCGCTTATGGCCCGTACCCCTATGCCGGGGTTCCCTGGTTCTGCACTGCCTTCGGACGGGACGGGATTATCACGGCACTCGAGTGCTTAAGCATCAATCCCGATCTTGCCCGTGGGGTCCTGACATATCTCGCCGCCGCTCAAGCCGAGGTAGATGCCGCGGAGCAGGACGCCGAACCGGGAAAGATCCTGCACGAAACAAGGCCCGGAGAGATGGCTGCGCTGGGCGAGGTACCGTTCAGCCGTTACTACGGGTCGGTCGACTCCACGCCGCTTTTTATCATGCTTGCGAACGCTTACTACGAACGCACCGGAGACCTGCGATTCGCCGAATTCATCTGGCCGCACGTGGAACGCGCACTGGTGTGGATCGACAGATACGGTGATCTGGACGGTGATGGATTCGTGGAATACGCCCGGCGATCGCCGCGCGGCCTCCTCCAACAGGGATGGAGGGACTCGCAGGATTCGGTGTTTCACGCTGACGGCACCGCGGCCCAGGGGCCGATCGCCCTGTGCGAAGTACAGGGTTACGTTTACGCAGCCAGGCTCGCGGCCGGAAGGCTCGCTCGGGTACTGGGCGACCAGAATCGGGCGGATGCGCTGGCGGATGCGGGGGCTGACTTGCGGCGTCGGTTTGAGACGGCCTTTTGGTGCGAAGAGCTGTCCACGTACGCCCTTGCGCTGGATGGCGACAAAAAAGCCGCCCGTGTCCGCACATCGAACGCCGGACATTGTCTGTTCGCTGGTATTGCCACGGATGAACATGCACGGTCCGTGGCGGCAACGCTCACATCAGAGGCGTCCTTCTCCGGGTGGGGGGTGCGAACCGTCGCTAGCGGAGAAGTGCTTTACAACCCCATGTCCTACCACAATGGATCCGTCTGGCCGCACGACAATGCATTGATCGCCGCCGGGTTCGCAAGGTACCAGCTCAAAGAGCAGGCGGTTAGTATTCTCACGGGCCTCCTGGATGCAAGCCTCTTTTTCGATCAGCATCGCCTCCCCGAACTCTTTTGCGGTTTCCGGAGGCGTCGGGGCCAGTCTCCCACACTCTATCCCGTGGCATGTGCCCCGCAGGCATGGGCCTCAGGGGCGGTTTTTCTCCTTCTCGAAAGCTGTCTCGGACTATCAGTGCAGGGCTCGCGACGGAAGGTCGTCTTTTCGAATCCTTTCCTGCCTCAATCTCTGAAGGAGGTTTCAATCCGGGGTTTGCGGGTCGGCGAAGCATCCATCGACCTGTTGGCCACCCGCCACGAAGGCGACGTGGGCATCAACGTGATGCGGCGGGAAGGATCGGTGGATGTGGAGATCCTGAAATAGTAATCATACTGATTGGTTACCGATTAATTTTCCCTTTAACGACCACATCTGATAAGATATACGGGCGCTTTTAAAAGGCGGTTCCATCGGGTCACAAAAGACCAACACAAAATAATGACTGGAAAGAGGAAATAATGGCATACATGGCTCCCAACGCTACACCGAACAAAGAAGAAAAAGCCGATACGGTATTTGCCGGTGACCTGGAAGTTCAGGGCACCATAAAATTCACAGGGTCTCTCATGATAGAAGGCGTCTTCAACGGAGAGATCCTGTCTGAGGGATTGCTGATAGTAGGGCCCGATGCAAAAGTCACCGCCACCATCAGAACAAAGAACCTCATATCCAAGGGCGAGATCCATGGCGACGTCTTTGCCGGGGAACAGGTCGTATTGGAAAAAACGGCGGTCCACAACGGTAATATCACTTCACCCGGCATCGTGATTGAAAGAGGTTCGACTTTCAATGGTTCCTGTTCAATGAAAAGAGATGCCTCTGTCGGTCCCCAGGGCAACTGAGCACGTCTCCGCCATATCCGCAAAAACCCCCGGACACACTCTCCGATAGGCCGTTAGGTATGCGGCTAGGTGCCGACGGGGTGAGGCGATCCACATGGTCCAATGGATTCGAAGCTACGAAACTATCCTCACGTGGCTGACCGCGGCCTCAGTCGTCGTCTTCATCGCATCCTTCATGCTTGTGCCCTTTCTTATAATTCGAATCCCTCCGGACTATTTCGCGGCCGGAAAGAATCACAAAAAGCTCCGGGCCGATCACCATCCGGTGATAAGAGGCGCGCTGGTGATTGCCAGGAACATGCTCGGGTGCATCTTCCTTGTCGCAGGGATCTTTATGCTGGTTTTGCCGGGCCAGGGCGTGTTGACCATTTTTGCAGGGATCATGCTTCTGGACTTCCGGGGCAAGCATCGGCTCGAGCGATGGATCGTCTCGCGCCGGCCCGTGCTTCAATCCATCAACTGGATTCGGCGGCGTGCGGGACGGGCACCTCTCACCCTTGAAGGATGAATAAAAGGAAACCGCTTAAGGCCCGGCACGCGAATGAATCCGTTGACAGGGCCGCTGAATAAGCTTATAGTGTTCGCAAGTAACGAAGTAAAAGGTTACGCGAAAGACTTATGTAACGGTTTGTCCAAAACGTTCCCCTGACGAAATAAAATACTGTCATATTTTACTTGGCTACTAATCTATAGTAACAGAGAAGGTGCCGTGAGTTTTAGTTCATTCAAATTTCATCCGCAAATCGAGACCCGTGTTAGGGCGCTCGGCTATCAAGTCCCGACCCCCATACAACGCCAGGCCATACCGCCGGTCCTTGCCGGTAAGGACGTTATGGGCCTTGCCCAAACCGGGACGGGCAAAACAGCTGCGTTCGTGCTGCCGATTCTGCAGCATCTGCTCCCGGGCCCGAGGGGCAAGGTACGCTCGCTGATCATCGCACCCACACGGGAACTGGCTGAACAGATCCACGTGTCGGTCGGAGAACTGGGAAGCAACACGCATCTGAAAAGCTGCACGATCTACGGCGGCGTTGGCGTGAACCCGCAGGTCCAGAAACTTCGCGCCGGCGTCGATATTGTTGTGGCCTGCCCGGGCCGCCTGCTCGATCATCTCGAACAAAGGACGATCAATCTTGAAAACCTGGAAGTCCTCGTCCTTGACGAGGCGGACCGCATGTTCGATATGGGCTTTCTCCCCGACATCAGGCGGATCGTCAAACAGTTGCCCAGGCAGCGGCAGACGCTTATGTTCTCTGCCACCATGGCCGACAGCATCCGGAAGCTGACCGACGAAGTACTCCGTGATCCGGTCACGGTGAAGATCGGTCATACGGCCCCCGCCGCCACGGTGTCCCATGCAATCTATCCCGTCGCCCAGCATCTGAAGACCGGGCTTCTCCTTAAGCTTCTCAAGCAGACCGATTCGGAATCCATCCTGATCTTCACACGCACCAAGTACCGCGCAAAACGCATCGGTCAGGAATTGCAGAAGGCAGGATACAGCGCCGCCTCTCTCCAGGGGAACCTGTCGCAAAACAAGCGTCAGGACGCCCTCGACGGCTTCCGCAGCGGCTCATACCAGATCCTGGTCGCAACGGATATCGCGGCGCGGGGTATCGATGTGCTGAGCATATCCCACGTCATCAACTACGATATGCCCGATACCACCGATGCATACACGCACCGGATCGGCCGCACCGGCCGCGCAGCGAAGACCGGCGACGCCTTCACCTTCGCAAGCCAGGAGGACGAGCCCCTGATAAAAAGCATCGAACGTGTGCTGGGCAGCAAGATCGAGCGCCGCATCCTGGATGGTTTCGATTACACGAAAGCAGCGCCCAGGCGTGATACCGAATTCGCCCGGCCGCCCCGTCCGCCGCAACACCGCACCAGCCAGCCAAAGGCGGAAAAGCACACCGCATCAAGAACTGCAGTTGCAGGGCCCAGGACCGGTCCTTCCCCGAAACCACCGACAAGCACGGCCCCCGCGACCAAAACCGCAGGGCCGCCTCCGTCAAGAAGACAATGGAAGCGAAAAAAACCAGCCAAATCATCGACCCGCAAAGAGGCCTAGACAGTCTCCTGTAAAGAACTGGACGTTGACTTCAGGATGATCCGGACTTTGTTCGGTTCATCCTGAAGTCTTGCTCCTCGATCGCTGGCTGATTATGCGCCATTTCAAACGAGAACCCTCCGGTTTGTGTGTTTTCTATGTAATTGGCACAATGGGGCGACTACGTGCGTGGTAAGATATGCGAGGAATGTACGCTGTCTGCGGAATGTTCGTTAAATTGGCGAAATGATAAAGACCGTCTATACTTATACATGAGACACAGGAGGTCCTATGAGCAGACTGGAACAGATGGGAAAGATGCGCGAACGGTTGGCCAAGAAACGTGATGAAGTCTTCGAGGCCCATAGGCTGAGTGAGGAAGAAAGGCTTATCTTGTCCGAACACGATATCGAACCTGAAGAAACGGCCCAAAAGGCGGCCATTGCCGATGTTGTGGCAACACTGGACGAGAGAGAGCAGAAACAGATTCAAGCCATAAACAGGGCGCTGACGAGGATGGAACTTGGAGAATACGGTTCCTGCGAGGTCTGTGGAAAAGAAATCGAGGTGGAGCGTCTCGAGACAATTCCCTGGACATCCGTCTGTAGCAAACACGCAGGAACAGAATGAAGGGGCTAACGAAACAACTCAACGTTTGAGGCCCTGCGTAAGAACATGAGGCAAGTTGCTCATTACTAGAACTGACAGGAGGATATGCGACTATATCTAATCAATCCTTCAAACCCGCTGGTTGCCATCACCAACGTCGAGGAGAGCCGCTGGAACCGTTACCGTGTGTGGAAACCCCTCGGCCTGATGGTTCTCGCGGGACTGACCCCGCCTGAGTGGGACATATCGATCATGGATGAGAACCTCGGTGTGCCGTACTATTCAGCCATGCCGCGACCGGACCTGGTGGGTATTACCGCTTTCACGTCTCAGGCGAACCGGGCCTATGAAGTGGCCGCTTACTTCCGAGGCCTGGGCGCGCCCGTCGTCATGGGCGGTATTCATGCAACCATGTGTTTAGAGGAGGCCATGGAGCGTGTAGACGCGGTTGTCACGGGGGAGGCTGAAAGCGTCTGGCGGCAGGTCCTGGAGGACGTGCGGCACGGGAGTCTGAAGCGTCGGTATGACGGAGGGCTCGCCGAGATTAGTGATGTCCCGTCGGCCCGCCACGATTTGCTCGCTACGGGATATGCCTTCGGAGCCATTCAGACTACACGGGGCTGTCCGCTCAACTGCACCTTTTGCAGCGTGACAGCCTTTAACGGTGCCCGCTACAGGCAACGACCCATCCCGGATGTCATTCGGGATTTCCAGTTGATCCGTGAAAAACATGTTCTGGTGGTGGACGACAACCTGATCGGTACACGTCCTGAACATATCACCCGCGCCAAGGATCTGTTCCGTGCCATGGCACAGACAAACCTGCGAAAGGAATGGGTTGCCCAGGCCACCATTAACTTCGCAGACGACGTAGAACTCCTGTCTTTAGCCGCAAAGGCCGGATGCAGGGGCGTCTTTATCGGCTTTGAGTCTCTCTCACCGGAAGGGCTTCGGGAAATAGGCAAGAAATTCAACATCCTGAAGGGCAGGGACTTCCGTACCTCCGTGCAACGGATACAGCGACACAAGATACTGGTCGTAGGTTCCTTTATCATCGGTCTGGACATAGACAGGCCGGGCATCGGCAAGCGTATCGCCTCAGTGGCCTGCCGATATGGTGTAGACAATCTCAACACGCTATTTCTGACGCCTTTGCCGGGCACGCGTCTCTGGGACCAGATGAAATCAGAGGGCCGCATTGCCCTTAACAGGTTCCCGGAAGACTGGAAATATTACACGCTGACATTCCCGGTTGCCAGGTACAAACATTTGTCTCTTGCCGGAGCGATTCACGAAATGATTGCCTGCGACCGGGGTTTCTACTCCACTTTGCGTATCCTGCGCAGGGTGTTCAGCAGCTTATGGCAACGTCGCAAGCCGTTGATTAACCTCGTTGGCAACCTTTCATACAGAAGGAATCTCCAGTTGAATCGCAAGTCATATGCTGACTTCAGACTCTATTCGGATAATAGACGCAATCCTGCCGGGGGGTCATAAGAGAGAATGGGAACGACAGGCCGCCAAAGATCGTCTTTAACCGGCAGCAGAAATCTCAGGGGATAATAACATTATAATCTTTATATTATTTTTATAGTATTTATGTTATAATTGGGTTCAGTAAACTGATCATCAATTGAGCATATTGACCTGATCCTCTGCTATTTCCTGAAAGTCACCAGAGACGCAGGAGCCTCTGCCAGGCGCTCCCAACAGAAAAGAGAGTTATTATGGCCTCCAAACGAAAATTCCATGTCCTGGTCGTAGACAACGGTGAGGACATGCTGACAACAACCACCTCGATGCTCGAACAGTTGGGGTGCAGCACACAGGGTGAAACAGCGAGTCTTGCAGGGTTGAAAACTTTTTCTGAAGACCCCGACAAATTCGACCTTGCTATCGTTGAACCCGCGATGCCGGGGCAAAAAGTGCCGGAGAATGCCATACTCGGGAGTATGCGAAGGGGTTCTCCTGTTACAGCCGAGCTGACAGGACTCGAACTCGCAGTGCGTTTCAGGCGTATAAGGCCGGATCTTCCGATCTTACTTCATACAGGAGACATCGAGCAACCTCTGGCAAAAGAGATAAAGGCTGCCGGGTTTGGAAAGGCCGTCCTTAAACCGAAGGGATTGAAGAAACTGGAAGAAACACTAAAAGAGGGCCTGCGCTCCTATCCGTCCCGCACTCGCCAATGTCGTGTCTTTCCCAATGCAGGCGCCGGGCGTCAAAAACCCGGCTATTGAAGGTGTAAAAGGCCACCGATATCGGTGGCCTTTCGTATTCTGAGCAATCGGCGGTTATGCCAGTGTTCGGACGGACTTTTCCCGGTCCCATTGCCGCGTCTTTGCAGCGGCAATAAATGCGTCTTTGTCTTTTGCA
>DHVP01000025.1 GCA_002412715.1 Deltaproteobacteria bacterium UBA5205
CTCATCCTTACCAAGGATGTGCTCTGCCGACTGAGCTACATGGGCACCTTAAAGGTGATAATATCCCAAGCCGTCATACAATATCTCTAAGCAGAAACAACTCCCTACCCGCCTGAGCTCTTTTCAGCGGGCAACGACTGTATCTGCCCGTTAGCATGGAGCACGAAGCTCCAAATCCGTCGTTGCGTTAAGGGCGCGCATTTTCAGGCCCGCCCTTCTTTCCTGTCAAAACCGACGGGCTTTACCCGCTCACGTGACCACCATGCGGCGGTTGGAGTGGATATTTTCACCCGGTACGGTTTATGGAGCGGGCATCTTCACCCGCTGGGGTTTTTTGGAGCGGGAAACGGGACTCGAACCNNGCTTGGAAGGCTGATGCTCTAACCAACTGAGCTACTCCCGCATACTTCATTATAATCATCATAGTGCTCGGGGCCCTGGCCGTGAACCCTTTTTATATGGTGGAGAGGGGAGGGATCGAACCTCCGAAGGCTTCGCCAACAGATTTACAGTCTGCCCCCNNTGATTACAAATCAGCTGCTCTGCCGATTGAGCTACACCAGCAAAATAGTTATTATACTACAAGAAACAACCGCAAATCAATATGAAGTTCCGTACGAACAAAACATAATTAATTAAAATATTTTGCCCCCGCATGTCAACACATTCCTTAGCAATATCGCATTTTAGTTCGCATGCATTAACATAACATATTGACAATGGAGATTAAAATGTAGTTACATAAAACGCTTTTATTAATCAAGGAGGTGATGCCGTTATGGTATGCGTAACATTGAAGCCGGGGATCGAATGTCTGTTCATGAAGAAGACAGGATGTTCCTACACCGGAGGAAAATGCTTTACGATCGTTGAGAATTGCGAGGGGTGTACGAGAGTCGTCGAGTTTGAGACCGGAAAATACTGCTCGAGCTTCCCTGCTCCTTCCCAGAAGTGGCAGAAGGGTTCCTGTCCGATGTCAACCCACGTGAAAAAAGCGGCTAAGGTTGAAGAAAAGATCAACCCTCTCAAAGCGTCCAAGAGAGCTGCCGGCAAGAAGTAATACCTACGGCCTGCGGATCGCTCGATCATGCAACGCAATTGCCCGAATGGAAGAGGATCGTGCGAAAGATTCCCGGATTGTATGTGTTGTGTTATTGTACTCGCAGTTCGGGTCATCCGGCTGCCTTGAACAACGGGGGTTTTTCAATAATGCAGAACCATTTGACTTTCGGTCCGATGGGTGGTAAAAAATGACAAGTCTTAAAGAGGAGGACAACCTTTGAGGAAAAATAAATCGGCTATCAAGCGAGCTGTACAGTCTGAGAAACGCAGGCTGAGAAACTCCCACTTCAAATCTACGATGAAAACGAAGATCAAACGGGCGATTGGCGCCATCGACAAAAAAGATGAACAGTCTGCAACACTCTTCAAAGATGCCGTGTCATCTATCGACAGGGCCTCTTCCAAGGGCGTCATTCACAGGAATAATGCCTCAAGAAAGATTTCCAGGTTGTCCAGGAAACTTCATAAAAGCCAGCAGGCGTAAGTTCGAAGATCAATACTCCAGGAGCAATTGAGCGCTGAATCTCCTCGCCATGCGGGCGGACAGCCTGCGAATGGCCTCTCTGCGGTTGTATTCCTCGGCGGTGTTCTGTATTTTGTAGATCTCAGAATCGGAAAGCGTAAAATTCTTCACCAGTTTGCCGTTCCTCTGGAACAGGGAAGTGCTGAGTGTTACCGACACAACTTTTTCAATAACAACACCATCGGCACCGAGAGACGAGGGTTGGGTTACGATATCGGTGATTTCACCTCTCAGGTAGCCGTCGGCCGATTCCTTGTTCAGCGTGAAAAGTCCTGTCATGAGGAGTTCCTTCGAAAAGGAATCCGTGACCGGCTGGGATATAGCGGGTTCATACGTTGAGTTCTTGAAGACGGATACGTAGATTGAGGATATATCTCCCCCATAGATGCCCTTGCCGCCGATAAGCTGGTATCCGCATCCCGCCAGGATGATCAGCAAAATCGTTCCAATAAAAAGTATTCCTGTTCGTTTCATAGTGTTACCTTTCATACTGTTTCCCGGTTATCTGTATTTGTTTCACTGTGCCACCTTGCCTATCCCTGTTATTCTATCCACAGACAATGTTGACAAGCTTGTTGGGCACGACAATCGTTTTCCGGATGGTCTTGCCTTCTAGATGCCTTTGCACCTTTTCAAGGGCAAGGATCGTGTCCCTGAGCGCCTCTTGCTCCATATCACGGTCCGCCTCACAGGTGTCCCTGAGCTTACCATTTATCTGAACGGCTATCATAACCTTTTCCTCTTTTACGAGGTCCGCGTTCCATGCCGGCCAGGACAGGCCGAGGTATGCCACATCTCCCCCGAGGGTCTGCCATAGCTCTGAGGCCATGTGAGGCACAAAGGGGAAGAGAAGCCTGAGGATGGTCTCGATGGTTCCCTTGAGGAGTGCCTGTGCCCTCTCGTCAGCGGCACCCTTCTCAATAAACTTATATGTCATGTTGACGAGTTCCATGATGCTTGCAATTGCCGTATTGAGATGGAAACGTCCCAGGTCGTCAGTAACCTTCATGATCGTCTTGTGGATCTTATGGATCAACTGTTTTTCATCTCCTCCAGCCCCGGGAAACTGGTCGATTGCAGTAAGTCCGCCAAGAGACTCCGCCCGCTCGGCAACAAGCCGCCAGACCCTTTGAAGGAAACGATAACTGCCTTCGACGCCCTGATCGTTCCAATCAAGGTCCCGCTCGGGCGGGGAGGCAAAAAGACAGAAGAGCCGTGCGGTGTCGGCACCGTATTTTTCAATGAGATAGTTGGGGTCGACCACATTGCCCTTCGATTTACTCATCTTGGCGCCGTCCTTGATGACCATCCCCTGGGTGAGGAGGTTTTCGAAAGGCTCTCGGACGCCGACAAGGCCGAGTTCGTTGAGTATCCGGTTAAAGAAACGGGAATAGAGGAGGTGTAGAACGGCATGTTCGATACCGCCGATATACTGGTCCACCGGCATCCAGTAATCGACACGCTTTCTGTCAAGCGCGCCTTCATTGTAATCCGCGCAGGTGTATCGCAGGAAGTACCATGAGGACTCGACAAACGTGTCCATCGTGTCAGTTTCACGCCGCGCCTTCTTCTTGCAGATGGGACATTCCACCTCGTAGAATGCGGGGTGGTCCGCAAGCGGTGAGCGACCCACGACCTTGATCTCGAGGTCGACGGGAAGCGTGACGGGCAGGTCCTTCTCGGGTACCGGTACGGTCCCGCAATCCTCGCAATAGATGATCGGGATGGGGTTGCCCCAGTACCGTTGCCGCGAGATGCCCCAATCCTTCAGCCGGTAATTGACGGTCCTGGTTCCGAGCCCCGTCTCCTCCAGGTAGTCTATGATGGACCCGATTGCCTCGCGGTTGTTCATACCATTAAACCTGTCCGAGTTGACAAGAACACCCTCGTCGACATAGGCGCAATCCATGGACTGCGGATCGAGCAGCCTGTCCTTCGGGGTGATGGTGACAATTATCGGCAGATCACACTCTTTTGCGAATTCATAGTCTCTCTGGTCGTGCGCGGGAACGGCCATGATGGCCCCGGTGCCGTATTCCATGAGAACGAAATTCCCCACATAGATGGGTATCTTGTTGCCCGTCAGCGGATTGATCGCATACTTCCCCGAGAAGACACCCTCTTTTTCCAGGTTGATCTCACCCCGGAAGCTCCTGTCCTGTG
This sequence comes from Deltaproteobacteria bacterium UBA5205, assembly GCA_002412715.1. Taxonomy (GTDB): domain Bacteria; phylum Desulfobacterota; class Syntrophorhabdia; order Syntrophorhabdales; family Syntrophorhabdaceae; genus Delta-02. Next base: position 3,749 of record DHVP01000025.1, read on the forward strand.
ACTTGACCTTTTGCACAAAAGCAGCCACGTCCTTTTCCTGTGCGGTTCCGCGGGAAAGCTCGAGGGTCAGCGGGTGTTCCGGCGCCAGGACCATGAAGGTCACGCCGTAGAGCGTATCGGGCCGGGTTGTAAAGATGGTGAAACGCCGTCCGTCCTCGAGAGTGAAATGGACCTCCACCCCGTAGCTTTTGCCTATCCAGTTCTTCTGCATGCTCGTGACCTTCTCGGGCCAACCGGGCAGCTTGTCGCAATATTCGTAGAGTTCATCGGCATACCTGGTAATTGCGAAGAACCATTGCGTCAATTCCTTCTGGATGACTTCCTCACCGCAGCGCCAGCAGCTGCCGCCCTCAACCTGCTCGTTGGCAAGGACGGTCTGACATTTCGGGCAGAAATTGACCGGCGAGCTCTTTCGGTAAACCAGGCCCTTTTCATACATCTTGAGAAACATCCATTGTTCCCACCGGTAGTAATCAACGTCGCACGTGGCGATCTCGCGCCTCCAGTCGTAGCCGAATCCGAGGCGCTTCAATTGCTGCCGCATATAATCGATATTTTCATGGGTCCACGCCGCCGGCTGTATGCCTCTTTCAATGGCCGCGTTCTCCGCGGGCATGCCGAAGGCGTCCCACCCCATGGGATGAAGGACATTGAGGCCCTGCATTCTCTTGTACCGTGCTATGACATCACCGATGGAATAGTTCCTTACGTGCCCCATATGGATCTTTCCCGAGGGATAGGGAAACATCTCAAGGAGGTAGTATTTTTGCTTCGATGGATCTTCGTCTACACGGAACGCCTCTCGCTCTTCCCAGAATTTTTGCCATTTCTCTTCGATCGCATGCGGTTCATAGGGGTTCATCATCATTCTCCAGACGTAGTAAATCGGGCTTAAATCCGTTTATTTCTCGAGCATTGCCCTGATACGCAGTCTCAGGGCGTTAAGGCGTATGAAACCGCCGGCGTCCTTCTGGTCGTAGACGGTGTCGGTATCGAAGGTCGCGAAATCTTTCATGTAGAGAGAATTCTTCGATTTGCGCCCCACGACGATGCAGTTGCCCTTATAGAGTTTCAATCGCGCGGTGCCGTTGACCACGGACTGGATCTCGTCCGTCATGGCCATGATCGCCTTCATCTCCGGGGAAAACCAGAACCCGTAATAGATAAGCTCGGCGACCTTGGGAATAAGACCGTCGCGAATATGCATCACTTCCCTGTCAAGGGTCAATGTCTCGACGGCGCGGTGCGCCGCGTGGAGGATCGTACATCCCGGCGTCTCGTACACACCACGTGATTTCATTCCCACAAAACGGTTCTCAACGATATCGACCCGCCCGATGCCGTTTGCCCCGCCGGTCTTGTTCAGGTAGTCGACGATCTGGAAGGCGGACATCCTCTCGCCGTCTATCGCCACGGGAACGCCTTTTTCAAAGGTAATCTCCACGTATGTCGGCTTGTCGGGGGCCTTTTCGGGAGAAACGGTGGTCTTAAACATGTCTTCGATCGGCTCCGACCAGGGGTCTTCCAGAATGCCGCCCTCATAGCTGATGTGCATGAGGTTCCGGTCCATGCTGTAGGGTTTCTTCTTCGTCACCGGGACTTCTATATCGTGCTTTTTTGCATAGTCGATGAGGTCGTCCCGTGACGTAAATTCCCATTCCCGCCAGGGCGCTATTATTGTGACGTTCGGCTCCATGGCATAGAAGGTGAGTTCGAAACGGACCTGGTCGTTGCCCTTGCCTGTAGATCCATGGCAGACTGCATCGGCCTTTTCCTCCCTCAATATCTCAATCTGTCTTTTCGCTATGAGCGGCCGTGCGATGGACGTGCCCATGAGGTAGTTGCCTTCGTAAATGGCATTCGACTTTATGGCAAAAAATATGAAATCCCGGGCGAATTCTTCCCGAAGGTCTTCTATATAAACCTTTGACGCACCGGTCTTCAGGGCCTTTTCCTCCAAACCGACAAGTTCTTCCTCCTGACCGACGTCTGCAGCGTAGGCGATTACCTCGCAATCATACACGTCTTTGAGCCATTTCACGATAATCGATGTGTCGAGCCCTCCCGAATACGCAAGGACCACTTTTTTAACCTTCTTCATCCTGACCTCCATTTTATTCGACGGAAGCTTTGGACGGCTTCCCGAGAAGCCACTCGAGCAGCGCTTTCTGCGCGTGCAGCCTGTTCTCTGCCTGAGTAAATATGACCTCACTGAAGCGTTCAAAAACTTCGTCCGTTATTTCCTGACCGCGATAGGCCGGCAGACAGTGCATGACTATGGCGTCCCTGCGTGCATGCCCCAGCAGTTTGTCGTCTATTTTGTATCCCCTGAATGCCTTCTTCCTTGCCGTCTTTTCACTTTCCTGCCCCATACTGACCCATACGTCGGTGTATATAACGTCCGCGTCACGCACGGCCTCCGACGGGTCGTCGGTGATGGTGAAATCGCTGTTTCGGGAAGCCCGCTCCGTCAGTTCCCGATCGGGCAGATAGCCTTTCGGCGTGGCGATGGAGAAGGGCATCTCCATCAGTATCGCCGCCTCAAGCCATGAATTCGCCACGTTGTTGCCGTCTCCGATATAGGCTACTTTTACATTCTTGAGACTACCCTTGTATTCCTGTATCGTCAGCATGTCGGAAAGAATCTGGCAGGGGTGGCAATGGTCGGAAAGCCCGTTGATGACGGGGATAGCGGCCCATTTCGCGAGGTCCTCCACGATGTTCTGTGAATAAGTCCGGATCATGACACCGTTTACGTAACGGCTGAGGACACGGGCCGTGTCCTGTATGGGCTCTCCGCGGCCGATCTGCGTTTCCGAGGGACTCAAAAAGATCGCATGGCCGCCCAGTTCATGCATACCTGCCTCAAAAGACAGGCGGGTCCTCGTCGAGGCCTTTTCGAAGATCATGGCAAGGCTTTTGCCCGCCAAGGGCTGCCAGGGTTTGCCTTTTTTCCGCAGTCCCTTGATGTGCCTTGCCCTCTTCAGGAGAAAATCGCACTCCTTTTTCGTGATGTCCAGTAGTTTGGTAAAGTCCCTTTTCACCCGATTTTCCTTTCAAATATCCTCTTTGCCGTCTCCAGAAATATGTCGATTTCCTCTTTCTTGATGATGAGCGGAGGGACAAGGCGGAGGGTCGTTCCCTTGGTGCAGTTGAGTATTATGCCTTCCTGGAGAAACTCCTTCGCTATTGCGTCGGCATCTATGGAAAGTTCGATGCCCCAGATAAGACCCATTCCCCTTACCTCGACCACAAAGGGAAAGTCCTTCTGGATCTCGAGAAGGCAGCTGTGCAGGTATTTGCCCGTTTCGGCACACTTCTTTATCACGTCGTCATCTATCAGGGTGTTAAGCGTTGCAATTACGGCCGACGATGCAAGAGGATTGCCTCCGAACGTGGATGCATGGGTTCCCGGTACGAAGGCGGACATCACGTCATCCGTCGCCACCATCGCCCCAACGGGAAAGCCGTTGCCCAGCGCTTTGGCAAGGCTCATAATGTCCGGCGTGATCCCGAAATGCTCATAGGCGAAGAAAGCCCCCGTTCTGCCGATACCGGTCTGCACCTCATCCAGGACGAGGAGGATGTCCTTCGCCTTCGTGAGTTCCCTGAGCTCGGTCACATAGTTCTTGTCCGCCACATAAACGCCGCCCTCGGCCTGGATGAGTTCGAGCATGACGGCGCATGTTTTGTCGGTGATCGCATCCCTGACCGCGTTGATATCGTTGAACGGGACATGGACAAACCCCTCCGTAAGCGGCTCGAAACCCACGCCGAAGTTTTTCTGCCCCGTTGCCGCAAGGGTATTGACGGTCCTGCCATGGAAGGAATTCTCCATGGTGATGATATCGTGGCGCCCTTCTCCGTACTTGTTCCATGAATATCTTCGGGCGAGCTTGATGGCGGCCTCGTTGGCCTCCGCCCCGCTGTTGCAGAAAAAGACCTTGTCACCGAAGGAATGTTCCACGAGCATCTGCGCCGCCTTTATCTGCGGCTCCATGTAGAAAAGATTGGAAACATGAAAGAGTTTCTTTGCCTGGGCGCTGAGTCCCTCCACGACGTTTTCATGGGCGTGCCCCAGATTGCATACAGCGATGCCGGCCAGAAGGTCGAGATACCGCCTTCCATTTACGTCCCACAACCAGCAGCCTTCCCCTTTGGTGATGACTATGGGAAAACGTGTATACGTATTTGCAATGTACTGCGTTGCTTTCTTAATCAATTCTTCCTGCATTCTTCTAGTCTCCTGTGATCTCTGTGCCTATTCCGGAATCGGTGAAAACTTCGAGCAGGATGGCATGCGGGACCCTGCCGTCAACGACATGCGCCTCCCGGACGCCCCCTTTGAGAGCATCGGTGCAGCAGGTCACCTTGGGGATCATCCCGCCCGTTACCACCTTGTCGTCTATGAGCTTTTCTATCTCAGATCGTTTCAAGACGGAAATAAGCTTTCCGTCCTGTCCCATAACCCCCTCGACATCGGTGAGGAGTATGAATTTCTCCGCAGAGAGGGCCGCGGCAATACTCCCCGCAGCCGTGTCGGCATTGATATTGTATGACTTGCCGTCCACTCCGTCAGCTATTGGTGCTATTACGGGGATATAACCATGTTTGCTGATGTCTTTGATGATCGCGGTGTCCACAGAGGTTATTTCGCCCACGAGTCCGATGTCGTTGCGATCCACCTGCTTCGCGACGAGAAGCCTCCCGTCCTTGCCCGAAAGGCCGATCGCCCTGCCTCCCATATCGTTGATGTTTTTTACGATCTCTTTGTTAACGAGACCCGACAGCACCATCTCGGCCACCTGCAGGGTCTTCTCATCGGTGACCCGAAGACCGTCGACAAAACGTGTCGGTATCTGAAGGTCCTTGAGGAGCTTGCCGATCATGGGTCCGCCGCCATGAACGATAACGGGGTTGATCCCGACATACTTGAGGAGCGCCACGTCCTTGGCGAATTCCTTCTTTAACGACTCTTCCTCCATTGCCGCGCCGCCGTATTTTATGACGAAGACGGATCCGGCAAATTTACTGATGTAAGGAAGTGCTTCCAGCAGCGTCTGTATCTTTTCACTCATGTCATATACCCCGGTATCGTTACAGAATGTACCTGCTCAGGTCCTCTCTGTCCAGGAACTCTCCCAACTTCTCAAGAACATAGGATTTCGAAACATCAACCCTCTGCCCTTTCAGGTCGGGTGCCGTGAAAGAGATATCGTCAAGGAGCTTTTCCATCACCGTGTACAACCTGCGCGCACCTATGTTTTCCGTCATCTCATTGATCCGCTGGGCGATATCGGTGATTTCCCGGATCGCCTCGTCGTCGAATACAAGCTCCACGTCCTCCGTTTTGAGAAGCGCCCTGTACTGCTTTATGAGTGCGTTTTCGGGCTCCGTAATAATCCGGTAGAAGTCATCCCGGTTGAGAGCATCGAGTTCCACCCGGATGGGGAACCGTCCCTGCAGTTCGGGGATAAGATCGGCCGGCTTGGACATGTGGAAGGCACCGGCGGCAATGAACAGTATATGGTCCGTCCTTACCATTCCGTATTTCGTTGTGACCGTGGTCCCTTCAACGATGGGCAGAATGTCCCTCTGGACGCCCTCGCGTGACACATCCGGTCCGTGCCCGTGGTCACGGCTTGCGATCTTGTCGATCTCGTCGAGAAAGATGATCCCCGATTGCTCCACGCGATCGACGGCGTCGGACGTGACCCGATCCATATCAATAAGCTTCCTCGATTCTTCCTGGATAAGGTGCTCGTATGCCTCGCCCACCTTCATTTTTCTTCGTTTCGTCTTCTGCGGCAGCATGTTGCCGAACACGTCCCGAAGCTGCATGTCCATCTCTTCCATCCCCTGCGAAGAGAATATCTCTATGAGGGGCAGCGCCCTGTCCGGGACCTCGAGTTCCACGAGTCGATCCTTGAGGGTACCCGCCCTGAAGCGCATGCGCATCTTCTCCCGCGACTGGTCTCCGTTTTCTTCCTCTTCCCCGGCCGCACTGCTGCGTCTCTTCGGGATGAGCAGATCAAGGATCCTCTCCTCCGCCATTATTGCTGCTTTTTCCTTGACGCGCTCCTGCTCTTCCTTTTTCAGCATATTGACGGAGAGCTCCGTGAGGTCCCTGATCATCGATTCCACGTCCCTGCCCACGTACCCCACTTCGGTAAATTTTGTCGCCTCTATCTTCAGGAAAGGGACATTGGCCAGCTTCGCGAGCCTGCGGGCGATTTCCGTTTTGCCCACCCCCGTGGGGCCGATCATGATGATGTTCTTGGGAGCCACTTCGTCGCGCAGGTCGGAGGGTATCATCTGGCGCCGCCACCGGTTGCGAAGAGCCACCGAGACGGCCTTTTTCGCCTTGTTCTGACCGATAATGAACCGGTCCAGTTCTTCCATGATCTCTTTCGGTGTTAATTGTTTCATCAAAGTTCCTCGATGTTTACCCTGTTATTCGTGTAAATGCATATGTCCGAAGCGATGGCCATTGCTTCTTTGACGATCTCCGCCGCGGAAAGCGATCCATGCTTAACCAGCGCCTTTGCCGCCGCCTGGGCGTACGGGCCGCCCGAACCGATGGCCGCGATGCCGTCGTCGGGCTCGACTACGTCGCCATTGCCGGAGAGAATGAGCGTATGGTCCCGGTCGGCAACGATAAGCAAGGCCTCGAGCCTCCTGAGCAGCCTGTCCGTCCTCCAGTCCTTGGCCAGTTCCACGGACGCGCGCATAATATTGCCGTTATATTCTTCAAGTTTCTTTTCAAAGCGCTCGAAGAGGGTAAAGGCATCCGCGGTTGCACCGGCGAAACCGGCGAGGCACTTGTCCTGGTAGAGCTTGCGCACCTTTTTCGCCGTGTGTTTCATAACGACGGTATTCATCGTAACCTGCCCGTCCCCTCCAATAGCAATTCCCCCATTGTGTCTAACGCACAAAACAGTTGTGGCTTCCATTTTTACCTTCTCGGATGGGATTTGTCGTAAATCTCCATGAGCTTATCCATGGAGACGTGGGTGTATCTTTGTGTCGTGGAGAGCTTGGAATGGCCGAGCAACTCCTGAATGCCCCTGAGATCGGCCCCGTTGTCCAGCATGTGCGTGGCAAAGGAATGCCTGATCCCGTGGAGGGACAGATTCTTGAAGAGCTGCGCCTTGATCTGGTGTTTTTTCATTATCCTTAAAAGGCCCCGGTACGTAAGGCGGTCACCGCGAAAATTAATGAAAAGGGCCTTATTCGTGCTGAATTTGTCCATCTTCCCAACTATCGCCAGGTATTCTTCGAGGGCCTCTTTTGCCTTGTCTCCAAAGGGAAGCACCCTTTCCTTTCCGCCCTTGCCCATCACCCTCGCCCACATGCCGTCAAGGTGAAGGTCTTCCAGATCCATGGAAAGAACCTCGCTCGCCCTCATACCCGTGGAATACATGAGTTCAAAGATCGCCCTGTTGCGAATATTGAGCCATCCGTCCCGGGGCAGAAAATCGAGAAAGTGGAACATCTCGTCAATAGTATAGAACTTGGGGAGATGTTTCTCTATCCTGGGGCTGCGGATTATAAGAGCGGTATTTTCGTCGATATAACCCTTCTTTTTCATGAACTTGAAAAACATCTTAATGGCAGACACCTTTCGCGACAGTGACGATTTCTTGAGCCCTTTGTAGATGTTCACTATGTATGCCCGTATGGTGTCGTGATCGATGGCATCGGCCGGGCTTTGTTCCACAAACCGGATAAAATCCTCGACATCGCTCCGGTAGGCCCTTCTGGTATTGAAGGCAGCGCCCTTCTCGTTGTCGAGATACCGGTAGAATTCCTTCGCGACAACCTTGATGGTCTGCTTGTCCATAGACCTATTATTGTATAATTTTCACGGAAATAATCAAGGAAATTCCCCTGTTGCCCGCATCCGCGCGGTCGGCGAGCCCCCGTGTCATCCGCAGCCGTCATGGCAGGTAATTCGACATCTTTGTCGATACCTATGACCTCCTTCGACATATCTTGCCTGCTATCACCGCGGCCATACAATCCATTCATCGGCGTAACGTCCAGATATCACAAACCTATTGGGAACCGATCAACAATGGCACACAAGTTGCTTGAGAAGACAGAACAATGACCAACCCTTCTAAAATAGATGGCAGAAAAAGATCTCACGAGGGGAATGCATCATCTGCCGTTGCGGCCGTTGGTACACCAGGCAGACTCAATTAATCAATCCCGAGGCTATTCATGCCTCACGAGGGCTCAGGGGTTACCCCTTCCTCCCCTGATCCCTCCCTCCTTTTTAAAAAACAGTCCAAAACCGTTTCACGTTCAAAGTTTCACGGATCGAGAGAAGAGATCATTATTAGAGCATCGACTGAAGCCTATTTTTTTTTCAATACCAGCCGTATAGGCGCGCCCATGAAGCCGAATTCTTCGCGGAGGCTGTTTTCGAGGTACCTGCGGTAGTGGTCGGGTACGAGGCGGGGCTGGTTCGAGAAGAGGACGAAGGTCGGCGGCATGGCCTTTGCCTGGCTGGCATAGAATATCTTTACTTGCTTGCCTTTCTGAAAGGAAATATCGTGACGGGCAAAAAAGTCTGCAAACGCCTTGTTGAGAGCGGCCGTGCTGATCCTGGTCGTCAATTGCTCGTAGACGGCGAGGTCCATATCAAGGATACCGTCTATCCCGGTGCCCAGTTTGGCCGAGGAGAAAACCACTGGGGCAAAGGAGGCATGGGGGATTCTCTCGTAGACCATGTCTCGATATGTATCATAGGTAAACTGGTCCGCGACGAGGTCCCATTTATTGATAACAATACACAGGCCCTTCCCCCGCGACAGGATAAGGTGAACGATGCTGCCTTCCTGGTGGCCGGGGCCTTGTTCCGCATCGACGATGAGGTTCACCACATCGGCGCGTTCGATGCTCCTGACCGCGCTCGATACGGAGTATTCCTCGACCTTCTCGTAGATCTTTCCCTTTTTCCTCAGGCCCGCCGTGTCGATAAGGACCAGTTCCCTTCCGTTAAAGGTGATCCGGGAGTCGACGGAATCGCGGGTAGTGCCGGGGATGTCGCTGACAATCATTCTCTCCGCACCCAGGATGCAGTTGGCAACGGAAGATTTTCCTGTGTTGGGCTTTCCGACGAGGGCGATCCGGGTGACCGCGGCGGGAAGCTGTTCTTCCCGCTCAAGGTCTTCGGCACCCTCTTCTTCTATCCTCGTGCAGATGTCTTCGAGAAGATCGCCGATACCGAGTCCGTGCGCGGAGCTTACCGCATAGAGTTTGTCGGCGCCAAGTTCATAGAAATCGATGAGGTTCTCTTCGCGCTTCTTCGAATCAACCTTGTTGATGACGTAAAAAACGGGTTTGTGCAGTCTTCTCAGGATCCGGGCGATGTCGCGGTCCGCCGGCATTACTCCTTCTTTGCCGTCGAGAAGGAATATCACCGCCGCCGATTCTTCCAGGGAGGCCTCGATCTGTTTCATGATGAGCCTCGAAAATCCGTCCTCTTCCGACGAAGAGAACCCGCCGGTGTCGACAAGGAGAAAATTGCGCCCCCCCATGTCGAAGGAACCATAGTTGCGGTCCCGTGTCACGCCGGGAGTGTCTTCGGTAATGGCCTTACGGTATCCTATGACCCGGTTGAAAAAGGTCGACTTGCCGACGTTTGGCCTTCCCACGATACTAATAAGAGGATCTTTTCTAGTCATCATACCTCAAGAACATGCTTAAGACAAAACCCACAAGGGGCAGAATGGCAATGGAGTAAAGAGCCGTGGGAACACCGTAATGGTCGGCGACAATCCCGAGGATCGTCACACCGAGACCCCCGGTACCGATGGCGAAGCCTACCATAAGACCGGAAGCGATGCCAAGTTTACTCGGAAGAAGCTTCTGGGCCATGACGATGGTGACGGAGAAACTTGAAACCAGGAGCATGCCCTGGATTCCCAAAACTACGAAGAGAAGGATGCTTTTCTCGATCGCCGGTATAAAAATGACGGGCAAGGTGATAGTGGTCAGCAGCATCGATATCCGAACGAAGAGCCGGTGGCCGAAGCGGTCGGCGATGGGAGCACCGATCAATGTTCCCGCTGCGCCGCAAAAGAGGAAGACGAAAACAAGCTTTCCGGCGAAGAGAGGATCCCCCTTCAGGTAGTCGATATAGTAAAAGGGGATATAGGTCATGAGTCCGATCTGTGTCCAGGAGCGCATGACAACGATAAGTATGACCATGCCCAATGAGGTGTACGCCAGCTTGGATGTCCTGGGGATATCGCGCTTAACCGCTTCGCTGTGGACGGCCACGGGCATCATGATCGTCCGGCGGTTTGCGAGAACGACGGCAACGCACAGAAGCGCCGGGACGACAATGACGGGCAATGCGGAAAACCCGAATGCATCGATGATGTACATCGACAAAATGGGACCCAGGGAGAAACCGATATTCCCCCCGACAGAGAAAATGGACATACCCGTCGCGGCCCTCTGCCCGGTGAAAAAATGGGCTGTCTTGTAACCTTCAGGGTGATATGACGCCACTCCCAGCCCGCTTATGACCACAAGGCCGAGGATCAGGGCGAGGTGCCCGGAAAAGGGCAGCAGCGAAAATCCGACACCGGCGGCCAGAAGCCCGAGGGGCAGCAGGAACGCCATCGCCTTCTTATCCGAGACGTATCCGAAAAGCGGTTGAAGTATGGACGAGGTAAAATTGGATGCCATCAGGATCATTCCCGTAAGGGCGTAGCTTAATTCGAGCTTCTCTTTCAGGAACGGCAGAATGGCCGGAAGCGCCCCTTGATAGATATCAACCACAAGGTGGCCGAGGGAAAGTATCAGGAGCACCTTGAGGTTAAATTGTCTCATTTTCAACGACGTCCCTGAACGTCAGAAGCATCCTGCATGTTGCGCCCCAGATCCTGTCTCCATTGTAATGCAGTTCGCCCCATTGTTCCGGTGCAAGCTCCGACCCTTTTAAGTGCCTGTAAGGAAGGAAGATAAGGTGGGCGACCTCTCCCGGATTAGTGGTAAAGTCATAGGGGTAAGGAATTACCCCCACGAAGGTGGAGATGACAAACCCCGTATATGTCCATGAATCGTCGGGCCTGCCGATGATCTCAACGTCTTGAGGTTGAACGCCGATCTCTTCATGGGTTTCCCTCAAGGCCGTACGTTCCAGGTTTCCATCACCGGACTCGAACATCCCGCCCGGGAAGGAAACCTCACCCTTGTGATGCCGTACGGTGTCGGTACGCTTTGTAAGCACACAGGACACAGCGCCCTCATGTTCAAAAACCAGGAGCGCGGTAGCAGCCCGGACGGACGGCTCGCAGACGATCTTTCGCGGTGCATAGTCTATGAGACGTTTTCTGATGGTCCCGAGCATCACGTATTCTAACGTGAAGATGCCTGCAAAATCAATCGTGCGCGTGATCCGCCTCGGGCAAACAATGCAAGCCTCATGCCAGAGCGGGCTCACAAAAACTATTTTACTCCGCGCTCTTTTTCGTGTAAAAATGAAGCAAAGCAATCGCGGCAACGAATAACCAGTTACATGAAGCATCTCTTCGGAGGGGTGGAGCGATGAAAAAGCAAAAGGGAGGCACTCCCGACCTCAAGGATAAACTCGTGGCCGAGGTCGTCAAGAAGGTGATGGCCCTTCTCAAGAGCAGGGGGTACGAACCGGACAGGACCGTGATTGAAAAGACGGCCAATGAGGCGATAGACGATTTCGTCGCGCAGTGGTATGAGGTTTCACTTGAAGCCATCGAATTGAAGGACGGCGAAGCGGATTTCGTTACCGACGACGAGATCGACGATCCGGAGCTCATTCGGGAAGCAAAGCGGAGGGTCATCAAAGAACTCTACGAAGAACCGCCTGAAGACTTTTACGAGACTATAGTGCAAAGTGCCATAGTCTCTCATTGATCATCGTCTTTCTTCGCCCTGCCTTCCTCACCGTTTTCCTTTTTCTTTTCCATCGCCTCCGAAATCTCCGTGAGGCGTTTCTCTACAAGGTAATTGATGGTCCCCTCAGGATAGGACCCATCCTCCTGAAGCTCACCCGCCTGCATGCCGGTCAGGAGCTCAAGACCCTCTTCCATCCGGTCGATGGTATAGACGGTGAAAAGTCCGTCCCTTACTGCCTCCATGACATCGTCGCTCAAAACCAGGTTTCGTGCGTTGCGTTTCGGGATTATCACACTGTGGGATCCGTCAAGACCGCGCATCCTGCAGAGGTGGAAAAAACCCTCTATCTTCTGATTCACGCCTCCTATGGGCTGGACGTCCCCGTTCTGGTCCATGGAGCCTGTTATGGCAAAGCTCTGTTTTAGGGAAACGCCGGAGATACTGCTCAGGAGCGCATAGAGCTCGGCGCAGGTCGCGCTGTCGCCTTCGACCATGTCGTAAAGCTGTTCGAATGTAATGGAGGCAGACAGGCTTATCGGCTTTTTCACCGCATACTTGCTGCCCAGGTAGCTGGTAATTATGAGAATCGCTTTTTCATGGATCTTGCCGCTCATCTTGGTCTCACGCTCCAGGTTGACGACGCCCGCGCGGCCCATGTAGGTCTTGGCCGTGATTCTCGAGGGTTTGCCGAAGGCATAATCGCCGATGTCCAGGACGGCGAGACCGTTGATCTGCCCTACTTTTTCCCCCGACGTATTCACGATAAGCGTGTCTTCGAGCATCATTTCCTGCAGCCGCTCTTCAATGCGGTTCACGCGGAAGATCTTCTCCTTGACCGCCCGCGTCACGTGCCCGGCACCGACCGTGTCGCTGCCGTCCTTCTTCGCCCAGTAATGGGCCTCCCTGATAAGGTCGGCGATGTCGCTAAAGCGCGTCGAAAGTTTCTCCTGGTGGTCGGCAAAGCGCGAACCCATCTCCACCAGCCGGGCAACCGCCGTATTGTCAAAGGGGAGCAGGTTTTCGTCCTTCTGGCACTGGGCGACATACATGGCATATTTGTCCATGTTCTCCGGATTTCTCTCCATCCGGCTGTCGAAATCGGCCTTTACCTTGAAAAGTTCACGGGAATCTTCGTCATAAGCGTGAAGCAAATAGTAAAGGTAAGGGTTTCCTATGAGAACCACCTTCGCATCGAGCGGCACCGCCTCAGGTTTGAGCCCCGCCGTGCTGATCAGGCGGTACTGTTCGAGGACGTCCTCGATACGGATCTCCTTGTTCTTGAGGGCCCGTTTCAATGCCTCGTAGGAAAAGGGGTTTCTCAAGAGCTCGAGGGCGTCGACAACGAGATATCCCCCGTTGGCCTTGTGCAGCGATCCGGCCTTGATCATCGTGAAATCAGTCGTGCCCATTCCGTACTGGACTTTGTACTCCATTCTTCCGAAGAGATTCAGGTAGGTAGGGTTGCTCTCATAGACGACGGGAGCCCCCTTGCTTTCCCCGTTGTTTACCACGACATTGACGGCATATCGCGCAAAAGAACTCTCCCCTTTCGGCATCTTGAGAAAAGGAAAGGGCGAGGGCTGCTCCTCGGTTGCCTTGAAATCATCAAGGTGAGTCAGTATGTCCTCTTTCACGTCCCCGAGGTACTTTACGACCTTCTCCCACTCCGCATATTTCTTTTGAATGGCATCGATCATGGGACCTACAAGATCAAGAGCCACCATCCTGTCGAGACGCATGACCATTTCCCTGACTATCTTCTCCGCCTCCCGCAGGATGCGGACCACATCGTTCAGTTTCTCCTGAAAGAGGCGCCCTGTTTCTTCCATTTTTGCCCGGGCCTTTGCGTCGAGAGCATCGAACTCCTCTTTCGCCATGGGCTCCCCATTCTCCTTGAGGGGAACGATAAGAACGCCCGTAGGGGTCCGTTTCACCGAGAAACCGCGATCTTTGGCCTCCGAATCGAGACGGTTCAGATACTCCGACTGTTTCTGCTGGAATTCATCGATGATCTTGCTCTTCTGCGTATCATATTCTTTCGACTCGAAGGCTTTAGGTATCTCCAGCTTGAGGATCTTGATCATCTCCTCGAGATCTTTCTGAAAGATCAGCCCCATGCCCGGCCCGAAAGAGAGGGCGGTCGCACTGTCGGGGTCCTTGAAGTTGTACACGTAGCACCAGTCTGCCGGGGCCTCCTCGTCGGCGGCCTTTTTCTTAAGCATGTACATGACCGTCGACATCTTCCCGGTACCGCTCTCACCAATGGCGAAGATATTGAACCCCTTGCTGTCCATATTGAGACCGAAGTCCAGGGATCTTAAAGCCTTCTCCTGGCCGATCGTCATCGGTAATTCGGCGATCGCATCGGTTCTCGCAAAGGTGAAGGAAGCGGGATCGCATCTTTTGTACAGCTGGTCAGGTTCTAACTTGGTGATCAAGGGATACCTCCTTGGGCTTTGTATTCTCAGCTCAGTGTTGCGGTTCCGGATTCGTTATATAGAAAATAACACCTCATCGGGAATATTCAACCCATGGCAGAAATTCTGTCACCTCATCCAGCTGCCCCCCGTCACGCAGAGGGTCTGTCCCGTCATGTATTCGCCTTCGTCGGATGCAAGAAAAAGAGCCGCGTTGGCAACGTCTTCGGGTGTACCCTTGCGCGGGTAAGGTATCTCTTCAAACATGCGGTCGATTTCGTCCTGCGGATAGATATGGGGGATGAATTCGTTGAAAATGAAGCTCGGTGCGATGGTATTGGCCGTTATCCGGTAGGCTGCGACCTCCATGGCAAGGCACCTCGTGAACGCCATGACCCCCGCTTTGGCTGCGGCATAATGGGCATGGCCGCCGGCAAGCCCGCGAAAACCCGCAACCGATGTCACGCTGATGATCCGGCCGCCGTTCTGTTTTCTCATCGCCGGCACCACCGCACGGCAGCAATAGAATGTGCCTGTGAGCGATGTGGCGATCACAAGGTCCCAGACCTCGTCGGTTATGTCAGCCACCTGTGTCGGGCGGTTCGTCCCCGCGTTGTTGAAAAGGATGTCTATGCGCCCGAAAGCCTCGAGCGTCTTGTCCACGGCATTCTTTACATCGACGGCGCTCGTTACGTCGCATTTGAGGCCGAGCGTCCTTACCCCCAATTCCGAGGTAATCTCCGCTGCGACAGCCTTTGCACGGTCCTCGTGGATGTCGGTGATTACGATTGACGCACCCTCCCTTGCCATCACCCGGGCGGTCGCCTGTCCGATCCCGGCACCCGCCGCGGCAGTCAATAGGACAACTTTATCCTGAAGTCTCATCGTTGGCTTCTCCTTGAATCTTAATGATACAAAATTGCCGCGATGGTGCTCAAGGGGAAAGTAAGGACGCCCTTCTTCCCTGTTCCTTTATTCCATGATATGGTATAAATGCTCACACAAAAAATCGCCGGAGAACTACGTGCCGAAAAAGAAACGTCGCGTGCGCAATATCGTCCTTCTCACCTCGGTGTCTTTCGCCGTCTGTCTTGTCCTCTTTATCTTTGATATCCTGGCCCCGTACGAAAACAGATCCTTCGATCTCTTTTCCCGGTATTTGAATCCCGCGCAAGCGTCGGACCGCATCGTCATCATCGAGATAGACCAGCAGTCGATAGATGCGCTCAGCGCCGAGAGCATCAACTGGCCATGGCCGAGGCAGATATATGCCCCTGTTCTCGAGTTTGCCTCTCTCGCCGACGCGGTCTTCATCGACATCCTCTTTACCGAGCCGTCCTCCTACGGTCAGGAGGACGATGCAATCCTTGGCGAGGCCATCGGGAAGGCGTCGAACGTTTATCTGCCGTTCTTTCTTTCGGGAAATGCCAGGAGCGCTGTCCCTCAGGATATTGCATACCTGAAGCGCTTCGCCATGGCCGGGACGTATCCTTCGGAAAAGACATACCGCTCAGTCACCGCTCCGGTCGATACAATAAGACACTCGGTGAAAGGTTCGGGAAACGTCGCGATCAGTCCCGATAACGATGGAGTCTACAGGAAAATTCCCCTTGTATTCGGTCTGGGGGATATGATGCTCCCCAGCCTTGTCTTTTCCTCTTTTACCGGCAACGGCACGGCGACAATAGATTCCGGCAGGATCATGCTGAGAAACAGGCCCCTTCCCCTGATCGATGGAAAACTTCTCCTTCGTTTTCCCAGCGGGCGCAAGCCCTTCACTGTTATCTCCGCCGTCGACGTCCTCAATGCATACCGCGGCTCCGGCGCCTCGCAGGGCAAAACGCTTTCCCGGGATTTTTTCAAGGGCAAGGTCGTCTTCCTGGGAATGACGGCGCCGGGTCTTCTGGACCTTAAATCAACGCCGACGATACCAGTTTCAACAGGGGTCCACATCAATGCGACGCTCCTGGAAAACCTCGATCTGGGCACGTTCATGCGTCCCGTCCCGGCGTTGCTGACCGCTTTTTTCATGCTCCTTGTCTGCCTGTTCATTGCGGTCTTCGTGCTCACCTTCCACACGATAGCGAAGAACCTGTCGGCATTTGTCGCAAGCGCCGTTCTTATCATGGTGATCGCGGCGCTCCTCTTTTCCCATCACTACTACCTGCCCACATCATACCTCATGGTCACCCTGATCTTCAGTTTCATCATTTCCGTCGCCTTCAGTTATGCCCTGGAGGGCCGGGAGAGACAGTTTATCAGGAGGACCTTTTCGCAGTATATGGACAAAACCATTGTCGATCATGTCCTTCAGAACCCGGACATCGTAAAACCCGGCGGCAAGAAGGCGCGAGTTACCGTGCTCTTCGCCGATATCGCAGGGTTCACGACGATCTCGGAACGAAACTCACCCGAGGATACGGCCCTGATGCTTCACAGAGTCTTAAACGAACTCACGGAGGTTGTGATTGAGGAAAAAGGCGTCGTCGACAAGTACATCGGCGACTGTATTATGGCCTTCTGGGGTTCTCCTTTGGCCATGCCGAAAGACGAAATCAACGCCTGCCGGTGTTCTATCGAGTTTATCGAGGCCATCGGCAGGATCAATATCCTTTTTGAGGGCGAGGGCATCCCTCCCGTCGCCATACGGGTGGGTCTCCATACGGGAGACGCCATTGCAGGCAACATGGGCAGCGTCCGTCTCTTTGACTTCACCGTGGTCGGCGACACGGTCAACCTGGCCTCACGCCTGGAATCGGTCAACAAGGTTTTCGGCACCAGTATCATAGCAAGCGAACAGACCCTTGCAAACACATACGATCTCTTCGTGTCGCGCAGCCTGGGACCCATAGAGGTCAAGGGGAAATCGGAGCCGGTCGTGATCCATGAAGTCGTGTGCGAAACCCATGATGTCAATGAATCGGTGAGGAGAAAGATCGACCTTTACAACGAGGCGTTCGGCGTATACCGGGAAGGCAGATTCCCGGAGGCTGTCGAACATTTCGACGCCCTGCTCAAGGAATTCCCCCTTGACGGCCCGTCGGAATTTTACAGAAAAAGAGCGCAAGCCCTTGAGGGCGGTTTTTCTTTGACAAAAGGCTGGGATATTATTAAAATGACCGAAAAATGATGAAAAGAACGCTATTATTATCGTTGGTTCTCACGTTTATAGCCAGCGCGGTCTTTGCCGAGACCGTCACGGTCATCACGAAAGAGAACGCCATACGTGAATACGCAAAGTTTTTCGCTCCCGTCAAGGCCAACGTGCGATACGGTGACAGACTTGAGGCCTTCGCCACCGAGGGCGACTGGTACAAGGTGAAATACGGCCCGTCGATCGGATACATTCACAGATCGGCAGTGGAAAAAAGGGTGGTCGCTTCACCCGCCTCCTATTCCCGCAAAGGCTCCTCTGTCAGCGAGAGCGAAGCCGCGCTCGCCGGGAAGGGATTCAACCCGCAGGTTGAAGCGTCCTACAAGAAACAGCACCCCGAGATGAAATTCTATCTCGTGGACAGCGTCGAACGCTATCCGGTCCCCGACCGTGACGTGGTCCAGTTCATCGTCGCCGGAGGGTTGAGACAGCCATGATGAAAAAATACGTCCTCCTTTTCTGCTGCGTCCTCCTGGTTTCCACTCTTATCTCCTGCGATACCAGCAATTTCGGCAATATTTCCCAGCATATCGGCACGGCGATGACGGTCGCCGACGCCACGTCCAAGGCGGCCCGCCCTATCTCGGAAGAAGAGGAATATTATGTGGGCCGCGCCGTGGCGGCAAAGATACTGGGGTCATATCAGCTGTCAACCGACGCCGTCCTCACGCGGTACGTCAACCTCGTCGGGAAGACGGTTGCCCTCAATTCGGACAAACCGTTCACGTATGGCGGCTACCATTTCGCCATCCTCGAAACGAACGAGATAAATGCATTTGCCGCTCCCGGCGGAACGATCTTCATCACCCATGGAATGATCAGAACAACTGCAAGCGAGGATGAACTTGCCGCGGTTATCGCCCATGAAGTAGCACACATCGCCAAACGCGATGGTATCTCGGCCATCAAGAGCGCGCGCTGGACCCAGGCGGCCACTATCATCGGGACCACCGCTGCGAAAAACTATACCTCCGGGGAGGTCTCTCAACTGGTAGGCCTCTTTGAGGGCAGCATCGACGATATCTTCAAGACCCTCGTCGTCAATGGGTACAGCCGGTCCCAGGAGTATTCGGCCGATGAAGGGGCCCTGCAGACACTCGCAAAGTGCGGGTATGATCCCAGGGCGCTCTCGTCTTTCCTCAAACGCCTCGAGCAAAGGGGCAGGTCTTCGGGGGGCGGCATCATGCAGACCCACCCCGGCACGGCCGACAGGATAGAGAACATCTCCGGTAAAATGCCCTCAAGCGGTCAAATACATCCCAGGGCCATCGAGGCCCGCATGGCAAGATTCAGCGGTGCGGTTCGCTAAAAACCGCGGCGCCTTTAATCTCAAACATTTAAAAAACACGAAGCCGGAAACGAAAAGGGGTGCCCCATGAAATATTTCATGATCATTATCCTCTTGCTGACACCCGTCTGTACATTCGGAGCACGGGCGCAATGCCCGCGTTACAGTGTTGTCATGCAAGGAACCACCGTGAACATGGGTGTGGCCTATACCGAGCGCCTCGAGGCCCACAAGGTCGGCGGCGGGGCCGGCTACAACGGGCGGTGGAAGATCGACCTTTTCGAACAGATCACAACCTACCCGTGGGCATTGGGTGTCGCCCTCGCTACCAATGATATCCATGACCTGGGCAACGGCGTGAAGATGCATTCCACGTGCACCGCAGGCGGAAACGTCGTGAACTGCCGCAGTGTTTCCGATACCATGTTCCTCGAGGTGATAAACAATCAGGTGCGCATGGAGCGGACCGCGCCATGGCACGGCAAGGTCGCCGGCAGTACCATGACCTGGAAGTTCCATCTCGAAAGCCCCGTCGAGCCGGTCCTCACCGGTGTCATCGCCGAGGGGCCGAAAGATCCCATAGAGCTTACGATCGTGGTACCGGGAGACAGGAGCCGCTATGTCTACAGTTCTCAGAAACCACCGACCCTCGAACTCAGGCTGGAGGCAAAGACGAAACCGGAACAGTACGGCGACTCCATCGAATGGACGATCCCCGAGATGGAGGGTGTGACCCGCAAGATAACACAGGGAGCTCCCCGGGGCAGGAACCTTGACGTCGTTTACGAGAAGATGCCGCAGGACAACAACCAGTTCGGCAGAAAAAAGGTAACGGCAACCCTGAAGGTGGGCACCTGCACCGCGACGGAGACACGGGAGGTGCAGTTCTTCTTTCCCCGGGACCTGAAGAACAATCCCGACGGTCAATATCCCAACTGGTTTTACTACTGGAAGCAGACTCCGGCGGCCAGACCCCGGGGACAACTGGTCAATATAGAATACGGGGGCAACACCTACGACCAGTGCATACACCCGAAGGTTCCCGCCCAGTTCACTCCCGGCGCGGGGTACGCCACCATCCACGTATGCAACCTTGTCAGGCTCGGGCAGCAGTTTCAGAACCGTTTTCCCGTCCTCGGCTTACAGGTGCCCTATCACCTTGGCTGGGAAACCTCGAGGAATATAGACACCTTCGCCAAAGCCGTCATCCACGAATTCGTACACTGGCAGTGCTATCATAATTTCAGGTATGGCAAGAGCCTGCCGGCCATCCAGGCCGCGGACAGCGACAGCGACGGCCTGCCCGACACGGCCGAGCCGCAGTATAATTTTGACCCCGCCATGCACCAGACACATATGTCCACCCACCCGGAGCTGCAAAATATAGACGGGGACGAGGAATGGCTCGCCTACATGTCCATGTCGGAGATCCCCATGGGCAAGTACAACATATATGATTGGGCAAGGCCAGGCAACCAGTGGCCCTGAGGAAAGAAGCTTGCCGTCACCCCGAATATACCCAAAGGAGTCCGGAATGAGGAACCTCATCATGGCAGTCCTCGTCCTATGCATCCCCGTTGCCGTCTTCGGCGCTACGGCTCAGTGCCCGCGCTACAGCGTTTCCATGGAAGGCACGACGTCGATGTTCGGCATCAGTTACACGGAGATCATGCAGGCCCACAAGGTCGGGGGTGGTTCGGGCTATAACGGCAGGTGGAAGGTAACCCTTCTGGAGCAGATTATCACCTACCCCGGGGATATCCCCGTCGAGGCGGCCACCGATGACATCCATGATCTCGGCATGGGCATCAAGATCCACTCTCAGTGCGCCGTCATGGGGAATATCATCCGATGCCACAGCACCTCGGATACCATGTTCATCGACGTGAGGGGCAATAGCGTCCGGATGGAGGGCGCACCCGTCTCCCAGGGCACTCTCACCGGCAACACAATGACCTGGAAGTTCGACCACACAAATCCCAACGAGCCTGTCCTCACCGGTGTCATCGCCGAGGGGCCCAGGGAACCCATAGAACTAAAGGTCATAGAGCCGAAGGACAAGTCGCGCTACGAGTTCAGGAGCGGGGCCCTTATCCTGAACCTGGAGGTAGAGACAAAACCGGAGCAGTATGCCGGATCGGTGGAATGGACGGTCCCGGAACTGGAGGGCGTCACCCGCACCGTTCGTGAGGGAACGCTCACGGGCAGGCGGCTGGAGGTCGCGTATAAGGACCTCCCGAAAGACAACAAGGAGTTCGGCAGGAAAAAGGTGACGGCAACCCTGAAGGTGGGCGCCTGCACGGCCACGGAAACGCGTGAGGTCCGGTTCTTCTATGCCAGGGACGAGAAGACCAATCCCGGCGGGGAGCATTACAACTGGTTCTACTACTGGAAACAGACCCCGGCGGCGCGGCCCTTCGGCCAGGCCGTCGCCATCGAGTTTGGCGGCACCCAGTTCGACATGTGCAAGGATTTCCATGTGCCGGCCATGTTCAAACCCGCCTACATGTATAAAACGATTCACGTCTGCGACCTCACGAAAAAGCTCAACAAGAAGTTCTCCATAACGTTCCCCGCGGTGAGCCGGAGCGTCCCGGCCACGCTCGCAACCAAGTCCTGGAGATCTACCACCCACATCGACACCTTCGCCGTTCTCATGCGCCACGAGTTCATTCATTTCAACGCCTACCACACCTGGCGCGAGGGCAAGACCGAAGCGCAGATGGATCTTGAAGACACGGACCTCGACGGTGTCATCGACAGTCTCGAGCCCGGCATGGGCTTCAAAGTGGGCAAATACCAGACCTACTGGGGCAACGACCCGCAATTCAAGAACATCAACGGGGATGAAGAGTTCCTCGCATACGAATCCATGTACGATTACGTCGACGGCACCTACGACGAATACGACTGGGCGCACCCCGGCAAGAACTGGCCGGAGCCGTAACAAAGACACGAATTGGGATTTGCCTGTCGGTCGTTTCTCTTCTGACCCCCTACGTGCGTCTTTCTCAATTTCATTGAAAAATCCGCACCGGGGCACTACACTAATAGACCAAAAGACTCGAAAGGTATCAAGGAGACCCTTATGAAATTGGCAAAGTTTTTTGTTGTTTTCGTTCTTTTCATAATCCTTGTCTCCACCGTCACCCCCGGGGCCGCCGAGAAGCCTCAGTCCTTCAAGTTCGGCACCATCCCCGTGCTCCAATCCCTGCCGCTCTTCGTCGCTTCCGAAAAGGGATTCTTCAAAGAGCAGGGGTTGAACGTGGAGGTCGTTCTCTTCAATTCGGCAATGGAAAAAGACATCGCCTTCACCTCGGGACAGATCGCCGGGTATTTCGGCGACATCATGACGCCGATGGTCCTTGCGGCGAACGGAACGAAGATCAGGATGGCGGCAACCAACTTCAACACTACGGCCGATCAGCGCATGTTCGCAGTCCTTGCCTCACCGAAAGCGAAAGACCAGGAACCGG
Organism: Deltaproteobacteria bacterium UBA5205; assembly: GCA_002412715.1. Classification (GTDB taxonomy): domain Bacteria; phylum Desulfobacterota; class Syntrophorhabdia; order Syntrophorhabdales; family Syntrophorhabdaceae; genus Delta-02. The sequence continues at coordinate 25,979 of DHVP01000025.1, forward strand.
CGGCCATAGCACGATCGGGCATAGCAACGGGTTCCAATACCATAACGGAATATCTTGTCATCCGCCTTCTGGCGGCAAAGAAGATACCTCGCGAATCCATCAAGCTGGTCGACATCAAGAGCATACCTATTCGTCTTCAAATGCTCCTTTCCGGACAGATTCCCGCGGCTCTTCTGCCCGAGCCTCTGGCGACGCTTGCGGAAACAAAAGGGGCGAGGGCCCTTGCCGACGACAGAGGGTACGGGATCTCGGCGACCGTGCTTGCCTTTAACACCGATTTCCTCACCAGCAACCCCGCTGTTGTGAAATCATTTTTTGCAGCTGTCGACAAGGCCTCCGACTATATAAACAAGCATCCCGACGAAGTGCGGGGGATAATGAACAAGGCCTGCAAGGTCCCCGAGGCGATCCAGAGATCCTTTCCCATACCGCGCTTCCCTAAATTGACCGTTCCCGCTGAGACTCAGGTCATGGATGTCTACCGGTGGCTCAGGGGAAAAAAGATCATAAAAAGTGATCTGGTCTACAAAGACCTGGTGGCGGATGGCTACATCCGGTAGGTTCCTCTCTGTAGAGGGGCTCTCTAAAACTTTTCAGAGTGAGAACCAGACAAAGGCCGTCCTCGAGGGGATCGACCTCGAGCTGGCCTTTCGCGACTGTCTCGCCATCGTGGGCCCTTCGGGATGCGGTAAGACAACCCTTTTGCTGGCCATCGCGGGGCTTCTCACGCCGACGGTCGGTACCGTCAGGTTCAAGGGCAATCCTCTCGCGGCCCCCGAACGGAGGATAGCCCTTGTACTCCAGCATTACGGGCTGTTTCCCTGGAAGACCGTGGCGGCCAACATTACCCTCGGAGCAAGGCTTCAGCGCATCGAGGTGTCCGAAAAAAGGCTGGCTTCGGTGAAAAAAGAGCTGGACATCGAAGGGCTGGATCATCTTTACCCTGCCCAGTTGAGCGGCGGCCAGCGCCAGCGCGTCGCACTCGCCAGGGCGCTGCTTCTCAACCCGCTCCTTCTACTCCTCGATGAACCCTTCGCCGCCATCGACACGGTCACCAGGGAGAGACTCCAGAACAATCTTCTGGCCGTCTTCGCCCAGCGAAGGTTCAGCTTCATTATCGTCACTCACAACATCGAAGAGGCCGTTTTTCTGGGACAAAGGATCGTTGTTCTCGATAACGGCGCTCACGGAATCAAAACCATCATGGAGAATCCGGGCATGGGGAACGCGCACTACCGGAACGATCCTGTTTTCTTTGAGCGCACGAGACAGCTCAGGGATATTCTGGAAGGTCTTGAATGAAGAGGCGGGGCATAGCGGTCTATGCCGCCACGATCATCCTTATCTATTTCGCGTGGTATGCCCTTTCCCTGCTGCTCGGCAGCAACATCCTCCCCGACCCCTTCAAGGTATTTGTGCGGGGTTTCGAGGAAATAGCGACGGGTGCCTTCTGGGTCCACGTGGAGGCAAGCATTCTTCGGCTGTTTGCGGGGCTCTTTTTCGCCTTCATTCTCGCCGTGCCTGCCGGGCTCATCCTCGGCAGCAACGAGAGACTCGACAGGCTCTTCGCACCACTCATCTATCTCGGCTACCCCATCCCGAAGGTCGTTCTCATGCCCGTTATCTTCGTCCTTTTCGGTCTCGGCGATACGGGCAAGATCGTCCTTCTCACCATGATCGTATTCTTCCAGCTCCTTATTACCACGCGCGACAGTGCACGCAAGATCGACAGGGAGATCACCTACTCCCTGAAATCCCTGGGCGGCACCAGAATGGATTTCTTCCTCCATGTTGTCTGGCCGGTAAGCCTGCCCGGTATCTTCACGTCCCTGCGCATCGGCGTCGGGACGGCGGTGGCGGTCCTCTTTCTCGTCGAATCAATAGCGACAAGCGAAGGCCTGGGTTTCTACATCATCGATTCCTGGGGCCGTGCCGAATATGCCACCATGTTCGTCGGCATTATCGCCCTGTCCACTATCGGCATCGTCATGTATGAATTATTCGAGATTCTTGAAAGGAAATTCTGTAAATGGAAAAACCTGTAAAAAATAAGTATCCCTCGGTACGGGCGGTTTCAGAGAAAGAACGCATCGGCATGGTGAAGGAGATGTTCTCCACGATCACCAGGAAATATGACTTTCTCAACCACCTCCTGAGTCTGCGCCGTGATATCGCATGGCGCCGCTTTACGGTGAAGAAGATGCGCTTTTTCAAGACGGGGAGATTCCTCGATGTCGCCTGCGGGACCGCGGACCTTTCCATAGATGCCGCGCAAAAACACGGCCGCATCAACACCACCGGCATTGATTTCGTCTTCCAGATGCTTGACCTCGGCAAAGCGAAGGTCGAAAAGAAGGGGCTTGACCGGCGCATCACCTTCATGCAGGCAGATGCCCTGCAACTTCCCTTCTGTGACAATTCCTTCGACGTTGTCGCCGTAGCCTTCGGCATCAGAAACATCCCGGACCGTGAAAGGGCTCTCAGGGAGATGCTTCGCGTAGCCGTCCCGGGGGGCGCGGTCATGGTCCTCGAGATGACCTTCATACAAAACCGCCTTTTCAAGCTGATCTATCATATCTATCTCAACTATATCCTTCCACGCCTCGCGAAACGGTTCTCTCCCAATCCGGCGGCATACCACTACCTTGCCGATTCCATCATGAACTTTCCCCAGCCCGATGCCTTTGCGGCCATGATGGAAAAAGCCGGCATGGTCAATGTGACGAAATATCCCCTGACCCTTGGCGTCACATACCTGCATGTGGGGATTAAACCGGAGGAAGGGGCATAATGACACAAAGTGCCCTCAAGGCATGGGTCCAGGCAAGCAGGGCACCCTTCTTCGTGGCCACGTTCATACCCCTTTTTATCGGCTGGTCGATGGCCGTCAAGGCAACGGGCTTCGTAAGACCGGGGCGCTTTCTCCTTGTCCTTCTCGGCTCTCTCATCGTGCATCTTATCACGAACCTCGCCAATGATTATTTCGACCACGTGGTCGGAACGGATGCCGGGGATTCCATCGGGGGCTCCCGCGTCATCCAGGAGGGGAAGATCAGCCCCCAGCTCATGCTCAGGGTCATAATAGCGCTCTACGTCATCGCCTTTGCCATCGCCTCCGTGATCGTTTTTCAGTTCGGACTCCATCTCCTTGCCATCCCCATCCTCTTCTCCGCTTTCAGCAGCTATTTCTATGTTGCACCGCCCATAAAGTACGGCTATCACGGGCTAGGCGAGCTCTTTGTGGGGATCAACATGGGGCCGGTTATGGTTGCCGGAACGTACTGGGTGGTAGCGGGAGCCCCGGCGATCGAGCCTCTTCTCGTTTCCATACCCGTCGGGATCATGGTGGCTGCTATCCTTTATTACCAGAGCCTGCCCGATATGAAGACCGATGAGGCCTCAGGAAAGATAACTCTCGCCGTCCGGCTGGGCAGAAAGGGCGCCCTGGCGGGGCTTGTCATCTTTTTCATCCTCGTCTATGGGAACATCCTCTGGCTCGTCCTCGCGGGGCTGCTGTCATCCTGGGGACTTGCGTCGCTCATCGGCGTACTCCTGCTTGTCAAACTCATTCGCATTATCGTGAAATGCGATGATTGGGTTCTCCTCGACCTCCACGGCAAATACGTCCGAATGGTCTATTTCATTTGCGGACTGGCTATCATAGCCGGGATCATCTCAAAGAATTAGCATAGGGGACTGGCAGATCCGTCCGTCCGCGTGCGTCTTCGCCCTGCCCGTATGCCCGTCTTAACCGCAAACCCCTGTGCGTTTTGTTTGACATCGTGTCGCGCCTGACCTTACAATACCGTAACCAGCCACGCAATCGGAAACAAAAAAACAAACAGGGAGGGGCCTATGTCCTCAAGACAAGCATTCTTCGTTCTCCTGGCAACCGTGCTTTCTCTGACGGTCTGCAGTGCCGTCGTCGATGCCGGCCAGCTGCCGGAGAAACCCCAGGTACCGGCAGCAGTCGAAAAGATGGAAAAAGTCGTGCCTATTCCAAAGATAGGGGTGACGATGATGGCAGCCCAGCCTGAGTCGTATGCAGGCAAATGCCCGACGGTCATTACCTTCAAAGGACATATAGCCGCCGCAGGGATGATCAGCGTTTCAAAACCTGTAACGGTGAAATATGCCTTCATTCGCAGCGATGGGGTTACCGGTCCGGTTCAAACGATAACTTTTACGAAACAGGGTGCACAGACAGTCACCAACACCTGGCATATAGGGGGCCCCGGCTTTTCCACCTCCGGGTGGCAGGCGATCAAGATCATCTCGCCCGATCCCAAGGAATCCAAGAAGGCTGCTTTTACGCTGAACTGCAACAATGAAAAATAACGCCCCGCGCAGTTGCGCAGGCGAAAAGAGGGATAAGATCCGCAACACTACGTAATATTTATATCGTTCATCTCCAGTGCGGCGGCATCTTGCCGCTGCACTCCGAACCGCTCGCCTGGCACGTCTCGATGCCCTGCTCCGTCTTGCATTTCCATTTGCAGACCTTGCCTTCCGATTTCTCCGTGTATACCCCTTCGTGGCCCGCCGGCCGCCCCGGCGGCGCGACCCGCTGACAATACAGGGCACCGCTGCGGTCTTTTGCGCAGGCGGCCCTTTTCGTTTGCTGCTGGACCGTCGTCCCGGCAAACCCGTCGCCTGCCGCCAGCAGAACTGAGAATAAACAGATGGAAAAAACAAGATAGCAACAGCCGACTCTCATGGTACCCTCCTTCTTAGGGAAACGTGAAAATGCGCATCGGTCCATTTTTCTATCGACGCCTCAATGCAGCCCTTCCAGATGCAAGGATTATACCAGATGCGGGATAAGAGGAAAGCGTTTTCGACCACGTACCTTCATATCTTTGACGCTCACCATGGACGCGATGCAAAGATGACCGCACGACCTGAAGATTTCCAACCTTGCAGCATTTGATAATAGTCCGTACGTCGTGTTATAAATCATCTGGTCGATACAGAAAAAGGAGGTATCACATTGATTACGGTTGTCGCCAAGTTGCCTGTTATGGAAGGGAAAATGGATGAAGCGTTAAGAGAGTTCAAAGAATTAATCTCTAAAGTAGCAAAGGAAGAAGGAACGGCATTGTATTCTCTTAACGTGGAGAAGGCCAACCCCGACACCCTGGTTGTAGTCGAACAGTACAAGGACAAAGATTCCTTACAGTTTCATTCATCCACATCTTATTTCAAAGAATTTTTTGCAAAAAGTGCCTCATTTACCCGGGGAAAGCCGGAAATCGTCATAATGGAAGAGATAGCCAGGACTTAGAGAATTCTCCTCCAACTCGGCACCACTGCCCTCGGCGACTTCATCGGGACAATAACCCTCGGAGTACGTGCACCCGCAGAGCGTCGTCGCAGTGGCTCCGGCCGCGGTGAAGCGGTTTCGGGTACCGGCTTATAACAATCTCCGCACGGCAGTTATGACACGCGGCTGCATCTCTTCGAGTCAATTGACACTCTTGGTGTGAAAGTGATATAAGCGTTAACATTATGGCAAAGTCTGAATCTTCCGGCGGCCGGTTTGTTATGACGACTCACCGCATAGAAAGTCTGTCAGACTGCATTTTCGCCTTTTCGATGACTCTTCTCGTCATGAATTTTTCTTTCCCGAGCGTCGGGACTGACAAAAGCGAGGCGCAGGTTGCAGAAGTGTTCCTGAGGGAGATCGCAAAGTTTGACCGCTACGTCCTTACCTTCGTCCTTCTGGCCATTTTCTGGATTACCCATCATCAGCAATTCCACCATATCAGGAGAACGGACCGCGGCTTTCTCTGGATCCAGGTAGCCATCCTTATGTTTATCGTGATGGTCCCCTTCACCGCAGCCTGGATGTCGGCTTACAGCCACCTCCATATTACCAATCTCGTCTTTGATATCAATCTATTTATTCTCGGACTTCTCTTCCTCGTAAGCTGGACCTATGCAACACGTGGAGGAAGACTTGTTGATGAGAGTATTGACGGCCGTTCCGTCTGGCGGGGCACGGCAAGGTCCCTTCTTACATGCGCTGTCGCGCTGATCGCCGTCGCGGTTTCCTTCTATCATCCCGGCTGGAGCAACTATGCGTTTGTCCTGACGCCGGTGGTTCTCTTGCTTAAGCCTTTTCGACAGTTGGAAAGACCGGACGGCCGCTGATCGTTGGCGGAACCTTTCTTATTTTCGATATGTATACGATGACCATCTCAGTCCGCGTTACTCGCTCGGCCGGCGCCCATGGAATGGCTCAATCCAGCCCCTATAGCCTCGGAGGCGATACGGTAGCTCCTCATGAGGAACACAAGGGCCGGGATACCAAGCACCGCCGGGGCCAATACGGTTGCGATGAACAATCGAAAGACAAACCCGTACATCTCGCCCGCCACCTGGAAGACGCTTGCATCACTCAGTTTGTCGATATTGCTGAAAAGGTAGCCCTCTACCATCTTCAACGCGATCCCGCTCCCCATGCACAGGTTGTAAGCCATGACGAGAACATTGAGGACATTGACCGCAACGATCGGAGTCAGCGCAATGGCGAATGCCTTGACGATATTTTGAAAGAACACCTCTTTGCGGGAATCAAAGGCCATGGTGATGACACAGAAGGGAAAGGTGACGCAAAATACGGCCGCCCTGACGGCGGCAGCGACAATGACACCGGTGAAGGTGAATATCAGCAGCGTATGAAAGAGAAAACCCGCGATGGTCCCGATGTAACTGCGCACCAGCTCACGGACGGTCTCGAGGACAAATATCATGTTGCCGACGTCTACGTTCACCCCGATACCGCTGGAGATGACGGCCATGTATTCCGATACGACATAGCCGATCATCATCATGAACGCGCCCAGGGCCGGATGGAAAAGGGCAAGACAGGCCGAGGGAGGGATGAGAGGCAAGAGAAAGATGAGCTGGGCAAGCCGTACCTTGATCGCGTCGACCCATTTTATCTTCACGCCCGCAAGCGGCGACGTCTCCTTGATATCCGTCAGTTTTTCGGAAAGCTCCTGCGACCCCATTTCCTTTCCCAGTTTGGCCTTGACGGCGTCGAGGTTCGCAAAGATCCTGCCGTCCCCGACCTGTGTGAATCCGGCGGATATGACCATGCGTGGAAACGTCCCGATGAACGTACCGGCCTTGCCGTCCACTCCACCCAGGAAGGGCAGCGGCGTGCACAGGGCGCAGATGATCATAAACCTGCTCGTCTGGTCCTTGACATAGGGCAGGATGTTCTCGTATCCCTTCTTGTAAAGCGTGAAAACGATCCGGGAGCTTCCCATGAAGAAGGCAATGGCGGTGACGATGGCGGCCACCTGTTGCTCCACCTGCGCGACGAGTTGAGAGGATTGTGCCAGAAGATCCGTCGGGTTCATGGCGCCCCGTTCAATTCATTTTTCTCCACACATTATATATAGCGCCCCACTTCCATCAATGATTTTTTTGATCAAGGCCCCTTAAGCACCGCATGCTAGGCCTTTCCCCCTGTCTGTCTCTGTCGTCCTGCTTGATCAATAGGGGACCCTTTGGCGTAATTAGTCTAACTGCTGGAAGCCGGAAACTGTCAACGGTCCCTGTCGCGTATCTTTACCCCAGAGCAGGCCTTCCTGGAAAGGGCCTCAGTGACAGACCCGGGTGATATGCTGTTCCATTGTGCGGGTCCCGATGTTTTTCTAACGGTCCCGTCCCTGGAAAGAGTCTCCGTTTTAAGTTGACGGTATGCCAGTTTGGAGCAATCAAACTCCATTTCCGACCTCAACTCGCGGATGTCCGAATTTTGATTTCCCGGCAGCACTTTTTCGAGCACCTTTACCGATTTATCCTGACCGCGAACGATGTTCCGGGGATTATAGTAGAACCGGTCCCCCGAGGAATTGGTAAAAAAGACCCACCATTCTTCGTCTTGTCCGTGTGCCGGCCACACTGAGAGGCCTGTGAGAGCAAAACCGATCACAATAACGATACACAACCTTTTCACGTATTTCTCCTTCCCGGTCTGATGGCGATGCTTGCACCGCACGAAGACTGCTCATTTCTTGCCCGGCCCTTATCGTCTTAATGTAAAGGAACGCGGCGGGTTTCCGGAATGGGTTTCGCCGCCCTGCCATTTCTTCTTGATCGTTACCGTCTTCCCATCATCATTCCATTGGACATGAAAGGGGTATAGCGTTCCCTGAAGTTCGTTATTGTTTGTTCCAATGGTAAAGGTGGCCTTTGCGGTAATCGATCCCACCGCTTGCGACACCCTCATGTCCTGCAGGTATTGGTTTATGACCCCGGGGCTGTTGAAGCTCAGTATAACCGAAACGGTCTTTCCCGATAGTGAGCCGGAGACGGGGATGCTGCCGCCGGGGGTTTGCATGGAACCGCTGACGCCGGAGCCGGACTGGCTGAGGCTCATCTTGCCGTTGAACCGGCCCTTCGAATCGACCGCGTTCCATGTCCCGTTCAGCGAGAACTGGGTGGCGGGAAGTTTCGCCGCCGTGTAGGCCCTGCCGACAGGTATGTTCGTATCCGGCTGTCTGGTCGGGGTAGTCCCGGTGGATGTTCCGGGCTTGCTCGATCCACCCAGGATCGCCGACATGAGGTCTCCGAGCGGGTCAGGCTTCTCTCCCTTCCTGACCACCGTTACGCTATGGAAGGCCTGGGCCAGCTTGACCGGTTTCGGCTGATACTTCATCCACAACTCCGCCATGACGTGATATGTGCCCGGGGCATTTGCCGGAAAGGAAATGGATTTTCTATAGTTATATCTCCTGCCGTTCACCACCCAGCTGTAGTAAAGCGCCGAAGCCGGCACGTTCGTGTCGCCGACGGAGGCATTGAGTTCAACCCCGTCCCCCACTTCGACCGAGGACGGCCCGCTGACGGAGATAGACCCTTTTGCAGGATCAGGACCTGCCGCAACGAAAACATGGGCCGCGTCCCCCGCCTTCACCCATTTGCCGCCCACCGCCTGCCAGACGGCGACGCGGACGGTGTTCCGGCCCGCCCTTGTCACCTTCAGGGACTCCCTGTCGCCGTTGCCTCCGAACTTCGCGCCGTCTATAGACCAGCCGAAGGTGTAGGTCGCCTCCTTGTCGCTGTTGCTGAGTTGCTTTACCTGCGCCCTGAAGGTGGCGTCCTCGCCCACCTTGCTTTCGCCTGGCCCGCTCAAGCTCACGCTGATCCTGCGCTGTTCGGCGACGATCTTGTGGACGGCGTCCCCGAGAAGCACATTTCCTGTGTCGGGACGATGCACGTAGACGACAAGGCTGACGACGTAGGTCCCCGGATGAACGAGATTCCTCTTGAACTTAGCGGTGGAGGCAAGCACCGTATTGTCTCCCGCGAGACGCCATGCGAACTTGAGGGCGGGCTTGACCGCTTCCGCGGCCTCGACCTCGGCTTCAAGCTCGACGACATCACCCGTAAAGGCCTGGCCCGTGCCGTTGATCTTAACGGTTATCCGCGGCTTGAGATTGAAATTGACGGGAACGGGCGTCTCGGCGCTTTTCTCGTCCCTGGGCTTTACGGCGATCTTCCGCGTCTCCCGGGCAAATCCGTCCGCCTCGGCGGTGAACGTGTACGTCCCGGAAGGGACCTTGTCGAACCGGGCGTCCCCGGTTTCACCCGTTGTCTCAGGAGACCGGGAAGACATACGTACCTTTGCATCGGCAACGGGAATGGAACCGGACCTCACCGTGACGACAATGGTGCTCAGTATGGGCTCCAGCGTCACCGTGCGGCTCTCTTCCCTTGCTGGAGCAAGCTGCACCGATTCCGAATATCCGAGGAAACCGTCCGCCGTGACTCGAAGGGTATACGTCGCCGGTTTCACGCCCTTTGCCGTGACGACACCGTCCTTTCCTGTCGTCCCGCTGTATTTGACATTACCGGTTATTGTCACGTGGGCACCGCTTACAGGGATTCCCTGGCTGTCCCTGACCTCAATTCTCATTTCCCTCAAGTTTATTCTCGTTTTGTCGATGACCTCTTTCCGTGCCTCTTCCAGGTCTTTCTTCGTCTTTCCTTCATCGGAAGAGAAGTTATTATAGCCCTGGTGTTTCTGCATCAACTCTCCCCAGCTTTCCGTCTTTATGCCGTTCCAGGCGCTGTTGTCAAAGTTCTTGAAATTCCCCTCTGAGCCTCCATGCGCCCAGAGATCGAAAGAATAGGGAACCCCGTCGATAACGACAACCGGGGCTACGTGGTTGATATTAGCATCCAAGAAATATCCTCTATTGAGGGCCTGCAAGCCGTCCTTGTATCCTACGATGGAATGTATCTGGCCGCCGTCGAACCCTGCCCCCTTGAGCGTCTCCGTCAAGGCATCATTCAAATAGACGCACGTCCCCACCGACCCGTCGCTGTACCTCACTGAGGCGTCTATACGACCTGCGAGAGATGTATTGGGGGTGATGCCTTTCCTTTCAAGCTCTTTTGCGACTTCCGTGGCGACGTATCTTGCCTTGTCGAGCTCATTCGCTGGGGCGCTTGCCTTGAGCTGTTCACCGTACTTCTTCCAGTAATCGGGGGTTGGAACCGGAGTTTTCACGCCCTGTGTATCCGGAGCCGGATAACCATGGTCTTTCCGAATATCGCTCGGCAGGGGTCTGTCGGCATATGATGTTCCGGGGACGATCACCACAAGGAGCGCAATACAGACGGCAATAGATATGAAGTGCTTCAGGGTCCGGGCGTTATGTGTTCCGTACTGACTGTCCATGGCGTATCTCCTGATATGAGCTTTATAAAGGGATGTGAGGTTGTACAATGTCCTCGGCATGCAGAACATATTTAAACAAATTTGCTGTGGAAAATCTATCTATTGCCATCACAATACCCAACACAGCCCGGCTTTATCCATCGGAAAGGGCTTCCGTACCTGTTCTCTTCCTCTTTTGAATATGCTAGGCTCTGTGTCAGGTATGACTTCGACCTGTTCACTATACAGACTGGTGCATTCAATCAGGCAATCTCGTATCCGGGTTCTTTTCATCGTTCCGATCTGTCTTTTCCTTGCGCAGTGTTCGATAGTCAAGGCGCCCTATACGATCGTCGCAACTACCATTAAAGGCAGCTACTACGTTGTAAAAGGCACGTACGAACTCACCGCGGGAACAACCAAAATCGTCTACAAAGTTGGAAAATATACGTTCAAGGTCGTTAAGGCGCCTATGGACTGGGCGTTTACCAATGAAGACATTGAAACGATCGACGATCTGCCGCCGAAAGAGGCCATCCGCAAAGGCCGGGTGAAAACCGCACCCTACACGGTGAAGGGAAAGAGATATTATCCCATGTCCGTTGAGAAGGCAAAGTCTTACCAGGAAACGGGCAAGGCCTCATGGTATGGCGACGAGACGCTGCGCTACAATAAGGGACGCATGACTGCAAACGGAGAGGTCTTCGATCCGAAACAAATGACCGCGGCCCACAAATACCTTCCCCTTCCGACCCACGTGAAGGTCACAAATCTGGAGAACAACCGTTCCATTATCGTGCGGGTAAATGACAGAGGCCCGTTCCCCAGTGACCATAACGCCTCATCGGGTGAACGGATCATTGACGTCTCCGCCGGCGCCGCCAAAAAGCTGGGATTCTATAATAAGGGGCTGGCAAGAGTAAAGGTTGAGACGATAGAACTCAAGCAGGAAGGCTGATTTTTTCCTGCATCACCGGGCGACATCGGGGTCGATCGGTTTGCCCGTCCTGTAGGATACGCTCTTCATGGTCGCGATCAGTGTACGCGCCGCGCCATCTTCCATGTACACGTTGAACAGAAATGCGCCCGTGCGCCTGGTCGTCGAGATGGTCTGTCCCTCTACCACAAGTACGGTGTCCGGGCGGGGACTTGCATGGTAGACGATGGAACATTCAAGGGCAACGCAGATGGTGTTCTTGTTATTTCCGAGAACCGAAAACGCGCTATCCGCAAGGGAGTAGATGACCGCGCCATGGGGCCGGTCATAGAAGTTCAGCATGTCCCTTCTGAGGCGCAGGTGCATCCGGATGGCATCATCCGTCAGTTCGTCGAGGACAATCCCCAGGGACCTGGCGTATTCATCTCTGTCGAACTGCTTCCTTGCAATTTCCAGGTGTTCTTTCATGGGCAGCCCTCACGTGTTATGACAGCGCTCTTCTACTCTCAAAACATCGGTCCCGTCCTGTCAGAGGGTCCGGGAAAGAGATGGACCGCGCCAACAGCTTCAGGGGGAAGGAAAAATCATCGTAGGCTGCGGGTTGCACGTTGGGGTAGATCCTGTCATTGATGATCGGGATTCCCAGGGCGGCAAGATGCACCCGCAACTGGTGTTTCCTTCCGGTACGGGGGATCAGCCGGTAGAGGGTAATCTCCCCCGTCTCCCGAAGAACATCTATCCGGGTCTCGGAATTCGGTATACCCTCGACTTCCCGCATCCGGAAAAAAGGCTTCCCTTCCACTATACAACTGCGATAGGAGACAGGAAAGCTGCGCTCCGGAAGGGTGGGGGCCAGCGCTTCGTAGACCTTCTCTACCTTTCGTTTCTGGAAGAGCGATGCGTAGTCACCCCGTGTTCCGGGGTTAACGGAAAATATGACGAGGCCCGCGGTTTCTCTGTCGATACGATGGAGGGGCACAAGATCCTTCAGCGCAAGCTTCTTCTTCAAACGGACGAGAAGCGTCTCATGAAGAAATACGCCGGAAGGCACGACAGGCAGGAAATGGGGCTTATCCGCCACCAGGATGTGATCGTCCCGGTAAAGTATGTCTTCCTCGAAAGGGATCGGCGTTTCCTCCTGCGGTTCGCGGTAGTAAAAGACAAACCCGCCCCGCCGGCAGGGAGTGTCGGGCCCTATGGGCACTCCTTTTTCATCTACCACCTGTCCTTTGTTCATCCGCGAGATCCAACTGGCCGACGTCACCTTCGGAAATCGTTCCTTCAGATATTCAAGAATGTTTTGTCCCGAGCTGCAGGAGATTCTGAGACAGCTCGGTCCCACGCCTTCGATTGTAGGAAGAGGTATATTCATCGGTTTCATGATTTTACCACAAATAAACGCACGTCGTCTGCACACCCGTCACGGCATTCCACAAAAAACTGCTTGTATATCTTCCCGTTTGAATAGATAATGAGCTACAGTCAAAAAGTTGGGGAGGTACGACCGCAATGAGCCATATCTCGAGATTCTTCGTTATATTCCTGGCAGTCTTCCTGTTTCTTTCGGGCACGGCAAGCGCACAGTGGGTCTACCTGGGGAGAAAGGCCATAGGAAAAGTAAAGCAATTCACCAGCGAACCGGCAGGCAGCCAGGAGTCGCAACCCGCCGATCAATCACAGAAAACCCCTCAGCCCGGATACGATGTCGCCACAGTCCTCCTCAGGGCCCCCGCCGACAAAGTCTACAAAACCGCCATCAACGTATTGCAGGCAAACAAGGATATCAGGATAAGCAAAAAAGATGACAAAGCACTCAGTATAGAGTTCGTCGACGGCAGCCTCGCGGTGGGGATGCAGATAAGCCCCGTCTCGGAGAAGGTCAGTCAGCTTCTCGCAGTTTCCACAACATCGGGAAAACAAGGTACTTCAATTGTGCTTAACGGGATTATGCGGGTATGCAAAGAGATGGGTATACAATGTCAATCCGCTGATAAGTAGCCGATCCGGTCTCCCATTCTTCCCTTTCGACACCGTATAGTGCTTTGCACACATGCGCTTGCCGCTGTAACAAAAGTCTTCCTATTCCGGCCTTAGCCGGAATGACACGTGGAAAAACCGGAATAAAATTTCCCATTGATTAGATATTCAGTTTTAACATATTCTAACTGAAAGGAGAATATAGTGAGGCTACAGGAAGTCAGAGAGATACTCGACGCGGATGTTATTGTTGGTAAGGACCAGATGGACATGGAGGTAACGACTGCTTTTGGCGCTGATTTGATGAGTGACGTTCTGGCTTTTGCCAAACCGGGAAGTCTTTTGCTCACCGGGCTTACAAATCCCCAGGTTATTCGTACATCCGATGTTCTTGACATTGCGGCCATCATACTGGTGCGCGGAAAACGCCCTTTGCCGGAAACGGTACAGCTTGCGGAGGAACTGCGAATCCCGCTTCTCACCACACAATACATCCTCTTTGAATCCGTCGGCAGACTGTACAGCAAGGGTATCGTTGGCTGCATAGAAAAGGTCGGCGAGACACGTGACTTCTCATGAGACTTACGAGAAGTCGTTTCCTGTGGAAGAGGGATTCGACAACGCGGGACGTGTCGCCGGTGAGGTCAAGGCATTGCTGACAGACATGAATCTGCCCAGGCAGGTGATCCGGAGAGCCTCCGTGGTCACCTATGAGGCGGAAATGAACATCTGTTCCTATGCAAACCGTGGCGCGATAGTGCTCCGGGTAACACCCAAATTTATAACCATCGAAGCAATCGACGAAGGACAAGGCATAAGCGATATCGGATTGGCCATGAAGGAAGGATACTCTACGGCCACCGACAAAATCCGAAGCATGGGTTTTGGGGCCGGCATGGGACTATCCAATATGAGAAAATTTTCGGACACCTTTCGAATTATTTCAGAGGTCGGCAAGGGCACCCATTTGAAAATGCTCATACGCATCAGAGAGGGCAACGAGAGTCAATGATTCCTGGATATCTGATGGACCCTACGGATTGCGCAGTGCACCTTCGAAATCCCATGTATTACCCCCGCCGCCAGCCGTAGCGAGGCCATCACCATGCCGGGACAGCATCATCGGTCCGAGTCGGACCGGTCTGACGCTTGGCCTTTCTTCAACTGTGTTGTATAATCAAAATGAGAGCAAAACCCAAAACATTATGAATTTTAACAGAAAACAAATCGGAAAATTGCTTGAATTATCGGAGAACTACGTTGTCATCGACAAGGCAGTGTATGATCCGCAGTACCCAAACGATCTCAGGGTTGTAAAATTGTTGGCGAAAGATGACATTGATTTTATAAGCCATATATCGGGCTATCACATATACCCGGATTACGCCATCGCGAAGATTGTGAATCAAGGAATACGGCTTCTGGTCTGCCTTCTCTACCCCGATCTAAAAGATATCCCCGTCGGCATGATCGAACATATTAAATTGAGGGGACAACTCTATCCAAACGACGAGATGAATATATTGATCAAAAAGTGGCAGGATAGGAGCAGGATAGCAAAGTTTGAAATTGGAATTGAGAACCAGAAAGGTTTTCTGGTATACGAATCGACAGTCTATGGTACTCCAATTGAAAGAAAACCGGGTTGACCCGTCATCGGTTGCCTGTCGCAGATGCGGTGCCTGTTGTCACGTAGATATGGTCGCCTACGTTTCTCCTGAAGATATTCAGAGATGGGAAAAAGAGGGACGTCATGATATTATTGCCCGGCTGCGTGACAACGCCGTCATCTGGGCGGGCGACCGGATAATTAACAGGTCCGGGGGAAAAGTGACAAGCTGTTATTATCTGGATTGGGACGGTTCATCTTTTTTCTGCCAGATTTATGAAACCCGCCCGATGGTGTGCCGCAATTATATTCCCGGGTCGTCCGAACTGTGTCCCCAGTATTATCGGAAAGATTAGTTCCCCAAAGACATATAAGGAAACTGTTCTCCCGCTTTGCCTCCTCCAGAATCTTCACGGGATTTGCAGGCAAACACAGTGAGGGGCTAATCCAGTATTTCCATCATTTCCTCAACCGCCCTCGATAACCCGACAGAATCAGATCTTGAAATTATTGCATGCCCGATGTTGAGTTCCAGGAGTTCTCTGGCACGTAAAAGAGGCGCAACGTTTTTGTAATTGAGCCCGTGCCCGGCGTTGGTCTTTATTCTGATCTTTGCGGCATGTTCCGAAGCGCTGTAGATCAGCTCAATTTGTTTGTCAATCTCGGGCTTGTCCACCGCATCAGCATATGAACCGGTGTGGATCTCTATGAAATCGGCCCCGCATTCTTTCGAAAGTTCAATTGTCTCTATGTCGGGTTCGATGAAGAGAGACACCGATATGCCTTGATCATGAAGTGACTCGATGGCATCTCTGATCGCACGCATGTTCTTCCTGACATCAAGACCGCCTTTTGGCGTCATTTCTTCCATCTTTTCAGGAACGATCGTGACCCGATCCGGTTTTGCTTTTTTTGCGATATCAACCATCTCGTGCGAGAGAGCCGTCTCGATATAGATCTTCCCGTTGATCGGAATTGCTTTCCTTATCCCGAAAATATCCCTGTCCTGTATATGACGCCTGTCTTCACGCAAACGAACCGCTATGCTGTTGCAGCCAGTTTTTGCACATACTATTGCAGCCTCAACAGGATCGGGCTCGCTTCCTCCCCGGCCCGCCCGCAATGCCGCAACATGGCTGACATTCACGCACAACAGGGTGCGCGGCACCTGAACTCCTCCGAATGCCATAGAAAAACCTCCCGCTCCTCACATGTTTTGATCGATAGTGTGTCCGGTAATACCGATACTACCCGCACCGGGTGCCGTGAATTACCGCATCGATAGACGATATTTTCGACATATTTCCCGAAAAATCGTGCCAATGAAGATATCTCATATCTACGAAAATTTCAAACCCTCTGCGCATGTAGGGTTCTAAGGGAAAAAAAGCGGGGCATTGACGGCATTAATGGCGCCCTGAAACAGCAATGCCAATTGACAATATCTATCATCGCCCCTAGTATTCGTATTACTTACTAGAGAGAAAGGGTGGATATTTATTCCGCCCGATACGGATGCAAAGATGAATAATAGACCGACATGAAAAAAAACATTTACTTTCAATTGCTGCTTGTCGTCCTTTTTCTCGTTATTCTCTATAAAGCGAGAATAGTCATCATAACTTCTCTCATCGGTATCGGCCTTGGTGTCCTTATCTCGCCAGTTTTGGATCTTCTCCAAAAATGGATCAAACTGAGACGAAGTTTCTGCGCGTTAATCTTTATCCTGGCAGTATTGGTTTGTATGGCTATCATCGGCGCTTTAGCAGGTTGGTTGGTTTTTGACCAGGTAAACCAGTTGATTGCGGACATGCCTCAGCTCTCAGCGAAGCTTCGTGCAGAGATCGAAGGCGTTTTTGACCGATTCCCGTGGCTGCTTGATCGAATTAAAGGTATTGATTTTGCGGAATCCCTTCAAGGAATAGGCCAGTATCTTTTTGGAGGGATCCAATTGGGATTTGTGGTGGTGGGTGGAGTCACTTTCGCGCTTTTTATCGGAATTTACCTTGCCATTGCCGCCGACTTCTATTTTCGAGGAACTATCAGGGCTTTCCCGCCTCAATACCGCGAGCGCGTGGAGGACCTGCTGGTGAAATGTGCACGCGTGGTCCGTGTCTGGTTCCGGGCGCAGTTGCTTGATATGGCGATAATCGGAGCGATCACAGCAATCGGCCTTCTGATCGCGGGCGTGAAATTTTGGGCCGTTTTCGGCTTGCTTACGGCACTATTCGGTATCATTCCCTATGTGGGGGTGATCGTTGTAGTCGTCATTGTGAGCCTGATCACCCTGGCGTCCGATCCAGGTCAAGTACCATGGGTCTTGCTTGTCTTTCTTATCACTCAGCAGATCGAAGGGAATCTTGTCCTTCCCTGGGTAATGAAAGGCCAGGTTGAAGTTCCCGAGGCCATCCTGGTAATTATGATGCTTTTCTTCGGATTTTGGTTTGGATTGCTCGGGGTATTCATTGCTCCACCGCTCGTGGCTGTTATGATTTGTCTCTATCGAAACCTCTATCTGCCGGCTATCGAGACGTGCCATTTGCCGGTCGCCAATGAAACACCCGATCTGGAACGCTAAACAGGTATTTCCTTCTCGCAATAATTGTTGACGGACATGTCCTGGACTGACGGTCGGTAGAGCGGCTGCGGTCAGTTGTGACCTTTACTACGCGAGGATTATCTTATCTATCTGTTCAATTTGTTCGAAGTGCCGATCTCGCGTGAGAAGAGTACCGCCGACGCTCATGCAACAGGCGGCTATCCAGACATCGTTTATCGGAATGGGGGTTCCTCTCGCAGAGAGCGCGGAGTACACGAGCGAGTACTTCCGGGCAACCTCTTCATCGACATCTATTATCGAAACCCCAAGGCTGGTGACGAGGTGCCGGAACTTTGCCTCGTTCTCTTTGTGCTTGCTTCCCTTCCGAAAACCATAGAACAGTTCTCCCAGGACAACGACGGGAAGGAGAATCTCCGTGCTTCGCGTTGCGATGAGATCCACCACTTCCTGCCTTCCCTGACCGAAATCAACGTAGATGTTCGTATCGAGCACAAGCTTCATTTCCAGTCACCTTCGTGGATCTCTTCAAAGACCTGAAGGTTTTCTCTCAGTTCGGAGGCATCCTGGGGGGTCAACCAGCCCGCCGCTTTCCTGATAAGCTGCTCGCGATTTGCCGCAAGGCCCAGCTTCTCATCGATCGCATCGAGTATAAAGGCGGTTTTTGTTTTCCCCTCTTTCTTTGCCGCCCGCTTGATCATCTCCTCTTTTTTCGGCGGAATTCTAAGACTGACGGGCATTTTACCACCTCCTGTATCGCAAATATACCCATTGTATCTCATCTGTCTGTCTCCGTCAAGAATGCCCTAGCTGGCCGCTCCTTTTCACTGCGGGTAGATCACCCTCTTTGAATAGATCCACCTTGCACCAGCCATAACCCCGACCGTACCTCCATATGGTGGCAGTACTCCCGACCATGTCCACTTTGGCGACGGGACGGGTGGGGCCGACGCTACGGGGGTCCCGTCCGCCCGGGTTATGAGACCTATTGTGAGCGGATTGCCGAAACCATCGGTGCGGTATGCGCTGCCGGCGGTTATTGAGGCCAGGAATCCCGAGATCGTATTTGTATTGGTCATGTTGCGCGTGCCATCCGTGCTCCAGAAAGTCCCGTCGAAGCCGTTGCAGCCGCATCTGCCCGTAATTGTGCCGAAGCACTTCTCCCCGGCATGGTCGCCGGTTGCCTGCCAGATCCAGGGGACGAGGATGTCGTCGTTGCTCGCCAATCCCCCCTGTGGGCTGCACGGGTTGGAAACCGCTTCGATGGTCAGCCGGCTGAGGTGATACGATTTCATCGCCCGGGCAACGGTCAGGAGCTTCTCCTGGGACCGGACCATGTACTCGCTGTCGATATGGCCCGAACTCCACGTATCCGTCATCGACGTATTCCCTCCCGCCGTGATGGTCACGCTGTAGGGTGTCCGGTTATATCCGTTCAGATAGACACTCCCGGCGGAATGCTCGTTTGTTGTCGCAAAGGTATAGTCGAAACCATACCCATCCGTGCACGTTGCGTGGTACAGCGGTGACTCACCGGTGAGAGTACAGTTTGCTTCGCGGAAAGCACTCACCACCGCATCGCTCCTCGTAGCGATAAGGAGTTTTGTTCCCGAAGTGTCGGAGGTATCACGTGACGGAAGAACAACCAGCGCCTTACAGCCGTCATCGGTCCATCCGTGGCAATTCTCTTCCACGTCCCGGATGTTCTCCCGGTAAAGGACCTCAAAGGCGTCCTCGATCTTCTCAAACTTCTGTATCGTGTCGGCGGTACCCTTGAAGTGAATGACCCTGTCCATGAAGGTGACGATGGTGCCCATGACGACTGAGGTAATGGCGATGGTTACAATGATCTCCAGCAGGGTCAGTCCCCCGGAACCTCTGAAATCGGCCGACGTCACCGTAAATCCACCATATCATAGAAAGAACACCCGGCGTCTGTTGCCGGCCTGGAATAGCGATAATTCATGACCGTGCCATTCGAAATTTCCGACAACATTCCTTCGGGGACAGCCTCTCTGAAGAGGTGTCTGCCGTACCGTGCGTAGTCAACGTCTGTGGCCGTTTCGCAGTCGAGGCTCGTGGAGACCGGGCCTGCGCGTATTTCAGAGACAAGGCCGCTTTCGTTGGGCATGAAAGCCCAGAGAAGATCCACGTCATCTTTGCCGCACTGGACCTGCATCATAACGCACGTATTGACCATAGCCTGCTCGATCACGGCCTTGCGCCACCCTCTGTCCTCCTGTGTACCCTGACGCACAGGGAATAGATTCAATTCATCGGCCCTGACGGCGATCTGCCTGCCGAATACGGTAACATTCTCCGGCACCTGCCCCGTCTCATGAAGTATCGACCTGGCCCGGTCATTCGCAACCTTCTCGTATTCAGAAAGAGGTAGTCCATCTATGCCCGCAAAAACAGTTAAAAGCATGATAGGCAGCACAGCAAGCATGAGAAGGACAACGGAGGCTAGCATAAGGAATCGATAACAATTGTATGGACCACACCGTCTACCGGCATCGGGCGGTGCCCTTGAATCCGGTAACTACGCAATTGATCGCATTATCGTCACTTACATCCGAGTCAGATTCACAAATTCTCTGGTCAACAAGTCTGGTCAGGATAGCTTTAGCGGAGTCCTCACTCTCGAACGTTGGCGTCTGAAGCACCAGATCGCTCGACGCACATTGATAGCCATGTGCAATGGCGCCGGTTCTAAAGTCCGCTTCAACATAATCGTTAAGGGCCGCAGGCCATGTGGCGGTCATGTCTGCTGCTACGGGCAATGAATGTTTGTACATAACATATTCGGTCAATCCTGTGGAAATAGCCCTTATCCTTTCCTGGGCCGTTGAGAAATTGGCGGCGGCCTTGCCTTTCCCGAGAAGAATCGCCGTTAAGCCTATTAGTGCCGCCGCAAGTGCCACAACGACAACAAACTCAATCAACGTAAAACCATGCTTGTTCTTCAAAACTTTCTTCATAGCTCTTCTCCTTATATTTTTCCCTGATCGACCCTGTCGAGAAGCTCCATCTTAAGGTAACTGTCTATGATCCCCTTGTGCTCGAGAACAGACAGGGACATCTCGAAAGTTACGGCATTCCTGATCGCGTTCCCGCGAAAGGCGTTTTCCACCTCATTGTATGCTCCCCGTTCGATACCGGCTTTGATCGTTGGCGGGAAAAAGAGGACCTCGGGTACGAGAATATATCCCGTCCTTTTTGTACCCTTTGACGTATATTCCTTGTGAATGAGCTTTTGGCTGACAATTGCCGTCAGGCACTGGGCCATCTTCTTGCGCCACGCATCTCTGTCCTCTCCGTAGCCGTCGAGGAGGCGCAGCGTGGTCATCGCATCCGGAGTATGGATGCTGGAGATCACAAGAAATCCTTTTTCCGCGGCAGTAAATAGCGCGGTGACCTCATCTCTTGTGCGTACCTCGCCCACAACGAGACCGGCAAGGTTGTTCCTCAGGGCCATTCTTACCCCCTCCAGGATATCGGGAATGTGGACACCGATCTCATATTGCCGGAAAACCGTTCTTTTGTTCTGATAGACATATTCTATGGGATCCTCAAGGGTGTAGACGGCGCCGTTCATCCGTTCCGCAAGGTAGTCGAGTTCTGATGCGATGAGTGTCGTCTTGCCGGAACCTACCACTCCGGTATGAAGAATAAGCCCGCGGGGGTAGGAATAGGAAAAGTCGAAGAGGCTTTTGATCCCCGCGAGCATGTTAAAGGGATCAAGGTCTTCGAGTCGCGGTATCGCATAGGGCAAGACACGGGCAGCAAAACCGATGCCCTCCTGTGATTTGGAGACGCTCATGCGGAACCTGCCTATGTCCTTCACCGAGAACGCATATTCAAAATAACCTTTGCTTCTGATGTGTTTCAGGATTGCCGTACCTGCATCGCTATCCGTTTCCCCCTTGAACTTCCTTTGCCGTGTATTTGCGACAGCAGCGAGGATTTCCGCCTTGCCTGGTTTTACCACCACGCCCTCGGCCATCTCCATGACTTCACATTTCTTCAGAATGCCGAGCCTGACCGGGCGCTTTTCAACAGCGATAATATCGGTGGCATTCCTTTCTTTCGCGTAGATGAGGACGTCCCTGAACCAACCGAGATTCTCCATATTAAGCTCAGTGGCACTGATGTCGACAGTGCCTTTGTCTGTCATCGTGTGTAGCCCAGGATCCCACCCTGCCCGTTCCATTTTCATCTCCTTTAAAACATCTTGCCTGACGCCGATTTGTCGATGAAGGTGAAAAGCATCGTATACACCGGCGACATTATGACAACGATCTGGATAGCGACAACAGCAAAGGCAAAGACATTTACGAATGACCCTATAACAGATAATTTCGAGATGGCGTCATCGATCATCTTCGTGCCTATCATCGCAAAACCCTCCGACATGTTGGCGGTATCTATCTTCACCTTGAGTAATAAATAGCTTTCAAAAGGCAGATATTCTTCGATCTCATCGATGACTTCCGAAAAACTTCGCGTCACCGATTCGTCGGCCACCATGTGGAATATCTGCATCCACATACCTTGAGAGAAATCAGCCACGCGGCGGAAGGCGTTGGACGGTGAAAGACCGGACATCAAGGCGAGGGACACAACCTTGAAGGCCTCGCCGAGGACAAGGGAACCGTAGACGTTTCGGATCACGGGCATTTTGTCGGCTTTTTTGAATACCAGGGCGATAGCGCTGCCCGTAATTGCCGTGTACGCAAGGAAGAGGACATTGCGATGGGCAACGATGAATTTACCCGTTTTGAAGGAGAATTCTTTTTCAATACCGGGAAGTTTCAGGGCATTGAGAATATTCGCGAGCACATAGGTGAGTCCGTATCCAACCGCTATCGACACCCCGATCACGAGCAGAGGATAGATCACCGCCGAGACGATCTTCTTCTTTGCCGCGGCAACCTCTTCTTCCATATCTACGAGTTCCTTGAGAACGGTATTGAGGTTTCCCGTCTGCTGCCCTATTTCGATAAGGTCGACATACTTTTCGAAGAGACCCACCTCACGCATCGCCTCGGGAAGTGTCCGCCCTTCCCTGCTCACCATATCTGAAGCAACCGCCAGGCGGTCCGCCATTTCGCTGTCAGGAAGTTTGTCGGCTATCCTGCGCAGCGCCTCCTGGATCGATACATTGGCCACCATAAGAAGGTGGAGACTCTTCATGATCGTAATATCGCCGACCTTCCTTCCTATAAACCGCGAAAGAATCTGCATTACAGGAGCCTCATTACCGCGTCCATGTCTATCGTCCCCAATGTCATCTTGTTGTATGCATCCATGAGGACGCTGTGGCTCATGTCAGCGGCCTCCACCTTCGCTTCCATGTGGTAACCGGAGATCTTTCCGTCGGAAAAGTGACCCGGCCTGAACTCGATCGCCTCGCCGAGAACCGTTCGGCCTGAATACCCCGCGGAGAGAACACGCCGCGCCATCCCCCGGCTGCCTTCCCCGATCGTCTTCCTGCAGGCATCACAGCCGTCGGACAGACTCGGGATATAGAATCTTTTTTCGCGGATATTGCTGAGAAAAAGGTCCCTTTCGGGATAACGAAGTTTTTTCATCCATTCCGGTATAGCGCCAAGGGGTTCCACCATCTCTTGCTTACAGTGGTTGCAGAGCTTCTTTACCAGCACCTGGTTGACACCCATGATTAGGTTGTCCGCCACGGCATCGATGGAAACCCCGTAATCCTCTATCAGCATCTGGGGGATCTGCGCGACCCGCGATACGTGGAGAGTTCCCAGTACAAGATGCCCTGTCTTGGACAGGTGAACCGCCGTGCTGACCGTTTCTTCATCACGCAGTTCGCCTATGAAAATGACGTCCGGATCATGCCTCTTGAAGGCCCTCGCAAATTCCGGGAATCCCACCACGTGTATGCTTGTCTTGCTGCTCTTCTCGCTGCCCGCGTCCTCCACGTATTCAAAGGTCTGGAATTGACGCCCGCCGGGAATCTGATACTCGATGGGGTCCTCGACGCAGAGTATGCATTTTGTCGAAGACAGGCCCGCCAGGAGGGTGTTCACCGTTCTCGACTTTCCGCTCCCTGTGGGACCGGTGACAAGGATGATTCCGCGGTTTCGGCTGACAGCCGTTTCGAACATATCGACGTGGTGATCCAGGTATCCCAGATCGTATAGTTTCTCGTTCCTTATGTCCGTTTTGGCCAGGACGCGCAGGACGACATCGCTGTTTACCGCATCGGGTTTCCAGATCAATGACATTCTGAGGTCTACATCCGTATGCCATCCAACGTCTTCTTTTCTGCATATGATCTTTCCATCGAGAGGCCGTCTTTTTTCATCAGTCTTCAGGGAAGGTGTCATTTCCTTTGCCCAGTTGATAAGCACGTTGACGAGGGAACGTCCTTTCTCGGCCTTCAATGTATGGACGTCGACAAGATCGCCGAGGAGTCTGAAGCGGATCTTATATATATCCTGATTGTCCTGGGGGAAGATATGGATGTCCGTCGCCCCGTGGACGAGGGCATCCCTGATGAAGGGGTAGATAAACTCTCTGGATACATTTCTGTTGGCTATGACGGCTTTCGCTGTACCTGTCGGGTTTGCATATCCACTCTTGATCTCGATATTGTGAAAATCGTCCTTCTTCAGGAGGAAGAAACTGGTCTGATGGATGCGGTCCTTCCCGAGATCTTTGAGGGCCATGGGATGCCAGGCATATACATGCATGGAGGAATTGCCCTCCGAGCCGTCTATCGTGGACGTGATGAGCCTGCCGTCTTTGATATGCCGGATGTGTCCCTCCACGTCCCGGGCGGCGGGGATGCCCGTGAGAGTCTGGAAAACGCTACGGAGCTCCTCATACGTCATGGCATTCTCAATCTCGCAGATCACGTTATATACGCTCTGGTCGATCTGTTTTGCCTTTTCAAGGAAGATATTGAAAGACTCCTGGGCCATACCCTTCATGTCGATAAGATACCGGGAGATCGCATTTTCAACATGGGAACGATCCAGTGATTCGATCCGGTTGACGACCCGGCCAACCATTGCGCGTGTATCGTTACTGTTCACGGGTCTTTCCATCATTGTGTCGTTACCTTCAGTGTCCTTCCGCTCTTGAGGCGCACTTCATTCATCGTGATCCCCGTGACGGAGTCGCCATCCACTACCGAACCTACTTTCAGTTCGCCCTTGTTCGTCAATGCGATTGAGGTATTCTGTGTTTGTATGACCCCGACCACCTTCAGATCTCCGGGCCGATCAGTTCCGCCTAAGATCGACGGCAGAATAGAGAGTTCATTGCCGGTGAGTCCCGATGTCAATTTTCCTGCGGCGCCCGATCGTGGAGAACGCGAAGATGCGGCATTCTTTCGGCATGTCTTCGGCACCTGTGAGTCTTCAAATCTTCTCAGAAATTTATCACGAAAAGGATTGTCGTCCCTCAGCACCAGCTGGTTGAGGAGCGTCTCGGGCTGAACCGGCACAGCCGGTGGCGCCGTCGCTGTCCCCGAGGTCCGGCCTGTCTTTTCGCCGGATGGTGGTGAAACCGCTTTAACCGGAACTGATCGTTCCGGTGGCGCGGGCTTGTTCTGCACGGGCGCGGCGTTTGTGACGTGATCCCCGACAGGCGCCGCTTGCGGGACCGGTCCGTTCGACAACGGCAATTTTGCTGATTGTGCGGCGTCGCCCGGCTGCCCCTCGATGAACTGTGTGTCCTGGGAGGATGGGACGTCTTCTCCTTTCCCGAGATCGATACCCTTTACAAGAGCAGGTGGATCGGCGGAGATCCTCTTATTAAGCGACCACCGGGTAGAGTCAAGGTAGAAGTACCCGCCGATTGCAGCCGCAAAAACGATGGATACACCGCTACAGAGGGCGATCCGCGCCAGAATGCCGCCGCCCTTTTCGGCCGCCTTGTTTTGCAGGACGGGATACTCTTCTGCGCGATATTCATCACCGGATTCATTATCTCTGCCTTTCTTCTTCACAAATGGAAGTCTCATGCCTGTCTCCCGACTTAGAATCTGTGGCAGGTCAGTTCCCCTACGGTCTTGTCGCCACTGACGGTCATGCTGTTGATCACGACCGGCGACAGATAGATGTCATTCAAGATCCTCACCACATTCTTGTAGTCCTTTTCCACCAGCGTAAACTTCCACTCCTTATCGCCTCTGGCCTCAACATCGCAAAGGTCCACAAGGGTCTCGAAGCCTCTTGCGTTCTGACGCGCGCGTCCTTCCGTCTTCATAGCCGCGGGCACGTCACTTCTGCTTTTTGTGAAAACAAGCTCCTTTTCGAAGGTAAAGAGATCTCCGCTCTTCCTGCTTCCGCGAAAGGGGTAGAATGATTCGAATTGAAAGGATAGCGTGCCCTTCAACTTCTGTTTACCGCCCTGCCCGCCGGGCAGGAGCCGGAAGGAGGCGCTCTTCAAGGCAATGTCTTCAGGAAGTGTTTCGACATAAAGTTTATACTTGACCAGGGCTTCACTGGTGATGAGTATCGACAATGCCCGTATCTCTTCACCGGTAAGGGGTGGTATTTCCCGCTTCACTTTGGCATGCGAACGCGGCACCGCTGTCTTCTTCGAGAAGGTACCTGTATAGTACAGAAAGGCACCGGTGATTGCTGCAACGATCAGAAGCATGACAGCCGCCTGAAAGGGTGTAACCCCGTTTGTCACTTCCTTGAGGAGTTTCTCATAGGGGACAGTGATAAAATCAGGTTCCAGGGAAAGGGATGAATCGCCGAAGATCCCGTCGTACTGCCTGCCCGCCATGGCCATGAAATTGCCGGGGCTGCTGTCCACGTTGGGCATGTATCGCGTTTCGATGGTCATATTGCCGGCCTTGATCTCCATGAAGACATGCTTGCCGTCGCCACGGTCAAAGAATCCCGCCAGAACGTTCTTCTTGTTCTTCACCATGTAATAGGCCATAAGGTACGCGAAGGATACCCGGCGGGACGATATCCACCGGTCGCCTGCGCGGTGGCACAGTTTCTCCCGCGGCTTGAGCTTTCGTATGGAGATGTGCTCGGCAAAAGGGATGATCCGTGCGCCCCTTCCGAGCCTGATCATCCCGGGATCGATCATTTTTTGTGCAAGGACATCGAAGACGAGATTGTCGTCAAATTTAACATAGAGTTTCACCTCATATCTCCTTGTCCCCGTTCTCTTCAACAAAGTTGATGAGAACGGTGAGTTCCGATGTCCTGTCTCTTGAACTGTTGTATCCGAAAAGATAGGAAAGGACTGGCAGGTTGCTCAATACGGGTATCCCCACCCGTTTTTTATCGGTGCTCTTGATCTTGAAACCCGATATGGCGACCATCTCGCCGACGGACATTTTGATCGGTATCGAGACGTAATTGCGCTCCACCTGCGGAAGTTCGACCTTCTCAACAACCTGAAAGCCAAGGAGATTGGAGAGGTCGACGCTGGTATTCACAAGGTACCCCTTTTCCAGTTTCAAGGGGTTGACGGTCATCTTGATGCCTACCTCCATGCTGGACATCTGCGGCGTCGTTATCGTCTGGTCGTTGATGACCTGGATTATACTGCCCGTCGTGTACCAGACGGTCTGCGACATCTCAAAGGGGAGGACGGCGCCCGAGACTGCCCTCGACTCCCACGAATGGACCACATGAACATCGCCGTAGGTTCCCAGCATTTTGATGAATCCTGCAAAATCCTCATCGATCACCAGCAGGGTGGCCACATTGCTGTCGCCCATCGTCTGCGTAAAGTTGGCGCCAATTTCAATGGATGGGGCCCTCGTCCTGAGGAGTGCATACCAGTTGAGCCCGGTCTCGTACTCATCCTTGTAGTCTATCCGGACAAGAGTGATCTTCATCGTGATAGTCTTGCGTTTCTTAATGTCTGTCTCGAGCATTTCCCTGACCATTTTGACCCGCGAGGGTATGTCCCGCACATAGATAAAACCGGTTGTCATAGGGGTAACCACCCCCTTCGTCGAAAGCATTTTCTTTATGCTCTCCATGATCTTTGACATCTCACGGTCTTCCGCTTTTTCCCCCGCCAATGAAGATCCCGATGAACCTGCAGATGTCCCCGAATTCGAATATCCGCCGATTGTCGAAGTCTGGGAGGTCCGTGTGAGCGAACGGTTGTTCGATGAAGCAGTGTCACTCAGGGATTCCTTCTGCGTAACGTACACATCGTGAACATTCAGGATGGCCTCCTCATAAGGCGTTACGACATATGCCCCTTCGATCACCCTCCTAAAGGCGTAGTCAAGACCGGAAACGATCGTCTCGATGGCCTCCTCGAAAGACTCTCCTTCGTAATAAGCGCTCACCTTCACTTTCGAGGCGTCAATCTCACGGTCGATGGTGATACTGGCCCCCGCTTGCCTTCCCAGGGACAGAAGGGCGTCGTTCAAGGGTACGCCATTGAAATTAAGACTGACCGCCTTTGTGCCCGTGTTTTTCACGACCGCCTCTGACAGCAGAGCTCTTTTAAACGCTCCGTTCGCCGTTTCGGCACCGTTGACATCAGCAAGCCCTCCGGCACCCCAAATCAGGGCAAGGACCGCCATTAAAAAACCCAACCTGATAATATTCTTTCCCGTCACTGAATCCCTCCTGCATCCGGCGTATATCTTTTTATCCTGCATACAAACCCGTCGGGCGTCAGGAATGTGCCCTCGCCGCCAGAAAACGTAAGGGACACCTTTCTCGCGGTTTTTGGCGGTATGTAAAGAACGTTGAAACCATCCCGTTCATTCATGATGGTATAGAACGTGCTGCCGGCGCCGAATGTCCCTCCCGACTTCGGGACGATGTGTATCAACGGGACCTCTCCCGCGAAAAGCGCCCCGACTCCTGACCAGACGATCTGCCTCGCTTTGTGGACCACGCCTTCCTCGCCGGTATTATAGACGGCAACAATGAACCTGGTGCCGGGCGCCTCGAGCATTTTGAGGGTGAGACCTTCGGGCAGGGGCGCCTCTGGTATCTCAAGAACGCCCGCAAGCCTTGCCTGCCATTTCTTGCCTTCTGTTAATGGCGTTCTGTCTTTCCCTGCTCCATCAGACGTGACACTCTCCGGGGCGCCTCGGGTATCCTGACTCTTGACGGCCTTCGGTTTTTCGAGAAAAGCGTCTTCCAGTTCCGAAGATACCCCTCGCATCGACAGTGCCTGACCATATCCCAAACATGTGCAAAGGAGTATACCTGCCGCAAGCAGGGCCCCGGGAACATGCCTCATGGCTTCCCCCCTTCCCGGGCTATCGTAACAAGGGCAAACGTGGAGCTCCACGAAAGACGCAGCACGTAATGCCGTTCATCTTTGTATTTCCCTTCTTTCTTGAGCCTTGTCACCAGCTTTCTAAGCTGCGGCATCGTGTCAAACGTCCCGAGGATCTCGCATTTGAGGCCCTCCAGTCTGCTTCTGGCATCCATGAACGCAACAAGTTTCTGCGTTTCATTCGCATACTTCTTTTTCGTTTGCACGAGGAGATTACATTTTTGGTCAACGCTCACGTCCATGACCGACGGAAACCAGGACGGATAGAATTCGACAGGCGTGTAGACACCGGGAATGATCGCAAGCCTTCCACCGGCGACATACCCGCCGCTGAAAGGCACACGGTCGGGCCCTGCCATGTCCAGATCATACGATCGACCCGGTACAACCTTTAGTTCCGCGCCGCTGACAACAAACCTCATATTTTCATCGCCTCCCCGCGCCATAGATACGATGCCCGATCCCCCTTCACGCCCGTCTGTTTCCACGATCCTGTAAAGATAGCGTGAATAGGGCCCTGCCGCCTCGGCATCACCAAGGACATTCGCCATGTCACCTGCCGTTGCCGTTGAGAATGGATCACCCGGGTCGTACCCGGCGCTCTCAAAACCGCTGCAGGATGCGAGCGCTGCGCTGATGACAAGTATCTGGAGGAGAAGTCTTAGATCCATAGCTGTCTTCCCCCGGTCTACTCCGTGAAGTAGATCAGGACGGGCACTCCCTTTTCCATGATGAGGGTTGGGGTCTTTTTCGTTGAACTTTCCACTTTCTTCGACAGCCCCTGAAAGATCGTGTCACCGGCAGCGAGCCCGCCTTCCCGCAGGCGGTCGTCACTTTTGGTCTCGCCCGTCACCGTCACGCCTCCGCTGGCGACCTCCACGGTCGTCGTATCTTTTCTCAGTGCATTGAGAAACGAGGAGACACCGGCCATGACGCCACTCGCAACCGTACCGGCTATATCCTCGTGCTTCACCACCGATACGATGCCGTCGGTTTCATCTATTGATGCTACATAGCCTTTCATTTGATGGTGCTTGTTATCGGGCCCGATAACGCCGGAGACCTCCACATGGAAACGGTTGTCCGTGAAATTGGCAACCGCCTTACCCACAACCTTCCAGCCTTTCACCGGAATTTCGGTTCCGGTGGCAACAAAGACCGCATTTGTCTGCGCAGAGGTAAAGGTCCTATCCATGACAGCCCTGTAGGGTTTGTAATAGCTGACCTTTGGTCCGTTGCCGCCGGCTGCGGCCCCTTTTTGTTCGCCCCCTTCGTCGCCGGCCGTTCCCTGCGGTTTGTTGATGAAACCGCCCGAGGTCTTTCGTATGTAGATATATTCCCATGCCTTTCTCTTTGACTCCTCATCCCCTTCCCCGCTCTTTTCGCCCCTGTCGTGCTGCACCGCCTGGTTATAGATACGCCGCTTTCCCTTACTCCCGGGCATGGACGGGCTTAACAGATCTGAATCGGTCTCAGCCACGATTTCGTCCAGAAGGGGATCGTTTTCCTTTTTCTTCTTCTTTGAAACGCCGACACCACCAACGTATCCACCCTTCTCGCTTTCTTTGAGCATCTGCTGCTCTTTTTTGATTGCATCACCGATGGTACTTTCAGTCTTCTTACCCTCTTCGACGATCTGAGGCTCTTCGTTCTTCAGCCTCGCTTCCCCGGCGTCCTTTTGTGAATTCCCGGACCCATTTACTTCCAGTTGAGAGATCCGCGTCTTTTTCGTTGTGCTCTTCATAAGCATACCGACCACCACCGACATTACCAACGCCAGCGCGACCACGCCCAACGTGATCAGGATTGCAGGTCTTGAAAGTCTCCTCACGGTCAAAGCCCCGGCACCACGGGCCTGACTATATATTGCGAACCCGAAAACAGTATTGCGTTCCCGCCGCGGATCCTGGCCGATCCAACGGTTCCCCGCTTGTCATTGAAATAAATCGATATCGCTCCCTCGCCATCAGCCTTGACCGCAACCACGACGTCTCCAAGGTCAAGGGGCTCCTTTTCATGGAGGCAGTAGACCGCCCTCAAATTATGGTGTGATTGCAGATATTTGTACTCGTCGCGGGAGATCTCGCTCCATTTCCCGTCGACGACCGGCAAACGCTCGCCGTCAAAGACGAAGGCGACGATTTCACTGCCGCCGTGGGGAGAGAAGATCTCTATTCTTTCCGGAATCTCGTATGTGGTGCGCACCTTTTCAAGGAAAGGATGACCTCCGGGAAGAGCCTTCTTTCCTCCCGCAAGCGTCTTCATGCCCAGCAGGAACTCCCCGAGGGCGTCCATGGCGGCGCCACCGGTCCCAAGCTTCTCTATCGCACCTGCAGATGACGTCATTATCAGGACGATCATGATTGCCACTGAAATCAATACGTGAAAAATGGTCGGGCCTCCTGTTGTCATCTTTATGAGAAATAGCCGTCTGAATCGATCTTCTTCATTACGGCCCCGATATCAATCGATTGCCCGATACTCCCGAGGGGAAGCATGTCCGCCAGAACTTCCACAGCAACAGACTGTGCACGCCTTTGCGATACCCCTCTTGACTTCAGCGTTGATGCGATGGTTTCCCTCAGGTAGCGTTCGTCTTTGTGAGTCGTATATCTCCAGCGCGTTCGCGGGGTCTGTACATTTACGATAACACCCTTGCCAATATCTTCGTTGAGCGCCAGGATCTCGGCATATTTGCCCGGATAAAATTTGAGCGAGAGAAGAAGCTCCCGTTCCTGATCCCCCAGCCCGATGATCTTCACGAGATTGTCTATGCCTTCCATGGTCGGGTTGTCGACGGAAACGTGGCGCGTGAAATACTTGTTCGATGCTGCGGAAATAAAATGTTTACCTTTTTCCGCCACGTCGAGGATGTCCTGCGTCACCAGATACGTTGCAAGCCCGAGCGTTCTTTGCTGCCTTGCATCCTTGTCGAGTACTTCGAGGATGGGCTCGCTGTTCTTCAGATTGTGGAATTCGTCGTACACAAACAGCTTCGGTCTCTTCTGGGCGGCAAGGATCCACCCGATCGAGGTGGCATTAAGAAAGGGGGGCATCTCGTTGGGAAGGTAGACTGCTTTGCGATATGCAAAGTCCCTGTAAAGGAGCAAAAGAAGGGCCAGAATTTCCTTTCTCTCACTGACAAGGCCCATGTGGATACAGAATATATCCCGGTCCACGGAGAAATTGGTTACCCCGTTCAAGAGTGCCGCCTGTTCTCCCTGTGCATACAGGTTAAGGACTCTGCGCATCTCTTCGGCTATCTGCCGGTCCCTGGTATTCGTATTGATGGCCGGGTCGGACGCAAGGATTCTCATGAAATCATTCAGTGTCGGAGTAGCCAGGCACTGCGCCGTCTCTGCCCGAAGAAAATCCTTCTTGTCCCCTGTCGACAGGAATTGCCCCACGTAATGGTTGCGGTACTCGATATATGTATCGTATGAGGGAGCCCCGGCCAACAGCTCTTCCTGGTCCTCGTTCATAATCTTCACGTTCCGCACAAGGCGCGGTTCCTCCTTGAAAAGACTGTCGTACATCCTTTTGACCGCCCGTTCCAGGATGGACTGGGTCTCCTTCGCGATTCCCCTTCCATCCTCACCGAGCATCGCAGTGAAAATGGCATTCAAGGAAAGGATCTTTGAACCCGCAGGCTGTTCAAACCCTACTCTCAAGTCGAACATATTGACTCTGTTGTCGCTGTTGCCGAAGGCGACGGGGATGAATGAGCCTCCGTAGTTTGAGACAACTGGTTCGTATGAGGAGGCCTTCGACATGTCAATGACCACAACAACAGGGTCATACGCCATGGCCCCTGCGATGATCCCATTCGTGAGAACGGATTTTCCACTGCCTGTCGGGCCTATGACAAGTCCCGCCCACCTGTTCTGCCTGGAACTGAATGGATTCAGGGCCGTGATGCCACCATACCGGTTTCTCAGTACGATTGCCGGTTCGGTACGGTCTCCCCGGTACATCCCCCGAAGAGGAACAAACTTCAGCACATCATGACTAAAAGCAATGTGCGGATCGTAGCTTCTCGTGGGGCATCCCGGAAGCGACGCGATAAAGGAGCTTTCCTTTCTCATCCACTCGGCGAACACCCCCGCCCCATCCACCGCCCTGGTCACGGCCATGCGTACCGCCTGGATCTTATCCTGCAGGTCTTCAATATTCCGGTCCCAGATGAGGTAGCTGTTGAAACACCTGACCAGTTTCCACCCCTGCCTGGCCCGATCCTGCAGGAGTTCGTCAATGGCGACGATCTTTTCCCTGTTCTCCACTGCCGCGGAGGTTCTTTTTCCGCTGAAAATATTAGCCATCAGTCTTTGACGTGCCAGGTCCCGCGTGATCCTCGACAGGTCTTCGCACAGAAGGGTGGTGTTCATTACCATCGGGAAATCCACGTTCTGCAGTATCCTGGACCCGCATCCCACCGGAATGGTGTTGGGGATGGTATCCATTACGAGAGTGGCAAAATAGTACCGTCCATTGGACAGATAATAGTCCTTGGAATAGAAGTCGGTATTGAACACCCTCTTTCTGAGAGGCAAAAGCATGCCGCATTCCGATATCTCCATCGATGGCGGCGGGTCATCGGGGTTCGCAATCCTGGAGATGATCCGCATCATTCCTTCACCCGTCAGATCCCTCACGTCATAGCCAAGGGGCACAAGCGTGTCCTTGAGCATCGCCACCACCTCACCTAGCTGTCTGTCCCGGTTCAGAAAGTCGTCTTCATCGAACCCTTTCTTTTTCTTCCCTTCTATCGATGCTTCCGCGTTCAGGGGAACCACGATTGTGCAGTACAGGGATGTGTCGATAACACCTCTGCCGGAGGTGAATTCCGCTATGTTCTCCCGGGCCATCGATTCGGATACCGGATCGCCGTTGAGGCGTCTGTATCGATCTAACAGCTCATCAAGATCACGGGTGAAGTATGTTGTGAACTGCACGAAAACATTCTGCGCGGTGATGTTCTTGAGGAGTTCGGCGCAGGTGTTGACTTCCATTTCCATAACCGACCTGTCTATCCCGTCGGCACCGGCCTGGACGATCTCAAACCCCCTGGCCTTTT
Source organism: Deltaproteobacteria bacterium UBA5205 (assembly GCA_002412715.1). Classification (GTDB taxonomy): domain Bacteria; phylum Desulfobacterota; class Syntrophorhabdia; order Syntrophorhabdales; family Syntrophorhabdaceae; genus Delta-02. The sequence goes on from DHVP01000025.1 coordinate 60,079, forward strand.
CGAAGTTCTCAAGAACGAGATAATCGCTGCCGATCATATTGATCGGTATGCGCCGGTAGAACGGAGAAGATCTCCGAAACATCAGTCCATCTCCTCTAGAACCCCTCAGGCAATCCGCTGTCCTCGGCATACCGGACGACATCGGGATCTTCCGTGCCCAGCGATTCGGTCATGGCCCGAAGGGCCAGGAGCCTGAGCCTCTGATTTTCCAGGCACAGGAGGTAGTAATTGAAACGCGCCAGGTCCTTCCATGCCATGTCTTTGTAGTTGCCGTCGATCGCTCCCGGATCAAATCCCGACAGTCCGGTCCGGATGGCAGAGGCCGTCTCCAGCGACGTCCGCGCAACTATGTAGTGTTTCACCGCCAGCTTTCTTCGCAGCAACGATGAGTTTCTTCCGGCAAGGAGGACCGTTATTTCTTTCACACTTTCTTTGTCAAGCAGCGATGCCCCATTTTTCTCCCTGGCGACGGTTCCAAACTGCCGGCCATCTCGAAGGAGTCCATGGACCTCTTTCTCAATCCCGGCATAAAGGCGGTTTGCGGAGCGCTCCTTTTCTTTCTCCAATGCCATCTCCTTGTTGATGGCCGAAAGGGCGGAGGCAATCGCACCCTTCATCTTTGCGGTCAACGAGATGTTGGTCTGAAGAGCAAGATCGTCGAGCGTCCCCGTGGCGGTTCGGATGTGGTCCGATACCGTGCCCGCAGCTGCCTTGTCCACACTTTCGATGATCCTGGCAATTTCCTTATCGGAGAGAGCGGCTTTGCCTTCCAGGGCGCGAAGTTTGTCCAGTCTTGCCTTGAGATAATCGTTGCCGGCGCTGCGAAAATCCCCGTTTATGGAGTCCGCAATAGCAATCCCGGCGATCCCGGCCATATTCTTGAGGCCGATCCTCGTGTGAACGAGGCACTCCTCGAGCATCTGCCGGGTGTTGCCATTACTCCCCGCCGTCTGCTTCCCCTGGATCCCATCGGCGATATCCATTTTCCCGGCAAGTACTGTCATCCGGGAAAGCAATTCTGCCGACGCCGGCAAAAACTCAGCCGCCATTGCCTGGAAATTTTTTACCTGGTTCGCGTAAGTCCCGACGGTTTGCCGGGAATTGAGGAATTCTCTCCCGCAGTCGGCAAGGATCCTGCCAATCTGTTTCTCTTCAAGTCCACGCTGCTTCAGTTCTTGACGCAAGACCGTGAATACGGCCCTGTTCAGGCGGTTCGTGAACGCTTCGACACTCATGCCCGACCTGGCGTAATTCAGCTGCGAATTGAGACCGGTATTGACGGGATCGCTGCCGGGAAACTTTAGATCGGTGGCCTTCCTAAGACCTCCTTCCAGAGCCCTGAAACCGCCGGGCATAAACTCAAGGTCCAGCTTCTCCGAAAGACAAAGTTTGAGCTTCGTAATAAGACGGTCCTGTATGAGATTCTTGAGCAACGCCGAAAAATAACCGTAATTCGTCACGCCGATGACAGGCGAACACTTTACGTAGCAGCCGCCCTGACCGGGAATGAAGACGGCGCAAAGGATGATACCCCCGGCCGCGACGAAAGATGCGAGAAGCAGTACTCGCTTATTGGCACGGATCCGGTCCATTTTCTACTGATCCCCCTCAAGCGCATCCATCATTTTCAAAAGGGACAGCAGTCTGAGTTCCTGTGCCTGGATCAGGCCCCGGGTATGGGCAAGCTTTGCGGCATCTTTCTGCGCCTGGTGCGTGGAGGAAAAGTCGAAGGCTGTGGGCGCAAAATTCCCCAGCGTCTTCTCCACCCGGGAGGCCCTGGAGAAGGCTTTTTTCCCTTCGGCATAGGTCATCAGGGCCGTTGTGGCTTTCATTACCCGCATCTTCGCACCGGCCAGTTCTCTGATACCCGGGTTCTTGAGATTGATACGCCGGGCAGCTTTTTCGATCCTCCTCCGAACTTCCGAAACCGCCGCTTCATCAGAGGTTCTCAAGATATCCGACAGCTCAGAAGCCTGTTGTCGGAAGACACCTTTTGCTATTTTCTGCTTGAGCAGGATGTTGCGGCGTTCCTGAAGGTAGCCGCAGTATGGATCCTTGAACGATGCAGCCCATTGCTGCGCCATCTGGCCCACAGTCGCGTCAGCGGCGATGGGACATGGTGGAATAACCCCGGAGGAATTGCAGACAAGGCCTGTCATCAAGGTTGCCGAGGCAAGAATAATAATGACGAGTGTCCTTGAACATGCGGGCAAACCGCGATCCATCGCTACCTGCCCTCAAGGGCCCGGCGCATCTCGCCCCGGGACATAACGGCAAGGATCTCCGATTGGAGCATGGTGTTGTAATAGGCGAGCTTCGCCAGATCCTTGACGGCTTGATCAGACTTGGCGCTGTCGATGCAGGCCGGATCGAATGAAGACAATTCCTTGTGAAGCTGTGCGGCTACAAACGCACCCTCCGCCGCCTTTTCATAGGCCGCGACGGATGCCTGGTTGAAAGTGTCGCGAAGCTTCACTGCAGCGTATTCGGCTGTGGTGAAATGTTTCATCTTGTCGGCACCTCCACCGGGAGGTCCGGCCAGCAGGATGGACACTTCACGAACCTTCTTCTGGAATTCCCTGAAGTCGGAATTGACCGACGGGATGGTTACCGGCGTCTTGCTCTTCGCGGCCTCGGCAAAATACTTGCCGTCGGCTTTCGAGAAAGCCCCGGTATTGTTCTTCATGTATTGCGATATCATCCGGTCCGTGTACGAGGACATATTGTACTTGACGAAAGACACAGCCTTTGTGTTGATCATTCCCGGCTCGAGTTTGATCTTCACTTCCTCGTTCCATACCGATTTGATCTTATCGGTGATTGCCTCGGTGACCGTCTTCTGGATCATGTTCATAAGAACGGGAAAGTTAACAACCTGCACGGCGGTACCGTAGGCACTAGTGACAAGCACGAAAATGATCATTACCCCGCAGATCACCTTCCCGGTTTTCATACCAAAAAACATTCGCAGTCCGTCTTTCATACTTTGTCCTCCGTATTATCTAATAGCCTCCGTGGCAGGAATCTTGTTGGGACGGCAGTGATGAAATTGCCGGAGACTGTGGACCATCACCCTCGAGCGTATGTTCATTTATTCCGCGAATGATGAAGTCCTGTCGATCGCCCATAGAAAAGAAGTATATCGGTGAACGCGGCCGGCAGACGGAGTCTGCCCAGATTTGCCTTTGTCGCTGTCTCTCAGGCGGAACCTGCTCAAGAAGAGCTCGTTTGATATCCGCTTGCATAGATCCACAACAGACTAAGCACTCGACTAAGTCAAGTCCGCTCGTTTCTGTCCAAAGCCGCTTTTCCTTTTCTCCATTCAGGTCTCATTACTCCCGCATAAATAGAGCAGGATCGTTGGTTGCCCTGCGGGCGCCGGGCTCCTCCACCTCGCCGGAATCGACGAGAACCCTCAGACTCTGGTTGAGAGTCCAGCCTATCTTCCCGCTTCTTTGCTGCCGGCGCAGAAGGTCATATTTGCCCCCCAGGAGCAATTCCCGGGTAGCCGTATCCTTCGTGTCCAGAAATTCGGTGGCGAGGGCCAGCCGGTCCTTCTGACGGCGGGATCCCGCCGCCGGCACCAGTACCTGGACCATCACGGCGAGCAGCACGTCTGTCAGTTCCCGGATCATCCATTCCTGTTTCTCCACGGGGAACATCGACGCTATCCTTGAGGGAACCTGTGTTGCCATGAGCGTGTGTATCGTCGTAAATACGAGGTGTCCCGTTTTGGCCGCCTGGATTGCCGCCGATGCTGTTTCGGGGTCCCTGACCTCGCCCACCAGGATCACGTCGGGCCTCTGACGCATTGCCGCCCTCAGCGCCCGTTCGAAGGACAGTGTCGTGGTGCCCACCTCCCGTTCGATGATGTTGCCCATCCCCTCGGGAATGTCGTATTCGATGGGATCTTCTATGGTGATGCAGTTGAGGCACCTTGACTTCACAAGGTATGCGATAATGGATGCAAGGGTCGTAGATTTGCCGCTGCCTGTCGGACCGGCAATGAAGATGATGCCGCCCCCCGAACTTTCAAGAACCAGACGGAGAAGATCATTGGGAATCCCGAGGTTGACGGGGCTTGGGTCCACCGCCTTGAGGCGCCTCATGACTACGGAAACCCCTTTTTTCGTCAGGCACAGGTTGACACGAAACCTGACAGTCGCCTTTTCTTTACCGGTGCCCGTTTGCCTGATATAGGAGAGGTCTTTCTCCTCCCGGTCGTAGAGCTGGGCCCTGGCACCGGAAACCTTGAGGATCCTCTCTATGGCTTCATCTATCTCGTATCCTTCGGGCACTGCGTGATCGGCGGCGGCCATTCGTCCATGGACCCTCAGGAATACCGGGCTCTCCGACTGGATGTAGATATCGGAGGCATCCTCCCGGATTGCCGCATCGATTATTTCATCAAGAAAATTGTCCATTCATTATTTCCGTATTTTCCCGGTAAAACCCTTCACCTGCAGCGCAGCCACTCGGTGCCGAGGAGATATGCCAGGTAACGCCTGAGTACTCCGGACCGGCTGTATCCCCGCTGCCTCAGCTCTTCCTTTCTTTTTCTGCGCGCAAAGATATACAGGGCGACGGACCCCGAGATACCCGTCGTAATCACGAAGACGCCGATTCCCTCCGAGATGTATGACAGGATGGATGCGACGCCGTTGCCGAGCATCGCCGGACAAATGCAGACCAGGAGGTCTTCCAGGGATATATTGAGCCTCGGGACAATGATGGCGCTGTTTATGTTTTGATAGTCGTGTCTCGATTCCGGACCCACGATGGTCTACCCGGCGCTAGCCGTCATCGTTGCCTTGATGATCCCAAGGATGGCGGAGGTCGATACCAGGCACCCTCCAAAAGCGACTTTCTTCCACGCACCCTGCGCACCCTGAGGGTTGCCGTCTCTGTTGGCCATCATGACAAAACCCCATACGATGAGGCCTGTTCCGGCGCAAAAGGAGATCGCCAGCAAACCGTACATGATTATATTCGCAAGATTGCTGAGGAACTCACCGGCATCCGTGGTCTCCTGGGCCCACTTGCTTTCGTTGAACGTCTGCGCCCAACTGTCCGTGACAGTCAAAACCGTGCACAACGAAAACAGCGCCATAGAAGAATAGTGCAAAAGCCGATCTTTGCCTGTTTCTGCTTTTTCCAACATGGTCCTAATTTCTCCTTTCTTTCGTGAGTATGTCGCTGAACATGGCCCGTTCGTCGTCAGATTGGAAATAGATGTCACCCCTGTCGAAGGAAAGGCCTCCATAGAGGTATCTTTCTAGGGTTACTTTGAAAACCCAGGATACATACCCGACAAGGACAAAGCTGACGACCAGCTGAATCATGGCCATGACACTGAGGCCCGCTATACCACTTCCGTGGATCTTGAGCGCTATGCCGCAGCCACCGGCACAGAAGGCCATAAGAAGAAGGAAGAGACCCCCCATCTTCAGCCACGTCGCAATCCTTTTTTCACCGGACATGAGAGGAGTGCACCGCCCGAGCTCCACCTCCTGTCTCTTGCCATCGGCAGTTTCGAAGATCAAACTTCCCGCACCTTCTCCCTCGCGCTGATGAATCACTATCTTTCTCTGAACGGGTACGGGAATCTTTTCGTCAAGCTTGCCCGGCAAGTATCTGACCAACACGTAAATTGCCCCCTACTCGACCCTGATCGGCTGGCGCCCGAGCTTACGATAAAACTCCATGGCTCCGTCGCATTTCAGTTTGAAGGTCTTTGCGATAACCGCCCATTTTCCGCCGTCCCCATGGGGAGCGATGGTTACAAACACGTCGTCAGGTTTTGGGGATGTGCCCAGGGATGAAAAGGCCTCCGCCTCCGTTGAAAAGGAATCGACCAGAAAATAACAGAAATTGGCCCTGTCCTTGCTGAGCCAGTCTCCGCCTGAATCGTCGGAGACGAACCGGGGAGGCGACACTATCTTCCATACCAGCGTCGGCGCCGAATAACTGCTTCCGTCCTGGCTTATCTTCGCGGGATTGTAAATGAGGCTGACCTGTGCCGGCAAGATGGCACCGCCTTTCGTCAGCTCCAGGTAGAGGAGCTCATCACGGTAGCTTCGGACGAAATCCCTCAGTCGTGTCTCCAACTCCTGTCTGCACAGGTTCCTGCCTTCCCTTCCGCCTTCCTGTCTGCCCTCTTCCCTGGCGATGCGGATCGATTCCGACTCGATCACATCTTCCGGCACTGCCCGGATGGTGGGAGCGCACGCACCCGTGGCCAGCAGGATTCCTGCCAGAACAACGACATTGATGAGCGCAAGCGGAAGACTTTTCTCTTTCACATCATCACCTGTCTCCATTCCTTTGCGTTCTTATGTCTTCGACGACTACACTGCGGGTCTTTTGGGGCGGCTCGTCCTGCCGGTACTGATAGGGATAGCCGACCGAGAAGGACTTCACGAAGGCGATCTGTCTTGCAAGGGCATTTACCAGGACGGAAGATGCGATGTCCGGAGGATTGGCGCGTGTCTCCTCAGCCGTCAGCACCGTCCCGGCACCGCATGTGAGCGCGATAAGGGCAATGCAGCAGCTAACGGGCATTAGTGAACGTCTTGCCATCCCCTACCCTCCTCACGGTTATTTCGCGGCCTCGTAAAGCCACTACGCTCGTCCCGTTGCCAAGATCCACGCAGAATTCATGGTCGCCGACAGGCATCACTTTTCCGGCGATCATGAAGACATAAAGTTCGGGCCCGGACAGCTTCATCATCCTGATAAAGGGATAGGCCGCAAGCTTTGTCAGGGACGGCGACCTGCCCTCGAGAAGGATGTCCTCGGCGGTACCCTTTGCAGGGATGCGCTGGGTCGTGATGACACGCACCATCGCCTCCGTCAGGTCCACCCCGGCGCCCAGGCTCCCCCGCCTTATATTAACGGTAAGATCGGCCTCGCCCGATGCTCCATCCTCGACAAGAACATAGTGATGCGGCACCGGCCCACCCTGTGTTCTTTCGAAGACGACAATATTAGTTGATTTGAATTCACTCACCGGAAAGATGACGAGCGAATTGCCTTTTGTTTCGACGGTGAATTTCTCCCGCGCACCGATGGCAATATCGTCGGCAGTAAAAACGTAGGGGAGGTTGATAACGGTTCCGTACCCGTATACAAGATGAATTCTGGGCACGACTCCGGGGACTTCACCGATGTCGCGCACCCTCATGCGGGACAGTTCCGGGTCTTTCTCGATGAGCGGCTTCAGACGCTGCACCTTCTCCTTGATCTCACGAATGTCCTCTTCGGGAAGATCGAAGGGAGGGACGGTTATCTGTGTCTCCGCCGGCTGTTTCCGAGCCTCCGGCATCTGGTCTGTTGCCGCGTCAGTTGCCGGCAGGTTCAGAAAAACGAACAATATACAGACCGAAAGGGTTCTCCACACTGCGCGCTCCTTTGTGCAACTTTATCTCGTATGTTTTCATTTTAAGGTCTTCGCCGGATGCCTCTTCTCCGACAACACGAACGGCGTTGAGTCGCACCGAGACGAGAATGACGGCTTCCCTGCCGTGTATCTTCGAATCTTTCAAGGCACTCCACTCGGCAGTGACGATAACCTTCTGATCCGACAGGGACTTGAGGTAATTGTCCCGGTACGGCTCGTAGAACGCCTTAAAAGAGGCAGGGTCAAAGCGCTTCGATACCCGGCCCATCCGGCTGGTAAAATCGCCCTGCGACTTTACCTCAACGTACGTCCACCCGAGGATGTCTCTAATCGCATCCCGGCAGAAGATCTCAAGCTCCGGCCAATGGATCCTGTCGGGATCATCGACCCGGATCAGGGATGGCCTGCCAGCGGCATCCATGAAAACAATCTTGTCCTTTCCTTTTCCGGCAGCCACAATGACAACCGATGCTATTGCCATAACGATGCCGAAAATCACCGCCGCCGCGGAGATGGCAAGAAGCGCCCGGGAGGTAAGCCTGAGCCCCCTGAATATGCCAACCTCTATGGCAAGGGCCTGCATGCCGTCTTCCACGGTCCGTTTTTGTTTCTCCTTGTTGAATACCGCCATCCATCTCCTGCTATATGATAAATAGCGCCACGGAAAGGTTTATGGACCCATGACAGAATTGATCACGAAACTGATCGGCAACGCGCAGACCATGGTCTCCCCCATGATGCCCGTGCTGGGAACCTACCTCATCATCAGGGGCCTCATACGCCTCGCGAATGGGAATGACGCCGCTAAAGGAGGGGCGGGCGGGGGAAAGATGATCCTCATCGGGTCCTTCCTGACGTGCTATAAGCTGACATCCTGGATCGTTATCACCACGCTCACACGATGCGGCCTTGGTCTCGGCAGTGCCGGTCTTTAAGCGGCTTACGTCGGTCAATGCAGGCCTGCGGGCGGATCGCCGGGAGGATTTTCCGGTGCTTTTTTCACGTATTTCATCAGCTTTAACTCCTTCACATCGCCTCTGGGCGGAATATAACGTGTTCTGAACCGCCTTACCTCATCCCCGGCAAAAATATATCCTTCCCCGATTTGCAGCCCCGTCAAATCTCTTACCTCTATCCTGCTGCCTTTTTGAAAGGCATAGGTTCCATCCCAGTTACCGAGGCTCTCCATCATCTTGCTGTCATTTCGAATGTTGGGCATCATAAAGAAGGATTCACCTGCCCGCTCCCCAAGGAATTTGGCCGTGTCCGTATCCTCTACCTTCATGACGATCTTATAGTTCGTATTGCCGATAAGTCTTTTCGCATCCGTCTCGGATGCCTTGAAGAGCGAGGCAAGCTCCTGAACGGATATGATGACGCCAAAGCCCAGCGAACGGCCCTGCGCCAGAACGGTATCGAACCCTTCCACGGCATAAGACCCGTACTCGTCCGCAATAAGGGTAAAGGGGACTGATGGCCTTCGCCGGCGGACCTCGCGCCGAATCTCTTCATAATTACCCTCGACCCTTGTGCCGAGTGCCGTCGTCAATGCGATTTTGAAGGCATTGAGGGTGAGTCTCCCCAGGGCCTGGAGGGTAGAAATCGAGTATGACAGAGAGGGCAGGAGAACAACCAGGATGCGGCTGTTGGATACCACATCGACCATATCGATCTCCGGGGCATCGGTATCGAAGATCCGGTTGAACGTCCCGGCAAGAAGATCGAGCGGGGCACCCCACTGCTGAACGAAGAACCCGTATTGTCTCAGCACCTCCCCGGCTGCCGGCGACATCCTCCCCTGGCCCCTGTTGCGATATTCCTCCCAGCCGGGTAGGTCGCCCAGCAACCCCCTGAGGCGGGCCTTCACCGGCTGGCCGCCGTCGTACATGGGGTATCTTTCATCCGCCTCCAGGGCGAGGACCTCATCGAAAGAAAGGTGCCTGCGCACCTGTGTGGGAGTGAGAACGTATTCACCGAACACCTCCGGGTGATCCCTGCGGTAAACAAGCTGCGTGAGAACCGCTTTCATGAGAATCTTGCCTCTCTCCTGCCAGTAAACCTGATCTCCCTCGGCCTGTTTTAAGAAACCTGTCATGATCTCGGCAAGAAAATCGGCGTCGCCGTGGGTCATGAAATTAAAAGTATGCGACTGAGCGGGATTCAGAAAGTTGAGGACGAGAAGGTCTTCCACACGATCGCACGTCTCGATGATCTCATAGAGTACCTCATAGGTATCGGTGACATCCGATTTGCCGTCGATGAAACAGAACCCTCCGCCGAGTCTCATGATGGAGTCCGCGATGCTCCTGATAGCCGTTGTCTTGCCTGAACCGGTGGTACCGATGAGCATCCCATGGCGGGTGATCTCCGGGATCGGAAGCATTACCGGTATACCATAGTGGTCCTTTCCCAGGAAAATGGCGGCCTCGCCCCGTTTGCGCGCGAAGACCGGGCCCGGTGAGTTACCCGAAGCCATGATTTGAAGTACGAGGCCGGCGACGAAGAAACAAACAGCCATAAAAGGGCTCAGAAACACCATTGCAATTGAAACCGCCGTCGTTGCAAGCGGGTTGATCCACCGGATCTTCAGCCAGGTTTCGGGACTTAGTCGGGAAGCGGGTGTGATTTTCGCCCGCTGCGCCCTCTCATGAATGGATTGTGCCACACTCTCAGGAATAGCGATGAAGACGGGTAATAGGTAACATCTGTCCAAAACAATGCAAAGGTCAACCTCTTTCCGGAGCCTCCGTCATTCCGGCGCAGGCCGGAAGCCAGGAGAGATTATGGATAAGGAATCACCATACGAAGGGACATCCAACTGTTCTAAAACATGTATGCTTCCAGTTGTATGAAAGTTCTTCCTGGCTTCCGGCCTGCGCCGGAATGACGAACTGCGAGATAAGACAACCTGGTTTGAAATACGGGATTTACCTGTCCTGAATCATTGCTTTATAAAGACAGCAGTCTGGGAAAGGATTATTTTGGACAACAGTGATTAATGGGTAATACATTAAATCTTTTCCCATAACCTATTACCCATTACCCGTCTTCTGGTTATCCTTTTAGCCTTCAGGGTATTAATGTGGTATAATTAGGCTTGTTTTTCGTATAGTCAATATACACGCAAAGGAGGTTTTTGTGAAAAAGGTAAGTATTCTCTTTTGTCTCATCGTCTTTCTGATTCTCCCGGTAGTGGTTCCGGCCGCCGGGGATGATTTTGTCTTTATGGCCAGCACTATAGGCCCCATCGATTCGGGAATCGTCAGCGTTCTTGAAGACCATTTCGAAAAGGACACGGGTATCCGCGTCCGCCATGTCGGTGCCGGAACAGGCGCTACCCTTGGTATCGCAAAGAAGGGCGCTATCGATCTCGTCATGGTCCACGCGAAATCCCTTGAGGAAAAATTCATCGCTGAAGGCTACGGGACGGAAAGGATCGATCTCATGTACAACGATTTCGTCATCGTCGGACCGCCCGCCGATCCCGCCGGCATCAAAGGCATGAAGAAAGGCGGGGAAGCTTTGAAAACAATCGCAGACAAGAAGGCGCCGTTTTTGACCCGGGGAGACAAGTCGGGAACGCATGTGGCCGAGCTTCTTATTTGGGAGAAAGCCGGTATGAAACCTGCCGGCAACTGGTATGCCATCTACGAAAAAGGATCGGAAGGAAATGTGCCGACATTGCGCGAGGCCGACAAGCGCGGCGTCTACACCTTCATCGACAGGGCCACCTTTCTCGGCTTGCAGAAAGATATCAAGCTCGTAGTACTCGTCGAGAAGGATGAAGCCCTTCTCAACTTCATAACCCTCATCCCCGTGAACCCGAAGAAGTTCCCCCGCGTCAACGCAAAGGCCGCGATGACATACGTCACCTGGCTTACGGACCCCGCTAAAGGACAACTCATCATACGTGACTTCGGGAAAGACAAATACGGAAGTCCGTTGTTCTTCCCCAATTCAAAACAGTGGCGCGGTGCGGCGCAAAAATAGTACCTTAAAAGGAGGATAGATATGAAACGGCTTTGTTTACTTACCATAGCAGCACTTCTCCTGGGCCTGGCGAGCATCTGCGGGCCTTTTGCAGATGCGGCTCCGGCCGAAAAGAACATCATTCTCTCTACGACGACAAGCACCCAGGATTCCGGGCTTCTTGATGTCCTCATCCCCATTTTTGAAAAGAAAACGGGATTTTTCGTGAAGACCATAGCCGTCGGCTCAGGGCAGGCCATGGCCATGGGACAGAAGGGAGAGGCTGACGTCCTCCTCGTCCATTCACCCGACGCGGAAAAGAAATTCGTGGCCGGCGGATACGGAATCAACAGAAAAATAGTGATGCATAACGACTTCGTCATTATCGGACCGTCAGCTGACCCGGCGAAGATAAAGGGATCGAAATCAACCACGGACGCCTTCAAAAAGATCGCGACCGCCGGGGCGCTTTTTGTATCCCGCGGCGACAATTCCGGCACCCACGCAAAAGAAAAGGTGATCTGGAAGGCCGCAGGTACCAAATATGAAGGAGAGAAATGGTATCAGCAGACAGGTCTCGGAATGGGACAGACACTCAACGTCGCAGCTGAGAAAAGGGCCTATACGCTGACCGACCGGGGAACCTATCTTGCCCTGAAAAAGAGGCTTGACCTTCCCATCCTTGTTGAAGGCGATGCCATCCTTCTCAACGTCTATCACGTCATCGAGGTCAATCCGGCAAAGTGGCCCAAGGTGAACGCAAAGGGGGCCAGGGCATTCGCGGACTTCATGGTCTCCCCGGAAACGCAGGCGATCATCAAGACCTTCGGTGCAGACAAGTACGGTTCACCTCTCTTCTTCCCTGACGCCGGTAAAAAAGAAGAGGATCTGGGCAAGTAAATGGACCTTATTTACGAGGGCATCAAGCAGGCCATCATACTCCTCATCACCTTCGACCCGGAGGTGATGAGGATAACCCTGCTTTCCCTCAAGGTCTCGGGTACGGCAACCCTTATCAGCCTTTTCCTGGGGATCTCAACGGGCACCCTTGTCGCGCTGACACAATTTCCGGGGAAGAAGATCGTCGTCAGTCTCATCAACACCGGCATGGGGCTCCCGCCCGTTGTCGTCGGGCTTTTCGTGACCATCTTTCTCTGGAGGAACGGACCGCTCGGTTTCCTGGGAATGCTCTATACGCCGACGGCAATAATCATTGCCCAATCGGTAATTGCAACCCCCATCGTCATGGGCATCACCCTCGCATCGATGCAGCAGCTCCCGAAAAAACTGCGCCTCCAGATCCTCGCCCTCGGGGCCACACCGCTTCAGAGTGTCTGGGTTCTCATCAAGGAGGCCAGGCTTCCGCTCCTTGCAGCCGTGATGGCAGGATTCGGCGGCGTTATCTCGGAGATAGGGGCATCGATCATGGTGGGCGGGAACATCAAGGGATACACGAGGGTCCTCACCACGGCCACAGTCATGGAAACGGGCAAGGGCAACTTTGAGGTAGCGATCGCGCTGAGCATCATACTCCTTGCCATGGCCTACTGTATCAATTATATTCTTACCCACATCCAGCAGAGAGAGAGGCGTTTTTAAGAGAAGATGGCCCGAGAAGCAAGCAACATCCTGGAGGCCCGCAATATCCGCGTCGAGAACCGCGGTGTTGTGATTCTTGATGTCGCGAGCCTCCTGGTGCAGGAAGACGAAGTTCTCTCCATCATCGGGTCCAACGGCGCGGGGAAGACAACTCTGCTTCAAAGACTTGCCATGCTCCAAAAATTGCGGCACGGCGAGATAATCTATCGCGGCAAAAGGGTCGGCCCCGATATACCGGTCACCTCTTACCGCAGATCGATCACCATGGTATTCCAGGAGACCCTTCTCTTTGACACGACTGTCTTTGAGAATGTCGCATCGGGATTGCGTTTCCGCCATGCAAACAAAAAAGAGATCGAAAAAGCGGTGATCGACAATCTGGAGCTTTTCGGCGTGTCCCATCTGAAAAACCGTTCCGTCCGGACCCTCTCCGGCGGGGAGGCTCGCCGTGTCAGCCTGGCCCGGTCCTTCGCCGTCAAGCCCGACATTATCTTCCTCGACGAGCCCTTCGCGGCCCTCGATCCGCCGACACATGAATCCATCGTCACGGACTTAAGTCATGTCCTCAGAAGATCAGGCACGACGACCATATTTGCCACGCACGACCGCTCCGAGGCACTGCGCCTGTCCGACCGGATATGTGTCATGGACCGGGGGAAGATACTCCAGGTCGGCACGCCGGATGAAATCATGAACCGACCGGCGGACGAGTTTATTGCCGGTTTTGTGGGAGCCGAAACCATCCTGCCGGGTGTGGTTACGGATGCCAACAGCGGCACGATCTCCGTGGACGTCGGAGGGAGGCAGGTAATGGCCGTGAGCGACACACGGGCCGGTCAGAAAGTCGTTCTGTGCATACGCCCCGAACGCGTATCGGTGTCAATTGAGCCGCGGCCTGACACGACAAGCGAACGCAACAGTTTCGAGGGTACCGTATCGGAGGTCACCTCTCTCGGTCTTTACTATCGCGTAACCATCGACTGCGGCTTCAACCTCACCGCATTCATCACTCCCGGATCGCTCAAGCGGCTGGCCATCGAGAAGGGCAGAAAGGTCTATCCATCCTTCAAGGCGACAGCCGTCCATGTATTGAAACGCTGATCCCGACCCCGGCCGATTGCCCCGGGGCCCCTGTCTTACCGCCCTTTACTCTCCACGCCTATCGCCTGTCGCCGCATCCTCTTGCTCGCGGGGCGGATTCATGGTAGATTTTTCAGGTATTCCAGATTTGTCGAGACACACGCGTAACAGTCATCTGTCATTTCACGCAAAGGAGTTATCATGCTGTTTTCGAAAATGTTCATCCCCACCGTCAAGGAAGATCCCAAGGAAGCCGAGGTCGCGAGCCACCGCCTTATGCTGCGTGCGGGCTTTATCAGACGGCTGGCATCCGGCGTTTATACATGGCTCCCCCTTGGCCTCAGATCACTGAGAAAGGTGGAGCAGATCATCCGCGAGGAAATGAACAAAAAAGGTGCCCAGGAGATTCTCATGCCCGCCGTCCAGCCTAAGGAGCTCTGGGTCGAGAGCACGCGGTGGGAAAAATACGGCAAGGAACTCCTGCGCTTTGCCGACAGGAACAACCGGGAACTATGCCTTGGCCCCACCCACGAAGAGGTGGTCACCGATCTGGTGAGAAGAGAGGTAAGATCCTACAAGGACCTGCCCGTCAACCTCTACCAGATCCAAACCAAGTTCCGCGATGAGATACGGCCCCGATTCGGCATCATGCGTTCCCGCGAGTTCTTCATGAAGGACGCCTACAGCTTCGACACCGACGAGGCAGGTGCCGGGAAAAGTTACATGGACATGTATGACGCCTACAACAATATATTTGACCGGTGCGGGTTCAAGTTCCGCGTCGTGGAGGCGGACACCGGTCAGATAGGCGGAAGTTTCTCCCACGAGTTCATGGTGCTGGCTGAGACGGGCGAGGATATCATCATCTCCTGCGATACCTGCGGATACGCGGCAAATCTCGAGAGAGCCGAGGTCGGGACAAGGGGAAAAACCGTCCCGACCGGAAAAAAAGGCGTCCACAGGCGGGTGAAGACGCCTGACCAGCGGAAGATAGACGAGGTTTCCTCCTTCCTCGGGATAACACCCGACAAGCTGCTCAAGACCATCATCTACAATACCGACAAAGGGACCATCGCCGTTCTTGTCCGGGGCGACAGGGAGATAAATGACACAAAACTGAAGAACCTCCTCAAGCTCGACGAAATGGAGCTTGCCGACGAGCGGACCATCGAGGAGGCAACGGGCGGGCCCCTTGGTTTCTCCGGTCCCATCGGCCTTACCATACCGCTTTACGCGGACATGGATCTCAAGTTCATGGAAGATTTCGTCGTCGGCGGCAACGAGCGGGACGTCCACGTGGTCGATGCCAATATGGCCGATTTCGCGGTCAAGGGTTTTTTTGACGTGAAAATCGCAGAGGCCGGCGACAGGTGCCCCCGCTGCGGCACCGGGAGCCTGGTGGCGACGCGGGGCATCGAGGTGGGACATATCTTCAAGCTGGGGCTCAAGTACAGCAAATCCATGAACGCGACCTTCCTTGACAGTGACGGCAAGGAACATTTCATGGTGATGGGCTGCTACGGGATCGGTGTCGGCAGGACGGTCGCCGCAGCCATCGAGCAGGGAAACGACGAGAACGGCATGATGCTGCCCCTGCCGATCGCACCTTTCGAAGTGGACGTTCTACCTGTAAACACAACGCACCCCGAAAGCATGGCGGTTGCCCGGGAGATTTACAGGGAACTCCTCGCGAAGGGCATCGACGTCATCCTCGACGACCGCGACGAACGCCCCGGCGTCAAGTTCAAGGACTGCGACCTTATCGGAATACCCCTTCGTATCACGATAGGCGAACGAGGTCTCAAGGAAGGCCTTGTGGAGATAAAGCGACGCGACAGCAAAGAATTCGAAAAGGTGCCTGTAGCGGAGGCGGCCGGGAGGGTCATACGTTATGTTGAAGACGCTAAACACCGGTGATCTTACACCGAAGGAAGAGATAACATCACGGATCGACAATCTTCGCATGAAGATGACGGAAAAGGGCATCGAGCTTGCCGTCATTCTCCAGAACGTCGACATCTTTTACTTCACGGGAACGCTTCAGCGCGGGGTTCTTGCGGTCTCGGCGGAGCATGGCCCGGCCTTCTTTGTCGAGAAAAGTATCTTCCGGGCACAAGCGGAGACGCCCCTCGATATCATCCCCATCAAGCGCGACAAAGAGGTTAAAGACATTCTCATCGAAAGAAAGATGTTCCCGGCACGATGCGCCATGGAGCTTGACGTCATCCCCGTCGCGGTCTGCGAGCGCTGGAAAGCAATGCTCGGTCTGGACAGCGTGGGTGACCTGTCCCAGGTCATCAGGGACGTCAGAATCATAAAGAGTGAATTCGAGATTGCCCAATTCAAGAAATCGGGCGAGATTCTGGACCGCGTCTTCGAGAAGGCCGGGGACGTCATAAAGGAAGGGATGCGCGAGGTCGATATCGACGCGGAGCTTCACGCGGAAGGAAGAAGGTGGGGACATCAAGGTTTCCTCAGGATGCGCGGTCTCAACCAGGAGATGATGAGCATCTATGTGACGCACGGGTACTCCACGACGATCACCTCCGGTGCCGATGTGCCGATAGCCGGTATCGGCCTGACCCACGCCATCGGTCAGGGCGCATCGGTCAATGTTGTAAAACGGGGGATCCCCGTTATCGTCGATTATGGCGGAGGGTACAACGGGTACATCACCGATGAGACACGCTCCTATGTCGCGGGGTCTCTGAAGGACCTTTTTCAGAAACCTTACGAAGCGGCGCGGGACATCATTTATGAGATCATGGATTTCGCGAAGGAAGGCACGGACGCAACAGAGGTCTTTGCAAAGGCCTTCGACCGCGTGAAGTCAGCTGGCCTTGAAGAGTATTTCATGGGCCACGGAGAGGGGCAGGTGACTTTCGTCGGCCATGGCCTCGGCCTCGAGATCAATGAAATGCCTGTCATCACGCCCCGCCACAAGACGGTCCTCAAAGAAGGAATGGTTTTCGCCTGCGAGCCGAAATTTATCTTTCCCGGCGAGGGAGGTATAGGTATCGAAGTGGATTTCGTCGTGCGGAAAAATGGGCTTGAGAGGATCACCAGGACGCCCGTGGATATCATTTACGTATAGGCGGACATTGATCGACGTATGCGGGCATAAGGAAGTCCTTCATCGGCCGTTGCGGGGATTTTAGCCGGATATCTCCTGTAGCCCCTGCTTTTCGTTTACACCCATCAGTTCCTTGAAACGTTGCAGCGCGATCCGCCCCAGGTGGAATGGTTTTTCAATACTTTCCATGAAAACATCGCCGTTTCTGTTTTTCTTTGTAAGTAGACGCACGTGATGTTTATTGATCATCAGGGAGCGATCCAGAGCCATGAAGATGTCGGAGGGAAAACGTTCCCTCCAGTCCTTGAGGGCCGATCGCACAACGAAGCAGTCACCGTTTGCGGTGAACACGCGTATGTAGTTCTTGTCCGCCATAATGGCGACTATATCTATGACAGAGATAAAAGCCACCTTGTTTCCGGCGTTGAGGCAAACCCGCTCACCGCGTGACATGTCCATGGGCTCTGTCCGGTTACGGGGAACAGACAGAAACCTCTCAAGCGAGCGGCAAAGACGGTCGGGATCCAAAGGCTTTAGAAGATAATCAAAGGCATCGTTCTCAAAGGCTCTGACGGCGAATTCATCATAGGCGGTAACAAATATAATTGACGGCGCATCTTCGACCCTGTCAAGCAGGTCGAAGCCGGAGCCTTCAGGCATCCGCACGTCAAGAAAAACAAGATCCGGCCTTGTCTTCGCGATCAGATCGCGGCCGGCCGCTGCATTTCCAGCTTCCCCGACCACATGAACATAGGGGTGCTCGCGGAGAAGCTCTTTAAGATTTTTCCGGGCAAGGTTTTCATCATCGACGATTACCGTCCGAATCTCGGGTTTGGGATCTTTTGATATCATGTTTTCCCTTCCTTTTTGCTTTACCGAGAACTTACTGTGCGAACAATTTCGGCTGTTTTCATTGTAAAGAGTGCACAGGTTCTCTTGACAGCTAATTGGTACTAACATGTCAGAATAGGTGCCCAACCCATGTACAGCGCCTGTTTAAGCCTTTTCTTATTTTCTTGCCCATTCAATCCTGCACGGATATAATGGAACATCATGCCTCTAGAGGGGTTCCTGCGGGAGATCAAAGGATTTCTCAAGGACAGTCAGATTGTCCTTGATCGGGAAAACCTTTCTCATTTTTCCTACGATGCCACAGAAAGGCAGTTCATGCCGCAGGTTGCCGTCCTGCCGGAAAACGGGTCAGAAGTGTCGCAACTGATGAAATGCGCCTGGGCGCATGATATTTTCGTGACTCCTCAGGGGGGAAGAACGGGTCTGTCGGGCGGCGCCCTGCCGGTCAGGGGGGGCATTGCCCTTTCTCTTGCGAGGTTGAACCGCATCATCGAGATCGATGAATCAAACATGTTCGCCGTCGTTGAGCCCGGGCTTATATCAAACGATCTCCAGAAGGCACTGAACGAACGGGGTCTTTTCTTTCCTCCCGACCCGTCGAGCACGGTCGACAGCACTCTAGGCGGCAACGTCGCGGAGAACGCGGGCTACACGAGGGCCGTGAAATATGGCGTCACGCGGGATTACGTGAGGGGCATCGAGGCGGTCCTTCCCTCGGGGGAGGTGATAACCCTCGGCGGGAAGATGGTAAAGAACGTTGCCGGGTATGACCTGATTTCGCTTCTCGTCGGTTCCGAAGGCACGCTGGCTGTCATAACGAAGATCACGCTGCGCCTTCTCATGAGGCCCCATGTGAGGCGCACGATCATAGTCTATCTCAACGATCTCACCTGTGCCGCCGATCTCATCGTGGCCGTTTTCAAGTCCGGGATCGTCCCCTGCGCGATAGAATTGATGGACAACATTGCCATCAACACCGTTGCCGATCACCTTTGCGCCCCGCTCCCCAGGGATGCCGCCGCGCTCGTACTCATCGAGACGGATGGCCACTCTGAGGACGAGGTTCACCGCGAGGCACTGGAAATAGCCGGCCTGTGCCGGAATTCCGCCGCCGTGACCGACGCGCGCCTTGCGGCCGACGATACCGAGGCAGGGCGTTTCTGGACATTCCGGAGGGAGGTGCTGCCTTCGCTCAAGGCATTGGGTAAGGACCATCTTGAGGCGGACGTGGTGGTCCCGCGCTACAGCCTTCCTTTTCTTGTCAGGTTCATACGAGGGCTCGAACACAGCGACGCCATAAAGATAGCAACCTACGGCCATGCCGGGGACGGGAACCTCCACGTGACCATCCTTCACCGGCGCAGGAACTTTGCGGAGCTTGACGAGGCGTACAGCCTCCTGGAAGTGATATACAGGGAGACTATCGCCATGGGGGGATCTCTGACAGGCGAACATGGCGTTGGCCTCACCGTCATGGATTATCTTCCCATGCAGATCGATGGGGAGGCGCTGCCGCTTATGAGGCGGATCAAAGCGGCCTTTGACCCCAAGGGGCTGCTGAATCCGGGCAAGATATTCAAGGAATGAGGGATTGAAAAATACAGGGTGGCCCACGAACGCGGGAATGATCGCAACTGCTGGAATAACAATGGCAATGCCGTTTCACCAATGATATAATGGGTGGCATTAAAGACAGCATGACGAAAAAAATAACGGAAAACAACAGCATCTATCGTACCCTTTTCGAATCCCTGGGGGTCGCCACCGTTATTGCCCATGAGGACGGGACCATATACTGCACAAACCGGCAGTTCCTGGAGCTTTCAGGGTACCGTCAATCGGAACTGGAAGAAAAAAAGAAGTGGTCGGAGCTTATCGTCAACGGCGACCTCACCAGGATGAGACAGTATCAGGAATTCATCGACCATAACGCCGCGGGCCCGGCGCAGAGTTACGAATTCAAGCTGGCCGCCGGGAACGGATCCATAAAAGATGTCCATATCTTCCGCAGCCCCCTTGCCGGAACAAACCGGGTGGCGGTGTCCTTTGTCGATATTACCGACCTCGTAAAAGCCGGGAAACAGGTAAGCAGCAGCGAGGAAAAATATCGCTCTCTTATCGAATCCACCGATGACTCAATCTACATGACAGACCGCAACGGTACGTACCTTTTTGTGAACAGGCAGATGCTTGCACGCCTTTGTGTGTCGGAAGCGAACATCATCGGCAAGCGCTACAGTGATTTTCACGACGCACAGGATGCCGCCGAGTTCGCGGGTTACATAGAGAAAGTATTCGAGACCGCGATATCCCACCGGTACGAACACAAAAGCGGAAAAGAAAACGATCAGCGTTACATGCTGCGCACGCTGAGCCCCGTAGTCGACGGACACACGGGGCGGGTCAAGTTTGTTGCCGTCGTGTCAAAGGAAATAACGGACATCAAGAAGACGGAAGAAAAACTAAAATATCTCAGCCTCCACGATCCCCTGACAAATCTGTACAACCGTGCCTATTTCGAGGAGGAGATGCACCGCCTCGACAACAACCGTTTCGAGCTTGTGGGACTTATCATGTGCGACATCGACGGCCTGAAGCTGATCAACGATACCCTGGGCCACGACAAGGGCGATGAACTGCTCGCTGTCGCTTCACGGGTCATCAGGAAGTCGTTCCGTGAAAGCGACGTCGTCGCCCGTGTCGGAGGAGACGAATTCGCGATCCTTCTGCCGAACAGCCCGAAATCAAAAGTGGAAGAGATCTGCAACCGAATAAGAAACAGCGTCATCGACTATAACCGGAAAAACCCCCATCTTCCCCTCGGCATTTCCACGGGATTTGCCATCCGTACCGATCCCGGTCAAAGCATGGCCGCACTGTACAGGGAAGCCGACAACAGCATGTACAAGGAAAAACTCTTCGGCAGCCGGCATGCCCGGAACGTCATTGTGAAGAATCTCCTCAACACAATCGAAACCAAGGGCATTACCACCAGACGGTCCGTCAAGCGTCTGAGGCAGCTGGTAACCATCCTGGGGAGTGCCGCCAGCCTGTCTGGCAAGCGCCTTAAGGACCTCACCCTTCTAGCACAGTTTCATGACATCGGCAATGTCAGCATCCATGACCGTATACTCCTGAAAGAGGGGAGCCTCAACGCGGAAGAACTCCTGGAGATGCGCAAACACTGCGATATCGGCCACCGCATCGCCCAATCCGCCGCAAACCTGACGCATATCGCCGACTACATTCTGAAGCATCACGAATGGTGGAACGGCAGCGGCTACCCCCTTGGCCTTGCCGGCGAGGAGATTCCCCTTGAAAGCAGGATTATGGCCATAGCCGATGCCTACGAATCAATGACCGGCGGGCGACCCCACCGCAAAGCGGTATCAAGAGAAGAGGCGTTGAAGGAATTGCGAAAATGCGCCGGCAGCCAGTTCGATCCCGATCTGGTCGAAAAGTTCATTGAGATCGTAGCTCAAACGTAGAAATCAACAGACCGTTTTCTTTTCAATAGGTCCTATAGGACTTATATGACCTATTGGACTTCTTAGAAACCCGGGCTTGACCTGCGTTGTCTTTCTAGACAAACAGTTCCGTGAAAGCAAAACGATCGCCGTCGAAGAGACCCCTGTCACTGAGTTTCAGTTTTGGAATTACGACAAGGGCCATGAAGGACAGCGTCATGAAGGGGGCCTCGAGAGTTGTGCCGAGGTCTGTCGCAAGCATGTTCAAACGGCTGTATTTCTGAGCGATGTCGTAGCCGTCTTCATTGGACATGAGGCCGGCCACGGGAAGGGGCAGAACAATTTTCATATCCTCCGAGACCAGGGAAATGCCGCCCTTCTTTTCGATGATAAGGTTGACGGCGTCGCAGAGCATTTCATCGCTTGCGCCGACGGCAACAATGTTGTGGGAATCATGGGCGATCGACGAGGCGATGGCGCCTTTTTTCAGATTGAAACCCCGCACAAAGGCAATGGCGGGGGGTGTGGCGGCATACCGGTTTACGACGGCTATCTTCAGTATGTCCCTGTCGATATCGCTGACGACCGCATCGCTTTCCACCGCCGGCGCGTCACTATCAGCATCAGTCACAAGCTGACCATCGATAACCCCGATGATCCGGATGGCGCCCGATCTCTTGCGTACATGAAAATCCTCTGTCTTCCGGGGGCCCGCCCGAAAAACATTAACCGGGACGGCACTGCGATGCACGAGGCGGCTCGTGCCGTCTTCTGCGACAGTTTGGCCGTGCACGATGGTTTTGAGAACCCTGAGATTATCGAGATTGTCGACAACGATCATATCGGCAGGGTCGTGCAGTCTGAGTAAACCAACATCAAGGCCGTAGTGCAAAACGGGGTTGAGGCAGGCACACCTGAGTACCTTCATAAGGTCCACTCCTTTTCGGATGGCCCTGGCCGCCAGCGCATTAATGTGTCCCTTTACGAGGGAATCAGGATGCACGTCGTCGGTGCAGAACATGCAGTGATCGGGATATTCGGCGATGAGCGGGTAGAGGGTATCGAAATTCCGCGCCGCCGATCCTTCGCGTATGATGATCTTCATGCCCAGGGAGATCTTCTCCCGCGCTTCTTCAATTTCAAAAGATTCGTGGTCGGTGGATATGCCAGCTTCACTATACTTTCGCAGATCTTCACCACGCAGGCCCGGCGCATGCCCATCGACCGGCTTTCCCAATCGTTTTGCAAGGCCGATCTTCGCAAGCACTTCGGGATCGCCGTTTATGACCCCCGGGAAATTCATCATCTCGCTGAGATACCCGATGCTCTTCTCTGTAAGAAGCGCTTCCGTCTCGGCAACACCTATCGAGGCGCCGGAGGTTTCAAAGATGCTCGCGGGAACGCAGGAGGGCGCGCCGAAAGCAAAGGTGAAGGGTATGCCGGCACTGTCTTCCATCATGTACCGTACACCCCGCGGCCCGAGGACGTTCGCTATTTCGTGCGGGTCCGAAACGGTGGCCACGGTGCCGTGCACAACGGCGAGACGGGCGAAACCGGCCGGTGTGAGCATCGAACTCTCGATATGGACATGGGCATCGACAAAACCGGGGAGGATATAAGAATCGAACCAGTAGCGCTCCCGTTCAATACCGGCAATGATGCCGTTTTCGATATGAATGACGCCGGGGAAAATGGT
Organism: Deltaproteobacteria bacterium UBA5205; assembly: GCA_002412715.1. Taxonomy (GTDB): domain Bacteria; phylum Desulfobacterota; class Syntrophorhabdia; order Syntrophorhabdales; family Syntrophorhabdaceae; genus Delta-02. The sequence goes on from DHVP01000025.1 coordinate 83,214, forward strand.
TTCGTTGAGAAGATCGACGATATTTCCGGAGATGGTCTTCATAAAAAAGGGGAAAGGGATCAGAGAATAGGGGTCTGTTCCCTGATCACCAATCCCTAAACCCTTTTATTTCATTCCGCTTCTATTACCGTTGCTTCGTTATATGCCCTTGTGTAGGCGTTGATGTTTTTCTGTCCGTTAACACCAAAGCGGTTGCGGACCGGCTCTTCGAGAGCGCTGAGTTCAACCACGCGGGTCGCCCGTACGAGCGCCCCAAGCATGGTGGTATTGGTTATGGGAACACCAAGCTCTTCCTTGGCTATTTTTGATGCGTCGACGCTGATAATGTTCTGGCCGGGGAACGCTTTCTTCAGTTCTTCCGCGGATTTGTTTGAATTGATGATAATATAGCCGCCTTTCTTGAGACCGGCGGAGGGATTTGCTGAAGCGATGAGCGTCGGGTCAAGTATAAGAACGCTGTCCGGTTTGTAGACCTTTGACCTCAGCCTGATGGGTTTGTCGGATACGCGCAGAAAAGCCTGCACCGGGGCACCACGGCGCTCGGGACCGAAGCTCGGGAACGCCTGTGCGCGCATCCCCTGTTTTATAGCGGCCTGGGCAACTATCTCCGCGGACGTAACGGCTCCCTGCCCGCCTCTTCCATGAAATCTGACTTCTAGCATATTTATCTCCTTTCAAGAAACTGAACTTTTTATCCGCCACTGTGTGCCTTTTGGAGTATCAAGGAGCATGATTCCTTTTTCCGCCAGCATATCTCTGATCTCATCGGCCTTTTGAAAGTTCCTGCTCTTCCTTGCCTCAACGCGGTCGTTTATGGCCCCTTCGACAAATGAAGCGTCAAACCCCATACGGGTCAGATGACGAATCTTTTCCCGGGATTCGAGGGATTCGAGATTGTCGCCCAGAAGCCCGAGTGTACCGGCCAGCGATTCAAAGACGGCTTCCGCCGACGCGATGAGGGCCGTTGCGCTTTCGTCCTTCTTTTCGACCATCCTGTTGATCTCTTTCGAAAGCTCGAAGATATACGAAAGGGCGGCAGCGGTGTTGAAATCATCATCCATTGCCTCGGCAAATTTTTTGGCTATCTCCTCAGCCTGAGGATAGGAACGAACCTCGAAGGTCTTGCCGATTTGTGCCTCTTGCGCCCTTTCCCGCGTATAGTAGAGCCTGTGAAGGGCTGTATTCACGTCATCGATAGTCTGTCCGTTGTAATCGACGGGGCTGCGGTAGTGATTGGACAGGTAGAAAAGCCGAAGGACTTCGGGGTGGTATTCTTTGAGAAAGTCCCTGATCAAGAGGGTGTTGCCGATTGACTTGGACATCTTTTCGCGGTCGATATTGACGAATCCGTTGTGGACCCAGTAGTTGACGAATTTCTCCCCCGTGGCCGCCTCGGTCTGGGCCTTTTCGTTCTCATGATGCGGAAAGACGAGGTCTTTGCCGCCTCCGTGGATGTCAAAGGGGTTCCCGAGATAGAGGGTGCTCATGACGGAGCATTCTATGTGCCACCCCGGTCTGCCCGCTCCGAAGGAAGCGTCCCATGACGGTTCACCTTCTTTGGAGGCCTTCCACAGGGCAAAATCGAGAGGATTCTTTTTCTTCTCGTCCACCTCGACCCTGGCACCGGCAACCATCTCTTCCAGCGGCCGCCCGGAGAGCTGCCCGTAATTGCGGAAACTGTCCACGGAAAAGTATACATCACCGCCGATATTGTACGCATGGCCCTTCTCGATCAGGTTTTCGACGAGGGCGATCATGTCGCCGATATGCTGAGTGGCTCGCGGTTCATGATCGGGACGAAGCACTCCGAGGGCATCCATATCTTCATAAAACGACTGGATGTATTTTTGTCCGACTTCCTGCCAGGGAATATTTTCCGCGTGAGACTTCCGGATGATCTTGTCATCGATATCGGTGAAGTTCCTCACGTAGGTGACGTCAAAGCCCTTTGAACGCAGATACCGGTAAATGGTATCGAAAACGATGGCGCTTCGGGCATGGCCGATATGGCAGTGATCGTACACGGTAACACCACAGACATAGAGCTTCACCTTCCCCTCGGTCACGGGGACGAAGTCTTCTTTCCTGCCGGATATCGTATTGTAAACCTTCAGGGCCATAGTGTTGACCGTAATTTTTACCATAGCAGCCGCGGCGTTGTCAAAGCAATTGAGTCACCGGGTCTCTCGTACGTTCAGTCCTTGCGCCCCATCGCGGAGGTTTTGCAGAAGACCGGCTATCATGTCTCGATAGTATGGCATCTCGCCTTCCGCTGCATCGGTTATCATTTCGTTTGCCTTCATTGCATTGGCATGGTCGCGCAAACTCTTCGTATCGGGCATTTCACCGGGGCGAAGCTCACACTCCCTCATACGCAAAGCCCCGACCTGCCGCGGCAGCTTGCTTTCGTAGAGCATCTGGAATGCGTCGATCGCGGCCAGATACCTTTCCAAAGCGTCGGCGGGAAGCTCCTTTATAATGCCGTCTTTGTTGGCAACATGCAGATAGTTGCAGGCCATATCGACAAACCCGGCAAGGCCGATCATAAAGAAATCCAGCTTGTCCAGCGTCGTTGAGGACCCCCCGGCCCTGGCGACATTCATTACCAGCGACGCCACCTGCCTCACCTGCGGCATGAAGACCCACTCATTCGCCGTCTCTTCAGTGTGATCGAGAGTATCGCGCAGGACCCGGTATATCTCCTCATCGGAGAGTTCCGCCATCCCTTCGCCGCGTGAATAGCTTTTCACCCCGCGATCGAAATCGCTTCGCTTCACCAGGGAAAATATTCCGGCGAAACGCCTGACAAGATCTTCCTGACGCTCACCGGGGATATTAGCCATGGCGCCGCAAAGGAATTCAGGGATTCCCGATTCCGGGTCGGACAGGAGCCGGGAAAGAGAAGGGCACGTCCCATACCTGCTGTTCGCGGGCCGCAGCTTCTCCTGAACATACTTTTGAAAGATCGGTTCGACCTTTCCGGTAAGGTCCATCTCTCTGACGAGATGACCGTATCTCCCGGGCTCTTTCCTGGCGGCGGCGACGATCTCGGTGGCCTTTCTCAAGGTATTCTGGTGAAGCCCGACTGCCTTTGCCGCATGAGACCGTGCCTGGCCGAATTTTCTCTTGCCTCCTTGCCGGGCTTCAGCGCTCGCGCCGTTTTCAGGGTCCCCGGTGCATTCCACCCCCGGGGTATCGGAACCGCTCGCCGCCGGCAGATCCCCCGAATCGCGGCCTTTGATTCGAAGGTCCGTCGGGCTGCAGCCGCCGGTTATCTGCCTTGCGATACTTATTCTCAATTCTTCCTCTTTGACCGTTTCAAAAATGGCCACTTTCTCAGACAGGGTAAAATCTTTTCTGCAAGTATTTTCATCATGCTCGCCACGTACGAGGCTGTCTATATCAATAAGATTGACATGGGTACCTTCCATGAGCGCGCTGATGCCCAGTTCCTCGAGGGCCTTCAATCTGCGGTAGCCGGCGACGAGTTCCTTTGTCCCTTTTCGGACAACGATGGGCTGAAGAAGACCCAGTTCCGATATGGACCGTTTCAGTTCCTCCATATCTCCAAGGTCTTTCCTGTGTCGCCTGCCGATTATAATCTCTGCGATATCCATACCCTTCCTCCCTTTTGCGTAGTCAAGATAACAGCCCGGCTGTATGTCACGTTTCGATCATGTGCATCATATGCACTTTTTGTGCGTCGCTCCCCTCCCCTTCGCCCGTCCAGTCCGCGACTGCCATTGAAGTCTCACTGCAGCCCTGTGCACAATTTGTGCAGAGGCGGGCCACGATCGGCCCCGGCGCGGATTCCCTTCCTGAAACGGTTCCCCCTGTGCCGGGCGGCGTAAAAGGTGCGCCGGATACACATGAACGAGGGTAGTATTTGGGACTGCCGGCAAAGTTGCCGGGATATGCAGACCGACGGCCCGAATCAACGTTCCCGTCATCCTTCGGCTGCAGACACCGGCGCCCTGGGACAACCCTCAGTGCCGGGCGGGGACCATCTCTCCACAGGAAGAAAATAGTACTGGTTCTTGTTTCCCCTTCCCTTTCCCGTGCGCTGGACGGTTATCCAGTGCCTTTTCAGTTCCCTGAGTGCATCGATGGTCTTTCTTTTCGATATACCCGCCGCATCTGCAATTTGGCCGACTGACAGCTCCACACTTCTCACAAACCCTTTCCTTCTCTTTGTTTCAGGTGCACAGTTCAAAAGAAGGATGAAGAACACCGAACTGATATACGGCCCAAGCTCCGCCATATAGGAATCGACATAGGAGACAAGCATGTCCGTAACCCGGGGGTCGCTTATACTCAATCTCTTGTCGACCGTCTTCATGGCGGCGCGACAGGTCATGAACCCTCCGGTCTTGAGGTGCCGAAGAGGGAAAGCACGTGGCGGTCGCTCTTTCGCAGACCGTGGGCGACAACAGGATTGTGCTTCTCTGCCGGGCGGGCCTCCCGTGCATCGGTAGAGTTTCCTTCCACGATCCTGTCAGATGCGCAACCGTCTTGTGACCATCGAGCGTTCAGCTTCGGTTGGCGCGTCTCATCAAAGTCGGTATTGTCCGTGGATTCCTCGAGGTCGACTGTCGTTTCCGAAAGGGAAAACCGCCAGCGCTGATCTTTTCGGGCCGCTCTCTTGACCCTCTGCTCTATCCAGAGACAGACGTAGGAAGCGATCTCCCCGGCCGATTTCGTCAGATCGAACTTTCCCTGCCGGGCAATCTGCATGAGAACGACTACCGCATCGTGAATGTAATCGTTCAGTTGATCGCCCACGAAGTGACCCCTGTCGATCCTTGCGAGGATTGCCTTTACGATATTATCGATGACCTTCTTGGCGTAGAGCCTTTCTACAAGCCTTTGTTGTCCGAATGACCTGGCGTCCTCAATCGCCTGTGCAAACTCCTCGGAGCTCATTGACCGGAAAAAGGCCCTGACATAGGACGCCATTGCCTGTGTGCGCTCCCGGACACCCGTGACCGGTAAATGTTCATATCCCGTACCTGACATTATCCTTGACTGTCCTCCCGTGAACCGTCCGTTGTTGCATCAACGGCGAAGCGTACTTGAACCTTTCCATACTCCAGGAGCGCCGTGCGCTCCGGGGTGCCCTTCGGAAACAGACGCGCGACGGTGGAACAGGGAATATTCACCCGGTCCCGGGCAACCCTGAAGGCATCAGCTATATTCTCAGACATCGGTGATTCCTTGAGCCGGGCTGCCATGCCGGGGTCAATATACCTTCCGACAATCCGGAGAAATCCTTCGACTCCTGCCCTTTCCGACAAGCGGACATTCTCCCGATTGTCATGAAGGCGGCCGTGCGCCCCGGCGGTTCGGATTATTACGAGCGATCCCAGGGAACCCAGAAAAACGCAAACAAGGATGCGCATCGTGTTTCGTGTCTTTACGGACGCGTCTGTTATTGCCTTTCTGAGAGCCACCGTTCTGATCCTCTCATAGCTGCCCCTGCATGCGACCTCGGTGTCGACGATCCTCGAGATATTCTCGATCCTGCGCAGTTCAATTGCATGATCGTCACCGGGCAAAAGATGTTTGAAGGTTTTCGCCTGTACGCGAAGGGTCGGAAGGTCGACCCTGTGAAGAACCACTGCGCTTCGCGACGCAAGATAGGCAAGCAGGCCGAATATGACAATACCGGCCACAAAGTACACAGCATGGTCTGAGACCCTGCCATCTTGTCGTTCCACGGCAATCTCCCCCCGGGACTGGATCGAAACAACAAAAAATAATCTGATATGGATTATTTACGATAAAGTTACTTTCGGAAGTCTATAAAAATATATTTGGAACATGTTGTCAAGATAAAAGACCGGAAAGACGGTCTCGGATTCCAATTATTTTTAACCCGACCCGGAACCTGAAACCGTATCTCGCTGCTATCTCTTCTATAAGACCATAGTGGAGTGAGATGATGAGCCGGCATGAAATGACACAGACCTTTGTCGCGAGACAATCGGAAAATTTCGAGATTGTCCTTCCCCGGACAAAGATAGAAGAAGCGGTAAGAAGACTGGCGGAAGCTACCAGCGCACCGCGCTTTCACGATGCAATGGAGCTGGTCTGGTTCAGATTCGACCCCAATGGAGATAACGAATTGCGGGCCTCAGCTTCAATGCTCCTTACCCTTTATAGGTGCACGCTCGACGGAAATGTAAGGCCTCCGCTTGACCTGGAGGAGCTCTACGCCAGAACATATAACAAGATGGACGCGGACTGCGGCAGTTCCCCGGCCGGCCCGACGCCATAGACATTTCCGGGGAATCCCGCAGCGGAGGAAGGATTTGCAGGCAATCAAGATTGCGGCTGCCCTTTTCATTCTTGCTGTCTTTTGCATCGCTGCTGTCGAACATGGGCATTGTGGGTCACTCAGCAACGACAGGGACAGACAGACAGAGTTAAGGGCCGAAATCAGGGCTATGAAGGATGACAATCCCGATAAATACAAGGATTTCCAGTATGCACTGAGACATATACGCAGGATGAACCGCAAGCAGGAAGAGTGGACGTCCCTCGTCGTGGCGAAGGCCCTGGTAGACCATGTTCACTGGGAAAGGTACCATTTTGCCTCCGAGGAACACAGGCTCAATTTTTTGTCCGTCCTGATGGGCATCATACGCGTTGAAAGCGGCTTCAATCCGGCGGCGGTAAGCAACAAGAACGCCCGGGGCCTCATGCAGGTCCACTGGCCCACATGGAAACGGTACTTCTCCTCGCCCGAGCAGGCACACGATCCTGACAAGAACCTGTCTGTGGGGACCGGAATCCTCCGCCTGTATATGCACCAGTCAAACGACAATCTCCGTCTTGCCCTGTACAAATACCTCGGGACAAGAAACGACCGGTACGCCGACAAGGTCATTGAAAGCGCCGTCGCATTCAAGGCCAGCGTGCTGTCTAACCCCCTGAAATGACGGACCGGGGAGGGAAAGCCATGAGACATTTCACCATTCGGCCAGGGCAGCGGGCAGCGCGGCACGTGCTGATGTATACGGCACGGTCCGGGGCAATGCAACGAACACTTCTCTTTGGAGTACTACTCCTTCTCGGCCTTTTCAGCCTTGCAGCAACGGGACAACGGGCTTACGCGGAGGCCGTCTACATCATACCACCCGCGCCCGAAAGCGGCGCCGTCCTGAAATACAAAAGCGTGCATTACAGCGGAACAGTCCTCCAGAAACCATCCTGCGACCCCGGGATGACCGCAAAGATATTCGTGACACCGGTACGCATGCTCGGAGGGGCATCAACTGCCATCGTTCCCATCGCCGGGGTGAGCACCTTCGCCACCGATAACGGGGACGGGAAGTGGACCGTCAGGGGACAGGTCAAGACCAGCGACAATGGTTATACGGAATACTCCGGTGCGATCGCCTTGATCGTAGAGATTTATTGCTGCGTCAACGAATTGTGCAACTGATCGGTGTTGTAGAAAAATAGACGACGGGCTGCCGGGATCATGTGGGGTCCCGGCAGCCCGTCATTATGTGAAAGGAGCGTTTTAGTTCCGGTCGAGTTTCACAACAACATAAATATTGTTGGCCTTCCTGTGGATGAGAAAGAGGACGCTCTTCTGTCCGCTCACCTCATCCATCTTTCGGACAAAACTCTCCACATCCTTTACAGTAGCCCTGTTCACTTCCCGAATAACATCACCCCTTACAATGCCCGCTTCTTCCGCCGGGCTCCCCGATTCAACGGAAGCAACGACCACACCTGCCCTATTCTTCAGTTGCAGGGCCCTCGCAACCTCGGGTGTGATCGCCTGAACCGCTATTCCCACCTTGTTCTCGCCGGGAGTTTTCCTCGCCGCCTCCATGACATTGTCTTCCATTTGGGCTATCTTGATGGTCTTGCCAAGCGTCTTTCCACTGCGGAGCAGTTTCACCGCCACATCCTTTCCTACCGGGGTTGCCGCAACGACCCGCGGGAGATCGTTGGAAGTCGCTATTTCTTTACCGTCAAATTCGACGATCACGTCCCCCTGGGCTATCCCTGCTTTATCGGCGGGTCCGTCCTTGACGACGTCGGCTACAAGCGCCCCTTTTCTGTCTTTCAGTCCGAAGGACGCGGCAAGCGCCGGGGTGATCTCCTGGATGCTCACACCAAGCCAACCGCGAGTGACCCTCCCATTTCCCTTTAACTGCGCGACCACGCTTTTTGCGGTGTCTATGGGGATCGCAAAACCTATCCCCTGTCCTGAAGCGACGATCGCCGTATTAATGCCGATCACCTCCCCTTTCATATTGATGAGAGGGCCACCGCTGTTGCCTGGATTTATGGAGGCATCCGTTTGAATGAAGTTGTCATAGGGGCCGGAACCAATGATCCTGCCTTTTGCGCTGACGATGCCCGCGGTCACAGTCTGTTCCAGACCGAAGGGGCTGCCTATCGCAACAACCCAGCTGCCGACCTTAAGTTCCTCCGAATTGCCCATTGTAAGAGGCTTAAGGCCCGAGACGCCTTTTATCCTGATCAGTGCGAGGTCTGTCTTGGGGTCCCTGCCTACCACGGCTGCGTCAAATTCTCTGCCGTCGGCAAGCTTCACTTTTATTTCATTGGCCCCGTCCACAACGTGATTATTGGTCACGATATAACCGTCGGCATCGATAATGAACCCTGACCCAAGGCTGTTCTGCCTGAAATCCTCGGGTGAACCGTTTCCTCCCCTGGGCCCGAAAAAATCCTCAAAGGGATCCTGTCCGCCGAAGGGGTTCCCCTTGCCGAAGGGGTTTCCGAAAAAATGGCGAAAGACGCGTCCATCGCCCTTGATCGTTCTTACCGTCTGAATATTCACGACACTGGGCCGGACGTTTTCGGCAAGCTCCGTAAAATTACCGGGGACCATGATAGGCACCCCCGAGGTCTTGGAAACGACAGGTTCCGTTCCCTTGACGGCCTTCGAGACCCCATAGCCCAGGCCAACCGTGAGGGCGATGGTCACCAGTGTAACAACAACAGCCCTTACTACCCGTCTTCGTTCCATCTGTATCTCTCCTTGCTTTAGGTTGCCGGCCGAACTTTATCTTCGCCGGTAATCCATTCTACATCGCGAAGTTCATCCAAACATGACGGGAAGATTACAAATTGGTAATGGAATAAAAAGAAAGGTTATGGGTTACGGGAAAAGAAAAGAAATACTCATTCTTTCAAGCAGCAGGAAGCGTGACGGTGAAGGCGCTGCCTTTGTCGGGGGTGCTCGTCACGGTGATAGCTCCTCCGTGAGCGCGCGCTATTGCCCTTGCAAGGCTGAGTCCCAGCCCAAGCCCTGTTTCCGAGCGGCTCCTGTCGCCGCGGTAGAACCTGTCGAAGATGCGGGGAAGATCTTCGCCGGAGATGCCTGTGCCTGTGTCGCTCACCGTGAGCGCGACCCGGTCTGCCGCGCTGCGGGAGAGCCGGACATCCACCTGCCCTCCGGCCGGTGTGTATTTGATCGCGTTATCTATGAGGTTGGCAACCATTCTGCGGATCATTCTTTTGTCCCCGGCCGTGGCGATATCCTCTTCAATGTGACAGTTCAGAATGATGCCCTTGTCGGAGGCGGCGGGTTCGTAAAGGTCACATGCCTCGCGCACGAGTTCCGCGGCGTCCATCTTCTCCGGTGAAGGCCGGTCCACTCCGGACTCTGTCCTCGAGATCATGAGCATGGTATTGATGGTGTCCAGAAGGCGATCGCACTCCTCGATGGTACCTGCCGCCATGTTCTCATACTCCTCCATGGAGCCCGAGGTGCTGAGCGTCACCTCGGCGGAGCCCCTGATGCGCGTGATGGGACTTTTCAAGTCGTGGGCGATATTATCGCTCATCTCCTTCATCTCTTTGATCAGGGCTTCGATGCGGTCCAGCATCTCGTTGAAGGTCACGGCCAGCTGGTCGATCTCGTCTCCCCTTCTGTTGACGGGCACCCTCTGATCCAGGGCGCCTGCCGATATCTTCCGGGCTGTCCGTGTCACGGCCTCCACCCCGGACACTGCCCTGCGCGCCATGAACCAGCCGATACCGGCGGCAAGGACGATCAGAAAAGCCATCGTCACGATGAAAATGCGCCGGAAGGCATCCAGGAATCCTGACGTTTCCTTCATGGCCTCGCCGATCTGCAAGATAATGCCCGGGCCCAGCATCACGTAGAGGATACGCACCTCGTCCCCGCGCTCAGGCATGCTCATCGTTTCAAAAACATGGTCGGCTCCTTCAACCAATTCCCTGATTGCGTTCACATGAATACCGATATCCTTCCAGTAGGACATGTTCGATGAAGAGAATGCCACGCCGTCGGCGTAGAGCATGCGGAAAAAGACCTTCCTGACACCGGCCGCCTGAGATTCCGCGATAACGGCCTTCTTTGCTTCTTCGATCCCTTCCGTCGAGGCAAGGACCGCAAACCGCCGTGCCTGGCCCATCAGTTCCTGGTCTGTCCGGTCCCGTACGACTGACGTAACCAGCATGTAAAAGAGGAGAAAGGCGATGCAGGATGAGACGGTAAAGATCCCTGCGTACCAGAGCGTCAGCCGGAAAGCCAGCGTGTTCCGGGACTTACGAGTTTTCCTTGAGGACATAGCCTACCCCTCGCACCGTGTGGATCAACTTGGCCGGAAAATCCCTGTCGATCTTGTCCCGCAGCCTGCATATTCGGGCCTCCACTACATTGGTCTGGGGGTCGAAATCATAATTCCAGACATGCTCCATTATCATGGTCTTTGAAACCACCCTGCCCGCATTGCGCATGAGGTATTCGAGGAGCGAGAATTCCATGGGCTGGAGTTCTATGTTCCTGTCGGCCCGCTTTACCTCTCTGCTTACGAGATTCACCGCAAGGTCCCCCACGGCGAGCCGGGTCGGTTCTGTGATACCGCTGGAACGGCGCACAAGCGCCTGGACCCTCGCCAGGAGTTCGGTGAAAGCAAAAGGCTTCGCGAGATAATCGTCCGCTCCCGTCTGCAATCCTTTGACACGGTCTTCAACGGACCCCCTGGCGCTGAGGATGATAATGGGTGTTGCCACCTTGCCCTTGCGCATTTCTTGCACGACGGACAGACCATCGAGACCGGGAAGCATGATGTCGATGATGGCCGCATCATATGTTTCGGTCATTGCCAGGGTGAGCCCCTGCCTTCCGTCGGCAACGTGATCGACCACACACCCCGCCGCCTTCATTCCTTTCATTATGAATGACGCGATCTTTTCGTCATCTTCAATGAGCAGTATCTTCAAATATCCTCTTCTTTCTTCACTTATCCTTGCACAGACCGGGACGATCCGTCAATCCGAAGGGACCGGTTATGCTCCGCCTTCCTCTTGCAGGATTTGAAGCAAGTCCATGGGACCTTTCAATAGATACTCTGCCCCATTGGATATCAATTCCTCTTTCGTCCGGAAACCCCATAATGCTCCCACCGCATACATTCTGGCGTTATGTGCGGTCTCCATGTCAACGTCGGAATCGCCCACATAAATCAGAAGTTCAGGACTGATTCCCAATTGCCAGCTTATCAGCAAGGCGCCTTTAGGATCCGGCTTCTCGGGCATTTCGGCGCTGGACCCGATTACCGCCGCAAAGTGCCAGCCAGGCAACAGGGTCGCCACCAGTTTTTTCGTCAGATCATCGTTTTTGTTGGAAAACACCGCGAGCCTCAGTCCCCGTCGGACAAGCTCGTCAAGCAGATCCGTAATCCCATCGTATGGCCGTGTCTTGTTCAGGTAATTCTTACCGTACTCCTCCAACATCGAGTCGCGACACCTGGAGATCAGCCCTTCATCCTTCGTCCCTTCGGGCAACGCCCTCGAAACGAGATTTCTCAGCCCGCGGCCGACAAAGCGTTTATAATCCTCGAGATCGTGTGTCGGGAAACCGTATTCTGCCAGAACCCTGTTCATGGAATCCGCTATATCTTCAAGCGAATTGACCAGCGTTCCGTCGAGATCAAGAATGACTCCTTTAAACCTCATAATGCCTTCCTCCGTATATTTAGTTAAATCACAAAACGGCGGAGCTTTGAACCATATAATTACGGTACCTGCCGGTATGCCCGCGCCTGATGTTCTTTGCGATCCTTCCGTCCCGGACACGCGCCCGAAGAGAACCGCACGCCTGGGGCTTCTGCCTGATCTACAACGCCCGAGGTCCAAAGAGTTCGCCCATGCAGTGACGGGAGGCGCGATGTTCGGCTGGTTGAGAATATATAATGTCCACAACCTCTATCTCCTCGGAATCGTCCTTATCCCCCCATTTGGTTGATTCGTCCCGCCATATGTCTTCTCGATTACATATCCGTTCTGTGGCGCAGGTTCTCGACATAATATTGATGAACATTAAATTCACTCTTCTGCACCGGGAATCAACAAAGGACATGGAAACAAATAGGGGAATGAAGGCAACGTATGAGCTTTCGCACCAAGCTTCTGATTGTTGTAGCGGTAATGATCGTCATCAGCGTCTTTTTATCTTCAGTCATCACCTATATATCTGCACGACGGCAGCTCGAGTCGAGCGCAAAGAGGCAGATGCAGCAGACGGTTGCCCTGATCGCCAAACAAAGTCAGATAGGCCTCGAAAGATTCAAAATGGACATGGAGCTTCTGGCCGAATCTACCCTTATTCACAATGTTATCCGATCCCCGAAGAACAGCGCCCTCGTTCGGGAGACTAATCTCCATTTTCTGGACATCGTTAAGAAGAACAATGTCTATCAGTCGGTCAACCTCCTTGACCGGGACGCCTGGTGCATCGCATCCTCCTATCCCGACCGTATCGGATACTCCCCGATGCGCCAGGTCGTCGCCACGCGCCTTGATTTCAGGGCGGCGATGGCAGGGAAAACGACAATCTCTCAGGTAATCTTCAGCCACGGCACAGGGCGCCCGAATATAGCAGTTAGCACACCCGTCAAACAAGACGGCAAGGTTGTAGCCGTCATCCGATCCATCCTCGACCTCGACCAACTCAATGATTATTTTCTAACGCCGCAGGAAACTATCCACGGAGGCAAAGCTTACTTTTACGATCCCAGAATGGACACGACCCTGCCGCAGGGATGGGTGATTCCCAACATCATAAGATCCAAACCTTATATGCGGCCGGACATCCCTGACCTGCCGGAATTCGCGGCAAAGCGCAGCGGTGTAGTCATCTATTCCTTAAAATCACGTCCCCGTCTGGCCGCCTTTTTGAGGACCTCTGACCCCGAATTTCTTTTTGTGATCGAAAGACCTCTCCATGATGTTCTCGCCCCTATTGAGACCATGGGCAAGATTACGCTCATCACGCTGATCGTCATGCTCCTCGTAATCACCCTCGCCGTTTTTGTAATGGCCAACCCGCTCCTCAGAAGATTGGAACGATGTATGAGTTTCGTCCGCGACATTGAGGCCGGATTTCTCAACAAGAGGTTGGAGGCAGGCGGCACCGACGAGATTTCGGGGCTTGCCCGGGGACTCAACACCATGGCGCAGAGCCTCCAGGAAAGCCGCACTGCGCTGGAACGAGCGGAACGCTTATATCGGGGAATATTCGAGAACGCGGTAGAAGGGATATTCGTCACCGATCCCCAGGGGGTCATATTGAATGCCAATCCGGCTTTTGCGTCGCTCGTCGGCTACGGCTCTCCGACGGAAGTGGTCGGCAGGAACGTATCCCACTATTACTCTTCCGGCATGCGGGCGCGACTGCTGCAACTGCTTGACACACAGGGAACGGTCAAGGATTTCGAGATCGTCTTCCACCGGCGGGATGGACTTCAAAGGACCGGATCCATCTATGCCAGGGCTGACAAAGATGGCCAGGGGAAGATACTCCGTATCCAGGGCATCCTTGATGACATCACAGAAAAAAAACAGATCGAAAAAGAACGCCGCCGGGCGGAGGAGGCGGAGCTTCGGTCTGTCCAGGCTAAGCTGGAAGCCCTCCGATATCAGATCAATCCCCATTTTCTGTTCAATGTCCTGAATTCTCTGAGCGCCCTTGCCAAGATAAGTTCGCGACAGACCGACCGGCTCATACAGCAGCTTTCCCGCTATCTGCGTTCAACCATTTCATCAAGCGAATCCGGTTTTGTGCCTTTGCGCCAGGAGTTGGGAACCATAGAGAGTTATCTGAACATTGAGAAAGTCCGTTTCGAGGACGATCTGCTCGTGAGCATCGAACTGCCTGAGCAGACCATGGACGTTCAGGTGCCCGAGCTCATTCTCCAGCCTATCGTGGAAAATGCCGTCAAGTACGGGACAAAAACATCAAAGTTGCCTCTCAGAATAACCATCGAAGGCCGGGTTACCAACAGCTTTCTCGTCGTCGAAATCATCAACACGGGGCGCTGGGTATCCATGGACAACAGGGAAGGCGTCAGGAGAGGAGTGGGCATCGAAAACCTCCGGAAGCGCCTGAACCTGATCTATGCGGATCACTACAAGTTCCAAACGGAAGAAGATAACGGGCGGGTTCGCGTCATGGTCGGAGTACCTCTGGATCCAGTCAACAGGCGAAGACGAATTCAAGCGTGATTGTACTGCCGGGCATTCGGGGCATTCCACACCTGTTTCGATCCAGTCTTCCCGCTTATCCGGGGAACGCAAATCGGTTGTTACCGGTGCGATCGTATATTAAAATTAAGACCGGACTATGAAAGACGATCAGCAAAAAGAGATCAAGGTCCTCATCGTGGACGATGAACGTCTTGCCAGGGCAAACCTGAAAGGTCTTCTCGAAGAACACCAGTATGTTCGGGTTGTCGGAGAAGCCCGGAACATAACGGAGGCAGAGAAGATCTTAGGCGAACTACCCGTTGACCTCGTTTTTCTGGATATCCAGATGCCCGGAGGGTCCGGGTTCGATCTCCTTGAGCGGCTGGAATGCAGACCGAATATTGTCTTCGTGACGGCCTATGACCATTACGCCACCCGTGCGTTGGGGTCGCAGGCACTGGATTGTCTCCTCAAACCCGTCGATCCGGACCGCTTGGGCGAATCGCTCCAAAAAGCCTTACTTCTGATCGAGAAGTAAAACCATTTCACCGGGCTCCTTTATCCTCCGGCGTTATCTACTATTACCTTCTTTCGTGAAGCGGCGGGACGTCCGGAGCGTGCTTTTTCCGCTCACCTGTGATGAGGGGGCCCTGGAGTGGTAGGCCGGCTGGTTTTGGCGTCCTCTGACGGCGGTTGACCCATCGGTTCTCTTTTTGCCGAAGAGGGTCTTGGAGGAACAGGCGCAGGGGACGTTTGAGGGGTAAAAGGCCTGGTCGTATCGGGCGCATTGGATGGAGCGTTCTTGCCGCCGCGCTTCCCGGAATCCATGAGGTGCACCGACACGCTCTGTTCGCCCCTGGTGAGAACGATACTGTCCTTGTTTATTCCCGTCACTGTGTAACCTGCGTAAACAGTCCCCTTTCTCAACACGGTCTGTCTTTTTCCACGGCCGGGAGATGTTGTCGGATTCTTTTTATCTTCGATGAAGGCGACAAGCTCACTCCCATAACGAATTATGCCGCAAAGGAAAAGCTCCGGCTTCGGCAGCTCCTTCTTTGTGTCGATAGGTATCACCCTTTGGGGATGGAAGAGGTTCGTCTCGCTGATAACGGCATAGTCGGTGGGAAGGGGCGCCGCCGTCTCCTGGACGGGTTTCTCCTGAGGTGCCACTTCTTTCGAAACGATCCGGGGAAGCTTGAGATGGTGGTTCGTGCGCATCGCCGGAAAGATGATACCAATGCACGCCAGGACCAACGCGGCTGACAAAA
The DNA here is from genome assembly GCA_002412715.1 of Deltaproteobacteria bacterium UBA5205. Taxonomy (GTDB): domain Bacteria; phylum Desulfobacterota; class Syntrophorhabdia; order Syntrophorhabdales; family Syntrophorhabdaceae; genus Delta-02. Next base: position 98,963 of record DHVP01000025.1, read on the forward strand.
GAAGGTTCAGGAGGGTCACACTGCGCGAGACGGACCGTAACACCTTCATCATGTCATTTTCCTCCTCCTAACGAAGAGAGGCGCAGTTTTACCATAAGTTCCCCGGGTTCGCGGAAGTTGCGCACCCGAGTGTCCATTTCCCGCACAACGATGTAGGGTTCGTGGGTTTCGATACCGAAGAGGATATCACTTAAGGCTCTTGTGTCGGGCAACGCCGCCTCGACAGCGATAGTCACCACCTGGAATTTACCGAATTCCTCCGTCTTTTCGACCCGCTCGCTGGCAATGGAGCCGCCCTGTCCCGTTATTATGCCCTTGACCGTCTCCTGGAGCGCCGCCGCGCAAAGCGTCAGCGTCTGGGCCTTGATGATCTTCGACGCAGCGGTTTTTCTCTTCTCTTTCAAGACGACAAGCCTCTTTTCCAGTTCCGGCTTGTTGGCGATCATCTCCATGCACTTCGAAAGGGCCCTTTCCCGTGCGGCACATGTTTCCCTGAGAGAGGCCATTTCCCTGCGGACATTCACAAAACCATACTGGTAGACAGCAAGACCGGCAAGGACGACGATCACTGGGACCGCATATACGAGAAGTCTACTTCTTTGCTTCATCTTTCTTTATCACCCCTTCCTTTTTCTCCTGCTTTTTAAACCCTTCCAGTTCCATGCGGATGACGAAACGCTCCGAATTCATCCGTGTATCCTTTACTGTCGGCGAGGCAAATTCGACCTTGCTAAAAAGGTCGGACTGCTCCAGCAGGGAGAGCACCCCCGTCGCGGAAGCGGCATAGCCTTCGATCTCAACCGTCTCCTCGGTAATCCGTGTCCTCGTGAGCCATGCCGTCTTCGGAAGAAGCGAGGTAAGTCCCTTGAGGACATTGAGCGACATGGGCTTCGTCTTTTTGAAACCTTCTATCCGATCGATCTCCTCTTGAAAGGCCTCCGACTCCTTTTTCAACCGTTCCACATCCATTACGTCTTTCCTGCGGGCCTTTATCTGTTCCTCGATGGCATCGATCTTTCGCTTCTGGATCTCAACGGGTACCACCACATAGGGGACAACCATAGCGATAAGGAGTGCGGCAAGTATCAACGTGGTAATAAAGGGTGCCTTCCTTTTTTGGCTGACGTCACGATCTGCAAGATTGAGGCTTCTCCTGCCAGGCGACAGGGCTTCGTAAAGCATTGCCGCGGGAGCAAAAAGAACGCTCTCCTGGCTTGTTCTGAAAAGAGACACTATCTCACTCTCATTGATCTGCCTGTGGGGCGTATCCGGCAGTACGTCCCCAACCCTGACCCCATTTTCCGCAAGCAGGCAAACAACCGCGGACCCGTCGGTACAGTTTTGTTCGGCAAGGGCAGCGCGCACCTCATCATATTGTTCTTCAGGGTCTTCTCCCTCGCCACATTCATGTAATGTCCCGTAAAAGTTCCCGGCCAGGTCGCCCTTCTCGATTGACCATCCTTCGTATCCATGAGTCCCGATGTGAAGCGATACGATAGACTCCGCCCCGGCAAGACAGCCGCACAACCGTGCCATGTCCGCCGACGGTGTCGATATCCGCCAGGGACGGAAACCTTTTTCGGTCAATGCAGCCACGTAGGGACCCAACATTTCTTTTCTGCCGGCCATAAGGGTTATGGAGAGCCTCCCATCGACCTCGGCGCCAGTGATACAATCGTACATGGCATCGGCGGCGGACAGCGGGGTTAGTCTGTCCATCTCGTAAGTCACAACGGTCTTTATGTTCTCTTTTACAGTTGATGGCAATCCGGTAGTCCTAATAACAACCCATTCCCTGGGAACGCCCAGCAGCACGTGTGAGCCCTTGCATCCATACTCGTTGACGGCAAGAGAAGCGGCGGCGGCGACATCATCGGGAGCGGGAAATCCGTTCTCTTCAAAGACATACCTTTTCGATCCTCTGAGCGCCCGGCGGTTTAGAAAGCGCTCTCCCAGCGCGACGGATACGCCGCCCCGTTCGATGCAAATCGCCAGGAAACGCTCCGGAAAAACAATGCCTTCCACCACGTTGCAATTGAGGACCGCCCACGTTCTCAGGCAAAGAGGTTCGAGCCTTGCCTTTACGGTTTTAAGGTACGCAAGGCCTTTCAGGACAAAAGGACCCAGGGTGATCGATCCGATCTTCATCGTGTTCTCTCCGCAGGGGTCTTGTAATAGACATATTCATATGTCCCTCCCTTTACAAGAACTACCGCCCGGATACCGTGGCCGTTGCTGACGCCTTTCCTGAAACCAGTTGATTCGATGGCGTAGCCGACGGACTCAGCGGTATCAATATAGGATGACGCTCCGCTGTATTGTCCCCCCATGGCGGCTCGCACATCATCGAGGGATTTTAATTCCATCTGCTTTCTTTGATCGACAACCTTTGCGGCCCGCTCCTCCGATATGTCAGGCAGAGCCATAATGACCTCCTTCGGTGCAAAGTTGACATTTATCTTCGATGCCTCTCCATAGACGGTAACGAACTGGATGAGACCGTTTTGCTCCTTTGTTCCAAAAAGGATATCCGGAGTCACGCCTTTCACGAGAAGGAGTTCCTCCACGGTGTCGAAGGGCCCATTCTTTGTCTTGTATGGACTGGGGAGGGATTGATAGTAGTCGTCTTCTGCGCCGTTCAGGCGATGGAGGGGATCCTTGTCCATCCAGTCGAGGGCTGAATCTACGATGGTGTCTGCCGTCTCCTTCGGCACGCCTAGATTGACGAGAAGATTGTCGAGAATGATCTTGTTCTGGTCGTTCAGAGTATTCAGGTTGATCCTGCCCGCCTCATTGAAGATCCTCACGACATACCTGTCGTCGCCGATATTGCCCTCAATTATGGTGCCGTCGACCCTTGAGACTTCGCCGCTATCGGGAATGATCGTCTTGTTCAAGTTCGCCTGCCGGTAGTATATCTCCAGTATTGCCCTTTCCAGACCCGCCTGGGCGAGAAGACCCTCTGCCACGGAATCGCGAAAATAGAGCGCTGACCTGGTTTCGGTCTTCGCGAGAAGGGAAAAGGACATGGCAATGACCATAAGGATGATGACCACCCAGAGTACCATGATAAGGGCAAAGCCGCTCTCCCTGCAGAGAATGTCTCTGGCTTCCCTCATGTTGACCCTTCGTCTTCGGAGTCCTTCCGGGCAGGCTTCCTGGTCCTGAGAGGTATGGTGAGAGAAAGCTTTCTGGCGCCCTGTTCGAAATGGAGCTTTACCTTTTGCGGGAGATCAGTGGTGTCTGTCAGCTCGTCCGACCAGCCTCCCCCTCCCAGACCCTTTGTCTTCTCGGCCTGGAGGTATTCGAATCGGATGGTGTCGAAACCGTCGAGAAGCTTCGTTTCTTTTTCGTTTTCCATACCGATGGTGTTTTCCTTCAGATAGAGCACCTGTTTACCTTTCTCGTCGCTCTCGATCCTGTACGAGGCGATGACATACCCCTTTCGGCCGCTGAAGAGAGAGTGGTTGGATGCGAAGGTCATCGAATCCTTTGCACCTATGAATACCGATCTTTTGAGATCCTCCTCCTTCACGGTCAGGGGAAGGCAGGACTGCAACTGGGAATCGACAAGCCTCATGGAGACCCTGAACCGCTCCATCGACTCAGCCTTTTTCTCGCCTCCCTCCAGAGAGCGGTAACCGGCCCCCATTGAGGCGGCAAGAATGATAACGATCATGGCAACAAGAACGATGGAGATCATGAGCTCCAGGAGTGTGAAGCCCCTCGATGGTAGAGGGCGGCTCTTACAGCTTCTCATTCTTGATCACCTCTCTTTTCACCGTCTTGTAGGTCTTCAGGGAAAAGGACCTCTTCTTCGTCCCCTTCTGCCAGGAGACGTCCATTACCACTTCGAGCACCTTCCAGGAGAGGTCCTTTGTGCGTTTCTCGAGCGCCTCGGTTATGGTAATATCCATCAGGTAGCCTTCCTTCGTCTCGCTCGATGTGCCCTCCTTCACCTGAGTGCCTTCGAGCATCTCCCTCATCCTGATATCCGCGACCACCGTTGCGGTAAGGTAGTCGTCGGACATCCACAAAGTCTTGAGATTGGCCGAAAAGAGCTGGAGGATAACGATGACCACCATGGAGAGAATGACGAAGGCCACAAGGATCTCAAGGAGGGTAAAACCGGCCGAAGAGTTGAGAGATCCATTTATCATCCTCTTTTCAGTCATTCCGCTGGCCCACCCTTCACCACCACGGATCCGACAACGGGGTCGATCTCTATCCTGAGGGTCCTTCTTACGTTCTTGAGAATGATCTCGCACGGCCCGACCGATCCCGATGCATCGGCGGTAATCTCGTATTCCCCCCCGGAAAGGCGGCCTCTGACGGGGTCTATTATGCTGATGGTGACGCCTTCGAGGATCGTACGCTTGCCTCTTCCCTCCATACCGTAGGTCCCGCGACTGAGGTCGATGGTCACTCGTTGCGCTTCCCTTCTGTTCATTGCCTCGATACGCGCCATACGGATAAGACCGGAGAGTTCCCGTCCCGTTGCGCCGAGCCTTGCCGAGGGCAGGTGGTTCGCGAAATGCACGCCCGACAGACCAAGGAAAAGTACCATCAGGGTCATGACGATAACCAGTTCGAGAAGCGTGAAACCCTTGTCGCTCATCTTCAAAAGGGCAGCTCCAGGATGCCGAATATGGCTACGAGCATGGAGACGACAATGAAGGCGATGACAAGCCCCATGGTGAGGATAATCGCCGGCTCGAGAAGACCCATGAACCGCTTCACCGAGTCTTTCAGGCTCTTTTCATAGGTTGTCGCCACCTTGAGGAGCATGGCATCGAGCTGCCCTGTCTCTTCGCCCACTTTTATCATGGACAATGCAAGCTGGGGAAAAACCTTCGCCTCGGACAGCGGCACGGCAATGCCCTCGCCTTTTTTGACGTCCTTTGCCACCGCTGCAATGGCGGAGGCCACAACGCGGTTCCCGACAACATCCTTCGAGTTCTGCAGGGCCTGCAGGAAAGGAACGCCGCTCTTGATAAGAGTCCCCATGGTCCTGCAGAAACGGGCCGTTTCGAGCTTGCCCACGACATCCCCCAGGAACCTGAACTTCAACCCGTCCCAGACAGCCGCGCCCCGTTCGGTCCTGACGAAACGCCACAGTGCGAAGATCCCGCATGCGCCCGCTGGAAGGAGGATCCACCAGAAGTCTCTCAGGAAGGCGCTGAAGCAGAGGATCATCTGCGTTGATGCGGGCAGGCTCCCGCCCATTTCCTTGAAGAGAATGGAAAAGCGGGGTATGACGAAGGTAAGGAGAATGATGATGGAAATACTCCCCGTCACTCCGAGGATCACGGGATAGATCATGGCCGAGTATACGCTGTCCTTCAATTCCTTTGCCGTCTCGAGGAACTCACCGAGCTTTTCAAGAACGATATCCAGAACGCCGCCCGTTTCGCCGGCCCGAACCATGTTAACGTAGAGCCTGGGAAACACCTTCGGATGATTCTTCAGGGCATCGGAAAAGGAGCTTCCTTCCCGTATGAGCTTCAGGACAGAATTGACCACGTCCTGCATCTGCTTTCCTTCGGAAACCCCGGCGAGGATGTTGAGGCTGCGGTCGAGGGGGAGGCCCGCGCCGATAAGCGCTGAAAGCTCAGCAGTGAAGCTAAGGAGATCGCCCTTCGATGAACGCAGCGATATTCCCTTCTTAAGCCCCTTTCGCGGCGACGTAACCTTCAGGGGGATGACACCCGTGTCCTTGATCCGCTCCAGGGCCGAGCCTTCGTCGGATGCCTCGATGTTGCCTTCGACAATGGCGCCCTCAATAGTAGTCGCCCTGTATGAATATACAGCCAATCAATCCTCCCTTGTTACCCTGAAAACTTCGTCGAGAGTGGTTATGCCCATACGGATCTTCTCGATCCCGTCCTCGAGGAGTGTCTTCATACCCGCTCTCCTCGCCTGCGCCCTGATCTCGCCCTCATCGGCGCCCTTCAAGGTCAGCCGCCTGAGTTCCTCATCGACGACAAGGAACTCGAAGAGCCCCGACCGCCCGAAGAATCCCGTATGCGCACAGGTCTCACATCCCGCCCCACGCCAGATGGGGACGCCTCTGCCCATGCCGAGGGCCATGAGTTCCTCCACCTCGTCGGATGTGCCCACCTGGCGCCTGCAATCGGGGCAGATCATTCTCACGAGGCGCTGCGCGAGGATGCCCCGGACCGTGGACGACAGCAGAAAGCTCTCCACGCCCATGTCAAGAAGACGTGTGATCGCACTCGGCGCGTCGTTCGTGTGGAGGGTGGAGAACACGAGGTGCCCCGTCAGTGCCGACTGGATGGCTACCTGGGCTGTTTCCAGGTCGCGGATCTCGCCGATCATGATAATGTCCGGGTCCTGCCTGACGATGTGGCGCAGCGTGCTGTTGAAGTCGAGTCCGATCCGGGGCTTCACCTGGATCTGGTTCACGCCCTTCAACTGGTATTCCACAGGATCTTCCACGGTAATGATCTTCTTTTGGGGGGAATTTATCTTGTCGAGCGCCCCGTAGAGGGTTGTTGTCTTGCCGCTGCCTGTGGGCCCCGTCACAAGGATAATGCCGTTTGGCTTCGTGATGAGCCTGTCAAGAGACGCGAGGATTGCCTGCGAAAACCCCAGTCTGTCGAGATCGATGACGATACTTTCGCGGTCAAGTATCCTCATTACGATGCTTTCCCCGTTCAGGATGGGGATGGTGGAAACCCTGATGGCAATCTCTTTCTCGCCGACACGCAGCCGTATCCTTCCATCCTGGGGAAGCCTGCGTTCGGCAATGTTGAGCCTCGCCATGATCTTGATGCGCGAGACAATCGCTGCCTGAAGTCTTTTCGGTGCCGATTCCACATCGTTGAGAACGCCGTCTATGCGATAACGGATCTTCATCTCGTCCTCGAAAGGCTCGATATGGATGTCGCTCGCCCTGGACTCGACTGCACGGGTGATAAACAGATTGACGAGCCTGATTATGGGCGCCTCCGACGCGAGGTCCTTGAGATGGCCTACGTCCTCTTCTTCCTCGTCACGTATGAACTCGTAGCCCTCCCGCTCGTCGATCCCCTCTATGATCTTGTCCACGTTCTGCTGATCTTTGCTGTAGAACCGGGAGATATGTTCATCGATGACAGCGGGGTCCCCGGTATGGACGAGGACGTCACTCGCGGTCGCCACCCTCAGTGCATCGACAATCTCCCGTTTGGAAGGATCGGCCATGATGATCTTGAGTGTTCTGTCCTTCCACTCGAAGGGGATGACTCCGTTCTCCCTGACGAAACGCGTCGATATGCCGTCCATGACAAGGGGTACCCTGGGAAACTCCTCCGGAAAGAGATAAATTATCGTCTTGCCGTTCATAATCCTGCTTCACCCTGGAACACAACTTTCGGCGGCGGTTCCTTTGCTGCCGGACTGTCCGGCGACCTAACGCCGATATCGCCGCCGGCCGGCATGGCCTCTGTTTGCGTCACTTCATGTCTCTCTGTATTGCTCGCTTCCTTGATCTGTCGCGGAAGTTTCGCTTCAGGCGGTTTCAGCGTTCCATCCTTTCCTGCGCCTGACTGCGGGACGGCTTGAGGTTTCCAGCCATTGGCTTCCTGTGGGACGTCGCGGATAAGCTCTTCCTTCTTCAGCTTTCCCTTGCCTGTTTTCGTTATATCGTCAACATAGGAAGCGGTGGTCTTCCGGGCATCCTGCTGGTTCTTGATGACCCGCGGAGTCAGGAGTATGATCAGTTCCTTGCGGTGGTTCTCGTCCGTGGTGCTGCCAAAGAGGTAGCCCAGGAGCGGTATCTTGCTCAGGTAGGGGATGCCCGATCGTGCCGCAGATATGTCCTCCCTGATGAGCCCTCCGATGAGGATCGTCTGGCCGTCCTGTACGACAAGGTTCGTCGTCGCCTCCGTCTTCTTAACAATGATGTTGGTCTCGCCGTCGAAAAGGGTGATCGTGTCGTAGGAAGAGACTTCCTGGGCGAGGTCGAGGGTAACGAGTCCGCCTTCGTTGATACGGGGCTTTACCTTGAGGATGATACCGATATCCTTGTACTGGATGGTCCGCTGAGCGGCGGTGGTGGTGGACGCTATCGTTTCCGTTGTCACGATGGGGACCTGCTCTCCCACCTGGATCCGCGCCTCCTTGTTATCCGTTACGAGTATGCGCGGCACGGCAAGGAGCTTTGCCTTTGATTGCGTCGCAAGCGTGTCTATGACCGCCTTGAAATCTCCCCCCACCGTCCCCGCAAAGCTGAATGTCCCGCTGCCTGTGGTGCTCGTCGCTGTCGCGCCGGGTACGTCGAATCCGACGGTGCCGTTAACTGACCCCAGAACACCGTTCATGCCGTCGGGCGAGAACTGAAGGGCCCAGGAGACACCAAGCTTCAGGTCGTCCTTCAGGGTTATCTCCGCAATCACCCCTTCGATAATCACCTGTCTCGGGATGATATCGACACGCCGGATGGCCTCCTTGATGACCTCATAGTCCTCGGGCAAACTGAGGATAATAAGGGAGTTCAGGTTCTCCTCGGCAATGATCTTCGTTATGGGAGATACCAGGCCGTCTCCCAACTGGGAACCCGAAGCGGACAAACCCTCCGGGGCGCTGCGCGCCGCCGCGCCCGGAGGCTGTTTCGAGGCGGGCGTTGCCGCGCCGGCAGAAGGCGACGCAGCAAGGGGTGGGTTTGCCGCGCCGCCACGTCCGGAGGAAAGAAAGACCTGCTGCAGAATGTTCGCTATATCCTTTGCCTTGCTGTTCTGGACATGGTAGACGAACACCTGGGGCTTCTTCTGTTTTGTCTGTTCGCTGTCAAAAAGGTTGATGAGCTTAAGTAGTCTTTTAACATTGGAATCCGTGTCGACGAGCATGATGTGATTGATGTTGGACACATCGATGGCCACGGCGGTTGTCGTAAGGAAGGGCGTGATAAGTTTGATGATCTCCGCCGATTGACTGTACATGACCGGCACAACATGTATGATAGATTTGCCCTGGATCTCGATGGAATCGGGGTCTCTGCCGACGGTCACCTCCGCGGGTTCCCTGGCGACGTCGCCGATCGGAACAATCCTGTAGAGGTCGTCTTCTTCTACAACACCCACTCCGTTAAGCCTCAGGATGTCCTCCATGACGGAAAGCACCCGGTCGCCCTCAACAGGAGTCACGGAACGGAACGTGACCCGTCCCTTCACTCTCTGGTCTACGATATAATTGACCCTCAGGATCTCACCGAAAACGGTCTGGATGACCTGGTACATATCGGCATCATCAAAGGAAAGGCTGACGGGGCTGGACGCCCTTGCCGTCAGTTTCCTTGCTTTCCGGGGCATTCCTGGCGCGGGTCGCGCCGCCTCATCCGCCGTTGCCTGAGCCAGGTTTGCCTTTTCAGACGGCTGCGTCGCGAGCGGGTCCGTTGATGATGGACCCTCTGCTGTCCCATTGCGCTGCGATACCTGCCGGGGGACTGCCGTTCGCGGATTGTTGTCGCCATACGAAGGCGTCACCATCAGCGTGAAAAAGAGGCACCCGAAGAATACGAGCTTTCTGCAATTTGTCATCATCGATTCATCACCCACCGGAGTTTTTGCGAGACCAACAGGATTCTAGAGTTATGCGACGTCAGTTTGCATCCTAATGGGATAAACCGGACCGATTATGGTTCTAAGAAGGCCGGTACCGCTGCAAGGCAAGGCCTACGGCGCCCGTGCGGAAGGCAAATCCCGGAATAGTACCATCATGCCCCACAATGTGATGAACAAACCAGTCGGGGTAGTGACAAAATAATCGTATCGGATTAGTCTCTTTCCAAAAAACGGCAGACAGGGAGGATGGATGAAGATTCAATACAGATATTGCAATGACAGGCGCGGTTTCACACTCGTGGAGCTCCTCGTGGTCATGGTCATCGTGGGGCTCCTCGTTGCCCTCGTGGGTCCCAAGGTCTTTCCAAAGCTGGGCAAGGGCAAACAGGCCGCGGCCAAAGCCCAGGTCGAGCTTCTCGGCCAGACCCTCGACCATTTCCGCCTCGACGTGGGTCACTACCCCACAACACAGGAAGGTCTCGGCGCCCTCGTCACAAACCCCGGGGTACAGAACTGGGAAGGCCCCTACCTCAAGAAAGCGCTCCCCAACGACCCCTGGGGCAAACCATATCATTACCTGTCGCCCGGCTCCCACGGAGAGTTCGACATTTACTCCTACGGAAGGGACGGCACGCCCGGAGGGGAAGGCGAAGACAAGGACGTGGTCAATTGGGAATAAACAATTTATTCCGGCCTGCACCGGAATGACGGAAAAGAAATGCCAAGGGGCGGCTCTCAGGCCACCCCTTGGCTGCACTATTATCCGGTCATCGGCTAAGCTTGACAGGCTTTCCTATTACCCATCGCTATGACCTGGCACCCTTCTTTTACCAAAAAAACTTCAGTCCTCCCGTGAAGCCGTGGCTCGTCTGGTCGTCTGTGAAGCCCAGATCGTAGCCTACGAAGAAGTTGAGCATGTCGCCCTTTTTTGCGGTGAGATTCAGGGAGACAACACCTGCTTCTCTTTTTGACGTGCTGGAGGTAATGACGAAGGAGCCTGCCGTTTCTCCTGCGAACCGTGCGTTGATGTTCGCTTCCGTGTCGCCGAACTCATGGAGCCATTTGGCGCCGAATTCGGGGATAAGGGTGAAGTCCTTTGCCGCCTTGAACTCCCGGGAGAGCTTCACACCCAGGCCGCTCTGGTAGGAATCGGTATTGTGGCTGTCGCTCTGGAGATTTAATGCGCCGGCGCCTGTTTCCGTAAAACTGTCCGTATGGTTCCTCATAGCGAGGAAAGAAACAAGGGGCGTTGCGGTGATGCCGCCGAAGATGGGCACCTTGTAGCCGCCCTCGAGGTAGCCTGATATGTCGCTGCCGTCATAGGAGCCCCGGGCCACCCGGTAGATGTTGCCGAAGCTGAGATAGCGCTTCGTCTCGTAGCTGTTCCTGCTGTAGGCGAACGCCGCGTCCACATACCACAGCTTGCTCTTAGGGACGTAGGAGCCGTACAGTGCTCCCTGGAAGCTTTCGGCATCGGAGTTGTCCCGAAGCTGTTTCATATCGACGTCCGTCTTTGAATACCCGATTGCCACGCCGGCCCGGATATTGGGGTTGATGAGGTAGTCGAAGCCTGCGATGGCCCCGCCTATCGTGTAGTCATAGCGGGAACCGGTATCGTCGCCGTGGCGGTTGCCCGTCACGCTGTATCCTTTGATCCACATTCCGTAGGGCAGCTTCTGCCCGTCCCTTGGAAGGGAGAACCCCGCGTCGGAGGCCACCGGGCCGCCCGAGGCAAGCATCGTCAGAGGATCGGACTGGCGGTCGTTGAGCCCGAGGAAGCCAGTGCCCGTCGCGGCACCGCCGGTACGGCCGAAGAGGTTCTGATAGAAGCTCCCCTGCTTTACAGGAGCGACCGTTGCCGATACGCTGTGTGTCGTTCCCGATATTTGATCGAGGGCGGAGTTGAGAGCGCCGTCGTCGAGGGAGAACAACTCATCGACAACGGTGACCATGTCGTCGGAGGAAGAATTGCTATAGGCATCGTCGATTGCCGACGCCACATTGCCCCCCGCTCCCCTGGCCCCCGCCTTCTTGAAATTGGAGCTCACATCGAGGTAGCTGTTCTTTGCGTCATAGGAAAGAGCCACCTTCTTGTACTTCTGCTGGAAGTCTGACGTCACCGAGTCGAAGGTGCCGGTAAGACCGTTTGCCGTCTCGATTATCGTGTGCGTGCCCCCTTTCAGACCCTTGCTCACAACGGATACAGCGCCGCCGTTCAGTGCCGCCGTGTCGGCCGTTATCTTCCCGGCCTTGCCGTCCGAGCCCGCTCCCACCGTGTGGGTTGCGCCCGCCTCGTGGGTGTAGACACCGCTTACCTTGAGGGCGCCGCCGAGGACCGACATGCTCCTGCCGCTCGAAAGGTTGCCGCCCAGGCTCCAGGTGCCGTCCCCGGATTTCTCTATGGTCTCGAAGTTGAGGAGGGTGCCTTTCTTTATCTCGCCCGAGCCGGTGAGGTAGACCTTATCGTCGGTGCCGGGGACAATGGTGGAAACAGTCGAACGGTCAGCGTCAACGTTGCCCGTTATGTCAGAGCCTTCACGGAGATAGGCGGTGTCATTTCCGGCGCCCATGAGTACGGCATTGCCGGCGGTGCCGATAATAGTGCCGATGTTGTCGAGAATGTTATTACTATCGCTGTAAAATATAATTCCCGTGGCGCCCTCTATCGTACCGGCGTTGCTGACACTGGTATCGTCGCGACCGTAGATTCCCGCCGTGGATCCCTTTATCGTCGCACCCTCTTCGTTGACAACAGAGGCTATTCCACGGAAACCGTATATTCCACCGGTGATGGTGCCGCCCTTCTTATTGGTCAGCCTGTTATCCGCACCGGACATGTATACGCCTTCAGCTGTCGCGGTAATAAGACCTTCATTCTCTAGGGTATTGCTGCCAGCCCGAAGATTAATACCGCCATCTGAGCCGCCACTAATTGTCGCGCCTTTATTATTGATAACGGTGGCGGAGTTCACATAGACGGCACTATAACCAGAGCCGCTTTCAATCGTTCCTGAGTTGATGAGAGTTCCACCCCCTCCTCCTGACGTCAGGTCTACTCCGCGCGTAGCGCCCGTTACCGTCGCCCCTTCCTCTATGGTCAAATTCCAGCCGGCGCCTGTCGAGGACACGGCACCACCACCACTCGACGTTGTCACCTTGACTCCCTGTGTTATGGTGGCGTTCTTCGGGTTGTCCCCGGCATTAGGTTCGTTCTCCAGAACAATCGCTTCCGTTCGGTCGTCGCTGATCACCACCTCCGCAAGGGATGGTTTTACAATGCATGGTGCCGCAAGCATAAGGAGCGATACGCCGCAGACCATGCCTTTCTTAAACGATATTCTCATCTTCATACATTCACCTTTTCCTTAAATATCCTTCGCTGTAATGAGATGAAGCGGAACGAAAGAGGATGAATCGCTCCATCCTCTTTCGTTTTCATCTCTCCATTGTCATATGCCCGAACCCTCGGGCCTGCTGAAAGTAGCGCTAATCGTGTGATCCGCGGTGACGTTGGTGAATAGCTGTGAATATGCTGTCTGCCCCGATGCGGCTTCAACCTTGGCTCCATCAACCAGCAACTCGTCTATTAGGTACTCTCCGTCTGTGTCGGCCGCGATGTTAAATGTCTGGTCACTGCCGCCCGTAACCTGTACGCTGCCCGACGGGTCGATGGTGCCGCCTGTGCTGCCGCTTGCCGTGATGGTATATTTTGTGGCCGGTTTCTGCTTGAAGGTGACAGCGATCGTGTGATTGGCCGTCACGTTCGTGAAGGTGTAGGTCGTTATTGCGCCCTGGGACACGTTGTCCACGAGGACGTTCTCAACCTCGTAGCCCTCAGAGGCTGATATGTTGAACGTCTGGCTCCCGCCGGATGTGACTGACACGGAACCCGCGGGGCTGATGGTGCCGTTTGAGCCCGCGGAGGCCCCGATCGTGTAGGTGGTCGCCGGTTTCTGCTTGAAGGTGACGGCGATCGTGTGATTGGCCGTCACGTTCGTGAAGGTGTAGGTCGTTATTGCGCCCTGGGACACGCTGTCCACCAGGACGTTCTCAACCTCGTAGCCCCCGGAAGCTGATATGGTGAAGGTCTGGCTTGCACCGGATGTGACTGACACGGAACCCGAGGGGCTGATGCTGCCGTTTGAGCCCGCGGAGGCTTCGATCGTGTAGGTGGTCGCCGGTTTCTCAAAGTTGACTTCTATCCGGCCATCTGTCTGCATGTTCGTGAAGGTGTATGTGTACGATGTCTTGCCCACAGCCTCCTCTATGGTCTCGCTTGTCGTGCCTTTGACCACCTTTACCCTGCCTATCACGTAGCCCGGACTGGCCGTTATGGCATATGATTGGCTTCCGCCTTTAGAGACCGTTGTGTCCTCACGGGGGCTGATGGTACCGCCTGTGCCCAGTCCCGTTTTGATGGTGAACTGGGACTGTTGCTTGAAAGTCGCGGTGATCGTGTGATCCTCAGTTACTTTCGAGAAGGTATATGTGTATGTGCTCTTTCCCGACGCTCCGACCACAGCGCTTCCGTCCACCGTCAAGGTGTCAATGCCATAACCGTCGGAGGCAGCTATCGTGAAGGTCTTCGTGGTGCCCCGCTCCATCTGCGACGTCCCGGGGTTTATCGTACCGTTCTGGCCTGCCAAGACCGTGATGGTGTTGTTCTGCGGCTTCCTGAAGGTAACGCTGATAGCGTGATTCTGCGTCACGTTCGTGAAGGGATAGGAATACTTACTTTGGCCCGATGCCGCAGTCACAATGTTTCCGTCCACGGCCAGTGCGTCAATCACATAACCGTTGGTGACATCGGCCGTTATGGTAAACGTGATATTCTTACCGTTCTCCACAATCTGGTCCCCTTCGGGGCTCATGCTACCGCCATTACCCTCCGTGGCCGTGATGGTGTGGAATTGCTTGAATGCCGCTGTGATCGAGCCGTTCGCCTGCACGTTCTGGAAGGCATAGCCCCACGAAGTCTGCCCTGATGTCACCGTTATGGTTTCTGTCGTTGTGCCCTTGACCACTGTCAGGGTGTTGATGACATAGCCTTCACTCGCCTTCACGGTGAACTGCCGGCTGGCGCCTCGGCCTACGGTCTGGCTGCCGGCGGGGTTGATGATGCCGCCCGTGCCCGCGCTGCCTGTGATCGTGTAAGTCTTCGTCTTGAAGGTAGCGGTGATCGAGCCGTCCACCTGTACGTTCTCGAAGGTGTACGCATATGATGCCTGGTCTGCTGCTGCGGCTATGGTTTCTTTCGTTGTGCCCTTGACCACTGTCAGGGTGTTGATGACATAGCCTTCACTCGCCTTCACGGTGAACTGCCGGCTGGCGCCTCGGCCTACGGTCTGGCTGCCGGCGGGGTTGATGGTGCCGCCCGTGCCCACGCTGCCTGTGATCGTGTAATACGTTTTCTTGAAGGCAACCTTAATGGTATGGTCGCTGGCCACTTTTGAGATAGTGTAGGTGTCTGTTGACCAATCCTGAGCCTTGTTGTCCAGTATCACCTGGGCAACACCGTAGCCCGAACCGGGCGTAAAGGTGAATTTCTGATCCGCACCGGGCTTCACCAGGGTTTTGCCGGCCGGTGTGATGGTGCCATTTCCTCCAGAAACCGATGTGTTAATGGCAAACTTGTAATTGCTGAGCTTCAGGACGGAGAAGTTGGGATTGAGAACGTCATCAGCAGTGCGAGGGAAGGTGTATTTCGGCTCTTCTTTGTTGTCGCCCTTCCACGACGCATCACTGGTGCCCCCGACAACGATATCACCTGTTGTCGGATCTGTCGCCACGGAGTAGGCTCTGTCCGCACCCAGACCGCCCCAGAAGGTGTGCCACCTGCTCTTGCCATTGCTCGCGTCAAGGCCGAGGATCGCCATGTCGGTAATGCCCGCGTTACCGGAGAAACCATGAATGGGATCCCCATCGCCGTATTTCTTCCAGGGACCACGGACCTCTCCCACCACGTACACCGTAGTACCATCGCTGCTCAGAGACATTGCGTGGGGAACATCTTCAGAACTCTTTCCACCGCGGAAGGTATGCCATTTGTAGCGACCTTCGTTGTCCGTTTTCATGACGACGAAGTCGTTGTCGGGAACGGGTACAGTATGTTCAGCTACCGGATAGTTATCTTGCACCGGCCAGTTGGATTGGCTGTATCCTGCAAGATAGTATTTATTGTTATCATCCACCGCTACCGCCGTGGTCCAGTCGTCCTCTGTCCCGCCGAAGAAGGAATGCCAGTGGTACTCAAGATCATCTCTGGCGAGGCGGGCAACGAACATGTCGAAACCGCCGGAATGGGAATTGCGGGGAGAAGCGTTGTAGTGAACATGGTTGTCGTAGTTCCACTGCTTACTGCTGGAACCGACAACAACCGGAAAGCCTTCCTTGTCAATGGCGATGGCTTCGCCCCAGTCGTCCGAGGCACTGCTGCCGAGAAAGGTGTGTTTGACCCATCCTCCGTCACTTGCCCTGAGCGTCAGGGCCCATGCATCGTTTCCGCCCTGGTAGGCTCGCGTCGGTTGGCAGAGCCTCTCGACCCTTTTCATGTAGCCGTCTGGAACATACGCGGTTGACTCGCTTCCTGACAATTTGGGCCAGCATCCGAAGAACTCGGCATCGGCCTTTCCAACCAGGAACACGCGTTCCCTGTCGGCGGCAATGCCGTAGACCTCTTCATCCCACTTCGATTCCCCGTGGAATGTGTGCCACAGGTACCCACCGCTATCAGCATTAAGGGCGAGGGCGTAGATGTCGCCAGAATAATACTTATACTTATGACCGTATCCACCCCCGACACCATCCTTCACGTAATACTCTATCGCTCTGGAATGCTGATTTACTCCTGTCTCATTATTGGGCCCGAACCAGTTGTCTCTGCTTGTGCCCGTGATGTAGAGCGTACCGCCGACTATGGCCATGCCCCTGACGGTGTCGCGCTCCAGTCCTCCATAGTACGTGTACCATTTGAATTCGCCGTCGGGACCGAACTTGACCACCAGAATGTCCCTGTTCTCTTCAGCGCCGCCGCTATGCCAGCGCAACGGCTTGCCGGCATTACCGTAGGACACTCCAGTCTCCTGGCCCGTGTACCATTTGAGGCCTTCCGCCGCGATGAAGATGTTCCCATCGTCATCGACCGCAACGGCACTAAGATTCTCCCCTCCCGTCCTGGCCGACCCCGTAAACAGGTGCCACAGATGATACGGGTCCACGGCCTCTTTGCCGGACGCATTCCTGGAGAGCGCCGGGAATAACAGGAGGAGGAGGAAAAGAGACGTGAAAAAATAGGTGATGAAGAATCTGCCACTTCGCTGGTTCATTACTACCCCCTTATGGATTTTTCAGAACCCTTATCTGGTCGGACATGGATAACAATCGATAGCCAAGCCGACACCCCTTCCGATGGAATCCTCTTCTTGATAATGGGGATATTTATCGCGGCAGACATCGCCCTGATAGGGGTTATGTCTCCAGGTTGGCGAATTTAGGGACGAACGTGCTGTTTATGGGGGCTTTCTACTTCTTTGTTCCGTCGATCCAGGTTGCACCGGTGAGGTCGGCTTCGTTGAGGTCGGCCAGAGTGAGGTCGGCGCGGGTGAGATTGGCGCCTGCAAGATTGGCGTAGGAAAGATTTGCGCGGGAGATGTCCACGCCTGCGAGGTTGACACGGGCAAGGTTCGCGCGGGTGAGATTGGCGTAAGACAGGTCGGCATAGGAAAGGCTGGCTCCGGTGAGGTCCGCTCCGGTGAGGTCGGCAAGAGCAAGGTCAGCGCGTTCAAGATCGGCGCCGGTGAGGTCAGCCTCGTTGAGATCCGTGCCGGTCAGGTTGGCACGGGTGAGATTGGCGCCGCTAAGTTTGGCGCCGGAGAGGTTGGCGCGGGAAATGTCTACCCCGGAGAGGTTGGCGCGTATCAGCCTGGCGCCGGAGAGGTTGGCATAGGAGAGTGTAGCCCGGTAAAAGTTGGCGCGGGAAAGATCCGCATCGGAAAGATCGGCTCCGGAAAGGTCGACCCCTGAGAGGTTGGCCCTCACGAGCGTGGCCCCCGTCAGATCCGACCCGGAGAGAACTGCTTGCGACAGGTTGGCACCTGCAAGATTGGCATTCGAAAGATCTGCGCCCGAAAGGTTCATGCATACGCCGTCATCCTCGCCATCGAGCCATTTCTTGTGGCGAATCACAATACTTCTGAGTCCTTTGTCCGTGATGTCCAAATAACCCCCACCGTCGCGGCATGCCGACATTCATTAACGCAGGGTATCTGTAGATATCCTGCCCCCGGGGCAACCCCGGGTCTCATGCAATTGTTGGCTGCCGGGGTCCTGCTGGCTCCTTTTCCAGCCCTTCGAGAGCAAACAAAGGTCGACCTCCTCGCAGACCTTGGTGCCTTTACGAACGTATTCCTTTTCCGCAACGGCTTCGCAGTTCCCCTTGTCTCGTGCGAAGTCGGCAGTGGTTCTTCCGGGCTGTTCATAATAAACGATACAGCCTGCCATGGTGGCAATCAAGAGAATCATCGGCAATATCCATTTCTTTTTTCCGACTCGAAGGCACGGCATGATCTTCATTTCCTCTCCAATCCATCCGTAAATCAATCTTCCATCTGCCTTTTTCTCTCATATCGCATTCCGCTCTCCCGTAAAGTTTCCTGCAATCCCGGCTGTTTTGCAAGGAAGAATCTACATCGCCGCGCGCCCATCGATTTCCACTCGTCGACGCTACCCCTCTTGACGTTTCATTCTGCGGGGGATAACATGGAACTATACCGGTCGTTGTGCATGCCGGCCTGAGGTCAACATGCGACAGCAATGGCCCGCGGGGAGATGCTGATGAAGAAGACCCTCCAGAGTCTGTTAAAGGCATTGAGCGCCCAATTGCCCGATATTCCCTTTGAAGTGCGCTTCTGGGACGGGCAGGTCGAAAGATACGGCAAGGGAGCGCCCGTTTTCACCCTCACATTCAACACCGCAGCAGCCGTAAAACGCGTTTTCAGCAAGGGATCCATGGGGTTCGGGGAACAATATGTCCATGGCAACATCGATGTGGAAGGTGATTTTCAGCAGCTTGTCCGTATCGGCATCGACTCCCGCTTTCAGGACATGGAGCTCTCGGCGCGAACCAGGGCGGCTGTCTTCCTCCGGCACATCGCATCCCTCAACACACTCAAGGGATCTGTCGGAAATATCTCCCACCACTACGATCTGGGCAATGACTTCTACAAGTATTACCTTGATGAGAGCATGACATATTCCTGCGCCTATTTCAGGAGTGAAACGGATACCCTTGAACGGGCGCAGGAGCAAAAGTATGAGCATATCTGCCGGAAGCTTCAACTCAGGGAAGGCGAGACGCTGGTGGATATCGGATGCGGATGGGGCGGCATGCTTCTTCATGCTGCCAGTGATTACGGGGTAAAAGGTCTGGGCTGCACCCTATCCACCCGCCAGGCCGAATACGCCCGGAAAAGGGTCGCTGAAAAGGGTCTTGGCAGGAGCATTACCATTCTCCTTGAAGACTACCGGAACATTAAAGGTCAGTTTGATAAGTTTGTCTCAATTGGCATGTTCGAACATGTGGGCAAAGGCTTTATTCCGATCTTCATGAAGAAAGCGGGGGAACTCCTGAAACCGGGCGGCATCGGTCTTCTTCATACCATAGGCAAAGAGCGAAAAACCGCGGGCGATCCATGGACGATGAGATACATTTTCCCCGGGGCCCACATACCGGTACTCGATCATGTGATCCGCACCATGGGAAAAGAAGATCTCGTCCCCGTCGATATCGAGAACCTTCGTCTCCATTACGCGGCAACACTCGACGAGTGGAGCAGGCGCTTCGAAGCGAACGCAGGAAAGATCGAAGAGATGTTCGACGCAAGGCTCGTGCGCATGTGGCGCCTCTTTCTGAACGGCAGCGCGGCGGCTTTCCGATGGGGCAACATACGGCTCTATCAGATCCTCTTCACCAACGGAATCAATAATTCCCTGCCCGCGACGCGGGAGCATCTATACCGGATTGAGGGGCGTGAAACTGAAACGTAAGGAGAGCTGTCAAGGATCATGTGAAAGGAACCAGGATCGGTTCTTCTGAATGAGGCTGAATAACAATCAGGCCGGCAAGCCCCGGGGAGTAATATTTTTCGCTGAATTCCCTTTTATCTTTCGCGGACGGTGGATCTTCATTGTTCCAGCCTACCAGTCCGCACATCTTATCGTCCATATGAATTATCACGGGATTGATTGCAAAGAAATTCGCTGTTTGTTCGGAATATTTGGGAATAAAGAAGAAGACCCATGATTCGGATTGGCGGTCCGGATAAACCATTGCCCCCCATTTCCGTTTCGTGCTGTAGACGCCGTCATTGAAAAAAGGTCTGCTTCTCAGCAGATCGACTCGTGAAAGGCCATGCTCCAGAGCAAACTTGAGAGCATAATAATATTCAGCGGACGAAGCGCCCCTTTTAATGTATTCCTCGTCTCCGTTCAAGACCCCCGTCCTCCTGGCGAACAGAGTGTCGTTTTCAATCTCGCAAAGAACGCCGGCAACGCTCTTTTTGCCTTCCTCGATCACAAGAAGAAAGCCTTTCAGAAAAGAGCCCCTCATCTGGTCATAAGTATCCAGATCGGCAAGATCCTCAAACCTTTTTTGAATATGGGGCACATACATTTCATTATAGAAGAAATCGAAATCTTTCAGATCTTTTGAAATTCGGCACGTGAAGATCGGCCTTCTATCCATCTTATTGGAAAACTGCCTCTTGTCGTGTTGAAACCGTTTCCTGACATCCTCCCAGCCACATGATGTATCGATGAATGAACAGACAAGCATCTGACTCCTGAAATGTACTAATTTCCGAAATGCCGGTTCATACTTCAGGGGAAGCACCGCAACGCACATATCGATAGAATTGGAATAGTCCTTGAGGACCTTATGGATAAAGGGAACCCAAAGGCGCCATGTCCTTAAAACGACAGGGGGCTCCCGGTACGTGCGGGGAAGCATGTAGCTCATTAAATCGGTGTTTTCCACGAAGAGGCAACGGAATGTGTCGCCTGTATTTTTAAGTTTTCCTTCGACCAGGGTAGCGTGGCTGGAATATCGGCACACCACGGGATATACCTTCGATTTCAGCCAGCCGATGATACGCGTATGGGTCATATGTGATCCGTTTTAGTGCTATCAGCCTTCTCGTTGCTATGATCATGGTGACTTTCCTTACCAAGGCCTTTACATCAAGTATAGGAGCTTAAGCAGTAGTGTCAATGGTGGCTGTTTGCGGCGATAGTTCTGGATATCGCCCGGAGATGAAGCATGTCATTTCGCAGCTTTAAACTGTTCCAGCAGCGCCTCTCTCATAATATCTACAGGCACCGCCCGACCCAACCATATTTCCAGGGCTTTTGCTCCCTGCTGCACCAGCATCTCCAAGCCATCAACAATAATCGCTCCGTTGTCTTGAGCTTTCTTCAAAAACAGAGTGGGCTTGGGGGTGTAGATCAAGTCATAGACGACGGTTCCAGGTTGGATGCTTCCGATGATTTCTTCGGAAACGGGCAATTGGTCCACCTTGGGATACATACCCATCGGGGTGGCATTCACGAGCAGCTTCGTCTGGGACATCATCCCTTTCAGTTCATCCCATGGATGCGCTTTCAGAACTTGTTCCACGGGCGTGTCGTGCCAGCTTTGTACAAAATCGGCCAGCTTATCGGGGTTTCGTCCAAAAATGTGAACCTCGGGACAACCCAGGGAGGCACAGCCAACGACCACCGACCTGGCTGCACCGCCAATTCCTAAAACCATGGGAGCGATATTTTTCCAGTCCTGATTCATCGCCTTTAATGGCGCAACGAAACCGAAAGAATCGTAATTCGTCCCTTTCCAGCCATCTTCCATGCGCCAAACCGCATTCACAGCGCCGGTCATTTGCGCCTCCGGCGTAATCTCTTTCAGCAGGGGTATGATGGTCTGTTTATGGGGAATTGTAACACTGAATCCTTTAACATCGATCGCTTCAAATCCTTGCAGCGCCGTGGCCAGGTCCTCAGGCTTTACAGGGAAAGGAACATAGACATAGTCAGCCTTGAGATGAGAAATTGCCGCATTGTGCATTACAGGAGAAAGCGAATGCCCGATAGGATAGCCAACGACTCCCAATATTTTTGTTGTTCCTTTAATCATCATTATCCACCGCTATTCAGGAGATCATAGAGCAACTATCTTAGTCCAAAGATCCTCTAGTATTTGCTGCCCTCAACGGTCGTTTCATCAATACGATAAGCATCAAAATCATCCCTCACACGCTTGCGGATGTCAAGATAATACATGCGGGAAAGCCCATCCTGCAAGGCTCCGGAAGGGGCCACGTCGAAAGTTCTTGCCTGTCGGCCGTCAAAATATTATAAATGAACTATGTTTCCGGGAAACACGGAAGAATTGGAGAATATCAAGAAGGAATGCCTGCGCATGTCGAATAGAAGGGCCCTGCTCTCGGCGGCGGCTTCAGTTGTTCCCATCCCTTTCACGGATATCGCCACCGATGTCGTGCTGTTAAGGAACATCATACCCAGGATAACCGAACGATTCGGCCTTTCAAAGAAACAGGTCGATGGGTACGATCCTCAACTGGCTATCTTTATATATGATGCCGCAAAGAAGCTCGGAACCAACGTGATCGGCAAATACCTCACGAAAGAACTTATCATCCAGATCCTCAGGAAAATGGGCATACGCCGTCTGACGACAAATCAGGTGGCCAGATACGTTCCCATTATCGGACAGGCCGTTTCGGCGACGTTAAGCTACGGAACGATGAAGCTCATCATCCGTTCCCACATCAACGAATGTCACAGGGTTGCCCGCACGGTCATGCAGCAAACCCGTCTGAAAAGCAGTGACGGGGGATGAAAACCCTGCCGGTTCAATCCCCGTAGCCGCCCCTTTCTGTACGGGCGAGTTCTCCATTTTCATTATTATCTTTTTGCTTCCAATCCCTTCGCAAGACTCAGGTTGTAAACCCATACATTCTCGTCGCTGTCATCCAGTGTGACCTTCTCGAAACCTGCCTCCTTGAGATAGAAAAACAGGTTTGTCTTTTTGACGATTCGGTGAACGGCATTCTCGCAGAACAGGGATGAGAAGAAATTGATGCAGGTTTTCTCGGGACCATTCAGCTCTACTTCCACAAGGAGACCCTTGCCGGCATAGTACTGCTTAAGTTCATTTGCCATCATTTCGCGCTGTCTCACCATGAGCTGATGCGTAACACGAATGCCAAGATTCTTGATCAGTTTCTTTCTCGAGCTCTCCTCACGCATGAGACCCCTGGCGGGAACGTATCGATCATGAAGCAATTCGATATTACCGGCGTAAGTTTTTTTCATTGCAGCCTCCAGGCGTACATAGCAGCGAAGCACGGGCCATCTGTCAAGGATAAGGTGACCCTCAAGAAGTTTACTCGTGAATCAATGGCGGGTAGTGTTAACAATGCCTAGTATACCACAGGGCGCCCGATAATGCCACGAGCAAAAGCGAATGCAGCCTTAGCGTAGGCGGAGCGTCACGTCGGTAATGCCAAGAGGCAGCAATGACGTACGGAATTTGAGCTTTTTTAAAAGCGTCAACATTCTTGTATTCTCTGTGAGCACCGTGCCGTGAATCGTCCACGGTCTATCATCCTTGCTTGTCATCCCACCAATAGGGGAATCTTTTTTCTTTCTATTTTCGTGCAAATCCTGCCGTTCCGCAAGGAAGAATATGGCTCATGCCTCGCGGGTTGAAGGCAGTATGGATTAAAACGCCGGTGTTTGTTGAAAGCTTAGGACTTTGAACAAACCCGTGCCTTTGTGCTACAATGGAACCTGCCCGCGGACCTTTCTCTTTTTGAACGCAGGCTGTGCAGTAATGGGACCAAAAAGGAAGTCGGGCAAATCAAAAGCATACCGATACATCACATCCAAATTCGGGATCTTAAGGTAGATCCGCCCCTCCTTCAGGCACCGATGGCAGGCCTCACCCACAGCGCCCTCCGGCAGATCTTCTCCGGATTCGGCGGAGTCGGTCTATTGTCAACGGAAATGCTATGGGCAAAAAGGCTGCCTACTGAGAACGTCAGGATTTCCCCTTACCTGATCAGCACTGTTTCTGAAAAACCGCTCTCCTATCAACTGCTCGTTTCCTCTGACAGGGAAATTGTCCCGGCCATGGATGCGCTTCACAGGCTTCAGGCCGATGCCGTCGATCTCAACATGGGCTGTCCGCACTGGTCTGTCGGCAAGTCAGGCAGCGGGTTCGCGCTGATGGAACAACCGGAAAATGCCCGGCGCATCGTGAGCCAGGCCAGAAAACATACGCTCCTGCCGCTTAGCGCGAAAATCCGGCTTGGTGCCGAACTTGATGAAGAGGCGTTAAAGAACTTCTGTACCATGCTCGAAGATGAAGGCGTTGATATGCTGTCCGTTCATGCCCGGCTCAAAAAAGAGTCGTTTGCACGAACGCCGCGATGGGAGTGGATTGCCGGGATAAAGGGGTGGGTCGGGATCCCCGTCGTCGCCAATGGCGGGATATTCACCGTCCGGGATGCCAGGGACTGTCTGGACGTCTGCGGCGCCGACGGATTGATGCTCGGCCGCGGGGCGGTTATAAGACCCTGGCTTTTTGCTGAAATCGCCCGGGAGATTTACGGCCGCGACATAGCCGGTCCGATAGTCTTTCTGCCCGCACTTTATAATACCTTCATAGATCTCATCAACGAGCTTTACCGGCCCGAGCGCCGGCTCGGCAGGCTCAAGGAATTCACCTATTATTTTGCCAGAAACTATCAATTCGGCCATCAGCTGAGTTCCCGGATCCAGAGCAGCCATAGCGTGGAAGAAGCAAGAGAACGGGCCGCTGTTTTCTTTGAAAACAACAGTCTTCCACAATCATGCGCCAATGCGGCGACGGGCACAAAACTCAATTAACCGGGAGCCCCCGGGCGCGGTGCCGCCCCCGCTCTTTCAAGCCGGTCTTCCAGTTCATCGATGTATGCCGAAAGCGTGTTTCCCGTCTGTTCCACCGAAGAGCGGAGATCGCTATCGAGTTGGTCCAACCTTGCCAGTACGGCCGCCGTAGACTGTGCATCCAGGTCCGCCTGTTTTTTCATCTCCGCGTCCAGAAACCCGCGAAGTTCGGTAAAACGCGAGGCCTCGGCGTGTTCGGTGAGTTCCCGGTTCGACTGAAGCTCCTTCGCGTTACGCCTGGCCTCGAGGAGAAACGACGTCTGCAGATAAACCAAGAAGACAAGGAATAACACCGCAAGGAAGACCACGATTGCAAGCATGACCAGACCGAGCGGTGCCTCAACAACGGTAACGCCCAGGGAAAGGTTTGTCTTCGTCATGAACGCATTCCAGTTGAGCGCGGCAAAAACAGCAATTGCCGCAATCGCAATCAGCAAAAACAATGTACGAATCTTCATAGGGGCTGACCTCCTTTACAAATTAACGCCGTATCCTTCTTGTTGCGTGAGCAACACGGGATACTGGGGACCTTTCAGAACACTCTCGTACCAACCTGCCGGTATAACCCTTATCTTATCTATATATAATTGTAACATCCTCGGCCTGATCTGCGACAATATAATCATTTGACCTTCCGGGACAAGCTCATCTATAATCTTCCAGCCATGCACGATTTGAACGCGTGTTACTGACAAGACGATGCCGTAAGGAGGTAAGGGGGATAATTATGGAGAATTCCGGCGGACAGGATAAGCGGGTCGCAGAAATATTAGGGGCCGATAATCTCAAAGTTACCCTGAAATCGCTGGTGCTATACAGGGAATATCTGAGGAACAACCTTGATACGCCCTGTACGATGACCGGCATTGAAGGGTTCCCCTGGGAAGAAAAGTACGTTCCTGGATTCAGTGACAAAACAGAATATGATGCCTTGGAAACGAAACAGCCGTCATATACCGACATTTATGAGTTAAAACGCTTCGAAGACCTCATCGACGAAGGCACGGGGATCCTTGTAAAAGTAAAACGGGTAAGAGACAATCAGCGCTTCATTCTTTACCTTGCATCACTCAAGGCAACCGATGAAGGATCAAAAAACCACATGCTCCTTAATGATTATAACGTGTGGTTCTCTAAGCCCCCGAAACAGTGAAGAAGATGGTCGCCGCCCGGAAACTTTCCCGGCCGGTTACACGTCGCTGCTTCGCACCCCGGACGGACGCCAGGCCGGGGAAATGACCCCGGGGCCTTCTTCCCGGGTGATTGCCGACGCTAATGTGATCGTATGTTCACCGAACTTGTCGTTGACAGCATCGACGGCTTTGGCAAGAGAGGCTTTCTTCTCCCGGCCGGTTTCCTGAAAAAGAGGCATCTGACCCCCGTCCTTTGCAAGACAGGACAGAGAAACACCGAGAAGCCGTATGCTGTTGCGCAAATGTATCCTGTCGAGGACAGCCACTGCGGAACGGTAGATTTCGCCGGTATCATTCGTGTAGGCAGGCAAGGTGGTCTGCCTGGTAAAGGTTTTGAAATCCGCATACCTGACGGTCAGGGTAATCTTCTTCCCTTTATGGTCGTAGCGTCTCGCCCTCCGGCCTACCTTTTCGCTCAGCCTGAGAAGACAGCTCGCGATCTCTTCCCGTTTTACTATGTCTTTCGGCAGGGTGATGCTGTGGCCTATGGATTTCGTCTCGGGCGCCGTTATCTCCACGGGCCTGTCCAGCCGTCCGTTGCCCATGTCCTTGAGACGTTCCCCCACAGTACCGAAGGTCTTTATAAGAAGGGGAAGGGACGCCCTCCCCAGCGCACCGCAGGTTGTGATACCCATGGCCCGGAGTTTTTCCTCTGTATGAGGTCCGATGCCCCATAGCTTCTTAACAGGGAGCGTTTCAAGAACGGATGCCACGGTATCCTCGGATATCCATTGGAACCCGTCGGGTTTTGCAAGGTCGCTGGCCAGCTTGGCAAGAAGGATATTCGACCCCATACCTACCGTACAGGTAATCCCCAGCTCATTCCTCACCGTATCTTTGATGGCCCCGGCAAGCCTCTCGGGACCGCCCAAAAGGTGGTGTGAGCCGGTGATGTCGAGGAAGACTTCATCGATGGAATAGATCTCTATATCAGGGGTGTATCTCAGACAGATATCTTCCAGCTGTTTGCAGGCCCGGGTGTATTTTTTGTTATTACCTGTTACAAAGATTATGTGCGGGCACAGTTTCTTTGCCTTGTATGTGGTCATCCCCGTCTTGACCCCGAATGCCCGCGCCTCGTATGAAGAGGTCGTTATGACGGTTCTCTCTCCGGCACCGGTAACGGCTATGGGTTTACCTTTTAGGGAAGGGTTGTCCCGCTGCTCTACGGAAGCAAAGAACGCATCCATGTCGACACACGCAATGATTTGTGCCATGGCTGATTATACCAGAATTTATTAGAGATTTCGAAGATAAATGGCACTCTTGTAGCTGTACGGACGACAAATAAATTGTTCCTTTGGCGACAGACACGCCACATTATTTCTGATATTGTTATGGAGAAAAGGTGGACGTCGCGATGATGGCCGGAACCGTGATTATCTTTGCATCGGGAATGGGGCCTGGGGATGTTCCTTAAGAAGGTAGATAGGCCGATTGGCTTTATATTTTTGTGGAAGGCAGCAAGCAAACAGGTAATGACTTTTTTACTTTTCTACGAGGAGCGTTCCCCGGGTCCCCTCTGTTAAATCCACCGAACTGTGTTGCTGTGATCGGTGAGATAGAGGCTGCAAGCAAAGGAGGGGATGAAGATGTTAGCACCAACCAGGATTCTTGTACCAACGGATTTTTCGGAGTATTCGGACCGTGCTTTTGGGCAGGCGCTGGATATAGCACGGCAGTATCATGCGCAGGTTTTCCTGCTTCACGTTGTCCACGAGGATATTCACCGCGGGAATTTCGAGTTCACTTTTCCCGAAGAAGTAGTGCAGGGGATCAAAAATAGCGCGATAGCCCGGGCTCATACTGGTTTCCAAAATCAGCTTGACTTCTTTCCACAGGCCAAAGAGGTGCAGGTGGTCACCAATGTTCGTCAGGGTATTCCTTACGACGAGATACTGAAGGAGGGAAAAGAAAGAAAGATCGATCTCATAGTGATCGCATCTCTCGGCAAAACGGGACTTGCAAAATTCCTTATCGGCGGCGTGGCCCGCAACGTTCTTAAGGGTTCCATATGTCCCGTACTGCTGACGCGATGAACACGGCGGTCGAAAGAGATTTACACGGCGGTCCTCACGGAGCGACGCGGACTGCGTGAGCCCGGGAGATCGGGTTGAAACAAGCAACCCATCCCCCGGGAGTGATGCTCTGGAAAAGTTGTTCGCTACTTCTTCTTGTTCGAAACTGACTTTTTATACTGGTCGGAGTATTTTTCTATCAGCCGGTCCACAGTCCCGTTACCGATCAGAACGTCAAGTTTCTTGTTGATCTCGGGAAGGTATTTTACAAAGGGTGATTTCTTGGAGATACCGATACAGAAATTTTCTACCGATGCATTGACGGGGAGATATTCAACCTTGTCTGAAATCCCGAGCCGTCGGGATTCGAAGAGGCCCGAATACATAGCGAAAATGAAGTAGTCAGCGCTTCCGTCGATAAGCTTTGAGAAGTTCTCTTCAACCTTTGCGGAACGCGTAACCGTGAGTTTTTCAGCAATAAATTTATCAAATGCCTCACCGAAGCTGTCGCCAACGGTCGTGGTGCCCTTCTTACCGACCAGATCATCCCATTTTGAATACGGGAACGCCTTGCCTTTCGCAACAAAGATCACAACGGGGTCTTTCGCGTAGGGGCTGGAGTATTCAAAGTACTTTTTTCTTTCTTCTGTCGGATAAAGACCGACGAGAACGTCAACCTTTCCCTGTTTTGCCTCTTCCTGAACCTTGTCCCAACCACCCTTGTATGGCGATTTTACCGTTACATTGAGGTCCTTGAAGAGCAGCGTGACAAGTTCGGGACCGACACCGACGATGGTGTTCTTTTCCTTCCACATGATGGGCGGATACTGGGGATGCCCGGAGGCCGTGAGCGTTTCAGCGGCCTGGGTGATACCGGCTGACATCAGAAGGACGACGGCAAGTACGAGCAGGAGAAACTTTTTCATTCGATACCTCTTTATTAATTGGGAGTGTGCGTACGAAAGCCTGAACATGTTATCATAAAAGAAAACGATGTTAAACACATTTTCCCGGCTACAACCTCTCCAGAGCGCCAGCCATACGCTCGAGGGCGTCGACAAGCATCTCCCTCGGGCATGCAAAGTTGAGCCTTGCGAATCCTTCTCCCCCCTTTCCATACTCAGCCCCATCATTGAGAGCCACCTTGCTCTCCTTGAGAAAGAAACGAAAAGGGTTCCCCGGCATCTCGGATCGGGTGCAATCGAGCCAGGCGAGATAGGTCGCCCCCATGCGCGTCATCGTGATGGAAGGCAGCTTTTCACGCACGTAGTCCACCAGAAGATCCCTGTTGCCCGTGAGGTAGGCCAGGCACTGGTCCAGCCAGTCCTGGCCGTCCCTGAAGGCCGCCAGGGCAGCCGTCAGACCCATGATGTTTACATGTGGGATGAGTCCCTCACTGCCTCTCACCCAGGTTTTCCGAAGCGCGCGGTTCTTGATTATCGCAAAGGAACACTTCAAGCCCGCCAGGTTGAAAGTCTTGCTTGGCGACATAAAGGTAATCGTCCGATCGGCCACCTCGTCGCCAAGCGTAGCGATGGGTATATGGTGATGATCCGGGTAGAGAAGATCGCAGTGGATCTCATCGGCACAGATCAGAACATTGCGGCGTAAGCAGATATCGGCAAGCCGCTCCAATTCATCTTTTCGAAAAACTCGGCCGACAGGGTTGTGGGGATTACAGAGTACATAGATCCTGGTCCGGTCTGTGATTGCCTTCTCGAATGCATCGAAGTCGATTTCGTAGGCATCCCCCTTTTTTACCAATGGCGGATCGATCACTGCACGGCCGCGGTTCACCGGATCGGCAAGAAAGTGTGAATAGACCGGAGGCTGAACCAATACAGCATCCCCGGGGTCCGCAAAAAGTTGAAATGCGAGATTGAGGCCCGTTACAACACCGGGTACAAAAATGATCTGTTCTCCCGGAACATCCCATCCATACAGCGTTTTGAGCCGATGCCGAATGACGCTTATGAGCTCCTCGCCCGCTCCCCCGTACCCAAAAACCCGATGGTCCACCCGTTCATGCAGGGCTTCAACAATCGGCTCGGGAGAAACAAAATCCATATCCGCCACCCACAAGGGGGTAACGTCATTACCATACCTCCGCCATTTAATGCTATCGGTCCCTCTTCGCTCGACAACCCGATCAAAATCATATTTCATCTTTCCACCTCAACCGGCAAGCCCGCTTATCTCTAATCAAACTGTCTCTTCATCCCGGGAGCTGCATTAAAAGCCTCGTTGCGCAACTCTATCATTTTTCGAGTCTTTTTTGAAAGGTACCAGTGTGAAGCGGCAGTGCCGTCATTTCCCTGCAAGATTTGCCAAATTATGGTACTTATTCCGCACCAGATCAATCACTTTCCATCCCCACCCCGCGGTATCTGCGGGACATTCGCGAGAAATTAAAGAGTTCCATCACTTTTCCCCGGACATGGGGCGAAAGCTTAGCCGGGAGAACATAACGATTCTTTGACGTGAGAGAAGAGGAAGGCTATGGAATGGGGGCGCAGGCGATATGTTTCGCCTGAGATTCGAGGGGCCTGACTCCACCGGCAAAAGTCGTCGGGAGATTCAAGGGACGTGTCGATCAGTCTCTGCCAGGGGCCTTTCCCGGCTTCCGACGCCAGCGGCAGTTCAAATTCAAGGGGCTCCCGGTAGCTGTTCAGCATCAGGTGGAATACGAGATTGGCTGCGGCCCAAACCGTTACCGCGAGACTGTGGGAGTCGTACCTCCAGTCGGGCTGGTCGAGCTTTACCCCGTGCCAGTCGAAACAGGCATCGCGAAGCAGCTCATTGAGGCTCATCCAGCGTGGAGTCTTTCCATACTGCCGGGAAAGTCGAAATTGAACGAGGCTGCGTGTGAAGCGATATATATCGGCGTGCTTTTCCAGAAGAGACCAGTCGAACCAGCTCGTTTCATTGTCCTGGCAGTAAGCGTTGTTGTTGCCGTACCGGGTGAGGCGTACCTCGTCGCCCATGGCGAGCATCGGCGTCCCGACGGCCATGAGGGTGATCGTCAGAAAATTTTTGACCTGGCGATTGCGAAGTTCCTCGATGGCAGGGTCGTCGCCGGGCCCTTCAATGCCGCAGTTCCAGCTCAGATTGTAGTCTGTGCCGTCATTGTTGTCTTCACCGTTTGCCTCGTTGTGCTTGCGGTTATAAGACACGAGGTCGTTGAGGGTAAAACCGTCATGACAGGTCACGAAGTTGACGCTCTTTTCGGGTTCCCGCTCCTCGTGCCCGTAGATATCGGGGCTTCCCATCAGGCGCTGGGCAAGCCGCGTAACGGTGCTGTTGTCACCCTTGAGAAAGGCCCGCACATCGTCCCGGAACTTGCCGTTCCATTCCTTCCAGTTGTCGCCGACGAAGCTGCCTACCTGGTAGAGCCCTGCCGCATCCCATGCCTCGGCAATGAGCTTGACCCCGGCGAGGACAGGGTCCGACTCGATATCCCACAACACAGGCGGATTCTCCATCGGCCGGCCGGATTCATCACGGGAGAGGATGGAGGCGAGATCGAAACGGAAGCCGTCTACGTGCATCTTTTCAACCCAGAAGTGAAGGCTGTCGATAATCATTCTGCGAACGATGGGCTGATTGGCGTTCAAGGTGTTGCCGGTGCCCGTGTAATCCGCGAAGCATGCCCTGTCATTATCGAGGACGTAATAGACGCTGTTCTCGAAGCCCCGGAAACAGATAGTGGGGCCCATGTGGTTGCCTTCCGCCGAATGATTGTAAACGACATCGAGTATGACCTCTATACCGGCCGCATGGAGGGCCTTCACCATGTCGCGGAATTCGTCCAGGGGGCCAAGAGGGTCTTTCCTTAAGCTGTACCGGCTGTGAGGCGCGAAAAACGACACGGGGGCGTAACCCCAGTAATTTGTCCGGCCCGCCGGAGCATCCTGCTCGTCGAACTGAAACACGGGCAGGAGTTCGACGGCGGTAACACCCAGTTCCTTCAGATAGGGGATCTTTTCTGTCAGCCCCGCGTAAGTGCCGCGTTTTTCGATGGCGACCCCGGAATTGGGATTTCTCGTGAGCCCTGCCACGTGCGTCTCGTAGATCACCGTCGCGGAGAAGGGGTGCATGAGAAGCGTATCGCCTTCCCAGTCGTAATCATCGAGGTCCGCCACCACGCTTTTCATGGCCACCGCCGCGTTGTCGCCCTGCTCCGAGGCGGCCCTGCGACTGTAATTTTCGGGTACCGCCACCGCCTTTCCATAAGGGTCGAGAAGCACCTTGCCGGCATCGAACCGCAAACCCCGTTCAGGTTCGAATGGGCCGTGGACACGCCAGCCGTAGATCTGTCCGGCTGTCAGGCCGGGAATGAAGGTGTGCCAGTAATGATAGGTGCGATTACGCTCGGGATCAAGCCCGATCACGCGCCGCGGTACCGCATCGTCAACGTGTTCGAAGAGGAGCAGCTCCACCACGGCGGCGTTTTTTGAGAAGACACTGAAATTCACCCCGTCCTTGTACACGGTGGGGCCAAGAGGAAAACATTTGCTTTCGAAAGGATTCATCGTTTTCATCTAACATCCTGGTATCGATATGGCCGTTAAAGCATGCGGCGCTCCCGGGACTGTCCCTGCCTCCACCGCAATGATTATACATTTGTATCCTACTGCTGTCCAAAATAATCCATTTCCCATACTGTTTTCTTTATAAAACAATGATTCAGGACAGGTAAATCCCGCATTTCAAAACCAGGTTGTGCCTTATCTCGCAGTCAAAGGTCAACCTCTTCCCGTACAGCCTTCACATCCGTTTTCTGCATTCCACAACGTTATTAGTGTAGCCCGGCTGGCCAAGGGGTCCTATTTTAATTCCCTGGTCTTCAGGAACCAGCCCCCCCACAGTGGAAGAAGTCGCGTGCTTCGCACGAAGGCCGACATATATCTCCTGCGAATGGGCCATGAACTACCACGGTCTGTTGCTCCAGGTCCCCTTGACATGCACGGCAATCACGCTGCATTCCACCTATGGCACACGCAACAGAATCACGTACGGGAACCGCGTCATCGAGTACTCCTCGATCACCAACAGGCTATTCTTCGGGTTCGACACAACGGACGGTGTAAGCATCGCCGCTGCCGAGAAGGCCCTTCTCGATGCCGTGTACCTCAGAAAATATATTCCCTTCAAGGACGAACTGGAGACGGATGTTATTGACCCCATGAAGCTCAGGGAAATGGCGGCACCCTTCCCTTCCACGACGCGGGACATGGCGCTTTCATTGACCTTTAAAAACAAGCCGAAAACAGGTTAATCCCGGGGGAATTCCACTTCCGGGAAGAACGCACGAAACATTCCCTTAGACCAGGGGTATGTCTTTCGGTGGTGCCGTGAAGGAGTATAGGGTTGCCACGGCCTCGGTGAAATAAAACGTCACGAATGTCTCGTCGTCCGCCCCTTTCGGATAGACCTTGAGAAGGTTCGCGGACTCCGCGAATGCCTGAACCTTGGCCTCCCTGGTGTCGTCAAACACTATCCGCCCCCGTACTCTCATCCATGTCCCGTCATTTCCCATATCGGAAATCTCGATTTCAGGGTTCTGGGACAACTGCTTGTACACATTTTTTGTTTTGTTCGTGCAGAAATACAATGCACCGTTTCTTTTCATGCTGAAACCAAAGGGGCGGACCCGGGCCTTCGTGCCTTCAACGGTGGCAATATGAAAAACAGGATTTGCTTTCAGATACTCAATGACGGTAGTCATAACGACCTCCTAAAAAGTGATGTTGATGTACTCCTGATCTGATATTACAATCAACCGCATGGAACGGTCAATACCTACAAAGTGACAGGACAGGGCAATTTACTCAGCAAGCCATCCCGGCATCGAAGAATCACAGGTTTTCAAAGATGGCCTGCACGCGGGTGATATTATAGGAATGGCACGCCTGAAGGATCACGTCGATAACCGCCTGCGGCCTGAATCGCTCGATCATGGCACCGATCACATCAATACGACGCTGGTTTGGTGTCATACAGGAACAGGGGATCGTGAGGTACGCCCGGGCCAGGGATGAGATGGGATCACCCGTGTTTTCATCGATGGTGACCGAATACCGTTTCATGCCGCTGCATGCCTCCATTGCGACGATAACGCCTCCCGCTTCCTCGATAACCTTGAAGATCTTATTGGCATCTCCACCAACGGGACAACCGCTGACGAGAACACGGGGAGAGAGGCTGGTGCCGACAAAATCCCCGTCATCGCGGCGTTTTTCGAGTTTCACCGCAAGCCCTTCCAGCGTCGCCTGCAGCTCATCGCCATTCGACACATATTCGACACCAAACAGATCGTACAATTCACTCCAACTCAGCAAAGGAGGAGAATGCTCCACGTATTTGAAAAAATCGTTCATGAGCCGGTTCTTTCGATTCGTCTCCCTGATCTCGAACTCGATACTGTCATCGGTCAGTTCTTTGCCGAAAGTCTTCTCAAGAAAGGTCTTTAGCTTACGCACCATTGTCGTCCATGTGAAAAGCGCTTCCGGTTCATCGGGTTCCTGGGGAAGGTCCATGATATGGGTCGGTTTGATATGCCGAATAAGTTCAAACATCTTCTTCTTGCCGTCACAGGTCGTTTCCCCGATGATAGCTTCCGAGAGAGCGTAAAAGGGGCACGTGTCGGTTTTGATGAATCCGAAGCTGGATTTGATAAGGGGGCAGAGATTACCGGGCAAAACTGTCTCGGCTTCCTCTATAGTTTTCCGCGAAAAAGCGCACAAACAGGCGGGGACAGCACCTATTGCACGAACGAGCTCCAGGGGCGCATAGGCGCAATATATCCCAACAACAGGCAATCCAATGCTTCTTTTCCAGATGATAGAATCGAGGATCCTTTCATTCGGGTTGTTTGCGAATCGATCATTGATAAGCGGATCCATACCCGGCAGTTCTCACGCGGCTTCTTTCTTTACAATACGGGCAAGGACAGACCGTGCGCCCGGAAATCCGGTAACGGGATCAAGTTTTTCGTCATCGATAAGTTCGTTCGCATTTGCTCCACCCCAACCATGTTCCAGGATCGTGTTCGAGGGAAGCGTCACGATTCCCCGCGCACTTTCATCAGTTTAATGGAGTAAACATTCCCCGGTCTCTCGGTAACCTCCATCGTATAACCCGCGTGCCGCGCCAGGGCGGTAATGTTTTCAACGGGTACCCGGGCATCGACGTCAACAACAACTTCATCATGCGTTTCGAGTGCCGCTCTGGCGAGAAGAACCGGTTGCGCACAGCCGAGTCCCCGGGCATCTATGAATTCAGGCATACCTCTCTCCAATGAAAGATGAAATTATACTAAGGACGCGATCTCTTTTCATGTTCATCCCGCTCCTTTTCATTGTTTATCGGGCTCTCACATCCTGAACAGTAGCTCAGGCCAGATACTGTCGTCATCTCTGGCGAGAATAAAACGATCCGATTCTTACAAGACCAGGGAGACAACTTTCGTCGGTGAAAATTTGTTTTTTGAATCTCTCCCATAAATGCCCGATCGCAGATTTCCCGACCGGACTTGCAGGAGCTGCCTGGGGTCAGGCCGGGGGGACTTCGAACCCCATCTTTATGGGGAGCCGCACGGGCCCCCGAAGTGGTTCTCAGTCGGATTGTAAAAATATGTAGTCTATCCTGAACATAGTCACATTTCTAATGTAAGAAATAAGTTAAATGAATAAAAACCAAATGTCAAAATCTTTCTGCCATTTCGTTGCGGGGTGATGTATTGGTTTTGGCCCACCAATGGAATGGCGGAAGTGCATGGGGAATCGCAACGTGGTTATCTTACCCTGATTATGAATTGACGTGACATAACGCTGTCAGTCAGGCATGATATCATGGGGCGATAAAAGGGGATATTCATGTCCTATAGTTTGATTCACTGGTAATCATTCTCAATAAGCTCGACAGCGGGACGAAGGTCACCGCGGAATCCCTGCGGGAAGAGCTTGAGGTCAGCAAGCGAACGGTCCACCGGTACATCAGGACGCTCATAACAGCCGGTTTCCCGATCGATTATGATCGCGACAACAAGACCTATGCCTTCACAGGGGGCTATACCTTGAAGAAGCCCAACATCTCCCTGGAAGAGGCGCTCGCTTTCTCCCTTGCCCGAAAAATGCTGGGCAGCTTTGGTCCCGGGATGGAAAAAAGTCTCGGCAGCATCGAGCAAAAGCTTGCCGTTGCTCATCCGCCGGACCTGAAACACATCGTTCTTTCACCGGAGACAGTTCCAACCGGTACGGAGCAATATCTCGCTCCCATTCACCGGGCAATTATCAACTTCCAGAAAATGGAATTGACCTATAAGGCCTTTGGCGCGAAGAAAGCCACAGTGAACATGGTCGATCCGTATTACCTGTTCTTTCGGAACGGCATCTGGTACTTCAGGGGATTCTACCATGCAGACAAAGCCGTACGAACCTTTGCTCTCGACCGTATCGTGTCGTTGTCCATCCAGGACAGGCATTTCGTACCCGCCCACCTTACCGCGGAGGAGGAATTATCCGGTGCCTTCGGCGCCTTTATCGATGGCGAGCCCGTCGATGTGGTCCTGAGATTCGATGAGGTTTACAAACCGCTGATCCTCAGAAAAACGTGGCACGCCAGCCAACAGGCGCGCGAGTTGGCCGACGGAGGCGTTGAGGTGACATTCAGGGTCAACGGGATCCTGGGTATCCGCAACTGGATCTACCAATGGATGCCGCACGTCGAGGTGGTAGAACCCAGAGAGATGCGCGACATCTTCTGTGATGACCTGGGCAGCGCGCTGAAGAAACACGGCAAAAAAAGCTGATTACGGTATGTAGACCCCGGAGCCTATAAAATAGTTCGTTCCCGGGATGGGTTCTGAATATCCCAGTTTCTTGAACTCTCCCGTGGTGCCAGGTTTGGAGAAATAAAACTCCGCAAATCCGCCGCCGTTCTTCGCCGCGTCCCGCATGGTGCGGCAGGCGAAATTGCCCTTCTGGTCCTTGTAATCAAGAAGGCTCTTTCCCTGCAATTCCTTTTGAGCTGCATGGGCGATGTTCGTACAGTTGAAATCGTAGACGTAGAAGTATCCGGAATTATCGGGATAAAATCGTATCGGGTTTATAAAGGCACGGATCAGATCAATACGGTCTTTTTCAGTCTTCATACCTTTCAGGGCCTCGCCCAATCCTGCCGCTGTTCCCCGCACCATGGTCTTCGCAATTTCTTTGTAGAAATCTACCTGCGTGTTGTCTGCCGCCCCGGCCGATCCGGTTATTCCATACGGCCCTATCCCGCCAAACAGGAACAGCACGGCGCAGATAGCTGAGATGCCAAGAATTGTGCCTTTTCTAAAATGCCCGCTTATCATGATGATTCCTCCTCCGTAGAATAGTAACCCGAGGGTATCGATTTCCCACGTCATGCTGAAGGTACCTCGAGTTTCCTGAACAGCCTTGAACTACTGAATTGAATGGTATTAATGCATGGTATCCATGCAGATCGACAGTATTCCATTGTTGCCTGTCTGCTGTCAATAACGGACTTGTGGCTTCAGCGGGTGCGATCCCCGATAAATTCTCTCCATCCCCGACCTTATATCTGCTAAAATGACGACATAGCCATACCGCGTTCTATGGCTCAGGCGCTTGCCGGACCCCTGGCCTGGCCCATTGAGATCGCGATTCCCGGAGCGTACGTATTACAATAATTCCGGTTTATTTGGAGACCGGCCACCATGGTAAAAAAATATACTTTGGAATTCATTGTTTTTATTTGCGGTGCTATCGTCATGATCTATGAATTGGTCGGATCACGATTGATCGCGCCCTATGCGGGCACCTCGATATATGTATGGACCAGTTTAATCGGAGTGATTCTTGGCAGCCTCAGCCTGGGTTATTATCTGGGAGGGAAACTGGCCGATAGAAAGGCAGAATGGCACTTTTTTTCGACTATTATTTTCTCTGCCGCAATTTTTATAGGGTCCACCGTTTTTCTGAAGAACATCATTCTGGATTTTGTTCAGCTGTTGAATGTACGTTCCGAATATACGGCCCTCATCGCTTCGTTATTCCTGTTTGCCCCCGCCAGCGTTGCGCTGGGCATGATATCGCCCTATTCGGTCAAGCTGAAAATGAAAAACCTGGAAAGCTCGGCGTCTACGGTTGGAAACCTCTATGCCATCTCGACCATCGGCAGTATTGTCGGAACTTTCGCGGCGGGCTTCTTTATCATTCCCTTTTTCGGAACGACCAGAATCCTGCTGTTTATGTCAATCAGCTTAATAGCCATGTCGGTGATAGCATCCTGGAAAATACTCTTTAAAACGAGACTTGTAGTTATTGCATGCGTTTCATGCATTGCCCTCTTCCAGGGGTCTATTTTCGGGAAGAAAGGGGTCATCGACATTGATACACCTTACAATAAGGTCTGGATCGAATACGGCCATGACGAAAAAAGCAAAAAGGCTATGATCACCTTGCGTACAGACCCATTTGCCAATCAATCGGCCATGTTCCTTGATAGTGACGACCTGGTGTTTACGTACGCGAAATACTTCCGCCTGGTGCAGCATTTTCACCCTCATATAAAGAAAGCCCTGATGATCGGAGGCTGCGGTTATTCATACCCGAAGTATTTTATAGATAAATTTCCCGAATCGACCATGGATGTAGTGGAGATCGATCCCGGGATGACACAGATCGCCCGGAAATATTTCAGGCTGCAAGAGAATGACCGATTAAGGATATTTCATGAGGACGCAAGGACATTCCTTAACAAGAATCAAAATAAATATGATGTCATTTACGGCGACGCGTTCAATTCTTTTATTTCGGTCCCCTACCAGCTGGCGACACGTGAAGCCATCGGTAAGATGTACAATGCCCTCAATGACGACGGGCTGGTAATACAGAATATTATTTCAGGGATCAATGGGAAAAAAGGAGAATTTTTGAGGGCCGAAGTTGCCACGTACAGGCAATATTTTCCGCAGGTGTATATCTTCAAGATCAGCAACAAAGACAGCCATGAGTCACAGAACGTTATCCTGGTCGCCCTCAAGAACGACAAAGCACAGTCCTTCACCTCCCCGGACAAAGAGCTCAATAAATATCTACAATCGTTATGGAGGGAAAATATTGAAATGGATATGCCGGTCATAACCGACGATCACGCGCCGGTTGAATATTATAAGTTCCGCAGTCTCTAAGAAATAACGGGTCGTTTCTTCTTGCCATCGGGGCCAAAATCATCCGAGAATAGGGAAACCATATGACCAAAATCGGGAGGCAGGCGATGAAGAAGCAAAGCGTGATAATTGCGATAGGGGTGTCGGTAGCTATTCTGCTTGCGGCAACGGCGGCGCTATCGGCGGACAAAGCTGCCGTCAGTCTGTCGAACATGTTCTATGAAAAATGGGCCGGCTACGAGATCAGATATCCCTCCGGCTGGGTCATGGAAAAGCCCGACAAGGTGACCGTGCTTTTTGCGGGACCCAGGGGCACCGACGACTATTACACGACGGTGACGATACAGAACGTTGCTTCGGCGAAGTTCGGGGGTAAGCATCAAAACGTACAGTCTTTAATCTCCGATCTCAAGGCACAGTTCACAAATAGCGATCCCGGGACGAAGTTCTTCAATGAGAAGACCTTTGCCTCCACATCGGAGAAGGGAACGCCCGTAAACGCCATCACCTTCGGGGTTACCTACACGCTGCAGGGAGAGAAACTCCAGCAGTGGGCCGTTATCATCCCCCGCGCCTCGGACCTCGTATACCATGTCTTCTTCTACACATCCCCCGCGAGGCTGTACGAAAGAAACATAAAAACCGCCTACGACATGCTCGCTACCCTCACGTTGCTCGAAGGAAGCAAATAGGAGACAATTCAGCCGTTCAGGCTGTCTTCACCTCTTTTCTCTTGCATCTTTAGGTCGATTTGTGGAAAATGACTCTACGCAACTACAATTTTAGGTGGGAGACAAAAAAGAGGAGGAATCTCAATGAAAAGATACGTCTTGTTCCTGATGTGCGTGGTTATGTTCGGTTTGTGCGCTTGCGAGTCTCTCGCGCCCGTTCGATCGCCTGCTCAAAGTGCGCCGCCGGTCCCGGCCTATACCTGTGATAAGAAGGACGTTGTGCCTGTGAGAACAAAGATGCAGTACAGCGATGATTACGGGACAATGATGACCAGCGACGCTGCGGCGCTTAGTACCCCCGCGAAGAATTACCGCTGGGGCATAAAGAACTCGTCGACCCTGTCTATGGCCTATTTCACCTTCTACGTAAGACCCGAGGGCAGGTACAGGTATTTCAAGACAACGATATACATAGACAGAGGCGTGAAAGCTCCCATGACGTTCTTTGTCCGCAACAACGACAGGAAGGGGGATGTCCTGAAAAGTGTGACAGTCTACCCGGGCCAGACGGTGGACGTCGATGTCGAGATAAGGGGAATCAAGCGGCTGAACATCTGGTCGGAGCTGAGGATCAACCACGACAAAGCCGAAAAGATCATCTTCGGCGAACCGGAGTTTTACAACTGCAAGTAGAGGCTTGCCTCAGGACCCAAGCCCGCAGAGGGCCCGGAGAGATGCTTGAAAGAATTGCGGTCTGATCCTGGATATTACCGGGATTAGACCGCCCTTGCATTGGACCCTTCGGATTACGGCGTATACAGGCGAGAAGCATCAAAAATGCCCTTTATGATGAACTGAACAGCTATCGACAAGAGCATGAGACCCATTATCCTCCTCGCTACCCGCGTACCGGTTTTTCCGAGGAAGGTAAGTATATGCTTGGAATTTACGAGTATTATGTATGAGATTACAAAGACCAGAATTATCGTGCCCAGCAGGATCATCTTGTTCAGGACATTTCCCGCCGCGTTGAAGAGCACTATGCCCGTAGTCAATGCGCCGGGACCGGTCAGAAGAGGAATGGCAAGGGGGATAACCGTTATCTCGTCCATTTCCGAACTGGTCTGCTCTTCATCCCGGGAAGACTGGGTTCTCGTCTTGAGTCCCAGAAGCATCTCGATTGAAATGATCATCAGCAGAATACCGCCGGCAATCGTAAAGGCGAACATGTCGATGCCCAGGAGGCGAAAGAACAGGTTGCCCGTCACGGTCACAATGAGCAAGGTAGGCGCAGCTATGATTGTCGCCTTTTTCATCATGGCCGTCTTCTCATCCGGCCCGAATCTCTCCAGGAGCGTGACGAACAGGGGAACATTTCCTATTGCATTCACGATCACAAACAGCGATATGAATGACTGTATGAAAAAGGTGATACTCTTCGATTTCAACAGGACGTCGATAAAATCCATTATGAACACCTTTCTGCACCAGGGTCGCCGGCGCCACTCCCCCGGTCCCCTTATCACAATGATACTCCACTGAAATGCTTTTGGCAACGCCCGCCGCCCACACCCGGAAGGAAATTGGGCCGCCCGTGAACTGCAGGCAATGCATTCCCAACTTGATGTGCCGTGCTTATACGTGCCGCGATGACATGGTGTTGTCACCCGTGGAGCGGGTCGGACGGTTCCTGTCGCTGCAAACGACTGTGCCGAAAGCACACATGATCGAGATCAGCGGGAACCAAAGCGTTCTTGCTATTCACCCTGTTGGGGTCGTGACAGCGGACATTCTGTGCGAGTATCTCTCTCATCGTCATCCCATCCCTCTCTCATCGTCGTCCCGGCGAAGGCCGGGAACCAGGAGAGCTATTGGACAGGGACCATCCTGAATTTGAGAATCACTTTGATCGGTCTACTATTATCCAGTTTGTCCGCATTCGTCTTCATATATCTCATGAAGCCGCATATCGTGATCACGAACTTTCCTCTCCAGTGGATCAGCGTGAGATTGTCTCTTCTATCTTGCCTCGCGCTGTTTCGCCCTGTATACTGTGTCAAACTGAAAGATAATGGCGGAAGGCAGACAGAAGCACGATGGGATTTTGGCTGGCGAGGCGGGGTCGGATTGAGCCGGGATGTTTCCATTGATTATTTGCGCAGTTTGGTGACGGTATCGGTGGTTGCCCATCATGCCGCGTTGGCCTATACCACGTTCAGCAGTTTTGATGCGGAGCATTACAGGGAATCACCTATGCCGGTTGTCGATGCGGTACGGTTTCTCCCCCTCGATATCCTTGTAAGCTGGAACGACCTCTTTTTCATGGCCCTCATGTTCTTTGTCTCCGGGCTCTTCGTGGTTCCCTCCATCGCGCGCAAAGGCGAAGGCCGCTTCCTTGCAGACCGGGCGAAGCGTCTCGGTGTGCCCTTTGTGGTCTTCTCCGTTGTACTGAGCCCGATAGCGCTCTACCCGTCGTGGCTGCTCAGCACATCCGCCGGCCACGGAGATTATCTGGCCAGTTTCTTCGCCGGCGGGACATGGAATGCGGGGCCGCTGTGGTTCCTCTGGGTATTGCTTGCTTTCTGTGTCATCGTCGTCGTCGCGTTCCGTTTCTTACCCGCTGTCATGAAGGGATTCTCCTGGACTGCCGGATCGACCGGCGCTCTTGTGACCGTTTTTTCCCTGGCGACCCTGGCAACGGCCGTTCCCCTGTCTTTTGTCGGTTTGCCGGACGTGCTCCTCCTCGCCGGACCGTTGGGCCTGCCTCACCCGTCGAGGGCCCTGCTCTATTTTGTCTGGTTTCTAATGGGTTTGGCGCTTGGAGCCGGGGACATGAAGCGCTCCCTCTCGCGGGAGAACCTGAAGCTGTGGCCCCTCTGGCTTGCCGTCGGAGCGCTGGGCTATTTGGCGAACGCGTTGAGTCCGGCGTTGCTCCCCGGCATATCGGCGACCATGACGAAGATTGTCCTCAACACCAGCCTCTCTTTCTCCTGTACCTTCACGATCCTTGCCGCCCTCGGCATAGCCCGCAGATTCTTCGCTACCAGTATTGCCGCGGGCGACAATCTTTCGGACAATGCCTACGGCATCTATGTTTTTCATTATATGTTCGTCCTCTGGGCGCAATTCCTTCTCCTGAACCAACCGATCGCCGCCGGCGTGAAGTTCCTCGTCGTTCTCGCCTTCGCCCTTGCGGCAAGCTGGACCCTGACAGCCGGGCTGCGGAAAACTCAACTTCGTAAAATACTGTAGGAACGTTCTTACCCGGATCGCGTATATGGCCTAGGATCAGTCTTGTAATCACGTTTATCCCGTAACAGATGGGACCCGTTACCCCCTTTGGGGGTTCGCAGGCATAGAAGAGAGAATGGAGAGGAAGCCTTAAAAGAATCCGTTTACTGGCGGATTTGGGTACCTGTGACGGCAAGGCCTTACCCCGGGAGGTTACGGAAGGTTATCAGGACAACCTCTACCCAGATCCATAATCAAAGAGATGACAAGTCAGATACTACAATTACCACAAAACAATTATTGTTTTGGCGACAGACATGGCAGATCCTTTCCTGTATTCTATTGGCAGCTGTCGCCAACTGTACTTAATTGGTCATTCTAACGCGGCACCGACAACCAGTTCCTAACGGATTGTGAGGTAAAGAGGGACTTTCTCTGGAATGATGGCGGAGTACGCAATGGATTAGACAGGAGAAGATGCCGATATGGTTCTACCACGAGATTTAATAGAAAAGTTGGTACCCTCTGGCGAGCCGCCCGATTATTTTCTAGACAGAAACGCGAAAAAGCTTGCGAATTCAGTTGAAAATGAACTCTTAAGGCGATCCTATCTTTGGTGCAACGCCTTAATGAACGCAGGTCTTGACTTGATGAGTAAGATGCCCCCGAGATTGATTGGGTACTCTGGCGGGTTTATACATATTGCCCGAGAAAATACGAATAAGCATCAACGAATCCCCCACATCGATGGATTTTCGTACGGCGTTGATATACTGATTGAGTCTGGAGACCCCAAGCCCCAGGCTATGTTACCTCTGAGAATCGACGATACCTTGTTTCCGGTTACGGTGAACTATGGCTTTATCGAGGAAACCGGTTGGCCCACACATCCTCACACGGGTACGGGAACATGTTGGGTGGAAAACCAAACATCGCCGGCACGCTGGAAAAAGGGCATACTCACCTGTCGTCATACCGTTAAATCGATTCCTCTTGACGGTACCGTCAATCTCACGCCAAGTCGTGATTATTCTCATCCGATTCAAGGAAGTCTGGCGGATATCAGTGCCCAAACGATTGATGCTGCTATTGTCAGGATTAATGAAACGGAATGGCCCGCAGGATTGTCGCCTCTGCCTATATGTAATCCCGTGGCACCAGGCCAACCTCTTTCTTTTAACGGCAGGAGTTCTGTTGGCACCGGTTCCGTTCTGCGGGTATTTCAACACCCCAGTTATATAGGAAACTTATTTGGCCAACGTATCTTTACGGACTGCTATGGAAAACATGGCGATAGCGGGGCTCTGTTTATCGATCCGAGCATTCGAAAAGGGATCGGGATACACATAGGATCTGTTCATACCGGATCGGGCAATAGGGAAGGTCTGTGCCAGCATCTTGCACAGGCTTCTCTATTTTTTGGGTTTTCAACGTTTCTATAAAATCGGAGGCGACAAGCATGTCCGACAGCAAAAACAAAATTACGCTCATGATTCCGGCGTCCCGGAGCGAGCTTTCCTATGAAGATAGAGGAGGTGGAGAAGAGTACGGCCTACGAGACGCTATACGGTTGATAACTACCACGAAGGAAATTGACTCTGAAACGATAGAA
Organism: Deltaproteobacteria bacterium UBA5205; assembly: GCA_002412715.1. Taxonomy (GTDB): domain Bacteria; phylum Desulfobacterota; class Syntrophorhabdia; order Syntrophorhabdales; family Syntrophorhabdaceae; genus Delta-02. The sequence goes on from DHVP01000025.1 coordinate 143,433, forward strand.
AAGCACATTGGCGGGATCATTAGCCAAATTGATGGAATTCTTGGCAAGATAAGCAACACAGTTACGGGTAACTGGAAGGTCCAAAACATTAGCGTTGGCCTCAGTCTCAACGCAGAAGGCTCTATTGGAATTGCCACCGCGGGAGTCGAAACATCGATAGAGATAAGCTTTTCTCCTAAATGAATGAAAGGCAGTTTGCATGGCGTGGGGTCACCCATTAGAGGGCACTCTGCGGCCCCAGGATGTTGCTCTTCCCGAGAATATGAAAATGCGAAGGCCCCCAAGTTCCGCTTTGCGCGCCTTCGGCGAAAACATGGCAGGAGCGGCCAGCAAACCCCTGAAATGAAAAATGCGTCGAGACGTCCTTAAATGGTATACTTGCGACAGATCGTGATGAAAGGATCTGCCTATGGATATTGAATCGATCACGTGTGTTTATTTTTCTCCTACGGGAACGACGAGGAGAATCGTTGAAAAAATAGCGGCTGGGATGCAGGGCGAGCGGGTGAAAGTTTTCGATTGCACAAAGAGATCGCAGCGCTCCGGTATCTCACGTGTCCTTCGTGATGAGGTTGTCATACTCGCAGCGCCCGTCTACTACGGGAGAATTCCAGAGCCGGCGATTGATTGCTTCACGAAAATATCCGCCGACAAGACCCCCGCGGTGCTCGTGGTGGTTTACGGCAACCGTGCGTACGATGATGCCCTGATCGAACTGTATGATATTGCCGTGGCACGGGGATTCATTCCCATCGCCGCAGGCGCCTTTATCGGAGAGCATTCGTATTCCACAGAATCCCTGCCCATGGCCACAGGCCGACCGGATGAGGAGGACCTCGGGGCAGCCCGCGAATTTGGCTCGGCCATCAGGAACAAAGTCCTCGGCATCGCATCTCTTGAGGCAACCGCGCCGATCCACGTTCCCGGCCACAGGCCCTACGTTGAACCGGAGGGGCTCTATCGACTGAGGAAAATGCGGGAGAACGCCTCCGTTACACCCGAAACCGATGAATCGTTATGCACCCGTTGCAACGCGTGCATCGAGGCCTGTCCCCAGAACGCCATCGACCGCATTGATGTGACAAAAACGGACGGATCCCGGTGCATACTCTGCTGCGCCTGCGTCAAGGCATGCCCTGTGGGAGCAAGAAGACTGATAGAGCCCGCGCTCCTTCTCCTTATGAGAAAAATCCAGGAGTTGTGCCGGGAGAGGAAAGAGCGGGAGTACTATCTTTAGAAAATTCATTTCTGTTTCACACTTAACATAACTCAGAATAACTCAAGATAACTTTAAAACACTTGACATATTTTCTCTTCCGGAGAATCATTTAAGGAAAACACAACAAGGAGACACCTATGGGAAAAGAGCGGAAGTGGTCTTGTGTGCTGTGGAAGGTCTCACTGGCGGCGTTTTGTTTTGCTGTCGTTTCTGTCATCGGCGCGAGTTATGCGTGCGCGGATACTGCACCCAACGGCAGTTACAAGAAGACGTGCGCAAGCATATACTACAACGAAAGCTCGGATAGAATAACCAGCGCGAGCTGCAAGAAGATGGACGGCAAATCCAATACGACGCAGCTCCAGAAAGCCAACCAGTGTATCAGCAATGGCGGGGACATTTCCAACTGTGACGGGACGCTCGAGTGCACGGGGGTCAACCTCCCGAACGTGGGTTCCTATCAAAGGTCCTGCTGGTGCTGCAGGATGGTCGGCAGCACGCTGGGATGCTACTGCAATCCGAAGAAGGGCAAGTCAAAGTGGACCACCCTGAGCAACGCGAGTACTTATTCGGACATCTGGAACGACAACGGCAAGCTGAAAGGCAAGTAGACGCCCGTGCGGGAAACCTGAAAGGGAGGTGCGGAAGATGACAGGAATGCGAAGAACGCACCGGGACATGGTGAAGACCGTCTTGATCCTGTTTTGTTTTACGGTCGTCTGTGTGTTCGGAGCGGGTAGTGCCCTGGGTTCGGACCAGCCGCCCCCCGGCACCTACAAGAAAACGTGTAGAAACATAGATTACTCCGCAAACCAGAACAAGATACTCAATGCGAGCTGCAAAACGCTCAGCGGCAGTTGGAAGCCAGCGCATTTCAGCAGCGTCAGCCAGTGTCTGGCCCAGCGAGGCGACATCGAAAACTGCAACGGGACGATCGAATGCACCCGTGTGGGCATTCCCAGCCAGGGCAGCTACAGACAATCATGTTTCTGCTGCAGGATGGTCGGCACCACACTCAGCTGCTACTGCATTACAAAGAAGAACGTGTCACGCTGGACATCCCTGGCCAACGCCGGCAGTTATGGAAACATCTGGAATGACAACGGGGTGTTAAAGGGCGGCAGATGATCCCTGTCCCCGCCCCCTCTTCAGGATCCACGACAGGCCCTTAGAAGGACGTCTTCAGGATTAGTCCCATGATGGGAGCAGTGTTATAGCTCGTGCTGTCAATCCTTTCGCCCGTCCTGTCCTCGACCCTTATAGAACCGGCAAAGGCGGCGCCTCCATACACGCTCATACTGACATTCTTTCCCAACTGACGGCTGAGATTAAGGTACCCTATAAGCGCGTTGGTCTGACCCACGCCCCCCGGCACGAGACCGCTGTCGGACAGGCGGAAGCGGCGCGACCGATAGCCACCGCCAAGGGATAGCTCCCACCCGCTTCCCATTGTGTATGCCAGTTCAAGTCCGGCGGGCCCTGCGGCACTGATTGGATAAGGGTTTCTGAGTAGAAACTTGTCGGTGATCTTCCAGTTGATAATAATCGTCGGAAACACGGCGGAATTCTCGAGGCGATAAAACGCACCGACAGCAAAGCCTATGGTAAACCTGGGGTTCGGAGTGTACGCTGCCCCCGCAGACCCCCCGTAAAGGAAAGACCTGCCGAACTGAGCCCCTTCCTCGCCGGAATACTGCCCGGAAGTGGCAACAAACAGGCTCCACGTCGGGTTGATGGCGTATCGCACCCTCCCGCTAATCCCCACCATGTGAATCTTGTTCCATGGGTCGGAAACGGCAAAACCGGTAAGGGGCGTGAAGTTATAATCGTTAAATTCATAGGAGAGGCCAAGGCCCAGGTTGGTCTTTTCACTCACCTGTGCTGCCGCTTTCAGTTCCGTCATGACAGTGGTAAGAGTGAGATTGCCGCCGCCACTCACATGGGTTTTCGGTACATAGAGGGGTGACATCTCAAAGGAAAACTTTATTTTGTCCCCCATGCCTGCGTCAAGGGCTTTGTGCGACGCCTGTCCATAAAGATCGGTGAACCCGCAAAAACACAACAAAAGACCGATTGCCCCAATGCAAAAGAAGTTGACGCTGCATGCCGGTTGTTTGTTTACACACTTCACTGTTTGTTTCATTCATGACCTCCCCTATATTGTAGTTTACTTTAAGAGATCACGGGGTCAAATCTTTATTTTGAATTTCTAACTGCCATGCCAACCCTTGCACGCCGGTGGAGCGGCACGGCGTCTTGTCATGTATGTCCCTGATATGATAATGTAGATCATCCGGCATTGCGACGGAGGAAACCGTTTCTCCGGCAGGAAAAGGCCCATCCAATGGATATTGCGAAAACCAACGTCCTCATACTTTTCGCCCATCCCCGGTTCGAAAGATCGAGGGTGAACCGGGCCCTCCTTAAGGAGGCCTCAAACCTGCCAGGCGTCACCCTTCACGACCTATACGAGGAATACCCCGATTTCAACGTGGACGTGGAGCGGGAAAAAGAACTCCTTCTCAACCACCAGGTCGTCATCTGGCAGCATCCCCTGTACATGTACGGGGCGCCGGCCCTGCTCAAACAATGGATCGACATGGTGCTGGAACACGGCTGGGCCCACGGCGAAGGCGGCAATAATCTCAGGGGCAAAATCATCTTCAACACGCTGACGGCGGGCGGCACGAGAGATATCTACGTGTCGGGCGGGCACGGGTATACCCTTCGGGAGTTTTTTATATCCTTTGAACAGACAGCGCGCCTGTGCAACATGGTCTACCTGCCCCCTTTTGTCGTGCACGGCACCTATCTCCTGACGGACCGGGAGGCGGAGGAATACGGACGGCTCTATCGCGACCTTCTTGAGCGACTGACGATAGTCGGAACGGACCTGAGAGACATTCTGGAGTACGAATATCTCAACGACTGGCTTGAAGCCGGGAAGGAACGGGCTGACAGATGAACAACGGTTTTCTTCACGATGCCCTGATCTATCTCACCGCCGCCATCGTGTTCGTACCCATCGCGAAGAAGCTGGGAATGGGTTCGGTGCTGGGCTACCTCCTGGGCGGCATTATCATCGGCCCCTTCCTTCTTGGTTTTGTGGGCGAGGAAGGCAAGGACATCATGCACTTCGCCGAATTCGGCGTGGTGATGATGCTCTTTCTCATCGGCCTTGAACTGGAACCCGCCAGCTTCTGGAGGATGCGTAAGCTCATCGCGGGAACGGGAGCGGTCCAACTGTGCGCTACGACACTGTTGTGTTTCGGCGGTCTCCTTGCTGCAGGTTTCTCCTGGCAGGCGGCCCTTGCCTGCGGCCTTGCCTTCTCCATGTCGTCCACCGCAATAGTGATGCAGACCCTGCGCGAGAAAGGATTGACGAAGACAGCGTCCGGAAGGTCTTCCTTCGCTGTCCTGCTTTTCCAGGATATTTCAGTCATACCTATCCTTGCCCTCCTGCCCCTTTTGGCCATGTCGTCTGCGCCCCAGACGGCGGAAGGGCACAAAACGCTGCTCGAAGGCTTGCCCGGGTGGGCACAGACCCTGACCCTGATAGGGGCCGTGACTGCCGTCGTTCTGGGCGGGCGGCTTATCATCGTGCCCTTCCTGCGATTTATCGCCCGGATACGCCTCCGCGAACTTTTCACCGCCGCCGCACTGCTCATCGTCATAGCCACCGCCGACCTGATGACCATAGTGGGTCTCAGCCCGGCCCTGGGGACATTCCTCGCGGGTGTGGTCCTTGCCAACTCCCAGTTCCGCCACGAACTGGAAAGCGACGTCGAACCCTTTAAGGGCGTGCTCCTCGGCCTGTTCTTCATAGCCGTGGGGGCCTCCATCAATTTCAGGCTGATCCTGGACAATCCTCTTACGGTCACCGTGCTTGTCCTGGGCGTTATCGTCGTCAAGGCCTTCGTGCTCAACATAACGGGCAGGATGACCCGCCTCAGTTTCGACCAGAATTCCATCTTCACCCTGGCCCTCTCTCAGGTCGGTGAATTCGCCTTTGTCCTTTTCGCCTTCATTGCGCAGCTAGGTATCCTGTCAGGCCACTGGTCGGATATGATGATGGGTGTCACGGCCATCAGTATGGCGGTGACACCCTTTTTGCTTCTCGTGAACGAGCGGCTTATCCTCCCGAGATTCGGGACGAAGGAAGCCGGGGAGGAGAGAGAAGCAGACCGCATCGACGAGGAACAGGCCGTAATAATCGCTGGTTTCGGTCACTTCGGCAGCACCATCGGCCGGTTCCTCAGAGCTAACGGTATACAGACCACTATTCTGGACAACAATTCCGACACGGTGGATCTTTTGAGAAGAATGGGTTTCAAGGTCTTCTATGGCGACGCCACAAGGATAGACATTCTGAAATCGGCCGGGGCTGACCATGCCAAGGTCCTCATCGCCTCCATCGACTCACCCGAGATAAACGCCGAGTTGGTGGAAAAGATAAAGACGGAGTTTCCCCATCTCACGATCATGGTGCGGGCCCGCAACCGCATCGACGCGTACGACCTTCTCGACGCCGGCGTGAAGAATATCTATCGCGAATCCCTGGAGACATCGGTACGGCTGGGGGTTGATACGCTTGTCCACCTCGGTTTCAGGAGATATACCGCCACCAGGGCGGGCCAGAACTTCATCAAGTACGATGAAGCGGCGCTCCCCCGTCTGGCCAAGCACCGCCACAACCAGGAGGCATACATATTCAACACCCGTGAAGAGATCTCTATCCAGGAAGAACTCCTCACGAAGGACCGCGCAGACAACCCGGCAATAAACGACCACGCCTGGGACAGGAAAGCCTAGCAACTTTGGGGTTACTCCATCGTAGACAACGAGGAGCATTAGATAAATGGCGGTTACAGTTTTATGATAAAGCTCTCTCTCCTGTGAAAATCAGGTATAGAGCCGCAATGAGTCAGTGCCCAGCAAGTTTTATCTTTGTTGAATGTGATGATGGCAGCAACACCTATCTCCAGGGATTGATCTTTACGAATAAGCTTGTCCAGATTGAATTCCATATCAAGCAAAAATGATCCTGATTGTCTTTGAGTTCTGAAAGGAAGTGAGACAATCAAAGGTTCCTCTCGCAGCTTATCGGCATGTCTTTCATTTCGATAGTGTTCGAAACGAAAGACGTTCCAATCTTCTGACGGCGAAAGATTGAATTCCCAGTACTGATCGTAATCCTTGACGGCAACGAAAAGTTCCAGACAGGTATTCTCCCAGAGGCCCTTTTTTCGAGATGGTTCCTGCTTCCGCTCGGGAATATCAATTCTCAGCAAACTTCCAATTATTTCATAATGGACAAAGAGGGTGTCAATCCGCCGGGCGAGGTGTCCTTTACATTCTATTCCCGATAGCGGCCCATCCTTTTCGAAAGGTCTTAAAGAAAAAGTTTGTTTTCCGTCTTGATTGTCCTGCTTCTTATAAATGTCAGAAATAGCCGGCCTCAATTTTTATCCTTGCGAACAGATTCAGAATGCGCAGCCCGGAAAGACCCCGGCTGAAAAGTTGTCCCGGTATCGTCCTTCCATGAGATCCTTAAAGGGCGAGCCGTGGGGGGAGGTATCAGAATGGAGGGAGGATTGCCACGAATAGAGATTTCACCCCGGGAACGCCCCCTTCGCGGCGGCCACCGTATAGGCTTCGTCGGTTTTTGCCGGTTTAATCCCGTTCATGATAAGCTCGATCGCCTGCTCGCGGAACTCCAGAAGGTCCCAGCTCTCGTCCTTGAGAAGCCAGCGCGTCACGTAATGCTCAAGGGTACCGAGGAGCAGTTCCTGAATGATGACCGGGTCCATGTCATTCCTCACAGACCCTTCCCGCTGCCCCTGCTCGATAATGTGCCGAAGTGTCTTCAGCCACCCCCTGAAGAGGCGGTACCCGTTCGTTTTCTGAAAATTCTTATTAACTCTCAATTCAAGCATTGCTATACGCGCGTAGTCGGGGTTTGCCTTAAAGAAATAGAGGTAGAACCACGTGAACTTTGCCAGCTTGTTGTGGGCATCCTGGATCCCCTGCAGGTGGAGCTCCAGACCCTCACAGAAGGCGTTTGTTCTCTCCATGGGTATGAAAAACAGAAGATCTTCCTTGTTCTTGAAATGCTGATAGATGGTCCCTTCCGCCACTTCCGCCCTCTGGGCGATCTCAGAAATGCCGGCCTCGAGATAGCTCTTCCCTCCGAACACCTGGATGGCGGCTTTGACTATCTGCTCCCTGGTCGCGTCTTTTTTTCTATAATGAGTTGTGCTCATAAATTAGATGAACATTGTTTATTTCGTTCGTGACTGTTCAGGCTAACTCACCCACCCCTTTTTCATGCCAGTTCACCCGGGGACAACGTAATGCTCAGTTTTTACCATAATTATTTCCTTATGTTCAATTCTTTTCGGTTGCCTGGGGACTATGCATCCTGCTGCCGAGGCGTGGAGAGGATACGGACGTGCGATCGGCATTCAGGAAAACGAACGGATGATCTGGTTCTGGATCGGATCTCATGGAGATTACGATAAGCTCGTCAAGCAGCTGAGAAAGGCATAGAAAAGATCGTGACGTTGTCTTTCGGAAGAACGCTTTAAGCCCGTCCCTCCCCATCCGGACGGCCCGCCCGCGGGAGAAAAGAATGTGAAGATCCGAAGGGCGTCCCCAAAGTTGCCCCGTCCCCAAAGTTGCCCCGCTGACGAAGAGGGTGCCTTCCCATACATAAATATTTGATGTAAAATTGCATTAGGCAGCGGTAATGGAAAATGTATTTTATACAGGGGGGAGAACATGCTGAAAAAAGTCGCTATGGTCGTTTTGTTTGTTATGATTTCCGCGGGCTTATCGATGGCGGGAGGGACCGTCGGTAAGGATTACGGCAAGCAGCCGTGGGTGGTCAACATCGAAGATCTGACAGTAAAAAATGAAAATTTCCGTACCACAAAGTGGACGGGGCAGAATCTTCAGATGACCGTCATGTCGATTAAGCCAGGTGGGGAGATCGGCATCGAGAAGCACGACGAGGGCGACCAGTTCATCCGTGTTGAAAAAGGGAAGGCCCGTGTTGTGATGGGCGCATCGAAGGATAAAATGACTTTCGACAAGAAAGTTTCGGATGACTGGGCCATCTTCATACCAGCCGGTTTCTGGCACAACATTATCAACGAAGGGGATGAGCCGCTCAAGGTTTACGTTATTTACGCTCCACCCGAGCACCCCGCCGGGACATTGCACAAAACTTTCAAGGAATCGGAAGCCGCCCATGGGCATTGACCGGGAAGGAGGGGTCAGTCATTGACAAAGGACAAGAATAAATGAAAAACGTTGCCCAACTAGTGGATGCAGCTGATGTTTTATGGCCGCGACTGATCCTGTTGTTATGAAGTAAAAGAGAAGAATTAGGGTAGTGAGATCAAGGGGACATCCTGTAGTCCTCCTTAAAAGACATGTCTCACGTTTATCCCGTAACAAACGGGGCCCGGAGGTCGGTGGGCGGTGAGCGGGAATGGTAAGTTTAAGGGTTTCTGTGGCGGTATGTTTTTGAAGCCGGATGTGGCTGCCCTTCTGCCTCACTACGATCCACCCGTCTCTCTGGAGAGCCCTGACAACATGATCGTAAGGCAAACTGGGAATAATGGTCATACGGCCAGTTCGACGATCTCGGAATTCTCAGTGAAAACCTGGTCGTCCTCAACTGATTCCAGGTAAAGTTCTACAGCTTCTTTGATGTTTTTGAGGGCCTCATCCTTGCTGTTCCCTTCGCTGATGCACCCCGGCAGGGAAGGGGCTATGGCCGTGTAACCACCCTCATCGCTCGGTTCCAATACAATTGTGATCCTCATAAATCCACCTCTTTTCGGAATTATACACCATTTCAAAATACTGTGTCTAATTTAGCCTCGTGGGTTCCCGGGCAACTTTGGGGACGCCCGGCAGATGAGCAGCATATCGCACGCCTGGGAGGTCTTCGTCTTCGATGAGCATTCTGTCTACCGGGGAAGGATATGCCATCGCAGCAAATGCCCTGCTCAATCGATAGACTGCATGGTCCCCGAGTGCGGGCGGATACCCCATCTCAGGGCCGAACCGGATTTTGAATTCGATGAGCGGCTGTTCTTCGGGTCCCCCTCCGAAATACTCCACCCGGCGACCTCGGAGAGCTTCTTTCTGAGGCAGAGAACACGGCTGGGCATCACGTCCCCCGGGTCTACACCCCCTTGAAACCGATCAAGACCAAATGCGTCGACTGCGGGCGGCGCTTCACGATAGATGCCGACGAACAGAAATGGTTCTCCAAGGCAGGTCTCGATTATCCAAAACGCTGTCCTCGGTGCAGGTCAGAACGGCACCGTTTTTGACGGCAGGCGGTCGGCGGGGCAACTTTGGGGCCCTTCGCATTTTCAGTTTCTCGATGGGGAATCTCTAAGCCTCCAGTTGATATCGTCATTATCAGCGGTGAGATCGGTAAGAAGCTGTTTCGTTTTTTCAGGAGGGCCGGGCCATGGGGAAAGGTGCCCCTCATGTCATCAAAGCTATGGTCTTGCGGAAGCGGGCCAGGGCGATAAGGAAGAACACCGTACCGATCCCGAGAAGAGCCAGGAGTTGGGGCCATACTACACCTAGGCCCGCTCCGCGGTAGAGGATCGCCTGGGACGCGGAGACAAAGTGGGTGGTCGGTGCGGCCAGCATGACGATCTGGGCGAACTGTGGCATGCTTTCGCGCGGTGTTGAACCCCCCGATAGCATTTGCAGCGGCAGGAGGACCAGCACAATCAACAGGCCGAATTGCGGCATGGAGCGTGCCACGGTTGCCATGAAGATACCCAAGGACGTGGTAGCGAACAAGTGGAGCCCTGCGCAGAGCAGGAAGAGTATCACGGAGCCTTCGACGGGCACCCGTAGAAGACCCTGAACGATAAAAACCAGCGAAAAGGTCACCGCTGCAAGAACCACCAGGCCCATGGACCAGACCTTGGCAAGCATTATTTCACCGGGTGTCACCGGCATCACCAGCAGATGTTCTACCGTGCCGTGCTCGCGTTCGCGGATAAGCGCTGCACCTGCAAGGATGATCGACAACATGGTGACCTGATTGATGATCTCCATGATCGAACCGAACCAGGCAGGTGTCAGGGCCGGGTTGAAGCGGGCACGCAGGGCAAGATCGACCGGCGGCACGACCGAACTGCGGTAACGCTGCACAAACTCGTTGATCTGACCCAGGGTGATCTGCTGAATATAGGCACTCCCCGTAAACGCCTGACTCATCCGGGTAGCGTCGACATTGAGCTGTATCAAAGGGCTGCGCCCGGCCAGTACATCGCGCTCGAAGTTCGGCGGGATATCGAGGGCAAAGGTGAACAAACCGGAATCCATGCCCGGATCGATCTCGGTCAGCGTTATCATGTTCGGCGCCATGAAGTGAGGAGGATAAAAGGCCAGGGCGATGCGCTCCGACAGAGGGGATTGGTCCTCATCAACAATCGCGATCGGCGCGTTGTGAAGTGAATCCGGCATAGAAGTGGCGGTGAAATAGATCGCGGCCGTGAAGCTATAAACGATCAGCACAATCATGGTCAGGTCCCGGATCAGGCTCCACAACTCCTTCACACCAAGACGATAGATATTCGACACGCGGGACATAGTCAGGCACCCTGTTTCTTCAGCAGTACAACAGACAGCACAATGATGACCGGGACCGCCAGCATCATGGGACCGAAGGAGGCGTGCAGGTCGGATAATCCAAGAGCCTTGCTGAACACGCCGCGGCTGATGGTAAGAAAGTAGCCGGCCGGATAGATCAGCCCGATGAACTTCCCGGCCCCTTCAAGGGAAGACACCGGGTTGAGAAGGCCTGAAAACTGGATCGCTGGGAGCAGGGTACCGACCATGGTCACGAATATGGCCGCGATCTGGCTGCGGGTGAAAGTGGAGGCGAACAGGCCGAAGCCTGTGGAAAAAAGGACGAAGATAAATGCAGCCAACGTCAGGGTAGGAAAACTACCCTTCACCGGTACGGCGAAGACGGTGACAGCCAGAAGTGCCATGAGCAGAAAATTCACCATTGCCAGGAGGACGTACGGCAGTTGTTTGCCAATCAGGAACTCGCTTCGTGTAACCGGGGTAACGTAAAGGTTTATGATCGAGCCGAGTTCCTTCTCCCGTACCACGGACAATGCCGTCAGCATAGCCGGGATCATGAGAAGCAGGATCGGGATCGTCGCCGGTACCATGGCCTGCAGGCTCTTTACGTCCGGGTTGTAGCGAAAGCGGGTCTCGATGGCGGCGACCGATGAGATGTCGTCCTGGCCAAGCTGGTGTTTCGCCACATCGATCAGCCAGCCCCGGTGCATCGCCTGCACGTAGCCTTGGACCGTCTCAGCACGAGACGGCATCGCGCCGTCGATCCATGCACCGATCTGGACCGGGACCCCGCGTTTCACGTCTCGCGCAAAGCCCGGCGGTATCTCGATGGCAAGGGACAATTCGCCGTTCCGCATGCGCCGGTCGAGCTCATTATAATCCCTGATCGGTGGGCGCTCGACAAAATAGCGCGATCCTGAAAGGTTCAGTGCATAATTCTGACTCAGCGTGGTCTGATCGCGATCGAGCACGGCAAAGCTGAGATTTTCCACGTCCATGCTGATGCCATAGCCCATGACGAACATCAAAATGATGCTCCCGAGCAGCGCCATGGTCCCCCGTACCGGGTCGTGCTGGAGTTCAAGCACCTCCCTGCGCGTGTAGCTGAACATCCGGGCCGGACTGAAGGGGCGGCGGCGCACGTCGCCCGACGACTCCCGAGCGGTATCCGCACCCCTCTGGGCAGGCGTCGTGCCTAAAGGTGTTTTTGTTTCTTCACCTTGTGCGCCGGCGTCTTCCAGGTAAGCGATAAAGGCCGCCTCAAGCGTCGCCGCGCCGCGTTTCTTCACCAGTTCGGCCGGGGCGTCACTGATCAGCACTTTCCCGGCGTGCATGAGTGAGATACGGTCGCAGCGCTCGGCCTCGTTCATAAAGTGGGTCGAGATGAAGATCGTGACCTGATCGTTCCGGGCAAGTTCGATCATTAACTGCCAGAAGTTGTCGCGGGCAATGGGGTCGACTCCCGAGGTCGGTTCATCGAGAATGAGGAGCTCCGGCGCATGGACCATTGCGACGGCGAGCGACAGGCGCTGGCGAACGCCCAGGGGCAGTTGGTCCGGCAGGGCGTCGAGCGCGCCACTCAAGTCGAAACGGGACACCATTTCCTCGACCCGCGTCGGGATATCCCCCTTAGGTACACTGAACAGATGTGCATGGAGCACCAGGTTTTGACGGACGGTCAGTTCCGAGTACAGGGAAAACGCCTGCGACATGTAACCGACCCGCCGACGCGTGGTAATATCGTGGGGGTCGACCTCGTGGCCAAAGAGCCAGGCATGGCCTTCGCTCGGAGGCAAGAGGCCGGTGAGCATCTTCATTGTGGTGGTCTTGCCGCAGCCGTTGGAGCCGAGGAAGCCGAAGATCTCACCACGACGGATGCGGAAGCTCACGTGGTCCACTGCCGTGAAGTTGCCGAAGCGCATAGTCAGGTCCCGCGCCTCGATTGCGATCTCGGCATCCTCGCCAACGGTGAGAGGCGGAACCACCACGGCCCTGTGGCCACTCTTGTCCTCCTCAGGCAGCAGTTCAATAAAGGCCGCCTCCAGCGAGTCTGTGCCGGTTTGCTCGTGCAGTTCGCGGGGTGAACCGGTAGCAAGTATCCGGCCCCCGTCCATCGCAACAAGCCAGTCGAACCGTTCGGCTTCCTCCATGTAGGCTGTGGCCACAATCACGCTCATACCGGGATGCCCCGTGCGAATACGCCTGATCAGATCCCAGAACTGGCTCCTCGCCAGGGGATCGACACCTGTGGTCGGCTCATCCAGGATGAGCAGGTCCGGATCATGGATCAAGGCGCAGCACAGGCCAAGTTTCTGTCTCATACCGCCGGAAAGCTTACCGGCGGGCCGGTCGAGAAAGGAATGGAGACCCGTGGCAACAGTCAATTCATCAATGCGGCGCCGGCGCTCCTGCGTCCCGTGACCAAAGAGGCGCCCGAAAAACTGCAGATTTTCTTCGATCGACAGGGTAGGGTAGAGATTCGTGCCGAGTCCCTGGGGCATGTAGGCTATGTGGGGACAGACTTCGTTGCGGTGGCGCACGCTGCTCATGTCGCCTCCCATGGCCTCCACGCGGCCTGTCTGCACTGCACGGGCACCCGCGACCAGTGCCAACAGACTGGACTTGCCGACGCCATCCGGGCCGATCACGCCAACCATGCTGGCAGCCGGGACCTCGAGATTTACGCCTTGAAGGGCCATTGTCTTTCCGTACCGCAGATCGACGTTGTGCAGTCGGGCCACGGACCGTGCCTGAGACGGCAGAGAATCGGCTATGGGATCACCCTCGCTCACTGCAGAAGTCCCGTCCGCAGGCGAACCGGCCATGGTGCCTTTGGATCCTCACGTACGTAGGCTACACCGGGCAACCCGGTCTTGACATAGGTGATGTGTTTTTTGAGCAGTTCGACGGGAATCTGTGCCCGAATACGAAACATGAGCTTTTCGCGCTCGCTCGCCGTTTCCACGGATTTTGGGGTGAACTGGGCCACGTCGGAGACAAACGACACGCGCGCCGGGATCACGTAACCGGGAGCTGCATCGAGTATCAGCCGAACCTCAGTGCCAAGGGCAACCCGCCCCGCCGCGCCCGTCGGCAGGAAGAACGTCATATAGACATCACTCAGGTCAAGGAGGTTCAGTACCCGGCCACCGGCCCCAAGAACTTCGCCGGGTTGCGTAACCCGGTATTGCACACGTCCGTCACGGGGGGCTTTGAGCGCGCTGTCTTTTATGTCCGCCTCGGTCCTCTCCACGGTGGCCCGAGCAGCCTCGACGACTGACTGTGCACCGGAGATCTCCGTGCGTGCTGTTGCAACCGCTGCGTCCGCCGCTGCGAGCTGGGCACGGGAGGCACTGAGGGCAGCACCGGCACTGCGGACCCTGGCGAGGTCATCATCGGCCTCTTGCTGGGAGGTCGCACCCTCTGCGGCAAGCGTTGAAGACCGGGCTGCACGTTTGCGAGCAACGTCGAGCTCAGTCTCGCGCTGCCCTACCAGGGCGCCGGCCGCCGTCTTCTCGCTTTGGCGCTGCACGAGCCTGCTCTGCGCCGTCTCAACTGAACTGATGGCCTGTTTCAGTTGCGCCTGCGCCTGCCTGTGTTGTGCTTCGAGCACCTCGGTGTCCATGAGTGCCACTACCTGCCCGGCAGTTACCAGGTCCCCTTCCTTTACCAGAATATCCTTCAGACGACCGGGCGTCTTCGTGGCTATGTCGATCCCCACCGCTTCGATACGCCCATTGCCGCTGGCCAGACCTTTCATTTCCGTTTTCCCGAAGAATCTTTGCCAGGCAACTACGCACAAGATTCCGAGGATCACTGTCCCTACCGCTATTATCAACCACTTCTTCCGTTGTCCGGTCATGACCATCCTTTCAAGGTATCATTACACACGGGGTATCATTCAGGCGATTCTCGTCCTTCCCCTGTCCCGCCGCCCAGCGCGGCGTAAAGATTGACGCTGCTGGACAGCAGAGCCCGCCGTGCCTGCACGAGTACTTGCTCTGCCACAAACCGGTCACGTTCCGCGTCCAGCACCTCAAGGTATGGAGCCGCACCGTTCTGGTAACGCAGTGCGGCGAGCCGTGCCCGTTCTGTTTGAGCTGCGAGGGTTGTCTGCTGATCTCCAACCTGCTCGGCGAGCCAGCGGCGTTCAGCCAGGGCGTCGGCTACTTCGCGAAAAGCCGCCTGAATTGTTCGCTCATAGCCGGCTACTTCTTGATTGCGGCGCGCCCCTGCCAAATCCAGATTGGCGAGGTTCCTACCGCCCTGAAAGATCGGCAGGGTCACACTCGGGGTGTAGCTCCAGGCTTTACTGCCGGCCAGAAAGAGGCCGCTTAGTTCGGAACTGGCGGTGCCGAGGTCTCCTGTCAGCACAATACGCGGGAAAAATGCGGCCCGGGCGGCTCCGATATTGGCATTGGCCGCCTTCAACCTGCGCTCCGCAGCGAGTATATCGGGCCGGTTTATCAAGAGGTCCGAGGGCAGCCCGACGGAAATGTCCCGCATGAATCCCCGCTCGATCCGTGACAAAGGCTGGGCCTTAAGATCGACGACGGGGACGCCGACCAGGAGTGTCAGGGCGTTGTGGTTGAGATCCCGCCGGCGCCTCAATCCCGCCAGATCAACCCGCGCCTGGCTAAGCAGTGTTTCGGCCTGGACCGCGTCCAGTTTCGATGAATACCCCACTTCGTATCGTCTCCTTGCAATGCGATAGGATTCTTCCCGTATTTTGATCGTGTGCTCAGCGATGCCGACCAATTCATCCAGTTCCCTCTCAACAAGATAGAAATTGGCCACCTGTGCCACGAGACTGATGAGCACGGCCCGCCGGGCCTCCTCGGTTGAGAGATAGGATTGCAGAGCCGCTTCAGTCAGACTGCGAACCCGGCCCCACAAATCCAGTTCCCAGGCGCTGAGGGTCAAGGCGGCTTGATACTGGTCAATAATCATGGCACTTCCCGTCATCGATACGTCGCCCGGCACCCGGGACCGGGAACCGGCAGCGCCTGCACTGATGGAAGGCAGCAGATCGGCGCGCTGAATGCCATAGAGGGCTCGTGCTTCCTCCACCCGTTGCACCGCTATCCGCAGATCACGATTGTTTTGAAGCGCCTGAGCGATCAATTCCTTGAGCCGGGCATCCGTGAAAAACTCGCGCCACCCAACCTGCGCGGCACCCGGGCCGGCCCCCGTTGCCACGCTCTCGACACCAGGATACATCGCTGCTGTCGGCATGGCCGGCCGCAGATAGGCCGGCGCCAGAGAGCAACCGGCCAAAGCCGCAATGAGTATCCCAACCAGAATATTTCGCAGACTCATCCCTTACCTCACAGACTCCCTATTTCAATGATACAACACCCGGTGGGCCCTGACAACTTCGGCCCCATATCGATATAGCTGTATTACCCACCCGGTCATGTCTGCATGAAAAGAATGTTGCGTTACTCGAATGCGGTTCGTATACGGTGTAGTAGCCCCCGTTTAGAAAGGAGGAGTATGGGTCCGGTCGAGGTCATAACATCGGTAGAGAGACGCCGCCACTGGTCGGCGGCACACGTCCCTTGGCTGCTCCTGTTCTTGAAAAAGGCAATTACTTCTCAGGAATCAATTTCTTAAGACCGTCCCTCCCGCCCCCTAGATTGCAAAAAAGAAGGGATTGAATCTTACCAAATAAGTTTCTTGCTTTCTTGGGATGTCCCCTCTTCCCCCCCTTCAAAGATATGTCTCACGCCCGCTTTACCCTTCGGGTTCGGATTTGACCCCGTGCTTCCTTCCCGCGTTGCATCCGAGAGAACAATTTGAACTCATTGATACCGCCACGAACCTTACCCAGAGAAAATAAAGGCTAAGACAAAGCCTATCGCCTTGATGCAAGCATATATCCACCCAACCGTTGCACCTAAGGCGATAGCTATGTAGATTGACCCCGTTGATTTCCAGATAATATAACCGCCGAAAACGTTTCCCACCGCCATGAAAAAAAGTATTAAATAAGCAATCTGCTTGTTCATATTATTCGTATAACATATTTGTTGTCATTGGCCAATACACCATGCGAGATCATGCGGTCATCAAGAATAAAGGATTGACCCCATTCCCCCAGGGAGGTTCTTAAAAGACATGTCTCACGTTTATCCCGTAACAAACGGGGCCCGCTCATCCGCTTTAGGCGGGGTCGCTGGAGGCATTGAAGAGAGGATGGGGAAGGAACCTTAAAAGAATTGCGTCCAGATCCCTAGAAGGCCGGGATCAGGCCGCACTTTGCACGCCTTCGGCGGACATTCAGAACGGGTCATGGAGGGACTGTATCGCGGGAAAGTATGATTGCAAGACCCCAGGAAGTCCTATTCGTATTCGTCCCCTAGATTGATCAATGGGGAGCAAGAATGTTTCGAAATTATGGTAGACGTGACCGGAATAACGCAGCTTTCTCAGGAAATCCTCTACAAATGTCTATGTGATCGTGACGGTCTAAATAGATATCTTTACACAACAGTGCTTACCGGGGTCAAATACCCAGGCCCATAATGCAACGGGGTCACATGCACAAAAATCCCACTTTCCTTATTGCGGAGTGATTCTTTCTTTAGAACAATCTTGCCGCTCCGTATCAATATCCTGTAAAATGGATTCAGCACATCATACATCCAGCAAGGCACCATAAAAAGACAGATCAACGAGGAAAAGAATTGAGAAGAGCGAAACACGCCAGAGCATTGAGGCTGGACAAGAACTTCACGCCTGTGTCAGTAGATCAAGGAGATGAATTCTATCCAAATGGAATATTTGTATTCAACATCACGAAGATGCTTGAGTATATCGATAACCATCGAAACGAATTCATCCCTGCGCCTGCAGCGGTAAAGGATTTTGCGTGTGAATCTCCGTCAATCCGCGATGTTGATTCGGCAGACATTTCCCGACCGGTTATACTGGCCGAGATAGCCCCGGGCACATACAACCTTATCGACGGACATCACAGGATGGAAAAGGCCCGCAGGGCTGGATTGGAAAACATCATGGCTTACAGGGTGCACATGGAACAGCATCTTCAGTTTCTGACCACCCATAAGGCGTATACGGCCTACGTGGAATACTGGAATAGTAAACTGAAGGAAGGGTTTGCCTGAAGAATGTTGTCGAGTGCTTCATCAATTTGAAGAAGTATCGCGCGAGAAAGGTCTCTGTCAAACATAGATGCCTTCTTCGTCAATGCGCTTCTTGAGAAAAGGATTCATCTTGTCCCTGACACGAATGATGTCCACGCGGCGACGGAGACTGTTTTCGATGTCTTCCTTGATGTGAACAATCAAAAAAGGGTCAGGTGTTCTGGTTCTGACACAGATGTCAACATCGCTGTCGTCGCGCATCTCACCCCTAGCAACGGAGCCGAAGACACCGAGAGAAATGATGCCATATCATTACTTCATGGTTGCCTTTTCCCTTTCCGCGGGGGTCTTGATTTGGCGGCAGCTTCCAGGGCCCTGGTCGCATCGCGCTCAGCCTCTGCTTCAAGGAAGGCGCGCCTGAGCGCTGCAAAGCGGCCGTATTCTTCTTCGGCCTTCGCATCGGCGGCTTCCTTGCTCACTGTCCCGGCGTCGGGAAGGACAGACCGTTCATTGAAGGCCAGGAACTCATTCAGTTTCGTTTCCCAGTCGCGCAAGAAAACCTGTTTGCGACGACGGGATTGATCCTCTGCGTAATCGAGCCACATGACCACAACCCGGTTCAACTCCGTAATCTCGTCCCCTGTAAGGTAATTCTTTGCGACGGTGACATCCGTCTTGTGGACTGAACCCCCTTTCCAGGTGGTCAAACCCATGTTCGGTTTGGTATGGTCGGCCCGTGCTGCAATGAGTTCCGCCGCCGTCTTGCCGGTTGCGGCAAAGTGCAGCTTGTTCTGGATGATTTGAAAGAACTTTGTTGTGTCCTTGTCGTTGGTTCGGTAGTCGGCGGCAAGGGCGAAAATCTCTCGTACCCGCAGATACATCCTGCGTTCGCTGGCCCGTATATCCCGTATGCGTTCAAGCAGTTCATCGAAATAGTCAGGCACGGCCGAGCCAGGTATGGGTGGGTTCTTCAGCCTCTCGTCGTCCATGGTGAAACCCTTGACAAGATACTCCCGCAGGCGGTCCGTAGCCCAGCGGCGAAACTGGGTCCCGCGGGAAGAGCGCACCCGATAGCCTATGGCGAGGATAGCATCAATATTATAGTGTTCAATGACTCGCGACACCTCTCGCTTGCCTTCCCGGCGAACTATCCGGAATTTCCGGATAGTTGCTTCAGGTACAAGCTCATGGTCATCGTAAATATTCTGAAGGTGCTCGTTGATTGTTCGCACATCTTTTTGGAATAATTCGGCAATAAGAGCCTGGCTCAGCCACAGAGTTTCTTCGGTAAATCGACATTCAATCCGTGTCCGGCCATCTTCGGTCTGATACAGGACTATCTCGCCTCTAGGTGCAACGTTCTGGTCTTCCATATAGCCCTCCTTGCCCGCCGAAGATACCTGGGGGTCTTGAACCATCACTTCTTATCCCCGCCCCTCTTCAGGACCTTGCTCACCGTCGTGTAGTGGATATGAAGATGGTCCGCTATGTCCTTCAGCGTGTAGCCCCAGGAGACGGCAGTGGCGATCGCCTCGTCCCTCGCCTTCCTATCCCCTCCTTCCGCCGGGAAGAGTTCAGGGAGTAAGGGCCTCCCCGCATACCGCTGGGACCGGGGGATCTCCCTCACCGCCTGGTCAAACACCTTCCGGGCATTCTCGATGAAGGCCATGCCACCAAGGAATATCTGCCCCTTCAGGTCTTTCCAGGGGGATTCGCGGGTGATCCCCTCGTTGACGAAGAGGGTGTAGAGCTTCTGGGCCCTTCTCCTTGTGGAACCGAACTGCGCGAGGACCCAATCGGTCGACAGCCAGGAAGGTACATCATCGATGCCGGCGGTGGGACGATAACTGCTCCACATCCAGTCCTTCGGGTCCTCTACCATTTTGGCACGTATCGGGTTGAGGGCGACATAGCGGACAAGCTCCAGAAGATAGCTGTCCCTGTCGACGATGATCGCCTTGTACCTCCCCTGGAAGACATGGCCCGTCTTCGAGTGCATAAAGTTGTACCTCTGCGTGTAGATACCGTTG
This sequence comes from Deltaproteobacteria bacterium UBA5205, assembly GCA_002412715.1. GTDB lineage: Bacteria > Desulfobacterota > Syntrophorhabdia > Syntrophorhabdales > Syntrophorhabdaceae > Delta-02. The sequence continues at coordinate 163,424 of DHVP01000025.1, forward strand.
AGCTGTCTCATGCCTTCCGAGAGGTTCCCTTCGGGTGTCTCTATGACGAGGTGGTAGTGGTTGTCCATAAGGCAGTAGGCATGGCAGACAAAGTGGAACCTTTCTATGACCTGGCTAAGAAGGTTCAAGAAATCCTTCCTGTCACGGTCGTTCCTGAATATCTTCTGCTTCGCGTTCCCCCTCGATGTGACGTGATAGAGGGCACCGGGATACTCTATGCGCAGGGGACGTGCCATGGAGAGAGCATATCACGGGAAAAGTGATAATTCAAGACCTGACCCCAAGGGTCTTTTCGGCCCCCAACAAACCATAGACAAGGTGCCCTACAAAGGCGAAGGTCTTTTCGGCCCCCAACAAACCATAGACAAGGTGCCCTACAAAGGCGAAAATAGTGACGATGGGACCGGGCGCGACCAGACTTGCACATTGACAATATTTCCTGCAGCACAAGAGGCATGGAAGCAAAGCAGTTCCCAAAGGTAAAGACATCGATTGATCATGAGAAGAGCCATTCTAAATAGGTCAAGACGGCTAGAATATACGCATATCAACAAGTATCTTATCGAAAAGCTATACAAAACTGATTAGGGTGGATGCAGCCGCCATCTTCACCCTAGATAACGTTGTTAAGACCAAGGCTTTTACAAAGCAGCCGGAGGCGCCGAAAGATCGTACCTACTCATTAGAAAGATGGCCTTGGTCGGACATGCGACCATGCAAGCGCCATCGCTGATACAGTTTTCGGGATGAACGGGCCTGGCGACCCCATCCACAATATCCAATACGGTCGGCCCAAGTTTCCTGCACAGGTTAACGCAATTCCTGCACCCCATGCAGCGAACGGGGCTGATTTCCGGTATGTTGCCTTTCGCAAATGTCCTGCCGAACGCTTCAACCGTTTCCACCTCAAGCTTTTTACTCATAATAACCCTCCTAATTCATTATATTTGTTCTTTTCATTACTCCTCTGAACCCGACGCTCGTAGCATCTTGTCAAAATGAACCGAATTACTAAATGATAAACAAAGATCATCTTTGATATCCGAAATCAATATGTCAAGGCGCTGGTCATATCGCGTGTAACGACATTCCTCAACACAATACCCCTCCGAGACGACCGGGCCTGTCCTGGGGCCTGGCGCATCAGGATCACCTTCGGTATTATTCCCAGTAACTTCAAACTGGCATATTGCTGCCGCCGGCCTCGATGGAGGCTCTTTCAGAGTTCCTCCCCGTTGCCGATCTCAATAGGGACGTTCTTATTGTCGATGCCATACAAATCGGGAAGTTCCTGGGCAATCCCCGGGGTTTCGATAGTGATGCGGCAATGCCTGCCGTTCATGAAGCCTTCTATCTTGACCATATCCGGTGGGATCTGGTATAGCCCGGCGCCCTTGATCTTTCCTTCAAATTTCAACATTGCATACCCCCTTCATCTACCGCTGCGGTATCCATGAGACCGCTTCGATGCTAGCGAATTTGTTAATTGTCATATATTGTGGTCATCAAGCCATGTTGTCAACCACATGGAAAATACATGGTTCACATTCTTTAAAGAAATCGGAAGGATACAATGAGTCTTTTTTCGACTGGCGTTGCGTAGTGCTCAGGTGCGCGTTGCTGGTTTCTTGAAACCAACTTCCATACGGCATTTAGGGGAGGATTGAATTTTAACCCGGGCAAGGACCGACCGCCGTGGATGGAATGCCGAAAGCCAAGGACGATGTTCAGCTCCTTCACGTCGGTCACGCTCTTTCTTCAGTTCTTTGGGGCATCGGGTAAGAGGACCATCGAGGAGATCGAACACTTGGACCTTGAAGCCTTTATCGAACACGAGCAGGACCGCGGTATGTACATCTCGACGGTGAAGGTACGCATGGCCTCCATCGTTGCCTTCCTGTACTTCCTCATGGAGCAGGATGTCGTCTCCCCCGCGCTCCTTGAACGAACGATCAAGCTGTACTACATCAGGAAAGCGCGATTGAAGCACAAGGGGTATACGGTCGGAGAGCTTGGCAAGGTGCGCCTATGGCCAGGTTTGAGGTGTCAAGGACCAGGTTAATTCCCCACTACCGGGGCCAGGGTAATTCCCCACTTTTGCCGGATGAGCGGCTCATTATTTGTTGTTTCCCGGGTTCAATTTCTTCCTGTATGTGTCCCCATCATCAACCATGATGTGGTGGGCATGATGGCTTAGCCGGTCGAGCGCCGAGTTTGCCATGACCGGATCCGGGAAGAGCGCCACCCAGTCCTGCGGCGGCCGGTTGCTGGTGATGAGGATGGATGATCTCAGATGCCTCTCCGTCACAACCTTGATAAAGATATCTCCCGGCTAACGTCCTGGTTAAGTCGTTAGCATCCAAGTCAGGTGGGTAAACACCAGGTTCAGGTATCCTGTCGGATTTCCCGACTGATAACCAACAAAGGTACCCTGGCATGTCTGATGACGTTCTCGGAGACAGAACCCAGGAACATTTCTTTGATGTTTGATTTTCCGTGGGAACCTACAACGATGATGGAAACTTTTTCCTCTGCCGCTGCCATCATAATCTCCGTGAATGGTTTTCCTGTCTTCACTTGTAGCTTTACGCGGAAACCCTCCGCAATCATCTCTGCCTCAACGGCAGCCATATCTTTCGCTATCTCATTTTCCATATGTGCCGTGATCTGGAGATACTGATCAGAGGCCCTGGAGAGCACCAGCAACTCCTTTTCATCAATCACGTGGAGGATGATCACTTCCTGCGCTCCTGCACCCTTCAACTGTTTGATGTACTTTACTGCTTTCTGTGACGCATCTGAGAAATCGGTTGGGAATAGAATCTTCTTGAACATTTTGAATTACCTCCTGATTTAGAATATAGAATGGCAATGCCAGTTAATCAAGGTGGAGTCCAGGCGCAAGGAGACCAGGGAGTTGGATTGGGGGACCCTTGGGGACGCCCTTCACATTTTCACATTCCGCATCCGTGCAAGATCAAATGAACATGGTGTAAACATGGAATCTGAAAATCCGAAAAGAGGCATGGTCGTTGTTGACATTCTCGGGAGAGAGGAATAACATTTGCCTAATACCACCGACAACGATCATTGCTCGCTCAAACCTGGTGGTAAGAAGAATGTGAAAATCTGAAGGGCGTCCCCAAAGTTGCTCTGAAGGGATGATGTACTCCTTCTCCATGTTGCCGCCAAAAAGCCACACCATCGTCAAGGTAACCGAATATCTGTGGCAGCGTCTTTTCGATGCTCGCATCGTAATTAGCATCAAGGCCCACGAAGAGAAAGAGCGCCTCAAAAGGGTCAGCGCCCTGCCAGGGCTTTTCCCGGAAATGTGCTTTCAATCTCTCTGACGGGTGGAGTTGATAAGACATTTTCAGATCCTTTCATGGATAGACTGTTTGGGTCACCCATAGGCTCCCGTATCTCCCTGATTTCGATACCTGCACACAGCAGAAAAGAATGTGAAGATCCGAAGGGCGTCCCCGAAGTTCATCCTCCGATGCCGGTCTGATGAATGCCTGTACCGAGCTGCCGGGATGCATGGTGTGTTGCAGGATCGGTTTGGGCAACAGGCCGTAAAGATTTGACCCCAATTCCATTGCAATTCCAAGCAATTCCACCTGCCATTGCCGACGGCCTCTACAATCTCCTGTTTGCAGACAAGACCGGAATCAATAATATGATAACAACGAAGAAGCCCGAATTTCAGCTATACTTCAGCTTCTGGGAAGAGGCGGGGTAAAAAACTGGGAAAACTTCAGCTGTATTTACCTTTGACTAATGTCCCGCAAAGTTATACGATTCTTTTAAATCTCTTCCACATCATTGCCAGAGCATAAAGGATGGTCTCCAGCTTCTTGTTGACAGCATGACTGTTTGTCCTGAAAGGGGGATGCTGTATGAGAGTGTTCCATGCGGGCATCATTGCGTCATGGGCCGGACTGATGCTGGCCGGTCTGCTGGTGACGGCGGCGCCGTTGCGGGCTGTTGACTTATCGGGTACAAATCCCGAAGGTTCCACCCTGCACCTTACCGGCGACAACACGATCACGACGAGTTACGCGAATGACGGATCCCTTCAGCTGGACTGGGGGGCCGCGACGACCCTGACCAATACGGGGGACTTCAGCAATAATGGTACACTGCTTAATTTCGGACCGGTGACCAATAACGGCACGTTGAATAATACGGGCGGTTGGACCGCGGCCGCTGGCGGCCCTGTGACCAATAACGGCACGTTGAATAATACGGGCTCACTGTCGTTCAATGACACTATGACCAACCACGGCACGCTGGTCAACTCCTGCGAAATCTATGCAGGCTCAGATCTCTTTAATAAATCCGGAGCTACCCTCATCAACTCGGGAACGCTCCGGGTTGATATGGGGTATATATGGGTAAACGAGTCTTCGGCTTCATACACCGGCACCGGTTCGGTTTCGTTGACCTACGGTATGCTCCGCAACCATTCAACGCTGAATATATCCACTCTGGACGCCTGGGGTTATACCGCGTGGGGTTGTGACGCCAGGATCGCAGGGGATGGCGCGACGGTCATAACGACAGCCAGCGTGATGGAAGATTACCTCAACTATACCGGCGCCGGCGCCGGCGCGAGCCTTTCGTTCGGCACCCTCAATCTCCGGGGAGGCAATTTCAACAACAGTTCGGCCCTCACGGTGGGGATCACCACGGCGTCCGCGGGAAGCGGCTTTACCGGCACCATCTCGGGCGGCAGCATCACCCTCGCCAATACCGACGTGAACGGCACCCTCACCGTGAGCTCCGCCATAACCGGCAGCGGTTCTCTCACGAAGACCGGCACGGGGACACTCGTGCTCACCGGTACCAATACATACGCCGGCGGGACTGTCATCAATGCGGGACGCGTGAGTGTCGGCAGCGACGCGAACCTCGGGGATGCCTCGGGAGGGCTCACCTTCGGTGGAGGGACGCTCCTTGCCACCGGGAGCTTCACCTCGGGCCGGTCCGTCACTCTCAATTCGGGAGGAGGCGCCTTCGACACGAACGGCAACAGCCTGACCCTCACCGGGAACATCTCGGGTGACGGCTCCGTCATCAAGACAGGCTCTGGGACGCTCACCGTTGCCGGAACGAACACCTACGCGGGGGCGACGACGATAAACGCGGGCACCCTGAAGCTCGGGGCGGCCGACACGCTCCCTGCCGGAGGGGCCGTCACACTGGCGGATACAGCCGGGGCCGCCCTCCATCTCAATGATCTCAACCAGACGATCGGGTCCCTCTCCGGGGGAGGGGCGGCAGGCGGCACCATCACCCTGGGATCGGGGACGCTCACCGTCGGCGGCTCATCGGCGACAACCTATGCCGGTGCCATAAACGGGACCGGCTCCCTCGTGAAGCAGGGTACGGGAACGCTGGCTCTCACGGGGGCAAACACATACACGGGAGCAACGGCCGTCCTGGGCGGGAAGCTTTCCGTGAACGGCACCATCACGAGCCCCGTCATCATGAACGGCTCGGGTACCCTCTGCGGCTCGGGCACGATAACCGGCAACGTCACCAACTCCGGTACCCTCGCCCCGGGCAACTCCATCGGCACCCTCACGATCACCGGCGACTATACCCAGAACGCGGGGTCAACGTACGTGGTGGAGGTGAATACAGCGGGTCAGTCGGACAAGCTCGTGGTGACGGGTACGGCCACATTGAACGGCGGCACCGTCTTAGTCCTTGCAGGATCCGGCCTGTATAAACTTGCCACGAACTACACCTACACCATCCTCACCGCGGGGAGCGTGGCGGGGAAGTTCGGCAGTGTCACGAGCAACCTCGCCTTCCTCACCCCCTCCTTAAGCTACGACCCGACGAACGTCTACCTGCTCCTCACCAGAAACTCCACGGATTTTGCCGATGTGGCCGCGGGTTCCAACCAGTACTCCGTGGCATCCGCCCTCGACAGGATATCGGGCGGCTCATCAGGAGACATGGCAGATGCCATGAACACGCTCCTCGGTTTCTCCGCCCCCTCCGCCCGGGGAGCCTACGACGAGATGGGGGGCCTTACCCACACCGCCCTCACCGGTGCCTCCCTCTTTTCCTTCCGGGGGTACATGAACGTCCTGTCGGGGAGAATGAGAGGGTTCATCTCCGGGGGACCGCGGTCGTCCTTCGCCGGTCGTCCCGCCATGCTCGCCTCCCGCACGGACACGGGCTCCGATGCGGGCAACACCCTCATAGCGGCCCTTGCGAACGCGGCGGGAAACGGCGATCCCTCCTCCCGGGGCCTCTGGGGTGAGGGCTACGGGAGCTTAGGGCGCAGGAGGGGCAACGACATATCCTCCCGCTACGACTCCGACATGGCCGGGTTCGCGGCAGGCTTCGACAGGCAGATAGGTCTCTCTCTCCTTATCGGCACATCTCTTGGGTACTCCCACACGAAGGTGGACATGAAGGACCTCTCGGACAGTGCCACCATATCTTCCTACCAGGGCTCCCTCTACGGCATCTATAAGGTCGATCCCTTCTACCTCTCCGGCATCGCCGCATACGGGTACAACCGCTACGACACGAAACGGGACATATCCTTCGGGACCGTATCGAGAAGGGCGAAGGCCTCCTACGCCGGTCAGACCCTGGGAGGATACCTGGAAGGGGGATACCGCATAACCACCCCTTCACTCGACATCATCCCCCTTGCATCCCTCACCGGTATCTACCTCATGCGGGACGGATTCACCGAGAGAAATGCGGGGGCCTTAAGTCTCAACGCGGGTTCCGATACCACCACCTCCCTCATGTCTTCCCTTGGTGTGAGGCTCACGAAGGACTACGGGGTGCAATCAGGCACCCTCACCCCCGAGTTCAGGGTCACCTGGGACCACGAGTTCATGAACGGCGACTACGCCCTTGATGCCTCCTTTGCCGGCTATCCGGCATCCACCTTCACGGTGAACGGCGACAGGCCCCACAGAGACTCCTTTGGGGCGGGGTTCTCCCTCACCTGGCAGACGAAGGAGAACGTCCACCTCCACTTCACCTACGACGGCAGCTTCTCCGGGGACAACACGCAGCATGCGGGGACACTGGGGGTTAGGTACAGATGGTGAGGGGTAACTTTGGGGACGCCCTTTGCATTTTCAGTTTCTCGATGGGGGTAACTTTGGGGACGCCCTTCGCATTTTGATTCCTGAGAAGTAACCGCCCT
>DHVP01000026.1 GCA_002412715.1 Deltaproteobacteria bacterium UBA5205
ACTTTTTGCTGGTGAGGTAGTTCATGGGATATCTACTTCTTTGCCTCTGCCTCGGCATACCGGACGATCTTCGGCAGGACGCCCCAGTCGTCGGCAAGGACGAGGTTTACCTGGTATCGCGCGTCCTTCTTCTTTCCATCACGGGTCCTGGTTGTCGACGACACCGTGGCGCTTGCCTGGTAACTGCCGGTCTTCGTGTCAAAGGAGACGGCCAGGTTCTCTACGGTGCTGGAAAAAGTGTCCGCCTGTGACGACCAGGCGGCGTACCAGTCCTGGAAGGCCTGCCAGGACGTTATTTTTTTCTTGTCGGCCATCTCCATGACAAGGCCGGTATCGGCAAGGCAGGAGAGGAAGCTCCCCACGTTGGCCTTTTCGTCGAAAAGGGCGAACCATTTGTACACGAGACTCTTTATCTCGTTGTCGGGGTAACGCCGTACGGCAGGGGCCGTGGGTCGAAGATCGTCGCGCGGCGGTGTATATACATTGAGAATGGTTGTCTTGTCCGATGCGGGGATCACACCGTAGGGTGTGTTGGAGGGCACTACGAACGTGCCCCCGGCTGCTATCTGGCGTGTATCTTTGCCCACCGTCACCATGGCGCTGCCGGCGAGGATGTAACCGATCACATCGTTAAAGCGGTGATCGGTGGTGATGTTGCCGGTGAGGCCGGACTTGCTCGTCTCCACGATCTCGAGGGTGAGGCGGTCGCTGAAAAACACCTTGCGCCGCGTCGTGTCGTCCACCTTTACCCAGGCGGAATCGTCGGGTGGGAAGATGGCCGGGGCCACCTTTTTCATGGTCTCATGAAGGCTGTAATCCCGTTTCAGTGCGGGTGTCGGTGTCGGTGTCTTTGTCTTTGTTCCTCCGCCGCAGCCGGACAGGACAAGAACAATAGCGACGGGCAGCGCCGCCGTGAGATAAGTCTTCCAGTTCATCGTGGGTTACCTATTATAAACAAAGCCCCCGTCCTTTTGAAACATTTTTCCCGGCTGTGGTTCGCGCCTACCATGCGAAGGTGAATGTTATCCTCCTCGAGGCGGGCACGATCGCCGCCGGCGGTGTCAACGCGATCTCGAAAGAAGGCCTCCCGCCCTCTACGGATCCCTTCACGGCCAGGTCAGCGGGAAGATGCCCCCCCGAACGGCGAAAGAAGGCCTCCAGCGCCTGTTCGATCAAGACCTCGCCTTCATCGGACGGGGATGCCCCCCGGTCTTCTCTCAGGCGTATAAGAAACCCGGTAAGCCGCGAAAAGAACATCTGAAAGGCCAGAGACTCCCCTGAAACGCTCAAGGCTGACGGCATGAAGGCGATATCCTTCATGGAAATACCCGCAATGGGGGCAAGGCCGATCTCACCGAACTGCCGCAGGCGGTCGACGGAAAAGACCGCCTCGGTGGAGGCCTGATCGCCCCCCTCGAACGCGTGAAGCCCCAGACCCTCCAGGCGAATATTTTCGCCGTCGGTAAGACGGGAGGGCCAGCCGAAGCTGGCCGCGCTCTGTGCCGCAAGCGTGCCGAGCGCCCATACCGGGCGTATCCACGGCAAGCAGGCCTCCTCGAAGAAGACGCCGCAGGGCGCGGATTGCCTGCCGTAGGGCGACCTCGCCAGGAAACCGTTGCAGGCCGCAACCAGCCAGGCGGCCCGGGGGAGGGAGCGTAGCTTGTTCCACTTTGCATATATTGGGTTGTCTTCAACATGATGGCGAAGATAGGGGAGGCGGTCGAGTTCGGTCCAGTCATTCAGGCCGAGGAAGCCGGCGGAGGCAGTGACGACTGTCGGGGCAATGATGCCTTCGGCAAAGGCGGCCGCTGCCTCGAGAAGCCCCATGCTCACGGGAGAGTTGTCAAAGGGTGCGTCGATGAGGACCAGGTCCGGCGGATCCATTTCCAACGTCTTCGCGAGCTGGTCAAAAGCGTCGGCGAGATTTTCCCGCGACGCGTTTACCAGTGAAAGGCGTGTCTCTTTGGCGCTCCCGGCCGGTCCCTGCTTCGCGACAAGCTCGATTCCGCGCCATGCGGCCTCGAAGGCCCTGAAGGCATCGTCGGAAAAGACCGCCGTCAGAAGCCTGGCAAGGAGTGCGTCGATGGCGGCGCTCCAGGCCGCCGGCCCTCCCTCGACTGCCGCCGCAGGGGCTTCGGACTGTGTGCCCGTCGCCACCAAGGAAAGGATGTCGTCAACCCTGTTTCGCGTGGCGGGTTTTGCCGGCTGAACCTGAAAGGAAAGGTCGAGGGGAAGATGGGGCCATCTGCCGCGCACCTCGTCCGCTATGGCTCCGGGAGATGTTCCCCCGGAGGCGCTCTTCCGGAGGAATACCCGCGCGTCGCTTAAGTCCCTGGCGTAGCCGACAGATTCCAGCATACCGTCGGGGGTGAGGTCTCTTATCTTTTCGGGGCTGACGGTCACGCCGCCTTCCGGGCATATCTCCTTTGCGACGGGTACCCACAGCGCGGGTCGAAGAAGACGCATCGCCTCATTGGGCGTATCGACGGGGACTATCCTTACTTGGTAAGGACCCTGCGGGATGGGCGCGAATGGCCCAATGGCAAGGATTGTGAAGGGTTTATAGGGTATGTCCATCGGACCTCCTCGTGGCGGGGTTTCTCAAAGACTTCATTCCTCAAAATGGAAGCTGAAGGAACCATCTTCCTCCACATCGAGGTTGACCGCCGCCGGCATGCCGCCTTCGCTCATGTGGGTGAGGATCGTCTGGGCCAGCCTGGGAAGGATGTTGCCGCTCAGTATGTATTCGATGTTGCGCGCCCCCGTTTCCACCTCGGTGCACCGTGCGGTGATCTGGTCCGCCACGGCCGGCGTATAGGTGAGGCGCATCTTGTTGTTCGCCATGAGGGTTTCGGCAACTTTTCCGAGTTTGAGCTCCACGATCATCCGCATGGCTTCCTTGCCGAGATCGAAATAGGGGACGACGGACATCCTGGCCAGCAGGGCCGGCTTGAAATGGGCAGAAAGAATGGGGCGGATGGCGCCTGCCAGTATCTCTGCCGAAGGCCGGTCCTCGCCTGCGCTCATTTCGTGGATGACATCGGACGCGAGGTTGCTTGTCAGTATAATAATGGTATTGCGGAAGTTGATTTCCTTGCCTTCGCCGTCCGTGAGCATACCTTTGTCGAAGACCTGGTAAAAAAGGTTCATGACGTCGATATTGGCCTTCTCAACCTCGTCGAGGAGTACGACACAATAGGGTTTCTGTCTCACCGCCTCGGTAAGCATCCCGCCCTCGCCATAGCCCACGTAACCCGGCGGCGAACCGATAAGACGGCTTACCGTGTGGCTTTCCTGGAATTCGCTCATGTTGATGGTGACGACGTTTCTCTCGCTGCCGAAGAGCAAATCGGCCAGAACGAGCCCCGTTTCTGTCTTTCCCGTGCCGCTGGGACCGACGAAGAGGAAGACGCCCATGGGCTGGGCGGGGTTCTTGATGCCCGCCTTTGAGGCCCGTATCGCCTCCGCGAGGGTAGCCATGGCCGCATCCTGACCCTTGATCCTCTCCTGCAGGCGGTCTTCGAGATCGATGATCGTTTTGGCCTCGTCCTTGAGCACCTTGCCGAGCGGTATGCCCGTCCAGTCGGAGACGACCTGGGCGACCACGTCGGGGTCTACCTCGATCTGGATCAGGGCGGCATCGCCCTGGATCTCCCCCAGTTCCTTTGTCGCATCCTCGAGCTGCCTGATGAGCTCTTCCCGTTCGGCGCCATCGTCCTTTGCGGCGCCATTTATCTTTTCCCGTATTTCCACCACCTTTGCGGCGGCCTCTTTTTCCTTGAGCCAGTGCTCCTTAAGTTCCCCCGCCTCGGTTATGAGCCTTTCTTTTTTCGCCACCACCTCCGCGTATGCCTCCTCATCGATGGCCACCCGGTTGTCGCGGTCGCGGTCAAGGGCTCCTATCACGCGGTCACAGGCCTCGACGGACCTTTCCAGGTCCTCCAGGCGGGCTGGTTTTGCGGTAAGGTTGATCTTTACGCGGGCGCAGCTTGTGTCGAGAAGGTCGATGGCCTTGTCCGGCAGGAACCTCCCGGTGATGTAGCGGTCGGAGAGCTCCGCCGCCGCTACGGCGGCATCGTCCCTGACGATGACCTTGTGGGCCTTCTCGTAGCTTGCCTTGAGGCCCCGGAGCATCAGTATGGTCGAATCGACCGCGGGCTCATCGAGCTTGACGGCCTGGAAGCGGCGCGCCAGTGCGGGATCTTTTTCGAAGTATTTCTTGTACTCGGTCCATGTCGTGGCGGCGATGGTGCGCAGTTCGCCGCGGGCGAGCGCCGGTTTCAAAAGGTTCGCCGCGTCGGACCCGCCGGCGGAACCCCCGGCACCGACAAGCGTATGGGCCTCGTCTATGAAAAGGATGATGGGTATCTCCGATGATTTGATGTCGTTGATGACGCCCTTCAAGCGGTTCTCGAATTCCCCCTTGACCCCGGCGCCCGCCTCGAGGAGCCCCATGTCGAGGCCGAGGAGAGTCACGTTCTTGAGCATATCGGGGACGTCGCCCTCGGTGATCCTGAGCGCCATGCCTTCCACGACGGCCGTCTTACCGACCCCGGGCTCGCCGACGCAGATGGGGTTGTTCTTTCTCCTGCGTCCCAGTATGTCGATCATCTGCCGGATCTCGGCATCCCTGCCGAAGACGGGATCGATCTCGCCGCGGGCGGCCTTCTGTGTGAAATCGGTGCAATAACGGTCGATGAAGGTCCCGCCCTGGGGGCCCCCCGCCGGTCCTGCGGCCGGTCCCTTGGCCTCAGTTCTGTCCATCTCCACGGAGCCCTTCATTATGTTCCAGAAATCGGAGGCAAGGGTGTCGCGCCCGATGGATTTAATGAGATCGGAATAGCGCCCCGAGGAGAAAAACGTCGGTTTCGATAAGAACGCGAGGAGAATGGCACCGGAGCGCACCTTTTTTTCCTCGAGGTCAATGGAGGATATGAGCCAGGCGTCCTGGATGAGTTCCAGAAGCAGCGGCGAAAAGACCGGTTTCGCCGCGTTGCCCGTTTTGAACTCCTCGAGGGTTGCCTCAATGGCCCTCAAGGCCTTTGCCGAATCGATGTTGAAGCGCGAGAAGGCGATCGGCCAGTCGCTGTTGGGATTGTCGAAGAGCTTGGCAAGCAGGTGCTCTATCGTTATCTCGTAGTGGGTCCGTGAAACGCACAGCCCCGCGGCCGCCTGCATCGCGGCCGCGCTGTAATCGTTAAGTCTCATCAAGAGCGATTTGATGTCTACTGTCAACATGGTCTCCGTCTCCTTTTCTTTCTTGTAGCCGGCCTGCAGGGAAGGCGATTAATTCACTGCGGACCCCAGTCTTACCCGGTTTTCGCGGTAGCGTCCGTCGTTGTTAAGCCACGTGTTCCATCCCAGTTTGGATCCCGGGCCCGCTCCCCCCAGGCGCGCGGGTTGGATATCCCCGGGGTCAAGCTGGATTTCAATGTCCCATCCAAGCGGCTGGTCCAGGTAAAAGCCCACCAGTTTACCAATGCGCCTGAAGGCCTCCCCGTCGGGGAGCAGGTCCTGAAGCTGCCCGAAGGAGAGCGGTCCGGCATGGATGCGGAACCGGCCGGTCACGTCGGAAACCTCAAATCCGATGGAGGAGTTCTCTCCAAGGCAATGACCGCTTAGGCCCAGCATGAGCCGCTGGTCACCGGGGATGGAAACCATGGCCTGGACGCACTGCTCGATCTCGATGGATGGCTCCCGGATAGCATCGGATATAAGTGACCTTAAGCCCTCCGCCGATTTCGGCATCTGGGTGGCAAGGCCGATATATCTGAGATATCGATGAGGTTCATCGAAGCATTCCTTTATCCTGTCAGTGCCGAACCCGAGGAGGCAATAAAGCCGGTCAAGGGTTTCCCCCTTGTAACTTTCCACGATCTTGTAGAAGATGTTGTATTTGGCCCAGCATTTGAAGAAGAGATGGTATACGGGAATGTTGATGATATCTATGAATTCCCGTGAGATGTTCTTGTCGTCGGCGGCCTCTTCGAGAAGGTCTTCGGTGTAGAAGGTGGGCATGGGGGAGGAAGCGCCGTACAGACCGAGAAAGGTGGCGGTTATGCAAAACAGGTCAGGATTCCCCGGTTGGCGTGATATGGAAACGATGTCGTTCCCGGGAAAGTCGAGAGACAGGGCGGGCCTTACCCTGATCCTTTCTCTCATGATCTCTTCGCCCCGATCGCCTTCCGCATGAATAAAGAAAGAGATAAGCCTCATCGCCTGCACAAAGGAGAAGGATGAGCTTCTCGAGAAGAGATCTTCCATTATAGCAGGCATCGGGTACCCATCCGTTCCGGCCAGGTGAAGATCTCGCCGGTCGACTTTTCCTTCAGCTCCATCCGCGTGAAGGTCTGCATGGCACTGTAGGCACTGAAAAAGTGGTCGAGAACGGAGGCAAAGAGCAGGAGATTCCCCGTACTGGCATAATGGGCCTTGTCGGCGGCTATTTCAATGCGTTGTCCGTGGATCATATTGCCTCTTACCAGGCGCCTGACCGGTGAGACGACAAGATCCGAAATCCCTTCTATCTCCCTTGAGTTGGCGGAAGCCCGTGTCCGGTCTCTTCCCTCCTGAAGTGCATATAGCGTGAGGATTTCCTTCAGATTTGCGGCGGAAGCAACGGAAAGATAGTTGAGTGACAGGTGGGAAAGGAACTTCCAGAGCATGTTCCTGCCGTAAGGCGGTTCCACATAAAAGGTCGGCGGAATGAGATTCTTGAACGTCAGCAGTTCGGGCGAATCGGACGTCTGCACGCACACATCGCCGAACTGAAGTCTTTCCGGGAGCGCGCCGTTGGTGCATGTAAGGGATATCGAGAGCGTCTGGGCCTTTGGCTCGTCCCCCTCCTTCTGGTAGGGAAAGGCCAGAAAGGCCTCCAGGGACTCATCGACAGGCGACCTGTGTCGAATCATCTGATAAACCGGATCGCCGGTTTCCAGGTTGCCGAAGAGCTCAAGGGGAACATAGGTGGTCTTCTGAACGCTGCCGCGGGTGAAGCCGACGACTTCGTCCACATCATATACGTGATAGTGCTCCGGTTCCTTTGCCGCCGGCCTGATGCGGACCTTTGTCGTGCGATGGTCCAGGAGGATCGGTTCTCCCTCCATTTTGAAAAGATTGATGACGGGTGTACAGAACAACACTATCTGGTCGCTCGTGACAGGTGGAAAATGTATAGGTGACGGCAGGAATTCAAAGGAGATCTCAAAGCGCGATCCCTTGCCCCGATCCCGCCACCTTTCCCAGCCCGTGAGGTTGAGGAAAAGAAATTTTGCCGGCATGATGAAATATTCATGGAGGAGCGTGTAGCTGTAAAAAGCCCTCATGGGAAATGGGAAAAGAGAATTGTTCGGGCCAAAACCGGTATCGTCGAGACACTCCGGGGGAAGGACGCACGCTGCGCCTTCCTCGTCCAGCGGGCGGATGGTTATCTGCCTGAGGTAGCGCGTCAAAAGGGCGAAGATGTCCGTGCTTTGGGAGAAGGTTCCTCCGGGAAGAAAGGACAGGCCCTTCGGTGTCCACTGATCGAGGGTCAGCCCTTGAAGCTCCATGACCAGCTTCATCCTTTCCGGCTCGCCGGTTCTTTTTGCCTGCGCTTCCAGGGAAACGATCTGCAGCGGATGGACCTCGGTTTCGAAACAGGTCTGAAAGGTGCATGGCGTGCCGTCTACCGGCGTGGAGGCGAGCGACGTCCCGGCAGGAACAAAAATATTCTCGTTCACCCCGGACTTTGCCTTGAAAGAGACGATGGACATACAGGGGATCGGCCTCATGTAATGGGGAAAGATGACATTCATGAGACTGTGGATCAATTCGGGGAACTCATCATCGAGTTTTTGCTGCAAGAGTCCATTAAGGAAAGCGACCCCTTCGAGAAGGCGTTCAACGTCCGGGTCAGGTTTCGGCCCGCTCAACATGGAAGCGGCGATAGGATGTGTTTTGGAGAATTCTACCGCAAGTTGACGGAGATTCTGCAGTTCCTGCTGGTAGTATTTATTGAACAAATCAGTTCCCCTTGCCCGTTATTTTGATACGCGGACCTTCCCTTCGGAGCTTATCACGGTCTCGAGTTCCACGGAGACTTTCTCGTTCCGGACGTGGACGATTTCGGCTTGAAGCTTGAAACGCAGGGAAAGAGGGTCGTCCTTGTCGGGCTCGAAAGCCACCTGGGCACTGCCGAGCCGCGGCTCATATTTCAAAATGATGTTTTTGACGATATCGGCGATATCCTTCGCCTGTTCGGCCATTCCGAGGCCTTGGTAATTGGTAAAATCGGGCATGCCGTATTCGTCGGCGATGGGAACGCTCCCCTGGCGGGTATTCAGTATCCGCTGGAGATGGTTGATAATGGAATTGACGATATAGGAAAGATCGCCGCCGTCCCTGCCGCTCTCCTTGCGTTCGAGGTTCCGGATTCTTTGCGTCAATCGCTCTTCGTACATGGCTGTCCAGTCCGGATGCTTGAGGGCTACAAAAGGGGCCGCCTTGCGCCGGCCCCTTTTGCCTCAAATCTCATTGTTTAGTTTGCACCGTCCGGGACCCCTTTATCAGGAGCTGACGGGCTTCTTCCAGGAATCTTCCGCCTCGATACCGTCGGGTACGTATGTCCAGATGATCGTCTCGTAGGTGAAGAGGATGTCCTCCATGTGTTTGTAGGGTTTGTTCTCTTCGACGAAGGTCTCGGGATACCATTCGCGCGATTCCACGATGATAGCGTCCTGGAGCTTTATCGTGAAGTACTTCTCTTCCTGCCCCTTCTCGTTGATCCGGAACATCTGGATTTCGACGTCCATGTGCTCGCCGGTGCAGCAGGCCTGGAAGATCTTGGGCGTGTGTTTGCCCATGTTCGTCGTGATCTTCAGGGGTTTGTGGATCCGCTGGCTCGTGGCGAGACCCGAGTGGGTGTCGCGGGGTATTTCAACGACATGGTCCATGGCGTAGCAGATGATCGTGTTTTCCCGACCCTGCTGCGTGCAGTCGCCCTGAATGTCGCCCTGGTTCTTTGCCTTAATCGTCATGTAACAGGTCATTGCCATAAGATGTCCCTCCTTATTTGGTTTGCGGTCTTATACAAGGGTGACTTTACTCCTTGTCGAGTTTTCCTACCAGGGAAAGTGTGAAGGAGGCCCCCATGTATTTGAAGTGGGGCTGCACCTGCATATTGACCCTGTACCAACCGGGTTCGCCCTCCACGTCCGTGACCGAGATGCTTGCTTTTCTGAGGGGGCGCCGCGAGCGCACACCCGGTGAGGGGTTGTCCTGATCGGCGACGTATTGCCGGATCCAGTTGTTGAGTTCTGTTTCGAGATCGCCCCTTTCCTTCCACGTTCCGATGTTCTCGCGCTGGATAACCTTTATGTAATGTGCGAGGCGGCTTACGATGAAGGTGTAGGGGAGCTGCGTACCGAGCTTGTAGTTGAGCTCCGCCTGTTTGCCCTCGGGCGTATTTGCGAAGACCTTCGGTTTCTGGGTGGAGTTGGCCGAGAAGAAGGCGGCATTGTCGCTGCCCTTCCTCATGGTGAGGGCGACAAAGCCCTCTTCGGCAAGCTCGAACTCCCTGCGCTCGGAGATAAGGACCTCCGTGGGGATCTTCGTCTGGAGTTCGCCCATCGCCTCATACTGGTAGATGGGCAGGTCCTCGACGGCGCCTCCGCCCTGGGGACCTATGATGTTGGCGCACCAGCGGTACTTGCCGAAGCTGTCCGTTATGCGCGAGGCAAAAGCGAATGCTGCGTTGCCCCACAGAAAGTTTCCGTCCCCGTCCGTCGTATCTTCCTTGTAGTTGAAGCCCTTCACTGGTTTCGTGTCCGGGCCGTAGGGTATCCTCAGGAGGAAATGGGGCAGGGCCAGGGCAACATTGCGGGAATCTTCCGATTCCCGGAAAGACTGCCATTTTATGTACTGCGGCATCTCGAAGATCGACTTTAAGTCCTTCAGGTTCGGAAGGCCGGTAAAGCTGTCGATGCCAAAGAACTGTGCGCCTGCGGCGGCCACGAAGGGTGCATGGGACATGGTCGCGACGCTTGCCAGGTTCTGCAGGAGCTTGACGTCCGGCGCAGAGGGACCGAACTCGAAGTTGCCCACCATGAGTCCGTAGGGTTTGCCGCCGAACTGGCCGTATTCCTGGGTGTAGGCGAGCTTGTAAAGGCCGCTTTTTGTGATCTCCGGAGCATCCTCGAAGTCGTCGAGGAGGTCCGTTTTGGTGACGTTCATCACCTCGACCTTGATGTTCTCGCGAAAATCAGTGCGGTCGACGAGGAACTTCAGCGACGTCCATGCCGATTCCAGCTGCTGGAATTCCTTGTTGTGGAGGATGACATCCACCTGCGTGCTCAGCTTCTGGTCGAGGTTGGCGATCATCTCGTCGACGGCGGATGCCGTCACCCGCACTTCCTTTCCGGGCTTGAGCATCTCGTCGATAAAGGCCTGAAGGCCCTGCTTCGTTATCGAATAGGCCTCTTCGGACGGTTTCAGGCGGGTTGCCGCCACGATCTCGTCAAGGAGGGACGTTTGCCCTTCGGCCTGTTGTACCTGTTGTTCTTTCTTTTCTTCAGCCACGTTCCACCCCCTACCCTTCGATCCCGAGTTCTTTCAGGAGACGCGCCTTTACCTCGTCGTCCTTCACGATGTCCTGGATCTTCTTTCTGAATTCGGGGATGTTCCCGAGGGGCCCCTTGAGGGCCTTGAGGGCGTCCCGAAGCTCCAGGAGTTTCTTCAACTCCGGCACCTTCTGTATAATGGTATCGGGTTCGAAGTCCTTCATCTTCTTGAAATCAAGGTTGACGCTCATCTGCGCATCTGGTTCATCGGACAGCTTGTTGTCGACGACGGTCTCCAGGCGGACGTTGTGAGCTCCGAGGACATCGTTGAAATTGTCCTTGTCGATGTTGACGGGCTGGCGGTCTTCCACGCTCCTTGCATCCTTCTGCAGCGTAAAATCACCCATGACGAGAACCTTCAGAGGAAGCTCGATCTCTTCTTTCGCATCGCCTGTCGCCGGGCGATAGACGATGTTTACCCGTTCTTTCGGCGCAACGGAACCTTCTTTAGCCATTTCGCACCCCTCCTTTACAAGGAATAATGTTTTTCTTGCCGTGAAATATACTGTGATTCGCCCAAAAACTGCCGTTTACAGCTCGAGCATATCTATTATATTTCAAATTCAGCCAAATTAAAACCAAGAGTTTCGCCTGTATAACAAAATGAACGTCTATATATACTCCATGGCCTTCACGGGGTCGAGAATACTCAACCGACGGAATACGTCGGGGCCCAGTTCGTGCCCGTCCGCGCCGTCCCCGGAGGCGATCCCGGCAAGTATAACCTCGTAAGCCTCGGCGGCGAGCGAGGGTTCCCAGTCTCCCAGGCGGTAGGCGTCGATGAGTCCGAGGAGTTCGCTGAAATACGAGCACGACACGCGTTGCTGGTTATTTTGCAGGAGAAACCGGCAGAGGCTTGTCTGGCGCAGGAAGCGTTCCCGTACCGACGGCGCCCTCACCAGGGTGTCCCGGAGCCGCGCTATGGCCGCGGAGAGATTGCCCGCGTCCGCCATCGCCTGCGCCTTGCCCGTGTCGTCTTCGACCTGGCGCGCAAGGTCGTCTCCGGGTGCGTCGGAGGCTGAGCCCCCCTGTGCCATTGCGTCCGCAAGCCATTTTTTTGTTTGCGGATCGGCAAAGGGCGTTCCATCGGAGAAGGTGAGCCTTTCAATGCCGGGAAGGCGTTTTACATAAAGAACCGTCTGGTTCGCGACATCCTTCGCGATGGCTTCCTGTCCCGTTCGTTCCAGGGCTTCGGCAACATAGCGGCTGAGGTCGAGCCAGAAGAGATATTGAGGTATCCGCGATTCGCATGCGGCAAGGAGGGTTTTCCAGCTGCCCGAATGGTACATGCTTTTGAGTGAATCCCTGATCTCTTCATCGGGGGATTCGATCATCGTTCTGCCGCCGTGGCTCGGCGGCGGGACCGATACGGTGATCCACGCGATAGCCCTGTTGAGACGGAAGTAGAGGCCGTCGGGGGAGTCGTTCTGCATGAGCAGGGCCGAGGCCGCCCTTAAGGCGTCCAGGCCATGCTTTATGAGCGGCTCGGGGTCGTCGCCGGCAGGGGCGGGTCCCACGGGGGCCGGGGCACGTGCGGGCTCTTTGCCTGCGGCCGGTTGGACGGCAGGTTGAGGAGCCTGTGTCTGTGCTTCCTTCGGCCCCAGGACGGAGCCGATCATGGACATGAGGGGGCCGATCGACGGCGCGTCTTCCATATTCTCTCTAAGAAAGGTGTCGATAGCGTCGAGATCGCCGAAAAGGGCGTCTATTTCGTCCTTTTCCCACTGCTCGGGCTTGAGGCCCGTGACGGTGGAGGATGTCTTTTCCAGCCACCACTCGATGGCATTGCGCCGTCCCCGCATGCGTGCCTTTGCGGGGAAGAGGGTCTCCCAGTACGTCGTAAGGATGTCGCGCCAGACGTGCGCACCCGTCGCGAGGCCCGCGAGGCCTTCCGTCCTGAGAAGCGCCATGGAAAGGTAGCTTGCCACGAGGAGGTCCTTGGAACGGCCGCTCAGGATGTCGGCACAGAGATCGAGGATTTTCTGCCAGTCGATCGCACCTGCCGCAGACGGCGAAGACATCTTTTCGATCTCCGTGGAGAGCTTGTCGAAGATCTCCTCGGAGCGTATGTCGCTGCCCGCGGGTGTTGCTCCCGGTATCGGCGTTGCTCCAAGCTCTTTAAATTCCATAGGCCAACCTTTTGAAAATGCGCGTAATCTACTTAAACGTGCAATCGGCGACGACGCCGGGCGCCTTCTTCGAGCTCTTCTTGAGCCCGGCGATGACCGGCTGCGCATTGTCGATCTTGTATCGTATCCTGATCCATTTGACACCGGCCCCGGCAAGCGTCGCCTTGCTCTCCGGGAAGTCCGTCGCCTTGTAGCTCCTGCTGCCCGAAGCGAAGTCGGAAAGGAAGGTCGCGAACCCCGTCGTGCCCTTGTAAATCCTGGTCAGGGCGAAGTCGGGAAACATGATCTTCACTATCGTATCGCCGCATTTCTCCGGCGACCAAACGAAGGACCGGGAATCGGGATAATTGTAGTTTTTGAGTATTGCCGTGCCGTCGGAGCATTGCAGGGACAACTGGTTCCCCAGGGGTTTGACCTTCGCATCGGCGTTGACCTCGATGGGCACGGTCTGGATGGAGACGGTATGGTCCGACTGGAATTCAACGGGGGCGGATGGCACGGCATTGAGAAATTTCAGGAATTCAGGTTTGAACGGAACTGAGCGTTCGAACATCGTATTTTCATATACCTTCCTGGGGGCGTATCCCAGTTTTGCCTGGACGAGGAACGGTTTTGCGGTCCCGTCCCTGTACTTGATCACCACCCCGTCGGTTTTGTCAAAAAAAGATTTCAGGACTTTTTCTTTCGGCACGCCGTCCATTTTTCCCATAACGTCGCCCTCCCACCTGTCCTGGAGCGAACAGGACGTTTTGCCGATGCCGTAGGAGACGAGATAGTCGAGGGGTCCGCCGAGGAGCGACCAGACGAAATCGGCATCCCCATAGTCGTCTTCCTTCATCATGTTCTGCAAGGCAAGATACTGCGTGTAGGCCTGGTTAAAGGGAGATTTATCCTCCGCCAGGGCCGCCTGCCCCGAAAAGAGGTCTGAGACCATCCGCATCGCCGTGTCACCCGACGAGGCTATGGGGGCGGTCTGGGTCAGCGCCTTTGCATATTCTGCGTAAGTCTTCGCCCTGGAGGGGCGCTGATCAGCTATTTTCTTCATTGCGGGATCCAATTTTGCCACCTGCTGCTCTGTCGAGGACTCAACCTTTTTAAACTCCTGGCCGATCCTGCTCGCAAGGCCCTGGTCCTTTTTGGTCTTGTCGTCGCCGACCGTGGAAAGTGTTGCTATATTGAGAAGCTCCGTGGGCAATTTCGTCCATTTCGGCGGTTTCGTCCTCGCGTCCGATTGTGTCGACTCGTCGCTGAGGCGGGATATGAGTTTCCAGTACGGATTATGGTCCGTGGTCATGAGGGAGGCCATATTCCGCCGGGCTGTTTCCGTCTGGTATGCATCCGCGCCCTTGTGGAAGTTATCGGCAAAATCGTACCACGCTTTATAATATTCTTCCTGGTACCATTTCCAGAAGGACGGGACCGACCTTGCGACGGGAGTGCCCGTTTTCAATACCCCCTCGAGGTGCTTGATAAAATCGGAGATGTGTTTCTGGCCCAATTTCGTATAGGACCCGGGAACCACAACGGTATCGTCATGCTCGCCGACCTCGGCGCTGCCCCAGAAATCGGTGAGCCTTATATCGGGCGCGTCGGGGATTGACTTGTGGACGAGCCACTCCAGGCTTCCATGCCTCGCGACGACGGAAATGAGGCCGGCCTGGAGCAATTCGCGGCTCCTTACGAGTTCGGCCCTGTTGTTGTGCCAGCTGAGATAATCCCTGTAGACATTGCCGAAGATCTGGGACGCCTCGTAGGGAAGCGTGGAATAATGAAGGTCGATGGCAGCCGCCGCCGCCTGGCCGAAGCCTTTTACGTCGGGGAGCTTGCCCTTGTCCAGGAGGCCGTTCAGGAGTCCCGTGCGCATGACGAGATAATCCGCGTAAATGGCAATACTGTCGGAATCGGTGTCGGCGTTGACGCTATCGAGCTTTCCCGAAAGGCCCTTGTCGAAGCCCCAGAGGAACCCTTTGTTCACAAAGGTGATATAGTGATCCTTTGCCCTTCGTTCGGCGTCATGGGTCGCACTCAGGCCGAAGCTGGGCAGGAGCCACCGGGAGTTGCTCTGTTCGAGTTCCTCGATCTCGATCCTGAACTTTTCAATGGTCAGAAGGTTCGTCGCGGTATCGCCGGGGAGCGCGGGGAGGGTCCTGAAGACGTCCATGAAGTTGTTGAGAGTCGTCGTGCTGTGCAGGAATGAGAAGGTGAGCAGCCCGATGAGGGCCACCCACAGGAAGAGCCAGGAGGTAAACCCGAGGCTCCGGGTGATGCGCCTCCATCGGAGGAAGTCGTGGGTGTGGGTGTAGAGCGACCTGTCGCCGGGGAGGATCCTCGCGAAAATGTCCCTGAGAAACATTCCCTTTTCGATTGCAGGGGCAGCCTTAGGATGATCGGGCACGAATCCGGCCGCCTCGAGGAACTCCGATGAAGGCACGCCGTCCTGCCGGCCGCTGGAAAAGAAGATCCCCCGAAGAAGCGGGGTTTCCTGGTAGGGATTGTCGCCGAAGACCGTTTTCATGAATTCCGCGAGGCCGGGTTTCAGCCTTAGGAATTCCTCGCGGAACACGATGGTGCCGGGCATCATGGGCCCCTTGCCCCTCACCACATGAAGGGCTATGTCGTCGATGCGTTCCGATACGCTTTCGAAGGTGTCATCGAGGAGGATGTCCCAATGGCCCTTCGAGTCCCGGTTCAGGTAGCCCATCGCCTGGCCCGCGTCGTCAGGCGCCAGGTCCCGAAAGGCGTCATTGAACCCGTAAACCCTGTCCGTCTTGGTAACAAGGATGTAGACGGGGAAACGGGCCCCCACGACGCGCATGAGCTGATCGATCCTCTTGCGTATGTTCTGGCCGTCCTCTCTCAAGGCGGTCCTGTCGGCGGACTGGAGCTTGTCCGCGGCGATGGTTGCTATGACCCCGTTGACGGGTTCCCTGCGCCGGTATTTCGCGAGAAGGGTGAGGAACTTCTCCCATTCCTCCCTGTCGGGAATCTCATCGAGGGGAATCGTGTAGCGTCCGGCCGTATCGAGGACGATGGAGTTCTCGAAGAACCACCAGTCGCAGTTTATCGTCGCGGAGATGGTGGCGGCACGTTCGGGATAGGCCACGGGGGACTCGAGGCGCGAGTTCCTGATCGCCGTCGTCTTGCCGGACCCCGATTCACCGATGACGACAAACCAGGGCAAAGCGTAGAGCGGGTTGCCTCGCTTCTTGAGGGACGACCTCTTAAGCAGGGCGAGGGAATCCTTCCAGTGGTCCTGGAGGTCCTGGAGCTGCTGCCTTTCATGCAGCGGAGCTCCCTTGATGACGCTTTCATCGAGCTGGACCACCCTCTCGACGAATTTCTTCTCCCTGCGTCTCAAGAGATATTTCTTGAGGAAGACAAACCCTACGAAAAGACCGATGATGCCCGCGAAGATGGCGCCCGCCACCCACAGAGGCCAGCCTTTCTTCCAGATCAGCCAGAGGTCGAGAGCTGCCAGTGCGGCCAATACGAGGACGATGAGGACTACTTTCAGTATCTTCTTTATCATATGAACGGCCTTGCCATCCTGCAGTTACCTCTTGTTTGCCGCCGGTTAGTGGAAATAAGCGGCCAGCATACCCCCAAGTACATTGTTATAGAAAATAAAAAGCGCCAGGAACACGAGAACGGGAATGATACCGACGAGTATGGTGAAGGCAAAGGCCCCGGTCATGCCCTTCCTGCGCTCTTTTCTCTCGGCGCCATAGGAGTCCGGGAACATATGGAGCGTATCCTCCTCGCCGCCCTTCCTGGCGAGAAGGAGGTCGAGCCGCATGATTTTTTCCAGCTCCTCGCTGTCCTCGGGCCTGAAATAGCTTCCCTTGAACCCCATCGCAAGGCACCAGCCGTAGACCTTCCGGACGTCTTGTGTTCCCGGCGGCAATGCATTCAGGTGTTCGAAGAACTCCTGCCCGGCGTTTGTCGTGTTGAAGAACCGATGCTGGAACTGCGCCACCTGCCACCTGTCCTTGCCCGGCCAGCCGCTGCAGAGGATCATCTCGTCTATGAGAGCGGATACGGCGAAAAGGCCTTCCCGCCATGTGTCATCGGGGACCTCTGACCTTACCCTCACGACCTCGGCCCTGTGGAGCAGGTCCTCGTACCGCCCCCGTGCATCGTCATAGGAAAGCGCGGCGGCAGACGGCTCGGGGCCCGTCAGGTAGACCGTGTAGGCCAGGAGTTCAGAGTAGCAGTCGATGAGTTTCATAGATACCTGCTCATGGTTTCAGGATCGCAAGCTCGATCATCGTGTCTTCCGGCGCATCGGGCCAGTAGAGCGCGATCCGTCCGTTTTTAAGGACATCATGCCAGTACCGGTTGGTCCGGTCGATCTCAAAACAGAACATGCCCGGCTTCCTGGGCAATCCTGGCGGCATTTCCACCTTCTGCTCCAGCGGAATGCCGGGAAGGGCCCGCGTGATCAGAACGGGGACCTCTTCTTCGGAGCCGAGCTTCACTATATGCCTGACCCCATCGAGAACACCCTGCGCTTCCCCGGCCGACTTGACGACAAGGTAAAAAAGGTTCCGGTTGTCGAGAAGTTCCTGCGGCACTATCGCACGGAAATAATGGTTTTCCCTGTCGAAGTGGATGATATTTTCCATCCCCAGGATCATGGACGCCACGATCTCCTCGATGAGCAGCTGTACCTGGCGGAAACAGAAACCGAGGTTCTCGTGGTCGTAAGGGGGGATGAGCTGTGTGCCGTTTGCCAGTCTTCCCAGGGCATCGACGCGGTCGGTGAAGGAGCTGAGCTCGCCGGCGAACTGCCTCAGGAGCCCGTACGCCGTCCACGGGTGCACCGTGGACACCTCGATGAAATGCTCGAGGAGGGGCAGATAGCGGTTCAGCGTGTGAAGGGCGAGGAAGAAGTTGAGGTAGGCCGCCTGCAGGTCGGCCTGCTGGAAGCCTCTGGGGTTCTTGTACTCCTCGAGGATGTGGCAGCGGGAGAGTATCAGTTCCCGAACGGCGTGCATGATCCTGACGAGGGGCTCCGCCGAGGAAAGCATGACTGCGGGCGCAACGTAGTCCCGGGAAAGGACCACATCCTGGCCGTTGAAGGTGAGGATTGCCAGCGGCATGAGATGATAGTCGGCCGAGTCGGCAGTTTCATTTTCCCAGAAGAACTTGAGAACGTGATGAAGGAGCTTCACTTCGGCGATGTTATCGGTGAGATAGACGTCCTTCACGGCGGATTGGGTCTCGTCGACGCTGTATCGCGACCGGACCTCCCCGCTGCCCGGTGCGGCGACGTTTTTCCCGCCATGGTCCCATCGCTTGAGACCGATGAAGACCTTGAAGGGTTTGTCCATATTGGTCCAGGCATCCTTGAATGACCGGGCCTGCAATTTTGCGTTCTCCGTTGTCTTGACCCAGGTCCCATCCTGGAAAAGGAATTCGCCGTGGGAAAGGTTGAAGACCATCTCCCGGAGCGCTCCCTCGTCGATGGTGTGTCCGCAGGTCCCGAAGAAGAAGGGCTGCAGGTAGTCCCGAAGCGGCCCCAGCGACGATTGATGGAAAAGGTCGGCCTGCTGGAAATGCTGGGGTTGCAGGAAGAGCCCCTGGTACCAGAAAACGGGTTTCTTCGGTTCTGTCATGGGTTTGGCACCTCCTGGATACTGCCGGGACCGAGATAGAGGTTCATCCCCAACAGCCCCATTTTGGCTTCGTTTGTCTTGAATATCATTCCCTTGGTGTCGACGAGTACGGGCAATTCATAGATTCTCGTGACCTGCCCCGGCGTCAGGTCGTAATAGCCCGCCACTATGCCCACCCATTTTACGTTCTCGTAGCGGTCTATGTCAAGGCGGTTGGTATCACCCGGTTCAATGAAAAACCGGTCCACTGCCATGACGCTTGGATCGAATTTCTCGCCCTGGAGGAGTTTCGTGAGCCCCGTTGCGTCCTTGGTAAGGCCGTTGAAAGGGTTGATGTCGGTAACCTGATAGACGACAAAGACGAGCGTGTGCGGTTTATCCTGGTAGGTGTTCAAGTTCGCGTCGGCGCGGTACTGGATCTGGATTGCCCTGGTGGCATAGGGCCGCGTAGGGGTGAGCCCGAGGTTCGCAAGCTTTTCATTCTGCTGCGGCTTGGGTCCGCTTTGCTGCACCGGCGCCTGAGCCTGCGGCCCGCCCTGCTGCTGCCCTCCGCCCTGGGCCTTGCTGCCCGAGGAGCACGACATGGCGGAAAGGACGCAGATACTCAACGCTATGGACAGGGCGACGGAAATCGATCTATAGGCGTGCAATCTCATGTGATGCCGCATCTCTCGTATATTGATTATCGCGTAATTGAAGCTTTTATAAATCCGGGTCCGCCCCTTAACCGCGCTGGACGGTGCAAGCCACGTGATGGACCCGAGTGAAAATATCCGTGCTGTCATTGAGATACTATCTCAGAGGGATAGGAGACATAACAGATATTTTCGTTTAGATGATATGGAGATGTACTTATAAAGTCAAGAGAAAAGAGGTTGTGGGTGATAGGTTATAGGTGATGGGAAAAAAAGGAGAAACTGTCCGGGAGGGTCCGGTCTCTTCCCCGCCTTTCTTTCTGGCACCATATTTGCTATTCTATTTCGTCATGGTAGAGATGACTTCGGAAAAAAGCTCCTCCACCCTTCAATCGGTTATGCGCCTTTTGTGCGGGGGGTCCTTTCTTGTCAGCAGGGATCTCAGGATTGAATGGGTTGGGTCTGTCAACCGGCGGTGGTCGGGGGGCAGCGACGCCGATCAGCTTCGTGGGAAGCACTGCTACTCGGTCATCATGAACAAGCGCAGGCCCTGCGTCAATTGCCCGGTGCTGAGGTCATATGAGAGCGGCAAGACGGAGCAATCGGAGATCAAGATCGGCAAGGGCACCGGCGCGGAGTACTTTGTCCTGACGGCGTCGCCCCTTGAAGACCGGGGTCTTGCGGGCGTCGTGGAGATCATACGCGACGTAACAGCCTTCCGCAGGACAGAGGAAGACTTGAGACAGCTTGGCGAGTTCAATTACGAGATCGTCGAGAACGCGCCGATAGCGATCTTTACCATTAATAAGAAGGGTGAATTTTCCAGTGTCAACCCGGCGCTTGCCACCCTGTCGGGATTTGACACGATAGCGAAGGCGCAGGAGAAGCTTCTGGGCTTCAGCTGGATAAAGAATCCCTTCACGGTAAAATGCGGTATGGCCAATTACATCCGGGAGGGGTTGAAAGGCAAACCCTTTCAGCTCTGGGACTTTCCCTTCATCAACTACTGGGGGATCCCGCAATACATCTATTTCAAGGGTGTTCCCATCAAGGATAAGGACGGGAGGGTCGAAGGGCTCCTGTGCATCATCGAAGATACGACGGAGCGCGTCAAGGCCCGCGACCAGCTGATGCAGGAAGCGAAGATGTCCATGATAGGCAGGCTTACGACGGGGATAGCCCACGAGCTTAACAATCCCCTTGCCACCATAACGGCCAATGCCGAACTGGCCCTCGAGTCCATCGAGAACTTCGAGGTCGGCAAGTTTAATAAACGGGACCTCGAAGAATTCAAGGAGAGCCTCAAGGTCATCGAGGAGCAGGCTTTCAGGTGTACGAAGACGATTAAAAGCCTCCTGGATGTAACGAGAAAGAAGGACCTGGGGAAAACGAGCATCGATCTCAACGGACTCCTCGACGAACTCCTGGATCACATAAATTTTCAGAAGCTCCCCATCAGGTTCATTCAGGACGTGCCGTCGCCGCTGCCGGCGGTTAAAGGCGATTTCGATGCCATGCGCCAGGTGTTCCTCAACGTCATCGTCAATGCCGTCGATGCCGTTGAGGGTCAGGCGGACGCAACAATATGGATAAAGGCGAGGCGGCTCGCCGGCAACATCGTCGAAGTAGCCGTCGAGGACAACGGACCGGGTATCCCCGAGAACATCAGGGACCTCATCTTCGAGCCCTTTTTTACGACAAAGGGCATAAAGAAAGGAACCGGTCTCGGGCTCACATTGTGTTATGATTTCTTGCAGAGGATGGGAGGCGGCATTGAGGTCGGCCAGCGTTACGACGGAGGGACCGCTTTTCGGATCTCCCTTCCCCTTTATGCCGGATAATCGCTACCGAGGAGGCTTTGCGTGATTCGTGTGCTGATCGTTGATGATGAGGAACAGCTTGTCGAGGCCTTCAAAAAGAAGCTTTCCCGGGAAGGCCTGGCGGTGACCGCGGCATCCACGGCGCGGGAGGCAATGGCCGTGATGAAGAAGCAGACCTTTGACGTCTGTGTCCTCGACATAAGACTTCCCGACATGGATGGCGTGGAACTTCTTGAATCCGTCAAGAAGAACGAGCCCAAACTGGAAATCATCATGCTCACCGGCCATGCCTCCGTCGACACGGCCATACAATCGATGAAGCTCGGCGCCTACGACTATCTCAGCAAGCCCTGCAAGCTGACGGAACTCTCCAACGTCATTCAGAAAGCCTACGAGAAGAAGGCACTGAGGGAGAGGAACATCGTTCTCCAGGAACAGCTTCAGAGGGTGGAGGCACATGACTCTTTCATAAGCACCTCAGAACCCATGAACGAGGTGAAGCGCCTCATCCGCCTCGTGGCGCCCTCGGATGTCCCCGTCCTGGTGCTGGGCGAGACAGGCACGGGAAAGGAACTCGTTGCGCGGGCAATCCACAACATGAGCCCGCGCTCCGCAAGCCAGTTCGTGGCGGTCAATTCGAGCACTCTCCAGGAGAGCATCCTGGAAAGCGAGCTTTTCGGTTACAAGAAGGGAGCCTTCACCGGCGCCCAGACAGACAAGATCGGCCTCCTGGAACTTGCCGACAAGGGCACGTTCTTCATAGATGAAATAGGGGACATGGGCGTGGCCATTCAGGCCAAGTTCCTGCGCACCCTTGAAACGGGCATCTTCCGGCGTCTCGGCGATACCCGAGAATCGAAAGTGGACGTCAGGTTCATATTTGCCACCAACAAGTCCCTCGAGAACGAGGTAAAGGAGAAGAAATTCCGCAAAGACCTCTTCTTCAGGCTCAATACCTTTATTATCACCCTCCCCCCTCTTCGCGAGCGCAAAGACGATATCCCCCTGCTTGCCGACTACTTTCTGGGCAAGTTTGCCCGCGGCGGCGCGAAGAAGACCCTCTGTCGTGAGGCCATGGACCTCCTGAGAGACTATCGGTGGCCCGGCAACGTCCGCGAACTGGCAAACGTCATGGAACGCGCCGTCCTGTTATGCGCCTCCCGCGAAACGATCCTCTCCGAAGACCTCCCCCAGAGCATGATGGAAGGCCGTTTCATCGACCGCGATCTCGACCGCAAGGAGCTCTCGGAAGACGAACTGACCCTTCATCGCATAGAACAGGAACACATCGAACGCGTCCTCACCCTCGCCAAGGGCAACAAGAGCAAGGCTGCCCGCCTCCTTGGCATAAGCCGCAGGAAACTTTATCTGAAAACACAGGAAAAATAGAGGCGGTTTCGGGTGCCGCACCTTCCCCCATCTACCCATTTGCACCAGGACCGATGCGTCCGTTCATGCTCCTTCCGGTTTAAACTGGTTAAAACGTACACACCCGTGTATCATTTGTGCACACCCCGCTGAACTCGGCAACTGCAAGGCTATTAATTGCAGGCCTTCAGAGCGAAGCGGAGGTTGGCATCAAAATTGCTTTTGAATTTTGAGCAAATCCAAAATCAAGGGGGTTTTTTATGAAACGGTCTTTGTGTATCGTATCCGGTGTCCTCTTCCTTGCTGTAACCTTATGCTTGGTGTCGGTGCCGGCGAGCGCCCAGGTGAAACTTCGTTTCGCCACCTTCTTTCCCGTGAGCCACCCCAATGCGGCGATAACGGCGGAGTGGTGCAAGGAAGTGGAGAAGAGAACCAACGGAAAGGTGAAGGTGCAGCATTACCCGGGTGCCACCCTGACCTCGCCTCAGTCGCAGTACGACAGCATCCTTACTGGTGTTGTCGACATGGCCAATTGCGTTCTCGGGTACACGATGGGGAAATTCCCCCTCTCCGAGATCCTCGACTATCCTCTCGGCTATCCGAGCGGCGTCGTGGCGACGAGGCTCGCCAATGAGTTCTATAAGAACTTCAAACCCAAGGAATTTGACGATGTCAAGGTCATGTATTTCCACGCCCAGGGCCCCGGCATACTCCACACGAGAAAGCCCGTGAAGAGCCTCGAGGACCTGAAAGGGATGAAGATACGGACCTTCGGCTCCAATGCGAAGATGATGTCCATGCTCGGCGGCTCGCCGGTGGCCATGCCCATGGGCGACGCCTATGACGCCCTGTCAAGAGGCGTAGCCGACGGCCTGCTGTGCGGTTATGAAGCCCTCAAGGGATGGAAGCTGGGAGAAGTAATCAAGTCCACGACGGAGAACTACGGCACCGCCTACACCGCCACCTTCGTCATCGCCATGAACAAGGCGAAATGGAACAGTATTCCCCCCGACGCGCAGAAGGTGATCGAGGAGATCAACAAGGAATTCATGGAAAAGCAGGGCATGCTCTGGGACAAGATGGACCAGGACGGAAAGGAATTCTCCACGAAGAGGGGAAACCAGGTGATCAAACTTTCCGCAGAAGAGAACCAGAAATGGGTCACGAAGATAGAGCCACTCTTTACTGAGTATGTGAAGAAGACGAAGGAAAAGAACCTGGCCGGCGACAAGGCGCTGAAATTCGTGCGCGACTACATCAAGAAGAATTCAAAATAGCCCCCATAAGACCTGGTTGTCGGGGAGAGTAAACGGCCCCGGCAACCGGTCGCATAAGGAGGATCAATGAACAGCGTGATCGGTGCCGCCAGAAGGTTCAGCGGTTGGATGAACGGTTTGAGCGGTATCGTATTGTTTCTGATGATGATGCTCACCGTGGTGGATGTCGCCCTTCGTGCCTTCTGGAGGCCCATAACCGGGACCTACGAACTTGTGGCGATGGCGGGGGCCGTTGTCGTGGCCTTTGCCATACCGCAGACCTCCTGGGACAACGCTCACATATTCGTGGATTTCCTGCTCGAAAAGCGCTCCCGGGCCGTAAAGAGGACCTTCGGCCTCTTTACAAGGCTCCTCGGTGTGACCCTTTTCGTTGTCCTGGGTTATTACCTGCTCATGAAAGCAAACCACCTTTTTAGAAGCGGAGACGTCTCTCTTACCCTGGGATTACCCTACTATCCCGTAGCCTATGGATTGGCGTTCTGTGCCTTCATGGAGGCCTTTGTCCTCGTTCTCCAGATCGCTGTGCTATTCAGGAATGGTGAAAACGATGAATGAAATTACCATAGGAGTCATCGGCATCTTTGTCTTGCTGGCGCTCTTCCTCACCGGCCTGGAGCTCGCCTTCGGCATGGCCCTTGTCGGCGTGGCCGGGTATGCCTACATAGTGGGGCCGTCACAGGCAATGAACATGCTTGCGAACGATTTTTACGACTCCCTCGAGGGCTACAGCCTCACCGTGGTACCCCTCTTTGTCCTCATGGGGCAAATCGCTTTTAACGCGGGTGTGGCCAAGCGCCTCTATGACAGCGCCCACAAGTTCCTCGGCCATATTCCCGGCGGGCTTGCCATGGCGACCGTCGCGGGGGCCACCGTCTTCAAGGCCATATGCGGCTCCATCGTGGCGACGAGCGCCACCTTCGCGAGCGTAGCCGTGCCCGAGATGGACAGGTTCAACTACAGCAAGAAGCTCTCCACGGGCATCGTGGCCACCGTCGGTACCCTTGGCGTTCTTATCCCGCCGAGCGTGACGCTCATCCTCCTTGGGCTCATCACCCAGGTGTCCATAGGAAAGCTCTTCATGGCGGGATTGATCCCGGGCCTCATGATCGCCTTTTTCTTCTCGCTTGTCATTTTCGGATGGGCCCGCATAAACCCTGCCATAGGGCCGAAGAGCGAGAAGTACTCCTGGCCGGCCCGGATGAAGACCCTGCCCGACGTGATGTGGCCGGTATTGATATTCCTCGTGATAATCGGTGGGTTGATGAATGGTTTCTTCACGCCCACGGAGGCGGGATCGATCGGCACCTTTGCCGTCCTTGTGCTATGCGTCATCAAGGGTGACATAAAGTTCAACGGCATACGGCAGTCCATCAAGGAGGCCCTCCGGACCTCCTGCATGGTGCTCGTCATCGTGGCGTCTTCCACCGTTCTGGGCCACTTCATCGCCGTAACGAACATTCCCAACGGGGTGGCTGAGTGGGTCGTGTCCCTGCCGGTCCATCGCCACGTCATCATGATCTTCATCTTCCTGATCTATCTGATCGGCGGGTCCTTCATCGACGACCTTGCCTTTCTGATCCTCGCTACCCCCATATTCTACCCGGCAATAACGAACATGGGTTATGACCCGATCTGGGCCTGCATCATGCTCTCTCTCACCGTCTGCGTGGGCTCCGTCATCCCGCCCGTCGCCATGTGCGTCTTTGTCGTGAAGAACATCACCAAGGTTCCCATGGGTGTCATCTACAAGGGCGTATACCCCTTTCTCATCGCCCTGTTCCTCTGTGTGGCACTCCTCTTCGTTTTCCCCCAACTGACCCTGTACCTGCCGTCAGTTCTCATGAAATAGGCCGTTCGTACACTCCTGATAAAAGGGCCGGACGTTTGGCTGGCGTCCGGCCCTTTTAAGACCGTTTTGTGTCCCGTGTCATAAGAAAGAAAGTCTCTCGTGAAGATCGAACTCGTCCCCCACGGATAGTACCTCTCGCCTAATTCCCCCGTGCATCCTCCGTCATTCCGGCGAAGGCCGCAAACCAGGAGAGATTACGCCTTTCCTCCTGTGCACTTTATGCACACGTGTGAGCAATTTCAGCACATCCGGGCGTGGGACCCGCCGTATAATTGGCCGAAAACACTGGCTTTACGGGCCCTGGCGGGGGCTGTTTTTCTGGCACGCTAATTGCTTTTGAAGATGCGAATCTCATTGAAATTTCAGCTACCTCAGGAGGAGCGCCGGAAATGAGCCCAAACCATGAATTCCAGACAGTAAGAACCTTGATCGAGCGCAACGCCGCGCTGTATCCCAAAAAGACGGCCATGAAGCAATACGAGACAGGCAAGAGCTGCACCTTCAGCCAGTTAAAAGAAAGGGCGATGAAGATCGGCAGCGCCCTGTACGCCCTCGGCGCCAAAAAGGGCGACAGGGTGGGGATCATGAGCCAGAACAGTTATGAATACATGGAACTGACCCTTGCCGCCAGCGCATCGGGGTTTGTTTTTGTGCCCGTTAACTTCAGGCTGGCGGGACGGGAGATGGCGGGGGTCCTCTCGGACGCCGAGCCGGTCATTCTTTTCGTGGATGAGCAGTATGTGCCGACCGCGCAGGAGATAAAAGGGCAGATCCCATCCGTCCGCGAATTCGTACACATCGGGCCGAAGGCAAGAAGGCCCGAAGGGTGGCACGGGTATGACGAGATGGTTCGGGGCGCCGCCGCAGGTTGGCAGGAGACCGTCCACGAGGACGATCTGGCCATGCTCATGTATACGAGCGGCACGACGGGGGCGCCAAAAGGCGTTATGCAGACTCATCTCAACATGTACCACTGCGGGCGGACATGCTCCTTTAACAACCGGATAGAGACGGACGACATCGGCTTTACGATCTGTCCCATGTACCACGTGACGGCATCGACATCCTTTTTCGGGCCCTTCTACCGCGGTGCGACGAGCATCCTTTTCCAGAAATTCGATCCCGAAGGCCTCTTTAAGGCCGCCCACGAAGAGCATCTCGTGGCGGGCATGCTCGCCACGCCGATGGTCCGGATGCTCCTCGATGTCTGGCCTTCCGTGAAAAACCGCTATAATGTATCGAGCATGAACAAGCTCTGGTTCGCCGGGGCAGGCATCATCCCCTCCGTTTACAAACAGTTCATCGACACCTTCGGCTGCATCCTCGGGGAGCATCACGGGACCACGGAGACGACGGGCGTCACCGCGAACCTCTCCGCAAAGGATATCGAGAAGGAACTCACCGACGACAACCTCAGGATCCTGGAATCCTGCGGCCGGGACGCCTATGACTGCGAAGTCCTCATCGTCGACGACAACGACAACCCCGTTGCGGCTCCCGGCGAAGGCGAGATGAAGGTACGGGGGCTCGGCACGTCTGTCGGCTACTGGCGCAAAGAGGAACAGACGAAGAAGGCCTTTCGCAATGGCTGGTTCTACACGGAGGATATCTGTCACATCGACGAGAAGGGATACATCTATATCATCGACCGCAAGAAAGACATGATCATCACCGGCGGCGAGAATGTCTATCCGGCGGAGATAGAAAAGGTTGTCAACGAGCATCCGGCGGTGCGGGAGTCCTCGGCGATCGGTGTCCCCCACCCGGTGTGGGGAGAGGCGATCGCGGCGATCGTCGTGCTCAACGAGGGCCAGACCCTCGACAGTGCCGAGCTGATCCAGTACTGCAAGGGCAAGATCGCGGGCTACAAGGTGCCCAAGGTCGTCCATTTTATCCCGGAGATGCCCCGCAACCCCGCAGGCAAGGTCTCCAAGCCGGAATTACGCAAGCAGTTCGGTGCAGCATAGATAAACGAGTCAAATTCGGGGACTAACCCTCTGGAGGATACATGGAACTGACAATGGAGCAGAAGGATATCGTAAAGGCCGCCCGCGAATTTGCAGAAAAGGAATTCAGGGATAAGGCGAAAGAATTCGACGAAAAGGAGGAGTTCGACCTTTCCATCGTGAAGCGTGCCGCCGAGAACGGCTTCATCGGTGTCTTCATCAAGGAGGAATACGGAGGGGCGGGCCTGGGGTTTCTCGAACACTCCCTCATCACCGAGGAGGTGTGGCGCGTCGACCCCGGCTGCGGCCAGAACATCTGCTCCGCGGGTTTCGGCGCGGAGATGATCCAGACCTTCGGCACCGAGGAGCAGAAGCAGTACTACCTCCCGAAGATCGCATCCGGCGAGGCCATCATCGGTACGGCCATCACCGAACCCGATGCGGGTAGCGACGTGACGATGGTGAAGACCCGGGCCGAGAAGAAGGGCGACACGTACGTCATCAACGGGGCGAAGATGTTCATCACCAACGGCTGCAATGCGAAGTACCTCCTCGTCTACGCCGTCACCGACCCCGAGGCGAAGGACGTGCACAAGAGGAGCAGCATCATCCTCCTCGATACGGCGACCCCCGGCTTCGCCGCCACGAAGATCCACGGAAAGATGGGCATCAGGGCATCGAACACGGCGGAGGTGAGCTTCAACAACGTGGAGGTGCCCGTCGCGAACCTCATCGGCAAGGAAGGCCGGGGTTTCTACCAGCTCATGGAGTTCTTCAACATGACCCGCAACCACGTGGCCGCACAGGGTGTCGGTGTTGCCCAGGGCGCCCTCGAAATGGCCATATCCCACGTGAAGAAGAGAAAGGCCTTCGGAGGATCGCTCTCCAAACTCCAGGGGGTGCAGTTCAAGATAGCCGAGATGGCGACCCGCATCGAGGCGGCCCGCAGCCTCTACTGGAGGGCGGCATACCTCCTTGACAACGGCAAGCTCGACCCCGCCCTTGTCTCCATGGCCAAGTGGTTCTCGGGTGAGACGGCCGTCTATGTGGTGAACGAGGCCCTCCAGCTCCACGGCGGGTACGGCTACATCGCCGAATATGACATCCAGAGGTTCTACCGCGACGCGAAGATCGTCGAGATCTATGAAGGCTCCAAGGAAGTCGAAAAGGCGGTGATTGCAAGTGAACTCCTGAAAAGAATATTCTAAGAACGCTTGTTCCGTGTCCTGAGGAGACGTTGTATCCTCAGGACACAGTTTTTCTGGACCGGGCGGCTCATCCAATTTTCAGAAGGTTCCGCGAAGGAAATCATACCCTGCAGGCAGGGGTTAAGGACCTGCACGCCTGTTTCCATCGGAAGCACTTCTATTCTCCCGCATAACTCATACCTTTCTAACTAACCGCAAGTATTGACGAAAGTAACGTGGCACCAAAATTGCCCAAGGATGTTCCCAACTTATCAAAAGGAGGGTGACCATGGGCGGAGACAAGACATTTTCAACGATCCGGACCTTGATAGACCGGAATGCAATGCTGTATCCCGACAGGATTGCAATGAAGGAGGTGGAAGGAAACAGGGAGTATACGTACCGGGGATTAAAGAACAGGGTAAACAGGATGGGAAACGCCCTGCGTGCCCTGGGTGCGAAAAAGGGTGACCGGGTGGCCATACTGAGCCAGAACAGCTTCGAGTACATCGAGTCGGCCTTAAGCGTACCCAACGCGGGGCTCATCTACGTGGTCTGCAATTTCCGGCTGGCACCGCCGGAGATCGCCGCGGTGCTCTCCGATGCGGAGCCTTCCATTCTCATCGTCCAGGAGCAGTTCGTGCCGGTGGCGCAGGGGATCGTCGGCGCCATCCCGTCGGTTGAGAAGATCATCTATTTCGGGTCTCCGGAAAACAGGCCCGACGGATGGTACGACTACGAGGAACTGGTCAGGCACTCCAGCGCCTCGGAGGTCGATGGGTCAATCTTCGAGGACGACATTGCCATGCTCATGTACACAAGCGGGACGACGGGGCTTCCCAAGGGTGTCATGCAGACCCATGGCAATTTCTATCATGCCGGCCGCGTCTGTTCCAAAAACAACGGCCTTGTCATGGATGACCACGTTTTCATCGTCTGCCCGATGTACCACATTACAGCGCACTATACCTTCTTCGGCAGCATCTACACGGCCTCGACGGCTTTCGTATTTTCACGGTGGGACGTTGACCTCTTCCTGTCTGTCACTGAAAGGGAAAGACTGACCGCGGGGATGTTCGCGACCCCCATGGTAATGATGATCCTTGATTCGCCCAAAACCGGAAACTACGACCTGGCGAGCTGGAGATCGTTGTGGTTCGCCGGGGCCGGGATCATACCGGCCGTCTATGAAAGATTCATCGATACCTTCGGCAACATTCTCGGAGAGCACCACGGGACCACGGAGTCGACGGGTGTCACGACGAACCTTTCTGCCAGGGACATCGGGGAGGCATATGCCAGGGGCGAGAAAAACATCCTCGAATCCTGCGGAAGGGCAAGCTACGACATGGAGGTTCTCGTCGTGGACGAGGAGGGCAAACCGGTGCCGGCCGGGGGCATCGGAGAGATGATCATCCGGGGACCAGGGATGTCTTGCGGCTACTGGCGCAAGCCGGAGGCCACCGCAAAGGCCTTCAGGGGCGAATGGTTCCACACCGAGGACGTCTGTTCCATCGACAAAGGAGGGTACATACGGGTGATCGACCGGTTGAAGGACATGATCATCACCGGCGGCGAGAACGTCTACCCCGCCGAGGTGGAAAAGGTCCTTCACACGCATGAGGTGGTCAAGGAATCCTGCGTCATCGGCACGCCTCATCCTACCTGGGGCGAGGCGGTCACAGCCGTTGTCGTCCTTCATAACGGCTCGGTGATCGAACCGGCGGATCTTTCGAATTACTGCAAGGGCAAGATCGCGGGATACAAGGTTCCCAAGGTGGTGCATATCGTTCCCGAATTGCCCCGCAACGCGGCGGGCAAGATCCTCAAAAGGGAATTACGGGAACAGTTTGCTTCATAGGGATGGCCGGGCGTTACCGGCCGGCCGTTAATCAAAAAAAGGGGGTTAGCATGAGGGAAATAACGAGTCACAGACCAGGGAAGATCCTTATAGCTATACTGTCGATCAGCGCTCTTTGTTACGTTTTTGTTGTTCCCTTCGTCTTACAGGGCAGGGAGGTCCTGCTCTTTGGATGGATGCCGCTGGCTGTTTTCTTCTGGAACCTTCAGACCCTGGTGTGGGCCTTTGCCTTCTGGGTCTATACCACCAAACACTGGCCGTACAGGTGAGGGGTAGCCGGCGGATGACATCATATCGAAGGGAGGAGCTTACATGATCTATATCGTTATATTACTGGGTTTTGCGCTGGTCCTTATCAGCGCCTACGGGTACAAGCTGTCGAGCAAGACGGCGGCGGACTACCTGCTTGCGGGCAGGAAGATAGGCACTTTCGTCATGTTCTTCTATGTCTACTTCGCCATTTCCAGCGCCTGGACCTTCTACGGCTTCCCCGGGACCATATATAACACCGGGCCCGGGTTCATGCTCTTTTTTACCTTTGTTTCCTTTGCATTCCTCTACATATTCCTCGGGCCGAAGCTCTGGGCCGCCGGGAGGAAATACGGATACCTCTCTCCCCTGCAGTACCTGGGCGAGCGGTACCAGTCAACGGGCCTCAGGGTCCTTCTGGGCCTGTCGCTGGTCCTCTTCCTCTTTCCCTACCTCGGCCTTCAGGCGGTGGGCATCGGCGCGGGCATGAAGGCGGCTGCCGGCTTCCCCTTCTGGTTCGGGGCCCTGTACATGTGCGTCATCATGGTCTTTATCTGCCTTTTAGGCGGGACGAGGGCCGTGGCATGGCTCAACGTTCTCCTGGGCATTGTTTTTACCATCACTTTCTTCGGCTTTCTCGGATGGATCATGGTGAAGACGGGCAACACCAGCCTCACGGAAATGGCGGCCCGCGTTCAGGCGGCACGGCCCGGGTTCCTGGGCGTACCGGGAGCGGTGAATGCCTGGAGCCCCGGAAATCTCCTCGGCCTTGCCATGGCGGGCATGACCGTTCTGGCCTGGCCCCATGTGGTCATCGGGACCATGCAGGCGAAGAGCCTTGTCGTGGTGCGCAAGACGATCATCATGATGCTCCTCTTCTCGGTGATCTTCTGCAACATAGCCGCAATCTGGGGATATCTCGTTGCCCCCATCCTGGTTCCGGGTCTCAAGGGCAAGGCCGCCGATGCCATCGTCCAGATAGCTATCACGCAGTTCCTTCCCCCGTGGGCCTCGAGCGCCACGCTGCTGGCCGTTCTGGCGGCTGCCATTTCCACGGTTGCCACACAGCTCATGGTGGCGGGGATCTTCGTCTCCCGTGACATCATCTTTGCAGCTTCACCCGGGGTCGACGACAGAAGATTGATACTCTGGTCGAGGCTCGGGATGGTCATCGCCGCCCTGGGGAGCTTCGGGCTGGCCATGGCAAGGCCGGCGGAACTGGGGCTCCTGCTCTCCAACGTCGCCTCTCCCGGTTTCGCGCTCTGGCTGCCGCCCCTCGTGGGAGGCATCCTGTGGAAGCGGGGGACGAAACAGGGGGCCATATCGGGCCTGGTGGTCGGGGTGCTGTGGCTCATCGTGGGCTCCTTCTTTTATAAACCACTCCTGATGGGCATGCACCCCATTGTCGCGCCCCTTGCCGTGGACACCATCCTCTACGTTGGTGTGAGCTACCTGACAGCCCCGGTGTCGAAGGCGGTGCAGCACAAATTCTTCGACGAACTGGAGGACTTCCTCCTGGATTATACCGCCGCCGAGCGCGCCGGTGCGAGAGACTGAACATGAGACGAAAAAGAGGTCCCGCGAGGGAATGATACTGTGAAAATTACTCCCCCATAAAGCAGTGACATCCTTGACCAGGGCCGGGCCCCCCTCACTCAACCCCCCTTGTAAGCCTTGAGGGCCCGGCCCGATGTCACCGCCGCCGCCGGCAGGCGGGGGCTGTGGGGAAAATACGAAAGCAAGGAGATGCATCATGGAACTTACCCGGGAACAATTGGATATCAAGCAGGCAGCACGCGAATTTGCCGAAGGAGAATTCAGGGAAAGGGCCAAGGAATTCGACGAAAAGGAGGAATTCGATCTGGCGATCTGGAAGAAGGCCTGTGAGTGCGGATTCGTCGGCACCTTCATAAAGGAGGAGTACGGCGGCCACGGGCTCGGCTATTTCGAGCATTCCCTTATCGCCGAGGAGTTCTGGCGTGTCGACCCGGGGTGTGGACAGGCGGTACTCTCCACGACCTTCGGCGCGGAGATGATCCAGGCGTTCGGCTCCGAGGAACTGAAAAAGAAGTACTTGCCGCCGCTGGTCAGGGGCGAGGCGATCATGGGTTTCGGCATAACCGAGCCCGACGCGGGCTCCGATGCCGTAGCGGCGAAGACCGGTGCGCAGAGGGTCAACGGCAATTATGTCATCAACGGTTCCAAGACCTTTATCACCAACGGATGCCTGGCGGACTACCTTCTCGTCTTCTGCATCACCGATCCCGATGCCGCGAACTGCCACAGGAAGCATAGCGCCATACTTGTGGACGCGAGGCAACCCGGCTATCAGGCAACCAAGATTCACGGAAAAATGGGCATCAGGGCATCAAACACCGCCGAAATAAGCCTGACGGATGTGGTGGCCCCCAGGGAGAATCTCGTGGGGAAGGAAGGCGAAGGTTTCCGCCAGCTCATGGATTTCTTCAACAAGACCCGTAACCACGTGGCGGCCCAGGGCGTCGGCGTCGCCCAGGGGGCGCTCGACCTCGCCATAGCCCACGTAAAGAAAAGAAAGGCATTCGGCGGCCCGCTGTCGCGCATGCAGGGGATCCAGTTCATGGTCGCCGAAATGGCCACACGAATAGAGGCCGCCAGGGGTCTCTACTGGCGGGCCGCCCATTCGGTAGACCAGGGCAAGCCCGATACCGCGCTCATCTCGATGGCCAAATGGAACGCAGGCGACACCGCCGTCAACGTTGTCAACAAGGCCCTCCAGCTCCACGGCGGCTACGGCTACATAGCCGAATACGACATCCAGCGCTTCTACCGGGACGCAAAAATCGTCGAGATATACGAAGGATCAAAAGAGGTAGAAAAGGCGATCATAGGCGCGGAACTGCTGAAAAGAGGGTAAAGACATAAGACTGTCTCACACCCGTTCGTTACGAGATAAACGTGAGACCAGTCTTTTGGCTTTCCAGCCTTTTACTCGTCTGCTTTGCCGATCTTGCTATACAGCTTTTTCCTGCTTATGCCGAGGAGTCGGGCGGCTTCGCTTTTGTTGCCGTCTACTGAGGCGAGGACCGTTTTGATGTGCTCGTCTTCCATTTTGGCTAGGTTTACCGGGCCGGCGGAAGGAGAGTTCTCAAGGCGGGGGTTGTCAAGATGGAGGTTTTTGAGCATGTCTTCGGGGAAATCTTCCGCCAGGATCTCGGGACGTTTTCCGCTGAGCAGGACGGACCGTTCGATGACATTTTCGAGCTCGCGCACATTTCCAGGCCAGTCATAGGCCATGAAAAAGCTTATCGCTTTCGGCGAGAAGTCCTTTCTCTTGCCGCCCCCGTTGAATTTGTCGAGAAAGTAATCGGCCAGCAGGGCGATATCATCCTTTTTTTCCCGAAGCGGCGGCAGGGTGATGGTAAATGTGTTTATCCTGAAGAAAAGGTCGCTGCGGAACTTTTTTTCCTGCATTTCAGTCTTGAGGTTCTTGTTCGTCGCGAAGATGAACCGGATGTCGACCCTGGTTTCTTTGGTGTCGCCGAGCTTCACGAAGGTGCCCGTTTCGAGGACCCTTAAGAGTTTCGCCTGGATGGCCTGGCCCATGTCCCCGATCTCGTCGACGAAGAGGGTGCCGTTGTGGGCGATCTCGAGGAGGCCCATCTTGTCCGTCTGCGCGCCCGTGAAGGCACCCTTTTTGTATCCGAAAAGCTCGCTTTCCAGGATGGTCTCCTGAAGGGTGCTCGAGTTGATCGCCACAAAAGGGTTGCCGGCGCGGGGGCTGAGATCGTGAAT
This sequence comes from Deltaproteobacteria bacterium UBA5205, assembly GCA_002412715.1. GTDB lineage: Bacteria > Desulfobacterota > Syntrophorhabdia > Syntrophorhabdales > Syntrophorhabdaceae > Delta-02. The sequence goes on from DHVP01000026.1 coordinate 34,312, forward strand.
GGCGCGCGCCGCCAGCTCCTTGCCCGTCCCTGTCTCGCCGAGGACGAGAACCGGCGTATTCGAGGGCGCCACGATGGATATGAGCTCCCGTACTTTTCTCATCGCCATGCTTTCCCCGATAAAGTTGTCGTGGATCGCTATCCTCAGGAGATGTTCCTTGAGGACTATGTTCTTTTCCTTCAGGGATTTTTTCTCGAATGCCTTGACGATGATGGTTTCCAGCTCCGATATCTTGCATGGCTTGGTGAGGTAGTCGTAAGCACCGAGCTTCATTGATCGGATCGCCGTGTCAACGGATGCAAAACCGGTGAGCATGATGACCTCGATGGTGGGCTCCATCTGCTTGAGCTTGAGGAGCAGATCGACTCCGTCCATGTCGGGGAGCTTGATATCGAGGACGGCGACATCAAAGCTTTCTTTTTTGAGGAGTGCGAGGGCATCGCGGGCCTTGAAGACCCCGGTTACCCGCATCCCCTCCTTTGTGAGCTGCATCTTGAAGGCCTCGACGAGCTGCGATTCGTCGTCGATGATGAGAACGTCGATCATGTGTCAACCCCTGCAGTACTTTCGGGGAGCGTGAGAAAGAATGTTGTTCCCGACCCCGGTTTGCTCTCCACCCTGATGGTCCCCTTCATGCTGTCCAGTACTTCACAGCACAAAGCGAGGCCGAGGCCGATTCCCTTCTTTGCCTCCTTGGTGGTGAAAAAAGGCTCGAAGATCTTGTCTGTAATGGAATCGGGTATGCCGATGCCGTTATCCTCCACCTCTATGGTGAGAAGGTTTCCGCTGAAGTGCGTGCGAATGCGGATGATCGCATCGAGCCTTTCCTCGACGGCGTCGATGGCATTCTGTATGACGTTGGCCAGGACCTGCCTCAACGCGCTCGTGTCCGCCCTGGCAAAGGGTAAAGAGGGCTGCAGGTCCGTTCTAAGCGTGATCTCCCGGGCACCGAAATTTATAGACTCCAGGACGCCCTCGATCAGCGTGTTCAGCTCCACATCGACAAATTCAAGGCCGTCCTTCCGCGACAGGTTCAGAAGGTCGGCTATGACGTTCTTGCACCGGAAGGCCTGTTGCTGGACAAGATCGAGACAGTATGCCAGCTTGTCGATATCGAGGGGCTCCTTCGCGTCCGACCTGTGCGATTCAAGGAGGCTGCCGGCGATCTCGGCGAAGGCCACAAGGGTGGCGAGCGGGTTGTTGAGTTCATGCGCGGCCCCGGCCGCGAGCCTCCCGATAGCTGACATCTTTGTTTCCTGCATGAGCTTCGCCCGTGTTTTGACCCTGTCGGTGGTCTCCTCAATGATGCACAGGAGACCTTCTATCTCACCGTTCTTGCCCTTGAGAGGGACTCCGTTGAAGTCGATGTAGATGTTCTGGTCCCCGCTGTAGGTCATAAAGGGAAAATCCCAGAGCTGGAAAGGTTCGCCCTGGAGGCCTTTGCTGATATACCGGGCAAGGCCGCACTTGATGGTAAAGGGGTTATTGAGCCAGTTGAACCCGATAAGTTTTTCGGAGGCCCGGGGGCCGAGCCCGGAAAGGTTCGCGAGCGCCGGGTTGACACTGGTGAAATAACCGTCCCTGTTGAGGGTGAAGATAGCGATGGGTGCGTTGTCGATGATGGCCCTGTTGAATTCGTTGAGGTTCAGCAGATTGTCCTCTGCCTGTTTCTGTTCCGTGATGTCCTGGATGGTGCCCTCGAAGAATCTGACCGTCCCGTCGTCGTTGCGAACGACGCGGGCGTTCATGACCACCCATATCCTGTCCCCGTTCTTCTTGTAAAGTTCGCATTCGAAACCTTTGAGCAATCCATCCCGTTCGAGGAGGAGGACGAAGGCTTGCCGGTCGTGGGGAACCACGTACTGCTGCTGCCCGATGTCGGTAATGGATGAGAGGAGTTCCTCCGGTGAATCAAACCCCAGCATAGCGGCCAGTGCCGGGTTTGCCGCGACGATCTTTCCGTCCCCCGTTGTCTGGAAGATGCCCTCGATGGCATTCTCGAATATACCCCGGTAGTGTTCCTCGGCCTGTTTCAACAGGCGTTCCGACTGCTTTTTCCGGGTAATGTCAAGGAGGGTGCCGATGAGGGCCGGCCTGCCGCCGTAGCTTGTGGCATAGCCGTAAGCCTCTATGTCGATTATGGCGCCCGACTTCCTGACGCCCCTGAACTCATAATTGATGGACGCGACCTCGCCGGTCACCCTTCTCGATATGTTCTTGTTCACCAGCGGCCAATCATCGGGCAGAACGAGGTCCTGCGGCCCTTTCCTGTCCACGATCTGTTTGACGGTGTATCCGAAGATCCTGCCCATCCTGGAATTTGCATAGCGAAAGATCCCGTCCTGTATGAGGTAGATGCCGACGAGGGACTTTTCTGCAAGATCCGCGAAGAGGTTTTCCCGCTCGGCAAGCTTGGTGACGGCCGGTGTGCGACCTTTTTTGGCTGGCTGCATCCGGCAAGAGTATACCATATCGTATCAAAATGATACACATGTTACGAAAGTGGACAGACAAGAAGCTTGCAGCCCCCGGGGGTGTTGGGCTAACATATTATAATGATTGGATGTGTTCCTGCCTCGTTCTTTGGTATCCTCATTGCATATAGACTTGCATCGTAATATGAGGAATCTTCATCATAGAGATCGAATCGCCACCGGGGGTTACATATAATGGCTGAACAGTCTGCGACCAGGGTATTAACGTGCATCCAGTGCGGCAAATGCACGGGAAGCTGTCCCGAGTCGGGCAAGACTCCCTTCAATGTAAGGATGCTTGTCCGCAAAAAACAATTCCAGTCCGTTGTCGATGAGGCCCTCCCGTGGTATTGCACGTCCTGCGGCGCCTGCACCATCCGGTGTCCCAGGGATGTGAAACCCTCGGAGGTGATTATCGAGCTGCGCTCGAAACTCGTCGAGGACGGAGACATACCCGTTGCGATCCAGAAGGCCCTGGAAAACACCTTTGTTCAGAAGAATCCCTGGGGCCGCTCCCGCAACAAACGGGCCGACTGGGTGCAGAAGCTGGATTTCGAAGTTCCCCACGTATCCGAGACTCAAAGCAAGAGGCTCCTCTTTGTTTGCTGCATTCAGGCCTACGACCCGAGATGCATGGTGATCCCCGTGAACGTGGCGAGGCTCTTTCAGGCAGGGGGCATGGAATTCGGCATCCTCGGCGAGGAGGAGGCTTGCTGCGGCAACGAAATCCGCAGGATCGGCGAATCGGGCCTCTTCGAAGAGCTGCAGGAGGAAAACCTGGCGGCCTTCCAGGAATACGGTGTAAAGGAGATCGTAGCCCTTTCCCCCCACTGCATGAACGTCCTGAAGAAAGAATACGGCGATAATACGGGCATCAAGGTGTCCCATTACACGGAGCTTCTGGCCCCGATGATAAAAAGCGGGGCCCTTTCCCTCCCCGGGTCATTCGAAAAGAAGGTGATCTATCACGACCCCTGTTTCCTGGGGAAACAGAATAACGTCTTCGATGAGCCGCGGGACATGCTGAAGGCGGTCCCCGGCCTTGAGCTTCTCGAATTTTCACGGTCGCGGGAGGTTTCGCTGTGCTGTGAGGGCGGCGGAGGCAGGATGTTCTTCGAGGTGGAGGCGACGTATCAGCGCAACGCCGAGGTGCGGGTGCTGGATGCCGTAGAGAAGGGCGCGGAGATCATCGCCACGGCGTGTCCCTTCTGCGTCATGACTCTCGAGGACCCGGCCACGGAGAAAGGACTCGTTGTGAAGGAGCTTTCCGAAATACTGACGGAGGTTTTATAAGATGAATATCCTTGTTTTTACAAAGAGGGTTGCCGCAACCCAGGAAGAGGAATTGCGCATCACGGGGGAAGGGCAGGCCGTCGATCTTTCGAAGGTGCCCTTCAAGGTCAACGACTGGGACAACTATTCCGTGGAAGAGGCGGTCCGGATCGTTGAAAAGCAGGGCGGTGCGGTGACGGCCATATCCATCGGCGACGCGGAATCGGACGAAGTCCTGCGCCGGGCCATAGCGATGGGCGCAAAGGATGGTTTTCTCATCGATTCCGGCCAGGTGCTTCACGACCCCTTCGCGCGCAGTGAGCTGATACGGAGCTTCATCGATAAGGAGAAGGTGCCTTTCGATATCATCTTTACCGGCGTCCAGTCCGAAGACGACCAGTTCGGGGCGGTGGGCGGCATCCTCGGGGCGATCATGGGACTTCCCTACTCCTCCATGGTGGTCGGTATCGACAGCGTCGAAAAGGACCACGTGGTGGTGCGCAGGGAGCTCGAAGGCGGGCTTCAGGAACGGGTGAAGATCGCGACCCCCTGTGTGCTTTCCATACAGAGCGGCATCAATGAGCCGAGATACGTCTCCATCATGGGTATCCGCAAGGCCTCCAAGGTGGAGCGCAAGGTCTTCAAGGCCGCCGATTACGCCGCCGGGACGGCAAAGATCGAGGTTGTGAAATGGGTCTACCCGGCGAAGAAAGGCGGGGCGACGATGCTCGCGGGGGAACTTGCCGACGTGTGCGGCCAGCTCCTCGGGATTCTCAAGGAGAAGGGGGTGTGCCAATGAGTTACGCATTGATCGTGTCAGAGGTGAGACGGGGAGTCTTCGAGGAGAGAAACCTCGACTCCATCGGCCTTGGCGCTCTTCTCGGGAAAGAAACAGTCCTCCTCGCACCCGACGGTGCATACGAGATCAACGAAAAGCTTGTGGACACCGTTGTGAAGGTGAAGTCGGCCGAAGATGTATACCTCAATCCCATGAACATGGGCAAGATACTGGAACAGGTCTTCGGCGCGCGCGGCAAGCCGGACTATATCCTTTTTACCCAGTCCTCCTCGGGGACCGAAGCGGCCGCCTACACGGCGGGCCTTTACGGGTTTCCCGTCATCACCGACGTCTCCGCTTATGACAAGGAGGCCGGCGTTTTCCTGAAGAGCTACTATTCCGACAAGGTCTTCGGACAGTTCAAGGCCTCGGGCGGACCTGCGGTCCTTACCGTCAGAAGCGGCAGCTTCAGGGAATTTGCCGGAGAGAAGGCGGCGGCGGCAAAGGCCGAAACCATGGAAGGCGCTCCCGCAGTCGACAGCCGCACGTTCGTGGAATACGTGGAGGAAGAGAAATCGGATATCGATATCACCAAGGCGGAGTTCCTGCTCTCCATAGGCAGGGGCATCGGGAACCAGGATGAGGTCGCATCCTATGAAGAACTTGCGGGTGTTTTAAGGGCGGTCCTTTCCGGATCGCGGCCCGTTATCGACAAGCTGTGGCTCCCCAAAGCGCGGCAGGTGGGGACATCGGGCAAGACTGTGAAACCGAAGGTCTACCTCGCCATGGGCATCTCGGGCGCCTTCCAGCACATCGCGGGCATGAAGGATTCCGACTGTATCATCGCCGTCAACAAGGACGCCGAGGCACCGATCTTCCAGTACGCCCATTACGGGATCATCGGGGACATCCACAAGGTGCGGGACAAACTTAAAGAGATAGCAAAGGCCTGATGGACGAAAAAGAAAGAAATGTTCTGGTCGTAGGGGGAGGGATAGGCGGTATAACCGCCGCCCTGGAGCTTGCATCCTGCGGCATCAGCGTGACCATGCTGGAAGAAGGCCCCTCCATAGGCGGCAGGATGATCCAGCTGGACAAGACCTTCCCCACTCTCGACTGTTCGACGTGCACGCTCTCGCCGAAGATGGTGGAGGTGGCCCTTCAGCAGAAGATCGACCTTCTCTCCTGGGCGAAGCCGATGGCGGTAAAGAAGAAAGGCAGGGGATTCACCGTCACCATCCTGAAAAAGGCCCGCTACGTTGACATGAAGAAGTGCACCGCCTGCGGGGTCTGTTCCGAGGGCTGCCCCGTGGTGATGAAGAGCGAATTCAACATGGGGACGGGGCCGAGAAAGGCGATCTATATCCCCTTTCCCCAGGCCATACCCAACAAGGCCTCCATTGACAGGCGCGAGGAGCGCCTTTGCAAGGCGGCCTGTATGGACGCCTGTCCCATCAATACGAATGTGCCGGGGTATTTAAAGCACATCAGTGAGGGAAGGTTTGCGGAGGCCTACAAGCTGATCAGGGCGACAAACCCCTTTCCGTCGGTGTGCGGCAGGGTCTGCTACGCGCCCTGCGAAAGGGTGTGCAATCGAGGACAGCTCGACGAGCCGCTGGCAATCAGGGACTTGAAGCGTTTTGCCGTTGACAGCTTCGACATTACCGCCCTCGAGGTTGCCCAGGTGCAGAAGACCGACAGGAAGGTGGCCGTCATCGGGGCCGGACCGGCAGGTCTTGCCTGCGCCCACGACCTTGCCCTGGAAGGCCATGACGTGACCGTCTATGAGGCCCTCCCCGAGGCGGGCGGAATGCTGCGGTATGCCATACCCGAATACAGGCTGCCCAAAGACGAAGTTAGGAACGAGATAGATTATATCCGCAGACTCGGGGTCGACATCCGGTGCGGCGTCGAGATCGGCGGACAGACGGCCGCTGACGAGATCAAAGGCGCAAACGAGGCCATCTTTGTGGCGACGGGCGCCCCGAAAGGGCTTCCGCTGGGTGTCGATGGCGAGACCTTAAGCGGCGTTGTCGACGGCATCAGGTTCCTGCGCGGCGTCAACAACGGTGAACACACCTTGCCAGGAGCGCAGGTTGCCGTCGTAGGCGGAGGGAATACCGCCGTTGACTGCGCCAGGACGGCCAAAAGACTGGGGAGCGAGTCTGTCAGGATCGTCTACCGCCGCACCCGTGAAGAGATGCCCGCGGCGGACGAAGAGATAGAGGCGCTGCTCCACGAGGGGATAGAGATCGACTTCCTTGCCGCACCCGTTCGTTTCCTGGGTGAGGGCGGCAAAGTGGCGAAAATGGAGTGCGTCCGCATGGAACTGGGCGAACCCGACGAAAGCGGCCGCCGCCGCCCCGTGGCGAAGGCCGGCTCGGAATTCTCGATACCTGTGGACTGTGTCATAACGGCCCTGGGACAGGCAGTGCAAACCTCTTTCCTTGAGTCGATCGGTCTCGCAATGGGCAAAGGCGCGACAATAACGATAGACCCGTCGACAGGCGCAACGAACATCGAGGGAGTCTTCGCGGGCGGCGATGTGGTCACCGGGCCCGCGTATGTCGTGGACGCCATCGCCGCGGGAAAGACGGCGGCAAGGTCAATAAGCGCTTACCTGAAGGGCGAGATGCCCACAGGTGAAGCGCAAAGGGGTGAGCCGCAAAAGCTCTCGGTGGAGGAGCTTGGCGTTCTTACCGGCCGGATCCGTGCGCAGCACAGGATCGCAATGCCCGAGGAACCCGTCGGCGAGAGGATAAGCGATTTTCGCGAGGTGGGGCTCGGTTATCCTTCCGAAGAGGCCATGGCCGAGGCGGCGCGGTGCCTCGCCGGTCAGGCGGAAGGCTGCATCCAGTGCGGCGAGTGCGAGCGACGCTGCGAAGTGAAGGCCATCGATCACATGATGAAGGACGAGATCGTTGACATGGACTTTGACGGCATCGTGCTTGCCCCGGGTTTCGATCTTTATGATCCCACGGAAAAGAAGGAGCTCGGTTACGGGACCCTCGAAGGAGTGATAACAGGGATAGAATTTGAAAGGGTATGCTCCGTGACGGGACCGACAGGGGGGGATATCCTGCTCAACGGAAAGGAGCCCAAACGGTTCTATTTCATTCAGTGCGTCGGTTCACGGGACCGCCAGAGCGGGGCCCGTTACTGCTCGCGGGTGTGCTGCATGTACACGGCAAAACACGCGAGTATCGTACGGGACCGGATCAAGGGCGCCGAGATCTATATTTCTTACATCGACGTGAGGGCCTACGGGAAAGGATATGAGGAGTTCTACAAGACGACCCAGGAGAACGGGACTTTCTACATCCGGGGTATCCCCGGCGAGGTGGTAAAGGGCAAGGATGGCCTCCTGGTGAGGGTCGAGGACATGCTAAGCGGAGAGCTGCGCGAGATAGAGGTGGACCTCGTGGTTCTCGCAACGGGCGTGAGGCCTCGCAAAGGAATAGAGGCCCTGTGCGAAATGATGTCTCTCGAGCGCGACGAATACGGCTTTATAAAGGTCGATGCGATAGCGCCTTCAAAAACGAATGTCGAGGGCATCTTCGTGTGCGGCATGGGCTCGGGGCCCAAGGACGTTCCCGATACGGTGGCCTCCGGCGGCGAAGCGGCTTCACGGTGCATGGAATACATCGCAAAGGACATATTTTCATGAAAACAGGTATCTTTATCTGCCACTGCGGGCACAACATCAAACATACCGTGGATGTCAAGAGATTGAGCGAGTATTTCAAAAAGTACCCACAGGTGAGCGTTTCCGAGGATTACCCCTTCGTATGCTCCGAACCGGGCCAGGACATGATCACGGAAAGCATCGAGAAGCACGGACTCGACCGGGTGATCATCGCTTCCTGTGCGCCTTCGCTCCACGGGGAACTCTTCAAGGACCTCCTCAGAAAAAAGGACGTGAACCCTTTCCTGTTGAGAAGGGTGAGCATTCGCGAACACTGCAGCTGGGTGGGCGATGATATCGATCAGAACACGGAAAAGGCGAAGAGGCTTATCCTCTCGGGACTGTATGGCGCGGCGCATTACGTGCCCCTTGAAGAGAAGCAGGTCGAGGTCAACAAGTCCGCCCTGATAATAGGCGGCGGTGTTTCAGGCCTCAGCGCGGCGCTTTTCCTCTCCAAGATGGGCATGCACGTCTACCTTGTGGAAATGGGGAAAGAGCTGGGGGGTCACGTGCGCGAACTGAAAAGCGTGTGGCCGTCAAGGGTGAGCGGCGCCGACATCGTCGAGGAAATGGAAAAGGAACTTAGGGCAAGGCCGAATGTGGAGATCTTTACATCGACAAAACTCTCCAACTTTGAAGGTTTCTTCGGCAATTACGAAGCCACTCTCAACACCCCGGAAGGCCAGAAGAAGGCAACCGTCGGCGGAGTGGTGCTATCCATTGGTTTTTCTCCCTTCGATCCCCATATAAAACCTGAGCTGGGCTATGGCAGGGATCCCCGCATCGTGACCACGCTCGATCTCGAGAAGGCGGGCGACAGCCTCGATCTGCCGGACAAGCCCAGGGTCGCCGTCCTGCACTGCATCGGGTCGAGAGACGAGCAGATCGGCAGGCCGTACTGCTCCCGAATATGCTGCATCAATGCCCTGAGGGCCAGCGAGGCGATCAAGGAAAAATACAACGATTCCTACGTGGAGTCCTTTTACATGGACGTGCGGGCCCATCCGCGCGGCGGAGAGGAATTCTTCGAAGACACCCAGGAAAAGGGCGTGCTCTTCACCCGTGCAAACATCGGCGAGATCATTCCCACACCTCAGGGGATTGTTCTCAGGGGCGAGGACACGCTCTTTGGGGAAACCTTCGAGAGGGAATTTGACCTTGTCGTTCTCTCCATCGGTATGTCGCCCCCGGAAACGAGCAAGGAGATGGCGACGCTCCTCAAGATAAGCCTCGACAAGGACAAGTTCTTTCTTGAGGCCCATATAAAGCTCAGGCCTTTCGATACGGCGGTCAAGGGCATCTTCATCGCCGGGTCCTGTTCGGGGCCGAAGGACGTGGAAGAGTCGATAAACCACGGCAGGGCGTCGGCCCTGAAACTTTACGGGTTTTTGAATCTGGGCTATGCCTTTGTGGATCCCTTCATTTCCATTGTCGATCCCAAAAGGTGCAGCGGGTGCCGCATGTGCGAGCAGGCATGTGTTGCCAAGGCCATAAAATTTGATGAAGAAAAGAGGGTGGTACACGTCGAGGAGGCGGCCTGCATGGGCTGCGGGCTCTGCAACGCCACCTGTCCATCGTCTGCGATCAGCCTCAAGGGGTATGTGGACAGCATCATCGACGATGAGATAAGCGCCCTTTTGGAGGCCATATGAAAATGTCGGCAGGGGTAAGGTAATGGAAGAAAAGATGGAAAAGAACCCGGAGATCGTCGGTTTCGCCTGTTCGTTCTGTACGTTCAAGGCGTCGGAGATGGCAGGGAGTCTCAGGATGAAATATCCCGACGGGGTGAAGCTCATTCAGGTCCCCTGCTCGAGCAGGGTTGATCCGGCCTTCATCATCAAGGCGATCTTTGAGGGAGCCGACGGTGTCTTCGTGGCGGGATGCCACCCGGGCGACTGCCACTTCATCAAGGGGAATTATTACACCCGCAGGAAGATAGCTGCCCTCAAAGAACAGCTGGATGCTTTCGGGTTAAAGGACAAGCTCCGTTTGTTCTGGGTAAGCGCCGCCGAGGCGCGGCGTTTCGTTGAAAAGGTCACGCAAATGTACAATGAGATAAAGGAAAAGAAAAATGCTCGGTAAGAAGATCACGAATGGTCAAGTCGAAGGCGCCCTCAATAAGTTCCTGGAAAAGGAGCAGTACCTGGTGATGGGTTTCGAAAAGGACTCGAGCAAGGTATACCACCGGATCTTCAAGGACAAACTCGATAACTACGCACTTATGAACCCCGTCTTTGCCATGAACGGCGCTCTCTACCTGCGCCGGCTCTTTGCGAAGGGGGCCCAGATCGTCCTTATGCTCCGGCCTTGCGAGATACGTTCCTATATAGAACTTGCCAAGCTGACCCAGATAGAACCCGAAGATATCATCGCCGTCTCCGTCGATTGCTTCGGAACGGTCTCTTCAAAGAAAGAGGGGGACGCGCCTGCCGGCGACGAACTCAAGGGGCTGTCGAAGGATGCCGGCAAGGCACGGTGGGCCTGCACGACCTGCCGGGAACGCCGCGGCGTTGTAGGCGACGCAGGGATCAGGATAGACGCGGACGGGAAGTTCTGGGCATTCGCTTATACCGACAGGGGCAACGCATTCCTGTCGCTTCTCGAAGGCGAGGCCGAGGAGGCGCCTGCCCGGATGGAGATCCCTCCGAGCGAAGAGCGCCCCCAATTTCAGATCGACATGAAGGAGTTCGAGAAAGATTTTTCAAAGTGCATCATGTGCATGAACTGCAGGGACATGTGCCCCGTATGCTACTGCGTCGACTGCGTCTTCAACGGTGACGAGTACCTGCCGAAAGGGGACGCGCTCTTTAACAAGATCTTTCGTAGCGGCTCCACCGGGATGCCGCGCGGCAAAGAGCTCTTTCACCTGATACGGATGTTCCATGTCTCCCAGACCTGCGTCGGGTGCGGGGCCTGCGAAGAGGCGTGCCCGCAGGGGATCCCCCTTACGAAATATTTCAAGGGCGTCTCGGAGAGGCTCCAGGGGATGTTCTCCTACATGTCGGGGCGCAGCCTTGAAGAGCAGATACCCTACCTTACCTTTGTTGAGGATGAACTGAAAGATGCCGAAGACTGATCGCGCGATAGAACTCACCGATTACGAGAGGCAGGATTTCTCCGTGTGCCTTGGCTGCAAGATCTGCGCATCGGTGTGCACCGTGAACGACCTTGACCTCAGCACGAACCCCCAGGAGATGCTCCAGAAACTCTTCCTCGGAAAGGACGTGGCCGCCGACGACCCGCTGGTCCGTTTTTGTACCGGCTGCTACCGCTGTACCGGCGCCTGCCCCTGGGAGATACGGATACCCGATGTGGTTCGGGCCCTGCGCCAGGTGCATGCCACGGAATCACCCTTTGAAAAGGCCTTCAAGGGATCCGTCGCCATATGGGGAAGGGTCTATGAGCCCTACGTGCTCATGAGGGCCGCCCCGTTTCTTCTGAAAGGCGGATACATAAAGCACATGATGAGATGGATGGAATACATGGGCATTCATCTGCCCCATAAGGTGAAGAGGACGTAGGATGGAATACGGCTACTATCCGGGCTGCTCCCTGACGGGCTCGGCACACAAACTCGATAAGGGCATCAAGAAGGTCTTCGCGAAACAGGGCCACACCCTGAAAGAGATACCCGACTGGAACTGTTGCGGCGCCTTCGAGTACGGCGACCGCAAGGAACTGGCCGGTTTCTCGAAGAAGAACCTCGAAAAGGCGAGGGGCCATTTCAGCGAGATTGTCGCCCCCTGTCCCGCCTGCTACAAGAACTTAAGGGAGGCGGACGAAAAGCGGGAATTTGCGGTCACGCACCCGCTGGACCTCTTCGACGAGGCCTTCTTTGCGGCCATGAAACAAGGCAAGGATCTCAAAGGGCAGGTGTTCACGCCATACTACGGCTGTATTCTGCTGAGGCCGAAGGAGACGGCGATACGCAACAACACCGTCATGGAAGAGACGATCGCCCGGTTCGGCGGCGATGTGGCAGGCGAATCGATAAAGGACCGCTGCTGCGGCGGCAACCAGATCTTCATCAACAAGTCCGTCACGGAAAAGCTGTCGCGCCTTATCCTCGATAAGTCGCGCGGGACCGTCGTCGTATTCTGCCCGTTGTGCCACATGGCGATGAAGACATTTTCGGGAGAACGGAAGGTCGTCTATTACACCGACCTCCTCCTTTACATCATGGGAGAGAACAGCGCCTTATGAACGTATTAATAATAGGTGGAGGCATCAGCGGCGTCTCGGCGGCGAAAGTCGTACTCAAGGAGGGTCACAACGTGATCATCCTCGAGAACACGGCCGAACTGGGAGGCACCATGGCCCGGATCGCAAACTGCCGGATCGGGTTCAAGACCTTCTTCGACGAGATAAAGGACCAACCCGGCCTTCGGGTCATAAAAGGCGCGTCGATCACGGCGGCGCTCAAAAAGGGCGACGCATTCTCGGTCACCTTGAGCGACGGCGAGGTGCTGGAGGCGGACAGGGTGATCGTGGCCTCCGGCCTTTCCCCTTACGATCCCGTCGAATACAAAGGTAAAAGGGTCCTGACAAGTCTCGAGTACGACGCCCGCATCGACCAGCGCAACGGCGAACTGCCGGACGATTTCAACAAGATCGGCTTTTTCCTGTGCGTCGGTTCGCGTTCGAAGGAATACCCCCTTTGTTCTTCCGTGTGCTGTTCCTATACGATACGGGAGGTCAAGTGGACCCTCCAGCGGGCAAAACCCGAGATCGCCGTTTTCTATAACGATCTCAGGCTATTCGGCCAGGAATTCTACCTCGAGAAGATCTATCGCGACGCAGGCGTCCGTTTCGTCCGCGCCAATTCCCGGTATTTTGAAGAAGACGAAGAGGGTGTGACGGTCCGTTACTTCGTCGACGGAGAGCTCAGGGAGGAACGTTTCAACTACGTCGTCCTCGCCATCGGGCTGCGCCCCAACCCCGGGCTTAAGGATCTCGGCGCCCTCTTCGGTTTCTCCGTGAACGAATACGGTTTCGTCGCTGAGGAGGAGCCGCTCATGACGGACCTGCACGGGGTGTTTGCCTGCGGCGGCGCCCTGGAGCCGATGAACATCAAGGATTCCATCCTGACCGGTTTCGGAGCCGGTGTCCTCGCCGTCAAGGACGCGGACCTCCTGAGAGCCGCCACCAGGGAAGAAGGTCTGCTGTGTAATGAGGCCCCCCCTGAGATCACCCTGCCTGATGGGGATTTCTCGTCCTGTGCATTCTATCTCGGTACGGAAGACCCCGGTGCGGCCATGTTTTACGAATACATGTCGGCCCGGTTCATCGAAGCCGCCCGAAAATTGAGGCAGGCCGGCAAGACGGTGTACGTGGTGACGAAGAACATGGTCACGCCGTCCTATGATGAACTAACCTTTGAGAAGGCGAGGCGCGAGGGCGTCATAATGATCAACCTTGAAGAGGGCCAGAGTTTTACGGCCGCCGAAGGAAGCGTCCGCATCTCGGGTCCCGGCAAGGACCTTGTCCTCGATGTGGATCGGGTCATCAACTTCAGCGATCATCTCGACGGTTTTCATGGAAAAGAGTTTCTCTCCGTCTACCGCTCCGAGCCCCAGCTGCGCTGGTCACCTACGAAATGGAGCCGGAAAAAATACCACGTCGGTTTTCTGCGCCACCCCAGGGACAGAAGATGGGAGCCGCGAGAGATTCTCGGCGCCCTCGGCGAGATACTCCTCGACAGGGAAGAAGAACGCGTCTATCCCACGGTAGAGGAAGAACGCTGCAGCGGCTGCGGCTCCTGCAAGGACGCGTGCCCTCAAAAGGCGATCGACATCACCATACAGGACAAACAGGTCTCCATCTTCGGCCCCATCTCATCCACCGGCATCCCCATAGCCCACGTTAACGAAGACGCCTGCGTGGCCTGCGGCCTGTGCGTATCCACGTGCCCCTCCGATGTGATCAAATTCCCGTCGGAGGAAGAAGAAGCGAAGAACCAGTGCTGTATAGAACCCGTCCCGTTCTAAACGGGGCTTGCCCCCCTCCGTCATTCCGGCGCAGGCCCCCACCTCCGTCATTCCGGCGCAGGCCGGAATCCAGGAGATATTACGGAGAAGGAACTATCAGGCGAAGGACATCCAACTGCCCTCTTTAAACACTGCATGGTGCTTTGCATGCATGCGTTTCCTGCTGTAATAAAGGTTTTCCTGGGTTCCGGCCTTCGCCGGAATGACGGACAAAAGGGCCCGGAATCACGAACAAAAGGACTCAGAATACCGGACGCGAGATAGTTCTTTTGTTTTATAGGACATTACGGGTTATAATTGGAATCAATGACCCCAGCGGAAAGAAGATCGGCGATCGTTGACATATTCACCTCGGCGCTTCGCGCGGTCGACCCGTCCCACTCCGTGCGAAAATACATGCCTCATGTGCTCGACGTCTACCGGGAGCGCGGCCTGACGGAGGTGGCGCTTGTCAGTTTCGGAAAAGGGGCGGTCCCCATGGCGAAGGCGGCCATCGAGGAGCTTTCCCCCTGGGTGCCCTCGAGGAGTATCGTCCTGACCAAGTACGGCCACGCCCATGGCGCCGTTTTCGACGGTTGCGTTGAAGTCCACGAGGCAGGCCACCCCGTACCCGATGAAGCCGGTCATGCCGCGGCTGAGAAAGTCCTGAAATTACTTTCCGAAACGGATGAAACCATTCTCGTCCTGTGCCTTATATCCGGCGGCGGATCCGCCCTTCTGACGGCACCGGCTGCGGGCATATCCCTCGGCGATAAGCAGGATGTGACCGGACTTCTTCTCAAATCGGGCGCCACCATAGATGAACTCAACACCGTGCGGAAACACCTCTCGCGTGTGAAGGGAGGCAGATTGGCGCAAGCGGCCTATCCGGCATGGGGGATATCCCTTATCCTTTCCGATGTGATTGGAGACCACCTCGATGTGATCGCCTCCGGGCCCACTGCTCCCGATCCTTCCACCTACGCCGACGCGATCGCTGTGCTGGAAAAGTACGATCTCACCGGGAGAGTTCCCGCCGGCGTCATGAAGGTCCTCAGGGACGGCGCCTCCGGTGCACTCCCCGAGACCCCAAAAAACGGCGACGCCGTTTTCAATAACTTCGAAAACATCATCATAGCCGGCAATCAAAAGGCGACTGAGGCGGCCCGCGAGCGGGCAGACGAGCTGGCTTTCGTCGCCGTCGCCCCGGCCAACAATGTCCAAGGCGAGGCGAGAAAGATAGGCGAACGTTACGCCTCCGCCGTAAAAGCGACACAGAGCAGGCTGAAGGCCACTCGCGGCCAGGGCATGTGTTTCATTTACGGCGGCGAGACGACGGTAACAGTGAAAGGCGACGGCAAGGGCGGCCGCAACACGGAAATGGCCCTCGCATTCGCCCTGGCGGTAGAAGGCATGGAAGGCGTGACATTCCTGTCAGCCGGCACAGACGGCACCGACGGCCCCACCGACGCCGCAGGGGCAATAGTGGACGGCGCAACCATCACAGGCGCACGGGCGAAAGGCTTGAGCCCCGAGGACTATCTGGATCGCAACGATTCATACAATTTCTTCAAGAAAACAGGCGATCTTCTTGTGACGGGGCCAACGGGGACGAATGTGATGGACCTGCAGATTGTCCTCATAGAGACGCGGGACGGGAGCTAGCGATCAAGGACCTAATTTCTTTAGAACTTTCCCGGTTACGGAAAGAATGGTATAATAGAGTAGTTTGTGAAGGGTGAAGGGGGCGAACATGGGAGATAAGGGTAAGAAAGACAAGGAAAAGGGTCAGAAACAGAACGTCCAAAAACGGCAACAAAAGGAAACGAAGAAACAGGAGAAGCAACCGAAAAGATCGTGATGGTTCCATCGATTGTATCTTCGCCGAAGAACCCAATACAAAGGAGAAGAGATGCCAGAAGGAAAAGTAAAATGGTTTAACGATTCAAAGGGGTTTGGTTTTATCGAACAGGATGGCGGCAAGGATGTATTCGTCCACCATTCCGCGATCCAGGGGGAAGGTTATAAATCATTGGCCGAGGGCGACCGTGTCAGCTTCGAAGTCGTTCAGGGTCCCAAGGGCCCTGCAGCAGAGAACGTTCGCAAGCTGTAAGACCTAAATAAACTTCATCCTGCACCCAAAGGCCCCCCGGAAAAAGGGGGGCCTCACTCTCTTGCGTCCTAAAAACCTCATACAGCCTCGCCTTCCTTAAGAGGCGTTGTCCACTCTATTTATGCATTATTTTACGCCGCCATCACAGAGGTGAACGCCGAAGACTATCTCGCCCGTGTTCGGTCTGCTCGGGCCATGTCTTCTTTGGCCCCCTTAAGCATTCACCGCATTCTCCCTGAAACACTCGTGTTGTGCCGATCGGCCCCGGAAAACGGTTTAGCAAGGGTTAACGCTATTTGACACGCGGTTGTCGGAATTTAGTGATAGTATTTTTATAGACGTTTTAAAGCCTGTCATGGAGGTGCAGCATGAAAATAACGGCTTTTGGATCAATGATAGCTGCTCTTGTCTTGTTTGCGGGAGGCATCGCCTTGGCGCAGGGGCCCGGTTGGGGTCCTGGCATGGGCGGGGGCTACGGTATGGGACCGGGGATGATGGGCGGCTACGGCGGTTATGGCCCCGGCTACGGTATGGGGCCCGGGATGATGGGTGGATGGGATTCGGTCAATATCCCTCCAAAGTTGCCGGCGCCGAAGAATACCCAATGGGTCCAGAGGCTCAGGGAAATTTTTGCGCTTGAAAAGGAGTCACTGGCGCAGTATTCGGCTGACCAGGAAAAGTTCAACGCCCATATGCCTTACGTGATGGTCATACCGCAGGAAGAAAATCACATCCTGTGGATCGGGCAACTCTTTGCGGCATACGGTCTGGCTTCCAACGGAAAGGTCCCTGCAACCGTCCAGTCCAAGACGCTCGTGGATGCCTACCAGCTCAGCGTGAAACTGGAGGCCGACCTGCTGCCCCGTTACGAATGGCTGATCAAGAATGCGGAAGACCGTGATACCGCGCAGACGCTCAATGGCATCCTCATCCAGAGCAGGATGCACCTGGTGATGTTCGAACACTCCTTGAGAATGGGCGGCGGGTATGGTTTGGGCAGGGGCCGGGGAATGATGGGCGGCTACGGTATGGGCGGTTATGGCCCGGGCTACGGCATGGGACCGGGGATGATGGGCGGTTATGGCTACGGTCGGGGTCCCCGCGGGTACCGACCCGAGCCCAGTGAGGCCTGCCGGAAATTCCTCGATGAGACCGCAGGGATGAGGAAGGACCTGCACACCAAAAGGTATGATTACTACGAGGCCCTGAGAAATCCCGGGACGTCCCCCGAGACGCTGGCGAAAACGGAAAAAGAGATGCGCGATCTCGAAGAGAAGATCTACGCCAAAGACCCCCAGGGGTGCTGGTGGTAGGATCGAAGGCACATAGAAGTGCGCCTGGTGAGTAAACCGGGGATGTGAAACCTCGGGGAGGTTAATCATGCCGCAGATCCCGCCGTTCTATCTTCAGATACTGCAAAAGGTCGTCATTTCAATCGTTGTTGCCGGCCTTGCCGTGGTTGTGAGCCGTTTAACGGGAAGGCTCCTGAGAAAACGCGTCAGAGATGCGTCCCAAATGCAGACGTTGAACGTGCTTGTCAGAAAGATTACTTACATTGCCGCCATTGTGATCATTCTGGTAGTGGTTTTCGAGCTGGGAAGTAATTTCGGGACTGTTATCGGCATCCTGGGAGCGGGCGTCGCCTTTGCCTCGCAGGAGGTGATAGGTTCCTTTGCCGGTTACCTGAACATAATTACCGGGAACATATTCAGGATCGGCGACAGGATAAGAATAGGCAATGTGGTTGGAGACGTTCTTGACGTCAGTTTGTTGAGGACGACGGTGATGGAGATCGGTGAATGGGTGAAGGCCGACCAGTATACGGGCAGGGTCGTGAGTGTGGCGAACCGCGTGGTTTTCTCCGATCCGGTCTTCAACTACACGCAGCATTCGCGTTACCTCTGGGACGAGATCATGATCCCTGTTACCTATGATACAAACTGGCGCCGCGCGGTCGAGATCATTCTGGCAAAAGGCCAGGAACTGACAAAAGGATTTCATGCCGACGCAAAAGCTGAATTCGAAGAGATGATAAAGAAATACCCGGCCCTCCACACGGTGCCCGTAGAACCGTCCGTCTATATTGCCATGACGGACAACTGGATTGAACTGACATTACGCTATATCGTTGAAGCAAGGGATCGCAGACCGGTGAAAGGGCAGATTCATAGCGGGCTTCTCCATCATTTTGGCGAAAATCCGGACATCACGGTTGCCTCGATGACTTTAGATATAGTGAAATTCCCGCCGTTAAAGGTGAGCAATCCAGCCTTTCCCGGTACCGGTCCCTGATGCCGGGGCGGCCTGACCGACAAACGGGTTCTGCCTACGGCCTTCGCCTTAGGTGACGGGTTTAGGGGAGTTTATGAATTGCCTGTTGAATTATGTAGGAACAAGCTCACTGTGCACAACTCATAACATCTTGATTAAATGAGCGAATAATGTATTATATCCCTGCCTATTATTTCATGAAATATGAAAAATATTTCATGAAACGTCTTGACATTCATCTTACGGGGGGTATAATCGTAAGTATGATGATGAAAGTAAGCAGACAGAGGCTCAGTAATCAGATTTACGACATTCTGAAAGATATGATCGCCAATTACCGGTTCAACCCCGGGACCAGGGTCAACGTGGAGCAGATCGCCAAGGAGGTCGGCGCCAGCAGGACTCCCGTATGGGAAGCGGTGCACCGGCTCATCCAGGAAGGGCTCCTTGAAAACATTCCCAACAGGGGTGTCTTCATGGTCGCGCTCAAGCCCGAACAGGCCATCGAACTCTATGAGGTCAGGGATGCCCTGGAGGGCCTCGCGGCCCGGCTGGCGGCCACGAACATCGATGCCAGGATCCTGAAGAAGATGAAGAAATCGATTGAGGAACAGGCAAAGGTTGTTGAAAAGCAAGACCTCGTGGGCTATTCCCAGCTTGATTACGAATTTCACGCCCTCGTCTATGAAGCAAGCAGGAACAAAACCCTTCAGGAAATGCTCCAGGCGGTGAAAAACAAAATGCGCCCCATCTCCATGCACATCACCCCTATTCTCGCCGATCTCTACAAGGACCACCTTGAACTGCTCGATGCCCTGGAGAAACAGGACGGGCAAAGGGCCCAGGCGGCATTCAACAAGCACAATTCGCACATGATCGGGCTCATCGAAAGAAGCATCGGGTCGGACACCTGGAAGGAGGTTTATGAGGACAGGGAGAAAAAGTCGAAGTGACACAGATCTGTACGCTATGAAAGGAGGAACGGCAATGTCCAGAAACTTCAGATTATTTACGATCGTTTTTGTTATAGGTCTTTTCGTTGTTGGCTCCATCTGCATCACGGGAACCGGGGCCTTTGCACAGGACAAGGTGCGCATCGGCCTCATGTTCGGCCTCACCGGCGCCGCGTCGCCCATCGGGCCGCCGCAGCTTGACGGTGCCAAGCTGGCGATAAAGGAGATCAACGCCGCGGGCGGGGTAAAGATGGGCGCCAAAAAAATCCCCATCGAATTTGTTGTCAAGGATGACGAATCCAAACCCGACGTCGCCATCAGGCGTTTCAGGGAACTTGTCAGCGAGAACAAGGTGAACGTTATCGTCGGCCAGACCTTTGCGCCCATCTCTGCCGCACTGAACAAGGAAGTGAAGAAGACTCCCATCGCCTATTTCCCGGTCAATGTGGTCGCTGTTACCATGTTCGAGAAGAATGAAATGGCCGAGACGACCTTTTCCATCCACGGCAGTGCGTACTCCATCGGGTATGCCGGCGCCTCCTATATCGTTGACAAGCTCGGTTACAAGAACATCGTCTTCTTCGGCCCCGCCTATGCCTTTGGCCGCGATCAGTGGCAGGGCGCGAAAGATGCCTTTGAAAAGCGCAAGATCAAAGTGGAATATTTCGAATCGCCTGTCGGCACCAGCGACTACACATCCTATCTTCTGAAGATCAAGGAAAGGAAACCGGACATCGTCATGCTTGCCCACTGGGGAGTTGATGCCATCAACGTCCTGAAACAGACATACGAGGTGGGCCTGAAGAAGGATTCCAAGGTATGGTTCAACTGGATGACGAACGCCTTTGGCAGCGGCGTGCCCCCGGAAGCGCTGGAAGGTGTCTATTCCCTCATGGGTTGGTACTATGACATGAAGGGCTTTCAGGACGCCGCCATTGTAAAGGCATCGGACGAATTCACGAAGAAGTTCCAGAAAGAATACAAATATCCCCCCGACCCTTATTCGGCAATGGCGTATGAAGGGGTAAAGGAAGCTGTCCGCGGCATAGAGCTTGCGAAGTCTCTTGACGGCAAGGCAATAGCGAAGGCCATTATGGCCAACCCCACCTTCGACTCAATCAAGGGCAAGGGGACCTGGCGGGCAGATCACCAGCCGCTCTTCAAGTACGGCGCCTATGTCACCATCGGCAAAGGGGCAAAAGAGCGCAAGAACGCCAAATGGGACCTTGTAAAGATCATCGGGGCCTATACGGGTGAGGATTATCTCCCCAGCCTGAAGACCCTTGGATACTAGGAATCGATAAGACGGAAGGGGCGGATTACCGTCCGTCCCTTCCCTTAAAAGCATGACTGGAGTTTCGATATGTCATCGAACCCGATAATTGAGACGAAAAAGGCGACGATACGCTTCAACGGACTCACGGCTGTAGACAACGTTGACTTCCGGATGACAGGCGGCGAGGCAGTGGGCATCATCGGCCCCAACGGCGCCGGAAAAACGACATTCTTCAACCTCCTCACCGGGCTTTACACCCCGACGGAGGGCGCCATCTTCTTCTCCGGCAGGGATATAACGAATGTTCCCCCGTACAGGAGAGTGACCCTGGGGATCATAAGGACCTTTCAGCTCGTCTCGGTCTTTGATTCCCTCCCCGTTATCGACAACCTCGCACTGTCGACCATTCGATTCAGCGACGATTATGGATCGAAGCGCAAGTTCCTGTTCACCAACGTCCACAGCGACCGGATCATGAAGGTCTGCCTGGAGAAACTCGAGGTGCTGGGTATCTCCGACAAGGCCGATCTTATGACCTCGGAGCTTTCCTACGGGGACAAACGCAAGCTCGAGATCGCCGTCGCGCTGTCACTCAACCCGAAGATACTTCTTCTCGATGAGCCTTTCGCGGGCCTTTCCGACAGTGAGATCGGCGAGGTCTCCCTCATCATAGACCGCGTCAAGACGAACCTCAGCCTCGTCATCATCGAGCACAAGATATCGAGGATCGTCGACATGGTGGGAAGGCTGTGCGTGATGCATGAAGGCAGGCTTATCGCCGACGGCCCACCGGACGCGGTGCTCTCCGATCCCACCGTCAGGGAAGTTTACTGGGGAAAAGAGGAGGGGCTGACATGCTCAGTGTGAAGAATATCGACGTCGCTTACGGACACGCACGGGTCCTCCACGACATCTCCATGGAACTGGAATCGGGCAGCATGGTCTTCATAGCGGGCCGCAACGGTGCCGGGAAGACGACGTTCCTCAAATCCATCGCCGGTTTCATGAAGCCCGTGACGGGTACCATCACATTTCTCGGCAAGGACATCACCGGAATGGCGCCGGAGAAAGTGGCGCTGCTCGGCATACGGTACGTCTTCCAGGACAAGAGGGTCTTTTCCCACCTTACCGTCCGGGAGAACCTGGAACTTGCGGCATATCCGGTGAAAGAGAAGACATCGAAGGCCATAGAAAAGGTGATGAGCATCTATCCCAAAATGGAAAAATTCCTGAACCTCAGGGCCGGGAGCTTAAGCGGCGGACAGCGGCAGATCCTGCTCATCGGCAGGGCGCTCGTCGGCGACCCCAAGCTCCTTCTTATCGACGAGCCCACGGAAGGCCTGGCGGCCGGGACCATCAACGACATATTGAATGTGCTCGCCATGATGAAAGGCAAGGTTTCCATGATCATCGTCGAACAGAACCTCTCGGTGGTGGGGATGCTCGGCGAGAAGGTCTACATTATGCGAGAAGGGAAGATCGTGCAGACATGCTCCGCGAAAGAGGAGATAACGGACAAGAAACAGTTGGAACAGTATCTGTGACGACTGTGGAGGGTATTCCGCAGGATATGCCTGCGTGGAGATAGAAAAAAATGCCAATCAGGAGGCAAGCCATGGCAGTAAAAAAGACCCCAAAGATCGATGCCGCAAAAACGGCCATAGTGCTCATCGAGCCGCAGTACGACTTTCTGAAGCCGGGCGGGTCCATGTACCAGTTCATCGCGGAACAGCTTGAAAAACGCCACGTCATAGAGAACCTCGCGGACCTTGTCACCAAGGCGCGCAAGAAGATCAAGAAGATCATCTATATACCCTTCGAGGCCTTTGAGCCCGGGTTCCCCGAAATAGACAAGAAAGGCCCCGGGATGGGCGGCCTCAGGGGGCTCGAGATCGACATGCCTACGGGATGGGAGCTCCACGGGAAAAAGGTGGCAGGCGCCTGGGTGGCAGGTACGCCGGGCCCGGAGATCATCCCCGAGCTTACCCCTCAGAAGGGCGATATCATCATACGGGGAAAAAAGACCCTCGACGCCTTCTGGTCCACCGCCCTTGACTATACGCTCCGGGTCAACATGATCGAGCACGTCGCCATCGTTGGCTTCCACACCAACTGGTGCGTGGAATCCACGGCCCGCTCCGCCTACGATCACGGTTACCGCGTCATCGTCATCGGCGACTGCACCGGTACCGACACGGATGAAGAACAGAACTATGCTGAAAAATATATCTTCCCCAAGATAGGCCACGTGATGAAATACAAGGAATTTCTCAAGAATCTCACGTGACGCGGCACTACCCCCATACCCTCCTTACCGCTTCCTTCGGGAAGCGGTAAGGAGCTTTGAACGGAGGCTTACGGGCCATGGAAACAGTCAAGACGGGTCTCACGAAAAGAAACATCTGGAAGTTGCTGGATATCCCCATCATCGCCGCCGGGTTTTTCATAATCCTTCCCCTCCTCGGGATCAACAGGACGACGGACTTCATCATCTTCTGCGTCTTCGTCCTGGGTTTCAACATTCTCTACGGGTTCATGGGCAGGCTCTCCTTCGGCCACATGCTCTATCTCGGCACCGGCGCGTACACGATCACCCTCTTTTCCGAGCACGTCTCGCAAAACCCGCTGCTGGCGATCCTTGCCAGCCTTGTTGCCGGGGCGCTTATCGGTGTGATCCTGGGACCCATAATCGTGAGGACCACCGGGGCCTGTTTCGCCCTTATCAACCTGGCTTTCTGCCAGGTGGGATATTTTCTCGTGCTCGTCGCCTTTTCCCGGTACACGGGCGGAGAGGACGGCATGTCCGCATATTTCTCGAAACTGTCCTTTCTCAATTTCGGCAACAGGTATATTGTCTTCGGGTTCGTTCTCTTTTGCCTGCTACTCACCTATTATCTGCTCAAAAAATTCACCTCCTCGCCCTTCGGAGTGCTTATACGATCCATCAAGGAAAATGAGACCCGGGTAAAGTTCCTCGGCTACAATACATTCACCTATAAGTGGGTCACCTTCATCATCTCCACGACGGTCAGTGCCTTTGCCGGCGCGCTTTCGATCCTCAACTACGGATACGCAACGCCGAGCTTCATAGATCCTTCCCGGGCCGTCGAGGTCATATTCGCCGCCCTCATCGGCGGGTCCGGCAGCCTCTACGGCTCTATCATAGGCGGTGTTGTCTATATGGCCATCAGCAACTATCTGGCTTCTTACGTCCCGAGATGGGAGATGTTTCTCGGCTTCGCGCTCCTCGTCGTCGTCTTCAGGTTCCGCACGGGCGTATGGGGATTCTTTATGGGACTGTTAAACAGAAAGCGGAAGGCCTTAGCGAGGTAACCATGATACAGACGATCGCATACGGACTGACTATCGGCGGCATTCTCTACATCATCAGCATCGGCCTCTCCCTGACATTCGGGACGATGAGGATAGTGAACTTCGCCCACGGATTTGTATACACCATCGGCGCCTACCTGCTCATTTCGGCGCTCCCCTTTGTGAGGGACAACTTCTTTCTCGGTGCCGTGATAGCCGTGGCGGCGGTCATCCCCATCAGTTACGTGATAGAGCGTTTCGTGATCCGCAAGCTCTACGGTGTATCCATCGATTACGCCATAATCGCCACCTATGCCGTGGTGCTCATCGGCGTCGACCTCACCAAGTGGATCTGGGGCGCCTCCCCGATCCCCCTGTCCGACCCCATCGGCCACGACATCAGCCTCTTTTCGGTGACCCTCCCCATGTACCGGGTGCTCATCATATTGCTGGCCCTTGTCATCTTCGGTGCCCTCACGGTGTTCTTCAAGAAGACCATAGTAGGAAAGATCGTGACCGCCTCGCTGGAAGACAAGGACGCGGTGAAGAGCCTCGGCATCAACGTCGACAAATATTTCTCCATCGTCTTCGTAATCGGTAGCTGCCTCGCCGCCCTGGGCGGCGTACTCTACGCCCCGATCACCTCGGTGCATCCCTACATGGGCATGATGGTACTCCTGATCAGTTTCGCCGTCGTCCTCGTAGGCGGCCTCGGAAACATAAAAGGCACCTTCGTCTCAGCCTTCGTCCTGGGCCTGGTCATGGCCATAACAGGCAGATACTACGGCCCCGCGGCTGAAACGATGGTCTTCGTCGTCATGGGCATCGTCCTAATTTTCAAACCCGTGGAGGTATGAACACGCAAAATACCTCCCTTTCAATCTAAACCCCCACACCCCCCTACCGCTGGCTACCGGGATGATCAATTTCCTTCCCGCTCCGACCTTCCCCCTGGGGCCAGCGGCCCCTCCATCTCATCATGATCCCTGTGCCCCGATTCTTCATCACCCCCACTCTCTCCCATCGTCACCATCTTTTCTCCATCGTCATCCCATCCTCTCTCCATCGTCATCCCGGCGAAGGCCGGGAACCAGGAGACATTGCCGTTTCGCCCCAGTACGGTTGATATTGAAATATCTAAAAGGACGTACCTCCCGTCCCCTCTTTCTTTTGTGCTTCCAGGTCTTTGTTCTTTTAGTCCTTGTTCTCGTCACGAGAGGTCCGCGCGGGGCCTTATCCCCGGTCAGCCACGCTACGGATCACACCCGTTAAGCGCTTTCGGCTCGCTCGATGCTTATTGCGGACAAAGGTGGGTGTGGTGTGTTGACTGGAAATCCGCAGACGCAAGTTGTCAGCGAACTGCCAACCCGGTGCAGTCAGGCGCATCGGTCCCGGACACTTTCGTGCCCGGTCCGCGCTCCCCGAAAGCGAACGGGTCCCGTGATCCTCCGCTACCGGCTGCCCGGGGATAAGGCCCCCCCGCTCGATTGTGCTTCATTGTGGTCAGCAGACGTGGGGAGTCACGGCGACTATCTCACTCTTAAGGCGAACCCGCGCTTCAGCGTTATAAGTATCCGGTGTCTCGTATTCGAGCACCCATCATCCCTTGTCCGGGCTGCATGATTCTGGTGAGAGGCCCATTCCGGTTTACCGTTGACGCTACGCGCGTTCGTGGTGTAAAAAGAGTATTACTTTCACCAGCAAAAACAGGATAAGGGACGGAACGCCTGGCACTCAAAAAGATCGATCTTCCCTTGGAAGTTGTGATCCTGCTGATCGGCGGAATGTCCGTTACGATCACCGGCGGTCTTCTTTTTGCGGTGTCGGCAAAACTGTTGCCCTATTATGAAAACGGTTTCTACGGGCTCCTTCTTGTCGTGTTCGCCCTGGAGTTCATGATGCTGGGAGAAAACGCCCCTGGGTGATATGAAGAGGTCAGGCGGCGTGCTTTTTTCCGGTGTAGTGATCGCCGGGATAGGTATTGTCGCGTGTTTCGCCCCCGGGTTCAACCGGCTTCCGCGCCTTCTGCTCATACTGTGCCTGGGACCGGGAGAACTTTTACTTCTTTTGCAGATGGTCCTTTCAAGGAGCAAGCTCAGGACGTGGGTCAGATACGGGGGCATTTTCTGGCACCTCGCCATTTCATGCTCGGCCGTCTACTGCCTGTCAATGCTGATCGCATATTTTCTCTGGAGGCACAGCCTGGCGGCGACGTCCCTCATAGCGGGCTTGGTTTTGACCCACGGGATCGCCGGCCTTTACCTTGCGGCCGTTCTTAGAAAAGTCTACCGCACGTATCCGGGTTCGGAACAGACCCGCGGCAGCGCCGGACTGTCTACCGACCAGGCCATGATACTGCTCACCGGTGTTTTCATGATCATTCTCGGCTTGATGCTGATCCCCGTCGCTTTTAGGCTCCTGCCCTTTCCCCCCCCTTTCCCCCCCATCCTCTCTCCATCGTCATCCCGGCGAAGGCCGGGAACCAGGAGACACTGCCCTTTCGCCCCAGCCCGGTTGATATCGAAATACTTAAGGACGTACCTCCCGTCCCCTCTACTTGTTCTCGTCACGGGAGGTCCGCGCGGGGCCTTATCCCCGGGCAGCCACGCTACGGATCACACCCGTTAAGCGCTTTCGGCTCGCTCGATGCTTATTGCGGACAGAGGTGGGTGCGGAACGTAAACTGGAAATCCGCAGACGCAAGTTGTCAGCCGTTCCTTCAGCCTGAATGATGAGGCTAATGTGAACTATTACGACCACGATTTTGCCCTGCGTCAGATCGAAATTTTTCAAGAAGACCTGGCGCGTTCGCGACAGGTTACATTCCAGGAGTGGAAGGACAGGCCGCTTGCCCAAAAATTCTGGGAGCGTGCTGCATCGCTTTTCGGTTCGCAGTTATGACCCACGAAACGTTTTTGCCTATCAAACACCCCCTACATATCCCGAGAAACCTCATATAGAGGGCATTTAAACATGAAAAACAAAAAATGAATAGTTCTACTAACCTTTGCCCTGCAGGGCAAAATCGGGTCGCCGGCAAGGTTTTGTGTCTGACCCGGGGTAGAAAATATTAATCCCTATATCTAAACAATACTTTGGAAGAAGTCCCGACTGGTATATGACAAAGTAACTGTAAGTTCGATGACATACATGCCAATCGATCACATCGTTTTTCTCCCTCGGCATCCTGAGTACCGGCGCATCAACGGCCGGACGGAGCCTGGTCGGCCACATGCCCCTGCCAGGCACGAGTAGAATGTCTACCGGGGCCGCCTTGCTCCGGCCGTACAAGGTCAATATTGCCTATTTTACGATCAGGCTGCTCTTTACGGATTTGACCCCTCCCACGCTTTTTGCTATCTCGACTGCCTTGCTGACGGCCGTTTGAGAATCAACAGAGCCGCTCAGCTCGACGATGCCCTTGCGTGTTTCAACACCGATCTCGAATGACTTGAGAAAATCATCCGCTACGAGCAGCGCTTTCACCTTCGTCGTGATGACCGAGTCGTCAACGTAGTCACCCGTGCTCTCCTGCTTCGGTGAATCACAGGCCGCAAAGGCGGTGATCAACATAAGCGCGACCAGGCAGCCGATAAGGATATTTGTTTTTTTCATGGTTTGTAGTCCTCCTTGTAATAAATTTGGTTGGGAAATCCTTGAACGCAGGACCTTTATCTCTGGTCTCATCGAACCCCCGCTTCCCCGTCTTTAAACCACACTCATCGCCTCCGGATAAAGCCGACTATCACAACAATAATGGCAATCACCAGTAAGGCATGAATGA
>DHVP01000021.1 GCA_002412715.1 Deltaproteobacteria bacterium UBA5205
CGCAGTTCTCACACTGATTGCCGGCGCGGTTTTTGGTCTGGTGTTTGGTTTCCTGCTGCAGAAAGGGGGCGTTGGAAAATACAACGTTCTCATCGGCCAAATGCTTCTTCAGGATTGGACCGTCGCGAAGATCATGCTCACCGCAATTGTCGTCGGCATGATCGGCGTATTCACGTTGCACCTCTTCGCCAAGGTGAACCTGCACATTAAGCCGACACGCATCGGCGCTAACATCATCGGGGGGCTCCTTTTCGGCGTGGGTTTTGCACTGATGGGCTATTGCCCCGGCACTGCCGCCGCCGCACTGGGACAGGGAAACTGGGACGCGCTTTTCGGCATGGCCGGACTTATTGCGGGTTCGTGGATATTTGCCGAGCTTTCGGGATGGACAAAACGAACGGTTGAGAACTGGGGCGACTTCGGCAAAGTGCTGCTTCCCGATCTGCTGGGTGTGCCACGTGGCGTGTTTGTGGTCTGCTTTGCCGCGGGTCTTACCGCTCTCCTTGTGGTGTTACAACAATTCACCACCCGGTGATGACAAAAAGTGCTCGGCGCGAAGACCGCAAAGTTTGAAATTGCCGCGCACGGCAAATTAATAATAAGGAGGTGCAGTATGACGACCGAAAATATTACGGATACCCCCATCTACCTTGCCCTGAATATGTCTAAAGTTGTGAACAATGAAGAAAGCTTCAATCTGATGAACAAAGTGGGGCCCCGGGTATGCATCACCACTGCCACACACCCGGGATTTGTCGGTTTTATGGCTAATATCCAAACAGGCATTTTACCTCTTGGAGGTAGATATGGGGGAGGCAGCATTCACATGGGAAATGCACTGACATCCTGCGGGCGGATATGCCCGCATTGCTACACTCGTTTTGCCCACAACCAGTGAGAGTTCATCTTGACGCCCCTGATGCTACAGAGTCCCGGGTCGTATGAGACCAGGGATTATCTCAAGTTTGGGGCCGGGCTGGTGGCGATCACTCTGGTAATTGTGGCAGTGCTGGTCTCCCTGATGTGGCCTTTCTGATCCGGTTATGCCCGGGCGTCTTTTTAACCGTCGTATGGTTAGCCCCGCGATCATTGATTACAGGCGGTTCAAGGTTGGCCGGAAGTTTCCCGGCTTCATTTATCTGACCAGCAAGACCTCGGATTTCGCCCCCTTGAGAACGTTGCTGCTCACGCTGC
Organism: Deltaproteobacteria bacterium UBA5205; assembly: GCA_002412715.1. Taxonomy (GTDB): domain Bacteria; phylum Desulfobacterota; class Syntrophorhabdia; order Syntrophorhabdales; family Syntrophorhabdaceae; genus Delta-02. Next base: position 1,195 of record DHVP01000021.1, read on the forward strand.
CAAGGAAATATTTCGCTATGGCCGACCTGCCATGGGTGGCGATGACGATGAGGTCTACTTTGTTGAGATCCTGAAATTTCAGAATCTCCTCGTAGGGGATGCCCTCGACGACCTCCGTTGAGATATTGGTTTCGCCTGATGACGAGAACCTGGCAGCTTCTTTGCGGACACGATCTCTTGCCCCTTCGAGCATCGCCTTCCATTGTTTTTCTACCTCTTCTTCCTGCATGCAGTAATCCATGGTGCATGCATGGATGTCCTGGTCGACGACATGTAAGAGCACGATCTCCGCGCCGTTCTGCTTTGCAATATCAACGCCCCTTGAAAGAGCCCTGGCGGAATATTCCGAGAAATCCGTGGGCACCAGAATCTTTGTTACATTATTCATATCGCCTCCCCGGGTCTGAGACCCTGACATCGAGAATGTGTGAAAAAACGACTTGCAACACCCTATGTCTCTACGTGGGGTTTGTCAATGTCGCCTTGACGCGGAGTGTTGTACTTCCCGGGCGTCCGATGTCGCCCCCTGAACTTTATTGATATATTGAGAGCACGTGTTATACTATTTTGTCTTACCGTGAGGGTCCGTGACTTAATCACGGGGTACAGGAGGTTACGGATGCGGGGCAAACCGCCAAAGAAGAAGGAAGCGGATTTAAAGAAGCAAAAGAAAGACAATGCCAGGGGCGAGGCCCCGGCGCAGACCCGGCATGCCGGCCGGCATGCCTTTCCGGTTGTAGCCCTGGGGGCATCGGCCGGAGGTCTTGAGGCCCTAGAGGGGTTCTTCAAGGTCATACCGCCCACCACCGGGGCCGCTTTTGTAGTCGTCTCCCACCTCGACCCCAAACATCCCAGCATGATGGCGGAACTGATCGGCCGATTTACCGCGATGCAGGTCCGTGAGGTGGCAGACGGCGCTGCCCTTGAGCCGAACCACGTCTACATGATCCCGCCCAGCTTTTACCTTTCTATTTTTCACGGCAGGCTCCAGCTTACAGAGCAAGAAGAATCGCCGGGCGTGAGGATGCCTATCGACACTTTTCTCCGTTCTCTTGCGGAAGACCGGGGAAGCTCGGCCGTCGCCATTATCCTGTCCGGCACGGGCACGGATGGGACCCTGGGGCTGAGGGCCTTGCAGGCTTCGGGCGGTATAGTGTTCGTGCAGGATCCTGACGATGCCAAATATGACGGAATGCCCAGGAGCGCGATACAGACGGGCCTTGCCGACTATGTGCTGCCCGTGCAAGAGATCGCCCGGCAGCTTAAAACCCTCCTGGAGCGTCATATTACACGGGAAGAGGAGCCCCTGGATGAGACAATGCCCGCCGTCATCCAGAAGGTGCTCATGGCGCTGAGGTCGAAGACGGGACACGATTTCTCCTTCTATAAGAAGAGCACCGTGGGCCGCCGCATCCGACGCCGGATGAATATTCATAATATTAAGGATTCTGCAGTCTACATTCGCTATCTTCGGGAAGACCCGGAAGAGGCCGGTCAGCTCTTCAAAGAGCTGCTTATCAACGTGACGAACTTCTTCCGCGACCCGGAGGCCTTCGACGCCGTCAAGAAGACGGCCCTCCCCAAACTTCTCAGCGACAAGCCCGACGACTACACCATTCGCGTGTGGGTGCCGGCCTGTGCCACCGGGGAGGAGGCCTATTCCATTGCTATGATCATACTGGAGTACGCCGAGGAGACGAATCGGGACTACAGATTCCAGATTTTCGCCACCGACATGGACGGGGCCTCGATAGACAAGGCCCGCATGGCTGTCTTCCCTTCAAATATCGCCCTGGACGTATCCGAGGTTCGCCTGGCGAAGTTCTTCGTCACGGAGGACAATGGCTACCGGGTCAGGAAAGACATCAGAGAAGGGATCGTATTTGCGCTGCAGGACATCGCCGGGGACCCCCCCTTCACAAAAATTGACCTCGTAAGCTGCCGTAACGTGCTTATCTACATGGAACCGGAGCTTCAGAGAAAAATCATCAGTGTTTTCCATTATAGCCTTAATCCCGGGGGCATACTCTTTCTCGGTTCTTCCGAGAGCATAGGCACCCGGACGGACCTCTTCCGGGAGGTCGACAACAAATGGAAGATCTTTCAGGTCAAGGCGGCGACCGGTAAGGAAGCCCTTACTTATGAGGGATTAACCTTCTGGCCTGCGGATCGGACGCAGGCCAGAGAACCGGTTTCCGAGTCTGCAAAAAAAATTGATCTTGAGGCGATAGTTCATTCCGTGCTCCTTTCGGCCTTTGCTCCTCCCGCGATCATCGTCAACGTCAAGGGTGATATTCTTTACATCTACGGCGATACAACAAAGTACCTGACACCCGCTCCGGGCCACCCCGGGCTCAACATAGAGCAGATGGTGCGCGAGGGCTTGCGGTTTTCCATGCGCTCGGCCCTTATGGCTGCCGCGGGCCATAGAAAAAAGGCTGTCTATCGGAACGTTCGCGTCAAGATGAATGCCGGCAGCGAAACGATCGATCTTACCGTCATACCCCTGTCCCTGGCCGAAGAGGGGGACGCCCTCTTCCTGTTCACCTTGAAGGATGTTTCCGAGGAACGAGCCGTCACTGCAGGAGATCAGTCCGAAGGACAAAAGATCGATAAGGGTCGCGTGCTGGAGTTGGAGAACGAACTCATCTACACGAGGGAAAACCTGCAGGCGGCAGCCGAAAAGGCACAGGCCGCGAACGAGGAACTGAAGTCAGCGAACGAGGAACTTCAGTCCAGCAACGAGGAACTTCACTCTACCAACGAGGAACTGGAGACCTCGAGAGAGGAACTCCAGTCCGTGAACGAGGAGTTGACCACTGTCAACACAGAGCTCAGGTCGAAAATGGAACAGCTTTCCCGCAGCGAGAGCGATATGAAGAACCTCCTCGACAGCACGGAGATAGCGACGATCTTTCTTGACAGGGATTTCCACGTGAAGCGGTTCAATGCCTCCGCCACCAGGGTCGTCAGCCTCATCCCCTCGGATGTGGGCCGACCCATAGACGACGTGACCTTGAAGATCGACTATCCACCCCTCTCGGAACATGCGCGGGACGTGATGCACTGCCTCAGCCACTTTGAGACGGAGGTGAAGACGAAGGAAGATGCCTGGTTCAGCATGCGGATCGTGCCATATCAGTCGCTCGAAAACGTAATTGACGGAGTCGTCATGACCTTTGTCGACATTACGGAAGCCAAGCGCGCCGCGGCTGAACGGGAGGTGTTCTTCGAAAATATCGTGCAGACTGTGCGCGAACCACTCCTCGTCCTTGACGAGAGTTTCAAGGTAGTCATGGCAAATAACGCGTTCCTCGAACTTTTCCAGGTCCGGCGCGAAGATACCCAGGGGCACATGATCAGGAACCTGGGAGGGCACGAATGGAACATTCCCGTCCTCACCGAACTCCTGTCGGAGGTGTTGAAAACCGGCAAGGTCTTCGAGAATTTCAAGGTCGAGGCCGATTTTCCTTCCGTCGGGTGGCGTACCCTCCTTCTCAATGCGCGGAAAATAACTGCAATAGGCGATAGGAACCGGTCCCTTATTCTGCTGGCCATGGAGAACGTCACGAACCCGCCGGCAAAGGAGACTGATCAGTGAAGCATAGAATAACACATGGCTTAGCCAATAGAAAAAAAACTGTGGAGGAATGACAGTCGTGGATTCAGACGATAAATCTTACGAGAAATTGCGGTCTCTTCTCGAAAACCCCGGCACTGTAGATGGACTCTTTCTGGAAGAGACAAAAAGGCTTCTCGAAGACCTGCGTCTCCATCAGACAGAGCTACAGGCGCAGAATGAGGAGCTCAGGAGGGCGCAGCAGATTTTAGAGGAACAAAGGCACAGGCTCGCGAGCCTCTATGACCATGCTCCCGTAGCCTACCTGACCTTCACCACAAAGGGCCTGATAGAGCAGGCGAATCTCACGGCCTCAGCATTATTGGGCGTACCAGAGCAGAACCTTGTCGGCATGCCGTTTCAGCAGCAATACGTTCACCCGAAGCACACAGATAAATATTTCCAATATTTATCGAGCGTCGCGCTCGGCACCGAAAAGTCATCCTGTGAGCTTCGGTTGAGAAAGCATAACGGAACCTTCTTCTGGGGCCGTATGGAAAGTGTTCCCGTTGAACCGCTTGAGGGCGACGAGTCCTCGGTCCGCAGCGCCGTAATGGACATCACCCAACGCAAAGAGGCGGAAGAAGCGCTGCGTGAAAGCGAGGAGAGGTACCGGGTGCTGGTCGAGAGCGCGCAGGTCATCATCCTTCGCCTCGATAACGAGGGACGTGCGGTCTTTCTGAACGATTATGGACGGAATTTTTTTGGCTATTCGCCGGAGGAGCTATGGACAGAGGGCCTGGTGGGAACGATAGTGGCCAGGGAAGATGCGGTCGGCCTGAACGTAAAAGAACTCCTCGCCTTCATGACGGAGCATCCCGAGAATTACCGGGCGAGTGAGCTTGACAACATACTGCGAAGCGGGGAAAGGGTTCGGGTGTCCTGGACGATCAGCGTACTTCATGATGAAGAGGGTCGTTTCGCGGGCATTTTGGCCGTGGGTACCGATATCACGCCACAGAGGAAGCTCGAAGACCAGCTCCGCCAGTCCCAGAAGATGGAAGCGATGGGTACCCTCGCAGGAGGCATCGCACATGATTTCAACAACATGCTCGCCGCTATCCTCGGGTTCACCGAGATGGCGATGGAAGATGCTTCGGATCATCCTGAAATCACGAAGAGTCTCGGGCATGTCTCGAGAGCGGCCACCCGGGCCAGAGACCTCGTAAAACAGATCCTTGCCTTTTCCCGGAAGGCTGAATACACGCGAGACCCTCTGTCTGTCGTCCCTATCATCAACGAGACCGTGCATCTCCTGCGCTCGTCTATCCCCGCCACCGTTGAAGTCAAGTTGGACATATCGGCAGCCTCGGACATGATTCTTTCCTCCCCCACGGAAATTCAGCAGATTCTCATGAATCTTGCTACCAATGCCTTCCTTGCAATGCAGGAAAAGGGAGGAATCCTGGAAATAAGCCTCACCGATGTAGACCTCGCACAGGGATATTCCATCGCAGGAGTGGATGTGGACGGGGACTACCTTCAGCTCACGGTAAGCGATACCGGCACCGGTATGAGCCCTCAGGTCACAAAGAAGATCTTCGAGCCCTTCTTCACCACCCGGGAGGTGGGTAAGGGCACCGGCATGGGCCTTGCCGTTGTGTACGGCATCGTAAATGACCTTCACGGCATGATAGCCGTTGAAAGTAAACCCGGCGTCGGCTCTATTTTCCGGGTATTTCTGCCCAAGGTGAACGCCGATGTGCAAGAACGGGATGCTAAGGCTTCTGAAATCATCGGCGGCAAGGAGAGGATACTCTTCGTCGATGATGAGAAGTTGCTGGTTGAATGGGGCCGGGTGACCCTGGAGAGGCTCGGTTATAAAGTTACTTCTCTAGCCAAAAGTACAGAGGCAATTAAAACTTTTCGCGCCGATCCTTCCCTTTTCGACCTTGTCATCACCGATCAGACCATGCCTGGAATGCCGGGGATTCAGCTCGCCTCAAAGCTTCTCGCCATTAGGCATGACATCCCTATCATCCTCTGTACCGGCCACAGCGACGCGGTATCTCCTGAGAGTGCAAGGGAGGTCGGTGTCAGGGAGTACCTCATGAAACCTCTTTCGAAGAGGGAGCTTGCGCGGGCAGTGAGGAAGGTGCTGGATGCGTGATAACGTATGAAAGTCCGTCCTTGCGTGATTTTATCCAACCGGTGAAACCTTCCCGGCAAATCCAAAACTGAAAGCACCTCACTGACGAAGCGGGCCCTTTTAATAAAACGTGAAAGATGGCGATCATATAATCAGGAAGACGCCGGGACAGCGCGTTTCAGAACAGGACCATGGATATCGATATTTCGATGCAGGGTGCGCTGATTACCGGGAAAACGGGTGGATGAATTAGGTTGGCATTTGTCGGGAATTTGTTTACAATCTCGCTGTACCGTTTGATGCCGACAACAGTCTTCCCGAAAAACAGCCGGGAACAGGGAAATTGCCTCCGCGATGCGGCGGTGTGCGGGGAAGCGAGGAAAAAGCTTTGAAACGCTGGCTGTTTCTGACCTCCATTCTGATCTTCGTAGTTGCCTGTTTTTACCTTTTCTTTACCACATATCAACGGGTGAAAAATGATGCCATAGAGGAATTGAACAAGCAGCAGCTGGCCCATGCCGGGCAGGCCCGGGCCGGGATCGAGGCCTTTTTTCAGCAATACGTTAAGATGCTTGGTCACCTGGCCGGACATGACGAAATCATCGATCTCAACGAAGAAGGCAAGAAAACCATCCGCGACATGTATGAAGCAAGCAGGAATGATATCAAATCCATCACCCTGGTGGACTCCCGGGGCAAGTTCATCTACACCGTTCCCAACAATGAAAAGTACCAGGGGACTGACGTGTCCTATCGGGATTTTTTTCAAAAAATGAAAAGTGATCTCACTCCGGTTGTAAGCGACGTCATTACCACCGTGAAGGGCGTCGAAAGATCGGTGGCCGTCCATTACCCCATATTGAAAAAAGGTAAATTCAACGGGTCAGTGTCCGTTATTGTCTCCGTCGATGTCCTCGCCGAGAAGTATCTTAAACCCATCCGGATCGGACAGACGGGCTATGCCTGGGTCCTTAACCGCCAGGGCACGGAACTGTACTGCCCGGTTCCCGGCCATATCGGCGTCTCCATATATGAGACGTCGGGTCGTTTTCCCAGCGTCATCGCCATGGCGGAAGAGATGATGAAGGGCGGGTCGGGGGTTACCACCTACGATTACGATTTTATCGCCAAACAGGAAACGAAGAAAATTGTGAAACACGCGGTCTACATGCCGATCAACGTCGGGAACACCTTTTGGTCGATCGTGGTGGCCACACCGGAAAACGAGGCCCTCGCCGCGATGAAGGGGTTCCGCAACCGTTGGTTCGCAATCATCGGGCTCCTTGTCGCCGGGCTCTTCGTTTTTGTATTCTACACGGTCAAATCCTGGGCTGTTCTGAGTGAGGCACGCAAACGTATGGATGCCGAAGAGGCATTGATACAAAGCGAAGCCAGGTACCGCTCGATCTTCGAGAACGCCGTTGAAGGTATATATCAGTCGACCCCCGATGGCCGCTTCATGAGTGTGAATCCGGCTTTTGCACGGATAACCGGTTACGACTCGCCGGAAAGGTTGATACAATCCATGTCCGATATCGGCAAGCAACTCTATGTTGACGCCGAAGACCGGCATGCTTTTGAAGCCAGCCTCGAGAAAGAGGGGTTCGTGAAGAACCGGGAAGTCCGGCTTAAACGGCGCGACGGGAAGATCATATGGGTTTCCCTGAATGGGCGGGCAATAAAGGACAAAGAAGGGAAGGGGCTCCATTACGAAGGGACCATAGAGGATGTAACAGAGCACAAGATCACGCAGATCTTGATCAGGGACGAGATGGAGTTCAACAGGACTCTCCTGCAGACATCCCCGGCTTTTTTTGTCGCCTTGAGCACCGATGGACAGACTCTCCTCATGAATCAGTCGATGCTGGACGCAGTCGGCTATACAATGGAGGAGGTATCCGCAGGAGACTATCTGTCGACTTTTGTCCCCCCGGAGGAACGGGAAGCCCTTCGGGAAATCTTTACGCAGATCATGGCTTCCAACAAGCCGGTGCGCTGCGAGAACCATCTCCTCACGAGCGACGGGCGCCAGCTTCTTGTGGAGTGGCATGGAAGGTCCGTCAAGGACGAACAGGGGGGATTGCAGTACTTTTTCGGTGTTGGTGTTGACCTGACAGAACGAAAGATGGCGGAAGAGGCACTGAAGGAGGAGAAGGAAAAGCTTCAGACCCTTTCCGAAAACGCTCCTGTCGGGATGGTGCTCATTGACCGGGAAGGCATCTTTACCTACGTGAACACCAAGTTCAGGGAGATGTTCGGTTACCGCCTTGACGAAGTGCCCAACGGACGCACATGGTTCAGAAAGGCGTATCCGGACAAGCAGTACAGGACGATGGTGATATCCACATGGATGGAGGATTTCGTCGGAAGCGAGCCCGGTGAACGGAAGCCCAGGGCCTTTACCGTTACCTGCGGTGACGGAAAACAGAAGATGATAACCTTTGTAACCCTCCGGCTTACCTCCGGCGTCCATCTTATGGTTTGCGAGGACATGACCGAGCTCAAGCGCCTCGAAGACCGGCTCCGTCAGTCTCAGAAGATGGAAGCCATCGGCAATCTGGCAGGAGGCGTGGCCCATGATTTCAACAACATTCTGACGACCATTATGGGGTACGCCAGTCTCGTCCAACAGGAAATAGCGGACAGAAGCGTAGTGAAATCCCACGTGGAGCAGATCCTTTCCGCGGCTCAGAAGGCGGCCAATCTGACCCAGAGTCTGCTTGCGTTCAGCCGCCATCGGACCGTTTCCTTACGGCCTCTCAATCTTAATGAAGCCGTAAAAGGATCGCAAAAGTTATTGAGAAGGCTCCTTACCGAAGACATAGATTTCAGGCTGATACTTGCCGGGACAGATACGACGATCCTCGCGGACGCGACCGAAATAGACCAGATTCTCTTCAACCTTGTCAGCAATGCCCGTGACGCCATGGCGAAAGGCGGCGCACTCACCATCGAGACGGGTATCATGGAAATGGACAGCTATTACCTGGAAGCCCACGGGTTCGGGAAACCCGGGCAATACGCCTTGATCGCCGTTTCGGACACAGGCGCCGGAATGGATGAGAGGACACGGGAGCGGATATTCGATCCTTTCTTCACCACGAAGGAAATCGGGAAAGGGACGGGGCTCGGCCTTGCCACGGTTTACGGCATCGTGTCGCAGCACAACGGCTACATCAACGTTTACAGCGAACCCGGCAAAGGAACGACCTTCCGCATGTATTTCCCCCTGGCCGAGCCCGCGGCAAAAGAGGAACAACCGGTAGCCCCTGAAGTAAGAGGGGGAAACGAGACCGTTCTCATAGCCGAAGACAACGAGGCCGTAATGACCCTCATCAGGGAGGTCCTGAGGAAGCATGGTTACCAAACTCTGGAAGCCAGCGACGGCCAGGCCGCGGTGGAGATGTTCACTGCAAACAGTGGAATCGATCTTGTTATCCTGGACTCCGTAATGCCCAGGAAGAATGGCAGGGAGGCTTACGAAGAGATAACAAAGATCAACCCGAACACAAAGGTCCTCTTCATGAGCGGCCACACGCGGGACACCAGACTGGACAAGGGCATCGCCGAAGAAGAAGTAGACTTCCTCCCCAAACCCCTCTCCCCGGTAAAACTTCTCCAAACGATAAGGGAGATCCTGGATAGGGCCTAAAGATACCGAAACTATTCTTCACGTTATATAGTTGATCTCAAGGATACGGTCGATTCGGAAGGTTCGTTCTTCGTTTCTGAGACAGCAATAGGCTCGAAGGCCCTCGAAGGGCTTTCCCTTGAATTCCATCGGTTCTATCGACAGCGGACGTATTGTTCGGCAAGATTTGGTGTCGTTGGGCTTCAGGTAGATGATCTCGATGGCGAGGTCGCGCCTGATGGCGTCCATGATGATTGCGCTTCGGTCGTCGTAGCTTGAGCGCTCGTCGGCCTTTTGATACTGGTACATGGTAAGGAATTTTGCCACCCGCCAGTCCATCCGTATGTGATTCTTGCTGATCATCTTCGTCAGGACGATGCCGTCGAAATTCGTGCAGCGGCTCAAGGCGACGTAGACCTGGCCATGAGCGAAGGCGCCGCGGCCCATGTCTATTACGACACGGTCGAACGTCTTTCCCTGGCTTTTGTGGATGGTGACCGCCCAGGCGAGGCGGATGGGGTACTGGGTGAAGGTGCCCGTCGTCCTCGTCGAGATCCTTTTTGTTTTCCTGTCGTACTGATATTCGAAGAGTTCCCACGTATTCGGTGTTACCTCTACGACGTTGCCGTCGTCAAGCCGCACAAGGACCCGGTCTTCCTCGCCGTCGACCCTGCCGATGCCCCGGACGATGCCCAGCGTACCATTTACCCAGCGGCCGAACTTGTCGTTGTTAACGAGCATTATCTGGGCCCCGGGTTTTAGAGTCAGCGTTTCCTCCGCCGGCAGCGAGGAGCGGTCGAATAATCCGCTTGTTTTGCCCGCAAGCGTAAAGGAGCGGTCGGGAAGGGCTTCGAGCATCTCGAGGTTTCGTTTTGCCGCAAGATCGTTGGTGCTCGTCAGGGTAATGCAGAATCCGTTCGCCGGCGCCGCGGCATCAGGCCGGTGATTCCTGTTGAGCCGTTGGATATCGTCATCGGTGCAGGTCCGGTTCCGAATGGCGTTTAGGAGCTCGATGAAGTCCTGCTCGGTCTGACGGTAGACCTTTTCCAACTCGATGAATTCCATCGTAAATGTCTTTTCCCTGAACACCTGTGCCGAGAAGAAATAGGGCGACTCGTAACGGTGGGTGAATATCTCCCTTTCGGAAGATGCGACAACCGGCGGAAGCTGATAGAGGTCGCCGACAAAGATCATCTGGACACCCCCGAACCACTGCTTGCGGTAGGGGCCGTTGAGGCGCATGAATTTCTCCACGCAGTCGAGCAGATCGGCCCGTACCATCGAGACCTCGTCGATAATGATGGTGTCGAACTCCTTATAGATCTTGCTTTCCGGTCCGCCGATCTTCCTGACCTTTTCCGGGGTGATGCTCGGTTTGAAACCGAAGAAGGAATGGATCGTCTGCCCCTGCACATTAATGGCGGCGACCCCCGTGGGTGCGAGAACAGCCACCTCCTTGCGTGTATTCTGCCTGAAGTACTCGAGGAGCGTAGACTTTCCCGTGCCGGCCTTACCCGTGATGAACACGTGGTGGTTCGTGTCCTCCATGATATCAAGGGCCTTCTGAAACTCTGCATTGATCTCAATAAACGATTTGCGCATGCCACCCCATTCTATCAAAGATGAGAGCCCCGTGTCACGATGATTAGGGGCAGAATCAGGGAAGACGAAAAGAAAGAGGAAAAGAAAGGTCAAAAGATTGTCCCATCTTCTTTAGTGCTGAAGTTGTCTCGAGGGGCTTCGCTTATTGTTCGATCAGGCGGTAGTCCAGTTTGGGCGGGTTGCGGCGTATCGGGCTAGTGCTTGCCTGATCCATTCCTCGTCGAGACCGGGGGTGATGTAGAAGCGGGGTTCGAGCAGGGTGTCGCCGGGTGCGATGATGCCTTCCTTGAGCGCCTCTTCGGCCAATGCCGTGCCGGGGTATATCCTGATGCCGACGGAGACCTTGAGGGCATCGAATCCGAGGGAATCGGCGAAAGCCAGGCTCTCTTTTACGGATTCACGGGTTTCTCCCGGCGCGCCCAGCATGAGAAACCCCATGTGCTTTATTCCATATTTCTTGAGAAGCCTGCAAACCTCGGCCACGTCGGTGCGGCGGAACCGCTTGTTCATCCGTCGCAGCACCTCTTCATCGGCGCTTTCCGACCCCACAGACACCTCGATGCACCCGGCCCGGGCCATGGCTGCAGCCAGTTCTTCATCGAGCCGCCAGGGGTAGATGATGCACCTGAATTTCACATCCAGGGAGGCATCGGTCATCATCCTGCAAAGCTCCATCGCATATGACCGCGGCAGGTTGAACGTGTTGTCCACGAAATAGAGCTGCCGCACGCCGCGGGCCGCCAGCTTCGAGATCCATCCAACGACGCTGACCGCGGTTCTCTTCCTGAGTATCCTGCCCTCGATGGATGCCGTGGAGCAATAACTGCAGTCCATGGCGCAGCCGCGTCTTGTCTGGACCGGCACCCAGGTGTCATCGCCGGCGACGGGGCCTTCCAGCATCAGGTCCGGGTCGGGAAGGGGAGAATCATCGGGTTTTCTGATCAATTCCCTGGCTTTAGCGGTGCTCCCGCCGTTGATGTGCACCCCGGGAAGGCCTTCCGGAGACTCGCCTTTTTCGAGCCTTTCCAGGAGACGGACAAAAGCTGTCTCCCCTTCACCCTCTATACCGAAATCGGCCATAGAATCAGCCAGAATGGCATCAGGGAACATGCTGTATCCCGCCCCGCCCAGCACGACGGGACAGTCGGCCAGACTTTTGACGAGGGCGATGACCCGTTTGTCGTCCTCGTAGAGGAACCGGGTGTGGCGCATCGTCTGGTCGTCGATATTCCTGATGGAGATGCCGATGACATCGGGCCTGAACTCACCGATGGTTTTCGCCAGACCCGTCTTGACGTCCTCGATCCTGACGAGGTCCAGCATTTTCACCGCATGCCCCCGCCGCCGCACCGCTTCGGCCACAAACGCAAGCCCCAAAGGCATGGTACGCATGTTGATCTCCGTGCGATTGGCTGATATGAGAAGAACGTTCATTGTCGTATGCCCGGCCGTCGGGTCAGGTGTTATTCTAGCACAGCAGGACCCCGAAGAGAAGGGTTGCGACAGCGGCCCTGGCGGCTGAAGGACGTCATGCGGTCTCTTTAGCTTTTCAGGAAAGTGATTAGTATATTCCAATGGCGAGGGTGCTGATAGGATGCAGCGGGTTTAGCTATAAGGATTGGAAGGGGACTTTCTATCCGGGCGAATTGCCGGGACGCAAATGGCTTACCCATTATTCAGGGGTTTTTCCGACGGTGGAGTTGAATGTTACCTTCTACCGCCTCCCCACGACAGAAACCTTTGCAAAATGGTACCACGAAACGCCGGCCGACTTTTCATTTGCGCTGAAAGGCAGCAGATTGATCACACACCTCAAGAGGCTCAAAGACATCGAAAACCTTTTGGAGGAATTCTTCGTGAGGGCTATTACACTCAAGGAAAAGCTTGCCGCAGTCCTCTGGCAGTTTCCTTCCAGTTTCACATTCGACAGGGATAGACTGAACAAGTTCCTGGTCCTCCTCGATAAGTACCCCGTCTGGAATACCTTTGAATTTCGCAGCAGCACATGGGCGAACAAGGAAATAGCGCAGATGTGCAGGAATCGCGGCGTTGCCCTGTGCATGGCGGACTGGCCGCGATTCCTCGATGACCTGCCTGTAACCGCCGGTTTTGTCTATATGAGACGCCACGGCGAGGAGGGCAATTACGCCTCATCATATTCGCACGAGGCGTTGGAACGGGATGCACTGAGAATACGCGGCTACCTCGATGACGGTCTGGACGTCTTCGTCTATTTCAACAACGACGCCATGGGATACGCTCCCAGCAACGCGAGGGAACTTATGGAGATACTTAAACGCCAGGAGCGGAAGATCGAATCGAAAAGCAAACAAGGATAGAATAAGGTTCCTCTCTTTTCCCTGTTTCCTGTCTTGCAACCGTTGGCCGTTTGTGGCAGAATTGGCTGAGTCAGGCGAATTCATTTAAGGAGTGGGCATGCCTTTTGCGGAGATCAAAGGTCTTAAGGTCTATTATGAGGTCCATGGGGAAGGGGCGGAAACGATCATCCTTTTACACCATGGTTTTGCGTGTGTCAAGATGTGGAAGGACATCTTCAGGCGTTTTGTCGATGCCGGTTACCATGTGCTTATGTACGACCGCCGCGGTTATGGACGTTCCGAAGACGGCGAAGGTTTCTTCGATTTTTATGTGAGTGACCGGTTCAGGCAGGAAAGCCTGGACGAATTGCGATCGGTGAAGCTGCATCTTGGCATTGGTCCCTGCCATCTGGTGGGCCAGTGTGAAGGTGGTGTCGTGGGTGCCGACTATGCAGCCCGCTACCCGGAGGATGTTAAAAGCCTCAGCACGGGCAGCACACAGTGCTACAGCACCGTTCCCATGCCGCAGTTGCAGGCCGAGAGGCTGGTCGCGAATTTCACGGACCTCGAACCCCGGCTCCAGGCCAAGATGATCGACTGGCACGGGGATATGGCCGAGGTCAAGTACAATCAGTTCGCCAGGTGCGGCGGTGAATACGGGGTAGGCTATTTCGATTTGAGACCCGTCCTGATGAAGGTACTCTGTCCTGCCCTTGTCCTCTACCCCGACCGCAGTTCACTTTTCTACGTGGACCAGGCAGTGGACTTCTACCGGGTTTTGCCGAAGGGGGAACTCGCCGTTTTCCCGAAATGCGGACACAACACCTACGAACAGCGCCCGGATGATTACGTGCGCACCATCCTCGATTTCCTGAAACGAACGCGAGAAGGGGAAAACCAGGCGAACCGGCCGTCAGTGTCATGCCTGGCGTAGAAGGAAAGAATTGTCCCACGCCCGCTTCGCCCGAGAAAACAATCCTGAAACACTGCAGCTTCCTTCAGCCTGTCAGGGTGGTGTCACCACCCCTTGTTATACTGTTGGCCGTGGAGATGATCGATGTATAAATATGAGGGAATGTAATTGAAGACAGGAGAATAAGCGTGGGGAATATATCGAGGGAAGACAGGATGTTTGGCGGGCTCTGGGGGGCCGTGGTAGGTGATGCGCTTGGGGTTCCTGTGGAATTTAAGGGGAGGGATGTGCGCAAAAAGGACCCCGTCACGGGGATGCTCGGATACGGTACCTTCGACCTGCCGCCGGGCAGTTGGTCCGATGATTCGTCTCTTATGCTGTGTACGGCAGAGAGTCTCCTTGATGGATTCGATACAGGGCGGATGGGCGATCTTTTTGTCCGTTGGTTCACCACGGGTTTATGGACGCCGCATGGACAAGCCTTCGATGTAGGCCATGGCACGAGGCAGGCGATAAGCGTGATTGAGCGCGGCACACCTGCCGAACAGGCCGGCGGGACCGAGGAGGGTAACAACGGCAACGGTTCGCTTATGCGCATTTTTCCTGTCGCTCTCTATTGCGAGGGGATGGCCGAAGAGGATATCCTGCGCCATGCCCATCGGGCCTCGTCCATCACGCACGGGCATCCCCGGGCAATGATGGCCTGCGGGATTTACTGCCTCATGATCGGTGCACTCCTTCAGGGGTTGTCCCCCTCTGATGCATATCTCAACACCATGGACAGCGTAAAGAACCTTTATCGCCGGCGCCCTTTTTCAAAGGAGTTGCCCCATTTTGACCGCCTTCTCGCCGGCAATATAGGCGCCCTGCCCGAAGACGCCATTGAATCTGACGGTTATGTGCTCCATACGCTGGAAGCGGCGGTATGGTGCCTCGTCACCACGGGATCGTACAGCGAGTCGGTCCTCACCGCGGTCAATCTCGGCCTGGATACGGACACCACCGCCATCGTAACGGGCGGCCTTGCCGGCATTTGCTACGGCATGAAGGCAATTCCCGGGGAATGGCAGGATCAGATAGTCCGGAAGGAAGATATGGGCATCTTGTTCGAGAAGGTTGTGGAGAAGATGTCTGTGAAATGAGAAATATAGGTCCTTATGTGCTGGAATCAAAGTGCTTTACAGTAAGCCGGGTGTGCAGTAGAATCAATATTGGTGCCGGACATGAACGTAATGACCAAGAATGATGTATTCCACATACTTCATCAAAACAGGACAGAATTGCAGGCCTTTGGGGTCAAGCGGCTCGGCCTCTTTGGCTCATTTGTTCGAGGACAGGAGCGTCCGGACAGCGACATCGATCTTCTGGTTGAATTCGAACCGGGAGAAAAGACATTCGATCATTTTATGGCGTTGTCTTTTTATCTTGAAGAGGTTCTGGGACGCAGGGTGGAGGTTGTTACTCCGGAATCTCTTAGTCCATATATGGCTGCACACATACTGAGCGAGGTTGAGGATGCCGCCCTCGTCGCTTGAGTATCTACGTCACATTCTTGATGAAGCCCGGTATCTGATCTCTGCCAGTACAGGATTGGAGAGGAATGATTTCTTCAGCGATGAAACTCTCAAACGTGCTTTTGTAAGGAGCATAGAGATAATTGGAGAGGCATCGAAAAAGGTATCCGCCGAACTAAAAGATCGACACACGGAATTGGAGTGGAGGGCAATAGCTGGTATGCGGGACCGGTTAGTTCACGATTATTTCGGCGTGGATTATGATATTGTTTGGGACGTAGTTTTGAACAAAGTACCTGCCCTCTGCAAGAGGATAGAAGAGATTATCCAAGAAGAAAGTTCTTCTTAAGAGAGATGACGGATCTCGTTGGCTATATAGCCGCCTGCTTCACGACGTTTTCGCTGCTGCCGCAGATTCTGCGCATCTGGAGGCTGAAAGAAGCCAGAGACGTTTCCGTCTACCTGCCGCTGATGGTCTTGACAGGGTCCGTTTTGTGGGTGGTTTACGGGATTATGATCGGGTCCACGCCTGTTATTGTGGCGAATACCGTGGCGCTCATCGTAGCGCTCATCACCGTCTTTTTCACAATACGATACAGATAAGGAGTGCGCATTGAACAGCGCTGTTGTTCAGAATATCAGGGATGAACTTAAACGCAATGCCGACGAGGCCACGAGGATAAGCTCACTGAGATTCTTCAAGGAAGAGGTCAGGATTTACGGCATAAAGACCGCTGTGGTCAGAAAGATCGCGAAGCAGTATTACAAAGAGATCAAGGCGGCGGACAAGGCAGAGATCTTTCGCCTGTGTGAGGAATTATGGCGGTCCGGTTACATGGAAGAATCCTTCATCGCCTGCGAGTGGTCCTATCTCATCCGCAAGGACTACGAACGGGAAGATTTCCCGGTATTCGAGCGATGGGTCACCATGTACGTCACGAACTGGGCCTCCTGTGATACCCTCTGCAACCATTCAGTAGGCGCTTTCATCGAGATGTACCCCGAATATATTAAAGAACTGAAGCGATGGGCCCTTTCCGAAAACCGCTGGGTTCGCCGCGCCTCGGCGGTGTCCCTTATCGTTCCCGCCAAAGCGGGCAAGTTCCTGGCGGACATCTTCGAAATCGCCGACATCCTGCTCGCGGACAGGGACGACATGGTGCAAAAGGGCTACGGCTGGATGCTCAAGACCGCGAGTCATGCCCACGAGAGGGAGGTCTTCGATTACGTCATCAAAAACAAAGAGACAATGCCTCGCACGGCCCTGCGATATGCCATAGAAAAAATGCCCAAAGAGCTCAAAGCGGCAACGATGGAAAAAGGTGCGGCGAACGGGCGCCGATTGCTATTTACCCGATGAACGTGAAACAGTCTTTTTACCCGTCGTTGCTACGGTCAGATTCTTTATACCGTTCTTCGCGAACTCCTTCTGGTACTTCTCCACGAAAAGCGCCTCTTCCTTGAAGAATTCTTCATCGGACATCTTTTCGATCGCTTTCTGCCCGTGCTTGTCGAGCATGTCACGTCCCGCAAGGTTGTAGATAAGCTTGTCCAGGAACGTGAAATCGTCGTACCTCTCGATCAGCAGGTTTAGGGTCTCGTCTTCGGTAAGCGTCTCGGATGGATAGCATATCTTTTTCTTTTCATCGTATGCCACATAGTCCTCAAGCCCGAAATCTTTTGCGAATCCCAGCAGGTATGCCTGAAGGTCAAAAAATTTGTTATCCTCGGGATCATCATCGTAGGCGTTGGCCATCCAGATTCCGAGATAAAGGGTCTTCAACAACATTTCAAACTGGTCCTTGCTAAAATTGATCTTCATATTCTCCCCTTTCTTGACCGGCGTGATTGTTTCGGTAGATTGCCGGTCGTTCTGATTTATTTGCCATCGTCGCATACTTTTCTGCAGGCTTCGACGGTCTCAAAAGGTACGGTTCCGTTACAGCCGCCATATATAAATGTTCTGCACGTTTTTCCAACCCGGTCGTAATAACCGGCATCGAAAAGCGCCTTGCACGGTCCGCCATCCGGTTCCATCCGGCATCTTTTCCTGAGGTCAACTTCCTGCCCTTTTGACTTCTTCAACAGGGTGTTGAGATAGAGCGCCACCTGTGCACTTCCCTTATATAACGCAAAATCTATGTCGTCCGCGGAAGGCTGCTGTCCTTTCTCCACCAGTGTCTTTACGATGGTCAGGTTTCCCGATCCGCAGGCGGCGCGAAGGATGCCTTTTTGCGACGGATCCGCCCCTTTCGAAAGAAGGATCTGGAAGACATCTTCATACCCTTTTGCGGCGGCTCTGGAAAGGGAGGCATCGTTGAATGTGACACCTTTTTCCAGGAGGATGAGGGCGACGGCCCTTTGGCCTCTTCCCATGGCCTCGTTGAGCAAGTGTGCGTCCGCAGATTTGTGCACATCGAAGCCTCTCTTTATGAAGAAATCAACGAGATCGGCTGCCAGCTTTTTATCGTCCATGTACACGACGCTGATGAGCGGCGTCTCGCCGTCCTTATTCTTCAGGCTTGCATCTGCACCATGCTCTACGAGATATCTGGCTACGTCATACCTGCGATAGGCCATCGCCTCATGCAGCGGTGTTCTGGCGTCGTCATTCCGTGCGTTGACGTCGGCACCCTTTTTCAAAAGAAGCTCAACGATGTCCTGGTATCCCCTGTTCGCGGCATAATGAAGCAAAGTGTTTCCCCTGGTATACCGGACGTTGACGTCCTTCTGTGAAATAACATATTCCTTCATCGCGGCGGGGTCGTCCACGATCGTGTCCAGCTGTGTTTTCTGGCTTTCGAAAAACCGTTTCAGAATGTCGTCCGGGGATTCCTTTTCATCGGCTGTTGCAGCCGAGGCAAAAAGCACCATGATAAAGAGGATCCCTGATACGACGGCAATACCCTTGTTTTTCATCCCACTCTCTCCTTATTGTCCCGCCCCTTCTCTTTCTTTTATACCCGGGCGGTTCGGGCTGCTTTGACTATCATTTCGCCGCCTGCCGTATCCTGTTTATCTCTGTCGACCAGTCCTGAATGACTGCCCTGCCTTTTTTATAGCGGAAATCGCACAGCCTGTCTCCCATGGCGATGGTTCCGGCGCGTTGCAGTCCTGACTGGTAAGCCCGGCTCGCCGGAAAATCATTGAGGCACACATAGGGGGCCAGCTCGGGGACGCGCCGGGCATTGAAATACTTGACCAGGGCGCATTCCGTATAATCGACGCCATAATCAAAGTCCGTCCCGGCTCCCGGCACGAACCTGGCAACCCAGTTGGCGGGATACTCCTTTTTTTGGGTCCACGAAGCCCACTCGCGCATCTTGTCCACATATTTCGGGCTGAACAACCTTTCGCTCATGGCACGGCTTTGCGGCTCCGACATAGATTGAAACTGCAGCCTGTTAAGTTCATAAATAATTCTTCCCACATCTTCGGCCGTTTTTCCGTTTTCGCGCATAGGACCGTAGAGGGCCACGTACCAGGCGGCGATGGGGACAATGGAGGTGATGAGGTTCTTCTGTCCACCCACGTTCGGAAGCTCCGGCAGGAGCATGTCGAAATTGGCAAGGGCGTCCCGGGCTATCTTACCGGTACGTTCCGGTCCCAGATCGGGTTCCAGGAGCTGTGACGCGCCCCTTACAACATCCTGAAACGCACCCGTAAGTTCCTTTCTGTGGCCAAGATAGTAATTGTCCTCAGGCGCGACGGGAGATGCACCTGCCCGGCGACCGGAAAGGAGGTTGCAGGGCAGAAGAGCCAGCGAAGCAATGGCGGAGCACTTAAGAAACTGGCGGCGGTTGAGAAAAGGCATTCTTGTCTCCTTGCAGCATGATTGAAAGTGCGAAGATGCAGCCGTGGTTCAGCTTCTAATCTGGCATAATTTCAATGTCTTGTCAAAGAGATATGAGGTGCCGGATACCTTCCGCCGAAATAAGGGTTGAATGAAGAAGGAGAGTTCTCTATCATAATGGAAAGGAGGACTGTGTGATGACGTATCCCCATGTGTTTTCGCCGATTACCGTCGGAGGCATTGAATTGAAAAACCGTATCACCATGGCGCCCCTCTACGTGGGTTATGCCTCGGAAGACGGCTCGGTGTCTCCTCTTATGCTGGAACACTACCAATCGATGGCGCATGGCGGGGCGGCCATGATCGTTGTTGAGAACACGACCATTGACCATCCGGCCGGAAGCGGAGCCAGCCGGATGTTAAGGGCTGATACGGATACTAATCTCCAGGCCTTGTCGGAGCTTGCCTCGGTGATCAAGGGTGAAGGGGCTGTGGCCAGCGCCCAGATAAACCATGCGGGCCGTTTCTCCTTAGGGCAGTCTCCACTCGCCCCATCGGCCGTAGAGACCTTTGGGAAGATCCCTCAGGCAATGACCCTTGATGATATTCAGAAAGTCCGGGAGAAATTCGTCCTTGCCGCCCGGAGGGTGAAGAAAGCCGGTTTTGACATGGTGGAACTTCATGGAGGCACCGGGTATCTTCTGTCGGAATTTGTTTCCCCGCGAACCAACAAGAGAGATGATGGGTACGGGGGCGCTCTCGAGAATCGAATGAGATTCCCCCTTGAGGTCCTGCGCGATGTCAAGGCCGCGGTAGGGGATTTTCCCGTAGGCTACCGTTTCCTCGCAGACGAATGGCTTGCCGACGGCCTCAAGCTTACCGAATCCACCCGGTTTGCCAGGGCCCTGTCCGACGCCGGTATCGCCTATATTTCCGTAATGGGCGGCACCTATGAGTCCTTTATCCTGGCGGAGATCGTCGAGAGATCGAAGACCGAGGGGTACATGGCCGACCTGGCACACGCCGTCAGGAAGAATGTGACCGTCCCGGTTATAGCCGCGGGGAGAATATCTTCCGGAAAGACCGCCGAGGAAATCCTGACAGGCGGCAAAGCCGACCTCCTGGGCCTGGCAAGGGTTCTCTTTGCGGATCCCGAGTGGCCGAATAAACTGATGCAAGGCCGCGAAGAGGAGATCATCCATTGCGATCCATCCTGTAATGATGCCTGCATGCGCCTCGTCATGAAGGGAAAGCCCGCTTTCTGCATGCAATGGCCCCCGGAGAAAATAAAAAGATATAAAGACGCCCTGAGCGTTTGAATACCTTGAACGCCTGAGGGCCGTTTCCGTCATCCCGACCCTCCTCTTATCGTCATCCCGGCCCTCTTATCGTCATCCCGGCCCTCTTATCGTCATCCCGGCCCTCTTATCGTCATCCCGGCGCAGGCCGGGACCCAGGAGACCCACAACCGGAACCAGCCTCTCTCCTCATTACATCCCGGCCGCCCGGACGTTCTTCAAGCTCGTCCCGTTGATTCCATACGGGTAGTATCGCGTGCCCTCAGCTTGACTAATATACAAGAGATAAGCATATTGCCCTTAGGCCAAAGGCGATGAAAAGAAAGGTTCCCATGAAGTTGAAACTGATTCCGACACTGATAGGTGTCGTGTTTCTCCTGCTGGCTGCGACTGTTTACATCATTTTTGCAAGCTACGATTACAATACCCTCAAGCCGGAAATCAGCAGGGCGTTCCAGGACGCCACGGGAAAAGAGCTGACCCTGGGCGGTGATATAAGCCTGAAAATAGGGCTTACGCCGACCCTGGTTGTTCGAGATGTGACTATTCAAAACGCACCCTGGGGATCTCAGCCCGAACTGGCCAGGATCAAGCGGCTCGAGATCAAGGTGAGATTTTTCCCTCTTCTTGCCCACCGACTCGACCTCGTGCGTGTAATCCTCATTGAACCTGAACTTCTTCTGGAAACAGACACCTCAGGCAAATCAAACCTTGCGACTGATGTCCCGGTAAAAGACCGGACGGCAGAGAAGGGGAGCGATACCGGCGGTTGGGGGCTCTCCCGGATAACGTTCGAAGAGTTGCGCATAGAGAAGGGCCGCATTACCTACATAAATCAGGAATCGAAAAAGAGGTACATGGCAACGGTGGCCGTTTTCACTGCGGGCTCCACGGGACCCCTTGGAGGTAAGATTCGGATCGAAGGCAGGGTTGCGTATAATGAGGAATCCTTTGAAATCACAGGCACTGTGGGTTCTCTCGCAACCTTTGCGGACCCCGCCCTTGTTTGGCCTGTCAGCCTTAAGCTAAGTATGGGGGATGCCGTCCTCGCTCTTGACGGCAGCGTCAATGACCCGCCGGCGAGGCGAGGGTTGAAATTGTATTTCAGTTTGAAAAGCAAGGATCCGGCCGTATTGAGCCGCCTTTCGGGCCTCTCCAAACTTCCACGGATCAAGGGCCCCCTGGATATCTCCGGTCGGATAGTCGACACCGGCAAAGACTCATATTCGATCACGGACCTCAAGATCATAGAAGGCGACAACGACCTTGGGGGCTCCGTCGACCTCAACCTGGCCGGCGAGAAGCCGATGGTGAAGGCAACAGTATCGGCGCGGAAACTGGACCTTCGTCCCCATATCGGCAAGGGCCCGGACGCAGTTGAGACATCGACCGGTCAGGGCAGGATCTTTTCGGGCGAACCTCTGCCTTTTCATGCCCTGAGCAAAGCTGATGTGCAGGTCACGCTCCGGGCTTCCCAGGTCCTGTTGCCCGAGATTGGGCTAAACGACGTTAACATGGGACTGACTCTAAAGGATGAAATCCTCGACGTGCATTCCTTTAAAGCGGTCCTGGGAAAAGGTTCGGTGGATGCCCGCCTCACCGTTAAGCCGCGGGGAAAGACGGTATTGTTGACTTCGAGCGTTAAAATCCACAAGATGGACATCACCTATCTCGCGAATATGGTCAAGGCGGCCAGCGGCGTCGAGGGAAACCTCGATGCAGACATCGATATCAGCGCCCGCGGCAGTTCGGTCGCAGGATTGATGGGGACCTTGACCGGCAAGGCCTTTTTTCTGATGGGGAAGGGCAGGATGCACCAGAAGTTTATCGATCTGCTCGGCAGCGACCTGCCTTCCAACATCTTCCGTCTCGTCAATCCCTTCGATAAAGAGAAACCATATGCTGCGATAAACTGTTTTGTCGGCGCCTTTACCATGAAGAACGGCCTTGCCCGGGCCACCACTCTTGTATTGAACACGCAGTACATGGTCGTGGTGGGTGACGGCACCATCAATCTTAAGACGGAACGACTGAACCTCTCTCTCAAGCCTGTCCCCAAAGAAGGCATCGGCGCCTCCCTCATCGGCAGACTGGGGATAAGTGCAAGTGAGCTGACAAGGCCTTTCAAACTCGGCGGCACATTAGCACGTCCCCGGCTTGTAATTGACCCCACCCAGACAGGAATCACCCTGGGCAGAACGATCGGGGCAATAACGCTATTCGGCCCCGCCGGCATTGCCGCAGCCCTGATCGGAAAGACATCCGATGAGGAAACGTCCTGCGCCGCAGCTATTTCCGCGGCAAAAAAAGGGGTCAGAATTGAAAAGCCGCGCGGTCGTCCGGGGAAGGGAAAAAGCGGTAATGTTCTTGAGGATATCGGGGGAAAGGTGAAGGAGCTGTTCGGAAGGTAAAAGACTATCTCGCGTTTGCCCCGTCTTTGACGGGAAGCATCTTTAACTTGAACTTTCAAGGGAAAAGGGGTACAAGTAAAAATATTGTTTTTACTGTAAGCATGTGAACCTTCACGGGAGTCTCGATGAAGCACTGCGGCAATGCAAGACCTTCCTCTCATTCCAGAGACACATTCCATTTTGATAACTGCCATCTCCGTCTGATAAACGAGCTTGCAAGGGGATTTACTAGTTTGATGACGCATGGTACTGACCTGATTATTGGCGTACCAATCACTGCTGGATTTCATGTGCAAACTTCATAGATGATCCTTTAACCGACGAGGATAGGATGGAATTGGGCTGGGAACAGATAATTCTTGGTTTCAAACGCACCACCCGTCAGTTTCTGGATGATATCGTGGAGAATCTCAGCGAATCCTTCATCGTAACAGATCTCAAGGGAAAGATAGTATTCTTCAATAGAGGCTCTGAAAAACTGTTTCTTTATCAGCCGGAGGAGGTTGTCGGCAAACACATAGTCATTCTCGGGGCCATCCAGCCGAATGTCCTGGCGGAGATCAGGAATGGAAACACCTTTCGGGGAGAGATTTTGTTACGGAGAAAGTCGGGTGAATCATTTCCGGCCTTTGTCATCTGCATACCTGCAAGGGATGAAGACGGAAGAACGGTGGGTATGATAGGGGCCGCGAGAGACCTGACCAGGGAAAAGGAAAAAGAAGAAGCCGACCGTGAGATCGCCAGGCTTAAAGAGTATAACGAGAACCTCATCGCTTCCCTCAACGACGGCATTCAGATAATAGATGAGTCCGGGCAGATTACGTATATCAACAAGCGGTTCGAGGAGATAATCCGCTACGCCAGGGACGAGATAATCGGGCAGCACTACGGAACATTTATAGCTAAAGAGGCTTTTGCGAGAGTTGCCACGTTCATGGACGAAATCAAAGAAGGGAAAGGGAAAAAGGTTTTCGAGACCACCTTTGTGACGAAAGACACCAGGAAGATCAGGGTTCTGGTCAGCTCCTCTTCGCTCCGTGAAGGCGAGAATAAAGGCATAATTAATGTCATTACAGATGTTACAGAGATAAATATTCTCAAAGAAGAGCTTTTCCAGTCTGAAAAAATGACGCTTCTGGGAAAGCTGGCCGGTGAGATAGCGCACGAGATAAACAATCCTCTCGGTGGCCTGATTATTGCTACGCAGATGCTCATTGAAGACCTGGAAAAGAAAGGACGCATTCAGAAGAAACTCCTGCTCAAAGAGCTCAAGGAGATGGAAAACGATGCGAGCAGATGCAGAAGAGTCATTGGAAAAGTGCTCAATTTTGCCAAGAAAGTCCCGGTGGAAAGGACGACGCTGGATATTCACAGTATGATCGAAGACGCTCTCCTCCTCATCGAACGCCAGGTAAGATTAGAGAATATCACCATAAAGAGACGTTTCTTCGACACAGAGATATATATCAGAGGAAACTCAAATAACCTTCAGCAGGTAATTATCAACATGGTCAACAATGCACGGGAGGCAATCCTGCCCGACCGCGGAGAGATCGTTCTTAAGACCTATGTAAAAGATGGTGACCGAAGACAATGGGCATACATTGAAATAAGCGATACGGGAAAAGGTATTCCAAGAGATATAATGGATCGCATTTTTGATTCCTTTTTTACGACGAAAGCAAACGGCACGGGCCTGGGTCTTTCGGTAAGCAAGAGGATCATAGAAGAGCACGGCGGGAAACTCTTTGCCAGAAATCTACCGGGCGGAACTTCATTCAGTATAGGTCTTCCGCTGGCGCAGACCTCTCATAAAATATGGGCAGGAAGGGAGCCGGATGAAAAAAGATAGATTCAATATTCTCGTGGTAGACGACGAGGACAGCATGCGCAACAGATGTGTACGGCTGTTGCAGCGAAACGGCTACAACGTTCAAGGGGCAAACGATGGTGAACAGGCCCTTTTCCTCGTAAAAAGGAATCGTTTTTCCCTGGTTGTTGCCGATATAAGAATGCCTGGAATCAGCGGCATAGAACTCCTTGAAAGGATCAAAGAAATATCTTCTGAAACAGAGGTGGTCATGATCACGGGTTATGGAACCGTGGACAATGCAGTGGAGGCCATGAAACTGGGCGCCTACGACTATATCACCAAGCCCTTCGACATGGAACGGCTGCTCCTGGTTGCGGAGCATGTCAAGACAACTTTTTCATTGAAAGATGAGATCGGCAGCCTGAAGGACCAGTTGAAGGAATTCTCGCATTATCGCGATTTTGTTGGTGTCAGCAGGGAAGTGCAGAGGATTTTCGGGTTGGTGGAGAAGATCGCCCCCACGGACTGCAATATCTTGATCGAGGGAGAGACGGGTACCGGCAAGGGATTAATTGCCCGCACGATACATTCCAGCAGCCCGAGGCGCGATCATCCCTTTGTTGTTGTCGACTGCGCGGCAATGACAGAGAACTTGCTCGAAAGCGAACTCTTCGGATATACAAAAGGCGCATTTACCGGGGCCTATGCGAACAAAGAAGGTTATTTCAAGGTTGCCGACAAAGGCACGATATTTCTTGATGAAATAAGCGAGCTGTCCACATCGCTGCAAGGCAAGCTGCTCCGGATGGTGCAAGACCACGAGATCATACCTGTCGGCGGCACGAAGCCGGTTAAAGTGGATACAAGAATTGTTGCGGCCACCAATAGAAAGCTCGAGCAGGCCGTCAAAGAAGAAAGATTTCGAGAGGATCTGTATTTTCGGATAAACGTCGTCAAGATAGATATTCCCCCGCTGCGGCAGCGGAAGGACGATATACTGCCCCTGATGAACTTCTTCCTGGAAAAATTCAAGAAGCAATTTAACAAGGATAGATTAGCGGTGGATCAACCTGTTTTCTCTCTTTTCCAGCAATATGAATGGCCCGGCAATGTCAGGGAGCTGGAGAATGCGGTGCAGCGGATTGTCATTACGGCCGATCATCAGCGAGTCACAGTGAATGATCTTCCGGAAAAGATGCAATCGAAAAGACTGGTGGGCAGCGTGGAACGTCAGGATCTTCTGGAGATGGATTTTCAGGAAGCGCGCAAAAGGTGTCTCGATGAGTTTACAAGAGACTATCTCCTTGATGCGTTGAAGTACTACCAGGGCAATATTTCGAAAACCGCCAAAGAAATCAATATACAAAGGCCTTCTATCCAACGAATGTTGAAGCGCTACCAGATAAAGAGAGAAGAGTACGTATGAGCGGGATGAATCCTGCGGATTGCATGTGATACCTTAAAGATACAGTCTTTCTCTGACGGTCCCTTTCCGAAATCCATAACCACCGGTATTAAAAAATCCTGTTTAAGAGTTAATAATAACAACAAGATAGAGAACAGGGATTGCCATCCTGCTCTACGATATGGGTTTCTTTCCGGCACCGGACATGGACGGGATAGCGTAATCACAGGTTACAAATCCTCTTGATTGTCATCTTTCACCGTCTCCCCCTCCCGTAAAACAGCTCAATATATCAGCCAATTACTACATAATCATCAGAAGTAAGTGGTGTGGCATTGGAATTGCTATTCTGCTGTCATGTCCATAGAACACGAACATTTTCAGGAAGCAAGAGATGGATCATGGGAAACGTCTCCTGCCCGATACGATTGCAGACCAAAACGGAGGTGTATATGCGCCCAGGCTATTTGGGAGACTTGGAAAGTTTCATAGACTCCAGCAAATTTGAGTACCTGGAACCGAATTCCTTGCAGGAAGCGTGTTCGATACTGGCCCGGTATAAGGAAAAGGCCAGGGTGATAGCCGGCGGAACGGAGCTGATTCCGCTGATTCAACAGGGAAAGGCGAGGCCTGACTGCCTCATCAATCTCAAGAGCATACCGAATCTGCAATTCGTCGAGACTTACAGCGATTTTGGCGAAGAGGGCATAAAGATTGGAAGCGGCACAACCCTTTTTGATCTGGGACGTTCAGCAATAATTAACGAAAAGGCGGCCGTCCTCGCTGAGGCCATCAATCAGAGAGAGTTTCGGCTGAACAGGAGCAGATGGGCATATTACATGGCTACCATCGGCGGATGCCTCTTCAGTCCTGAAAGGGCGGCCGATATTGCTCCCGCCCTGATGGTATTGAATGCAAAGGCCGTCAGGCAGGGGATTCAAGGTTGGGAAACAATGTCGATGCAGGATCTTTTTACGGCCGACAGCGAGGGAGGGGTATACGAAATCCTCGGGGAAATAAGGATACCGAAACAACAGGAAAGCGAGGTTGGCCTTGCCTATGAGAAAGGACCCGCGACCGGAGATGGGTCCAGTATAGGAGTGGCGGTTTTTCTCAGGTTGGACCTTAAACATGTTGACGTGGAGGAAATACGGATCGTGGTGGGTGGAATCGGGAACGCTCCGATCGAATCACGGGAAGGTCCGGCAATAATGACGGGCAATCCCATCGACGACCACCTGATCATAGATGCAGCCGACATGGCCGCCGAAGAGGTCTGCGGCGCGTCGGATGCTGAAATCATAGAGAAAACACGAGAGTTGATAGAGGAGGCGATACGCCACGCTATCGACCGCTCGATAGGTGATTTTGCCCTGGGTTATTAACAACATTCCTGAAATCAAAGGAATGTGGATATATCAAAATTAGATCATAGAAGGAGGTGGCCGAGCAATGAGGATCGAATGTCTCTACGGCAGGCAGGAATGTATGTTCGCGAAGAAGGGGAAATGCCCGAGAGAAGGCCAATGCCTGCTTGCGGGCGAGTTGAAGGCCAAGGCTAAACAGAAGGAAGAAGAAGGGGGTGAGGATCTACAAAATGATGATACAAGAGAATTTCATGGTGAAAGCCCCGATTCAGAAGGTGTGGCAATTCATTATTAACCCCGAGCTGATAGGAAACTGTGTCCCCGGCTGCGAACAGCTTGAGGCGATCGATAGCCGCACGTATACGGCAACGGTCAAAGCGGGAGTCGGCCCTATAAAAGTGAGGTTTAAAATCACCACGTCGTTAACTCAGATAGACGAACCAAAACATATCCATATGGAAGGCAAAGGCGCGGATATGGGTATGGCGGGCAGCTTTAACCAGTCGAGCGATGTCAATCTGAGAGCAGTCTCTGATAGCGAAACCGAGGTTTCGTACTCGTCGAACGTAACCGTTGTGGGCAGGATTGCCTTATTCGGCGACAGGATCATGCGGGCACAGGCAAAGAAGATAGGTGGAGAATTTATCCAGGCCTTGAAAGAGAAAATTGAAGGACATAAGGAGAGCTAATCTATGAAAGACTTCGAATATTTTTCGGCCGGCAGTCTGCAGGAAGCCTGCTCTTTGGCTTATGAATACAAAGATGTAGGCAAGATACTTGCGGGCGGGCAGTCACTTATTACGCTCCTCAGACAGAAGCTGATCAGCCCCACATGCCTTATCGACATAAAAGGGCTTAAGGAACTCGAGTATATCGATTTCGATCAGAGTGCCGGTTTGAGGATAGGTGCATTGACAACCCATCGGGCGATTGAAAAATCGCCGTTGATTCAGGAGAAATATAGTGTGCTCTCCGAGATGGAAAAGAGCGTGGCCTCAGTCCAGACGCGAAACTGGGGTACCATAGGCGGTAATCTTTGCAGCGCCGACCCGATAGGGGACCCGGCGCCTTGCCTGATTGCATTGGGCGCCAAACTGAAGCTCGTAAACGCAAAAGGCGAAAGAGTCGTACCCATGGAAGAATTCTTTGTCGATTATTTTACCACCGTTATCGAACCTGACGAGATACTGGCCGAAATTCAGCTGCCGCTCCCTGCTTCAAATACCGGAGTTGAGTATATGAAGTTCAGCACGATAGAGGCGGGGATAAAGATCGTGTCCACCTCTGTCGCTATCGCCGTCAAGCCTGGCACCGACGTGTGCGACGGGGCAAAAATTATCATGAGCGCCGTTGCGCCCATCCCGCTTGTCGCGAATAAGGCGGCACAGATGCTGAAAGATAAAAAGCTGACGGACGATTTGATTGTAGAAGCTGCGAATATGGCCGCGTCAGAGACTGATCCCACCTCGGATGTGCATGCCTCAGCCGAATACAGGCAACAGCTTGTAAAGGTCATTGTAAAGCGTGCAATCAGGCAAGCCTTTGAGAAAGCGAAAAAAGCCTAATCACATAAAGGAGGAAGTCCCGAATGGATAGCACGAAGAAAGTGATAAAACTGAAGGTAAACGGGGAAGCATACGAGGTGGCGATAAAACCCAGGATGACTTTGCTGCAGCTTCTAAGGAATGAACTGGGGCTGACGGGTACGAAACAGGCCTGCATGGACAATTCCTGCGGAGCCTGCACTGTAATCGTTGATAAGATGGCGGTCAAGTCCTGCTCGATCCTGGCGATGCAGGTGAACGGCAAAGAGATCACCTCCGTTGAAGGGTTAGCTTCCAAAGACGGCAAACTGTCTCCTCTCCAGGAATCATTTTTGGAGCACAGCGCGTTCCAATGCGGATTCTGTACCCCGGGAAAACTGATGTCCAGTACGGCAATGCTGGAAGAGATGCCCGATCCTACCGAGGAAGACGTCAGGAGGGATATGGAAGGAAACCTGTGCAGGTGCACCGGCTATGTCCAGTACCTGGAGGCCATCATGGATGTAGTCGGGAAGAGAAAGGAGGCGGCGAAATGAGCGAGCTCTCTATAGTAGGAAAACCGTTGCCGAGGGTTGACGGGAAGGCAAAATTGACGGGGAGGGCAATATTTACAACCGATGTCGTGATTCCCGGAATGCTTCATGTGAAGCTGCTCAGAAGCCCCCTTCCCCATGCGAGGATTGTCAGTATTGACACGAGCAAGGCAGAGAAGCTCCCGGGTGTCGCGGCCGTGATCACCGGGAAGGACACATGGGGGATCAGATATGGTTTTGTCGATACTCCGAATTACCCGGCCGAAGAACGCCCGATAGCCGAAGATAAGGTCCGCTTCATCGGAGAGACGGTGGCGGCCGTGGTGGCCGTAGACCCGGATACCGCGGAGGACGCACTGGATCTCATCGAGGTGGATTACGATCCTATCCAACCCGTTTTCGATCCCAGGGAAGCGATGAAGGAGGGGGCTCCCCAGATACACGGTGAGATCACCCGCAACACATCATGCGCCTGGGAAGATTGGGGGGTTGCCAGAAAATCACACTCCTTTACGCCGGTGAATAATGTCGCCGCGAACGTGCTTATCGCATATGGCGACGTGGAAAAAGGGTTTGCGGAAGCAGACTATATCCGGGAGGATCATTCCAGGAGTCCCGGCACATCGCACATGGCGATGGAGCCGCACACGATGGTGGCAAGCTGGGATCCTTTCGAGGAGAAACTCGATGTCTGGATGAACCATATGGCTTATGAATTAAAAAGATACTGGCTGCACAAGACACTGGGCATTCCTATCACAAAGATACGGATCCACAAAACCTATGTCGGGGGTGCATTTGGAGGAAAGGCCCCATGTTTTGATTACGAGGTCATAGCCGGTTTCCTCTCAAGAAAATTGTGCAAACCGGTAAAAATAGAACTGACCCGCGAAGAAGTCTTCTCATCGTGCAGAAACAGTCACAGGTTTGATATCGATATAAAAACCGGCGTCAAGAAAGATGGGACTATTGTTGCCCAGCATTGCAGTGTTATCGTGGACGCAGGCGCTTATAAATGCAGCGCTCCGGTTGCAATGTTCCTGAGTCACGCCATGTGCGATTCCTGTCTTGACCGTAAGAATGTCAGGCATGAAGGTGTGGCCGTATACACCAACAAGAACTTCAATTTCGCGCGAAGAGGGCACGGAGCGCCCCAGATGCGTCTTGCCGCCGATTCCCAGTATGATCAGATCTGCGAGGACCTCGGCCTGGATCCTGTGGAGTTCCTGCTCAAGAACCTTAGAAAGAAAGGCGATGTAATTCCCAACGGCGACAGACTTGATAGTTATGGTCTTCCCGAAGCCATCAAGAAATCCGCCGAAGCCATCGGGTGGAAAGAAAAACGCGGCAAACAAAGAGACAAGAACCGCGGCGTAGGTATCGGGATCAATGGCATGTTCAGCGGCTCCGGATACTGGCCCTTCGCCTGTACCGCGATCATCAGGCTCAATCACGACGGCACCATTACCCTTATGGAAGGCGACTGTGAATTCGGCCAGGGCGCGGATACGACTTACAGTCAGATTGCGGCAGAGGCACTCGGTCTGACTGTGGGAGACGTGACTCTCATATCCAGCGATTCGGAATTGTGCCCGATGAACTACAGCAACTTCTTAAGCGGCGGAATGTTCGTCGGCGGAGGTGCGGTCTATAATGCCGCGATGAATCTCCGGGAAAAGATACTGGCCGTGGCCGCCGAAGTAATGAGGGCCAAGCCGGAAGAGATAGATCTGAAAGACAAGACGGCATTTCTCAAAAGCAACCCCCGGAGGTCCTATTCATTCACAGACCTCATGAGATTTCATATTCAGAAGCATATGGGGGATCCGCTAATCGGGTACGGACACAAGAAGGCCGTGCCGGAAATAGAATTCTACCCCAGTCTTTCGCGAGGCACCGGAAGATTTACGGATGCGTACGGGTTTACGGCGTCGACGGCCGAGGTGGAAGTTGACAAGGAGACCGGCCGGATCCGGGTTCTCAAGATAGTCGTGGCGGATGACTGCGGTTTTGAAATAAACTCCGCGGGCATAAGAGGACAGATGATAAGCCAGGCGGTTCAAGGCATGAGCGATGCCCTCTATGAAGAGATCATGGACGATGAGGGACGCATCCTGAATCCGAACCTGGTTGATTATGAAATACCAAGGGCATTCGATGTACCGGAGATCGAAGTGATCGATTGCAGCGACTATGAACCAAAAGGCCCATTCGGTGCGAAGGAGGCGGGAGAGTGCGCCAGGGCTGCCGTTATATCAGCGGTAGTCAACGCGATCTATGACGCGACGGGCGTGAGGACGATGAGAATACCGGTAACGCCGGAAAGGATGTTCAATGCATTGAAAGAGCACGGAAAATAGCTTTGGCTACCCTCAAGGGGCGGAAACCTTCGGGGAAGCAACGGGAAGAAGGTTTCCGCCGCCCCTCATCTCGGGCGCCTCGGGCAGGCCGGAGTTGTGCTGGAGCGAGAGGCGCTGCAAGCCTCGCGGAAGCTATTAGGGGAGTGAACCAATGATAGTGAAAACAAATTTCGTGGGTCAGGTGACGCTGGATATGGAACTGCCCACATTGAGAAAGGTATTGGCTGTTTTATCCGACAAGACGGGCTTTCCCATCTGTTCGCCGGAGGATGGTGAAATAAGGGGCGATTTTAAGGTTTTTCTGAATGGGGAAGAGTACGACAGAATTGATGGTTCCGATGATGTACCGTTGAGAGGAGAGGACGCTGTAGAGGTCACACTGGTAATACTTTCGGGGGGATAAAATCCGGATCATGAAGAATATTTCGATTTCCGAAACGGACGCGGAATCGTGCATCTCCCGGATTGCATGCAACCCGGGAGATGCACGATCAGCCACGCGAAAAACGGTCAATACTTAGCTGGTGCCAATGAAAACAGATACTTATCCGCACCCTGCTAATGACGCTAATCTGGCACGGAGTTTGCTTTTGTATCCTGAACATCCGGGAAATGCATCTGTATCAAAGAAACTTAGCAAGGTGCTCGCACTTTGACCTGAACAGTGCCGCATGGTGACTGAAGGGGGGTACGTTTCATGGTGAGACTTAATGAATTTCTCCGCGTCGTGACCAAGTTCCTCAACTACACGGGCAGCGTTGCGCTCACAATTATGATGCTTTTAACCGTTACCGATGTAATCATGCGCGCCTTTGGCCACCCTATTATCGGCACCTTTGAAGTGGTGGGCCTGTTGCTGGCATTCGTCATTGGCTTTACCATCCCCACCGTCTCTTACGACAAAGGTCATGTGTTTATGGAAGTTGTTCTGGAAAGACTCGACAACAAAACGAAGGATATCATGAACGTGTTTACGCGCCTGATATGCCTGCTGCTCTTTGCAGCGGTCGGGGTCAATCTCTTCCGGACGGCTAATGAGTTTCGCGTTGCAGGAGAGGTGCTGCCGACCCTTAATGTTCCTTTCTACCCTGTCACGTACGGTGTGGGGATATGCTGCTTCATTGAATGCCTGGTATTTGTCAACGAGATAGCGAGGATATGGAGAGGAGAACGGTATGAGTGAAATAACCGGTATTGTAATGCTGTTTGTACTCTTGCTCCTCTTTGCAACGGGTATAGAACTGGCATTTGCGATGGCAGTCGTAGGGTTTATTGGCTTTGCCGTCCTTAATGGAGTTTCTTCAGCCATGAATCTCCTGGCCAGGGATATGTTTGATGTGATGACCAATTATGGTTACACGGTTTTCCCTCTTTTTATATTGATGGGTCAGATCGGTTTTCATAGCGGCATAGCACAAAGGCTCTATGCCTGTTCGAATAAATTCATCGGTCATATTCCCGGCGGTCTTGCGATGGCCACCATTGTCGGCGGCAGTGCCTTTAAGGCTATTTGCGGTTCGGCCACCGCTACGACGGCAACCTTTGCAAGCGTTGCAATGCCCGAGATGGACCGTTACGACTATGATAAAAGGCTTTCCACGGGCGTTATTGCAACGGTCGGAACACTCGGTTGTCTTATACCGCCGAGCGTTGTGCTCATCCTTTACGGTGTTATCACGGAGCAGTCAATTGGAAGGCTCTTTCTCGCCGGTGTAGTGCCGGCAATACTAATAGCCGTTTTCTTTATGGGGATTATCTATGGATGGGTGAAGATCAACCCGGCAATAGCTCCCGTATCCGGTCGTTCAACATGGAAGGAGAGGGTGCGCAGCTTGCCCGAGGTTGTCTGGGTCTTTATAGTCTTTCTCCTCATGATCGGCGGGATCATGCAGGGATTTTTTACCCCATCCGAGGCCGGAGCTGTCGGAGCATGCGCGGTGTTGATCCTGGCACTGGTAAAACGTGATCTGACATTCAAGAAATATATGACTTCCTTGAGTGAAGCTATCCGTACCGCGGGCATGTTTCTCATGCTCCTTGTCGGCTCGGCGACACTCGGTCATTTTATTGCAGTGACAAATATCCCTCAAAAAACGGCGGAGTGGCTCGTAGCGCTCCCGGTTAACCGATATGTTATTCTGATTGGTATCTGTATTGTGTTCGAAATGGGCGGATCCTTTATCGAAGACCTTGCATTCATGATCCTTGCTCTCCCCATCTTCTATCCCACCATTATCAAACTCGGTTTTGATCCTATCTGGTTCGCGGTGGTAATTTGCGTTATTATCATGGTCGGGATGATCATTCCACCCGTGGCCATTTGCGTTTTTGTAGTAAAGAATATTACCAAAGTGCCTATGGGCCAGATATACAGAGGCTGCGCCCCATTTCTGATTGCCCTCGTAATTTGCTGGGGTATTCTCCTTCTCTTTCCACAACTCTCACTCTGGCTTCCTTCTTTATTTTTCAAGTAACACCAGGCGGGGAACAACAAAGTTCCATGGAAACGCTGCTGGCACAGAAAATCGATCAGTCCGGGACATACGGCAAAAGACTGTATGAAAAGCCGTCGGCAGATCGAAACGGGGTTTCAACAATATCCAATAAAAAAGGGGGAAAGGACATGATAAGCAAGAGACTCGTAACGGCGTGTATCTTTGTTTCAGTTCTTCTATTCTTCTGCGGTGGATCCCATGCGGCTGAAGTGATCAAGATCAAATTTGCCAATTATATGCCCATAATGCATGTCAATACGGTAATGATGGCCAAATTTGTGGACGACGTGAACAAGAAACTCGCCGGCAGGGTAGAGATAACACAGTACGCGGCCGGTACACTTCTCACGGCACCCAAGATGGCCGGGGGTGTAGCGTCCGGTATTGCCGATATGGGTCTTGCGCACTGCTCTTACTCGAGGGGTCGTTTCCCGGTCATGGAACTGACGGAACTGCCTCTCGGCGCTTCAAGCAGCTACATACTGACCCACGCGATCAATGACTTCTACGACAAATTCAAGCCCAAGGAATGGGACAGCTTTCATCCTCTCATATTCAGTGCGAGCTGCCCGTCCACAATACAAACACTGAAGAAGCCGGTGAGGACCCTTGAAGATCTCAAGGGATTAAAGATCAGGGGGACCGGCAGAAGCGGGGATATTGTAAAAGCCCTTGGGGCCACTACGGTTCCCGTCGAGATGATGGATATGTACGAGTCCTTGAGACGGGGTGTCATAGACGGGAATATGGGGCCATTCGAACAATTGAAGAGTTTCAAGACAGGCGAGGTGTTGAAGT
Organism: Deltaproteobacteria bacterium UBA5205; assembly: GCA_002412715.1. Taxonomy (GTDB): domain Bacteria; phylum Desulfobacterota; class Syntrophorhabdia; order Syntrophorhabdales; family Syntrophorhabdaceae; genus Delta-02. The sequence goes on from DHVP01000021.1 coordinate 36,698, forward strand.
ATCACAGCGTGGCATGGCAGGCAGGCAGCGGCTACACTTTCTATGTCATCTTCAACAAGAACAAATGGAACAGTCTCCCGGCAGACGTCAGGCAAATTATTGACGAGACGGCGAAGACGTATATCGAACCCTGGGCGGTCGAGTGGAATAAGGTCGACCTCGATGGTGCGAAGTTTTTCAAAGAGCAGGGCGGACAGGTTATACCGGTTCCCGAGAAAGAGATCCAGAGATGGGTGAAGGCCGTGGACCCGGTTATCAGCGATTACAAGCGGGACATGGTCGCCAAGGGCTACAAGGCTGCGGAAGTTGATTCCTGGATCCAATTCATGAAGGAACGGATTTCCTACTGGAAAGGCCAGGAGAAGGCCAGAAAGATACCGACGGCATACGAAGTAAAGTGAGCTTCTAACGGAATCATCGTATAGCGAGGTAGTTATGTCAAAAATAAAAATGTGGCGACCTCAATTGGAGACATTACCGCGGGAAGAGCTGGAAAAGAAACAGCTCAAATACTTTGTGGAACAGATGAGGTACGTGACGGAAAAAAGTCCTTTTTACAAAAGGAAATTTAAGGCGGCCGGGATAAAACCGGACGACATCAAAACCATGGATGACGTGAGAATGGTTCCCTTTACCACAAAGCAGGAACTGTTGAAATCACAGGAAGAACATCCTGTATTTGGCGATTTTCCCTGCATCAAGCCGGAGAAAGCGACCAGGGTTTTTCAAACGTCGGGGACTACCGGAAAGCCTCTGAAGATTCCGCTGAGTAAAAAGGATTGGTTCAAGACGTATTATGACCAGTTCAGTTACTATCTTTGCGGTTATGGCGTCACAAGCAAAGACGTTGCGTTCTTTCCGTTTACTTACGGGACCTTCATTGCCTGGTGGGGTGTCCAGGCCACCATGGAACAGCATGGGGTCACCGTGATTCCGGGCGGCGGCCAAACGTCCGACGCACGGGTAAAAAGCATTGTCGACTGGGATGCGACGGTTGTTTGCGGGACGCCTACCTACGTCATTTATCTCGGTGAGTTAGCGAAAAAGCTGGGGATTGATTTTCCCAATTCGAAAGTAAGGATAGTCATCACCGCAGGCGAGCCGGGAGCACAGGTTGCAGCGACGAAGAAACTGATAGAAACGCTCTACGGAGCAAAGAATTATGACGATATAGGAAGTACGGAGATATCGAATTTCGGGTTCGAATGCGTTGTGCAGACGGGAACCCATCTTATTGAAAGTATGTTCCTGGCGGAATCTCTCGATGTGGAGACAGGCAAGCCGGCCTCCGAAGGTGAAGTGGGTGAGCTGGTACTCTCCAATCTCTTCTGTGAAAGCGTTCCTCTCTTGCGTTACATGACAAAGGATCTCGTGCGGTTCAATTATCAGACATGCGACTGCGGAAGGACCTTCCTCAGAATGGACGGCGGCGTGCTGGGAAGGGCCGACGACATGTTTACCTTTGGGGGAGTGAATATCTTCCCTTCGGCAGTCGAGAATTTCATACGCGGAATACCGACATTCTCGAATGAATACCAGCTGGTCATTCCCAAACAAGGATCCGGAAAAAGAATGACCATCCGGGTTGAGCCCGCTTCGGCAGACATAACCGACGAGCAGGCAAAAAATGCGGCAAAGCAACTACTGGATAATATAATCTACAATATAAAAATCACCGCGGATATCGATCTGGTAGCGCCGGGGACCCTGCCGCGGTTTGAAGGAAAGGCAAAAAGAGTCATCAGGGCAAGCTGAGCGCCCGGCGGGAAGCACCAGGCAGAATAGGATAATGGATCCGTTTTGAAAGGACCTGTCTCACGTTTATTCCGTAACAAACGGATAAACGTGAGACAGGTCCTTTGCACTTGTGTATCAACACGTCACCACGAAAATAAAGTCTTGCTGGTGAGAGCTAAGTAAGGCATCCTTACTGTAAGGAGTAAGGAATGCGTGGCAAGAAGAGATTAAAGAACCAGGTTGCCTTGCCTAAAGAGATAGCCACAAAGTTTCCCGACATCGACTATATGAAACGTTTTGTGACGATCTGCCTTATTTTCGTAGTGGCGATTGCCATGTTCGGCTGCAGCAGGGGCACCGAGGAAGACAAGGTCAGGAAGGTCATTACCGACGTCCAGGCGGCGGCTGAAGAGAAGGATGTCCAGAAGATCGTCAGCAATATTGCCGACACATACAACGATCCCCAGGGGTTCAACCGCGAAACCATCAGAAGGCTGCTGCTGGGATATTTCCTGGGCCACCCGAAGGTAACCGTCTACATGAACTACCTGAAGATATCAGTTGAAAACACATCGGCCCAAGCCTATTTTCAGGCCATCCTGACCAGCGGAAAAAAGACCGGTTCCCCAACCGACGTGATCCCCGAATCGCTCGGCGTCTATCGCTTCGATGTATCGCTGGAGAAGGGATCGGGCGACTGGAAGGTTACCTCGGCCAGATGGGAGCGTGTGGGGGATAACGAATAGGAGTTGACGGACAGGTTTGAGACTGTTGCGAAAAGCCTAAAGGACTGTCTCACACCCGCTTTGCGCTTCGGGCTCGCTGGAGGCAATGAAGAGAGGATGGGAGGAAGCCTAAAAGAATTGCGTCCAGATCCGGAGAAGACACGGATCAGGCCGCATTCGCACTCCCGCTGAGCGGGAGGAAATGTCGAATACTCAAACCTTGCATACATGGTTCATTTGATATCCGGGGTTTCTCTCATTTGTTAATCCCGGCCCCTTCTCTCATCGTCACTCCGGTGCAAGTCGCTGGGAAAGACTTAAAACGTGAAACGGATCATCTCACGCCGTCTTCTTTTCTTTTGTTGTGCGGGAAGAACGCTTTTTGGGACCTGCGGCTTTTTGAGCCAGGCGGATCAGTGACTTCAATGCCTCGTTGACCGCCTCATCCGTGGGGAATACTTTGGCTACATCGGGGCTGAGGAGAACGAGATTAGTACCCTTGCGGTAAGCTTCGAAATATTTTCCACGAACTCCCTCGCCGAGATCCTTTCGAGTGTATAGTGGACGAAGTTCATCTGTATCTTTATCAGCCTTCTTCATAGATCTTCCTTTCCTTGCGGTTCATTTGCCGGGCGCTAATGATCCTTGTCCTTTCTCCGCGTTACCCGGTTTCTGCCCCGTACGTTTCAGCCGTAGCCCAAAGAGCGAATGCAACAAAAACAAGAAGAAAAACGCCAGGTGCAACAAGCCGTCGCAACCAATTCGGTATCATGTGTGTCCTCCAGTCAGGGTTTCCCCCCATATTACTTTTCCTGACGGAATTAATGCCCACTTCGGGTTAAACGTGAGAAAGTTTTTTGCTTCCGCGTTTACACGTTCCGTTTTGTCTCTGACGAAAGTAATAACAACTAAAAAGCCTAAAAAGGGAGGACGCCCAAGATGCAAGAGGATCTTGCTGAACGCATCGTGCTTTACAAAACAGAGGATGGCCGGATGACTTTGGATGTTAATCTGCGAGAAAATACCGTCTGGTTGACCCAGAAGCAAATGGGAATGCTATTCGAAACGGAACGAAGTGTTGTCACCAAGCATGTAAACAATATACTGAAAACCGGGGAGCTTCGACTCGAGGCAGTATGTGCAAATCTTGCACGTACTGCCGAAGATGGGAAAACGTACCAAACAAAAAGCTACAATCTGGATATGATTCTTTCTGTAGGCTACAGGGTCAATTCGAAACGGGGGACACAGTTCCGCATCTGGGCTACGAACGTACTCCGCGACCACATTCTTAAGGGCTATTCCATAAACGAAAAGCGGCTCAAAGAACTAAACAAGGCTATCCGGCTTATCGCCGATATTGCCGACAGGAAATCTCTGACCGGTGATGAGGCCACAGCGTTGCTGCGGGTAGTTGCAGACTACAGCCGCGCTCTTGACCTCCTGGATGACTACGACCATAGCAGTGTTCGGGTAGGCGAGGTCACAGTAGTTGCAGTTTCAGCCGTTTCTTATGAAGAAGCGATCAGAATGGTAAGGCGTCTACGTCACCGTTTTGGTGCGGGAGATTTGTTTGGTCTTGAAAAAGACGACAGTCTGAAAGGGTCCCTGGCCAACATAATGCAGACTTCTGACAGCAGGGATCTTTACCCAGGTCTCGAAGAAAAAGCTGCGCAGTTGCTCTATTTTCTTGTCAAGAACCATTCGTTTGTAGACGGAAACAAACGAATAGGCGCAGCCCTTTTTCTATGGTTTCTCGAAAAGAACGGTATACTTTACAACGCTGATGGTTCGAAGCGGATTGCAGACAATGCGCTGGTAGCCATGACACTGCTCATCGCCGAAAGTCGGCCGGAAGAAAAGGACATTCTTACCCGAGTTGTTGTGAATCTTATTGACCAGCGGAATAGGTGAAGAACCCGTTGCAGGTCGCGCGTCGCCAGCTTTTCCAGCGTCAGGTCAGTGGGTGGCGGCGTTTTGGGTATAAGATAGATTTTGGTCCGGGGTATCGTACTACTTCGGACACGACGGGAAAGCCAGGACCCTGTGGCTTGAGTATAAGATCAAAAAAAGGATGGGACGATAACCATGGCGCTTACAAGGGCATTCAGAGAGACGGTGATAAAGCGTGCAGCCGGGGATAATGATTATCGCAGAGGATTGCTGGCCGAGGCTGTGAATGAGATCCTGGTCGGTAATCTTGACGCCGGCAAGGCGATGTTGCGCGATTACATCAATGCAACGATTACTTTTCCCGAACTGGCCCGTAGGCTGAATAAATCAAGCAAGAGCATACATCGTATGCTGGGCCCCGGGAGCAATCCGCGGATGGACAGTCTCATCGGGGTCCTGAGGATACTGCAGGAACACGAAAGGGTCAGACTGCAGACAACATGCCTAACCGCTACCGCTTAACACGACCCCCGCACACAGAACGGTACGGACAACTGCTCACAAAACTGAACCATACAGAAATGACGAAATACCTGTCTCACGTTTATCCCGTAACAAAAAACGGGACCCGTTCCACCCCTTTGGTGTTCCACTGGAGGCAATGAAGAGAGTATGGGAGGAGGCCTTAAAAGACTGCGTCCAGATCCGGAGAAGACACGGATCAGGCCGCATTCGCACTCCCGCTGCGCGGGAGGAAAAGACCTCGAATAGTTAAGCCTTGCATACGCCGTTGGTGTGATATCGGGGTTTCCTTCCTTCGTCCATCCCGGCCCCCCGGCGCAAGCCGGGAACCAGGAGAAACGTTGGGCCAGAACTATCTTGCACCCTGGGGATGAAGGTTCTTGCCTAAAAGATTCCTCGTTCATATGACATGCTGTTGTCACTCTACCATGGCAAAATAGAAAATATGGGTGATAGGTCATAGGTGTTGTGTGATGGGAGGGGCAGAAAAAAGGGTCCTTCCTGTGGCCCATTCCTGGTACCCGAGTACCTGTTTTCTTTCCTTTTCCCTTGAAATGTGAGGGGTGAAGGGGTAAAAAGATAAGGAAGTTGCTATCGGTTACGATTCATAATAGAAAAGTGAAAAGCTCACCAGTTATTTCAGCGTAGGATACGCATCCGAGCCTTCACATGGGGTCAGCAGGGAGATTCTACCGCAAGACCGAGTGTGTTCGACCCATGGGTTCCAAGCAAGACTGATATGCGTTTATTGAATAAAATGAAAAACACCGTCTGGAGAAGAGAGGAATTAATAGTAGCCTTCAATCTCTATTGTAAGCTCCCTTTTGGAAAAATAAATTCAAGGAACAAAGCCGTTACGGAATTGGCTTCTGTTATTGGACGTTCTACATCCGCTGTCGCTCTTAAGCTTGCTAATTTCGCTAGACTTGATCCGGCGTTGCAAGAAAGGAATATTTCAGGAATGAGCCATGGCAGCAAAGGAGAGTCTGAAATCTGGAATGAGTTTGACGGCAATTGGGAAGAACCGGCTTATCAGAGTGAGCAAATACTTGCACAGTTCAAGAATGATACTGTCGAAAATGTTGCCGGTATAATCAGAGAAGACTTGCCCGCCGAGGGCAAGGAGCGAGAAGTGCTTGTCATGGCCAGGGTGAACCAGTCGTTTTTCAGAAAGACAATCCTCGCTTCCTATAACAATCGTTGTTGCATCACAGGAATTTCTGTGCCGGAGCTTCTTGTTGCAAGTCATATTGTACCCTGGGCCGTTGATAAGAAGAACAGAATGAATCCGCGTAACGGATTATGCCTGAATGCACTTCACGACAAGGCTTTTGATGCAGGACTAATCACCATAACTTCCGACTACATGGTAAAAGTTTCCAAGACTCTGAAAAGCCCGCAAACTGGTACGAACTCATTCTTCACGCTCTATGAAAACAAGAAAATCATCCTACCTCAAAGATTCTTACCTTCTTCCGAGTTTATTGAATATCATAATAACCATGTTTTTCTTGATCGCTAAGACCCCGGATTTCATAGTTAGCATCATCCGTTCTCTTTCAGTTGCAAGAGAGGACGATTATCTATTACAGAGGATGTAGTAAAGAAAGCGAAAAGCTTGCCAGTTCTTTCGTGGTGGGCGTACATCCGTACCTTTAAATGGTGTTAACGGAGGTTTTCATCCAAGGCAGCATGAGGCACAGCATTCGAACCGCAAGAAAAAGCGGCTAGATGAGCCTCCATAAAGGTTTTAAAGAAAATGATTACATATAGGATTTGTGACCCCACGGGTTCTGAGACGGGAACTGATATTTCAAGACCGGATGCTCACCGCGCCCGGAAATTACGAGAAACGTTGGACCAGAACTATCTTGGATTTGGGGATGAAGGTTCTTGCCTAACGGATTTCCGCTTTCATCGTGACATGCTGTTGTCACGCTACTGTGTCAAAATAGCAAATACAGGCGATAGGCGAAGAAAGAAAAGACAGTCTTTCCTATAACACATCACCCATCACCTCTCTTCCTCCCTTTTCCCTTGAAATTTGATGGGTGAAGGGGTAAAAAGTTAGAGGATATTGGGGTTTTCGGGGTAGCGACGATCGTTGCAGGATATCAGGCTTTGACGATATGGACGTGTCTGATACCTTGGAACCATTTCCAAAATGAAAAGCTCTCCAGTTATTTCAACGTAGATCAACATTGGAGCCTTCGCATTGGGGATTGTAGAGAAATCCCAATGAAGCACTGCAGTACCACACGCAACGTTTCATATGGCAGGAAGTAAAATTCGCGGGAAGCAGGATGAAAATGCTCAAAAGCAATACCTGGCTTCCGGATGGATCTTAAAGGGTTCGAAAAGGATGCACGCTAATGCCAAAAACCCCTCATGAGATAATTGACCTTCCTTTTGGTCTCTATGACACATTGCTTGATGAGAGATTGCGTGATGCCCTTCAGCGTAATCCTGACATTCGTTCGGTTCTTTCAAAAATAGATACCGAGGAACAGCCAAGCCGTTATGCCGCGTTTGTGGCGAAGATCGTTGCAAACGCTCTGCGACACGAGGCTGACCCAGATGAACAGCTGCACCTGTGCAATCGTCTCATCAGTATTCTCTCTGAAGATGCCGCATGCACCCATCTTGAAAAACACAGACTCGTATCTGCAGAAAAGCAGATCCTATCGGAGATAACACCTCCCCATTACGCGAGGCAAGGTGTTCCCCGCCCCGAAACGTCTATTGTCGAGAGTAGTTTATTTACCGGTTCACCACGAGAACCTCAACTAGTTCACGAGCTACAGAGGGAGATGCAATCTGCGGATAGGGTAGAAATATTGGTCTCATTTATCAAGTGGTCGGGCTTACGGCTTCTCATGCCTGCTTTTGAGGAACTCCGTGGACGAAATGTTCCCGTGAAATTGATAACGACCTCGTATATGGGTGCCTCTGATGCAAGCGCGATTGAGTGGCTCGCAAGAATGCCAAACATTGAAGTCAAAGTGTCATACGAAACAGAAAGAACTCGCCTTCACGCCAAAGCATACCATTTTGGGCGCGATTCTGGTTTTTCCACAGCGTATATTGGTTCGGCGAATATGTCTAATGCGGCAATGACAAGCGGCCTCGAATGGAACCTGAAAGTTACGGCTCAAGATATGCGGCATATTCTCGATAAGTTTTCTGCTGAGTTTGAAACATATTGGAACAGTCGAGAATTCATTACATTCGATCCCGAAAGCCCCGAAGTTCTTCGTGATGCAATACGTCATGCCCGCAATCCCAAAATTCCCCTGGGGACTACATTTTTCGATTTGCGGCCCCATCCTTTTCAAGAGAGAATCTTAGACTCACTAACGGTAGAAAGGAAAATTCATGGTCGTTGGCGAAATCTTGTGATCGCTGCTACTGGTACAGGGAAGACAGTCGTTGCAGCCTTCGACTTCAAACGGTTTTTTGAAGAACGACACAGACAAGCAAGACTTTTGTTTGTTGCACACAGGAAGGAAATACTAGAACAGGCAATGGGAACCTTTAGAAATGTTCTACGCATGGCAGACTTTGGTGAGCTTCTGGTTGGTCCTTATGAAGCCTCTCGCAATGACCATCTTTTTTCTTCTGTGGAAATGCTTGGTTCCCGTCAACTGTGGAAACAGACTGGGCCTGATTTTTATGATTTTATAATCGTTGACGAAGTTCACCATGGTCCATCTGACAGTTACCGGCCTATCTTTGATTACTTCCGACCAGATGTTCTCTTGGGTCTGACTGCGACGCCAGAGCGCATGGACGGAAAAAGCGTTGCTGCCGATTTCGATAACCATTTTGCTGCCGAGATACGTTTACCGGAAGCCCTTGAAGAAAAGCTGCTCTGTCCATTTCATTACTTCGGCGTGGCCGATCCTGTAGCTCTTACGGCTGACAGGTTTTGGAAAAACGGCAAGTACGATGTTCAGGAGTTGGAGAATGTGTATACGGGTGCCCATGCCTTGGCGTTTCAACGTCTTGAAACGGTGGTAAGTTCACTAACGCGTTATGAACCAGACCTGTCGCGGGTAAAGGGAATTGGTTTTTGTGCATCAGTAAAGCATGCGGAATATATGGCAGGAATGTTTAATAAAAAAAACATACCATCTGAAGTTATTACGGGGGAAACGGGCAGCGAAAAAAGGACCAACTTATTGAAAGAATTTCGTGATGGGAATATTACATTTCTTTTTACGCGAGATGTTTTCAACGAGGGGCTTGATGTTCCGGATATGAATACCGTTCTCTTTCTTCGTCCAACAGAGAGCCTTACGGTTTTTCTTCAACAATTGGGCCGAGGCCTTAGGCACGCACCTGAAAAAGATTGTCTCACGGTACTCGATTTCGTGGGCCAGGCACATCGTCGTTATCGGGTTGACAGTAAACTGAAAGCGCTTTTGCCGAAACACCGCTTTGCAATTGATCGGGAAGTTGAACTTGATTTTCCCCATCTTCCACCCGGATGTTCAATACAGCTTGATCGCATCGCGCGTGATTATGTTCTAGAGAATATTCGTGACAATTTACGAAACATAGCAATCCAGATTCCTGAGAGAATCCAGACTTTCGAACATGATAGTAATCTGCCGTTAACTTTTGCCAACTTCGTACTTTATCACGATTATGAGCCCGAGGTTCTTCTTGCACGCGAAACATGGACAGGTTGGAAGGCGCGAGCGCGACTTTGCCCTGTTCCGAACGATCCAGATCTTTCATATCTCAAACGGTCTTTGGTACGGGTTCTTTCCATCTCGGGACCAAGGGAACTTTCAATGATGCGTCAAACTGTAGAAAAACTTTTCCAACGGGATACTTCAAGTGCGCTGACATTTGCGGGCAATGCGGCCATATCCATCCATTATCGTATCTGGGGGGATACCGGGCTACGTCTAGGCATAGATACGCTGGAGGAATCATTCCGACGGATAACTCTTAATCCTTCTATTCTCCAGGATTTGAGTGAAGTTATCGAATGGGCCCAGGCCAAAACTGTCGTTCTGGGGGAGATTCCTGAACTCCCATTTCCCTGTTCCATGGAATTGCACGCGCAATATGGGATAAAAGACATTCAGGCTAACATGGGAAAAGCGACGCTGGAGACGGCAGGCATACGTGGAGTAGGTCTTCTCCATTTCCAGAAGTTTAAAACCTATGCATTACTCATTACATATCAAAAAACAGAAAAAGAGTTTTCGCCCAGCACCATGTACGCAGACTACCCCATCAGCAGGGAACTGCTTCACTGGGAATCACAATCAAATACTCCCCAAAAGTCAGAGGTTGGGCAAAATCTTATTAACCATAGAGAGAGAGGCTATACGATTCTGATTTTTGCTCGCGACCAGAAAAAGCGAAACAACCTCACCGTTCCATTTACATATCTCGGTCCGGGAGAAATAGTTAGCTACGAAGACGAACGGCCAATCAAGGTAGTCTGGCGGTTGCGCCATTCAATGCCGGTTGAGATGTTTGAGGAAAATAGAAGAGGGGGATAATTTTCAGCCCCTCATTCTACGAGTGCTGATCCAAAGGCTGGTGGTGGGCACTTTCTCTGATGTTCGACCTAAAACTTGGACCGATCTTGAGACTACGCCCCTACGTTCCCTTCCCAATATTTCCTCGGACTATGGATAAGTTCTTTCAAAGCAGCGAGAAGGTTGCCAACGTTGCCTTCGAGGCTGGCACTTAGTCTCTGATCGTGCCCCGGGGAAAGGGAGTCTCCGTGATAACGTAAAATATCTTTCGCACAATTAAGAGCCATGGCAACCTCCAAAATCTGGTAATGTAAAGCACCACCAATACAGATGGCAATGAAAACCCAAAAATGACCCACTGTGATCACCCAAAAATGACCCACCCCTGTTTCTAGTTAAAAAGATATATAACCTTCATTCCTTGTCCTTTTTTGCCGGGGATTTCTTCTTCAGACTCTTCTTCAGTCTGTATAGCTGTCCCAATCGTATATGACGATGTACGCCTTGTGGGCTAAGCGGTCAAGAAGAGCCGCCGTCAGGGTAGGGGCCCCAAATAACTGCGTCCGGTCGGCAAAACCCGATGTTGGTCATCTCGATGAGCTCGTTGACGAGACCTGCGCTCGTCACAACCGACGCGCCGAGAACCGCATTGAAAATGAGATTGAGTCAGGTCTCTTATTATCCCGCACCGCGGGATCGAAAGTTCCCGGGAATTCTTGAAGTCTCATGGATTCCCGGGAAGGTTTTTGTCTTCCTCCCCATGCTCTCTTCATTGCCTGCTATGATAAAAGTCAACAGTTTTATCGTCTACCAGCTCTCTTCTTCTTTCACCTCGCATC